>CAVPAU010000003.1:0-503258 GCA_963701635.1 uncultured Solirubrobacterales bacterium
CAGAATCGGCCGAAGACCCCTTCGGGGAACGCCGCTATGTAGTAGTCAAGCCCGCCAATGTCGATCCACTCGCCAGATTCGGGCGGGATCGGCCTACGCTGGGGACGCCAGAGGGTGAGCTCGACCACCACGTCGCCGCTCGGGCCCGCCTTAATCGGCGGACGCTGGTCGAGCGTGACCGGATAGGGGATTGTTTGCGAGTTCCCTTGCCCGTCGTCGTAGGAGGCCAGCGCCGGGGTGGTCTCGAACACGTACTGCAGCGCGGCGACCAGCTCCTCCTCACTTCCGTCGGTGCGCTCGATCCGCTGGATCAGGACGTCCCCCGACTTGATCTGGTCGCTGGTCGCGCCGTGGTAGTAGCCGAAGGAATAACCCGGGAGCGTCCCAAGGCCGTCGCCGTCGGGATCGTAGGGTCCGAAGGGCTCACCGGGGAAGGGCGCGCCATACGCACCGTGCGCGTTGTGGAGTTTCCCAGTCCCGCCCGCAGTGCCAGTAGATGAGGCCCGGGTCGGCGCCGTCCTGAGGCAGGCCACAGTCGAGCTCGGCGGAGCCAAGCGTGGGGTCACTCTCCAACGCGAGGAGCCCGTAACCGGGGAGGGCAGCCTCGATCTGCGCGTCGCTGAGACCGGGCGCGTTGGCGTTGACGGGCAGGTTGCCGCCAGGTGGTCCGGGAATGGTCTCGTTGTCGGGCTTGTTCCCGGCATGCATTCTGGAGGAGAGAGGAAAGGCGCCGGAGGCGAACTGCGAGCCCCGCGCGGCCGAGCCCGTGGGAGTCGCGTCGATGTTGTCGAGCACCAAGTCGCCGTCATCGTCGATGTCGAGCGGGTTGGCCACTCCGTCGAGGTCGAGGTCACCGGGGGCGCCGCCCCTGGTGTTCTTCGAGCGTACCCGCCCGAAGTTGCCCGCACCGATCGGAGCACCCTTCTTTGCCCGGGCCCTGTTCTCCTCAACGACCCACCGCTTCCACTGACGCAGCTTCAGCTTCGCCTTCGCGTAGCCCGCCGAACCCTTCACGCTTACCGCGCCAAGCGCGGCCCCGTGCGTGACGCCGAGGACCGCTTCCTTTCCGCTTGCCCTCCTTCTGGCGGTCTTCAGCTCTCTCCTGGCCTGCTTGACTCTCTTCCTAGCCGCTCTGACCTTGCGCTTTGCCTTGCGGACGGCCTTCTTGCCGGACGCCTTGTCCGCAAGGGCTTTCGCCCTCCTCAGCTTCCTCTCGGCCCGCCTGAGCTTCTTCTTGGCAACCTTGACCAGGTTCCATGTACCGGCGACGACGATCGGGCCGGCGTAGGTGCCGTCGGAGGCCCGTAGGTGCAGCGTGACCTTCTTCGCCGGTGGACGCAGCCTGAACTTGCCGTTCGGGGCTTCGTCGGTCTTCGCCTCGCCGCTCTTGGCGAGCGCGATCACCGTGTAGCCGCGCTTGCTGAGCTTGCCGGTTATCGGCTGGTTTCGGGCGGAACCGACGGCTCCGGAAGCCGAGACGGTCTCAGTGTCGGCAGTGCTGCCCAGCACCAGGAACGCGGCCAGCCCGCAGGTGGCGACAACCAGTGCGGCTACCACGGCCAGCGTGGGCCTGCTCATAGCTCCGCTTCTTTGCCCTTGTCGATTCATTCGATCCTGGTCCATTGGTGGGCCTCCTGGCCTGGTGCCTGCCTGAGTGCCATCGGTCAGCCGGCTCCCGGTCATCCCCCTTGGGCGACTGCTTATCGATAGCCGATGCGGCCTATATACCTTAGGACGCTGAGACGGAACTTCATCGGTATTTACTACTGATGTTGTCTGCGCGGACGAGGTGGATTCCCTTGGCAGGCGCGCATGCCTCTCCTCGCCCACGGAAGGTGTCTCCGAGCCTCGTCCAGCCTCTCCGCATATTCGAGTACCGGAGGAATCGACGCAGATCGAGGAAGGGCTTCTCTTTCAGCACGTGTGGTGACGATTCCTGGTACCACGGCTGGTACCGCCAGCCGGCAAGTACTGCTTCCTGGCTTGACCAGGAACCCTTCAGGGTCGCTTCCAGAGCGGCCTTTCGGCCCTATCGGGGCGACTGGATTTGAACCAGCGACCTTTCGAACCCTACCCGGGTGAAAGGTTCCTAGACTTCTCGGCCGCTCGCCACTCAGCCTAGGGCTGACGCTCGAACACGTAGAACGAAAAGCTGCCGCGGTCCCCCTCGGCGAACGTTGCATCGAACAGCAGCATTCCCTCCCCGTCTGGCAGACAATCACTGAGGTTGAGCGTGTAGCTGAAGGTGTTATCAGGGTTCGCTGCCTGGTCGGGCGCCGAATCGTTGAGCACGGGGATCTGCGCTTCGCCTTCTCCGCGGTCCCCAGGGGTCAGATTCGGATCTGTCTCGGTGTAGCTGCCCTCGGGACAGCTAGCCCGGGGGGCTCCGAAAACGATTGTGCCCAGTGCTGCATCCCGCCGATGTCGATCCAGTTGCTTTCCACGCCGGGCGGCAGCTCGTCGGGAATCGGCCGGCGCTGGGGCCGCCAGAAATGGAGCGTCACCTCGACATCCGAATCAGCGTCTGGGCCGTCGACGACGGGGAGTGGGGGGCTTGGGTCGATCCCTAACGGATTGACTTTCGGGCACTCATCGGGCTCCACCGGGCAAGGGAAGAAGGTGAGCGGGTAGGAGACATCCCGCCTGGTCCCCAGCTCGTCGACGTAGTAGGCGATTGCGGGGAGCGTGACAAGGCTCGTCCTAAGGGTGCCGCTGAGCTCGGACACCTCGTCCCGCGCGATCAACACGTCGCCGCCACGGACCTGATCGGCGCCGGTGCCGGGCTTCAGGAGGGTCGTGCCATCGGAATCGAGCGAGCCGAGCCCGTCGCCGTCGGGATCGCAGCACTCAGGGAAGGACTCGGGGTTGGGGTCCTGAACAATGGGGTTCCCGAACCGATCGCGAAACCCGGTCCCGCCCGCCGAGCAGTAGATCAGCTCTCCGCAGTCGAGCTCCTCGGAGCCCAAGGTGTTGATCGAAAGCGTGGCGCGGGCCTGCGCGGCCGATTTGATCTGCTCATCGCTGAGCCCGGGAGCGTTGGCGTTAACGATCGGCGTGCCTCCCGGGCCTCCAGCGGTGACAGCGGTCAACGTCTGGAGTTCCCCAGCGGCCTGCTGCGCCGTGGTCGCGGCGGGGCCCGCAGCGCTCGCGTCGACATCGTCTAGCACCAGATCGCCGTCGTCGTCGATGTCGAGCGGGTCTGAGACACCGTCGCGGTCGAGGTCGCCGACCCCGGAGCCCGTGAGCTGGCTCGAGCGAACGCGCCCGAAGTTACCGGCGCCGATCGGCACGCCGTCTTTGGCCTGGGCCTGGGTCTTCTCGACGACCCACCTGTTCCACTGCCGCTCGGTGAGCTTTGCCTTCGCGTAGCCGGCGGCGGGCCTTACGGTGACGCTGCCGAGCTTGGCCCCGGCCTGGAGGCGGAGGATCGCCCGCCTGCCGCTGGCGCGGTTTCTGGCCTGCTTGAGTGCCTTCTTGGCCTGCTTGAGCTTCTTCCTCGCCTGCTTGACCTTCTTTTTCGCCTTGCGCTTGGCCGCCTTGCCCTCGGCCTTCTTCAGCTTCCTCTTGGCCCGCTTCAGGTTCTTCCTGGCCTGCCTCAGCTTCTTCTTGGCCCGCTTGACGACGTTCCAGCCTTCTTCGAGCACGATCGGCCCGCCGTAGGTTCCCTCGGGGGTGCGCAGGTGGAGCGTGACCTTCTTGGCCAGCGGCGAGATGCTGAAGCTGCCGTCGGCGGCGGATACGTCGGTCTTGCCGAGGCCGTCGGCGGCGAGGGCGATCACGGTGTAGTTGGGCTCGCTGAGGGTGCCGGTAATCGGCTTCTCCTGGGAGACCTCGGCAGCGCTGGAGGTCGAGATGGCCTGGGTGCTGGCCGAGCTGCCGAGCACCAGGAACGCGGCCAGCCCGCAGGTAACGGCAACCAACGTGGCTACCGCTGCCAGCGTGGGCCTGCTCATCGCTCCCGTTTCTTGCCCTTGTCGATTCATTCGATCCTGGTCCACTTCCGAGCCTCCTGGTCAGTCGAGTCGAACCGGTCAGTTCCTATCTCTCCTGCCCCGGGCGACCCTGTTTCGCTGTGCCCGCGATCGCTGACTGGCGGGCACTACCCTCACCTTACGTCAGGGACAGGCTAATTCATCCGTGTTTTCTACGGACATGCCCGCGGCGCCTCGGTCCTGACCCCGGCAGACCCCCCATATGTCTCCTCGTCCACGGAAGGGATCTCCGAGCCTCTTCCGGCCTTTCCGAATATTCGAATACCGGAGGAATCGACGCAGATCGAAGAAGGGCGCGGGTCGAACCGATCGGAGCCGGTCCCCTGCCCCCCAATCTCGACCAGGGATGCGTCCCATGCCGTCCCGGGGACGACGGGACGGATAGGGACGGCAGATCGCGCAACTTGCGGAGGAGGTCCGTCCCCCTGACGAACATAGCGGGGGCCCGCTATGTCCGTCAGGGTGACGCTCGGATAACGGAGCGGATGGCCGCCTGAGACAAAGGCGTGATCCGCGGATACCGGACGGATGCCGACCTACGGCACGTGCCGAAAATTGAGCTGGGTCCAAGCCTGGTCGCCGGTCTCCGCCTCAGGGGTCGCCGCCATGAAGACGACCCGCCCGGTGTCGCCGACGTCGAACAGCTCGGGAGGGTCCCCCGAAGGGGTTGCTTCGAAACATTCGGTCAGGTTCAGCTCGTAGGTCAGCGTATTGCCCGGACTCGCGGGTTGATCCTCGGTCTGGTCCACGAGCGCCGCAGTCGGCTCGTCGAAGGCGGCTAACGGCGATGCCTGGCCAGGAACCAGGTTGGGATCGGAGCTCGAGTAGGCGCTCTGCGGGCAGCCGAGGCCGAAAAGAACGCTCTCCCTGAACGCAAGGTAGCCGAGGCCTCCCACGTCGTACCAATCGCCGGTCTCCGGCTCGATCGGGAGGCGCTGGGGACGCCAGAATGTGAACTCGACGACCACGTCACCGCTAGGGCCGGCCCGGACCGGGAAGGGGTCTTTGTCCGAGCCGGGGCCCTGGGGAGGGGTCGGGTAGGAGGGAGTCGCGGAGTTCCCCTGCCCGTCGTCGTAGGAGACTAGGGTCGGCGTGGTAGCGAAGACATACCCCTGGGTGCCGACCAGCTCAATCTCGGGGCCGAGCTCCCCTGCCGGGGTCCCATCGGGTGCCCAAGAGGGGCCCTGGCACACGGATTCCTCCTCGCAAAGTGCCCTGGCCCGCTGGATCAAGACGTCCCCCGAGGCGATCTGATCGAAGTTCGCGCCATGGAGAATCCTGACGAAGTTGCCGCCAAGTTCGTTAAGAATGCTCCCGGGCGGTGGCGGTATCACCGTCCCGAAGCCGTCGCCGTCGAAATCACAGCATCCGGGGAACTCCGGCCATGAGGAGGTGTCCACACCTGCTACAGCGGCGGTGCCGCGTTGGTGGACCTTTCCGGTCCCGCCCTCGGTGCAGTAGGTGAGGCCAGGGTCGGCGCTTCCCTGGGGTTCGCCGCAGTCAAGCTCGGAGTACTCTCCCGGCTGAAGCCCAAAGTTCTCCAGATTCGGATCTACGCCCAAGGGCGTAGTGAGCCAGAAGTCGCCGTTCTCCCGGAAGAGCGCCTCGATCTGCTCCTTGCTCATCCCCGCGTTTGCGTTCGAGGCCTCCCCCTGGCCGAGAGCCAGCCAGGGGCCGGTGATGAAACCGCCCGAGAGCGTCTTTAGCTGGCCCGAGGCCCTCGGTCCCGAGCCCGAGGGAAAGGAATCGAGGTTGTCGAGGACGAGGTCGCCGTCGTCGTCGATATCGAGCGGGTCGGAGACACCGTCGCGGTCGAGGTCGCCGACCCCGGAGCCGCTCAGCTGGCTCGAGCTCACACGCCCGAAGTTTCCGGCGCCGATCGGCACGCCGCTGCTTGCCTGGGCCCAGCGCTTGGTATCAACCCAGCTTTCCCACTGCCCAACCGTCGAAGCCTCGGCCTTTGCGAAACCGGCGGCGGAGTCGACCTGGATCGAGCCGAGCGCCGAAGCGGATCTGACCCCGAGGATCGCCCGCTCTCCCGTCTGCCGCTCCCGGGCAGCCTGAAGCTCACTTCGCGCCGCCCGAAGCTGGGCCTTTGCCTTACTCAGCTTCTTCTTGGCCAGCCTGAGCTTCTTCTTTGCCTGCCTCAGCTTCCTCTTGGCCTGCTTGAGCTTCTTCCTCGCCTTCTTCTTGGCCTGTTTGCCGCTTGCCTTCCTCAGCTTCCTCTTTGCCTTCTTGACCTTCTTCGTCGTCCGCTTGACCTGCTTCTTGGCCCGCCTTACCTTCGCTTCGGAGTCTTTGACCTTCGTCTTGGACCTGGTGACCTTGAGCTCGCGCTGAGCGATCGCAGCCTCGCTTTCGGCGATCGTGATCGGGCCGGCGTAGGACCCCTCGGGGGCGCGCAGGTGGAGGCTCACGGTCTCCGCCGTGGGCGAGACTCTGAAGGAGCCGTCGGTGGCGGATAGGTCGGTGTTTGCGATGCCGTCGGCGGCCACGGCGATCACGGTGTAGCCGGGTTTGCTGAGCTTGCCGGTTATCGGCTTCGCCTGGGAGACCTGGGCAGCGCTGGAGGCCGAAACGGACTGGGTGCTGTCCGAGCTGCCGAGAACAAGTAACGCGGCCAGCGCGCAGGTAACGACGAGCAATGCTGCTATCGCAGCCAGCCTGGGCCTGCTCATCGCTCCTGCTGCGTGCCCCTGTCGATTCATTCGATCCTGGTCCACTGGTGAGCCTCCTGGCCAGTCGGGTCAAACCGGTCATCTTCTCTTTCTTCTGACCCGGGCCGACCCCTGTTTGAACTGTGCCCGCGACGGCTTACCGGCGGGCGGTAACCTCACTTTACGTCAGTGATGCGTGGGTTCATCCGTGTTTACTACGGAATTTTGACCGCGGATACTCAGTCCGGAATTGGCGCAGACCGGCGCATGCATCTCCTTGTCCACGCGAGGTACCTCCGAGCCTCTTCCGGCCTCTCCGAATATTCGAGTACCGGAGGAATCGACGCAGATCGAGGAAGAGCGCGGATCGGGCTGGCGGTGGCCTGCAACTCGTTCAGGGACGCGTCCCTCGCCGTCCCCGGGACGACGGGACGGATAGGGACGGCGGCATGGGGGATTCCGCGCTGCGACTCGGTCCCCCTGACGAACATAGCGGGGGCCCGCTTCGAACATGCGACCCGCCGGGCTCAGATCAGGCCCGCATTCCTTCCAAGTCGCGCTTGAGTTCTCTCAGCTCGTCGCGGATGCGCGCGGCCTGTTCGAAGCGCAGGTCCTCGGCGGCGGCGTTCATCTCCTCTTCCATGCTGACGATCATCTTCTCGAGGTCCTCGGGGCCTTCGAAGTCGTCGCCGGCCCGGCGGCGGCGCTTGGCCGGGGCGCGGTCCTCGATGGCCAGGAGGTTGCCGGCTTCGGCGATCGCTTTGCGAACCGTGGTCGGGGTGATGCCGTGCTCTTCGTTGTAGGCAACCTGGATCTTGCGGCGGCGCTCGGTCTCCGAGATAGCCGCCTTCATCGAATCCGTCTGCCGGTCGGCGTACATCAGCACCCGGCCTTCCGTGTTTCGCGCGGCGCGGCCGATCGTCTGGACGAGGCTGGTCTCCCCCCGCAGGAAGCCTTCCTTGTCGGCGTCGAGGATGGCGACCAGCGAAACCTCGGGCATGTCGAGGCCTTCGCGCAGCAGGTTGACCCCGACCAGCACGTCGTACTCCCCAAGCCTCAGTTCACGGATGATCTGGATGCGCTCGAGCGTGTCAATGTCGGAGTGCAGGTAGCGCACTCGCACGCCGTGTTCGAGCAGGTACGAGGTCAGGTCCTCGGCCATCTTCTTGGTCAGGGTGGTCACCAGCACACGCTCCTGCCGCTCCGCGCGCAGCTTGATCTCGTTCATCAGGTCGTCGATCTGGTTGACCGTCGGCCGGACCTCGATCTCCGGGTCGACGATGCCGGTCGGCCGCACGATCTGCTCGACCACGCGGCTTGACTCGGCCCGTTCGAACTGGCCGGGCGTAGCCGATACGAGCACGAGCTGGTTGGTGCGCTCCATGAACTCATCGAACTTCAGCGGCCGGTTGTCGATCGCCGAAGGCAGGCGGAAGCCGTAGTCGACCAGCGTCTGCTTTCGCGAGCGGTCGCCCATGTACATGCCGCCGATCTGCGGGATCGTCTGGTGGGACTCGTCGACGAAGGTGACGAAGTCCTCGGGGAAGTAGTCGATCAGCGTGTGCGGCGGTGTGCCTGGGTCGCGCCCGTCGAATACGCGCGAGTAGTTCTCGATCCCCGAGGTGAAGCCGGTCTCGCGGATCATCTCGAGGTCGTACATCGTGCGCTGCCGCAGACGGTGGGCCTCGAGGTCCTTGCCTTCGGCCTCGAGCTCGGCCAGCCTGGTGTCGAGTTCTGTCCGGATCTCTTCGAGCGAGCGCTCGACCGAGTCCTCCTCGGTCACGTAGTGCGTCGCCGGCCAGATCGAGACGTGCTGGACCACGTCGAGGATCTCTCCGGTCAGCGGGTCGAAGTGGTGGATCGCCTCGATCTCGTCGCCGAACAGCGAGATCCGGAAGGCCGTCTCCGCATACGAAGGCATGATCTCGATCACCTCGCCCTTGACCCTGAAGCCGCCGCGGGTCAGGCTCGAGTCGTTGCGCTCGTACTGCAGGCGGACCAGCTTGCGCAGGACCTTGTCGCGGTCGATCGTCTCCCCCACCTTGAACAGCTGCATCTGGTTGCGGTAGAGGCTCGGTGAGCCGATGCCGTAGATACAGGAGACCGACGCGACGATGATCACGTCGCGCCTGGCCAGCAGGGCCGCCGTCGCCGCGTGGCGCAGGCGGTCGATCTCGTCGTTGATCGAAGAGTCCTTCTCGATGTACAGGTCCTGGGCCGGCACGTATGCCTCGGGCTGGTAGTAGTCGTAGTAGGAGACGAAGTACTCGACGACGTTGTCGGGAAAGAACTCGCGGAACTCGTTGCAGAGCTGGGCGGCCAGCGTCTTGTTGTGGGCCATGACCAGCGCCGGCCTCTGGACCTCGGCGATCACACCGGCCATCGTGAACGTCTTGCCCGTCCCGGTGGCGCCGAGCAGCGTCTGGATGCGCTCGCCCCCGCGCAGCCCCTCGCTCAGCGAGGCGATCGCCTTCGGCTGGTCGGCAAGCGGCGAGTAGGCGGGGTTGAGTTCGAACTCGGACACGGCTCCACCCTAGCGAGCGGCAACCGCGCCCCGACGGCGCTCCGCGAGTCCGCCTAGGCTTGGCCGATGGGAGTCCTCCGCGCAGCCCTCGGTCTCGTATTCATCTTCGCCGGCGTGCTGCATTTCGTCCGGCCGAAGCCTTACGAGCAGATGATGCCGCCGTGGATCCCCATGCACCGCGAGGCGGTCCTCGTCAGCGGGGTCGGCGAAGTGCTCGGGGGCGCGACGCTGCTGGAGCGGCGGACGGCGCGCTTCGGCTTCTGGTGGCTGGCCGCGCTGCTGGTCGCGGTCTTCCCGGCCAACGTCTACATGGCCACCGACCCGGAGAGGATCCCATGGGTCTCGAGGAGCGGCGTCCCGCGGATACTGCTGTGGGCACGGCTCCCGCTGCAGCCCCTGATGATCGTGCTGCTGGCGGTCGCGACGCGCCGGGGCTGACCGCGCCCCTCGGGACCGGCGAAAGGCCGCTTCCGGCAGAGCCGCGGACTCACCCGCCCAGCAGGTTCTCCAGCCCGTTCTGCAGTTGTCTGCCGATGTCGTCCTCGATGCCTTCGGGGAGGTTGCGTTCGATCTCCGGCGGAAGCTGGTCGCGCAGGTCCTCGAGGTCCTGGGGCAGATTGTCGGGGATCAGGTCTTCGAGGCCGCCGGAGGACCCGCCTCCCGATCCACCTCCGCCCGAACCGCCGCCTGAGCCCCCGCCGAACAGGTCGCCGAAGTCAAACCCGCCTCCAAGCAGTTCTTCGAGGCTGAGATCCCCCTCGAGCAGGTCGTTGAGTCCGGATCCGCCGTCGATCAGGCCGGTGGCGTTCTGGAGCAGCGGGATGATCTGGTCGACCGGGACGAAGCCGATCCCGGTCCTGATGGCGGTCGCGACCAGCGGATCGATCGCGCCTGCATTCTCGGCGTCGTCAACGGCCCGTTCGAGTCCGGCCTTGACGGCCTGGTCGAACTGCTCGCGGGAGATTCCCTCTTCGTCGAGGAAGTCGCTGAGCGTCTGCTCGTCGGCGAGCGCGCGCGTCAGCTGTTCCCGGCTGACGCCGAGCTCGCAGGCGGCGCCGTCGACCGCAGAGAGAGCGAGTTGCTGGGCCGTGTCCTCGAGCCCGGACGGATCGCTCCAGACCCTGGAATCGCAGGGATCAGCCACCGGTGTCGGCTGGAAGTCGAAGCCGCCGGCGAAGATGTAGGCGATGATCAGGGCCAGCGAGGCTGCGATCGAGGCGACCAGGATCCCGGTACCCGACTTGACCTCGGGCTGGTGCGGGGCCCATGCCTCGCGGGGTTCGGTCGGAGCTTCTTCGCCGGGCTCCAGCCGATCTGTCGGTGCTTCGTCTCCGGACTCCAGCCGGTCGGTCGGCGCTTCGTCGCCGCCGGGCAGCGCCTCGGTGGGATCCTCCCCGCCCGCAGGCATCGGCTCGGTCGGCTCCTCGCCGCCGTCCAGCGGCTGCGTCGGGTCTTCCGCGCTCACAGCTCGAGCCTCCGGGTCATGCCGATCGGGATCAGTGCGATCAGGCCGAACAGTGCCGCGATGAAGAAGGAGCTCGAGAAGGCATGCGTGGCGGCGCGGTCGAGCTGGTCCTCGATCCTCGCGAGCACGTCTTCGTACTCATCCCGCTCGACCGGATCGGTCGGAAGCGGTTCGAAGGCGGGGGCGATGTCGGGCACTCGATCGTCCTGGATGTCGATCTGGTCGGCCAGGCGCCCGCCGAGATCGAGCTTCTCGACCGGCGGTATGTCCGAGTCGAGCAGGATCGCCGTGCTCGCGTCGAGGGCGGCGACGCGCTCGGTGTCGAGCTGGGCGGTGAAGATCGGCGTCAGGATGAGCAGCCCGACCACCACGCCTGCGTGGCGCGCGGCGATCGTCCAGCCGCCGTGGATGCCGGCGGCCGAGCGGCCGCTGACCGCGGCCTCGGTCAGGGCCGAAAGGACCAGGGCCAGCCCGAATCCGGCGAGGATCTGCGGGGGGATCACGTAGGCGATCTCGGCCCGTGGCAACAGCGCGAGGCCTGCCAGGCCGCCGGCGAGGAAGATCGCACCGGCGGCGGCGCGCATGCGCTCCGACGGCACGTTGCGGCCGAACCTGGCGCCGGCCAGCGCGGCCAGCGGCAGCACGGTGACCACGGCCGCCGCCTCGATCGGGCTGAGGCGCCAGCCCTCGATCAGGAGCAGGACGACCAGGAACAACGTCGCCGCGATCGCGGCCGAGACCAGAGCGAGCGCGATGTTGGCCGGAAGGTGGGGGCGGCCGTCCCCGCCGGCGGCTTCCGGTACGCGCCATTCCCTGGTCTCCTCGATGATCGCGTCGCGCAGCGGTACCGCGGCGATGATCGCAACCGGGACCTGGATCAGGAAGATCGACTGCCAGGAGACCAGTTCGGTCAGCAGACCGCCGAGGCCGGGTCCGACGGCTGCACCGACCGCGCCCGCACCGACCCACATCGCGATCCCGCGCCGTTCGCCTCCGCGGGCCGAGATCAGCAGCTCGAGCGCCGCCGTCACCGCTATCGCGCCTCCGGCCGCCTGCACGGCGCGCCCGGTCAGCAGCGGGCCGAGCCCTGTGGCAAGTCCGCAGGCGAGGCTGCCCCCGGCGAAGACGGCGAGGCCGATCGCCGCCGAGCGGCCCGGCCCGTAGCGCCGCGCCGCCCAGGCGCCGGGCACCGCGAGCAGGGCGAGCACGAGGTTGAAGATGATCAGCACCCACGACACGCCGGAGATCGTCGTGTCGAACTCCCGGAAGATCTCCGGCAGGGCGAGCACGACGATCGACGAGTCGGCCAGCACCAGGCCGACCGCGCCGGCCAGTGCGAAGACCCTGACCCGGTTCAATATCCCAGTTCCAGGTCGTATATGTGGCGGTACTCGCGCTGCTTCTCGAGGACCCCCTTCACGTATTCCTTCGTCTCGGGGAAAGTGATGTCCTCGAGGGTCATCCTCGAGCCTCCCCACTCCTCCGCGTTGCCCGGCCCGGCGTTGTAGGCGGCCAGCGCGGCGACGACGTCGCCGTCATAGATGTCGAGCAGGTGGGCCAGGTAGAACGTGCCGTAGCGGATGTTGATGTCGGGGTCGCTCAGGTCCTCGAGCTCGAACGACGTGCCGCCGCTCAGCCGCTCGATGTCGTTGGCGGTCTCGGGGGTTATCTGCATCAGGCCGCGGGCGTCGGCCGACGACGTCTGGTCGACGAAGCGCGACTCCGAGTAGATGACCGCGGCGATCAGCGCCGCATCGACGCCCTTCTCGTCAGCCTGCTGCCGGATGATGTTCTCGTGCCTCAGCGGCAGCGTGACCTCCCTGATCCCGCGCTCGAAGAAGTCGGAGAGCAGGAAGATCGCGACAACGGCGACCGCGACCAGACCGGCCAGCACGAATAGCGCCCGGGCGGTTCTGGCCGGGCTCCTCCCTCTACGACTCGATGACTTGCTCGCATTGGCCATTTCCAGCCCTAAAGGCTAGACGCGGCGGTCGGTCGGCACTGTCGTACCCTGCTCGGCCAGCAGTTCCCGCAGGCGCGATTCGAGGTCTGCCGGGGTCCCGTCGTTGACCACCACGCGGTCTGCCCTCGCGGCCTTGTCGGCCTGGGAGAGCTGCCGGCCCTCCCGGCCTTCGAGGCCCACGTGACCGCGGGCCTCGGCCCGTTCCCGTCGCAGCCTTTCGTCGGCCACAACGGCGACGGTCAGGTCGAACCGGTCGGCCATCTCGCCCTCGAACAGCAGTGGCACCTCTACCACCGCGACGGGACAGTCTTCGGGCAGGCCGGCGAACCACTCGGCGATTTCGTCGCGGACCAGCGGGTGGACCTCTTTCTCGAGCCAGGCGAGTTCGGCCGGATCATTGAATACCCGCTCCCCGACCGCCGACCGGTCGACGACCCCTCCCGATTCGATCGAGTCTCCCCAGCGCCGCCGGAGAGCCGAGATCATCGGCTCGCGGTCGAGCAGGTCGTGGACGATCCTGTCCGAAGAAATGGTCGCGGCACCGAGTCGCCCGAGGGCTTCGAGCGCCGCAGACTTGCCGGCGGCGACGCCGCCGGTCAGTCCGATCGTCAGGACTGCCCGTCCCCTTCGGCGCTCTCGGCCGTGATTTCCTCGGCCTCCTCGACGACCTCTGCCTCGGCCTCATCCTCGGAGGCCTCTTCGACGACATCTTCTTCGCCGGCCTCTTCGACGGCAGGCTCTTGCTCGGCTTCTTCGACGGCGGCGTCCTCTTCGGCCGCAGCCTCGGTCTCGGACTCCGCGACCGCGTCAGCGGCTTCGACGTCTTCGGCCGCAGCTTCCGCCTCGGCCTCCGCCTCGGCTTCGGCTTCCTCAGAAGCCTCGGCACCGGAGTCCCCGGCCTCGGTCACTTCCCCGGCCTCGGCTTCGACCACGGCTCCGCCTTCGTCTTCGCCCGGGCCGGACGCGGCCTGGATCGCGGCACCGAGGTCCTTGAGCAGCATGTTCTGACCCTCGACCCGCTTGATGCTGAGCGACAGCCGGCGGCGCTCCTCGTCGATCTCGAGGATCTTCACGTTGAGCGTGGCACCGAGTTCCACGACCTCGGCCGGGTTCTCGACGTGGTGGTCGGCAAGCTCGGAAATGTGGACGAGGCCCTCGACGCCGTCGAGGATCTCCACGAAGGCGCCGAAGGAGACGACCTTGGTGACCGTGCCTTCGAGCACGTCACCGGAGCGGTAAGTGCTGACCACGCGCTGCCACGGGTCCTCCTGGGTCTGCTTGAGGCCCAGCGAGATGCGCTGGCGGTCGCGGTCGATGTCGAGCACCTTGATCTTGACCGTGTCGCCGATCGACACCACCTCGGACGGGTGGTTTACGTGGCTCCAGGAAAGCTCGGAGATGTGGATCAGCCCGTCGATGCCCTCGAGGTCGACGAACGCACCGAAATCGACGATGTTGGAGATCTTGCCTTCGACGACCTCGCCCGGCTGCAGGCGGTCGAGGATCTGGTCGCGCACTTCCTTGCGCTCCTCCTCGAGCACCGCGCGGCGCGAGAGTACGACGTTGTTGCGGCTGCGGTTGAGCTCGATGACCTTGCACTCGAGCGTCTGGCCGGTGAATTCCTCGAGGTTGTGGACACGGCGGATGTCGACCAGCGACGCGGGCAGGAAGCCGCGGATGCCGAGGTCGATGATCAGGCCGCCCTTGACGACCTCGATGACGCCGCCTTCGACCGGTTCGCCGGATTCGGCGGCGGCCTCGATCTTGCGCCAGGCCTTCTCGAAGCGGGCCCGCTTCTTCGAGAGGATGAGCCGTCCTTCGGCGTCCTCCTTGGTTACGACGAGGGCGTCGATCTGCTCGCCGAGCTCGACCTCTTCGGAGGTGTCGACCGACTTGCGGATCGACAGCTCGTTGGCGGGGATCACCCCCTCGGACTTGTAGCCGATGTCGAGCAGGACCTCGTCGCGGTCGATTCGGACGACTTTGCCGTTGACGACGTCGCCTTCCTCGAACGACACGATCGTCGCTGCGTAGTTTGGAACGATCCGGCCGTCAACTTCGACCAGAAGGCCGTTTGAGCCTTCGACCGGAACCCCCTCTGGGGCGTGTAGGAGTGTGGATTCAGTAGTAGTCACAGCGCGGGATCATGGCAGAAGAAGCGCCGACCCGCGTACCAGCCGCGCACGCCGCCGCGCGCGCGAGGGCCCGGGCGCCTTACTTCAGGCGCCCGTCGCTCACAGAAGGTGCAGAAACTCCCGCATACGGGAGTTTCTGCACCTTCTGGCCCCGGCGAAGCTCCGCCGCCGCGCCTGACGCCCCTGGCACGCCCCGGGACCGCTGCGATGCGCGTTCATTAATCTGGGCGAATGGCCAGACGGGCGACCAAGCGTGGTGACGAACGGACAGACCTGGGTGGCGAGCGCGACGTACTGGTCTGCGGCGCGAGCTTCGCCGGCCTGATGGTCGCCCGGCAGCTGGCCGGATCGGGTGCCGACGTGCTGCTGATCGACCGCTACGAGATCGGCGAGCGCCAGACCTCCGCCTGTGTGATCCCGACCGCGTGGCTGGAAGAGCTCGACCTGCTCGACAGCGAGCGGCAGCGCTTCGACTCGGTCCTGGTCCACACCGCGCACGGCTCGATCGAGCTGCCGGTCCCGTGGAGCTTCTCCACTTTCGACTACCGGACCATGTGCGAACTGCTGTGGCAAAGCTGCGACGCGGAGTTCGAGACCGCAAAGGTGCACGGCAGGGCCCGTGGGCGGTCAGGCGGCGCCGGAACCGCGGTCGCCGTCGAGACCGACCGGGGATTGATCTCGGCCCCGCTCGTGGTCGATGCGATGGGCTGGAAGCGCGTCCTCGCATCGGGCTCGACCGTTCAGCCGCCCGACGCCCCGCTTTCGCGCGGGCTCGAGGTGCACCCGCCCGGCTCGAGCGAGGATCTCGAGGTGTGGATCGACCGCAGATACGTCCCTGCCGGCTACGGGTGGTCGTTTCCCGCCGGAGACGAGCTGAGGATCGGCGTCGGCTCCTTCGACCCGCGCTTCCACGTCCGCGACACGACCGAGCTGCTGGCCGGAGACGTGGGCCGCGAAGCAACGGGATGGCAGGGCAACTGGATCCCGCACAAGCTGCGCGACGGAACCGACTCGGGCGTCTTCTTCGCCGGCGACTCGGCCGGTCACTGCCTGCCGCTCACCGCCGAGGGGATACGGCCCGCGCTCTACTTCGGAGCCGCCCTGGGGCTGGAACTGCGGGCCGTGCTCGACGGTCACCAGAGCCGCGAGCGCGCGCTGACGGCCTACCACGACTTCAACGCCGCCCACGAGCGCCAGTTCAGGTGGCTGCTCAACTCGCAGAACGCCCTGCCCAGGGTTCCCCCGCGACTCGTGAAGCCCGTACTCGCGACCGCCTTCGCCGGCGCGGCGGGGAGGTTCGCTTTCAATCGCTATCTCGGGATAGCGCCGCCGCAGTTCGCGCGTGCCTCGGCCGTCTCAGGCGCTTCGCCCCGCCGCGCTGAAGCGCTCGCCTGACCCGACGCGGCGGCCCTCCGCCTAGCGCTCGACGAAGTAGCTGCCGCTCGTCGCGCCGCCGGAGAAGTAGCGGCTGGTGATCGTCTTCTTGCGGGTGAAGAACTCGACCCCGTCGGGCCCGTGGGCGTGGAGGTCGCCGAGGAACGACGCCTTCCATCCCGAGAACGGGAAGAAGGCGACCGGTGCGGCGACGCCGATGTTGACGCCGACCATGCCGACCTCGACGTCGTGGCGGAACTTGCGCACGGCCGAGGCCGACTCGGTGAAGATCGAGACGCCGTTGCCGAACGGGCTGTTATTCACGACCTCGATCGCCTCCTCGAGCGTGTCGACGTTGACCACGGCCAGGACGGGTCCGAAGACCTCCTCGGAGACGATCGGATCGTCGGGCTTGACGTTGTCGAGGATCGTCGGGCCGACATAGGACGAGCCGTCGGGGGCCTCGCCACCGGCTGCATCGGGATCGCGGCCATCGAGGATCAGGTCGGCGCCGTCGTCGACGGCACGCTGGATCCAGTCGTTGATTCGGTCACGCGCGGCACAGGAGATGACCGGGCCGACGTCGACCCCTTCCTCGAGGCCGTTTCCGACCGTGAGCTTCTCCGACTCCTCGACCAGCTTCGGGATGACGCTGTCGTGGGCCTCGCCCACCGTGACGATGACCGAGCCGGCCATGCAGCGCTGACCGGCGGCACCGAAGCCCGATCCGATCAGGCCGTTGACGGTGGGCTCGACTACGGCGTCGGGGCAGATCACCATGTGGTTCTTCGCCCCGCCGAGAGCCTGGACGCGCTTGCCGGTGGCGCCGGCGCGCTCGTAGACGATGCGCGCCACGGGAGCCGAGCCGACGAAGGAGATCGCGTCGATCCCGGGGTGCTCCAGGATGCCCTCCACGACCTCACGGCCGCCGTTGACCAGGTTGACCACGCCGGGCGGCAGGTCCAGCGCGTCGAGCGACTCGAAGACCAGCGACTGGGTCATCGGCACCTGCTCGGAGGGCTTCAGCACGAAGGTGTTGCCGCAGGCGATCGCGAACGGCAGGAACCAGAACGGGACCATCGCCGGGAAGTTGAACGGGGCTATCGCGGCACATACGCCGACCGGCTGGCGGATGGTCTCGGCGTCTACGCCGCGGGCGACGTCTTCGAGCACACGGCCCTGCATCGTGGTCGGGATCGCGGTCGCGGCCTCGACCATCTCGATCATGCGGCCGACTTCGGCGGTCGCGTCGGGCAGGGTCTTGCCCATCTCGGTGACCACCGACCGGGCCAGTTCGTCTTTTCGCGCGTCGAGCATCTGGCGCAGCTCGAAGAGCTTGCGTGCACGGGCGATCGTGCTGACGCCGCGCCAGGCCGGCAGGGCTTCGCGGGCAGCCTTAACCGCATCATCGAGATGGGATGCGTTCGAGAAAGGGACCTGTGCGATCGCCTCACCGCTGGCCGGGTTGGTGACCGGATGCAGTTCGGCACCGGTCGCATCGGTCCAGGCGCCGTTGACGTAGTTCTTGAGAGTTCGCGTCGATACTTCAGCGGTAGTGGTCACTGCGGGGCCTCCTGGTCGATACTGGTTCCCTCCAGCGTAGCGGCGAGCCGCGCGATGTCAAAAGGGACAGAGTGTGACGCTGCTTGCGAAAGGCTTACTAACTGTCACAAATAGAAGATCGAATGCCCTCCCCCGCCCACATACAACGCGTCTACCTGACTCTGATGCTGGGAAACACGCTGGCCGCTTCTTTCATCTGGGGCATCAATACGATCTTCCTGCTCGATGCCGGGCTGAGCAACCTCGAGGCCTTCGCTGCGAACGCGTTCTTCACCGCCGGCATGGTGATCTTCGAGATCCCTACCGGCGTCGTCGCCGACACGATCGGCCGGCGGATCTCCTATCTGGCCGGCACCGTGACCCTGATGGTCACGACGCTGCTCTACGTGATGCTGTGGCAGGTGGAAGGGCCGTTCTGGGCCTGGGCGCTGGTCTCCGTGCTGCTCGGTCTCGGCTTCACCTTCTTCTCCGGCGCGGTCGAGGCCTGGCTGGTCGACGCGCTCGACGCGACCGGCTACGACGGCAGCCTGGAGGCGATCTTCGGCAAGGGGCAGATCGTCACCGGCATCGGCATGCTGACCGGATCGGTGGCCGGCGGCTACGTGGCCCAGCTGACCAGCCTCGGTGTGCCGTTCGTCATGCGTGCCGCGGTGCTGCTGCTCATGTTCGGCTTCGCATTCACCGTGATGCGGGACATCGGCTTCACAGCGAAGAAGAGCGAAGGCACGCTTACCGAGATGAAACTGATCACCACTGCGTCGGTCGACCACGGCCTGCGCGTGCCGTCGGTCCGGTGGCTGATGCTCGCCTCGCCGTTCACAGCCGGCGTGGGCTTCTACGCGTTCTACGCACTGCAGCCCTACCTGCTCGAGCTGATCGGCGACCCCGAGGCCTACGGCATCGCCGGGATCACGGCCGCGCTGGTGGCCGGCGCACAGATCGTCGGGGGGATCGCCGCCCCGCGCATCCGCGGCCTGTTCAGGCTGAGGACCTCGGCCCTGCTTTTCGCGATCGCCGCCGGCGCGACGACGCTGCTGCTGATCGGGCTGATCGGGAACTTCTGGGTAGTGGTCGGGCTGATCGCGATCTGGGCGATGCTGTTCGCGGCTTCTATGCCGATCCGCCAGTCCTACCTGAACGGCATGATCCCCTCGGCCCAGCGCGCGACCATCCTGTCCTTCGACTCGATGCTCGGCTCCAGCGGAGGAGTTGTGATCCAGCCCGCACTCGGTCGCGCCGCCGACGTCTGGGGCTACGGCACGTCTTACCTGTTCGGCGCCGCCATATCGGCCATCGCCCTGCCGTTCGTCTACCGGTCGCGGGCCCAGAAGCCGGCCGCCGATGCGGGAACGGTCGAGGCCTCCCCCACTTCAGCTGACGCAGAGCAGCGTCCCGGCGAGCAGTAGGACGACACCGAGCGCCCTTCGCGACGAGACCGGCCTGATGGTGAGGCCGAAGGCCCCGGCGCGGTCGATCGCGACCGAGCCGACCAGCTGGCCGGTGACCAGCGCGGCGGTGAGTCCGGCCGCACCGAGGGTCGAGACGGCGCTGAGGGCGGCAACCACCGTGACCACACCGATCAGGCCTCCGGTCAGCTGCCATGCCCGCGCCCGCCTGAGCGCGGGCAGGCGGCCCGCGCGACCGGTGGCCGCGACGACTACTGCCAGGAACAGCGTTCCGACGACGAAGTTGGCCAGGCCGGCCGGCAGCTCTCCCGACGACTCTGAGAGCAGACCATTGAGCGGATGCTGGAATCCGACCAGCAGGCCCGCTGCGAGGACCGCGGCCAGGGCGGGAAGATCGAGACCTCGCCCCGGCCTCCCGGCAGGCCGGCCGGCACGATCGATGACGAGAAGCGTCCCCGCGACGAGCAGGATTGCGCCGGTGACGCGGAGCAGGTCGAGCGGTACGGTGTCGACGCCGACCAGACCGAGGTCGTCGATCAGCAGGGAGCTGAACAGCTGGCCGGTCACCGTCGCGGCCACTACGGCCCCGGCACCGATCCGCGACACAGTCAGCGTCGCGGCTGCAACGTATGTGGCGCCGATCAGGCCTCCGAGCAACTGGTACCCGGGGACCCCGGCGAGATCGCCGACTCCGGAGAGCCCGCCGGTCGCGAGTACCAGCAGGAACAGGGCCAGAGTGCCGACGATGAAGCTGACCAGTGAGGCCGCAAGCCGGCCGACGTGCCGGCCGAGGGCGCTGTTGATCGGGGGCTGGAGCGCCAGCTGGGCCCCGACGGCGACGATCGCTACACCGGCCAGTCCCTCGCTCACGGGAACCGGTCCCCCGGCAACCCCCTACTTTGCCGCAAGCCAGTCCGGGCCGGCGCCGGCCTCGACCTCGAGTGGCGGTTCCAGCTCGTACGCGGCGCACATCTCGCGCCGGGCGAGATCGGTGACGGCCCCGGCCTCGCCGGCCGGCCCTTCGAAAAGCAGTTCGTCGTGGATCTGGAGGACCAGACGGCTGCTCAGCCCTTCTTCGACCAGCGCGGTGTGGCAGCGCAGCATCGCAACCTTGATGATGTCCGCGGCGGAGCCCTGGATCACCGTGTTGACGGCGAGCCTCTCGCCCTGGCGCCTGGTCTGCGCCTGGCTCGACTTCAGCTCGGGCAGCGGGCGTCGGCGGCCCAGAAGAGTCGTCGCGTAGCCGGTTTCGGTCGCCTCGGCGACGACGCGGTCCTGGAAGGCCACGACGGCGGGGAAGCGTTCGAGGTAGGCGCGCACGAACTCGTCGCCCTCTGCCCGCGGGATGTTCAGCCGGTCGGCCAGGCCGAATCCGGTCAACCCGTAGACGATGCCGAAGTTCACCATCTTCGCCTTCGAGCGCTGGGTCTCGTCGACGTCTTCGGGCTCAATCCCGAAGACCTGTGCCGCGGTCGCCCGGTGCACGTCGTCGCCGGCGAGGAAGAAGCCCTTCAATACGGGTTCGTCGGCCATGTGAGCAAGGACCCTGAGCTCCACCTGGCTGTAGTCGGCCGACACCAGCAGGTTGCCGGGTTCGGCGACGAAGCACCCCCTGAGCGGACGGCCGACGTCGGTCCGGATCGGGATGCTCTGGAGGTTGGGCTGGATGCTCGAGAGACGGCCGGTCGGCGCAGCCGTCTGGACGAACGTCGTATGCACACGTCCCGTGGCCGGGTCGATCTCCTTCGGCAGCGGATCCAGGTAAGTGTTCTTCAGCTTCGTCAGCTCGCGCCACTTCTCGATCAGCCCGACGATCTCGTGCTCGTCACGGATCTGGGCCAGAACGCGCGCGTCGGTCGAATATCCGGTCTTGCCGCGCCGTTTGCGGGTCAGTCCCAGTTCCTCGAACAGCACCTCGCCGACCTGCTGCGGAGAACCGATCGTGAACTCGTGACCGGCCAGCTCGTAGATTCGCTGCTCGATCTCCTCGATGTGTCCTGCCATTCCCGACTTCATCTCTTCGACCTTGTCCGGATCGAGCTTCAGCCCGATGCGCTCCATCGCGGCAAGCACCCTGATCAGCGGCTGCTCGACTTCCTCGAAAAGCGGCAGCAGGCCTTGCTGCTCGAGCTTCGGGCGCTGGATCCCGGCCAGGTTCCAGACCGTGGCCGCGATCTCGGGAGCCAGCGACGAGGCCGGCTCGTCGTCAGTCTCGGTGACCAGCGTCATCTGCCCGTCTTCGTCGTCCAGACCGGAAGGGGCAAGGCCCGCGGCGACCGCGAGGTCGTCGAGCGCGTAGCTCCGCCTCGTCGGTTCCAGCAGGTAGGCGGCGACGATCGTGTCGTGGTGGATCGACGGGCCGGCTTCGGTCGCCTCAAGCGCCGCGAGCATGCCGTTGCGCCCGCCGATCGCCTTGATGTCATGGGCGATCAGGGGCCGGCCTGCGATCCCCTCGATGAAGCCCTGTGGGTCGCCTGTTCCGCCGACCACCTTCTCTCCGTCGGTCGCCGCCCAGCCGCCGTGCATCTCGACGGCTATCGGGCCGTCGCCGAGGTCGGCGACTCCACCGGGCGCGAGTTCGACCTCGGTCGGCGCTGCAGCCTCCTCGGGCTCGCCCGGCAGCAGCTCGGAATCGCCGAGTGCCTCCTCAAGGCGGCTCAGCGCGGCCCGCAGTTCGAAGTCACGCATGAACTCGCGCAGGTTCTCGCGGTCCGGGCCGCTCGCCATCAGCTGATCAAGGTCGATGCCGCAGTCGATATCGAACTTCATCGTCGCCAGTTCCTTCGAGGTGCGGGCGTCCTCCGCGAACTCCTCGAGGTTCTGCTTGCGCTTCGCCCCGGATACGTCGTCGATGTTGGCGAGGATCTCCTCCAGCGAACCGAACTGCTCGAGCAGCGCCGCCGCGGTCTTCTCGCCGATGCCCGGCACCCCGGGGATGTTGTCGGAAGTGTCGCCGCGCAGGCCCATCAGGTCGGTGACCAGCTCGGGGTAGACGCCGTAGCGCTGCTTGACCCCCTCGCGATCGTAGATCTTGGTGTCGCTTATCCCGCGACCTGTGCTCATCACCGTGACGCCATCTTCGACGAGCTGGTACGCGTCGCGGTCGCCGGTCACCACGACCGTCGTGATCGAACGCCGGCGGGCCTCCGCCGCAAGCGAGGCGATCACGTCGTCGGCCTCGTAGCCGTCGACTTTCACGTTCGTATAGCCGAAGGCCTCGACCAGCTCGAGCAGGTGAGGCCATTGCGCGCGCAGCAGGTCGGGCTTCGGCGGGCGGTGTGCCTTGTACTCGGGATAGACGTCCTCCCTGCCCGACATCCCGGCATCCCAGGCGACCACGATCTGGGTCGGCCGGTAGTCCGAGATCAGCTTGACCAGCATCGAAGCGAGGCCGAAGATCGCGTTGGTCGGCCGTCCGTCGGCCGTCGCCATCGAGTCCGGAAGTGCGAAAAAGGCCCTGTAGGCGAGGCTGTTGCCGTCGATCAGGAAAAGCTCGGGGTGCCCGGCGGAATCGTCCACCGGACGATCATATGCCCAGGTCCGGTCCCGTCCGGAAAGCCCGTCGGTGACTCATCGCAGGCCGCCCCGGGGACGGAGGAAGGTTCGATCACGGTCGCGACATATGATGAGTCGATGGCCACAGTCAGCGCCCAGTACAGCGTCACGGTCCGGGTCGAGCTCGACGCCCGGAAAGAGCCCCTGGGCAAGCTGACCGCGGCGATCGCGGGCGCCGGCGGCCAGCTGGTCGGCGTCGACCTGATCCCCGGTGCGGGCGGTGAAGGCAAGCGCGTGCGCGAGGTCACCATCGACGCGATCGACCAGGCCCACTGGGAGAAGATCCTGCGCGGGATCGGCTCGATCCGGGGAGTGCGCGTCGTCGAGTACACCGACCGCACCATGCAGATGCACCGCGGCGGCAAGGTCTCGGTCGAGAACAAGTACCCGCTCAACACCCGCGACGACCTCTCGATGGCCTATACGCCGGGCGTCGCCAGGGTCTGCTCCGCGATCCACGAGGACCGCAACCTCGCCTTCGAGTACACGATCAAGAAGAACACGGTCGCCGTGGTCTCCGACGGCACGGCGGTGCTCGGGCTCGGAGACATCGGTCCCGAGGCGGCGATGCCGGTCATGGAAGGCAAGTGCATGCTGTTCAAGGAGTTCGCCGACGTCGACGCGTTTCCGATCTGCCTGTCGACCACCGACACCGACGAGATCGTCCGGGCGGTCGAGCTGATGGCCCCGACCTTCGGCGGGGTCAACCTCGAAGACATCTCCGCCCCGCGCTGCTTCGAGATCGAAGACCGGCTCAAGCAGCTGGTCGACATCCCGGTCTTCCACGACGACCAGCACGGCACGGCCGTCGTCACCATGGCCGCGCTGTTCAACGCGCTGAAGATCATCGACAAGAAGATCGAGGACCTGCGCGTGCTGATGGTCGGGCTCGGCGCCGCGGGAATCGCCGTGACCAAGATGATGCTGGCCGCGGGACTGACCCACATCGTCGGCTGTGACCGCGACGGTGCGCTGTCGACCACACGCCCCGACTACGAATCGGGTGAGATGACCGGGATAAAGCGCTGGTACGCGGAGAACTCGAACCCCGAGCACCTGCTGGGCGCGCCCGACGAAGTGATCGAAGGCATGGACCTGTTCATCGGCCTCTCGGGCCCGGGTGTGATCGAAGCGAAGGCGCTGGAGAAGATGAACCGCGACGCGATCGTCTTCGCCATGGCCAACCCGAACCCCGAGGTCATGCCCGAGGAAGCCGCGCCCTACGTTCGCATCATGGCCACGGGCCGCTCCGACTACCCGAACCAGATCAACAACGTGCTGTGCTTTCCGGGGATCTTCCGCGGCGCACTCGACGCCGGCGCTCCGCAGATCACCGAGCAGATGAAGATGGCCGCCGCGCGCGGCATCGCCGGCGTGGTCAGCGACGAGGACCTCTCCGAGGACTACA
The DNA here is from genome assembly GCA_963701635.1 of uncultured Solirubrobacterales bacterium. GTDB lineage: Bacteria > Actinomycetota > Thermoleophilia > Solirubrobacterales > 70-9 > 67-14. The sequence continues at coordinate 24,043 of CAVPAU010000003.1, forward strand.
TCATCCCGTCCGTCTTCGACCGCGACGTCGCACCGAAGGTCGCCGAGGCCGTGGTCCAGGAAGCCAAGCGCGCCGGCGACGCCCGTTTCAACGTCGAGACCGGAGCCTTCGGCTCGCTCGGCCTCTGAGCGCCTCCGTCAGCCTTCGTACAGGATGCGGGCGGCCCGCAGGACCGGGCCGATCTCCGACCACTCGTCGCGGCCGAGGCGGGCGAGCGGCTCGAGGCGGCTGATGTCCGGGTGGTCGCCGTCCAGCACCGCCTGATCGACGGCGATCGCGACCACACGTCCGAAGACGACGACCGAATGCTCGAACTCGACCGTCTGCGCGGTGACGCATTCGATCGCCACCGGCGACCCGGCAACCCGGGGCGGGGTCACCAGCTCGGACGGCTCTGCTTCGATGCCGACCGCCTCGAACTCGTCGACCTCCGGCGGGTAGTTGGTCCCGGTGGCGTTGATCTGGTCGAACATCGCCCGGTTGGCCAGGCTGATCACGAACTCGCCTGTCCCGGTCGCGTTGCGCAGCGAGTCGTTGTGTCCGATCGACGTGAACTGGACCACCGGCGGGAGCTGGCTGGCCACGGTGAAGAACGAATGCGGGGCCAGGTTGGGCACGCCGTCTTCCGAGACCGTGGAGACCCAGGCGATCGGCCTCGGGACCACGACCGCCTTGAGCAGCGCGATGAATCCTCCCGGGTCCGACTCGTCTGCCTTCCAGGTCCGGCGCATCGCCTCAGCCCTGCCCGCCCGGGTCGAAGAGCTTCGACTCCTTGCTCCTGGAATCCGGGAACACCTTCAGCCCGACGCCTTCGACCCGGCCGGTCGACGGGTGCCTGGCGAAGACCGGCTCCAGCCCGCGGTACCAGCGGGTGTTGTCGCCGAGCCTGAAGGTCGCGGCGCGGGTGCAGCCGACCACGAGGTCGGCGAGCTGGAGGCCGAGCGAGAAGTGGGACGGCCCGAACAGCAGCCCGTCGACGATGCGCTCGAGTTCGGTGAAGGGCGTGCCCTCGCGCTGCATGCGGGTGAAGAACCTGCGCAGCCGGTCGTCGGCCTCCTTCATGCGGCTGTCGAGCACGATCACGCCGTAGGAATCGCGGTGGTCGAGGAAGCGCTGATAGCGCTCGGCGATGAACATCAGCGCCGTGGAATACGTGTCTTCGTCGCTGCCGAAGAACTCCTCGTTGCCGCTGATGTTCGGATAGAGCACGGTTACGAAGCACTCGATGTCGAGGGTGGGCAGGCATTCATAGGCCGCGTCGGCCACCGCCGGGGGGACGTCGCCGTTGCCGGTCCCCGACCACTTCAGCTCCTTGTCCGCCGGCCAGCCCGCCGTCGCCAGGCAGTCGTCCCAGCGCTCGCGCAGTACGTGCCAGTCGTCCGCCCTGACCGCGAAACCGCCGAGGGCGAAGACGTCATCGTCGGGAGTCCCGGATTCGTCGAGGAAGAGCAGGTACACAGGTCAGGAATCTAGTCCTTCGGGATCAGCCCCGAAGGGACCTGTGCCGCCAGGGCCCGGACCACCCGGCCCGGCTCCCGGCCCTTGAGTTCGGCCCTCTCCTTCCTCGAGACCGCCGCCCTGACGACCTTCGAGCCCAGGTAGCGGATCGGGTCGGGCGGAAAGGCCGGGTGTTCGAAGTCGACCAGCGGCGAGCGCGTCCAGACATCGTCGCGATCCTGAACCAGCGAGGCGACGAACTTGCCGCCGAGACGCGACGGTCCGACTCCGTTGCCGCTCCAGCCGAGGGCGTGCACGATGTTTCCGGCCGGATTGGTACGCCCGATCAGCGGGAGTCCGGTCAGCCCGCGGTCGATGGGTCCTCCCCACGCGGCTGAGATCTTGGTGCCTGCCAGTGCCGGAAACAACCGTCTGAACGCCGCTTCGACCTCGGTGGTCAGACGGGGCGAGTGGTCGAAGCGCGGTCCGATCCTGCCTCCAAGCGCGACCGATCCCCCGGCCTGGCCGAGCGCCACGCGACCGTCGGCCGTGGTCCGGTAGTAGTGGAGGAGCGTCTGCGAGTCGCTCACGCACTCGCCCCCGGTCCAGCCGATCTCTTCGAGCCGCTCCGGGATCGGCTCGGTCACGATCATCTCGGAGGAGATCGCGACGATCCTGCGGCGGAACTCGGGCATGCCCGCCGCCCACGCGTTGGTCGCGACGACGGCCTTCGGCGACGTCAGCACGCCGTGGTGGGTGCGCATGCGGGCCGGGCTGTCACGGGCGATCTCGAGAACCGGGCTGTGCTCGTAGATCCTCACGCCCATGTGCCAGCGCGGCCCTGCGCAGGCCGCGGACGAGCTTTGCCGGATGCACTTTCGCCGTCTCCGGATCGAAGATTCCGGCGATGTGGGCCGGCGAGCCGGTCCGGCGGGCGACTTCAGCCGGCTCCAGTTCCCTGAACGGCGATATTCCCAGGCGCCTGCACTCGTCGAGGGTTCCCTTCCACGCACCGAGCTGCGATGAGGACGTCGCAGTCCATATCCAGCCACCCTTGAAGAAGTCGCAGTCGATCTCGTGATCGAGCACGAACTGCTCGATCTCGTCGAGGCCCTCGACCGAGGCGCGCCCCAGCCGCAGGGCTTCTTCGTCGCCGAGCAGCGGGGCGAACAGCGCCATCTTGCTCCACCAGTTCATCGCGAAGCCGCCGTTGCGGCCGCTGGCCCCCGACCCGCACCTGCCCGCCTCGAGGATCGCGACGTCGACCGAGGGATCGCGCAGCTTCAGCTCGATAGACGACCACAGGCCGACGTAACCACCGCCGATGATCGCCACGTCGGCGCTGGTATCGCCCTCGAGCGACGGCGAGTCGGCCGCGTCTCCGGCAACGTCGCCGAGCCACCAGGATGCGTGGCCGGCAGCGGGTATGGATTCGAGCGGGCCGGCCATGCGGGCGACGATACAGGGCAGCGTGCCCGGCTCGGGCGGCACGGAGGCCGGTCAGATGCCCGCCGGGCCCGAGCCGAATCAGCACGTCGTCGCACTTCGTGCCCTCGAGGCCCTCGAGGTCCCTGTCGGTATTCATCTGCCGGTTGCGGCGGTCGGGCACCTGTCGGGGGTAGCCCATGCCGAGGTCGGCGTTCACGCCGCGCGGCGAGCCGCTCTAGACTAGGCGCCATGCCAGCCAGAGAAGACGCATCGGAACGCAAGCGGAAAATCGTCGTCACCGGAGCCTCCGGCATGGTCGGCTCAGCCCTCTGCAACGCGTTGCTCGACCTCGGGGACGAGGTCATCGGCCTGAGCCGGAACCCGGAGAAGGCAGCCCAGGCGCAGCCCGCTGTCAAATGGCTGGGCTGGCAGTCGGTCAACGAGCGTCCGCCCGCCGAGGCGGTCGACGGGGCCGACGCGGTGGTTCATCTGGCCGGCGAGCCGATCAACCAGCGCTGGAACGACGAGGTCAAGGACCGCATCGCCCGCAGCCGGATCAAGTCGACCAAGAACATGGCCGAGGCGATCAACAGCAGCGAGGATCCTCCCGCCGTCTTCCTCTCGGGCTCGGCGATCGGCTACTACGGCGACCGCGGCGACGAGCTGCTCTACGAAGAAGACGGACCGGGCGACGACTTCCTCGCCGACGTCGTGGTCCAGTGGGAGGCCGCAGCCGACCGGGTGACCGGAGTCGACACCCGGGTCGCGAAGATCCGGTCCGGCCACGTTCTCGACCCGACCGGAGGCCTGCTCGGCGAACTGCTGACCCCGTTCAAGCTGGGCGTGGGCGGACCGATCGCCAGTGGCAAGCAGTACATGTCGTGGATCCACCGTGACGACGAGGTGGGAATCCTGCTCTGGGCCCTCGAAAACGAGGCGGCCGTCGGTCCGGTCAACGCCACCGCTCCGAACCCCGTGACCAACAAGGAGTTCGCCAAACGCCTCGGCAAGGCGGTCAGCCGGCCCGCCTTCATGCCGATTCCGGGCTTCGCCCTCGATGTCATGCGCGGGTCCGAGTTCGGCACCGTCCTGCGCGAAGGCCAGCGCGTATACCCGCGCCTGGTCACCGACAACGGCTACGAGTTCAAGCAGCCGGACCTGGCCGGAGCGCTCGCGAACCTGCTGCGCTGAACGCCGTCACCGGATCGTCGCTCCCCGTGCCGCGAGTCGTCACATATTCGCCTTGATCCGTGCCCTGGGACCGGTACGCTTGCCCCATGGCAACCGAGACCGGACGAACCAAGTGGTCTGACGAACGACTCGACGACCTGAATCAGACCATGCGCGAGGGCTTCGACCGGACCGACCGTGCAATCGCCGGGCTCCGCACCGAGATGCGGCTTGGCTTCGCCCGGGTGGACGACAGGTTCGACGCCCTTCAGCGCACGCTGATACTCGGCCTGATCGGATTGATCGGGACGCTCCTGGTCGTCGTGATCGCCGCAGCCTGACCGCACGGGCGCGGCGGTCAGCCGAAGAAGACTTCGGCCTCTTCGTAGAGCTCGGGCGGCACCGTCTTCAGTTCCGCGACGGCGTCGGCGAGGTCGACGAGATCGATCTCGGTCGATCGGAGGGCGGTCATCTTTCCCCAGTTGCCTTCGTTGGCCGCCTCGATCGCATGCAGGCCGAAACGCGTGGCGAGTACGCGGTCGAAAGCCGTGGGGGTGCCACCGCGCTGGACGTGGCCGAGCACCGTTGCCCGCGCCTCCTTGCCCGTCTTCTGCTCGATCTGCCCTTCCAGCCAGTGTGCGACGCCGCCCAGGCGCACGTGCCCGAAAGCGTCGGTGTTCGACTCGTCCTCATCGGGGAATCCGCCGACCGGCTTGGCCCCCTCCGCGACGACCACGATCGGCGAGTACTGGTCCTCGAAGCGCTTCTCGATGTAGCCGCACACCTTGTCGAGATCGAAGTCCTGCTCGGGGATGAGGATCACGTTGGCCCCTCCCGCGAGACCCGAGTGAAAGGCGATCCAGCCGGCGTGGCGGCCCATGACCTCGACGATCAGGACCCGGTGGTGGCTCTCGGCCGTGGTGTGCAGCCGGTCGATGGCTTCCATCGCGATGTTCACGGCGGTGTCGAATCCGAACGTATAGTCGGTGGCACCGAGGTCGTTGTCGATCGTCTTCGGCACGCCGATCACGTTCACGCCGGCGTCGTGCAGTGACTTCGCCACGCCGAGGGTGTCCTCCCCGCCGATCGCGATCAGGCCGTCGACCCCGGCCTGCTCCATGTTCCCGGCGATCTTCTCGATCCCGCCGTCGACCTTCACCGGATTCGTCCGGGAGGAGCCGAGGATGGTGCCGCCACGAGGCAGGATGCCGCGCACCTGCTCGATCCCGAGCGGCCTGGTGAAGTTCTCGAGCGGGCCCTTCCAGCCGTCCCGGTAGCCGACGAATTCGTTCTGCCAGTCGGCGGTGCCGCGTCGCACCACGGCACGGATCACGGCATTGAGGCCCGGGCAGTCACCCCCACCTGTCAGTACGCCGATCTTCACCGGATCAGGACTTGGACCGGGACGGGAGGTGCGGTTTGATCTTCTCGATCGTCGGCAGCATCGCGTTGATCGTGAAGCCGATCGCGATGATCCCGAAGAAGACGAGGCCGGCGACCGGGCCGCCCTGGCCCTGGGACCAGGAGAAGACGGCGAAGGCTGCTGCGATGAACAGTGTTACCGGCATGACCATGCGCGCAATCCTACATAACCCGGGCGACTCATTCCGCCGCGAGAGCAGCGCCGGTCCTGCCGAGGAATTCCCGGACCTCGGAGAGGGCCGCGGCGGCGTTCTCCGCGTCCGACGGGATCCGGACCAGCCGCGATCCGATGATGACCCCGTCGGCGATCCGTCCGACCTCGGCAGCCTGCTCGGGACTCGCGATCCCGAAGCCGACCGCGACCGGCACGCTCGCCCTCGAGCGCACGTCTTCGACGAACGCGCGCAGGTCGGCCGGCAGCTCACCGCGCTCGCCGGTCGTACCGACGCTGGAGACGACGTAGACGAAGCCGGTCGCCACCTCGCAGATCTGGTCCCGGCGCCGGTCGGGCGTTGTCGGGGCGACGAGCGGGATCACGGCCAGGCCGGCCTCGCCGAGCACCCTCCGGGCACCCTCGTCCTCGCCCAGCGGCAGGTCGGGCACGATCACCCCGCTCGCCCCGGCTTCGCTCGCCCGCACCGCGAAACCGGCCGGACCGTCGCCGCCGAGGATCATGTTCGAGTAGGCCATCAGCACGACCGGCACGCGCTCGCTCACCCGGCTGCAGATCTCCAGCACCGACTCGAGTCGCGCACCGGCCTCGAGCGCAGCCGTCGCGGCAGCGTGGATCACCGGGCCGTCGGCCAGCGGATCGGAGAACGGCACCCCGAGCTCGATCAGGTCGGCCCCACCGTCGACATAGGCCTCCGCTATCGCCAGCGAGGTCTCGTGGTCGGGAAAGCCACCCATCATGTACGGCATCAGAGCCGCCCGGCCCTCTTCCCTCGCGGCTGCGAACGCGGCATCGATCTTCGCCGCACCGGCGCCTGCCCCGCCCACGTTCACGAGTCCTTGAGGCCGAGCACCTCGGCCAGGTCCTTGTCGCCGCGTCCGGACAGGCAGACGATGTCGTAGCCGGATTCGCCGGTCCGGCCCTCGGCCAGCAGCCAGGCGATCGCGTGGGACGTCTCCAGAGCCGGGATGATGCCCTCGAGCCGGCTCAGTTCACGGAAGGCCGAAAGCGCGTCTCGATCGCTCACGGCGACGTAGCTGGCCCGGCCGGAATCCCGCAGCCACGCATGCTCGGGGCCGACGCCGGGGTAGTCGAGACCGGCCGAGACCGAGTGTGCCTCGAGGATCTGGCCTTCGTCGTCGGCGATCACCGCCGAGAGCGAACCGTGGAGGACCGAAGTAGTACCGGCGCTGAGCGAAGCGCCGTGCCTGCCGGTCGACACGCCTTCACCTGCCGCTTCGACGCCGATCAGCGCGACATCCGGGTCGTTGACGAACGCGGCGAAGGTTCCGATCGCGTTCGAACCGCCGCCGACGCAGGCGATGACGCGTTCGGGCAGCGTCCCTTCCTTCTCGAGCGCCTGGGAGCGGGCCTCGTCGCCGATCACCCGCTGCAGGTCGCGGACGAGGTCGGGAAACGGGGCCGGACCGACGACGGATCCGATCACGTAATGGGTGTTGCCGACGTTGGTGACCCAGTCCCGGATCGCGGCACTGACCGCCTCCTTCAGGGTCCGCGCGCCGGCCTCGACCGGCACGACCTCGGCTCCGAGCAGGCCCATGCGCTCGACGTTGGGACGCTGTCGCCTGATGTCCTCGCTGCCCATGTAGACGACGCATTCGACGTCGAGCAGCGCACAGGCGGTTGCGGTTGCGACCCCGTGCTGGCCCGCACCCGTCTCGGCGATGATCCGTGTCTTGCCCATGCGCCGGGCCAGCAGCACCTGGCCGATCGCGTTGTTGATCTTGTGCGCGCCGGTGTGGGCCAGGTCCTCGCGCTTCAGGTAGACGGAGCGGCCGACCCGCTCGCTCAGGCGCTCGGCCAGGTAGAGCGGTGTCGGGCGGCCGATGAAGTCGCGCCGCAGGTCGTCGAGCCGGGCGACGAAAGCTTCGTCTTCCCGGGCTTCGGCCCAGGCACGTTCGAGTTCGTCGAGCGCCGGGATCAGCGTTTCCGGCACGTAGCGCCCGCCGTAAGGCCCGAAGCGGCCCGGCACCCCGGATTCAGCCTGCCTGACGGAGGCGACGCCGGGGTTCGCGGAGCGCCCGGTCACGGGCCCGCCACCGGTGTGTAGCGCGCGGCCTCGAAGAAGCTCGCCATCTTGCCCCTGTCCTTGACCCCGGGCCTCAGCTCGATCCCGCTTGCCACGTCGACGGCGTCGGGACGGGTGATCCGGATCGCCTCGGTGACGTTCTCCGGGTTGAGGCCACCGGCGATCATGAAAGGCACGCCCGAATGGTGGTCGGCAAGCAGCCCCCAGTCGAAGGTTCTTCCCGTGCCTCCCCATCTGCCGGTGCCGCCGGTGTCGAACAGGTGGAAGTCGGTGCGGAAGGCCTCTGCCTGCCGTATGTCGGCGGCGCTCGAGACGTGCACGGCCTTGATCACCCTGGCGCCGGTCCGGCGGGCCACCTCGGTGCAGAACGAAGGTCCTTCGTCGCCACTCAACTGGACCATGCTCAGGTGGGCGTTCTCGACCGCCTCGACCACCCTCTCCAGGGTCGGGTTGACGAATACGCCGACTACCTCGCAGTCGCGCCGGAAAGCGGCCCCGATCTGGGCCGCAACTCCGAAGCGCACCGATCTCGGGCTCGCCTTGTGGTGGATCAGGCCGATCGCCCAGGCGCCGAGGCGGACCGCCTCGGCGGCATCCTCGGGATTGGTTATTCCGCAGACCTTGACCTTCACCCGTCAAGCGTATGACAACGGCCGAACGGGGCCCTTCCAGGCCCCGTCCGGTCAAGCCCTTTGCGGCTCCACGCGCGGGAATGTGATCCCGCGACGGCCCTACTGGCCGAAACCGGGCGGCAAGACCGGCTGGTCCGGTTCCGACGGAGCCTCGGAGGCCGAGTCCTGCTCGTCGGGCCGCTCGCCGAGGGTGACCTCGACCGTCCTGACCTCGCCGTCACGACTGATTTCCAGCTCTACCTTGTCACCGACGGAAAGCTCGTTGACCAGGGCCGCCACGTCTTCCATCGAGGGGTTGCGCTCACCGTCGATCGCGACGATTACGTCGCCGCCGGCCAGCGGGGCGTCCGGGCTGACCGAAGCCGGATCTTCACCGCCCCTGATCCCCGCTTCGTCGGCGGGGCCGCCGGGCGTGACTTCCTGGACCAGGACGCCGCCTTCGACGTCGAGGTTCAGTTCGTCGATCAGCGCCGCATCGAGCCCGACGCCGCTGATGCCGAGGAAGGCGTGCCTGACCTCGCCGGTCTCCTTGAGCTGCTCGACGACCTCGGTGACCGTGTTCGACGGGACCGCGAAGCCGATGCCGACGCTCCCGTTGCTGCCGCCGCCGGTGGCGATCTGGGAGTTGACGCCGATCACCGTGCCGTCGGCGCCGATCAGCGGACCGCCCGAGTTTCCGGGGTTTATCGAGGCGTCGGTCTGGATGACGTCGGAGATCGAGTACGAAGTCGTGCTCTGGATCTCGCGCTGGAGAGCCGAGACGATGCCCGTGGTGACCGTCCGGTCGAGGCCGAACGGGTTGCCGATCGCTACGACGGGGTCACCGACCTTGGCTTCGTCGGAGTCGCCTATCTGCAGCGGAGTCAGGTCATCCTCCGATGCGTCGACCTTCAGCAGGGCGAGATCGGTGGAGGGATCGGTGCCGATGATCTCGGCGTCGTACGAGGTGTCCGAGTCGCCGAGGGTGACCGAGACGGTCTCGGCCCCCGAGACCACGTGGTCGTTGGTGACGATGTGGCCCTCCTTGTCGATCACGAAGCCCGAACCGGTGGCGGTACCGGAGCCACCACCGAACGGGTCCGAAGAAGCCCCTTCGACGCCGGATGCCGTGATGAAGCCGACCCCGTCACCGTCCCGCTCGTAGATCTGGTTGACCAGGTTGCTGTCGTCACTGGCTGCGATCGGTGCCGCGGCCGTGATCGTGCGCGTATTGGTCTCGGTCTTGCCGACCAGACCGGCCGTGACGGCCGCGAAGCCGAGCACTGCAACCACGAGACCGCCGAGCAGGGCGGCGGTCACCGAATGACGAAAAGAACTGTTCCTGGTTTCCATGGGCGCATGATCTACCGCGCCCTTTCGGCTCGGATAAGCCGATTCCTAAACTTCCCTAAATGCTCAGGGCAGGAGGTGCTCGGTGGTCTCGTCGAAGCCCGCGAACTCGCGGACCTTTGCCGAGGGGTCTTCGGCGCGCATCAGGCTCTCGCCGATCAGGGCGGCATCAACACCGACCCGCTCGAGCTCGACCAGCTCCTCGCGGCTGGAGATGCCGCTTTCGGATACGACCATCTTCCCGGCCGGCACGTCGGTGATCAGCTCGTACGTCGTCGCCACGTCGACCACTCCGGTGTCGAGGTTGCGGTTGTTGATCCCGATCACGCCCGCCTCCGATTCGAGGGCACTGTGGAGCTCGGGCTCGTTGTGGACTTCGACCAGGCAGTCGAGATCCAGTTCGCGGGCCTCGGCCTGGAAGTCGCGCAGGCTGCCCTGGTCGAGGACCCCGGCGATGAGAAGCACCGCATCGGCGCCGCGGGCGGCGGACTCGAGCAGCTGGTAGCGGTCGACGATGAAGTCCTTGCGCAGGATCGGCAGCGGACACGCCGTCCGCGCCGCGGCCAGGTCGTCGAGCCTGCCGTCGAAGTGGGTCTCGTCGGTCAGCACCGAAAGCGCCGCGGCCCCACCGGCCTCATAGGCCCGGACCTGTTCCTCGAGCGTGACGCCCGGGGCGATCTCGCCGGCGCTCGGAGACCGCCGCTTGTACTCGCATATCAGGGCGATTCCCGGTCGACCCAGGGCTTCCATGAACGGCCGGTCCCGGTCACGGCCGGCGAGCGCGGCCTCGAGTTCGGACTCGGGCACTTCGCGGCGACGGCGATCCACGCCTCTGGTGGCGGCTTCGATTAGCTGCTCGAGGATTCCCAATGCCCTACAGACCCTATCGCTCCGCGCCGGAGGCCACCAGTCGCTCCAGCACCGAGGCTGCCGCGCCGGAGTCGATCGATTCCGCAGCCGCTTCGACGCCCCGGGCGAAGTCGGCGGCCCGCCCGGCGACCAGGATCGCCGCCGCCGCGTTGAGCAGCACGAGGTCGCGCCGAGGCGACCTCTCGCCGGCCAGGACGGCCCGCGTGACCTCGGCGTTCCGTTCCGGGGTCCCTCCGGCCACGTCGGCCAGGTCGGCCGTTCCGAGCCCGAAATCCTCCGGTGTGACGATGATCTCCCGGGTCGCTCCTCGGTCGACTTCGATCATGCGGGTCGGGCCGGCCACCGAGACCTCGTCGAGTCCGTCGTCGGCCGAGACGACCAGCGCGTGCTCGGCGCCCAGCCCGGCCGCCGCCTCGGCGATCGTCTCCTGGTAGCTGCGATCCGATACGCCGATCACCTGTCTCTTCGCGCCGGCCGGATTGGTCAGCGGCCCGAGGAAGTTGAAGATCGTCCTCACCGCGAGCTCCTTGCGGACCGGGACCACGTGCTTCATGGCTGCGTGATGGCTCGGCGCGAACATGAAGCCGAACCCGATCTCGTCGATCTGGCGGGCCACTTCGTCGGGCCCGAGGCCGATCTCGACGCCGAGGGCCTCGAGCAGGTCGGCCGAGCCGGAAAGGCTCGTATTCGATCGGTTCCCGTGCTTGGCGACCGCACACCCGGCTCCGGCCGCAACCAGGGCGGCCGTGGTCGAGACGTTGAAGGTAGACGGCCCGCCGCCGGTCCCGGCCGTGTCGACCAGGTCTTCGCGGCTGCATCGGACCGGCGTAGAGAGCTCGCGCATCGTGCGGGCCAGGCCGACCAGTTCCGGCACGGTCTCCCCCTTCGTCCTCAGCGCGATCAGGAAGGCCGCCGCCTGCACCTCGCCGGCCCGGCCCTCCATGATCTCGGTCAGCACAGCCGAGGCGTGATCTGCGGTCAGGTGGTTGCCCGACGCGACCGCGTCGATCGCCCTGGTCAGCACGTCATTGGGCATGTTCGTTCCCTCCGTTCGCGACTCCGATGAAGCGGGCGACCATGCTCATGCCGTCGGGCGTCAGCACTGACTCCGGGTGGAACTGGACTCCTTCGGCCGGGAGCTTCCTGTGCCTTACGCCCATGATCACGTCACCGTACGTGGAAGTGACCTCGAGCTCCCCGGGCAGCGGATCCCCGGCGACCAGCGAGTGGTAGCGGCCGACTGTCAACGGCGAAGGCAGCCCTTCATAGATCGACTTCCCGTCGTGCTCGATGCTTGCCTCCTTTCCGTGGATCGGCTCCCCCTGGACCACGGTCCCGCCGAAGGCCTGCACCATCGACTGGTGGCCCAGGCAGACGCCGAGCACCGGCACTCCCTGATTCGCGAACGCGCTGATCGCAGCGACCGATATGCCGGCCTCGTCGGGTGTGCAGGGCCCGGGCGAGACCACGACGCGGTCGTAGCCGGCTGCCAGCAGGTCCTCGACTTCGGCGGCGTCGTTCCTCACCACGTCGACGTCGGCGCCGAGTTCGCCCAGGTACTGGACCAGGTTGTAGGTGAAGGAGTCGTAGTTGTCGATCACGAGCACTCGCATGGTTCAGGCCCAGTCAGGGTTCTCACACGCGATCTCGACCGCCCTGAACATGGCCTTCGCCTTGTTCAGGGATTCGCGGTACTCGTAGTCGGGCCTCGCGTCGGCGACCGTTCCGCCGCCGGCCTGGATGTGGACCCGGCCGTCCTTGACCACCGCGGTACGGATGTGGATCGCCGTGTCGAGGTCACCGTTCCACGACAGGTAGCCGATGGCGCCGCCGTAGGAGCAGCGCTTGACCGGCTCCATTTCGTCGATGATCTGCATCGCGCGAACCTTCGGAGCACCCGAGAGCGTCCCCGCCGGCAGCGCCGATCGCAGCACGTCGAGTGCCCCCAGGCCGGGCCTCAGCTTTCCGGTGACCCGGCTGACGATATGCATGACGTGCGAGTAGGTCTCGACGACCATCATCTCCTCGACCTTGACCGAGCCGTACTCGGCGACCCTGCCGATGTCGTTGCGCGCGAGATCCACGAGCATCACGTGCTCGGCCCTCTCTTTCGGGTCGCCGATCAGCTCTTCGGCCAGACGGCGGTCCTCCTCCTCGTTCCCGCCACGCGGGGAAGTGCCCGCGATCGGCCGGATCTCGACCCTGTCGCCGTTCACCTTCAGCAGCGGCTCCGGCGAGGCGCCGGCGATCTGGAAATCCCCGAACTCGATGAAGTACATGTACGGGGAAGGGTTGACGGCACGCAGCCCGCGGTAGATCGACAGTGCCTCCACCGGGGTCTCGGCCGAGAAGCGCTGTGAAGGCACGACCTGGAAAGCGTCGCCGGCATGGATGTACTCGACGATCCGGGCCACCATCGCCTCGAACTCGTCGCGGCTCAGGTTCGATTCGAACGCGGGCGGTTCGATCGCGCCGGCGCCGGGGGCATCGGGCACGGGCCCGCGAAGCCTGTTCCGGACCGCTGCGATCTTCTCGGCCGCCTGCGTGTAGGCGTCGTCGATGCCCCCGTCGCCGACGAAAGCGCAGGCGAGGATCGTGGTCTCGTTGTGCAGGTGGTCGAAGACGACCATCACGTCGGAGATCATCAGGGCCAGGTCGGGAAGCCCGAGCGGATCCGGATTCGGCTCCCCCAGCGGTTCGACCGTGCGCACGAGGTCGTAGCCGAACAGCCCGACCGCACCACCGGCGAAAGGCGGAAGCCCGTCCACGGCCGCGACGCGGTACTCGTCGAGATAGTCGGCGACCGCCGCATACGGGTCCGGCGCGTCGAGAGTCCGGAGCGGCTCGTCGTCACCGGACAGCGAGTCACCCGCGTATTCACACAACCTGCCGTCACCCCATCGGATGACCGCATGCTGGCTCGTGCCGAGGAACGAGTAGCGCCCGACCTGGCCGCGCTCGGCCGATTCCAGCAGGAAGCAGGGGCCGTCACCGCGCAGCTTCAGCAGCGCCGAGACGGGGGTCTCGCAGTCGTCGGTGAAGCTCATCCTCACCGGGATCACGTTGGCGCCGGAGGCCAGTTGGCGCGCGCCTTCGAGATCGGGAGACAGCCGCCCCTCGAGCTCAGCCGCGGCGGCCATTCAGGACCTCCATCGCCCGGTCGAGGCCGATCTCCCGGGACTTCATCAACACTGCAAGGTGGTAGAGCAGGTCGGCCGCCTCCTCGGCGACGCGCTCGTCACTCTCTTCGCGCACGGCGCGCGTCACCTCCTCGGCCTCCTCCATCACCTTGCCGGCGGCGAGCTCGCCGTTGTCGAGCAGCGTCACCGTGTAGCTGCCTTCGGGGCGATCTGCGGCGCGGGCTGCGATGGTCCGCTCTAGCCTGGACAGGGCCTCGCCGGCCGCCGGCTCCGGGGCCTCGCCGTCTTCCACGCGCCGGAAGAAACACGTGCGCTCTCCCGTGTGGCAGGCCGGGCCGGCGGGGTCGACCAGGGCAAGCACGGCGTCTTCGTCGCAATCGACCCGCAGCTCGACGACCCTCTGGGTGTTGCCGGAGGTCTCGCCCTTGCGCCAGATCTCCTGTCTCGACCGGCTGAAGAAGTGGACCTCCCCGGTCTCCAGCGTCAGCCGCAGTGACTCGGCGTTCATCCACGCGAGGGTCAGCACCTCACCGCTACGCGAGTCCTGGGTGACACAGGGGACCAGTCCGTCGTCGTTGAACCTGATCGCTGGGCCGCCGCCCTCAGCCATTGTCGCCACCGCCCTGGCCCGTCTCGGCGGGCTCGGGTGTTCCCTGGCCGAGCGCGAGGTACCAGCGATCGTCTTCCTTGACGAACGGAGCCTCGCCGCTGCGTCCGGCAAAAGTGACCTTGGCCGTGTCGCCGTCGACCGTGATGCTCTCGACCTCCAGTTCAGGCTGACTGCCGGCCTGCTCGAGGATCTGGTTGGTCTCGCGGGCGCACTTGGCGCGCGACGTGAAGGTGTCGAAGAAGGTGCTGGGCTGGAGCAGGTCGCAGTAGGCCGCGCCGTCGCTGTCGGCGTTGGCGCGGTTGATCAGGGTGACCACCTCTTCGATCGCCGCCTCGTCTTCCGCCGAGCCGGAATCACCGCCGCCGCAACCGGCGAAGACCAGCGCCCCGACCACGAGAGCGCAGGCTGCTTTGCTCGTCGTCCTCATTCGGCAATCCTACGGTCTGCGCCCTCGGTGAAGGCCGCTGCGCCGGCCGAAGCGTCCGTCACTCGATTCCGAGGCGATCGAGCATGTCGACATCCCGGCGCCATTTGCGCTTCAGCTTCACCTGGAGGTCCAGATGGACACGGGCCCCGAGCTCGCGTTCGATCACCTTGCGTGCACCGGTGCCGATCTCGCCGATCCGGAAGCCGCGCCTGCCGATCAGGATGCCCTTCTGGGACTCGGTCTCGACCCAGATTTCGGCCTCGATCGTGACCAGCCCGTCATCGCGGGTGCTGACGCTGCGGACCTTGACCTCCGCGGAGTGAGGGATCTCGTCCCTGGTCCGGATCAGCACCTGACCCCGGATCAGCTCTGCGAGCAGCAGCTCGACCGGCTGGTCGGAACGGTCCCCCGGCGGGTACATGAAGTGGCCCTCTGGCATCAGCGACGCGAGGTGCTGCCTGAGCTCGGTGACCCCGTCGCCTTTGAGCGCCGAAATCGGGAAGACCTCATCGACCCCCTTGAGCGCCGCCGCCTCCTCGAGCACCGGGACGACGCCGCGACCGAGGCGGTCGCACTTGTTGACCGCGCAGATCACCGGAATGTCGATCGCTGCGTCCAGCAGCCCGGCAGCGATGAAGCGGTCCCCGGGTCCGACCCCCTCCTCGCCGTTGATGACGAGCAGGGCCACGTCGGCGTCTGCCAGCTCCTGTTCGACGCGGCGCTGCATGCGGCTGGTCAGCTCGTCCCTCGGCCGCTGGACGCCGGGCAGGTCGACGAGGACGATCTGGGTACCGGCTTCGACGTCGGTCGCCACCCCGCGGATCGCCCGCCGCGTGGTCTGCGGCCTCACCGATGCGATGGCCACGGTCGCACCGACCAGGGCATTGACCAGCGTCGACTTGCCGACGTTCGGGCGTCCGGCCAGGCCGACGAATCCCGATCGCGTGGGACCGTCGGGCAGCACCGGCAGGCCGTGATCAGCCACGGGCGGCTTCGCGGGATTCGATTCGCGCCATGATCCGGTCCTGGATCTCCAGCATCTGCCCCTGGTCGGTCTCGTGGTCGTATCCGCAGAGGTGCAGCACGCCATGGACGACCGCCTCCGTCACGTTTTCGCACTCTGCCTCGCAGACGACGACATCGCCGAGCTCGCGCGGGCCGGGCTCGGACCCGCTTTCGTCGATCGGGAAAGACAGCACGTCGGTGGGCCTGTCCCGGTCCCGGAACTCCCGGTTGAGCTCTCGGATCCGCGCCTCGTCGACGAACTCGACAGCGACGTGCCCTTCGCCGATGCCGACCGCTTCGAGCGTCGCAACGACGGCCGACCTGAACCCGGTCGGCACGTCGGCGAGGTCGTGGCTCACTGCTTCCCCTCGCGCTCGGCGTGCTCGCCGTAGGCGGCGACGATGCGCTGGACGAGGCGGTGGCGGACCACGTCGGAGCCACCGAAGCGCACGAAGCAGACGTCGTCGATGCCGTCGAGGATCTCCCGCACCACGACGAGGCCGGACTGGCGCTCTTTCGGCAGGTCGATCTGGGTCACGTCGCCGGTGACCACCATCTTCGAGTTGAAGCCGAGCCTGGTGAGGAACATCTTCATCTGTTCAGGCGTGGTGTTCTGCGCCTCGTCGAGGATGACGAAGGCATCGTTGAGCGTGCGGCCGCGCATGAAGGCGAGCGGGGCCACCTCGATCACGCCGCGGTCGAAGTAGCCGTTGACGCGGTCGGGGTCGAGCATGTCGTAGAGCGCATCGAACAGCGGGCGCAGGTACGGGTCGACCTTGGCCTGCAGGTCACCGGGGAGAAAGCCGAGGCTCTCCCCCGCCTCGACCGCGGGCCGGGTCAGGATTATCCGCCGCACGTCGCCTTCGACCAGCGCCGCCGCGGCCATCGCCACGGCGAGGAAGGTCTTGCCCGTGCCGGCCGGGCCGATGCCGAAGGTGACGGTGTTCTCGCGGATCGAATCGACGTACAGCTTCTGGTTGACGGTCTTCGGCGCGACCTTCGTATTGCGGTTGTGCCAGACGACGTCCTCGAGCACCTCGGAGCTGCGCCTCGACGACTGGATCGCGTTGGTCACCGAGTCGAGGGTGCCGGGCTCTACGTCGTGGCCGTTCTCGATCAGCTCGACCATCTCGTCGACCAGCTTGGCCGCCTGGTCCATCTCTGCCTCTTCTCCTTCGAGGGTCAGCAGGTTGCCGCGCAGGTGGACCTTGCTCGTGGTCCTGTCCCTGAGAGCCCGGAGAACCGAGTCGCCCGACCCGGCCAGCTCGGCGGCCACTTCGTTTTCGAGCGTCAGCGTCCTACGGGGCAAGCTGCTCCTTGACCTCGGTGCTGACCCGCTTTCCGTCAGCCCTGCCTGCGACCTTTTCCTTCAGCGCACCCATGACCTGGCCCATCTGCTTCGGCCCCTCGGCACCGGTCTGCTCGATCGCCTCGGCGACCATCGCGCCGAGCTCCTCGTCGCTGAGCTGCGCCGGAAGGTAGCCGGCGATCAGTTCTGCCTCGAAGCTCTCGGACTCGGCCTGGTCGCTTCGCCCGGCCTCGGCGTAGGCCTCGGCCGCCTCGAGCCGCTTCTTGCGCTCACGCTGCAGAACCGCGATCTCATCGCCCTTGCCCAGTTTCGCATCCTGCTGGAGCACGTCCTGAATCATGCGCAGAGCCGATGAGCGCTGGCGATCGCCGGCCTTCATCGCCTCGCGGGCGTCGTCACGGATCTGTTCGGCAACTGACATGGATCAAGCGTACCTGAGCGCCTCGACCCTCCCGGCCAGGGGCAGCTGGAGGAAGCGCGTGCCGAGCTCGACGAAGGAGTCCACGTCACCGGTCACCAGGAAGCGGTAGCCGCCCTCGCCGTCGCCCGTGGACAGCTCGTCCCGCTCGACGAGGCTGCGCTGGACGGCGGCCGCGATCGCGTGGCCGGCGGTGACCAGGCGCACGTCGCGGCCGAGGAACCGCTGCAGCATCGGCGCCACCAGCGGGTAGTGGGTGCAGCCGAGGATCAGAGTGTCGACCTCGGCCTGCTTCAGGGGCTCGCAGTAGCCGCGCACCGTGTCGATCACGTTCTGATCGAACGGGAAGCCCTGTTGGATGATCGGGGCGAGGTCCGGTGCGGAGACCTCGGTCACGGTCAACGGCCTGCCCTGCGCGTCTAGCGCACGACGGTAGGCGCCGCTGGAGACGGTCGCCGGCGTCGCCAGCACTCCGACCCGGCCCGACTCGGTGATCGCGGCGGCTATCTCCGCCTCGGGGTCGATCACGGTCACGACCGGCACGCCGGCATCGGCGGCGAGCCCGCGGATCAGGTCGCCGGCGGCCGACGTGGCCGAGTTGCAGGCGACCACGATCATCTTGACGCCACTGTCGAGCAGCACCCGCGCAATCACCCTCGCCCGGTCACGGAGCTCATCGCGCGTCTTGGTCCCGTACGGGAAGTGGCCCGAGTCGCCGACGTAGAGGAAGTCTTCCTGGGGAAGCGAGACCAGGCACTCATGCAGCACCGTCAGGCCGCCGACCCCGGAGTCGATGAAGCCGATCGGGCCGCTCACCCGGCAGCCGCCTCGAACCTCAGCCCACCCCAGCCTTCCATCGCCCTGAAATCGACCGGCGACATTCCCGACGCGGCAAAGGCGTCTTCGACGCGTCCGCGCTCGGATTCGAGCAGCCCGGAACAGATCAGCCTCTGCGGCCGCGACTCGACCGCCATCCGGGCCGCGACCATCTCCAGAAGCGGTGCGGTCAGGTTGGCGACCACGGTCGGGGCGAGTCCCGGCAGACCGTGCTTCAGGTCGGAACGCTCGAGCCCGACTTCAACCGAGTTGGCCGCTGCGTTGGCGACCGCGGCTTCGATCGCCACCGCCTCGTGGTCGCAGCCGCTTACCGGTCCCCAGCCGAGCTTCGCCGCGGCTATGGCCAGCACGGCCGATCCGGTACCGAGGTCGGTCAGCGGGCCCGATGCCAGGCCCTGGTCATGCAGGTCCAGCAGCATGCCGAGGCTGAGCCGCGTGGTCGGGTGGGCACCGGTACCGAAGGCCTGGCCCGGGTCGATCACGACCTCGAAGGCGTCCGGCTTCTCCGGCTCCCATGGCGGCCTCAGCCACAACGACGTCCCGCGGGCGGATCCCGATCCGTCACCGGCCGTCACCTCGACGGGTCGGTGGAACTCCCGCCACCGTTCGGCCCAGTCGTCGGCCACCTCGGACGCGACGACCTCGACCAGTCCGTCGCCGGTCGCGACCTCGAGCTCGCCGATGTCGGGCAGCTCGCCTTCGGCCCCGTAGATCGCGTACTCGACGAAGCCTTCGCCCGCGGTCTCTTCGACTCCGCCCGGCGAGAGCACGGTCAGCTCGGCGAGCACCGTCTCGGCCTGCCCGGGGAGGCAGCGCACCGCGAGGCGGATCATCCGCTCCAGGCCCGCCGCATGCGCGAGAACAGCCCCGACTCCTCCTCGTGGCGGTTGGCCTCGCCGATCGTCTCGTCGAGTTCGGTGGCGAGCCTGACCTGTTCTTCGTTCAGGTTTGCCGGCACCACGACGTTGAAGACGAAGCGGTGCATCCCCCGGCGCTTCGAGCCACCGACCCGCGGCAACCCCTTGCCCTTCAGCCGCTTCTCGGCGCCGGGCTGGGTGCCGGGGTCGACCTCGATCTCCTCCATGCCGTCGAGCGTCTCGACCTCGATCGTCTCGCCGATCATCGCCTTCGTCGCATCGAGCGGAACCACGGTGATCAGGTCCTGGCCGTCGCGCATCATGCCTTCCTTCTCGGCCACGTGGACCTCGACGTACAGGTCCCCCGGCGGCGCTCCCGGCTCGCCGGCGTGGCCGGCTCCGGCGATGCGCATTCGCTGGCCGGTTTCGATCCCTGCCGGGATGTCGACCTGCCACGTCTTCGAGGTGTGTCGCCTGCCGAGGCCGGAGCACTCGGCACACGGCGTCTCGGCGACGCGCCCGTCGCCGTGGCAGACGTCGCACGGCGTCGCCCGGACCATCTGGCCGAAGGCGGTGTTGGCGATCGAGCGCAGCTCGCCGCTTCCGTCGCAGCGCTCGCAGGTGCGGATCGGCGTGCCGGGCTCGGCCCCGTTGCCCCGGCAGTGCTCGCAGGTCCCGACCACGTCGAATTCGACCTCGCGCCGGACCCCCTCGAGCACGTCCTCGAGTTCGATCTCGACCGAGGTGCCGACGTCGGCGCCGGGCGCCGGACCGCGCCTTCCGAAGCCCTGCCCACCGCCGAAGAAGGCGCTGAAGATGTCGTCGATCGAACCGAAGCCCTGCGCCTGGGAGGAGAAACCGCGGGAGCTGAGCCCGTCGTGGCCGTAGCGGTCGTAGGTGGCGCGCTTCTCGTCGTCGGAGAGCACCTCGTATGCCTCGGCCACCTCCTTGAACTTCTCCTCGGCTTCGGGGTCGTGTTCGTTCACGTCGGGGTGGAGTTCCCTCGCGACGCCGCGAAATGCCTTCTTGATCTCGGTCTGAGTGGCGCTCCGGGGAACCCCGAGCACCTCGTAGTAGTCGCGCTTGCTCATGAGTAGACGTTCTCGAAGTAGCGGGAGAGCTCGCGGGCCGCCTCGTTGACCGAGGCGATCGCGGTCGCGTAATCCATCCGGGTCGGCCCGACAACCCCGACCGAACCCAGGTTGCGGTGTCCGAGCCCGTAGTTGGCGCCGACCACGCTGACCGAGCGAAGCTCGGGCTGGGGGTTCTCGGCACCGATCCAGACGAAGACCGAGCGTTCCTCGATCGCCGAGCGCATCATCCGCAGGACGGAGGCGCGCTCCTCGAGCGCGGTCATCAACTGGTCGATCTGGGGCAGGTCGGCCGAGCGGCGCTCGTCGAGCAGCCGGCCCGTGCCTTCGACGTAGAGCGTCGCCTCTCCCTCGTGCTCCAGATCGACCAGGGCGGACATCAGGGCCTGGATGAACTCGGACTCGCGCCGGCCGAGCCCCGGTTCGAGCAGCCTCGAGGCGATCCGGCGCGAGCCGACCTCGATCCCGACCAGCGACTCGTTCAGGTAACTGGAAGTCCACTCGACCAGACCCGGGTCCACGTCGACGCCGAAGCTGAATGCCCGTTTGGTCACGTCACCGGCCGAGGTGATGACGATCACCATGACCACGTCCGGCTGCAGCAGCAGTGCCTCGACCCGGTGGATGGTCGCGGTCCCGATCGGCGGAGCGACGACCAGTGCGAGCAGGTCGGTCATGTGGGAGAGCGCGGTCGTGGTCTCGCGCATCGCGGCGTCGACCTCGCGCCGCATCCGCGAGATCTCGATTTCCGATCCGCCGTCGGCGCGGGCCGGCACCTTCGGCATCAGCGCTTCCACGTATCGGCGGTATCCGAGATCGGTCGGTACGCGGCCGGCCGACGTATGGGGGTGGCTCAGGTAGCCGCCCGCCTCGAGCGCGGCGAGTTCGGCGCGGACGGTCGAGGCAGCCCACTCCAGACCCGCCGATTCCACGATCGCCTTCGAGCCGACCGGGCGGCCGGTCTCGAGGTAAGCCTCGACCACGAGGCCGAGAATCGTGTCCTGTCGCTCCGAGAGCATCCTTCGATTGTACGAGCGTGCGGGCGGGAGGGTTGTGGGGTGCTGCCTCCTCGGCCCGAAACGTCGTCGGCAGCACCCCACAACCCCCTTCGAGACACCGAGCGGAACGACCGACGCCGACCCGACCGAGGGAGCGGCGCAAGAATCGCCACGTCAGCCGGAGCGGAGTGGTTCGGGATTCGTCTCTTCAGCCGGGACGGAGTGGTTCGGGGGTCGCCTCGTCAGCCGGGACGGAGTGGTGCGGGAATCGCCTCCTCGACCCGAAACGTCGTCGGCGATCCCCGCACCACTCCGTGCGACCGTGGCGGAGGACCCAGACCCGCCTCTCGGGCGGATCCGCCCCGGTGATCGGCGGCGCCGATTCTGGGCGGTCGCGCCCCGCACTAGACGGAAAACGGGTTGCGGTCTCTCGACCTGGCGCCCGCTCTGGAGGGACGAGGGGTACCTCCGACGACGTTTCGGGCCGAGGAGGAGGTACCCCTCGTCCCTCCCGGTCCAAGGTCGAGGAGCAGATACCCCTCACCCATCCCGGACCTCGTTCAGTTCGTTGCTACGACTGCGGTCGCGTTGCGGATTACCTGGTTTTCGCCCTGGGTGGCAACCACGTCGATCTCGGCCGTGTCGCCGTCTGTTGTCCTGACCTCGCCGGAGACCACGATCTCCTGCTCGGGAAAGCCCATTCCGCGGAACTGGACCGAGAGCCGCTTCAGGTTGCGCGGGTCTCCCCCGGTCGCGTCGGTCGCGGCCTTCGCGACCAGGCCCATGACGTAGAGGCCGTGGAGGATGGCGCCGGGGAGGCCGACGGCCTTGGCGAAGTCGGCGTCGATGTGGATCGGGTTGAAGTCGCCCGAGGCGCCCGCGTAGCGGTGCGGCACGTACTTGTCGGGGGTGACTTTCAGCTCTTCGATTCTGTCGCCGGCGCCCAGTTCAGCCATCTCAGACGCCCCTCACGATGTTTGTCCAGGTTCCGCGAACGACCTCGGCGCCTTCCTGATTGACCGACACGGTCTCGAAGACGTAGAAGCCCTTGCCGTCCTTCTCGTAGATCGCGGTGCAGCTCGGCGTCGTCGTGATGACGTCCCCCGAGCAGACCGGCTCCCCCCAGACGAACTCCTGACCGCCGTGAACCATCGCGGCGAAGTTCATGCCGACCTCGGGATCGAAGAGGACCGGGCCCATGCCCCCGGCGCTGTAGACGACGCAGAACATCGGCGGCGCGACCACGTCGCGGAAGCCTGCGTCCCTGGCTGCCTGCGAGTCGAAATGGATCGGGTCCTCGAAGCCGATGACCTGCGCGTACTCGCGGATCTTCTCGCGACCGACCTCGTAGTCGAATGGGGGCCATCTCTTGCCGACTGCCTGATCGTTGATCGCCATCGCGGCGAAACCTACCAGCGGAGCGGCCGGTTCAGGCATTCGGGGACGACCGGCCCCGCGCGCTCGCTAAGGTCACTCCGATGCCCACGCCGTCTCCCGCAACGAGCTCGCCGGCGCCGAGCGGCTTCAGGAGGGCCATCCCCCTCTCGATCCTCGACCTCGCCGCGGTCGGGCGTGAGGAGACGATCGCCGAGAGCTTCGCCGGCAGCGTCGAGATGGCGCGCGCTGCCGAGCGATGCGGCTATCGCAGGGTCTGGTACGCCGAGCACCACAACATCTCCTCGATCGCCTCGTCGGCCACCGCGGTGCTGATCGCCCACGTCGCGGCGCACACAGCGACGATCCGGCTGGGGTCGGGCGGCATCATGCTTCCCAACCACTCGCCGATGGTGATCGCCGAACAGTTCGGCACGCTCGCGACCCTCCACCCCGGCCGGATAGACCTCGGCCTCGGCCGGGCCCCCGGAAGCGACCAGGCGACGACCTATGCGCTGCGCCGGGATCCGGCTGCGGCCGAGTCGTTTCCCAGGGACGTAGTCGAACTCCAGGGCCTGCTCGGCGACGAAAGCCCGATCCCGGGGGTCCGGGCCATCCCCGGACAGGGAACGCACGTACCGCTCTACATGCTCGGATCCTCGCTGTTCGGTGCTCAGCTTGCGGCGGAGCTCGGGCTCCCCTACGCCTTCGCGTCCCAATTCGCGCCGCGGGCACTGCATGAGGCAGTAGCCACCTACCGCGAGAACTTCAAGCCCTCCGACCAGCAGGCCGAGCCCCACGTAATCGCAGGGGTCGGGGCAATCGTGGCCGGAACCTCCGAGGAGGCGGCGGATCAGCTCGAAGCGGCGCGGCGCCTGCGTGCCCGCGCGCTGTTCAGCCGCGGCGGCCGCAAGCTGACCGGCGAGGACATCGACTCGATCCTCTCATCGCCCCAGGCTTCGGTGGTCGACGAGATGCTCACCTACAACGCGGTGGGTACTCCCCGGCAGGCCGGCGAATACCTCGAGCAGTTCATCGAGCACGCCGACGCCGACGAGCTGATCGTCGTTCACCAGTCGAACTCGGTCGAAAACCGCCTGCGCTCGGTCGAGCTGCTCACCGAAGCGGTGGATCCGGCCGGAGAACCCGTCACCGGCTGAGCAGAACTGCGGCCGACGACCGCCCGGCTACCAGGGAATCGGTGCGCGGTCGCGGAAGAACCCGCCGGTGGGACCGTCATCCGGAAGCGTCGCCAGCCAGATCCCTGTGTCGGCGCCCTCTTCGACGGAGCGGCGGGCGTGCGGCCCTCCCATGTCGGTCCTGACCCACCCTGGGCACATCGAGTTGACCAGAATCCCGTGCTCGCCCTCCTCATTGGCGAAGACGCGGGTCAGCGCGTTCAGACCGACCTTGGAAACCCTGTAGCCGGTAGTGCCGCGACCCATGTCGCTGAGCTGACCGAGCCCGGAAGACACGTTGACGACGCGCGGGTGTGCGCTCTGCCTGAGCAGTGGCAACGCGGCCTGGGTCAGCCTCCACGCACCGAACAGGTTGGTCTCGACGATCTCGTGGGCCTGCGTGAGGTCGGCCTCGGCGGCCGGGACTCCGTGGTCGGGCAGGATTCCGGCGTTGTTGACCAGCACATCGAGGCTGCCGGGGTCGGCAGTGATGGCTTCGATCACGCTTTCGACGGAGCCCTGGTCAGTGACCTCCATGGCGAGCCCGTGAACCGAGCCGGAGACGCCTTCGGAGAGCTCTTTGGCAGCCTGCTCGGCCACAGCAGCATCCCGAGCCGTGACCACGACCCGATAGCCCCGCTCGGCCAGTCCGAGGGCGATGCCCCGTCCGATGCCTCTTGCCCCACCACTGATCAATGCGTTTGGTGAACCCATGGGCACCGATGCTACGGGGTCGCCCGACCGGCGCCGGCGATCGCTCAGTCGTCGAGTTCGAGTACAGCCAGGAAGGCTTCCTGGGGGACCTCGACGCTGCCGACGTTCTTCATGCGCTTCTTGCCCTTCTTCTGCTTCTCGAGCAGCTTGCGCTTACGCGTGACGTCGCCACCGTAGAGCTTCGCGGTGACGTCCTTGCGCACCGCCTTGACGGTCTCGCGGGCGAGGATGCGGGCCCCGACCGCGGCCTGGACCGGGATGTCGAACTGCTGGCGCGGGATCGTCTTGCGAAGGCGGGCGACCAGGTCCTTGCCCTGGTTGTAGGCGAAGTCCCTGTGGGCGATGACCGAGAGCGCATCGACCTTGTCTCCGGCCAGCAGTACGTCGACCTTGACCAGGTCCGAGGCCTTGTTGCCGATCGGCTCGTAATCGAGCGAGGCGTAGCCGCGGGTCGAGGACTTAAGCACGTCGAAGAAGTCGAGCACGATCTCGGCCAGCGGCAGCTCGTAGCGGATCTGGACCCGGTTCGGGCTCAGGTAGTCCATTCCCTTGTGAGTGCCGCGGCGGGACTGGCAGAGCTCCATCACCGGGCCGACGAACTCCGACGGGGTGACGATCGTCGCGGCGATGTAGGGCTCTTCGATCGACTCGATCGAACCGGGGTCGGGCATCTCGGTCGGGCTCCGCACCTCGACCGACCCGCCACTGGTCAGGTGGACTTCGTAGCGCACGGTCGGGCTCGTGGCCAGCAGCTCGAGGCCGTACTCGCGCTCCAGGCGCTCGCGCACGATCTCCATGTGGAGCAGGCCGAGGAATCCGCATCTGAACCCGAAGCCGAGCGCGTCGGATGTCTCGGGCTCCCAGCTCAGCGCGGCGTCGTTGAGACCCATCTTGTCCAGTGCGTCTCGCAGATCCTCATAGCGCTCGGTGTCGATCGGGAACAGGCCGCAGAAGACCATCGGCTTGACGTCCCGGTAACCCTCGAGCGGTTCGGCAGCGGGCCGTTCACGGTCGGTCAGGGTGTCGCCGACCCGCAGCTTCGCGACGTCCTTGATGCCGGTGATCACGTAGCCCACCTCCCCCACGTCGATCTCTTCCACAGGCGTCATGACCGGGCGGAAGAACCCGATGTCGTCGAGTTCGGCCTCGGTGCCGTTCTGCATCGCGAGGATGTGACCGTTCTTGCGGAACTTGCCGTCCATCATCCTCACGTAGGCGATCACGCCGCGGTAGGGGTCGAATTCCGAATCGAAGATCAGCGCCCGGGCCGGCGCGGCCGGGTCGCCGCTCGGCGGGGGCACGCGTTCGACGATCGCCTCGAGGACCTCGGGCACGCCCTCCCCGGTTTTCGCCGATATGCGCAGGATCTCGTCGGGGCCCACGCCGATCAGGTCGCTGACCTCGGCCGCCACGCGCTCGGGCTCGGCGCCGGGCAGGTCGACCTTGTTCAGGACCGGGATCAGCTCGAGTCCGTTCTCGATCGCCAGGTAGGTGTTGGCGACGGTCTGCGCTTCGACGCCCTGGGCGGCGTCGACGACGAGCAATGCGCCTTCACAGGCTGCGAGGCTGCGGGAGACCTCGTATGAGAAGTCGACGTGACCGGGGGTGTCGATCAGGTGCAGGTGGTAGGTCTGGCCGTCCCCGGACTTGAATTCGACCCTGACCGCCTGGGCCTTGATGGTGATGCCGCGCTCGCGCTCGAGGTCCATCGAGTCGAGGACCTGCGAGCGCATCTTCTTCGGGTCGACGGCACCGGTTATCTCGAGGATGCGGTCGGCCAGAGTCGACTTGCCGTGGTCGATGTGGGCGATGATCGAGAAGTTGCGGATCAGTTCCATGCGGACTGCCCAGTATGAAGACAGTCGCCCCGCGGGGACAGGCCGCGGCCAACCCGGCCCCGACCCTCTGTCTGGTTCGAGAATTCCTCAGCGCTCGACGCATATTCGAACCGGACGGCTCGGGGCATCGGGATCCGCCCCTCCGGATCGAGAAACGACCGCTAATCAGCGCCAACTCGAACCAGAGCATCGATGCGGTGGAGCCAGGACGCCGGTGTGGTGAAGCTCGTGGCAGGCGGTCGCGGCAGGCCGAGGCCGCGCACTACGGGCAGGTCGCCGGGTCGAGCGCACCGGTCAGCTCGTAGACCACGGTCGGCGGCGTCTTCAGGACCTCGACCGCGTTCGGGTCGTCCATGATCCAGAGGATCTCGCGCGGGAAGGGCCGATCCGGGTTCTCCCGGTCCAGGGTGAGCACGAGGTAGCGGTAGCCGCCGCGCGCGACCGCGTCCCGGAACTGTTCGCAGGAATCGGTCCTGACAAAACCTCCGCGGGGCCCGGGCACACCGAGGTATTCCACGTCGTTCCCCAGCTCGGTGCCGGACAGCGGGTACTGGCGTGTGGCATTGGTACCGATCGACTCGCCTTCCACCCCGCGCGCCCATACGAAGGCCTGCGAGAGTCCCGCGGTCGTGAATTCGGGACTTGCGTAGCGGTTTTCGAAGTAGCGGTCCTGGACTCCGTAGCCGGCAGCGACCACGACCAGCAGCAGCCCGCCGGCCACCGCGAGGCCGGCCCGCGAGCGCGCGAAGCGGGACGGTGACGGCCGGGGCGCGACCAGCGCGGCCGCGACCAGGGCCGCGAACAGCAGAGCTGCGACGAGACCTGCGGCGAGCAGTTCCGCGAGATCCCACGAGCGGCCAGCGAAGGCCACGAACGGGGTCAGCAGGACGAGCGTCGCCATCGTCAGGCGCGCGGCGAATCCACCGCGCGGTCCGACCGTGGATCCGAGCAGCGCCACGCCGACGGCCAGCGCCGGCGCGAGGTAGCGCAGGCCGGAGACGAAGCCGGAGGGTTCTCCCTCGGGGCCCGAAGCCGAGGTCGGCGCGACGACCCAGGCCAGCAGCAGCGCGACCCCGACCAGCGCCGCGGCCCTGACGGAGCGCTCGGAACCGCGCCACAGGCCCAGGACGAAGCCCGCCACGGCGAGTCCCGCCAGCAGGACCCATCCTTCGCCGAAGCCGTCGGCCATGCCGGGGAGGAACCAGTCGCCGATCACTCCGGGATCGGTCAGGTAGCTGAATACCGATGCCTGGTCCCTTCCGCCGAGCTCCTGATCGGGCGACGGCAGCGAGAGCGGGCCGAGCGAATCGACCCAGGGCAGGGGGTTGCCACTCTGGACCAGGTTGCGCACGTACCAGTAGGCGCCGCCCAGCGCCAGGCCGGCGAGGGCGAGCAGGCCGTCACGTCCGCGCCGGTCGGGAGCACGGAGCCAGACTGCCGCGGCCGCCAGGACGATCGCCGGCGGGATGAAGTTGATTTTCGTCCCGGCGGCGAGCCCGGCGGCAATCGCGACCACGATCAACGGCCCGGTCGCCAGGCGGCGGCCCCCGGCGCAGCCGTTGACCAGCACCGCCAGCCCGGCCAGCAGGAAGAAGGTCCCGACGATGTCGTTGCGGGCCTCGCCGGCCTGGTCGGCCATGGCCGCCGAGCCGAGCACGAGGGCCACACCGGCCAGCGACAACGGCGCGCCGCCCCAGGGCCTGCCGATCGCCCACGCCGCGACGAGGCATCCGCCCAGCCAGGCCAGGTTGACCAGCGGCGAGAGCAGATCGTTGCCGAAGCCGAGGATCCCCAGCGAATGCACGAGCTCCGAGTTCTGCGGATAGAACCAGCTGAGGAACTGCGGCGCGACGAAGTGGAGCGAGAACGTATCGCCCGAAGCCGCGAAGCCGGCGGCGAAAGGACCGTGGTACCAGGTCGAGTCGAAGCCGGTCATTCCGGTGCCGAGCTTGTCCCAGGCCTCGACCGCGAACAGGCCGACCACGAGCGAGGCGACCGCGAAGCCGACCACGCTGAGCAGCGCCGGGGAGGACGGGGCCGGGCCCGGCGGGTCCGGTCCCGAGGCCGGGATGCGGCCGGCCCGGCGCCACGCGGCCGCGGCGCCCGCCAGAAGGACCAGCAGATAGAGCCAGCCCCGGAGCAGCCCGATGCTGCCAAGCACCAGGGCCGCGCTCGTCGCGGCCGCCGTGGCGATGAGCGCGAGCGCGACCCAGAGCGGCGGTCCGTGCCAGCCCGGCAGCAGGCGCCGGCAAAGCGCGGTCGCGATCACGACCAGCGAAGCCAGGCCGGCCAGCACGGCGAGCGAAGCGACGATGTACTCCGGAAGGCCCACTATCGACGGCGGGTCAGGGCCAGGATCTGGTCGAGTTCCGGGATCCGCAACAGCCGGCTGCAGGCCAGGTAGGCGACGCCGCCGAGGCCGAGCGCGACCGAAACCGCGACGATCTGACCCGGCAGCTCCCGGCCGAGCGCCTCGTCGAGAAGCGACCACGACTCGTAGCTGACTCCGGCCAGCACGAGCGAACCGACCGCCACCCTGGCCGTGGTCGAGATGAAGCGCGTCGCTTCGATCCCGCCGAGCCTCGTGCGCAGCAGCAGCACCTGGGCGATGACCGAGATCGTCGTGGCGATCGCGGTGGCGGCGACGATGCCGGCCACACCGTAGGGCTCGTAGAGCAGGAACGACGCCAGGGCGGTCACCGCGAGGTTGCCGCCGGCGATCGCCGTCGGTATCCACGGCTGCTGGAGGCCGAAGAACGTGCGGCTGAGCAGCAGGAACATGCCGTTGGTCGGCAGCGAGAACGCGAACCAGAAGAGCGCCGTGGCCACGAGCGTCGTCTG
This sequence comes from uncultured Solirubrobacterales bacterium, assembly GCA_963701635.1. Taxonomy (GTDB): domain Bacteria; phylum Actinomycetota; class Thermoleophilia; order Solirubrobacterales; family 70-9; genus 67-14. The sequence goes on from CAVPAU010000003.1 coordinate 53,190, forward strand.
GTCCGGGCCGAACTCGCCGCGCTGGTAGACGATGCGGATCATCGGCTCGGCGAGAACGAGTATCGCCGCGGTCGCCGGAAGCAGGATGAAGACGATCTGTCGCATGCCCTTGGCCAGCGTCTCGCGCAGGTTGTCGTAATCCCCGCGGGATGCGAAGCGGGCCAGGGTCGGGAACAGCACCGTCGCGATCGCCACCGAGAAGATGCCCTGGGGAAGCTGGTAGATGCGAAAGGCCTTGTCGATCGCCGCCGGCGCCTGGTCGCTGACCAGCGAACCGAAGAAGCTGTTGACCAGCAGGTTGAAGTTGATCAGCCCGAGGCTCAGCGTCACCGGCACCATGAGCAGCAGCACCCGCCGTACGTTCGGGTCCTTGAAATCGACCTTGAACGTGAAGCGGAACGGCGTGTGGCGCAGGTCCCACGTGGGGATCGCGAGCTGGACCACGGTACCCGCGACGACGCCGATCGCATAGGCGTAGATCTGCTTGTCCTCGGGGAACAGCGGCACGGTGCCGACCACGACCGCGATGATCGTGATGTTCCAGAAGAGCGGCGAGATCGCGAAGGCGCCGAAACGGTCGTAGCTGTTGAGGATGCCGACCACGACGCCGGTGATGCCGAGCAGGATCAGGATCGGGAAGATGATCTGGGACAGAACGATCATCAGGCTCTCTGTCTCGCCGGTGAAGCCCGGGGCGAAGAGCGGCATGATCAGGCCGGCCCCGAGGATGAAGACCGCGGTGATCGCGCCGAGCACCATGGTCACCAGCAGCAGCATGGTCGACGCCATGCGGAATGCCTCTTTGACCCTGCCCTGCTCGATCTGCTCGGTGAAGATCGGGACGAAGGCCGGCTGCAGCGCCGCGTCGGCGAACAGGGCGCGGATCAGGTTCGGGACCTGGAAGGCGACCGTGAACGCCGACATCGGCCCGGAGATGCCGAAATAGCCCGCGGCGACGACCTCGCGGCCGAGCCCGGCGATTCGCGAGGCGGCCGTCGCGATCGAGAAGAAGGCGGTCGAGCGGGCCAGCCTGCCCGCCCTTGCCGGCCCTGCCGGAGTCGCCGGCGCCGGTTCGGGCGCCCCGGTCCCGCCCGGCTCCCGGCCCTCGGCCTCGATCTCCTGCACCAGTGGCCCCGTCAGCAGGCTCGAAACCCCGCCTTCCTCGCCGATCTCACCCCTTGCCGACCAGACCGTCTCGGGCCCCGCGGGAGGCGTCACGGCCCGCTCGGCCCTGTCCCGGGCGTCCCGGATGGCCTTCTCCGCGGCAGCGGCTGCCGCCTCGAAGGAATCGAGTCCCTGGTCCCCCGTGGGGGTTCTATCGGGGTCGCGTGGCGGTTCCAAGCTCGCTATCGGTATAGTCGGCGGCCGCTCGTGAGGGGATTCCCCCGGCAGCGAGCAGGAAAAAGATCATGGCCAACATAGCCTCACAGAAAAAACGAATCCTCCGCACCGAGCGCGAGCGCGTCGAGAACCGGCGTGTCACGAGCGCGATCAAGACCTACTTCAACCGGCTCGAGAAGGCCGCCGAAGAAGGCGATGCCGACGCGGTCGCGGCTGAACACCGTGAGCTCGTCTCGAGGATCGACAAGGCCGTCCAGCGCGGCGCGATCCACCGCAACAACGGCGCCCGCAAGAAGTCCCGTGCCGCACGCATCGCCGCAGGCGACGCGTCCTGAGCCGCAACCTGCACTGAAATCCCGTTCGCCGGCCTCAGCCGGCGTCATCGGTGGCCGCGATCAGGGCCAGGTCCAGGGCGAGCTCGTCCGGATACTCCGCCCCGCCCCGGGTCCACAGCTCGAGGTCGGCGAGCGCGACCGCAGCGTCGCGCAGCTGGTCGAGCGATGAAGACCGGGCCGCCTCGATCACCTGCCGGGCCACGAACGGCGGCGCCTTGAGGCGGCGTTCGACCTGATTCGGCGGAACCCCGGCCTCCAGCAGCGACAGCGCCAGGTGCGCGCGCCTGACCGCGGTTGCCGTCGGATAAACCATGCCGGTGACGCCCGCCCCCTGAGCGACCAGGCGCCCGGCGGTCCGCAGTGCCGTCCGCCGGTCGCCTTCGACCACTGCGTCGCCAAGGGCGAAACTCCTGACCTCGCTGTTGTCGGCGACCATCTGCTCGAGGTCATCGAGCTCCACTCTCCCACCCTGCCCCGCCCACAGCGCGAGCCGGTCGAGTTCGTTCTCGAGCCGGCTGAGGCTGTCGCCGAGATGGGATACGAGCAGTGCCGCCGCGTCGGGCGAAAGCTCGAAGCCACGGGCCGCGGCGGCACGCACCAGGTGGCCGGGAAGCTGCGCCTTCGACGGAGCCTCGAAGGAGAGAACGGCACCGTCGACCCCGGTCACCGCCTCTGCGATCCCCGGCGGCACCTTTCCGCGCGCGATCAGCACGACCGTGACTTCCGGGGGTGCCCCGGCGACGGCCTCGCAGACCCGCTCGGCCTGGCGCTTGCCCCATTTCTCGACGTGATCGGCCAGCACGTAGCGGCGGCCCGGCATCAGCGACATCGAAGCGATCGAAGCGACCAGCCCGTCGGCGTCGGGGCTGCCGCGGTTCTCGATCGGGTCGAATACCTCGAGCGACGCGGTTCCGCCTTCGCCCTCGGCCCTCGCGCGAAGACGGCTGCGGGTCTGGTCGATCTTGGCCTCGTCGGTCCCGTGGATCAGGTAGGCGCGTTTCATCTCGTCCGGCACCCGTCCATTCTCCCCCCTCGGGCGGCGGACCGGCAACCGGATCACCTGCCCGACTCGACCGAGATGCCGTCCCGGGACAGCAGGAGCGAGACCGTGCCGTCGAGGTCGGTCCTGAGAACCGCCGACCCCGCCCCTGACAGCGCCGACAGCGTGTCATCGGTCGGATGGCCGTAGGGGTTGTCGCCGCCGACCGAGACCACCGACAGGCTCGGTGTCGTACGGCCCAGAAAAGCCGGCAGCCCGGCGTCGTCGCTGCCGTGGTGGGCGACCCTGAGCACGTCGAGCGGCCCCGGGTCCACGGGCACCGCCTCGGCCTCGGCGTCACCGGCCAGCAGCACCCGGTGGCCGCGGTATTCGAGCAGCAGCATCACCGAGCGCACGTTGCGGTCCTCGGGCGGAACGAAGCCGGCCGTCCTCGCCGGAGGCCACAGCACCTCGATCGCGAGCGGGCCGACCGCGATGCGATCGCCTTCTGCGACGCGGCGCACCCGGCTGCCGGAACGGCGCGCCTGGTTGAGCAGCGCGGCCGGTGTTCCGTCGAACAGGTAGCGCGAGACCTCGCGGGTCTCGAAGACGTCGTAGAGGCCGCCGACGTGGTCGAGATCGGCATGGGTAGCGACCACGGCGCCGAGCCGCTCGACGCCGGCGGAGGACAGCGCATCTTCGACGCCACCGCCCGGCGGCCCTCCGTCGACCAGGACCGCGGCGCTCCCGGGTGCGCGGATCAGCGTCGCGTCGCCCTGGCCGATGTCGAGGAAGTCGATGCGCACCTGCCCCGCGGCCGGCGGGTCGAGCTCGCGCCGGTCGTGACCGGGAAGCAGCAGCAGGAGGCCTGCGAGCAGGGCGACCGCGGCAACCAGGGCGCGGATCCGCCAGGGGCCGGGCTTCGCGGTGCCCGCTCCGGGTTCCGGCGCCATCGAACGCGTCATGTGCAGGCCGGCCGCCAGCGCGAGCGCCAGAGCCGCATAGACGCCGACCAGCGCCGGGACCGAAGCGATGCCGATCTCGGCCACCGCCCAGCCCGGCCTGCCGAACCAGGCTGCGACCTGTGCGATGTAGGAGAGCAGCAGCGAGTTGAGCAGGTTGAGCGGGATCGCCAGCCCGCTCCACACGGCACCGAGACCGGCCGCCGCCATGCCGAGCCACATGGCCGGGGCGACGGCCGGAAGGGCGGCGAGGTTGGCCGCGACCGTCGCCACGGACACCCGGTCGAAGTGGAATGCCATCAGCGGCGCTGTGACCAGGCTCGCCGCGACCGTCACCGCCACGCCGTCCAGCATTGCCGACCTGAGGGTGGTTCCTCCCGATCCGTAGTCCGGACCGGTCGAGAGTGCCTCGATGCGATGCCTCAGCGGCCGGGCCAGAACTGCGATGCCGGCAACGGCGACGAAGCTGAGCTGCCAGCCGACGTCGGCTGTCGCCCGCGGGTTGACCAGCAGCGTGACCGCGACCGCCAGCGCCAGCACGAAGACCCTCGACGCCGGACGGCTCGCGGCCAGAGCCGCCAGTCCGGCCAGGCCCATCACCCCTGCCCGCTGGATCGACGGCCCGCCGCCTGCGAGCGGCACGTAGAGCAGGATGAGCGCCGCCAGCACGACCAGCCTGGTGCCGTGGCCGATGCCGGCCAGCGCCATCACCGCCAACCCGAGCAGCGAGAGCAGCACGACGTTCTGGCCGCTGACCGCGAGCAGGTGCGCGAGGCCGGAATTCTGGAAGTCGGACACCGTGACGGGGTCGATCTGCTGGTCCTGCCCGAGCACGAATCCGCGCGCCAGCGCCGTTTCACGAGCGGGCATAGAGCGTCCGAGCGCCAACTCGGCACGGATCCGCAGACCGTCGACGAGCCCGGACAGGCCGCCGCGCCGCTCGCCCGACGACACCACGGCACGGGCAGACAGCAGCATCTCCACCCCCTGTCGCACCAGGTTGGGCCGGTACCAGTCCGGCGGAGACCTGACTTCGCCGGTCACGGTCACTCCCGACCCGACCGCGAGATCACCGAGCGGAACGCGCGACTCGACCATGACCCGACCGGCCTCGGAATCGAAGAGGAAGCGCTCGACGCCTCGCGAAGCCCTCGGGGCGGTCTCGACCGAGCCGGCAAGCCGGACCTCGCTGCCGGCCGGAAGCCTCAGAGCGACTGCGTCGATCGAAGCCAGCCTGGTGTCGCCGGCGGTCAGGCCGACGAGCAGGCCGGCGGCGGTGACCAGGACCGCGCCCGCCACCCCGAGTCGCCTGCCGCGCACGAGCAGGACCACGACACAGACCAGGCCGAGCAGCGCCCGCACCGGCCCTCCTCCGGCCTCCAGCGCCGGTGAGAAGGCAAGCCCCGCCGCGATCCCCGACAACGCGGCCAGCCGCCAGCCGCCGACGGCAAGTGCGGGCCGGACGGACGCCACCACGCCGGCGATCCCGGCGGTGAGCGCCCTCGCCGCGGCGGGCCTTGGGCCGCTCACGGCTGGAGGCGCGCCCTCAGGGCCTCCATCGTCACCGGTCCGATTCCGCTGACCTGATCGAGCTCGTCCACCGAAGAGACGCCCCCCTGGCTGTCGCGGAACTCGAGGATGCTCTGGGCAGTCACCGGGCCGATCCCTTCGATCTGCTCGAGCTGTTCCTGCGTGGCCGTGCCGAGGCTGATCGGCGCGTCCGGCGCCGCGGCAGCGGATCCGGCAACAGCGGGCCCGCCCGCCGCCCGCCGCGACGGGACCACCACCTGCTGGCCGTCCGAGAGAAGGGCCGCGCGGTTGATCGCCGATGCGAGGGCGTCACCGGTTGCCCCGCCGGCCCGCCGGATCGCATCGATGACGCGCAACCCGTGCTCGAAGCGATAGACGCCCGGCCTGCGCACCGCTCCCGAGACGTCGACCACGATCCGGCCGCCACCGGTCGCGATTCCGAAGCCGTCGCTCTCGCCGGCCGCACCCGGTCCAGGCGCTGAGCCCGCCGTGGGCGGCGGCGCGCCCTTGCCGTCGAGCGCACCGAGGTCGCGGGCGTCCTGTGTGCGCAGTGAATTCCATCCCACCAGAGCGATCACCGCGGCCATGGCCACGAAGCCTCCGATGCGATAAGGCGAAACCTCGCTCATGGCGTGAGGCTCGGACCTCCGGGCTCACCGATGGGTCTGATCAGGAACGAATCCGCGAAAGAAGCGTCAACGAAGCGTGATGACCCGCGCGAATGCCGTCGTGGCCCCCATGGTGCGGCCCGTCCCGGCCCGGGAGAGGATCCGACACCGGTATCCGAACCCAGGGGGAGAGAAGATGAATTCCCGAACCGTTTTCAGCAGCGCCGCAGCCATCGCATCCCTGTTGATCGCCTCGCTTGGGATCTCGTCGGCCGGGGGAACCTTCGGCACCACGGCTCCCTGCAACGGCCGCCCCTGCCCGAAGGGCCCGGCGCGCCTGGTCCTTCGAAAGCCGGTCAGGCTCACCCCCGCCTTCGGCGACAAGCAGGGCAAGCGCATACTCGTCTACCGCCGCGGCACGCTGTGCCACCCGAACTGGAACGGCAGGAGGCTGGTGGCCAACATCAGCGACCGGACCGGCTGGGGAGCCTGCCGCCGGTCTTGCCGCTGAGCCGCGCCGGCGGGCCCGGGTCTCAGGCCGGCCTGACGACCAGGTTGACCAGCTTGCCCGGGACCACGACTTCCTTGACCGTCTCGGTGCCTTCGAGGTGGCGGGCCACATTGTCTGCCGCACGGGCGAGCCCGAGGATCTCATCCTCGGCGGCACCGTCGGCGACCTCGATCCGGTCGCGGACCTTGCCGTTGACCTGGACGACGATCGTGACCGTGTCCGAGCGCAGCATCTCGGGATCTGCGACCGGCCAGGCGGCCTCCCAGACGCGTTCGCCGGTCATCTGCTCGTAGACCTCGGCCGCGAGGTGCGGTGCGAACGGCTGGATCAGCGATGCGGCGGTGGCGACCGCGAAGCGCAGGCATTCGACGCCGCCGGTGTCGCCCCCCGCGAGCAGGCCGTCCTTGGTCCGGTAGATCTCGTTGACCAGCTCCATGACGGCGGCGATCACGGTGTTGAACTGAAAACCCCTCGTGAAGTCGCGCGTGGCCTTGTCGATCGCCCAGTGGGCCTTGGCCAGCAGCTCGCGCGCCTCGCCCCGGGTGCCGGCGTCCGGACCCCCTGAGGCCGGTGCCGGTCCGCCGGTGGCCTCGTGGACTTCGCCTCCGACCCGCCACAGCCTGGCCAGGAAGCGGTGGACTCCTTCGACCCCCTCGTCGGTCCAGTCGCCGCCCCTCTCGGGCGGGCCCATGAAGCAGACGTAGGTGCGGGCGGAATCGGCCCCGTGCCGGGCCACGTACTCGGCCGGGCTGACCGTGTTGCCCTTCGACTTCGACATCTTCGCGCCGTCGCGGGTGATCATTCCCTGGGTGAAGAGGTTGGCGAAAGGCTCGACCACGCCGACGTGGCCCATGTCGGCCAGTGCCTTCACGAAGAAGCGCGCGTAGAGCAGGTGGAGGATCGCGTGCTCGACGCCGCCGATGTACTGGTCGACCGGCATCCAGTGGTCGGCCGCCTCGCGCGACCAAGCCTGCTCGCCGTTGCCGGCGTCGAGGTAGCGCAGGAAGTACCACGACGAGTCTACGAACGTATCCATCGTGTCGGTCTCGCGCCGCGCTTCGCCGCCACAGGACGGGCACGTGGTCCGTACCCAGTCGGTTGCCGCCTCGAGCGGGCTCTTGCCTTTCGGCGCGTAGTCCTCGACCTCGGGCAGCTCGACCGGAAGCTCTTCCTCCGGCACGGGCACGGTGCCGCAGGAGTCGCAGTAGACGATCGGGATCGGCGCACCCCAGTAGCGCTGGCGCGAGACCAGCCAGTCCCGCAGACGGAAGTTGACCGACGCGTCTCCGCGGCCCCCTTCGGCCAGCCAGGAGACGATCTGCTCGTACGCGTCGCGGTTGCCGAGTCCGTCGAAGCGTCCCGAATTCACCATCGGACCGTCGCCGGTGTAAGGCAGCGCGGCCTCCTCGGGAGCGGTGCCTCCGGGCGCTTCGATCACGCGGCGCACCGGCAGGTCGAAGGCCTCGGCGAAGGCGAAGTCACGCTCGTCGTGGGCCGGGACCGCCATCACCGCCCCGGTGCCGTAGTCCATCAGCACGTAGTCGGCGACGAACATGGGGATCTCCTCCCCGTTTACCGGATTCGTCACCGTGCGGCCGATCGGTACGCCGGTCTTGGGTCGGTCCTCGTCGCCCCGGGCCTGCGTCGATTCACGGGCCACCGAGTTGACGTATTCGCGCACCGCCTCTTCGGCACCGGTGCCTTCGACCAGGGCCTCAAGGTCGGGGTGCTCGGGCGCGAGCACGAAGAACGTGGCCCCGAACAGCGTGTCGGGACGGGTCGTGAAGACGGGGAAGTCGAGACCGGCGCCCTCGCAGCGGAAGGTCACCTCGGCCCCTTCCGACCGTCCGATCCAGTTCTTCTGCATGGTGATCACGTGCTCGGGCCACGACTCGAGCCGGTCGAAGTCGGCGAGGAGCTGCTCGGCGTATGCGGTGGTGCGAAAGAACCACTGGCGCAGGTTGCGCGTCACGACCTCGGTGCCGCAGCGCTCGCAGCGGCCGTCGATCACCTGCTCGTTCGCCAGCACCGTCGCGTCCTTCGGGCACCACTGGACCGGAGCCTGGGTCCTGTAGGCGAGGCCCTCGCGAAAGAGTTGCAGGAAGATCCACTGGGTCCAGCGGTAGTACTCCGGGGTGTGGGTGGCGAGCTCGCGGTCCCAGTCGATCGAGATGCCCCATTCCGTGAACTGTCGCCGGAAGGACTCGATCGACTTCTGCGTCGCGACGAGCGGCGGCACGCCGGTCTTTATCGCGTTGTTCTCGGCCGGCAGGCCGAACGAGTCGTAGCCCATCGGGTGGATCACCTCGTAGCCGTTCCGGCGCCGGAAATGGGCGATCGCGTCGCCGACCGAATAGCACTTCAGGTGGCCGACGTGCGGCTCTCCCGACGGGTACGGAAGCATCTCGAGAACGTAGGACTTCGGCTTTGAGCCGTCGTAGCCGGGCCGACCCGGGTTGGCGACCTTCCACGTGCCCTCGTCGGCCCAGACACGCTGCCATCTGCCCTCGATCTCGCGAGGCTCGTACCTGCTCATGGCGCGCAGTCTATGAAGACTCGCCGGCCGAAGTCCCGGCCGGCCGCCACTGCGTCACGTCGGGCAGCGGCTTGAGCATCGGCTCGACCTGATCCCGCAGCTGCTCGAAGTCGGGCGGCAGAGACAGCCTCTCCCCGAGGCTCTCCGGGTCTTCGTCGGTCGCGAAGCCCGGGCCCCTGGTCGCGAGCTCGAACAGCACTCCCCCGGGCTCGCGGAAGTAGATCGCCTGGAAATAGAAGCGGTCGATCACTGGGGTCGCGTAGAGGCCGAAGCCCGTCACGTGGCGCTGCCAGTCGTCCTGATCCTCGAGCCGCGTGGCCCAGGCGATGTGGTGGACGGTGCCGGCACCGGCGAGCTGGCGCTCTTCGGGCGCGGCATCGAGCAGGTAGATGCCCGAACGACTGTCGTCGGCGACGCTCCAGGCGCCTTCGCCGAGGTCCACGAATCCGAGGACCCTGGAGAGGACCGCCTCGGTTCCTTCAGTCGAGGCCGAATACGCGCGAACCCCGTGGAAGCCGGTGATCGCGTGTTCGGGCGGGACGGAGCTGTGGAGGGGGACCAGCGGCTCCTCGCTGCCCGCGTAGACGAGGAACTCGTGCTCGAGGCCTTCCGGGTCGGCGAACAGAAGGCCTTCGTGGGAGGTGTCGACCCCGGTGCCGTCGAGCCGCGAATCGACTACGGTCGATTCCGAGGTCACACCGGCAGCCGCGAGACGGTCGCGCCACCAGGCAAGCGAATCCGTGGACGGCAGCCGCCACAGGATCCGGTGGACCATGCCGGCCCCCGCCCTGCCTCGGGTCGCTCCGGGGTACTCGAAGAAGGTCAGGTCGAAGCCGGGGCTGCCTTTCTCGTCCCCGTAGAACAGGTGGTAGACCGACGGGTCGTCCTGGTTGACCGTCTTCTTGACAAGCCGCATCCCCAGCACTCCCGCGTAAAACTCGACGTTCCCCGGTGCGTCGCCGGTGATGCAGCTGATGTGGTGGACGCCGTTCAGGCGGATCTCGCTCATGGAGCAAACATACCCGGCCGCCGGTCCCGGCAAAGCCGCACCCGTTGCGTCGAATGCCCCATCCGGTCGTCCCGGATAGCATCCGGGGCATGGGAATCCTCCAAGCCGCAAGCACCGTTGAAGTCGAAGCCGCCCGCACCCGCTGCTACGAGATCATCTCCGACCTCGAGAACACGCCGAACTGGCAGGAGGCGATGATCTCGGCCGAAGTCCTGAAGACGGACGCCGAGGGCCGGGCCGAGCTCGTCGAGATCAAGTCCGACGCCAAAGTCCGGACCGTGACCTCCCACATCGCCTTCGAATACCAGCCGGAGACCGGAATGACCTGGGAGCAGAAAAAGGGCGACATGAAGTGGCTGACCGGCTCGTGGATCCTCGAGGAGCTGGAGAGCGGCCTGACCCGCGCGACCTACGCGCTGAAGGCCGACACCGGCCGCATGCTGGGCCTCCTGCTGAAGGGCCCGGTCGAGGACAAGGTCAAGGGCTGGCTCACCAACGACGCGACGTCCGGCCTGAAGAAGCACGCCGAGTCGGGCTGAGCCACGCGGCTCGCATGCCCGGCCCGAGCCGGTCGCCGGCTCAGTCGCGTGCGGTCAGCGGCTCGTAGGTGTCGGGGCGCCTCGTGTCGAGGAACGGGAACAGGTCGAGCCAGTCCCGGCGCTGGTCGAGGTCGAGGTCGGCGACGATCACTGCCGGACGGTCGCGCGGCGCCTGCGCCAGCACGCGGCCGTACGGGTCCGAGACGAACGAGGAGCCGTAGAAGGTCAGCGGGTCCTCGGTGCCGATGCGGTTGACCGCGATCATGAAGGTCCCGTTGGCGATGCCGTTTCCGACGATCACCCGCTCCCAAAGCGGCTCGGTGTCGAATCCGGGGTGGTCGGGCTCCGAGCCGATCGCGGTCGGATAGACGATCACCTCCGCCCCGGCCAGCGAGTAGGCGCGGGCGAGCTCGGGGAACCACTGGTCCCAGCAGGTCGGGAAGCCGAAGCTCGCTTCGCCCACGGCGATCACCGGGTAGCCGGTGTCGCCGGGCCTGAAATAGCGGTCCTCGTAGTAGCCGGCGGTGACCGGGATGTGCAGCTTGCGCGTGCGGGCGATCAGCTCCCCGTCCGGAGCGACACAGATCGCCGTGTTGAAGCCGATACCGCCGTCGTCGGCGCGCTCGTAGAGCGAAGCGTGAACGTGCGAGCCCGTCTCGGACGCCATCTGCCGGGCGAAAGATGCGGTCGGCCCGGTCTCGACGTCCTCGGCGAAACCGGCGGCTTCTTCAACCCGGTCCTCGGTGACCGCGAAATACGGCGAAAGCGTCAGTTCCTGCAGGCAGACGATCTGCGCCCCGCGTTCAGCGGCGATCCGGATTCCCGCGGCGAGGGATTCGAGGTGCTCTTCGGCGTCGGCGTGCCAGGCCTGCTGGACCGCCCCGACACGGTAAGGCGCGCGCCGTGGCTGCTCGACCCGTGCCCACGATTCGGGCGGCGGACCGGTCGCGTCGATGATCTCGAAGCCGCGCCCGCTCATGCCGCCGGCACCTGCTGGGTGATGCCAGTGAATGCCGCCGCCGCCCAGGGCAAGTGTGCGGCCGTCGATTCCGACCGGCTGCCGGCCGGGGAACAGCTCACCGATCCGGCGCAGGGCCTCGGCGTCCATTTCGGGGTCCACGCCGCCCACCGGCACGATCAGGGCACCGTTGGCGACGTAGAAGTTCGTATAGGGGACCACCACGACGCCGTCGTCCTCGCCGGCGATGCGCGGCAGCAGCTCGAGCTCGACCACCTCCACCCCTGCCTGCTCCAGGCGCCTCGCGTTCTCCCGCGTGCTCTGCCAGTTGACGTCGGAATCGTCGGCGACTGTCTGCAGCAGCGCCCTGCCGGCCTCGAAGAAGCAGCAGATGTTGTCGACGTGTCCGTCTGTGTCGACATCCTCGGCGAGGCCGTCCCCGAGCCAGACCACCTTTTCGACACCGAGCCGGGCCTCCAGCTCGGCCGCGATGTCGCGGTAGCCCATGTCAGGGTTGCGGGTCGGGTCGAGCAGGCACTGCTCGGTCGTGACCAGCAGCCCGTCGCCATCGACGGCGATCGAGCCGCCCTCGAGGACCATCGGGCTCTCGATCCTCTCGATGCCGAGGTGATCGAGAATGCGGCCGGCCACGGCGGCATCGTCGTCATACGGGGTGAATGCCTCACCCCAGGCGTTGAAGCGGAAGTCCACGCCGGCGCGACGGCCCGAACCGTCGGTCACGATGACCGGCCCCGAATCGCGCAGCCACGAATCATCGATCGGCAGCTCGAGGATCTCCACGTTGGCCGACGGTACTCGCGAACTCGCATCGCCCGCCTGCGTCGGATCGACCACGAGCAGCACCGGTTCGAAGTCGGCGACCGCGGCGACCACCTCGGCGTGGGTGTCGCGCGCCGCCTCGATCGTCGTTCCGCGCCAGGCGTCCTCGCGCTGCGGCCAGGCGATCAGCGTCAACTCATGCGGCTCCCATTCGGCGGGCATGGTGAGCCGCGGGCTTCCCGGAGAATCCATGCGGCGATGTTACTCACCCCGCCGCATCGGGCCCCGGTGAGGAGTCCGACAAAGGCAGACGGGAGTCAAGTGGAGCTGAGGGGGCTCGAACCCCTGACCTTCGCCATGCCATGGCGACGCTCTTCCAACTGAGCTACAGCCCCGAGACGCGGAGCGACGGCCATTTTACAGCGATCGGCGCGGAATACCGTGCGGGTGGCCGGGCCTCCCGGTTCAGGCGGCCGAGACGGACTCCTGGTCCCGCTCTCCGGGCGGGCTGAGCTCGAGTTCGAGCCGCGGAGCTTCGTGCCACAGATCTTCGAGGTCGTACTTGCGGCGGGCATCTTCGGTGAAGACGTGGAGGACGCAGTCGAGGTAATCGAGCACACGCCAGCCGACGTCATCGGAGCGATCGGGGTTCGCCGGGAGCAGGGAGTGATCGCGCTTCATCCTCACGTGGACTTCGTCGGCGATCGCCTCTGCCTGCCGCTCGTTGCGGGCGCTGCAGATCACGAGGTAGTCGGTGTAGGTGACCAGGTCGCGCATGTCGAGGGCGACGATGTCCCCGGCGAGCTTGGAGTCAGCCACCTTGACGATCGCGGTTGTCAGCTCTTCACTGTTCAGACCCATATACCCCTTCATTGTCGATGATTTCTGCCACCGCCGCGGGGACCATGCCTGCCACGGGCTCTCCGGCCTCGATTCGCCTTCGGACAAGGCTCGAAGAAAGGTCCACCGGCGCCATGTCGAGGAAGGCGACGCGTCCCGAGGCTCCGAGTTCGTCGAATGCCGCCAGAACCTCGCTGCGGGCCACCTCCGGCCTCGGGGCCACTGCTACACGGGCCAGTTCGAGAATCCGCTCCGGGCGCTTCCAGCCGCCGAAGTCCCTGGCCGTGTCGGCGCCCATCAACAGGTGGATCTCGCTGTCGGGATTATCTGCCTCAATCTCCTCAAGCGTGACATACGTATAGGACGGTCCTTCGCGCTCGACCTCGCACGGCGAGACCGAGACCCCCGCCTTGCCCCGGAAGGCGGCCTGCGCCAGCCTCAGCCTCACCTCCGGCCCGGGGTCCGCCCCGGATTCCTTGTGGTACGGGCGGCCGGTGGGGACGGCGATCAGTTGGTCCAGGCCGAGCTGCGCCATCGCAGCATCGACGACCGAGAGGTGGGCGTTCTGCGGCGGGTTGAAGGCGGAGCCGAAGACCCCGAGCCGCTGCCGGGCCGTCCCGGCCTCAGCCACGTATCTGGCCGTCGCCGCGGCCGACGTACTTGAACGTGGTCAGCTCACGCAGGCCGATCGGGCCCCGGGCGTGGAGCTTCTGGGTCGAGTTGCCGATCTCGGCACCCATGCCGTACTCGAAGCCGTCGGTGAACCGGGTCGAGGCGTTGACGTAGACGGCCGCCGCGTCGACTTCGGTCGTGAAGCGCTGCGCGGCCTCATCGGACCGGGTCACGATCGCCTCCGAATGGCCGCTCCCGTGCCGGTTCACGTGTTCGATGGCGGCGTCGAGGTCGTCGACGACGGCGATCGCGAGCTTCAGGTCGAGGAACTCCTCGTCCCAGTCGGAGTCCGTGGCGGCAGCCACATCGATGTCACCGGAAGCCGCGATCGTACGCTCGTCTCCGACCAGCTCCACCCCGTGGTCTCGCAGTTCGGCCAGGGCCCCGGGGAGGAACTCGGCTGCGACGGCATGGTCCACGAGAAGGGTTTCGGCTGCGTTGCAGACCCCCGGCCGGTTCACCTTCGCGTTGACGGCGATCGATGTGGCCATCTTCAGGTCCGCGGAACTGTGTACGTAGACGTGGTTGTTGCCCGAAGCCGCGTACATCACCGGGACCGTCGCGACGTCCTTCAGAGCGTTCTTCAGGCCCTCTCCTCCCCTCGGGATCAGCAGGTCGACGACGCCGTCCTGCGTGGCGAGCCCGGCCAGCTGTTCGCGTCCGCCGCCCGTCGACAGCACGACCGAATCGGCGGGCAGGCCGGCGTCGGCCAGTCCGTCGCGGACCACTTCGGCCAGGGCCCCGTTGGTGCGTTCGGCGTAGCTCGACCCGCGCAGCAGTATCGCGTTTCCGCTCTTGATGGTCAGCACGGCGCAATCGATCGTCACGTTCGGCCTTGCCTCGTATACGACAGCGACCACGCCTAGCGGCACGCGGACCTTGCTCAGCTCGATCCCGCTCTCGAGCCGGCGCGTCTCGAGCACCTCGCCGACCGGATCTTCGAGGGCGACCACTGCCTCGACCCCCGCGGCCATCGCCTCGATCCGGCCCGGGTCGAGCCTGAGGCGGTCGGTCAGCGCGGCGCTGAGATCCTGGGCCCGCTCATCGGCGAGGTCTGCCGCGTTCGCCTCGAGGATCGCCTCTGCGCGCTCACGCAGGCCGGCGGCGATCGACTCCAGAGCATGATCCTTGGCCTCTGTCGAAGCGAAGGCCAGCACTCTCGCCGCCTTCTTCGCGGCGGCGCAGTCGGCGGCGATGTCGGTGACCGTCGTTTCCATCGGACAATCGTAACGGTGCGTCAGCTCAGCACGAAGTAGTCGCGGTGGACTATCTCCTCCGAGGCCTGCGGCATGAGCTCGAGGACCTCGCTGCTGCGAAGGCCCTTGATCCGTTCGACCTCATCGGCCGAATAGCTCGCGATCCCCTTGCCGACGAGGCCTTCGGGTCCGATCACCTCGACCGCGTCTCCTGCCTCGAAACGGCCTTCGACGCCGGTCACGCCCACTGGTAGCAGGCTCGAGCCGCTCTTACGGAGCACCCTGGCAGCGCCGTCGTCGACGACGATCCGGCCGCTGGAAGGCTTGGCATAGCGCAGCCAGAGCTTGAAGCTGGAGGCGGGCGAGCCATGCGAGGCGAAAGCCGTGCCGGCGGTCTCGCCCGCCGCGGCGCGCAGCAGCGTGCCGTCGACCGTGCCGTTGCAGATCCGGACCTCGATGCCCGACTTCGACGCCATCTCCGCCGCCGCGACCTTGCTGCGCATGCCGCCGCTGCCGAAGACGGAAGTGCGGTCGCCGATGTCCTTGTCGGCCAGATCGCGGAAGTCATCGACCTCGGTGATCAGCTCGGCCGACGGGTCGGAGCCGGGGTCGGACGTGTACACGCCGTCGGTATTGGTCAGCAGCACGAGCAACCTCGCCTCGAGCATGATCGCCACCTGCGCGGCGAGGAAGTCGTTGTCGCCGAAGGTGATCTCGTCGGTAGCGGTAGTGTCGTTCTCGTTGATCACCGGTACGACGCCCCACTCCAGCAACCGCCGGAGCGTCTGGCGCGCGTACAGGTAGCTGGTCCGGCTGGCGACGTCGGCGGCTGTCAGCAGGACCTGTGCGGCCGCGGCCTCGCCGCGCTCCAGTCGCGTCTCGTACTCCCGGAACAGGGCCCCCTGTCCGACCGCCGAGGCGGCCTGGAGCTCGTCGATCGCCCTCGGCCTGGCCTCAAGGCCGAGGATCCTGATCCCGCGCGCGATCGAGCCAGAGGTGACCATGACCAGGGACTCGCCCCCCCGGCGCAACGCCGAGGCCTGCTCGCAGACGGAATCGAGCACGCCTTCACGCAGGCTGCCGTCGTCCGCGGCCACGATCGAAGATCCGAGTTTCACCACGAGAGTCATCGGCTGACCAGCCTAGATGAGTAAGGGCCCGGGGCCCTAGTACAGCTCGAACTCGTAATCGCCGACCCGGATCTCGTTGCCCGACTCGAAGCCGGCCCTTCTGAGCTCCGCCATGACTCCCATCTCTGTCAGCCGGGTCTCGAGGTAGCCGAGGGCTTCGTCGTTCGACAGATCGAAACGGTCGAAAAGAACCTCGACCCCGCGGCCGTGAATCCGGAAGATGCCTTCCCCTTCCTGTTCGACCGAATAGCCACCTTCGCCTTTCGGGCGGTAGGTCAGGTGCTCGGCCTCGAACTCGACGTCCAACGGACCGGCTGAAGGCTCAGGCGCCTCGACAGTCTCGGGCACCGATCGCACGATGACCTCCTTCAGGGCATCGAGGCCGGCGCCCGTGGCCGAAGAGACCGGCAGAACGCCGAGAACGTCGTCGCCCAGAGCCTGCTTCCACTCGGCGACCTGGTCTTCGGTGTCTGCTTCGGTCCACAGGTCCGCCTTCGAGAGCGCGACGAGTTCGGGCAGGTCCTCCAGACCGGAACCCCAGGCCTCCAGCTCAGCCCTCACCGTGCGGTAGTTCTCCATCGGGTCCCCGGAGGGCGGCGCCAGCTCGACCACGTGGACCAGCATCTTGCAGCGCTCGACGTGGGCCAGGAACTCGTGGCCGAGGCCGGCCCCTTCGGCCGCACCTTCAATCAGACCGGGGATGTCGGCAAGCACGACCTGGCGGTCGTCGGCTTCGATTGTGCCGAGCACAGGTTCCAGCGTGGTGAACGGATAGTCGGCGACCTTCGGGTCGGCCCGGGTCAGGCGGCTGAGCAGCGATGACTTGCCGGCGTTGGGAAGGCCGACCAGTCCGGCGTCGGCCAGCAGCTTGAGCCGCAGCTCGACCCAGCCCGACTCTCCGCTGGTGCCGTTCTCGGCGAAACGCGGCGCCTGGCGGACCGAGGTGGAAAAGCGCTTGTTGCCGTGGCCTCCCCTGCCGCCGCGGGCGAGCACCGCAGTCTGGCCGGGCTCGGTCAGGTCGATGACTCCCCCGCTGACCGAGACGGCCTGCGTGCCGGGCGGGACCCTGATCACCAGGTCCTCGCCGCGTGCGCCCTGCTTGTTGGACCCCTCGCCGTGGCGCCCGCGCTCGGCCCTGAAGTGCTTCGATCGCAGCGCGCCGAGGTCGCGCCTGGAGGGATCGCATTCGAGCACCACGCCACCGCCGTGGCCGCCGTCGCCGCCGTCGGGTCCGCCACGCGGCACATGGGCCTCACGCCGGAAGGAGATGCAGCCGTTGCCGCCGGCACCGCCCTCCACGTAGATCCTGGCTTTGTCGTAGAGCATCGGCTAAGGGTATGGGGATAACCCGGGAAGACCCGCGCACCTTTTGATCCTGAGCCCACTGGAGTCGACAGGGGGCCTCAGTGGCGCACAATCGACTCCGGTGCCATCCGGGGGTCCGTGGCACCTACCCGGATTGGACCGGGGGCCGTCGTCGGCCAGACCCCGGGCGCACTCACAGTCCGCGGGATCCATGGCGCCTTCCCGGACGGGCCCGGGTGCGTGGTGAGGGAACTCCTACTCGGAGTCTAGGACCGAGATCACACGGCCGCGGCGGCCGGGCTTGAACTCGACCGTTCCCGGCCGGGTAGCGAAGATGCTGTGGTCCTTGCCGAGGCCGGTGCCGTCACCGGGCCAGAAGCGCGTACCGCGCTGGCGGACGATGATCTCGCCACCGTTCACGCTCTGTCCGGCGAATACCTTGACCCCGAGCATCTTGGGGTTCGAGTCACGACCGTTCCTCGAAGAACCGAGACCTTTCTTATGCGCCATCAGTGTCCTCCTTCGGGGTCTTGTCTTCAGTCTTGTCGGCCGCAGCCTTGGGCTCGGCCTTCTTCACCGCAGGCTTCTTCGCCGCAGCCTTGGGCTCGGCCTTCTTCACCGCAGGCTTCTTCGCGGCAGGCTTGGCGGCGGGCTTCCTGGCGGCGGGCTTCTTCGCCGCCGGCTTCTTGGCCGCGGGCTTGGCGGCTTCCTTCTTGGCGGCGGGCTTCTTCGCCGCAGGCTTCTTCGCCGCGGGCTTTTTCGCCGGAGTCTCGCCCGCTGCGCCGGTCTCCACCTTGGCCTCGGCCTTGGTTTCGTCGGCCTTGGCGGCGGCCTTCTTCGGCGCGGCCTTCTTCTTCGCGCCGCCACCGAGCGAGGTGACCTCGAGCTTCGTCAGCTCGGCCCGGTGGCCGGCCCGGCGGCTGTAGCCCTTCTTGGCCTTGTACTTGAAGACCTTGATCTTGTCGCCGCGCAGGTGCTCGGTGACCGTCGCCTCGACCTTGATCTTGCCGAGGTCCGCGGCCTTGGTCACGAACTTGTCGCCGCTCACGAGCACGGGCTTCAGCGAGACCTTGTCACCGGCCTCGGCCTCCAGGCGGTCGACGACCAGCACCGTGCCTTCTTCGACCCGGTACTGCTTGCCACCACTTTCAACAACCGCGTACATAATCGAACTCACAAATCCTTGTCTGGGTTAGGTCAGCTTCAGGCGTTGCTTGCGGGACCACGACCACGCCTGCGTCGTCCGCGCCTGAGGCCGAACCGCCGGGAGTTTACCGACTTCCCCGGTTCGGGCTCTTCAGGGCCCGCAGGACCATCCTGAACGGGGTCCGGGGCCGGTGCCGAAGCCCGTGTCACCGACTCTTCCGGGGGGCTTTCGGCCCGTTCGGCCGGCTTGTCGGACGAACCGGGAGGATCGTCTCCGTCGCCGGAGTCGGAGGCCTCCTGCTTTCCACCGGCACCGCCCTTCTGGCCCTGCCCGCCGTTGCGGGAGCGATTCCTGCCCCCGCGGCTTCCCCGGCCGCGGCGCCCGGAGCCTCCGCCCGAACCGTTTCCGGACCCGCCGGAACCGTTCTTCTTCGGCTGGCTGCGCTCGGGCTGCTCGGCATCGGGCAGAAGCGAAGCGATCGCCGAAGCGCGCTCGACCGACTCGATCTTCACCATGCGGCGCTCACCGACCCAGTCGGCGGCCCCGGTTACGCTGATGATGTAGGAGTCGATCCTCGCGATCGCGTCGTCGGCGTTGTACATGTGCGGCTCCTCGATCGTGACGAGCACTTCTTCCTCGGGCCGGAACGGCAGGGCGCGCTCCTCGATCGACTTGCGGTCACCAGACTCGATCAGCTCGAAGTTGCTCATCGGAAGAGCCTCGCCGCCTTCGAAGTGAAACTGCTTGCCGGTCTCCTCCTCGAGTTCGAGCAGGCCGCTGTCGGCGTGGTTGAGCAGCGCCGCGACTTTCGGGTTGACGCGGATCAGGAAGGCCTCGCTGTCGGCGTCGTCGGCGGCTATCTCGCGCATCTTGCGCAGTCCTTCGAGCGCGACCGTCTCGGCCGAGAGCACGACGCCCTCGCCGTCGCAGGTCGGGCACTTGACGGTGAGGATCTCGCGCACGCCGTCGGTGATGTTCTGGCGGGTCATCTCGACCAGTCCGAGCGGCGAGATTTCGACCAGGTAGCTCTTCGACTTGTCGGCGTCGAGCGCGCTGCGCAGCGTGCCGAGAACCTTGTCGCGGTTCTTGCCCCGCGCCATGTCGATGAAGTCGATGACGATGATGCCGCCGATGTCGCGCAGCCTGAGCTGGCGCACGACCTCGGTCGCGGCCTCGGTGTTGACCCTGGTGATCGTCTCCTCGAGCCCGCCCTTGCCGCGACCGGTGAACGATCCCGAGTTGACGTCGATCACGGTCAGGGCCTCGGTGTAATCGATGATCAGGTAGCCGCCGGAGGGCAGGTCGATCCGGTGGCCCAGCGTCGACTGGATCGCCTTCTCGATGTCCCACTTCTCGAACAGCGGCTTGTTGCCCTTGTACAGCTCGACCCCTTCGACCAGTTCGGGCGCAGTGCGCTGGAAGAAGCTGGTCACACGTTCGTACTGCTTCTCGTCGTCGATCACCGCCTTGTCGAACTCGTTGAGGAAGACGTCGCGCAGAACCCTCACCGGCAGGTCCTGCTCCTGGAAGACGAGCGACGGGGCCTTGACCCCCTGCTTGCGCTTGTCGAGCACGTCGCTGAGGCGATGCAGGTATGCGATCTCGCGGACGAAGTCGGCCTTCTTGGCGCCGTGGGCCGCCGTGCGAACGATCAGTCCGCCCGGCCCGTCGTAGGTTCTGCCAACCATCCTGCGCAGCCGTTCGCGCTCCTTGTCGGCCAGGCGACGGCTGACCCCGACGCCGCTGCCGTTCGGCGCGTAGACGAGGTAGCGGCCGGCAATGGTCACGTTCATCGAGAGCCGGGCGCCCTTGCTCTTGATCGGGTCCTTGATCACCTGGACCAGGATCTCCTGTTTCGGCTTGATCAGCTCATCGATGCGGCGGCCCTGGCCGCGGCCGCGACGCGGGGCCTGCTGGCCGTCGGGCAGCAGGATCTCGTCAACGTGGAGGAAGCCGTTTCGCTCGAGGCCGATGTCGACGAATGCGGCCTCCATGCCGGGCAGGACGTTGTCGACCTTGCCGAGGTAGATGTTTCCTACCAGCGAGCGCCCGCCGCGGCGCTCGATGTAGACCTCAGCGACTTCGCGCTGGGACTTGACTGTTTTTGCTTCGAGTACGGCTACGCGGGTTTCGCCGCGGTCGGCCGATACAACGATCGTTTTTTTCATTCGGTTGTGTTTCCGTTCAGATTGGTTGCCCGGAAGCCTCTAGTGGCTCCACGGACCCCTCTGACCGGCACGCGACTCGATGTGGATGCTCTGCAGGACCCCGATCATCAGGAAGGTTGCGATGATCGCCGACCCCCCGTAGCTCATCAGCGGCAACGGAATGCCGGTGATCGGCATGATGCCGAGGTTCATTCCCACGTTTACGAAGACCTGGAACATGATGGCGCTGGCAATTCCCGCCGCGACCAGTGTTCCGTAGAAGTTCTTCGAGAGCGTCATCAGACGCAATGCCCGCCAGAAGAGCAGGGCAAAAAGGGATAAGACCAGTCCGGCCCCGACGAAGCCGTACCGCTCCGCGACCACGGCGAATATGAAGTCCGTGTGCCGCTCGGGTACGAAGCCGAGACGCGACTGTGTGGCCTGGTCGCCGCGGCCGGTTGTTCCACCGGATCCCGCGGCCACCTTGGCCTGGTTCTGCTGGTAACCCGCCCCTCCGATATCGGAGGTCGGGGAAAGAAAAGAAGTGAGGCGCTCCTGCTGGTACTCCTTCAGGACCGGAGCCCCGGCCATCGGCATCAGCACGAGCACGACGGCCACGAACGACGCCAGGCCCGCGCCGATCACCGCGAGGTGCGACCAGCGCACTCCGGCGGCCACCATGATCGCGATCGTGATCGCCCCATAGACGAGGGACGTGCCGAGGTCCTGGAGCAGCACCATGCCGGTCGGTGCCAGGCCCAGAGCCAGGTACCTCAGCGTGCGCTGCCGCTCCGAACCCCGCCTGGCACCGTCGATCACGAATCCGGCCAGCGAGAGGATCAGCAGCAGCTTTCCGAGCTCGGCCGGCTGGAAGGTGAAGAACGGCAGGTCGAGGGACTGGGTCGAGCCCCGCGAGGTCACGCCGAAGGCGAAGATGATCAGGATGGATGCGCATAGGAATGTGTAGATGCCGACCCGCAGCTCGCGAAAGCGCGAATAGTCGATCCGGGCGACAGCAATCATCGCCACGATACCCACGAGACCGTACACGGCCTGACGCTGCGGGAAGTAGTCGGGTGCACCGGGGACCACCTGGGCGCTGGTCTGGCTGAGCGTGTAGATGGAGCAGATCAGGAGCCCCAGAGCCGAAAACGCCATCCAGCCGTCCATGTCGCGCAGGCCGGCCCTCTCGAGCAGGCCGACCTTCGGCATGTACTGCCGGGTGCCGGTCCGGGGGATCCTCGACGACTCCATTACTCGACGTTCCCGCTTCCGCCGCTGACGGCCTTCGCTTCGCGGTCGAAGTAGGCGGAGAGCACCTGCAGCGCGACCGGGGCGGCCGTGTCCGCACCGAAGCCTCCCTGTTCGATCGTCACCGCGGTCACGATCTCAGGGTCCGGGTACGGGGCGAGCACCACGTACCAGGACTGGTCGCCGTTGGGTGGCCGCTCGGCCGTACCGGTCTTGCCCGCGACCGGCACCGGGAATCCGCCGAAGACGGCGTACGAGGTTCCGTCCGGCTGCTGGGCCGCGTCATTCAGCCCGTCGAGGATGATCCTGCGAGCGGAAGGGTCGAGGGCGATCGTTCGGTTGATCTCCGGCTGGTACTCCTCCACGATCCGGCCGGCCGGATCCTCAACCTGGAGCGCGGTGCGCGGCTTGACGATGATGCCGCCATTGCCCAGGGCCGCGTATGCGACGGCCATCTGTAGCGGGTCGGCCTGCAGGTCGCCCTGGCCGATCGCGAGCTGCACGTTGTCGCCGACCGCCCACGGGCGGTCGGTCTCGTCGCTCGCAAAGAGCTCGTTCCGCCAGGCCGGTGTCGGAAGCAGCCCCGAGGCTTCGGCGGGCAGGTCGATGCCGGTCGGTCGCCCTATGCCGAACTCGCGTGACCACTGCTGCAGTTTGTTGGTCCCGTTCAGATCGGCGCCCAGCAGGTAGAAGTAGACGTCGGAGGAAACCTCCAGCGCGCGGCGGAGGTCGACCGGCCCGTGCGGCTGGCTGCCGGCATTGGTGAAGACCTGGTCGGAAATCTCGATCTGCCCGTTGTCCTGGATGACGGTCGACGGGGTCACCGATCCGGCGTCGAGCCCGGCGACCGCGGTGATCGGCTTGTAGGTCGAACCCACCGGGTAGGCACCGCTGATCGCCCGGTTGAAGAGCGGCGCACCGGTGTCTTCGCTGTACAGGCCGTCGACCTGGGCCTGCGTAAGCGGCCGGGTAAAGATCGCCGGATCGATGGTCGGGTTGGAGGCCAGTCCGAGCACCTCGCCCGTGTTGACGTCCATCGTGACGAACGCCCCGGGCAGTCCGATGCTGCTCAGCGCGTCTTCGCCCGCCGCCTGGACCTCGGGGTCGATCGTCAGTCGAAGCGAGTCTCCGGGGTCCGGGATCTTCGACTGCAGCTCTCCCTTGACCCTCCCCAGCGAATCGACCTGGATCCTGCTCAGGCCGTTTTCTCCACGCAGGACATCGTCGTAGGTCTGCTCGACGCCTGCCCTGCCGAGAAAATCACCGGCTACGAGATCCTGATTGGCCTCTTCCTCGAGGTCTTCGGCGGTCACCTCGCCGACGCTGCCGAGCAGATGGGCGGCCCGAAGGCCCTGCGGGTAGCGGCGGACGAAGACCCTGTTGACCTGAATCTCGGGGTAGCGCGCCTGGTTCTCCTGGAGGTAGTAGACGATGTCGTCGTCGACGTCCCTGACCAGCGTCACCGGGCTGCCCGGCGGATTGGACTCGAGCTCGCTCCTGTAGCGGGCCCGGATCCAGTCGAGATCGCGACCGAGGACCTGCGCCACCGACGCGAACAGCTCCCGGCGCTCGCCCTGGTCGGAAGGAATCTGTAGCGGATCGAGCTCGAGAGCCATGCTGGTCCGGTTGTCCACCAGGACCTTGCCTTCACGGTCGAGGATGCGGCCGCGCGGCGCGCGCACGGTTATCTCCCGGGTCCGGTTGTCGTTGGCCTCGGCCAGGTACCGGTCGCCGGTCACGACCTGGAGCGACCAGAGCCTGAAGAAGAGGACCGCGAAGAGGACCAGGCCGATACCGCCGAGCACGGCGAAGCGGAGGGCGGTGCCCTTGCGCTTCTTCGGCTCGGTTATCACGGGTTCGATTCTCATCGGCTGTTCAGGTAACCCGTCAGGACTCGAAAACGGTCGGTCGGCGATGTCGGCTGGTTCGCTCTTCGACCAGGGCGGGCCTGAGGATCCTTCTTATGAGGATAAAGAGCGGAACCGCCGTCAGAAAACCGTAGAAGCTCTGGAGCAGAAGGTCGGGCAGCGCCGCGGAGCTCACGTAGCCATCGAATCCGAGCAGGACGGTGAAGAGACCCAGCGCCACGCTGGCCGCGAGCGTCGCGGCACCGGCGATCAGTGCGGCGGCCAGCGCCGGCGGCTGGTCCCCGCGCTCGCGGTAGAGCCCCGTCGCATAGCCGATCGCCATGAAGACGAGGCATGCCGTGCCGAGCGGACCGTCGGTCAGGCCGTCGGCGAGGAAGCCGATCGAGAAACCGACGGTCGCCCCGACCATGCTGCCCCCGAGCAGACCGAATATCGCCGCCAGGCCGGGCAGGATCCAGATCGAAGCACCGAAGACCTCGATCATCGAGAAGAACGTGTCCTGGAAGAGGATCGCCAGGAAGAGGACCAGCCCGATCCTGACCGCGACCTTGAGCGTGACGATCATCCGCGGTTCCCTCCGGTCAGGACCTGGACGAGGTCGAGGTCGCGAAGGTCCGGATACAGCGTGATCTCGACCGTCTGGATCGCCTCGCGCTCGTCGATCGGGGCGCGCGCGACCTCGCCGATCGGAAGGTTGGGCGGATACAGCGACGACAGTCCTTCGCCGCGCCACCCCGAGGTCGCCACCGCCTGGCCGCGGCCGATGTTCCGGGTTTCGTCGAGGAACTCCAGCACGAGCTCTCCGGGCGCACCGATCTTCGGCCTGACGACACCCTGGGCTCCGCTGGGCAGCACCTTGGCGGTGACCGCGCTGGTGCTGTCGGTGATCAGCGTCACGACCGAGGTGGCGCGACTGGCCGAGCTGACCCGCCCGACCAGTCCGTCGCCATTGATGACCGGGTCATCGAGCGACACGCCGTCCGAGGTGCCCTTGTCGATCCCGACGGTCGAGTACCAAACGGTCGGCGAGCGGGAGATGACCGAAGCGGTAACCGGCGTGTAGTTGTCAGTGATCTTCCCCCTCCGGCGGAGCCTGACCATCTTGCGCAGCTGTTCGTTCTCCTGGATCGCGACCTGCCCTGCCACCGCCAGCGCCCGCGCCTCCTCGAGCTGGCCTTCGAGCCGCTCCCGGTCTCCACGGGCCTCCAGCGTCTCGTCGAACCAGTTGACCAGGTCCCTGGCCGGCTTCAGGGCTCCTCCGGCCGCCTTCTCGAACGGACCGAAAACCGTGCCGAGGCCGCTGCCGACGCCGCCCGATCCGCTTCCGAAGGTGACGGTGACCAGCACGAAGCCGAGCACGACCAGTCCGATCAGGACGGCGCGGCGGCGGCGTACTTGCTTGCGATACATGGATTGGACCTGGGTTTCGTTTCTCGAGGGTGGGCTTCGGGCCGCCGCGTCAGCACCGGAACGGCGGTGGCACGATCAGCCACTTGACCGCCCGGTGGCTGACTTTCTCACTATCGGGGCAACCGCACCGGATGCCGGGTCCGCTGCCCGAGTACTTGCACCCGATCCGGCTCTGTGGGCGGCGCCCGGTGACTGACAGCCCGGATGCCGGGACGACTGCGAAACGGTCATTCTAACGGGCGGAACCGGCCGGCCCGCCAGGCGCTCGGGTCAGCCGGTGCGGTCGAGTTCCGGAGCGAGGTCGAGCAGCAACCCGACCGGCAGGCCGATCACGTTGGCGACATCGCCGTCGATCGATTCGACGAGCGACGAGCCCCGGCCCTGGATCGCATAGCCGCCCGCCCGGCCGCGCCATTCGCCGCTGGCCAGATAGCGCTCGATCGTCTCGTTGTCCAGCTCGCGGAAGGTGACCCTCGACTCGACCACGCCGGTGCGAGCCTGGTCCCCGGCCGGTCCGAGGACCGCAAGACCGCTCAGCACCCGGTGCGTCCGGCCGGACAGCTGCGCCAGGTACTCGTGGGCCCGGACCTCGTCTTCGGGCTTTCCGATCAGGTGGTCCTCGACGACTACGTCGGTGTCACAGCCGATGACGATCGACCCGGACTCGGCAACCGAGCGGGCCTTGACCAGGGCGTTCGCCAGGACGACCTCACGCGGATCGCCGTGGATGATCTCCTCGGCCCCGGACACCCTGGCCTCGAACTCGATCCCGAGGCGGCCGAGCATCTCCCGGCGCTGGGGAGAAGCCGATGCGAGTACGACAGGAAAAGGAGCGCTCACCGTCGGGCGGCAGCCTCAGACGCCTTCGGGAAACCAGATCGCGATCTCGCGCGCCGCTGAATCGTCCGAGTCGGAGCCGTGGACCATGTTGAAAGTTACTTCCAGGGCGAAATCCCCGCGAATCGAACCAGTCTCGGCTTCGACCGGGTTGGTCGCTCCGATCAGCTGGCGCGCGGCCCTGACGGCCTCGGGTCCCTCGAGCACGGCGGCCACGAGCGGCCCGCCCGTGATGAAGTCGACCAGTTCGCCGAAGAACGGCTTCTCGGTGTGCTCGGCGTAGTGCTCGTGCGCAATGGCTTCGGTGGCCGTCATCATCTTCAGGGCGGCGATCCGCAGCCCCTTGCGCTCAAATCTCGCCAGGACTTCACCGGTCAGGGCCCTTTCGAATGCGTCGGGCTTCACCAGGATGAGGGTCTGTGACATGGGCTTTCTTCACTCCGTTTCGGGTTTCGGTGCCAAGAGGGGGTATGGCAGGTTGCGCGGTGCTGCTCAGTCGGGCCGGCCGTCGCCGGTCCGGTCGGATTCGCCTCTGTTGATGGTCGGGGTCGGCGGGAGATCGTCGTCGGTGACCACGGTCCGGCGCCGTCGACCGCTTTGCGGCGGGCTCTCGTCCTGACCGGTTCGCTGCGATGCGTCCACCCGGCTCGTCGGGTCCGCTTCGGCCGGTACGGTGCGGTCGCCCGACCCGGAACGCGCCGCGGTATCGCTGCGAGCCGCCCGCCTGCGACCGCGCCGGCCCGATCCGGAATCGGCATCTTCGCCGGGAGCCGCGACCTCGGCGGCCCTGCGGCCTTCCTGGTCGGCGCTGCGCTCTGAATCGGGCTTCGGGTTCTCGGGGTCACGGCCCCTCGAGCGTCGCCGGCCCTCGGACTTCTTCGCAGCAGGCTTGGAACCGGAGCGTGCCCTCTTCGACTCGATCAGCGTGTGCTCGCAGTAGGGGCAGACCTTCCACTTGAGACCGACCGGCCGTTCGCATGAAGGACATGGCTCCTTGAGCCTCGACCGGCAGGCCGGGCAGCGTACGAAGTCGGCTTCGGTCGGAAAGCCGCACTTGCGGCACGAATGGGCGTCGAGATGTCTGAGTCGCGTCTCCGAAGCCTTCATCTCGGTCTCGCGTTCGTTCACGTCGTCGAGGAACTCGGGTGGGCGCAGGATCGTGTAGACGATCGTCCCGACGTAGGGGAAGAACGAAGCGGCCGTCGCGCAGCCGATCAGGAACGGGTCCGAGATACGCCGGCGCGCGTCGCCGAAGGTGAAGACGATCAGGGCTATCCAGATCGCGACCAGCGCCAGGATGACGATAGTCACGCCGAGGCTGATGGCTGTGTTTTCGATTCCGAAGATGGCGACGGGCATGAGCTTCTAGAGGAACATCCTTCCGAATAGGTAGCCGATGCCGAAGAACACGAGGATCACGATCGCCACCACGGCGGCGACGAGAGCCATCATCGACAGCAGTTGGGAGCCGGACTGGCGATTCACCCGCTAATGGTCGCATAACGCCGCGGCTCCCGGCCTTCGCGCCCACGAGTGGGATCGTGCTTGCCGGGGCGGGCGCCCCGGTCAGGCCCGGATCCGCTCCGCGGATGTCTCAGGCGGGCCGGCCCGGAACGGGCAGGTAATGCGATCCGGCCACGACCACGATCCCGTCCAGATCCCGGGCGAGGTCGACCGCACGCTCGAGCGCCTCCGACGGCAGCGGCCGTACTTCGGCCTCGATGCCTCCCGACCTCGCGACATCGGCGAGTTCAGCCGGCGGATGGCTCCGGGCACCGGGTCTGGCCGACCCGGCCAGCAGCCCGGGCGGAATCTCGCTGAATACGGCGCACTCGAGCACCGGGGCCAGCTCGGCGATGATTCCCTGCGCGTCCTTGTCGTCGAGGATCGCGACGACGCCGACGACCGGCGAACCCTGCGCGATGGCCGGCAGCGACCGTGCCAGCGCCGCGGCGGCCTCACGGTTGTGGGCCACGTCGACGAAGACCGGCGGATCGTCTGCGACCTGCTCCAGCCTCCCCGGGACCGCAGCGGCCGCTGCGGCCGCCTCGATCGCCGGCGGGCCGACCAGAGCCGCCTCGTGCGGGTCCCCCGGGTCCGGCCGCCGGTCACCAGCCGAAGCCGACGCGAGGTACTGGCCGGCCGCGGCGATCGCGATCGCCAGGTTGCCGCGCTGGTACAGCGCCGGAGATTCCGGCTCGGCCCCGGCCGGCGGTTCGGGTCCGGGCTCGACCACACGGCATCCCAGCCGGGTGGCGGTCTCCATCGCCAGGTCCCGGACTTCGGCCGACACGGGTCCGAGCACGAGTACCGTCCCGGGCCGGAGCACGGCGAGCTTCTCCGAGGCGATCTCGAGCTCGCTGTTTCCCAGCCAGTCGGTGTGGTCGAGGCCGACGGAAGTCAGGACCGTGACCGTCGAATCGATCGTATTCGTCGCGTCCAGCCGGCCTCCGAGCCCGGCTTCGACGACCGCGACCTCTACCCCCGCGTCGGCCAGAAGCACGAATCCGGCCGCGGTCGAGACCTCGAACTGGGTCACCGATTCCCCGGCCTGGAGATCGCCGTCAACCCTTGCGGCCGCCGCTGCGGTGGTTCGGACCGACTCGGCGAATTCGGCTCGCCCGGGCTCGCGGCCCGAAACCAGAACGCGCTCCGACCAGCTCGCCAGATGCGGCGATACGAGACATCCGGCGCGCAGGCCCTCGGCCCCGAGCGCGGCCGCCGTCATGCGGGCCACCGAAGACTTGCCGTTGGTACCCACGACGTGGATCGATTCGAAACGGTCCTGCGGGCGCCCCAGCTCGTCGCACAGCGCGTTCATGCGGTCCAGGCCGAGGCGCCAGCCGATCGCCTCGAGCGAGTCAAGGTATGCGTCGGGGTCGAAGGAGGGGTCTGCGTGGCTCATCGGACCAGGCCGGCCCGGCTCAGCCCAGCTCGGCGAGTTCGGCGCGAACCTGCCCGAGCTTCTGCCGCTCTTCGGCGACCACGTCTGCCGGGGCCCGTTCCACGAATCGCTCGTTGCCGAGCTTGCCCTCGATCTTCCGCAGCTCGCCCTCCAGCTTGCTGCGCCGCGCGGCGAGCCTTCCGGTCAGCTCATCCATGTCGAGGCCCTCGGAAGGCAGGATGCCGAAGCCGGCGACTGTTGCCACTGGCTCCCCGCCGCCGGCCCCGAGCCTCACCCGCCCCAGCCGCGATACGAACTCGGGGACCCCCGTGCCGTCGCCGCTGGCGTCGAGCACGATCTTCGGCGGCACACCGGCCATGTCGCGCCAGCCGCGCAGCTGACGGGTCAGCGCGATCGCCGAGCCGACCTCGTCCTCGGCCTGCGGGTCGCGGCGGGACGGGTCGGCCTCGGGGAAGCTGTGGACCACCAGATGCCCCTCGCGGTAGGGGTGGTAGTTCCACAGCTCCTCGGTCACGAACGGCATCACCGGGTGAAGCAGCGCCAGCGTGCGCTCGAGCGTGTGCAGCAGGACCCGCGCCACGTCCTCCTCGCCCTCGTAGATCCGCGGTTTCGCGATCTCCAGGTACCAGTCGCACAGATCGGAGAACACGAAGGAGTAGACGTCCCGGGCCACGTGGGCGAAGTCGTAAACGGCGAGCAGCGAAGTGACCGATTCGACCGTGGCCTCCAGCCGACTGAGGATCCAGCGGTCTTCGAGCGCATCCGGCTGAGCGGGAACCGAACGGTCCTCCGGCGCCTCGGTGTTGAGCAGGATCAGCCGCGAGGCGTTCCACAGCTTGTTGGCGAGATCCCGACCCTGCTGGACCTTGGCATCGGAATAGCGCACGTCCTGGGTCGAAGACATCGCCAGCAGGCCGAAGCGCAGGGCGTCGGCACCGTGCTCGTCGATCTCGCCCAGCGGGTCGATCCCGGTCCCGAGGCTCTTCGACATGCGGCGTCCGTCGCGGGCCTGGATCACCGAATGCACGTAGACGTCGTTGAACGGTATGTCGCCGGCGAACTCGATTCCGGTCATCACCATCCGGGCGACCCAGAGGAAGAGGATCTCGCGGGCCGTGGTCAGGAAGTCGGTCGGGTAGAAGGCCTTCATCTCGGGCGTCTGCTCGGGCCAGCCGAGGGTCGCGAACGGCCAGATCGCCGATGAGAACCACGTGTCGAGCACGTCCTCTTCCTGGACCCAGCCCTCACCGTCGGGCTCCTGCTCGCCGACGTGGACCTCGTCGCCGCGGTACCAGACCGGGATCCTGTGTCCCCACCACAGCTGTCGCGATACGCACCACGGGCGGATCTCGCGCATCCAGTCGAGGTAGACGCGCTTCCACTGTGGAGGCGTGATGTTGACCCTGTCGTCCTCGACGGCCTCGATCGCCGGTGCCGCGAGCTCGTCCATGCGGCAGAACCACTGCAGCGAGATCAGCGGCTCAATGCGCTCGCCCGAGCGGTGCGAGAACGGCACCGAATGCTCGTACGGCTCCTCACCGCGCAGCGCGCCCTGCTCACGCAGCGCCCCGGCCACCGCGACCTGTGCCTCGGCCACCGTCATCCCGGCGAAGCGCTCGCCCGCCGCCTCGGTCATCAGACCGTCCTCCCCGATGACACTGATCTCCTCGAGGCCGTGCTTGCGCCCGATCTCGAAGTCGTTGACGTCGTGTCCCGGAGTGATCTTCAGCGCGCCTGTACCGAACTCGATGTCGACGTGCTCGTCGGCGATGATCGGGATGCGGCGGCCGACCAGCGGCAGAATGCAGTGCGCGCCGATCAGGTCGCGGTAACGCGGGTCATCCGGGTTCACCGCCACTGCCGTGTCGGCCATCATCGTCTCCGGCCTGACCGTGGCCACGGTCAGGACCCGGTCGCGGTCCTCCACCGGGTAGTCGATCGAGAAGAGCGTGTCGGTCTCGACGCGGTTCTCGACCTCGAGGTCGGAGATCGCCGAACGTGAGCCCGGGTCCCAGTTGACCATGTAGTGGTCGCGGTAGATGTAGCCCTTCTCGTAGAGCTCGGTGAAGACCTTGCGCACGGCCAGCGCGTAGCCGTCGTCGAGCGTGAAGCGCTCGCGCTCGTAGTCGCAGGAGGCGCCGAGCCGCTGGTACTGCTCCCGGATCCGGCCGGCGTACTCGTCCTTCCACTGCCAGACGCGTTCGGTGAAGGCCTCGCGGCCGATCTCGTGGCGGTCGATTCCCTCCGACCGCAGCCGCTTCTCGACCACCGACTGCGTGGCGATGCCGGCGTGGTCGGTGCCGAGCACCCACAGCGTGTTGCGCCCCGACATGCGGTTCATCCGCACCAGCGCGTCCTGCATCGAGCCGTTCAGCGCATGCCCCATGTGGAGTGCGCCGGTCACGTTCGGCGGCGGGATCGCTACCGAGAAGTTCTCGTCCGGGCTGCCGGTGGCTTCGGGGTGGAAGTAGCCACCATCAAGCCAGGCGCGAAAAACGCGGTGCTCGACCACTCCCGGCTGCCACCGGGTCGTGTCTTCGAGCCTCTTTCGCGCCTCGGTATCCAAGGCGGCCGATCTTATTGGCAGGGAACCCGGCGCCGGAGGGTGCCCGTGCCGGCCGCTCAGCCGGCCTGCTCCCCGAGCTCGTCGAAACCGCCCGGTCCGGTGTCGGATTCGTGGGCCGCGTCGGTCACGAGGATCGGCTGCTGGCCCTTCTCGATCGACTCGCGCGTGACCACGCACTTGGTCACGTCGTGGCGCGAGGGCAGTTCGAACTGGACGTCCTGGAGCGTGTCCTCGATGATCGAGCGCAGCCCGCGGGCACCCGTCTCCCGGGCCAGAGCGCGATCGGCGATGGCTTCGAGCGAATCGTCGGCGAATACGAGCTCGATCCCGTCGAACTCGAAGAACCGGGTGAACTGTTTGGTCAGGGCGTGCCGCGGTTCGGTCAGGACCCGGACCAGGTCCTCCCTCGTGAGCTGATGGAGGGCGGCGACGACGGGCAACCTGCCGATGAACTCGGGGATCAGGCCGTATTCGATCAGGTCCTCGGACATCACCTGTTCGAACAGCTCGCCCGGATCGTCTTCATCGATCCGGTGTATCGCCGCTCCGAAGCCGACCGACCTGTTGCCGACCCGGCGCTCGATGACCTGCTCGAGTTCGGAGAACGAGCCGCCGCAAATGAACAGGATGTTGCTGGTGTCGATCGTCAGGAACTCCTGGTGCGGGTGCTTGCGGCCGCCCTGCGGCGGCACCGAGGCCGTGGTTCCTTCGAGGATCTTGAGCAGGGCCTGCTGGACACCCTCACCCGATACGTCCCGGGTCAGCGACGGGTTGTCGGCCTTGCGGGTGATCTTGTCGATCTCGTCGATGTAGATGATGCCCGTCTCGGCCTTCTTGACGTCGTAGTCGGCGGCCTGGATCAGCTTGAGCAGGATGTTCTCGACGTCTTCGCCAACGTAGCCGGCCTCGGTGAGAGCGGTGGCGTCTGCGATCGCGAACGGGACGTTGAGCAGCCGGGCGAGGGTCTGGGCCAGCAGCGTCTTGCCGCAGCCGGTCGGCCCGAGCAGCATGATGTTCGACTTCTGGAGCTCCACCTCGGGATCCTCGGCTTCTGCCATGCGGACCCGCTTGTAGTGGTTGTAGACGGCCACCGAAAGCGCTTTCTTCGCCGACGCCTGGCCGATTACGTAGTCATCGAGGACCTCGTTGATCTCCTGCGGCTTCGGCAGGTGCTCGAGATCGATGCCCGCCGCGGCGGTCGGGGCGACGACCATCTCTTCGTCGATGATCTCGTTGCACAGGTCGATGCACTCGTCGCAGATGTATACGCCGGGCCCGGCGATCAGCTTCTTGACCTGGCGCTGGGACTTGCCGCAGAAGCTGCAGAGGAGCTGCTCGTTGGAATCGGTTGAACGTGCCAGGGGTCTGCCCTTTCTGCTTCGGATTCAGGGCCTTGGCCCACTGTAGCGGCAGGACGTTCCCGCGCCCTCGTACTGCCATCTACTGCGCGCCTGCGCCCCGCCCTGCCGACGGGACAGATCTTGCCGCGAGAGCAGTGCCGGCCCACGAGGCCGAGACGCCGGCGACGCCCGACGGCGCCGGACCCGGACACGTTCGCCGGGGCGATCCTCACGGCCGGGACCGCGAGGATCGCCCCCGCGCACCGCGCGGCGGGCGGTAAGGTCGGTTGATGGACGTCGAGATCAGACCAGTGACCGCGGAGACCCTCGCCCGGGTGGAGCCGCTCATCGAGGCCTACCAGCGCTTCTACGAGATCGAGGACATCGACGCGCAGCGCAACCGGGATTTCTTCTCGCGCTTCATCGGCACCGACCGCGAGGGCTGGCTGCTCGCCGCGTGGGTCGACGGCCGGCCGGTCGGCTTCGGCTGCTACTACCGCTTCCTCAGTTCCCTCGGGGCGGTGCCGACCGTCCTGATGAACGACCTGTACGTGGTAGAGGACGCGAGAGGAGCGGGTATCGGCCGGGCCCTGATCGAGGCCGGCGCAGGCCTTGCCCGGGAATCAGGTGCGGCGTGGCTCGAATGGAATACGGCCCCCGACAACCACACCGCCCAGGCGCTCTACGACGGGACCGGGGCCGAAAAGTCGACCTGGATCAACTACGAACTGAAGGTCTGACGGACTCTCGTCCGACCCGGGACAGAAGAAGAGCCGCCGCGCCCGGGCGCGGCGGCTCTGAAAACCGCTGGTGTCAGATGAGGATCAGGCGGTCGGAGGCGGCTCCGGTGACTCCTCGACTACGACGGTCTCTTCGACAGCGACCACGACCCCGTCCTTGAGCTCGCGCAGGCGGTAGTAGAGGACCGTCGAGATGATCGCGATGTAGGGATAGGCGAGAACACCGACCGCAATCAGGACGATGATCCCGATTAGCGGTACGACCGCCAACAGAAGTGCGACGATGATCGCGATGACGATGTAGATCAAGAGGATCAGCAGCACGATCCCGAGGATTCGCATGCGGTTGTGCTTGGTCAGCTCGGAGCTGCGGCTCATCGAATCGAAGACGCCTCTCTCCTCGACCACGAGGGAAGGCATCGAGACGCTCCACATGAGGGCGAGGATCACACCGGGGATGATGAAGAAGATCAGGCCGATGCCGACGAGGATGGCAACCACGATCTGCAGCAGGATGATCCAGACCAGCCGGCCGGTGACCGAACCGAGGATCTCGCCGACCGACCAGTCGACGCGGCCGTCCTCTTCGACGTCCTGAACGATCCGGATCACCGAGCCGATCAGCCAGGCGGTAGCCACCAGCTGAATCAGCGAGCCGATCAGGCCGAGGATGCCTTCATTGCCGAGGATCGCGACGATGATCGCCGTCGGGACCAGCAGGACCAGGGCGACGATCCAGAACGTGCCGAATACCTTCTTGTAGATATCGGTTGTTGCTTCGAAAACGCCGCCTATGTCCAGATGGTCGGCGGTACCGCTTTGGCTCGACATTCGCTACTCCTCCTGTTGGATCTGAAAGGCCATGTGGCCGAGATAAAACCTTCTCGCCTACCGACCTTATCCATTCCGGTGACAGGAAAATTCCTTCTCGTGCAATCCGCCGGGCAGAGAGTCGGGGACAGGGCGGGCGCGTAGGGGACTGCGCCTCCCCCGTGCTGTCCGCCTCACCGGTCCCACGAGTAGAGCAGCGGCGCCGGGTCGAGCAGGCTGCCGCGGGAGCGGATCTCGATGTGCAGGTGGCACGGTGTGCCTGCGGCGTTTCCGGTCTGGCCGACCGTGCCGAGCCGGCGCCCCGCCCGGACTTTCTGGCCCTCCCGCACCGGAGCCGGACGTGCAAGGTGGGCGTACAGGTAGGTGCGCCGTTCCGCGCGGCCCTTGTAGACGACGTAGTGGCCCTTCAGCGCGGCGTCGTACGCGGTCTTCAGCACGGTTCCCGAACGCACCGCGACAAGCGCAGTGCCGCAGGCGGCGGTGACGTCGAAACCTTCGTGGATGCGTCCGCCGGTGCGCGGTGCACCGAAGGTTCCGACGTAGCCCCGGATGCCGTGACTGCCGTCGACGGGGAACCGGTGCCCGTTCAGGCGCGGGCGGGCGAGCGTCCTCAGGCGTCCGCCCGCCGGACCGATCCGGACCCGGTAGCGCCCTGCGCCGGCCAGCCTGCGCTTCGAATCGAGGCCGTTCCAGTCGCGGCGATGCCACCGGCCGGGTCGCATCGGACCCGAAACGAAGCGGCGCACGATGCGGCCGGGACGCCCGTCCTGCGCGACGCGGCTGATGCGGATCTCGATCCTCAGCGCACGCCTGGCGCGGAAACGGAAGACGATCCGCTGTGGCGAGACGGAATGCGGCACCGTCTGCCTCGGCGTGACACCACCTTCGAGGCCGCGGAAGCCGCCAGGGTCCGCCGCGGCGGCCTGCGCGTGGGAAGGTGCCGGGAGTGCCACTGAAGCCGGCAGGGACGCCGTCAGCAGCAGCGCGAGAAGGGCTCCGCGTGCGGCCAGGCGCCTAGTGATGCTCGATGACGCGGTCGACGATGCCGTATTCCTTGGCCTCATCGGAGCTCATGAAGTAGTCGCGCTCGGTGTCGTGGGTGATCTTCTCGAGGTCCTGCTTGGTGTGCTTGGCGAGGATCTTGTCGAGACGGCTGCGCGTGTCGATGATCTCGTTGGCGTGGATCTCGATGTCGGTGGCCTGGCCCTGGAAGCCGGAGGAGACCTGATGGATCAGGATCTTCGAGTTGGGGAGCGACATTCGCTTGCCCTCTGCCCCGCCGGCCAGAAGCAGAGCGCCCATGCTCATCGCGATGCCGACGCAGATCGTCTGCACGTCGGGCTTGATGAACTGCATCGTGTCGTAGATCGCGAGACCCGCGTAGACCGAGCCCCCGGGCGAGTTGATGTAGAGGCTGATGTCCTTTTCCGGATCATCAGACTCGAGGTGGAGGAGCTGGGCCACGATCAGGTTGGCGATGTCCTCGTTCACCCCCGTCCCGAGGAAGACGATGCGTTCGTTGAGGAGGCGGGAGTAGATGTCGAAAGACCGCTCGCCGCGCGAGGTCTGTTCGACGACCATGGGTACTAGTGGGCTCATGGCGGCGAGTCTATAGAGGGAGTCCGGCGGGCATCGCCTCAGCGCGGGTCGCCCGGGGTCCAGAGCTTTTCCTTGACGTCCTCGTCGCTCATCTCGACCGGCCTGGCGGTCTCGGCGATGCGGTCAATCGCCTTTCTCACCCGGATGTCGGCCGCGACCATCTCGTGACGGCCGTCGCGCTTCAGGCGCTCCAGCAGCTTCGCCGGCGTCGTGCGTTCGTGTCCGGCCATGTGCTCGAGCTCCGACTCGAGCTCCTCATCGCTGACCTCGATCTGCTCGGCTTCGCCGACCGCGACAAGCACGGCTTCCCGGCGAATCTCCTGTTCGGCGTCGGGCAGCGACTCCTCGACGATCTCGTCGCGGGTCTTGCCCTGCATCTGGAGGTACGTATCCGGGTTCATGCCCTGGCCCGCCATCTGGCGCTCGACCCGCTCCCAGCGCTCCATCCCGCGGGCCCTGACGATCTCCTCGGGAAGCTCGACCGCGGCATTGGCCACCGCCGCGTCCACGGCCGCGACCCTGAACTCCTGCTCCACCCTCTCCCCCGCCGCCTCGGCGAGCTTGTCGGCGATGTCGGAGCGAAGCTCCTCGAGAGTGTCGAACTCGGAAGCCTCGAGCGCGAAGTCGTCGTCGACTTCGGGCAGCTTCTTCTCGCGCACCTCCTTGACGGTCACCCGGAACAGGGCGTCCTGGCCGGCCAGTTCCGCGGCTCCGTATTCCTCCGGGAAGGTGACGTTTACCTCG
The DNA here is from genome assembly GCA_963701635.1 of uncultured Solirubrobacterales bacterium. Classification (GTDB taxonomy): domain Bacteria; phylum Actinomycetota; class Thermoleophilia; order Solirubrobacterales; family 70-9; genus 67-14. The sequence continues at coordinate 89,806 of CAVPAU010000003.1, forward strand.
ACCTCGTCTCCCGCGGAGGCGCCGATGATCTGCTGCTCGAAGTCGTCGATCAGCTGTCCGGAGCCGATCTCGATCATGTGGTCGGTCGCGCTGCCACCCTCGAACTCGACTCCATCGAGGCTGCCGACGAAGTCGACGAGCACGTGGTCGCCATCGGCGGCCGGCCGGTCGACCGCATCGAGGCTCGCCATTCCTTCGCGCAGGCGGTCGATCTCGCGGTCGATGACCTCGTCGGGGACGTCGGTGCCGGGCTTTTCGACCTCGAGGCCCAGGTACTCGCCGAGCACGGCCTTCGGACGAACGCCGACCTCGAACTTGAACGAGAGCGGCTCGCCCTCGGCCGACGGGGCGTCGGTCACCTCGACTTCGGGATCGCCGATCGGAACGACGCCCGACTCGAACACGGCGTGCTGGTACCACTCGGGCAGCGCATCCTGGAGGGCCTGCTCGAAGACGGATGCGAAACCGAGTCGCTGCACCACGAGCGAAGGCGGCGCCTTACCCTTGCGGAAGCCGGGGAGGCGCATCTCGCGCGCCAGTGAGCGGGCGGCGCGCTGGATCTGGGTAGCCACATCACCGGCCGAAACCTCGGCCTCGACGCGGGCGCGGGAATTCTCGAGTTCTGTGACGGTCGTCTTCAAGGTCGACTGACCCTAGCGATTCGCGCCGGATCGGCGATTGCGGCGATCGGCGGCCAGCGACCACAGGGCGAGGACGAACTCGATCACGAAGCCGGAGAGGCGCCCGACCGGACCGGTGACCAGCCACGCCCGCAGCGGAGCCCGCTTCACGGAGCCGGATCGGCGACCTTTGCCGCCCGGATCCGCTTCTCCAGCAGGTCGCTGTGGCCCGACCTCACCGCCCGCTCGGCCCGCTCTTCGTCCAGGTTGTATCCCTGCATGTAGGCGAGGTCGAGCAGTTCCTGCTTTCGAATGCTCTGGCCGGCCGACTGGAAGTAGCTGTACGCGATGACGCCGATCAGCAGGAACGTGCCCTCGATCATCATGATCACGCCGGCGATGCTCTGGTCCTGGACCGCGCTCAGGCCCCACTTGGCCTGACCTTCGGCGTAGTTCTGGTAGATCGTCACCTGGCTCCACATCAGCACGTTGCCGAGGATCGCCGCGGCGAAGCGCACGGCGACCGTATAGATGACCTTCCAGCCGGTGTTGAACCAGGCCGGCATCGGCAACGGGCCGAAAACCGGCATCCACATCAGCACACCGAAGCCGAGGAACATCGCGTGCTCGAGTCCGTGCACGGCGGCACCACCGTAGGCCGCGTCGTAGAGGGCCGGGATGTGCCAGACGAAAAGGTTCAGGGCCCAGAGCGGCAAGGCGACCAGCGGGTTGACCAGGACCTGCAGCCGCCCGAAGAACGGGATCGCGAGGATCGGCTGGAGGATGGACCGGGTGAGCCCGAGCACGATCAGGAGGCTCGCGATGTCGCCGATGATCAGATGCTCGACCATGTGGGCGATCACCAGCTCCTCAGCGAGATACCCCCAGGGGTTGAACAGCACGACCGATGCCAGGAAGAGACCGGCGCCGAAACAGACCTGACGCCACGCCGGCACGGGCCTGCCGGCCCATGAGAGCTTCATCGCCCGGTTCCAGTAGAAGACGATCGCCACGGTGACGGGAATCAGCTCGAGCAGGGCGACAGCGGTCGGGCTGAGGAAGGCGAAGGGGATGAGAAGGTCTGAAAACAAGGCATTCGAAGATTACCGACGGCCCTCGCCCGGTCGCCCGGGAGAGGGCCTCGGCGCTGCTAGATTGGTTTGGCGAAACCCACCGGCGGTTATCTACCGGCCTTGACGGCCAAGCCGAACACCAAGGAGCGACAATGAGCAGAAGCGAGGGCATTCTCGACCGCGACAATCCGGAGAAGCGGGAAGAGATCGTCGAGATGCTCAAGAAGGCCTACTGGATGGAAATCGAGACGGTGATGAGCTACATCACCAACTCGACCAATCCCGACGGGGTGCGGGCCCAGGAGATCATCGAGTCGCTCCAGCAGGACATCCAGGAGGAACTCGGTCACGCCCAGCTGTTCGCCAAGCGCATCAAGGAGCTCTACGGCGTGGTCCCCGGCTCGATGGACTTCAAGCCCGAACAGAGCTTCCTCCAGCCGCCCGACGAGCAGTCCGACATCGTCCACGTGATCAAGGGCGTGATCGAAGCCGAGACCGGCGCGATCGAGTTCTATACGAAGATCATCGAGACGGCCGCCGACGTCGATCCGGTCACCGAAGACATGATGATCACCATCCTGGCCGACGAGCAGGGCCATCGCCGGCTCTTCGAAGGCTTCCTCCGGGAGTACGAGGCGGAGGGCAAAGCCTGACCGCAAGCCATTTCCCGCCGATAGGCAGCTACGGCTTCCTGTCGGACTGCAACACCTCGGCCCTGGTCGCACCGGACGGCTCGGTCGAGTGGTTCTGCCTGCCGCGCTTCGACTCGCCGAGCACCTTCGGCGCGTTGCTGGACCGCACGGCAGGCCACTTCCGGTTCGCCCCGAGAGGCGTTGCCGCGCCACTGAGCCGCCGCTACGAGCCGGGGACGCTGGTCATCGAAACCACGTGGTCGACGGACACCGGCTGGGTCGTCGTCAGGGACGCGCTGAGCATTGCCGAGTGGACCCGGTCCGGCCCGGACGGCGGATCGCAATCCGAATATGCGTCCGACTTCTCGCTGGTCCGCGTCGCGACCTGCGTCGAAGGCGAGTCGACGATCGAGCTGGCCTGCGAGCCCCGCTTCGAATATGGCTCCGAGGCCGCCGTCTGGCAGGCGGGCGGCTTCGGCGAGGCGGTGGCCGAAGGAGCCGGGACGAAGGTCGCGCTCAACACCGACCTCGACCTGACGCTCGGCCAGGGACGGGCCGACGGGACCATCCACCTGAAGGAGGGCGAGAGCTGCTTCTGTGCGCTCGCCTGGGGTCGCGGAATCGACTCGCGAGCGAGGAGCGCACCGGAGGCGACCGAGAGGATCGACGAAACGGTCGAGTCGTGGCGCCAGTGGCTGGCCGGGGGCAGCTTCCCGGATCATCCGTGGCGAATCCACCTGCAGCGCTCGGCTCTCGTGCTGAAGGGCCTGATCTACGCACCCACGGGCGCCATGCTCGCCGCCGCGACGACCTCGCTGCCCGAGACGCCCGGTGGCGTACGCAACTGGGACTACCGCTTCAGCTGGATACGGGACTCGACCTTCGCACTCTGGGCGCTCCACTCGCTCGGTTTCGACGACGAAGCGCGTGGCTTCCTCCGCTTCGTCCGGGCCAGGGCCATGGAATCGGACGGCGACCTCCAGATCATGTACGGGATCGGTGGCGAGCACGACCTCACCGAGAAGACGCTCGATCACCTCTCGGGCTATGAGGGGGCGCGCCCCGTGCGGATCGGGAACGGCGCCTTTGACCAGCGCCAGAACGACGTCTGGGGTGCGTTGATGGACGCGATCTACGTGAACCGTCTGGCGCTCCGGGAGGAAAGCGACTCCGAGGAGAGCCGGAAGCTGGTCCTGCGGCTCGTGAGGGAGGCGATCGAGGCGTGGCCGAAGCCGGACCAGGGCATCTGGGAGGCCCGCGGGGAGGCAAAGCACTACGTATCGTCAAAGCTGATGATCTGGGTCGCCGTAGACCGCGGCGCCAGGCTGGCCGAGCAATACGGAAGACCCGAAGTAGCGGAGGAACTGCGCGACACCGCCGACCGCATCAAGGCCGAAATCATCGAGAAGGGTTGCCGCGACGGTGTGTTCCGACAGCACTACGAGACCGACGCGCTCGACGCCTCGGTGCTGCTGATGCCGCTGGTCCGGTTCCTGCCCCACGACGACGAGCGGATCCGCAAGACGGTGCTCGCCGTCAGGGAAGGCCTCGACGACCGCGGCATGATTCTGCGGTACCTGACCGGCGAGACCGACGACGGGCTCCACGGGGAGGAAGGCACGTTCCTGATCTGCTCGTTCTGGATGGTCTCGGCGCTGTCGGAGATCGGCGAGGCGGAGGAGGCCCGCCGGCTCTGCGAGAGGCTGCTCAGCTCTGCCGGTTCTCTCGACCTGTTCGCGGAAGAGATCGATCCGGGCACCAACCGCCACCTCGGCAACTTCCCGCAGGCATTCACCCACCTGGCCCTGATCAACGCCGTGTCACACGTGATCGCCGACGAACGCCGGGAAGCCGGACCGGGCGCTGCCACCGCGGTCTTCTCGGAGATGCGGGATGCCTGAAGGCCGGGAATGGCCGCCGCCCCAGCCGGTCACGGAGACGGTCGCCGCGCAGATCCGCTCGAACCTGGCCTCGGTCAACGAGCGGATCGAGTCCGCCTGCGCCGCCGCGGGAAGGCCGCCGGACGAGGTTCGTCTGCTGCTCGCGACGAAGACCGTCGACGCACCGAGGGTGCGGGTCGCGATCGAGGCCGGAGCCGATCTCGTCGCCGAAAACCGCGTCCAGGAGGTGAGGCCGAAGTACGAAGCACTGAGCGACCTCGACTACGAGCGCCACTTCATCGGCCACCTCCAGTCGAACAAGATCAACGCGCTGGTCCCGTATGTCTCCTGTATCCAGTCGCTCGACCGGCTCTCACTGGCCCGCAAGCTCCAGAAGAGGCTCGAGCGGGAGGGCGAGACCCGCGACGTGCTGCTCCAGGTAAACACCTCCCGCGAGGATTCGAAGTTCGGCCTCGAACCGGATGCGCTCGAGGACTTCGTGACCGAGGTCAGCCGCCTCGACGCGCTGCGCGTGCGCGGCCTGATGACGATCGGCCTGTTCACCGACGACCTTGAGCTGGCCCGCCCCAGCCTGCGCCTGCTTCGCGAACTGCGGGACCGGGTCCGTGAAATGAACCTCGACGGCGTCGAGATGGCAGAACTGTCGATGGGGATGAGCGGCGACCTCGAGGTGGCGATCGAAGAGGGCGCGACGATAGTCAGGGTCGGATCGGCCGTGTTCGGCAGCCGCCCGGCTCCAGGCTGAGCAGCGTCGGGGCCCCGTGCGTCAAGCGCCGGTGCCGTCGGCCGGCCCGCTAGCTCAGGGGATTGCCGGATCTCTCGTTGCGCCATACACGCAGGTCGATCCCGTAGAGAACATGGGGAAGTCCGAAGTGCTCGACTTCGCGTTCGTACGTGAGGCCGATCTTCTCCATCACCCTTCGTGAGGCGAGGTTTCCGGTCAGGGTGAGCGAGACCACGTGCTTGAGTCCGAGCCCGGCGGCGACCGTCAGCGCCGCGGTCGCCGCCTCTGTGGCCAGCCCGCGCCCCTGCGACTCGGGCAGCAGCGACCAGGGCAGCTCGACCATGGGCCGTCCTTCGACCCGTGTCCAGGCCAGACCGCCCCGGCCGACGAAAGCTTCGTCTTGCCTGGCCCGCAGCACCCACGGGCCGAAGCGGTGCTGCCGCCAGTGGAGCAGATCGTGCTCGAGGATCCGGGCCACGTCACGGGGGACGAGCGGCTCGAGCGGCGGCGGCCGCAGCCACCGCGCGACCTCGGGGTCGAGGAACAGGCGCCGGTAGTCGGGCTCGTCCACCTGCCGGGGACGCTCGCACCGGAGCCGCTGCGTCTCGGCTTGCCCGGGCCTGCGCAACGGCTCAGTCGGAGGCGGCGAGCAGCAGGGCCGACTGCGCCTGCACCTTCTTCCTCAGCATCGGACTCCAGCCGAGGAAGAACCCGGGGGCACCGAGGGCCATGCGCGACCACTTCCAGAAGTCGAAGGAGTCCCGGTGCTCGATGATCAGGCCCTCGCTGAAGCGGAAGGCCGCGTCGATCTCGTTGACCACGTGGCGACCGGTCCGGGAGAACGTGTAGCGCGCCGTCCAGTGCGCGCTGCCTGCCCCGCCATCACCCGAATGGTCGCCGAGGACGATCTCGAGATCGTCGGCGCGATCGAGCAGCATCCTCCACATCTTCATCACCTCAGGACCGCGAAGGTCCGGAAAGGCGGGGTCCGAGAAGCGGATCTCGGGGTGGTAACAGCGCTCCATACCATCGGCGTCGCCGGCGGCGAACGACCCGTAGAAACTCTCGATCACCCTGCTTTCTTCGCTCACCCGGATTTCCTCTCCTCGATCGCGCTCCGCCGCTCAGGCGGCCTTGCGCCTCGTAGCATCGCGCACTTCGCCGATCAGTTCCTCGAGTACGTCTTCGAGTGCGACGACTCCCGTGGTCCGGCCGTCGGCTTCGATGACTCTGGCCAGGTGCGCCCCGGACCCCTGCATCGTCTTCAGGACCGATCGCAGAAGGTCGTCGCCGCGCACGGTCGGCAGCGGCCTGACCCAGGACTCGGCGATCGGCCGGTTGCGGTGGCGATCCTTGAACTCGAGCGCGTCCTTGAGGTGGAGGTAACCGATCATCTCGCCGTCCCTGGACACAGGGAAGCGCGAGAACCCCGTCCTCGCCGCCACGGCTTCGACCTCGGCGGGCGTGACCGTCACAGGCACGGTCTCGATCCTGTCCAGCGTGAGCAGCACCGAATTGGCGCTGCGCTCCTCGAATCCGAGCGCGCCGGCCAGCAGCCTGCTCTCGTGGGAATCGAGGAAGCCTTCGCGCCGAGATTCCTCGACCAGTCCGGCGACCTCGTCCCGCGTGAAGGCACTGGCCACCTCGTTCCTCGGTTCGACCCCGAGCAGCCGCAGGATCGCATTGGCGATCCAGTTCAGCGATGCGATCGCCGGGTACAGGAGGATCACGACCAGCCTCAGTGGCGGTGCGAGGGTCAGGGCCGAGCGGTCCGGCCTTGCGAGGGCGATGTTCTTCGGGACCATCTCGCCGAGCACGACGTGGAGCGAAGCCACAACGAATAGTGCGACGGCGAAAGCGATCGGATAGACGAGCGCCTGTGGGGCCCCGATCGCCTCGAGCGGGCCCTCGACCGCGTTGGCTACGGCCGGTTTGGCCAGTGCCCCGAGGCCCAGCGTGCAGAGCGTGATGCCGAGCTGCGCTGCCGCCATCATCAGCGAGACGTTCTCCATCGAGCGCAGCGTGATCGCAGCGATGCGACCGCCCTCTTCGGCCTTCGGCTCGATGACCGAGCGCCGGGCCGAGATCAGGGCGAACTCGGCGCCCACGAAGAAGGCGTTGGCGACGAGCAGGAGGACCGAGATCCAGATCGCGAGGCCCGTGCTCACGACTGCTCCCCCGGTTGCTCGCCCGGCCCGAGCGGCTCGACCTCGAGCCGGATCCGGTCGACCCTGAGTTCGTCCATCGTCAACACGGCCAGCTTGGCGCGCAGCTTCACGCCTTCGTCGTCGACGGCTTCGACGCTGACCTCGTCCCCCTGCTCCGGAACTTCACCGAGTTCGAAGGCGATCAGGCCGGCGACCGTCTCGTAGTCTTCGTCCTCCGGCAGGTGGACCCCGGTGTGCTCGGCGACCTCGTCGGGCCTGAGCAGGCCGGAAAGGCCCCAGACGCCGTCCTCGATCGGGCGGACCGGGTCCTCCCGGGGGTCGTGCTCGTCACGCACCTCGCCGACGATTTCCTCGATCAGGTCCTCAAGCGTGACGATGCCGTCGAAGCTGCCGAACTCGTCGACCACGATCGCGATCTGCAGGCCGACCTTTCTCAGCTCCGTCAGAAGGGGATCCAGCTCCATCGACGACGGCACGAGCACGGGCTCCGCCATCACGTCCCTCACGCGGACTTCACCGCGGCGTTCGTAAGGGATCGCGACTGCGTGCTTGACGTGAACTATCCCCTCGACCTGTTCCGAACCCTCCTCGATCACCGGGAACCTCGAACGGCCACTCTCCCGGGCCGCCTCGATGACCGCCATCACGGGATCGTCGGGCGCGAGCGTGGTCACCCTGACGCGGGGCGTCATCGCATCGTCGGCGCGCCGCTCCCCGAAATCGAGCGACTTCTCGAGCAGCGTCGCGGTCGGCAGCTCGAGCGTGCCCTGTTCGGCCGACCGCCTGACCAGCGAGCCGAGTTCTTCGGGGGACCTCGCCGAGGCAAGCTCCTCCTGGGGCTCGATGCCGATTCTCCTCAGGATCGAATTCGCCAGCCCATTGGCGCCCGTGATCACGGGTCCGAGGGCGACGGTGAATCCGCGTTGGAACCCCTGAACAGCCTTGGCCGTGTGTAGCGGGTGCGTGATCGCCAGGTTCTTCGGCACCAGCTCGCCGAAGACCATGGTCAGGCCGTTGGCGAGGATGAAGCCGATCAGCAGTGCCACTCCGGACACCGCGCCCTCCGACACTCCGATCGACCCGAGCGGCCCCTCCAGCAGCGCCGATATCGCGGGCTCGGCGAGGAAGCCGATCACCAGGTTGGTCAGCGTGATCCCGATCTGCGCCGCCGAGAGCTGGGTCGAGAGCCGGCGCAGTGCCGAGCGCACACCTTCGGCCCTCCTGTCCCCCGCCTCGGCTTCGCGGTCGACGCTGGACCGGTCGACGGTCACGAAGGCGAACTCGGCCGCGACGAAGGCACCGCAGGCCAGGATCATGACCACGGAAACGAGTACGAGCAGGAGCTCGACCATCAGGAGAGCGCCCCCCGAAACCGGTTCAGGGTGCGCCTGGGACTAGAGCCGGGTTCGTCGTCCATCCAGTGTTCCGTACGGATCCATCTGAAAGGGCAGACTATCCCGATCCGCCGGACAGGCCCACCGCGGCTACGATCCGCCGATGAAGCGCGAGGATCTCGACGAGCTGAACGAGCGGGCACGCCTGACAACGGACGCGGCCCGCCAGGATGCCGTCGCCCGTCGCCACGAGTCCGGAGGCCGCACCGCGAGGGAAAACATTGACGACCTCGTGGACCCGGGCTCGCTGGTCGAATACGGCCGGTTCGCGATCGCAGCCCAGCGCGGTCGCAGGGAGATGCAGGACCTGATCGAGCGGACCCCGGCCGACGGACTGATCGCCGGCACCGCCACGGTGGAGGGCCGCGCCTGCGCCGTGCTCTCCTACGACTACACCGTGCTCGCCGGAACCCAGGGGCATACGGGTCACCGCAAGAAGGACAGGCTCTTCGAGCTGATCGAGCGGATGAAGCTGCCGACCGTCTTCTTCGCCGAAGGCGGTGGTGGACGTCCGGGCGACTCCGACCACGCCGTGGTCTCGGCCCTCGATACGCGGGCCTTCGCGCTGTGGGCGTCGCTTTCCGGTGTCGTGCCGAGGGTCGCGGTCGTCGCCGGCCGCTGCTTTGCCGGAAACGCGGTGATCGCCGGATGCTCGGACCTGATCGTCGCAACCGCGAACAGCTCGCTCGGAATGGGCGGACCGGCGATGATCGAAGGCGGAGGACTGGGCTCGGTCCACCCGGACGAAGTCGGCCCGGCGGCCATTCAGTCGGCCAACGGCGTCATCGACGTGCTCGTCGACGATGAGGAGGCCGCAGTCGGGGTCGCCTCGAGCCTGGTCGGCATGCTCGCGGACGGCTCCTGTCCGGCCGGCGAATACGCCGATGCACCCGAGCAGGCCGATCTCCGCGAAGTGATCCCCGAACGCAGGCGCCGTGCCTACGACGTGAACCGGATCGTCGGGCTGCTCGCCGACCGGGGCTCGGCCGTGACGCTGAGGGACCGCTTCGCGCCCGAGATGGTCACGGCACTGATCCGCATCGAGGGCCGGCCCGTCGGCGTGATCGCCAACAATCCGCTCCACATGGCCGGGGCGATCACCTCGGACGGCGCCGACAAGGCGGCCCGGCTGATGCAGCTCTGCGACCGGTTCGGTATCCCGATGCTCTCGCTGGTCGACACCCCCGGGATGATGGTCGGCCCGGAGGCCGAGAAGACCGGACTGGTGCGCCACTGCTCGCGAATGCTCGTCGCCGGCGCGGCGCTCAGCGTGCCGCTGGTCGCCGTCGTGCTTCGCCGCGGCTACGGCCTCGGTGCCCAGGCGATGGTGGCCGGCAGCCTCCACGAACCACTGCTGACCGTCGCCTGGGCCGGGGCGGAACTCGGGCCGATGGGCCTGGAAGGAGCCGTGAGGCTGGGTCTGCGAAAGGAACTCGAGGCGATTGAAGACGACGCCGAGCGCGAGAGACGGGTGCGCGAGCTGACCGAGATCGCGCATGAGAACGCCAATGCGCTCAATGCCGCGACGCTGTTCGAGATAGACGACGTGATCGATCCGGCCGAGACGCGGACCGTCGTCGCGGCGACGCTGGCGAGGGCCTCGCGCGAAGCCGGCGCGCCCCGGCCCTTCGTCGACACCTGGTAGGCGCGGCGGACCGAGGACACACTGCGATCGCTCCGGCGGTGCGACACTGTGCCGGTGACCCCTCCCCAGACGATCGACATCCACGGCCAGCCGGTGACCTTCCACATGATGGGAGAAGGGCCGCCGATCCTGCTGATCCACGGCATCACGTCGAGTTCCCGCACCTGGCGCAGGGTGATGCCACGGCTGGCGGAGACCCATACGGTCATCGCCCCCGACCTGCTCGGCCACGGCCGTTCGGCCAAGCCTCCAGGTGACTACTCGCTGGGCGCCTACGCCAGCGGCATCAGGGATCTGCTCGTGGCCCTCGAAATCCCTCGTTCGACCGTCGTCGGACACTCTCTCGGCGGTGGCATCGCGATGCAGTTCGCCTACCAGTTCCCGGAGCGGATGGGCCGGCTGGTCCTGGTCAGCTCCGGGGGAATCGGTCGTGAGGTGAACCCGATGCTGAGAGCCGCCGCCCTGCCGGGTGCCGAGCTCGTGCTGCCGTTCATGTTCAGCCCCAGGCTCCACGACGGTGCGGTGAAGATCCGCGGACTGCTCGGCAAGATCGGCCTGAAGCCCAACGCCGACGTCGAAGGGGTCGGCGAAGGCTTCGCCTCGCTGACCGAGGCCGACGCTCGCCGGGCCTTCCTCCACACGGTCCGGTCGGTCATCGACATGAACGGCCAGCGGGTCAGCGCCGAGGACCGCCTCTACCTTGCGGGAGACATACCTTCGCTCGTCGTCTGGGGCGAGAACGACCGGATCATCCCGGTCGATCACGCGCACCTGGCCAACGACATGCTGCCCGGCAGCAGGCTCGACGTCTTCCCCGAGGCCGGACACTTCCCGTTCAACGACGACCCCGACCGCTTCGTCAACCTGATGCGGGAATTCATCGCCGGGACCGAATCCGCCGACCTCGACGAGGACCACGTGCGCAGGCTGCTCCAGGAGCGCAGCAACCTCGAAGTCTCCGGAGCACCGGGCATTTGAGCGACGAGGGGGAGATCGCCGGGCAGGTCGTCGCGGCGCTCGAGGACCATCAACGCCGCACCGTGGCGATCCTCGAGCGCGAGAACGACCCGGAAGCGGTGATAAGGGCACTGGTCAGGCTTCACCTCGAATGGACCGAGGAGGATCGCGAGCGCGCAATCACGGTCTCGCGCCACCGCAACGCGGTCGCCGCCGGCCCGCGGGGCGAGAGGCTGGCGGCAGCCAACCGCGACTGGTTCTCGACAATGAAGGCGTGGATCGACGAACAGGCCGAGGCCGGCACGATCGAGCCGGTCTCTTTCAACCTGCTCCATGCCGTTGTCTTCGCCCCGACCCAGGAAATCGCCAAGCTCTGGCTTGCCGGCCGCCTGAAGAGGCCCGTGGCTTCCTACGCGGATGCGCTGGGCGATGCCGCGTGGGCCGCGGTCTGCGCACTGCCGGCCCGCGACCACGGTCCGGGCCACGGAGATCAGGCTCCGTAGTCCTCCAGCGGGTCACCCGTGGTCTCGGTGACAGTCGACATCGCCGGCCCGGCCGTGAACCCGTGGATCAGGATCGAGACTCCGACACAGGCGATGATGGTCCAGTAGATCTGCTCGATCTCGCCGGTGGTCAGGACCCCGGCGTTGATCGCGACGGCGGCGTAGTAGAAGGAGCCGATCCCGCGGATCCCGAACCAGCCGATCAGCAGGCGCTCCTTCATCCGGACCTTCGAGCCGATGAAAGCTCCGAGGACTGCCAGCGGCCTGATGAACAGCAGCAGGGCCGGCACCAGCAGCCATCCGGCGACGCCCGGAGCCGCCAGGCCGGCGATCGTCACCGTCGAGCCGAGCAGCAGCACCATGCCGAGTTCGGTGATGTTCTCGAGGAAGTCGGCGCCGCCATGGACGCGATCGTGGGCCTCGTGGTCCCACTCGTACCTGCGGAAGGACAGGCCGCCGGCAAATGCGGCGAGGAAGCCGTATGCACCGACCACTTCGGTGAAGCCGTAGATGGCGAGCACGGCGGCCATCGCCAGCCAGCCGTCGTAAGCCGGCTTCAGCCAGTTGTGCTTGCGGAACCAGTCCGCCCCGCGCCCGATCGCCCACCCGCCCGCGGCACCGATGGCGAGCCCGAGAGAGATCCCGTAGACGACGTCGGCGGCGAACCATTCCGCGAGCCAGCCCGTGCCGCCCTCGGCCGCGACGAAAACGCCGAGGAAGACGAAGGGAAAGGCCAGACCGTCGTTGAAACCGGCCTCCGAGGTGAGCGCGAAGTGGGTCTCGGTCCGGTCGCCTTCACCCGGCGGGCCGACCTGGACGTCGCGCGCCAGAACCGGGTCGGTCGGGGCCAGGCATGCGCCGAGGATGATCGCTGCTCCGAGCGAGAGCCCGAGAAACGCATTCGCAAACAGCGTGACGGCCGCGATCGTCAGCGGCATGACGACCACGATCAGCAGCAGGGTCGAGCGCCAGCGCTGCCATCCGAGTTGACGGTCGATCCGCAGTCCGGCGCCGAACAGCGCCACGATCACGGCGAACTCGGCCAGCCTTTCGATCAGGTCGGACTGCTCGATCGGGTCGATGAGGTCGATCCCGAACAGGTGGAGCCCGGCTGACGCCAGTGCCCCTAGCGACAGGTAGACGGCAGCGGGGCTGAAGGAGCGCCGTCCGTGGCTGGACAGGATCCAGATCGCCGTGAACATGACGATGCCGCCGAAGAGCAGCCCGATCGCGTACGGCCGGGCGAATGAAAAGCCCTCGGCAGCGGCCAGCAGAAGTCCGTTGTCGAGTTTGCCTGTCAAGTCACAGCCATTGTCTCAGCCCTCGCGACCCGGCTCCCCGACCGTGGTCGGCTCAGCCGTCTGAAGCCGGCTCGGAGGAGCGCGCGCCGGTCCCGGCCGACGCTGCCACCGGCGTCAGGCCCGGACGCTTGGCCGAGCGGCCGTCACCCGATGAGCGGCCGGTCAGGCGCCGGCCCACCCACGGAAGCAGGTAGCGGAAAACCCAGCCCATGTCCCGGCGGAACTCGGTGGCCCGGCGGACCGCCGCAGCCGGAGGCAGGTCCCGGGCCCACGCGGGCAGCTCTCCCGCCGGGAAAGAATCGAGAGCGAGGCGGGTCCGACCATGGGCCGCGCCTTCGACCAGGGCCAGCGCTGCCAGGGCCAGGCGCTCGTGGCCGGCCGGATTGAGGTGCAGCCGGTCATGTGACCAGAGCCTGGGATCGGTGGTCGAGGGGATCGTCTCGAGGTCGATCAGCAGGGTCCCGTGCCGCGCGGCGATCTCGCGCAGGCCCTCGTTGTAGGCGCGGAAGCGATCGGAGACCCGGTGCCCGAACGGACCAGATCCGGGGGCCACCGGGTACGTGTTGCTGAGTACATCCGCACCGCCGGCACGGAACCTCGACTGCATGTCGTCCATCAGCTCCAGCGTGAGATCGAGATCCAGGCCGGGCCTGATCAGGTCGTTGGCTCCGGCCATGACGCTGGCCAGGTCGGGCTCGAGAGCCAGTGCGGGCCCCAGCTGCTCGTCGTGGATCTGCCGGATTCTTCTGCCCCGGATCGCCAGGTTCGCGTAGAGCAGGCCCGGAAAGCCGGCCGCGAGACCTTCCGCGAAACGGTCCGCCCAGCCGCGGTCGGCCCCGTCCGGATGGGGGTGGTCACCGACTCCCTCGGTCTGGCTGTCACCGATCGCGACGAACCGGCGGTAATGGCCGCTCAGCTTGCCGCCCCCCCGGGATCGACCGTCAGGGTCGTGCCGCAGCGTTCCATCTCGGAGATCAGCGCCGCATGCATGCGGTCCCTGAGCTCCTGGTCGCGGCTGCTGAGAACGGCACCGGTCGAGCGGTCGAGAAGGTTCGCGACCTGGTCCGGGTCGCGTCGCATGTCGTAGAGCTCGAACTGCGGAGCCTCTTCGCCCGTGGGGTCGACGTAGACGGCGTACATGGCCTCCGGCGAGCGCACGGCACGGATCCGGTTCGGCTGCGGGTTGACGTCAACGTAGGCGGAGCCCGACTGGTGGTCGTCGAAAGTGAAGTGGGTGAACTCCTGTACCGACGGGGCCGGTCCGGCATGCGAGACGACGGGCGCGAAGTCCACCCCGCCGGCTGCCAGTCTCTTCTCGTCGGGCTTCGCGGCGTCGGCGAGCACCGGGGTCAGATCCCGTCCCCTGATGCCGTCGCCGCTGCAGTCGGCCCCGGCCAGCGCCGCCATCGTGGGCAGGATGTCGCAGAGCGACGCAGGCGCGCCGACCGTGACCGGCTCGCTGAACAGGACCGGGTTCGAGACGATCAGAGGCACGTTGATCGTCTCCTCGTAGGCGTTGAACATCTTCTGGCGCATGCCTCCATGCGACATGCCCATCTCGCCGTGGTCGGAGGTCCGGACTATGACGGTGCGCGAACGCAGCGACCCGTCGTCGTCCGGGTCGCCGAGGGCCGCGATCATGCGGCCGACCTTCTCGTCGACCAGCCGGTGCAGGTGGGCGTAGAAACGGCAGTACTCGAGTTTCGCCTCGTCGTTGCCGACCGGTCCGATGAAGCTCGACTGCCCGATATTCGCCAGAACGTGGGAAACCGGCTTGTTCGAGAGGTTCTCGTGAACCGACGGCGGCAGTTCGATGCCTTCGATGTCGGCCCAGTCTTCGGCCGAGTAGCCGCCCTGCTCGAACGTGGACGGATAGGCGAGCACGTCGTGCGGGTTGACCAGCGACGCGATCAGCGCCCATGGCTCGGGCGGCGGGTCGGCCAGGAAGCGCTCGACCTGGCGCGTGAAGTCCTCGTCGTAGCCGAGGCCCTCCCGGCCCGCGAAGGTGCCGCCGCCGAAGTGGGAAGGCTCGAGGTTCTCGCCGGCGTCGGGCGGCTCCCAGTCCTGCAGTCCGTAGTCGGAGGCGAGCCGCTCCCGGTCGAGCTCGCTCCACTCCCCACCCTCGACCGGCTGGGTCAGGTGCCACTTGCCCTTCAGCACCGTCCTGTAGCCGGCGCGCTCGAGGATCCTCGCCAGATTCGGCGTCTCAGGATCGAGTTCGTTCTCGTCCTGGCCGCCGTCGGCCTTGCGCGTGGCCCCCCTTGCGAAGTTCTTCATGGCTTCGCCGGGACTCAGCTCTTCCCGCATGACCGCACCGGCCACGGCCTTCAGGCTGGCCGGCGCATGTCTGGACTGGATCCGGGCCCCGCCCTGGGTCAGCGTCAGCGTGACGCCGTGCTCGGAAGGCCACCTTCCGGTCAGCAGCGACGCGCGGCTCGGCGAGCACATGCAGCTCGCGGCCGTGGCCTCGGAGAAGCTGACCCCCGTGCGCGCGATCTCGACGTCTGCCGGGGTCAGCGCCTCAAGCCACGCCGGGTCGTCGGGCCAGTGCATGGGCCGCCGCTGCTGATCGGTGATGATCAGCATCAGGTTCGGCGGAAGGACACCCCGCTGTTCGTTTTCTCCGTCGCTCATCGCCATCTGAAGGGGCAGCCTCGCGACTCGAACCCGGCCTTGTCCATGTACTTTCCCCTCGGGTAGTAGCGGCCCATGATCTCCTCGGCGTTGAACGGTGTCGTCACGTCCCAGATCGACCGCTCGAAATCCGGGCTCGGCAGCACGTTCCTGTTCAGCAGCTGGCCGGCATCGGTCCGGCCTGCGCCGTCGCCCTCGGGGTCCGCGGGCAGCCAGGCCACGCCGCACTTGCGCCTCGCGTTGGCAGGGCGATCCTCTTCCGGCGATACGAGTACGACGTAGCCACGTTTCCGGTTGCGCATCGGTATCTGCTGGTCGAAGAGGCAACGGTGGGTCCGTGTGGTCACCAGCGACTGAATCGTGCAGATGTCCCACTCGACGAGCTGACCCCGCCTGGCCCGCTTCGCGCCTCCAACGGTACGCGGCGTGCTCGGCATGCGCCCGTGGACCGCGAGCACCTCGCCGAAACGGAAGCTGAAGGCCGCTGTCATGTAGCGGGCATCGTTGTTGTTGTACTGCGTCCCCTGCTCGACGGGATTCGCCTGCCAGGCCTGCTGCCAGGCCTCTTCGGTCCGGTATCTAGCCAGCGCGCTGGGGAGGTTGAAGAACTTGGAGAACTCGAGCCGGGGCTCAGCCGGGTTCGTGGCCGGGTCCTTGCCCGGGCTGTTCACCAGTCCGTTGTAGGCGGCGAGCGGGATGGTGAGTGGGACGTAGTCGTGGCTCGAGTTCATGGCGTCGCACAGCGCCTGTCCGGTCAGGACGGTTCCGTCGGCGAGCCTGAGGCTCGGTCGCGGCACTCCGGTCCCTCCCGAGCGGTTTCGGCCGCGGTCGGGCACGTAGACCCGGTAGAGAACATCCTGGTTGAGTCCGGAGTTCGGCTGCGCATACAGCGTGTTCCTGCCTCCACCCTGTGGCGGCTTTCCCTCGCCGAGCACCTTGATCGTGTAGCTGCGCTTCCTGGCGGCCCTGTTCCTGCCCGGCCGGCTCGGGTTGACTGAGCCGGCGTCGGGGCGGATCTGCCTGTCGCTGAGCGAACTGGCGGAGACTCCGTCCTCTTCGTAGGAGTTGAAGGATGAGTATCGCGCGTGCGGGAAGCGCCCCCTGAGCGTCAGCACGGCTCCGGGCGGGGTCACGAACTTGGCCCCCCAGTAGGTGATGTTGGTTCCCGGGTAAGCGACGTTGGTCTTGGGGTTCCCGGCGGTGAAAGGGCCCGTCCAGAAGCAGCCGACCGTGGGCAGCCCGCTCGGGTTGTAGCCGGTGGGAGCTCCGGCCGAAGCCGTCGGCGCCGGGAGCAGCGCCAAGGCGAAGCAACAGGATGCTGCGAAGGTCGCAACGGCCTGCCGAAGCATTGCCCTGGGGGGACGGGTTGACGCTATGCCCAATTCGATACCCCCTCCAGTGACAGGATCGACAAACCGTCAGAACGGCGCCGGTGACGCTACCAGAGCCATCCCGCGCAGTCCCTCAACCGTCGTCCACCGGAATAGTCTCGGGGACTGCGTCGTCCCCGGTCACGGTCTCGAGCACGAAAGCCATGCCGGTGCCACGCGTGAAACGACGGTCCACGACCGCCATGCCGAGCAGCAGACCGGGCGAAACAAGACGGAATTCATCCCTCACATGGCGCCATGGAAGCGGCGCCGCGGGGCCGTAGGTCGAAACCATGACGGGCGCACCGTCGAGCACCGAAGGCTCGAGTGCCGCATCCATGTCGAGGTACTCGACCAGGCCGTCGCGCCGGTGGAGCAGGTTCACTCCGCTGAGCCCCCGTTCGCCCTCCACGAAGCGCTTCCCGTACCAGTCGGGCAGCCCGATCAGGCCGAGCGCCCGAGGTGCCAGAGCCTGCATCGCCGTCGGGCCGATGAAGACAGCCCGGTGGGTTCCGGCCAGGTCGCCCGGTTCGGGCGCGGGCAGCGCCTGCCAGAGCCTGCGGATGGCCGCCGGGGAACGGGGAAGCCGTTCGGGCCCGAGCCGCGGTTCAGCCGGCTCACGATCGCGCACCCCGTTCCGTTCCGGCCACCGGGCGGCGAAGCGCTCGGACATGGCCGTGATCGTCAGGCTCGGGTTGACGCCGAGGTTGACCGGGATCGCCGATGCATCTGCGACATACAGCCCGGGGTGGCCATGCACTTCATGGCTGTCGTCGATCACTCCGGATTCCCGGTCGGCACCGACTACCGCTCCGCCGAGGATGTGGGCGGTCACCGAACGGCCACCGGCACTCTCCACGAGCAGGTTGAGCGGCGTGCCACCCGAAGAACCCGCGAATACCCTGGCCGCCTCGTTGGCAACCGGCAGGTAGCTCGGCGCCTCCCTGCCCGGCACCGACCGCGACCGCAGCACCCTTCGCCACGGACGAATCGGCGAGCGTCGCAGTTCGAACGCGATCTCGCTGTCGACGTCCTGCATGACGGTCAGCGCGGTCAGCCGCTTCTCGAAATTCGCCGCCGTGACCGCCTTCGCGAAGCGAACCGGATGGCGGAGGATCTCGAGTGCCGTCTCGAGCGCGCGCCTTCCGGGGTGCGAACCGTCGACGAGCGGACCGACCTGCCAGCGCAGCAGCTTGCCGCCTCCGACGTAGCGGTTCTGGGTGATGTGGGTGCGATCGTCGGGGTGGAAGTCGGTGGAGATCGCCGGACCCCTGGTCAGGTCGGCAGCCGGGTCCTGATCGAGCACGACGGATACTGCCTCGGAGTTGGTCCGCACCCGGCGGCCGAGCATCGGGGAGATGCCGGGCAGCGTGCCGAACTCGTCGCGGCACCTGAAGAGCAGATCCAGCGTGCCGAGCACCCCGGCCGAGACCACGACGCTCTCGGCCCGGATCGGCTCGTATCTCACCTCGCGCCTCCACGGGTGGGCCGACTTGACCTCGTAGCCGCCTCCGGGCAGCGGTGCCAGCGAGCGGACCTGGCGCTCGGCCTCGATCCTCACTCCCTCGCGTTCCGCGAGGTGCAGGTAGTTCAGGTCGAGGGTGTTCTTCGAACCGTAGGGACAACCCGCGAGGCAGCCTCCACACAGCCGGCAGCCGGTGCGCTCCGGTCCCTTTCCCCCGAAGAACGGATCCGGCTCGCTCACCCCCTCCCTGCCGAAATGGATCGCGAGTGGGACCGGCCCGAAACCGTCGGCCCCTCCCACCGCCTCCGCGACGGTGCGCAGGTGATCGTCCATTTCGCCGGTGAACGGGTTCTCGACCCGGCCCAGCATCCTTGCCGCCTCGTCGTAGAAAGGCGCCATCGCCTTGGCCCAGTCGTCCTCGGCCTCGCCCCAGGCCGGGTCGGCGAAGATCCGCGCCGGCGGTTCCAGCAGCACCGCCCCCCAGACGATCGAGCCGCCGCCCACGCCGTTCGCGCCGATGATGCCGACGTCCCTGAACACCTTCTGCCAGAAGTAGCCGTGCAGGCCGAGGTCCGGCTCCCATACGTGCTCACGCGCGTCGGTCCGGGCTCTCTCGATGTCTTCGGGCCGGAGCCGGCGGCCCTGCTCCAGCACGACGACGTCGTAGCCCTTCTCGGCCAGCCTCAGCGCGCTGACCGCACCGCCGAAGCCGCTGCCGACGATCACCACGTCGGTGTCGAATCCCTTCGCCATGTCAGGAAACGATGACTATCACGGCCACGAAGTAGGTGCCGATCGAAAGCAGGTCCTGGACCAGGGTCGCGAGCGGGCCCGAACCGAAGGCGGGGTCGAGGCCGAGTCGCTGGAATACGGACGGCAGCACGAGTGCCACGGCGACGGCGACCGAGGCACTCGCAAAGAGGGCGACGGCAACGGCGGCGGCGACTTCGAAATCGCCCCACACCACCACCGAGAAGGCCAGGAAGGCCAGGCCGATGACGACGCCCATCAACGCGCCGCTGAGCAGCTCGCGGATCAGGATCTGGCGGGTCGTCACCCCGACTGCGAACGCCCTGATCAGCACGGTCTGGGTCTGGGCCCCGACCGCCCCGGCCATGTAGACGATCGCGGGCACGAACAGCGCGATCAGGACGTTGGCCTCCAGCCTGTCCTCGAAGGCGCCCATGAGGAGCGCCGAGACCATCGCCCCTGCCAGTCCCACCAGCAGCCACGGAAGCCGGTGACGAAGCCTTCGCGCGATCGGTTCCTCGGCGGCAACGATCGAGCGCGTCGATCCGGCCAGGTAGCCCCCGATTCGCGCCAGGTCCTCCTGGTGTTCCTGGAGAAGGACCGAGAGCATGCTCTCCGCCGTGATCACCCCGGTGAACTCCCCGCGCCTGCCGGTCACGACGAGGCATCCTGCCCCGGCGTCGAGCATACGATGAGCTGCGATCTCCTGGTCGGTGTCGGAGGGGACCGACGGCGGGTCTGCCTCCATCACCTCGGCAACCGTCTGGACGTCGGTGGCGGAAAGCAGCGACTCGAGCCCTAGCAGGCCGACCGCTCGCTCGCCTTCGAGAACGACGATGTGCCCGGCCGCGTCGAAGGTTCGGCCTGCCAGCCGCGAACGCACGTCGGCCACGGTTTCGCCGGGTACTGCGAGCGGTACGTTCGCGGTCCCGTGGAAAGTGGCTTCATGCTCGGGGATCGGTGCCGGTACGGTCAAGGCCGGGGCAGGCTAGCGGAGTCCGCCGAAAGGCATGCCGGCTCAGATGCCGCGGTCGACGACTGCCGAGAGCATCGCGAGGACAACCCCTCCGTGGAGGGTCCAGGCCACGGTGCGAACCCAGCTTCCGGCGAGCAGACGCCGGAGCAGGCCGGGGCTGAGTCCCTCCCCGCCGATCTCCCCATGAACCGAAGCTGCGAAGGCAGTCAGCACCCAGGTCGAGAGCGCGAGCACCGCGCCGGCTGCGGCCAGCGCGGTCTCTCCGGCCGGGGGGTCGAGAAGCAGGAGGAAGGAGGTGGCGAGCTCGACCGCCATCGGCGGCAGAACCACCCAGGTCGTGCGCTCGGAGTGCAGCCGGTGATACTCGGCGAAGCCGCCCTCCCCTACGTTGGGGAAGAGCGGGTAGTGCACGATCTGTACGAACCAGGTGAGCCCGACCATGAAGAAAGTCGCCGCGGCGTTCGCCAGCAGCAGCGCAGTCACTTGACCTTGAGTTCCTTCGACCTGGGCTCGTAGCGAACCTCGCGGCGGTCCTGCTCGAGCGCGTCCAGCGAGACCTCGACCAGCCGGTCAGGATCCTCGCCCTCCGGCATCGCAGGTGCCTCTCCGGCCAGGGCCCGGTCGGCGAAGCCGGTCTCCATGTGACCCGGGCTGATCTCGAGCACGGTCGCGAGTTCCTTCCGGCGCTCGCGGCGCAACGCGGTCAGGTATGAGGCCAGCGCCGCCTTCGACGCCGAGTACGCGGCCATGCCCGCGGTCGGGAACTCGGCGACCACACCGGTGATCGCCACCACGGCACCGTCCGGCGCCAGTTCGTCGAGCGCCTCCGAGATCAGCCGGGCAGGTCCCGTCGCGTTGACCGTCATCAGTTCGTCCTCCACCGCCGGGTCGATCTCACCAGAGCGGCCAAAGGCCACCGCGCCGGTGGCGATCAGCAGCCCGTCCAGGCCGCCCAGTTCCGTCCGCGCGGCGCCGACCGCTTCGGCGGTCGAACCGGCCTCCTCGAAATCGAGCAAGGTCACCGGCGCGCCGAGCTCACCACCGATCCGGCCCAGCGTCTCGCGGTCGCGCCCGGCCAGCACGAGACGGGCCCCACGGCCGTGGAGCGCCCGGGCAAAGCGCTCCCCTAGTGAGCCTGTCGCTCCGGCTACGAGGAAACGGCTGCCGTCAAGTCTCATGTCGCATCGTCCTCAGGCATGGGTGAAGGCTAGTCAAACCACCCCGCCGGGCCGTCCCCGCTGCTTGCCAACATGGAACCGTGAGCGAAACCCCGATCCTCCACGCCGACCTCGACGCGTTCTTCGCATCGGTCGAACAGCGCGACGACCCGGAGCTGCGCGACCGGCCGATGATCGTCGGCCGCGGAGTCGTCCTCGCCTGCAGCTACGAAGCCAAGGCCCGGGGAGTGAGGACCGCGATGAACGGCGCCCAGGCCCTCCGCATTTGCCCCGAGGCGGTCGTCGTGCCGCCGCGCATGGAGGCGTATACGAAGGCCAGCCGCGAGGTCTACGAGGTCTTCGCCGAAACCTCGCCCGTGGTCGAAGGGCTTTCGATCGACGAAGCATTCCTCGACGTGCGCGGTCTCGAACACGTCTCCGGAAGCCCGGAGCAGATCGCCGTCCGGCTCCGCCGCGACGTGCTCGAGAAGGTCGGCCTGAAGATCTCGGTCGGCGTGGCGCGGACGAAGTTCCTCGCCAAGGTGGCGAGCGGCGAGTCGAAGCCCGACGGCCTGCTCGTCGTCCGCCCGGACCAGGAAGACGGCTTCCTCCACCCGCTGCCGGTCGAGTGCCTCTGGGGCGTCGGCAGGGTGACCTCCGCGAAGCTGCGATCGATGGGCATATCGACGGTCGGCGACATCGCGCGCTGCCCCGAGAGCCGGCTCGTGGCCGCGCTGGGCGAGAGCTCGGGCCGCCGCCTCGTGGACCTGGCCAATAACCGCGACCCTCGCCCGGTGGCCGCGCGGGCGCCGCGCCGCTCGATCGGGGCCCAGAGCGCGTTCCCCCGCTCGTCACGCACTCCCGCGGAGATCGACGCGCTGGCCGCCGGGCTCGTCGACCGCACCAGCCGCAGGCTGCGTGGCTCCGGCCAGCTCTGCGGGACGGTCTCGGTCTCGATCCGCTTCGACGACATGAAGCGGGCCGGCCGCTCCCGTCGCCTCACGGCACCGACCGCATCGACCGAAGCGATCCTGTCGACGGTCCGGGCGCTGATGGACGGCAGCAGGGCGCTGGTCGAGGAGCGGGGAATCACGCTGCTCGGCGTGGCCCTCGAGGATCTCTCCCCGGACGACAGCCTCCAGCTGGAACTGCCCCTGAACGGCGACCCCGGTGAGTCAGCGGCCCTCGACGCCGCCGTCGACGAGCTTCGTCAGCGCTTCGGGTCGAAGGCGATCACCCGCGCCTCGCTGGTCGACAACGACGGCGTGGAGGCACCGGTACTACCCGACTGAGCCTGGCCCGAGGTGTGATCGCTCACTCGCCGGTCGTGTAGGCGACCACGGTCCCTTCCTCGATCTTGGGGACCGGTGGGGTCTGGCTGATGTTCTCCAGCACCCACCTCGCCGCGACCTTGGTCGACTGGTCGGTCCCTTCCTTGTCTTCGCATACGGTCACGGCGGTTCCGCCGTCGGGACTCCTGAAGGCCGTATAGCTGACGAAGCCGGGAACCTCGCTGACCAGCCCCTTGAACTCCTCGAACCTCGATTCGATCAGGTCGAAGATCTCGGAGGCCTCTTCGCCGGAATAGGTGCGAACCACTACGTACATCGTCTACCTCCTGCGCCGATTTTGTGCCTGCCTCGAGCCTAGTCGCATTCGGCGCGCCGGGACGGCGGACCCCCGAGTCAGCGGGATTCGCCGGCGACCCTGATCCCGGCATCCCAGCCGGGGGCCGTGCCTCCGGCCGGTGGGCCGGCCTGCTCCACGGGTATTCCGGCGGCGGCGATCAGCCAGGAGATCACCGAGTTGGAGGTCCACATCTCCCCCGCGCCCACCTCATCCCGCCCCCAGACGGCCATCGGCACGCCCGGCACGCGATCGAGGAGCGCCTGCGCCGTGGACGGGTCCTCGCTCAGTCGCCGCGGACTGTCGACGGCCCACGCCACGTCCGGGATGGTGCCGCCCTGCCAGCACCGGAGTTCGTAGCGGAAGACCCTGAGGCGGCCCGCCGCGGCGCTGCCGACGCTGCCCTCGGCGACCACGCCGCGGTCGGCCGACCCGGCAGGCGGGACCGGGGTCAGCTCGATCACGAAGCGGCCCTCGCGGAGCGTGATCTCGAGCGCTGCGTGGTAGATGTCGAGTGGCTGACGCCTTGCGATGCGCGATCGAATCGCCTCGAACAACCGTCCGCTGAACCTCACCACGGCCGAGCCACCGGCACCGAGCGGCAACCAGTAGATGTCGACCGATGCCACCCGATCGCCTTCGGCGGCCGTCAACGGCCGGTCAGTCCCGGCGGGCCGGCAGGACCAGCGCCGCGAAGACCGCCAGCCCGGCGAAAGCGACCAGCAGCAGCGAGCCCGACCGCAGCGGGCTCCGGATCGGCCGGTAGCGGGCATGCCCGCCCTCGATCTCGATGAAACCCTGCGCGCTGGCCGTCGCCCCGCCACCGCCGCCGTGACCTTCATCCTCGCCTTCGCCTCCACCACCGCCGCCGCCGAAGCCCCACGACACCCTGGCCACCGGGATCACGGTCACGCCGTCGCGCTCGACGGGTTCGCCGAAGACAGCGTTGACTCGGGCGGCCGCGCCGAGTCGCTCGGCGAGAGCTGAGACGAAGTCGTCCTTCTCGATGCTTTCCCGCGCTTCGTCGCGGGCCCGTTGCTCGCTCATTTCGTCTCCTGCTGCGTGACTGCGAGGGTCTCAACCCATCCTACGCCTCGAGCCCCGTCGGTTGCCCTCCCGGGATACGGATACCCTCTTGGCGTGGAGCGAGGGGTAAGACTTTGGCCGGGTCCCGTCGGCGGCTGGATCGTCAGGGGCGCCCTCGCGCTCGCCTTCGGGCTGGCAGCCTGCCCGCCCGCAACCTCGATCGCGGACACGGGCCCGGCCGCCCGCGAGCTGGCCCGGAAGTACGCACCCGTGATGAAGATCCGCGAGCAGGAGGACCCCCTCTGCGGAACCGCGGGCGAGCAGTACCAGGTGATGGAGGTCGACGCCCTGTTCGACAACCCCGGGGTGAAGCTGATGCGCAATCTCGGCAAGGGCGGAGAACGCCTGGTCAAACAGGCACCGGCCCTGGAGGACGTGCGCAACCGCGGTGAGCGGTACTACCTCGACTTGCCGGGAGACCCGCTCGGCGACACCTGCGTCTACGCGAAGGACTTTGACCGGCTGAAGCGCCAAGGGAGGGCCCCGGTCGCCGTGTATGCACACATCGCGCGCGAGGACGGCCGGTCCGGACTGGCCCTCCAGTACTGGTTCTACTGGTACTTCAACCAGTTCAACGATCTGCACGAGAGCGACTGGGAAGGGATGCAGCTCACGTTCGATGCCGACACGCCGGGGGAGGCCCTGCAGGAAGAACCGTCGAGGATGATCCTCTTCCAGCACGCCGGCGGTGAACGCGCCGAATGGGACGATGCCAAGGTCGAAAAGGAAGGCGAGCGACCGGTTGTATATCCCGCGGCCGGCTCACACGCGACCTTCTACCAGTCGGCGGTCTACCCGCAGAACGGCTGGAACGGTGCCGGTGTCGGATGTGACATCACGTCCGAGCCGCTGAGGGAGTTGCGGCCGCAGCCGGTCCTGCTCCCCGACGAATCCAATGCCCGGGGCGGTTCTGCCTGGCTCACGTTCGACGGACGCTGGGGCCAGAAGGAGAAAGGCTTCAACAACGGGCCCACCGGACCACAGACGAAAGAGCAATGGACGAGCCCGTTCAGCTGGATGGAAGACCAGCGATGGACGAGTCCGCGCATGCCCGGCGGCGGCCTGGTCGGCCCCGATACGGTCAATGCCTTCTGCGGGGTGATGGAGGGCGTGACCGGCGTGATGAACCTCGAGCAGGCCGAACCGCTCGTCGCCATAGCGATCGTGGCCGTCTTCGTCCTGTTCGTCTTCCTTCTGTTCGGCTTCTCGCGATGGCGGCCGGCCGATCCGGACGATCTGGAACGGCAGCGCAAGTACGGTCAGATCGTCGGCACGGCCATCAAGCTCTACGCGCGCCACTGGCGCGTCTTCGCCGTTCTGGGTGCGATCGCCATCCCGTTCATCGGCGGAACCCAGGCGCTGGGAATATGGCTCGGCGACACCGCGGCCGGAAGCGGCGTCCTCCAGACGCTCTCCGACCTGCTTCTCGGGCTGGGCATGCCTGTCGCGACCGCGCTGGTGTCCGCCCTGGTCATCGTCAGCATGCGTGATCTCGTCCATGGCGAAGAGGTCAGCGTGAAGTCATCGGCACTCGGCACGAAACGGCGCTTCTGGCGCGTCGTCATCGCCCGCCTGCTGGCCATTGTCGGGACCGGCCTGATGGCACTCACGATCATCGGCCTGCCTTTCGCGCTCCGCTACCTGGTCAGCTGGGCCTTCGTACAGCAGGAGGTCATCTTCACCGACAAGTCGCTCCGCGAGTCGTTCAGGACCAGCACCGACCTTGTCCGCGGCCGGTGGCTGCATTCGGTGCGGACCATCGTGCCACTCACGCTCCTGCAGACCATCATGGGGCCGATGCTCGGCCTCTTCCTGATCTTCACCCCGCTGCCGCTACTGGCGGTCAACCTGATCGGCTCGCTCGTTTTCGCCCTGACCATCCCCTTCGTGACCACCGGCACCACCCTGCTCTATCTCGACCTTCTGGCCCGGCAGCAATCGGAGGGAGTCGTTCCCCGGCGCTCATGGGCCCCATGGCGCCCGTCGGCCTTCGGCCGCAGGCAGGCGACCGCCTGAGGGGAGCGCCACGGGCAGGTCGAACGAGAGGAAGGGCCGCTTTCTACCGACGCGTCTTCACGAGGGTGAGCGACGGGACTCGAACCCGCGACCGCCTGGACCACAACCAGGAGCTCTACCAACTGAGCTACGCCCACCGCGAAGGTGGCAATCTATCGCTCTGTCCGCGCGGCCCGCCGACACGCCCGGCGGGCGGCCCGGCTAGTCCGGGATCTTCGTCGATTCGGCCAGCAGCCTCGCGGCGAACTCTTCGGCCCTGGCCAGCTGCGTGCGAAGCTCCTCGCAGCGCTCGGCGGCGAGCACGGAGTACTCGCGGATCCTGCGCCGGGCGGCCTCGCGGTCGGCTTTGGAGGCCTTGGCATCCGTGAGCAGGTCGGACGCCGAAAGCAGCTCGCGCATCTGCTCGACCTTGAACCCGAGCGGCTTCATGCGCTTGATCAGCAGCAGTCGCTCGACCTGGTCCTCGCTGTAGAGACGGAAGCCCCCGGCAGAACGTGCCTCGGGCGTCAGCAGACCTGACTCTTCGTAGAACCTGACGCTGCGGAGTGAGAGATCGACCCGTTCAGCCACTTCTCCGATCTGGAGCAGCCCGTCGGGCCTCCTGGCCACCGGCAGTTCGATCGGAGCTTCCACAGCCGGCATTATCGCGCTTTCGGCGGTCGTGGCAAGTCGTCGCTTCGTCTCGGGTGCGCGTGGGTCACGGTTCCAGCGGCGCCGGAACCCTGGCCGAGCGAAGCGCACCGGCCGATGCCGCGACCACGAGCAGGATCGCGACGACCTCGACCGGCACGACATCCTGGCCGAGGATCACGAGGCCTACAGCCGCTGCCACGGCCGGCTCGAGGCTCATCATCACACCGAAGACGCTCGACGGCAGCCGCCGCATCGCTTCGAGCTCGAGCGTGAACGGCAGGGCCGAACTGAGGACGCCGACCGCGAGCCCGACCAGCAGCACGTGGGGCTCGACCAGCGAGCTCCCGCCGTCGGCGATCCCGAACGGCGCGGTCAGGACGGCGGACACCGCCATTGCGACCGCGAGCCCCTTGCCGCCGGTGAAGGACCTGCCCATCCGCTTCCCGAGCAGGATGTAGGAACCCCAGAAGAAGCCGGCGCTGAGGGCCAGCACCACGCCGAGGGAATCGAGATCTTCACCACCGACTCCGCCGGTCAGCAGCACGATGCCGGTGGCGGCCAGGGCCGCCCAGAGCCAGTCCCTGCGGCGGCGGGAAGCAATCAGCGCGACGCTCAGCGGCCCGATGAACTCGAGGGTGACAGCCGTGCCGAGCGGTATGCGGTCGATCGCCTCGTAAAAGCACAGGTTCATGCCGGCCAGGGTCACCCCGAAGACCGCCAGCAGGCGGGGGTTCTCGCGGACCGTATCCATGCCCGGCCTCCAGATCGCGGCCAGCAGCACGGCCGAGACGATCGCCCGCATGAATACGACACCCGACGCGCCGATATCGGGGAAGAGCCCGGTCGCCACGGCCGCCCCGACCTGGATCGAGAGGATCGCCCCGAGCACCATGGCGACCGCGACCGGAGTCGGCGATGCTTGATCGTGATTCACCCTGACAGTCAAGCACCCGGACACGGACCGGGGCGATCAGACCGCCCGGTCCGCCGGGGCAGGGATAATCGGAGGATGCCCGCGGGGGAAACGCCATCGATCGCCGACTATGCGCACGTGCGGACCATCGGCACGCGCTGGAAAGACAACGACGTCTACGGCCACGTCAACAACGTCGAGTACTACTCGTTCTTCGACACGGTGATCAACGCGTGGCTGATCGAGCAGGGCGGCCTCGACATCCACGGGAGCGGGACGATCGGGGTCTGTGCCGAGTCGAACTGCCGTTTCCTCGAATCGGTCGCCTTCCCCGAAGCCATCCGGGCCGGCCTGCGTGTCGCGAAGATCGGCAACTCGAGCGTCAGGTACGAGGTCGGCCTCTTCCGGGAGGACGGCACGGCGCTGGCCGAAGGCCACTTCGTCCATGTCTTCGTCGACCGGAGTGACCGCCGTCCCCGTGAAATCCCGGAAGCGCTGCGCGACTGCCTGGAGCGGATCGGTCCGTGAACTGGTGAAGACGACCGCATCGGTGTTGCCGGAGATGGGGCGGCCGGCGCCGTTTTCCGAGAGCCGTCCCCTCGAGCGCGCCGAACTGGAACTCGACGGGCCCGGAGAGGGCGAGCTCCTGGTCCGGGTCCGCGCCGCGGGCCTTTGCCACTCCGACCTGTCGGTGATCACCGGTGTCAGGCCGAGGATCATGCCGATGGCACTCGGCCACGAAGCAGCGGGAGAAGTCGTCGAACCCGGCAGCGCCAACTCGTCGTTCTCGCCGGGCGACCACGTCGTACTCGCGTTCGTGCCGGCCTGCGGCGAATGCCGCTTCTGCCGTGAAGGGCGCCCAGCCCTGTGCGGTCCCGCAGCCGCGGCGAACACGGCCGGCACGCTGCTCGGAGGCGACATCCGCCTGCGGGACTCCGGCGGAACCCCGATCCACCACCATCTCGGGGTTTCGGCTTTCTCCGACCACATCGTCGTATCCGAACACTCGGCCGTCCGCGTTCCCGCCGATCTGCCCTTCGAGATCGCGGCGCTCTTCGGCTGCGCCGTGCTGACCGGGGCCGGAGCGGCACTGAATACGGCCGCCGACGCATGGCCTGCACGCTCGGTCGCCGTCTTCGGGCTCGGCGGCGTCGGCCTGGCCGCCCTGCTGGCCGCAGCATCGCAGGGACCCGAGGTGCTGGTCGCAGTCGACCCGGTCGAGAGCAAGCGCGACCTCGCCCTCGAACTCGGCGCAACCCATGCGATCGACCCGGCCTGCGGAGAAGTGCTCGAACAGGTGAGATCCGCCGTCGCGCAAGCCGGCGGCGAAAGCGAACCCGGCCGTGGAGTCGACATCGCGATCGAGACCGTCGGCAGCGAGCAGGTGCTGGCTCAGGCCTTCGCGGCCACCGGTCGAGGCGGCACGACGGTGACCGCCGGGCTGCCTCATCCGGACCGCAAGCTCGAGATACCGGCGCAGACGCTGACCGCGGAGGAACGCACCCTCAAGGGCTCCTACCTCGGCTCCTGCATCCCCGCGCGCGACATCCCTCGCTTCATCACGATGTACCGCGACGGGCTGCTGCCGGTCGACCGCCTGCTGAGCCACCGGCTGCGGCCCGAAGAGATCAACGAAGGCTTCGACCGGCTCGACCGCGGCGAAGCGATACGCCAGGTCTTGCTGTTCGAATAGGTGCCGCGGTGCCCGGACCGGCGGTTGCCTAGAATACGACCATGGAAAATGACACGCAACGACCGGAAAGCACGAAGTCCCTGCTCCGGAGCGATCTTTCGACAGCAAAGACGCGGGCGCGGGCGCTGTTTCTGGTTGCCGCCTTCCTTTCCCTGGTGGCCTCGATCGTGCTGTTCTTCAGCGGCAACGAGGACGAGGGCATTTTCGTGGGACTGTGGGTACCTTCGATCCTCGCCCTGGGCGCCCTTCTCGCCCCCTCCTGGCGCGACTGATGGAGTACGTAGGCATCTTCCTGTTCGGGATCGTGGTGACGGCCATCGTGATTGCGGCCTGCTTCCTGATCGTCTTCGGAATCATCACCGAGAAACAGGAACGCGAGAAGCTCGAGGCCCAGCAGGATGCCGACCGTGCTGCCGGCAAGGAGTTCATCGCCTCCTGACGAGCAGGTCTCCGGGTCACCCTGCCGGCAGCACCCCCGGCAGGATTCGAACCTGCGACATCCGGCTTAGAAGGCCGGCGCTCTATCCAGCTGAGCTACGGGGGCGGGAAGTCGAAGATATCCGGAATCGGCCGGGCTATTCGGAAGGCGGAGCGTCGAGTGCCTCGGGGTCGAGGTTCTGGCAGGTCGCCGGGTCGAGCGGTCCGTTGATCTCGTAGACGTAGTCGGGCTGAGGGGTGATGTCGGGCTCGGCGACGACTTCGGTCACGGCAGGGTCGTCCTTGATCCACGCCCTGACCGGGTAGCGGTACGGCGAATCGGGCGAGTCCTGGGTGAACTCGCTGGTGATGATGAAGTCGTAGTCGCCCTCGTTGACCTTGCGGATGAAGTTCTCGCACTTGCCGATCAGGCGGTAGGTGCCGTTGTCTCCCTCCTGCCCGATGTACTGGACGTGGTTCGACCTGTCGACGCCGTAGAAGCCGTACTGGCCGAAAAACATCTGGCCCGAGCCGGCGATAGCGATTCGCTTGTCCTCGAGGTCGCGGGTGAAGGCGAAGGCCTCCTGGGGTCCGCCTTCCTGGAGGAACAGCGTCGTGCGCGTGTAGTGCTTGTTGGCGTAGCCGACTTCTTCGCCCCTTCCCCACACCGCGGCGATCAGCGCGATCGCCGCCACCGAGGCCACGATCACGCTGTTGGGCGCCTTGCCGTGCTCCCTGAGCCACGACAGCCCGACCGGAGCCCAGACGATGGCCAGAGTGAGGAAGACGGCACCCGGAAGGAAGCTCGGGTACCACTTGGGCGAAGTCAGCACCGTGATCGCGTAGACGACCGTGAGGAAGATCAGGACGATCCGCGCCCGGTTTTCGGGAGCACGCAGCGGCCGGGCGATCGGCAGCAGCGTCGCCGCCAGCAGCAGACCGGGCAGCAGGTAGCGCGTATTGGTGAAGAAGCCGGTCGGTTCACCTTCCTGCCCCGCGGCCGTCAGCGGCGTGAAGACATAGACGACAGCGGTGACGATGGCCGCGGCGGCGAGGACCCTGATCACCTTGTTTCGGGCCTTCACCACGAGGTAGACGGCGGTCACGGCGAGCATGATCAGCAGCAGCGGGAAGAGAATGCCGAAGGCGTCGTCGAGGCGCGGCAGAAACCAGTAGCGGTGGACGTCGAGGTCGCCGAGGTAGCGGGCGACCGAGAACCTCGGCCGCGGGTCGAGCGGCATCTGGTCGGGCTGGGGCAGCTTCAGCGGACCCCAGCCGATGGCCGGGACCGGGTTGCCGCCCGTGTAGAGCATCGCCCTGACGTACCAGTAGCCACCGACCAGCAGCATCGGGATGCCGAGCCAGACGGTCGTGACCCACCAGCGGGCCCGGCCACTGACCAGGATCATGCCGAGGAAGATGATGCCGATCGGCGCCAGCATCGAGACCTTGACCGAAATCGCGATTCCGGCGGCGATACCGGCGATGATCAGCGGACCCTTGTCGAGCAGTGGCGCGTCGGGGTCAGGCCGCTCGTCCACGGCGCCGGAGCTCGGCGCACGGCGCTGGTGGCCGTTGATCAGGAAGGCGGCGAAGGCGATCAGGAAAGCGAAGGCCATGATGTCGTTTCGTCCTTCGCCGGGCTGCGTCTCGATCATCACCCCCCCGCTGAGCAGGATCGCACCACCCACCAGCGTGGCGGGCCCGACGCCGTAGGGGCGGCCGACACACCAGCAGCCGAGCAGCGCGACGCCGAGGCACAGCATGTTGAAGAGCGGCGACAGCCAGTCGCTGTCCATGATGCCCATCAGCGCGCCGTGCATGAGCTCAGAGCTCTGTGGGTAGAACCACACCGCCAGCCGCAGGGCGTCGGTGTAGTGGAGCGGGATGATCGACCCGTCCTGGATGAACCGGGCGGATGCCGGCATGTGGTACCACGTCGTATCGCCGCCGAACATGCCCTGGTCGAGGCTCAGCTGGGTCGGGAAGCTCCATTCGGCGACGGTCCAGGAGGCAACAGCCAGCGCGACCAGGAAGGCCCAGGTCGGCACCCTGGGCGCGGCTATCTGCTCAACGCCGCGCGGAGCGAATCGGTATCCGAGGCCGGCGGCGACCAGGCCGACGGCGATGCAGCCGACGGTCATCCAGACCAGGTCGAGCAGCCCCACGGAGCCGACCAGCTGGAGCGCGACGATCAGCAGCGCGAAACCGATGGTGAGCTCGGACAGCCTCGCGAGGGCGCCGGAGAACTCCGGCACGATCCAGCGCCGGAGCCAGTAGGAACCGAGCCACACAGCAACGACCACCGCGGCGATCGCGGCGGTTCCGACGACATAGGAGGCTAGGCTCGGGGTCATTCCCGGCCCTCGGGAAGAGCAGGCACCGGCGGGATCCTAATTGAGTCGGGCCCGGCGCATGCCGGTGCCGCGGGTCAGGCGGGCGCCGGCCCGTCGACTCCGGTGCCGACCTGGCAGGTGACGCCTGTACCGGCCAGGCCGCAGTAGCCGTTCGGGACCTTTTCGAGGTACTGCTGGTGGTGGGCCTCGGCGAAGTAGAACTCGCCCGCCGGCTCGACCGCGGTGGTTATGCGGCCGAGTCCGCGTTCATCCAGAGCACGCTGGTATCCGGCCAGAACACGCTCGGCGGCCTGCTTCTGCTGCTCGTCCGTGTAGTAGATGCCCGACCGGTACTGGGTGCCGACGTCGTTGCCCTGCCGCATGCCCTGGGTCGGATCGTGCTCGCTGAAGAAGATCTGGAGCAGGCGCTCGTAGCTGAGCTTGCCGGGGTCGAAGGCGACGAGCACGGCTTCGGCGTGGCCGGTGGCGCCGGAACACACCTCTTCATAGGTCGGGTACGGGGTGAAGCCGTTCTGGTAGCCGACCGCGGTCGTATAGACGCCGTCCAGTCCCCAGAACAGCCGCTCGGCGCCCCAGAAGCAGCCGAGCGCGAAGTATGCGGTCTCGATCCCCTCCGGATACGGCGGCATCAGCGGGCTGCCGAGAACCGCATGGGTCGAAGGGACCGGGAAGGCGTAGTCCGCGCGACCGGGCAGCGCAGCGGATGGGTCGGGCATGGTCGTGTCCTTGCGTCCGAAGAGCATGCCCCGATGCTACCCGGGTGCACCCGCCGGCCGGGCCGCGTGCCGGTGCTGCGACCGCTCTAGACTCCCCGTCATGAGCAGCGTGCGCACGATCGACGAGACCGACTTCGGGGTCACCTGGGTCATGGACGAACCGATGGCCCGTGCCTCGCATGCGCTCGCCAAGGACGGCCGCGTGTGGATCATCGACCCGGTCGACGATCACGACGCCATGGCCAAAGTGGCGGAGCTGGGAGAGCCGGCCGCCGTGCTTCAGCTGCTCGACCGGCACAACCGCGACTGCCGGGCAGTGGCCGACCGCCTCGGCGTGCCGCTGGTCGTACTTCCAGACGAGGTCAAGTCGACCCCTTTCAAGACGATCGACGTGGCCAACAATCTCCTGTGGAAGGAAAAGGCTCTGTGGTGGCCGAAAAGGCGCGTCCTGGTCGTGGCCGAAGCCCTCGGGAGCAACCAGATGTACAAGCCGACCGAAGCAGGCGCCGGCGTCCACATCGGAATGCGGCTGACCCCTCCGAGGGACTCCCTCGGCACCTATCTGCCGCTTCACCTCCTTTTCGGCCACGGCGAGCCGATCCACGGTCCCGAGGCGACGACGGCCCTGCAGGAGGCGCTGGACCACTCCCGCCGGGACCTGCCCGGTGCCCTGATCGGCTTTCCGAAGGCCTTCATATCCAAGTAGGCCTCGGGACGAGGCCCGCCACGGTGACAGCGGATCGCGAAGACATCGAGTTCGAAAGCCACGGCGATCGCTGTGCGGCGTGGCTGTTCCGCCCCGCCGGCGAAGCTGCCGGCCCGCTGCCGGTCGTCGTCATGGCCCACGGCTTCACCGCGACCCGCGAAGAATCACTGGCTCCTTTCGCCGGGCGCTTCGCCGAGGCCGGTATCGCGACGCTCGCATTCGATTACCGCGGCTTCGGCGACAGCGCCGGCGAAGAGCGGCAGGTGCTGAGCATCGGGCGCCAGCTCGAGGACGTCGCATCGGCGATCGCCTTCGTGCGGGGCCTCGACGGGATCGACCCGGCCCGCGTCGCGCTGTGGGGCTCCTCCTTCGGCGGCGGCCTGACGCTCGAGACAGCTGCGCGGGATCATTCGCTCAGCTGCGCAATCGCTCAGGTGCCGTTCTCGGAGGGCCCCGCGATGCTCGGCGCCGTGCCACCCGCCAATGCGATGCGGCTGACCGCGAAGGCGCTGAGCGACATCCGGGCCCGTAGACGCGGCTCGGCCCGCGTGATGGTGCCGGCCGCAGGCCCGCCCGACACGCTGGCGGCGATGACCAGCGAGGACGCACTGCCGGGCTTCGAGGCGATCAAGGGCCCGGCCTCGAAACACGAGAACCGCGTTGCCGCGGCGATCGCAGTCGAGGCGCTGCTCTGGCGGCCGGGAAAGAAGGCCGGACGGATCGAATGCCCGCTGCTGGTCCAGGTCGCCGACCGCGACCTCGACACGCCGCCCGGACCCGCCGCCCGTGCCGCGGCCCGCGCGCCCCGGGGCGAGCTCCGCCGCTACGACTGCGGACACTTCGACGTCTACCTCGAGCCGTGGTTCGACCGCGTCGTGAGCGACCAGGTCGACTTCCTCCGGCGCCACCTGTCGGGCGGCTGAGCCCTCCGTCACCGGTGCCGGCGGCTACAGCTCGAGCTCGTAGTAGAGCGCGCTGGTCCGGTCCTCACCCTCGATCCGGTTCCGAAAGCCGGTGCTCTCGTACAGCCCGCGCGCCGCGGTGTCGTCTTCGCCGGTGATCACTTCGACCATCGCCGCGCCGCGCGCCCGGGCGAGCGCCAGGACCGCGTCCATCATCTCCCGCCCCAGGCCGTTGCCGCGCCGGTCCGGGCGCACGTAGAGCTCTTCCAGCAGGGCGACCGGGCCCTGTGACCAGACGGTCGGGCGAAAGTCGACCTGGGCGAGGCCCTCGGGCCCGGCAGCCGCTCCGCCGTGCGCCTCCGACGCGAGCAGGAAATCCTTCGAACCGTCGGCGATCAGCTGCGCGACCCGCGAGGTCAGGAAAGACTCGCCCGGACTCGGGTCGCCGAACTCGAGGTTGAAGTCGTGGAGCATGCGCGCCACATCGGCCGCATCCCGGGCGTCCGCCGGCCTGACCATCAGATGCGGGCGGCCTGGGCCGGGTCGAGGAAGGCGAGCAGTGCCTGCGCCCCGGCAGCCTGGTCCGCACCACCGCCCAGCACAGCGAACGGACCGCTGCCGGCCATCAGCATGAAACGAAACTTCTCGCCGCCCGTCGTCTTCAGCTTCACCTGGACCGAAGACCGGCCGACGATCACCGAACTCGGGCTGTCCCATCCACCGCCGGGGCGGCCGAACTTGGCCGAAGCCACGTGTTCACGCGTGATCGAGGTCGCTCCTCCTTTCGGGCCCCTGCCACGGCGATCGAGAGGCTGGACGATCAGCCTCCGGTCGGTGACCACGAGCGCCACGACCCCACCCGAGAAGATGCCCTTCTGCTGCGAGGCTGCCGCCAGACCGCGGACGCTCTCCCCCGCCTCCAGCAGTTCGCCGAGCCTGTCCCCGAGGATGGACTCGAGCTTCGAGGGCTTGGATCCGATGCTCTTCGGTTTGAGTTCCACAGTGCCTTCGCTGGCTCACGGGCCGGCTTCGGCCCTTCTGACCCGAGCCTAACCGCATGCCCGGGCTGCGGGTGGAGGCCCTGAAAAGACGATCGGGGCGACTGGATTCGAACCAGCGAAATCTCCCGCACCCAAAGCGGGCGCTCTGACCAGGCTGAGCTACGCCCCGAGACGGGCGAGTCTATTGCCATTCAGCTTTCAGCAGATCGATCCATGCCGCGAGACGGCATTTGAAATATGTGTCCGACGTCCGCACCGTCAACACCCCGTGGGCCGATCGCCAGTTCCGGCTTGCCAGGCGACCGCTGTTTGACTTCCGCTGGAGCGCAACTGCCTTCGGGTCGATCGAGAGACACTCCGACCAGAACAGCCGTAGCTCCCGAACGGACTGATCGGCGTGGTACTGAACCGAGTAAGTCACCGGTCTTTGAGACAGCCGGCAGATCCAGACCTGGGCAAGCCGGACGACGGCCGGGTCGGAGTTGCAGAGCGCCACGTTGTGACGGCCCTTCTTCGTTCCCTCTCCGATGTACATGCAGATGAAGTCGCGGAAGGTAGGCTCCCCGATCAGGTCGGGGTACGACTTGATGCCTTCCTTGTAGGCCGCTTCGCGCTTCCTGCGTGCTCGATCGCGGTTGGCATCGGATGCGCGCTGTCTGGCCTCTGTCTGCTTCTTCGTTTCCGGTATCGGGATGTCCCTTACCCACGTGAAAATGGTGGTCCTGGACAGCGCCAGGCGTTCGGCGATTTCGTCAATCGTCAGCGTCGTCTCTTTCCGCATCGCTATGGCCTTCTGACGGATGTAGGCGGGATGAGCCACGAACCCATGCTCGTTGCGGATGGCTTACGTGTGGGTTACGAATGCAACGAATCCGTGCCGAAAGTCGAAAAAATCCTGCCGGAGTGGATGAGGGAACCGGTAGACGGGCCGCAGTCGCCGGCTACAGGCCCTGGGCTTCGCGCCAGGCCGTGAAGGCCTCGCGGGAGGTGTAGCGCGGCGTGTAGCCGAACTCCTGCTTCAGGCGGGTGTTGTCGAGCACCGGGCGGTACTGGAGGAAGTCGGTCTGGGCGGCCCCGTGCGGAGTCAGGCCGAGGCGGTGGGCGATCGCGAGCGCCGCCTTCAGCACCGGGACCGGCACGGTCAGGACCGGCTTGCCCAGCTCGGCCGCGATCTCGTCGATCGTCATCTTTCCGTCCCCGGCGACGTTGTAGATGCCGGTCTTTTCCCCGAGAACGGCCTGCTGGATGATCGCCATCACGTCCTGGTCCCAGATGAAGACGAACGGCGAGTCGGAGCCGCGGATCTTCAGCAGGCGCCTGCGGCGGAACAGGTCGGTGATCTGGTTGTCGACGGTCTCGCCGAGGATGGTGCCGATGCGCAGGACCACCTGGTCGAGCTGCGGCGCGCTCTCGCGGTAGCCGGCCAGCATCTCTTCGACCAGCCGCTTGTGGAGGCTGTAGGGGAAGGTGTCGGTGCCGCGCACCGGGTCGTCTTCGCTCAGCCATTCCGGGTTGTCGGCGTGATAGCCGTAGGCGGCGCCGCTGGAAGACACCACCACGCGCTCGACCCCGTGGCGCACGCAGGCCTCGAACACGTTGCGCGAGCCGGTGACGTCGACCGCGTACTCCTGCTCGCGAGTGGTCGACTTGCCGGGGTTGACGATCGAGGCGAGGTGGACCACGGTGGTGATCGCGTTTTCCTGGATCTGGCCGGCGACCGCGCCGAAGTCGGTCACGTCGGCGCTCGTATAGACGACCCCGTCGATCCGGTCGGATGCGTCGGGCTGTGACAGGTCGGAGCTGACCACGAGTTCGACCTCGTCGCTTCGCGAGGCCAGTCCCCGCACCACCGAGCGCCCCAGGAACCCTCCGCCACCGGTCACGTAAACGCGCTTCACGCCGGCATCATCCCCCAACCGCCTGGCCAACGGGCTCGCCGGTGCCGCGCTTGGCCCACCAGCTGGCGAGGATCAGCCCGGCGATCACGTCCCAGATCCCCCACCACCCCGCGACGAGCGCCATTCCACCCAGTCCGTCGAAGAAGCTGAAGACGATGCCGAGCCCGAGCCCCGCGTTGCGAACCCCGACCTCGAAGGTCACGGCCCGGCGGTTGTACTCGCTCAGCCTGAACGAAGCGGCGATCCCGTAGCCGAGGCTCAGCGCCAGCGTGTCGTGGAGGAAGACGGCGACGGCGATGACGGCGATGTGGTCCTTGAAGGCAGCGAAGTTGCCGGCGAAGGCGATCAGGATGAAGGCGACCAGGGCGATCAGGCTGAACCGCTTGACCCACGGCTGGACCCTCTTGGCGAACGCCGCGTGACCGTGAGAGATGCTCAGGCCCAGCGCGAAGGGCACGGCGATGATCAGGGCGATCTCGGCCAGCATCTCGACCGCGCTCAGGTCCACCTCTCGCAGGATCTCCGACGCTTCCGGATGGAGGCCGCCCCAGAAGGCGATGTTGACCGGCATCAGGAAGATCGCCAGCAGGTTCGAGACGACGGTCATCGAGACCGAGAGCGCGACGTTGCCGCCCGAGCGGTAGGTCAGCACGTTGGAGATGTTGCCCGGCGGGCAGCAGGCGACGAGGATCATTCCCAGCGCGATCGACGGCCCGACGCCGAGCAGCAGCGTCAGCGTGAAGGTGATCGCCGGCAGTGCGATGAACTGCGCCGCGACGCCTACGGCCACGGCCTTCGGGTTGCGCGTCACGGCGCGGAAATCGGCCGGCTTCGTATCCAGCGCGATCCCGAACATGATGATCGCGAGAACGAATCCGAGGATCAGCAGCGAGGTCTCGCTGAAGTCGATGTTTACGTCATCGATTCCAGACTCTGAGACGACCGCGAGATTCAATCGACAGCCCGGAAGAGCCGCAGGTGATCCCGGATCGCTTCACGGTAGGCGTCCTTGTTGACGTAGTAGGGAAGGCGGTCCAGCTGGCGGTAGTTGTAGCCGGCGAAGAGGTCGGGCTTCGGCCCGAGGACGCGGCGCCACATCTGCTCGGCGCTCGAAGGCGCCTTCGCCTGGGCGTCGATGAACTCGGCCACGAGGTCGGCCTGGTTGTACCTGCCCTGCCAGCCGAGGCCGGTCGCCTCCACCATCCCGAGCACGAACACGTTGCGGTGCGCCGGCGTGAAGATGTTCAGGTACAGGTCGGGGTGGTTGCCCTTCCAGTTCAGGTGCCGCGGGTCGATGAACGGGTAGTCGAGCCTGTACCCGGTGGCCAGCATGACGATGTCGTAGTCGCCGCTCGTGCCGTCGACGAACTTCACGCGGTCGCCGTCGAAGCGGTCAATGTCCTTGCGCACCGTGATGTCGCCGTGCCCGGCGTGGTAGAGCACGAGCGTATTCATGACCGGGTGGGTCTCGTAGATCCTTCCGTTGGGCTCCGGAAAGCCGAGACGGGCCGGGTTGCCGGTGAAGAGCCGGATCAGCCGGCCGTCGAGCCGGGTCTTGATCGCCGCCGGCAGCGCCCGGCCTTCGTTCAGCGTGTCGGACGGCCGGCCGAGGATGTACTTCGGGAAGAACCAGTAGCCGCTCCTCAGGCTCATGTCGACGGACCTGGCGTAGTGGACGGCGTCGACGGCGATGTCGCAGCCCGAGTTGCCGGCGCCGATGATCAGCACGCGCTTGTCCCGGAAGATGTCGGGGCGCCTGTAGAGGCTCGTATGCATGACCTCGCCGTCGAAGTCGCCCTCGAACTCGGGGATGCTCGGTTCGGAGAGAATGCCGTTGGCGATGACCAGGCCGGCGAAGGTGCCGGTCTCCCGGCCGCCTCCCGGATCCTCGGTGGTGACCTGCCAGGTCTCTGCGGCGTCGCCGGACGGCTCGGCCCGGACCACCGACGTCCCGAACCGGTAGTGGCGGCGCAGGTCGAACGTGTCTGCGTAGTCGTTGAAGTAGGTGCGCATGTCCCAGTGGCTCGGGTAGTCGGCGACCTCGTCGCGCATCGGGAACTCGTCGTAGGCGGTCGTCGTCTTCGACGAGATCAGGTGGGCCGACTCGTACATCGTGCTGCGCGGGTTGTCGATGTCCCAGAGACCGCCGACCTCGGTATGCGTTTCGAAGCCGACGAAGGGGATCCCGCGGCGTGCAAGGTTGCGCGCGGCGGCGAGCCCGGCCGGGCCGGCGCCGATCAGCGCATAGGGCGGCCGCCCGTTCCCACCGTTCGATGAAGCGTTCTCTCCTCCCGACATCGCCCGCGATGCTAGCGCGCGGGGCGGGACGCCCGGGCTGGCCGGGCGAGGCGATACCTTTCGGGCATGGCCGATATCCAGCCCCTGCCGGCACTCCACTACAACCTCGGATCGGTGGGTTCGCTTTCTTCCGTCGTCGCTCCCCCTTACGACGTGATCGACGACGAAGAGCGCGCGGAGCTGCTCAGGCGCTCGCCGTTCAACGTGGTCGAGATCGACCTCCCGGTCGCCTACGGCGACGGTTCCGACCCGTACATGCATGCGGCGGAGACGCTCGAGGAATGGACTCTGTCGGGAGTGCTGACCCAGGACCGGAAGCCGACCATGTGGGCACTGTCCCAGCAGTACGAAGGTCCGGACGGCGCGACCCGCACCAGAAACGGGATCCTGGTCCGGGTCGGGGTCGACGACTACGGTCCCGGCCGCATCCGGCCCCACGAGCGCACGCAGCCGGGGCCGAAGCAGGACCGGCTCGACCTGACCCGGGCGACCCGCTACAACCTGTCACCGATCTTCTCGCTGACCACTCGCGACGCCTGGCCGCACGTCGCCGCCGCGACCGGGACCGACCCCTGGGCCGAGGTCACCGACGGGGACGGCACGGTCCACCGGATCTGGCCGATCGACGATCCGGCGGTCCACGCGGCTGTGGCCGGCGAACTGGCCGACGCGGAACTTCTGATCGCCGACGGCCACCACCGCTACGAGACCGCGCGCGCCTACCGCGACGAAGTCCCGGGTGAGGGCCCGCAGAACTACACGCTGATGGCGCTGACCGGCCTCGACGATCCCGGTCTGACCGTGTTCCCGACCCACCGGCTGCTGTCCGGCCTCGGCGAGGATGCGGACCTGCGTGACCATTTCGACCGCGCAATCCGCGAAGCGTTCGAGCTAGAGGAAACCGACCGGAACGGTCTCGACCCGGACGGCCTCGAAGGGATCGGCTGCTTCGGCTACGCCGACGGTGTCACCGGCCGCTACTTCAGGCTGAAGCTCCGGGAACCGGCCGTCCTCGACGGCCTCATGGAGGGTCGCTCACAGGCGTACCGCCACCTCGACGCCGCGATCCTCGAGAAGGTCGTATTCCAGGGGGTACTCGGAATGAGCGAGGCCGACGTCGAAGCGAAGCGCGGCCTCGGTTACGCAAAGAGCATCCCGGCCTCGCTGGCGATGCTCGACGGCGGCGAGTACCAGGCTGCTTTCATCCTGCGCGCGACGCCCGTGCAGCAGGTCCGCGACGTCGCCGCCGCCGGCGAGACGATGCCGCCCAAGTCGACCTACTTCTTCCCCAAGCTGCTCT
Organism: uncultured Solirubrobacterales bacterium; assembly: GCA_963701635.1. Taxonomy (GTDB): domain Bacteria; phylum Actinomycetota; class Thermoleophilia; order Solirubrobacterales; family 70-9; genus 67-14. The sequence goes on from CAVPAU010000003.1 coordinate 130,638, forward strand.
CGGGGATGGTCTTCAACCCCCTCAGTTAGGAGAAGCGTGCTCAAGATCTACACGAAGAAGGGCGACGACGGCACGACCGGGCTGTGGTACGGCGGCCGGGTCGAGAAGTCCGGCCTGAGGACCGATGCATACGGCACACTCGACGAAGCCTCTTCGGCGCTCGGCGTCGCTCGTGCGGGCTGCGGCGCCGAACACGCCGAACTGGCCGCCGACATCCTGTCGCTACAGAACGAGCTGTTCGTCGCCGGGGCGGAGCTTGCGACCGCGCCCGAGGCAGCGGACCGGCTCGAGGACGGGGTCAGCCGGATCACCCGCGAGATGACCGACGCCCTCGACGCGGAGATCGACAAGTACATGGCACAGGTCGAACTGCCGCCGCAGTTCGTCATCCCAGGCGGCACGGCGCTTTCTGCCCAGATCGACCTTGCCCGGACGATCATCCGCCGCGCCGAGCGCGCAGTCGTCCGGATCAAGCTCGCCGACGAGCTGGCCTCGGCGGAGATCCTGCGCTTCCTCAACCGGGCCTCCGACCTCTGCTTCGCGATGGCCCGCTACGCCGACACGGACGAGCCCGAGCTCTTCGAAGGAAGGAGAAAGTCATGAGCACGCGAGCCACGGTGACGACCGGCCCCGACCTGCCGTCCCGGGTCGAGATGAATTCCGGGATCACGGTGACCTTCGACCAGGCTTCCGAGGCACCGGATCGCGAGCTCCAGGGTCCGAGCTCGACCGCCGGCGTGAGCGCGGCCCTGGCCTCCTGCACGGCGGTCACGCTGAACATCTACGCATCGCGCAAGCAGTGGGACCTGACCGGTCTGGGGGTGTCGGTCGAGACCGAGTACGACGGCCCCAACCCCACGCTGTTCAAGGTCGAAGTCACCTATCCCGGGCACCTCGGCGTAGAGCAGATCGAGCGCCTCGAACGCATCGCGACCCGCTGCCCCGTGCACCGCCTCCTGAGCGAAGAGACGGCGGTCGAGGTGAGCACGGCTTGAACCTCGGACTCGAGAACCGGATCTGCGCGATTACCGGAGCCAGCGGCGGAATCGGTTTCGAGGCCACCCGGCAGCTCTGCGCCGAGGGGGCGAAGGTCCTCATGGTCTCGCGCGACCCCGAGCAGCTCGCGGCGATGTCTGAGGTGGTGCGGGCCGAAGGCGGAACCGCCTCGGTGCTGGTGCTCGACGTCACCGAAGCGCACGCCGGCGAGCACATCGTGGCCGCGGCGAGGCAGGAGTTCGGCGGGATCGACATCCTCGTCAACAACGCCGGCTACGCCCGCCGCCAGAGCCTCGAGGACACGCCGGAAGAGGACTTCCGCGCCCAGCACGAGCTCAGCGTGATGGCCCCGCTCGGCCTTATGCGCGCGATCGTGCCCGGAATGCGCGAGCGTGGCTGGGGCCGGATCGTCAACGTCTCCTCCAGCGCAGGCAAGCGGCCGTCGGAGATGATGCCGGCCTATTCGGTGGGCAAGGCGGGGATGCTCTCGCTGACACGCATCTTCGCCGAGCGCTACGCCGCCGACGGCATCCTCGTCAACGCGATCTGTCCCGGGCCGACCGGCTCTGAGCTGTGGATGGCCCCGGGCGGGCTGCTCGACCAGGCCCGCGCCGAATCAGGAGACGATGGGCCGTCCCGCGAACAGGCGCAGGCGGACGTCGGAGCCAAGCGCCCGATCGGCCGCATGGCGAGTCCGGAGGAGATCGCATCGGTGATCACCTTCCTCTGCTCGAACAGGGCCTCCTTCGTCGCCGGATCGTCCTGGAGCGTGGACGGCGGCACCGTGCCCGTGATCATCTGAGCCGTCGGCTCAGTCGAGCCTGATCAGCGAATGGCAGTCGTGCGGGGCGATCCTGCCGCGGCCGCCGAGCAGCTCGAGCTCGATCAGGAAGGCGCAGCCGACGACTTCGCCGCCGAGCCTCTCGACAGCCTCGATCGTCGCCGCGGCCGTACCGCCGGTGGCGATCAGGTCGTCGTGGACGAGCACCCTGGCACCGTGGGACAGCGCGTCCGAGTGCACTTCGAGTTCGTCGGGTCCGTACTCGAGCTCGTACTCGACCGAGATCGTCTCGGCCGGCAGCTGGCCCGGCTTGCGCGCAGGCACGAATCCCGCGCCGATCGCCTGCGCCAGAGCGCCGCCGAAGATGAACCCGCGCGCCTCGGCCGCGACCACGAGGTCGACACCGAGCGGCTGCGCGTACTGAGCCAGCTCGGCTGTGACCTGCTTCGCGGCCTCGGGCACGAGCAGCAGCGGGGTGATGTCCCGGAAGATGATCCCCGGCTCGGGGAAATCGGGCACGTCGCGGATCAGTTCGGCGAGGTTCACACGGTGAGCGTAAGGCATGATTGTCGGGATGGACTACGGCGCACTCGAGCTCTCCGACCTGCTGCTGACCCACGAGGAAGCGATCGACATCAAGGCGCACGGCAACCGCGAGGCGGCGGTCCTGCTCCCGATCACCGACTGGTCCGACGGACCGAAGCTCGTATTCACCGAACGCCGGGCCGACCTCAACAAGCATGCGGGCGAGATCTCCTTTCCCGGCGGCATGAGCGAGCCCGGTGACGAAGACCTCGCCCGGACCGCGCTGCGCGAGTCCCACGAGGAGATCAACCTGCGGCCGGAGCGGGTCGAAGTGGTCGGGGCCCTGGCCCCGGTCGGCACGTTCGTCACCTCGTACCGAATCCAGCCCTACGTCGGCATCGTCAGCGGCAGCGAGCCGCTGGTCGCCAACCCCGATGAGGTTGCGTCGATCCTCCAGTACGGGATCGACGAGCTCGTCGACTCCTACGGGATGCGCCGGCTGGTTCGCCGCGGCGTGCCGATCCGCACGCCGACGTTCGACATGGGCCGCCACATGATCTGGGGCGCCACCGCGCGCATCCTGACCGATTTCCTGACCCGGATCCGCGCGTTGACGTGACCACGCCGGCCACGAGCCTGGATGGGGGCAGGGGCCGGCCCGCCGGCCCCGGACCGGGGACGCTCCGGCAACGATCGTCACCGGCCGTCCGACGCAGATCGTTGCCAGACCCGTTCGTGCGCCCCGGTCCGTGCCCCGGCCGGTACTAAGCTCTGCGTGATGGTCGAAGCGCAGCTCCTGACGAGTGTCGACGGTCGCATCACCCCTTCGGCCGAAGCCGTGCTGCCGCTGCCCGACGACGGGTTCTTCCGCGGTGACGGGGTCTTCGAGGTCCTGCGCTGCTACGGCGGCCGGCCCTTCGCCATGGAAGAGCACCTCGACCGCATGGACGCCTCGGCCGCCTCGATCGGGCTCGAGGTCGATCGCCCGGCCGTCGAAGCGGATGCCCGTCGGCTGCTGGAGAGAGCCGGAGCGGCGGACTGCCTGCTGCGGGTCGTGTCGACGCGCGCAGGCCGGCGGGTGCTGGCGATCGAACCGCTTCCCCGGCATTCCCCGTCGGTCTCGCTCGCCACCGTGCGCTACTCGCCGACCGTGATCCTCGACGGCGTCAAGTCCCTGTCCTATGCCGCGAACATGCAGGCCACGCGGATCGCGAAGGAGTCGGGAGCCGACGAGGCGCTGCTCGTCACCGCCGGCGGACTCGTGCTCGAACCGCCCACGTCGACGCTGTTCTGGGTTTCGGCGGACGGGGTCCTGCGGACCACCGACACCGCGGCCGGTGTGCTCGAATCGATCACCCGTCGCAGGGTCCTCGAAGGCTGCGATGTAGAGGTCGGGCGCTTCGACATCGCAGACGTCCTGGGTGCCAGCGAGGCCTTCCTGGCCTCCACGACCCGTGAAGTGCAGCCGGTGCACGCCGTGGACGGCAGCAGCATCCCGACCGATCCGGCTCCGCGCACCCGCGAAGCTGCGGCGGTCTTCGCCGCGGCGGTCCGGGCCGGGGTCTCCGGTGGCTGAAACCGCGGACGCGCGGGGCGAACCGGCGATCCGGGCCACCCGCCTCGAGGTCGAACGTGGCGGCAACCACGTGCTGCGCTCCGTATCGCTCGAGGTGCGGCCGGGGTCGGTTACCGGGCTGCTCGGCCCCAGCGGCTGCGGCAAGACGACGCTGATGCGCTCGATCGTGGGAGCCCAGATCGTCGCCGGCGGCGAGGTCGACGTGCTCGGAAGACCCGCAGGTTCGCGCGAGCTGAGAAGCGAAGTCGGATACGTCACGCAGGCGCCGTCCGTGTACCTGGACCTGACCGTGGACGAGAACCTCGACTACTTCGCGAAGGTGGTCGGGGTCGGCGGGCAGCGCGTGCGCGAGACGCTCGTCACGGTCGGGCTCGACTCCTACGGCGACCGCTTCGTGGGTTCGCTCTCGGGCGGTGAGAGGGCCCGCGTCTCGCTGGCCACCGCACTGCTGAACCGGCCCCGGCTGCTCGTCCTCGACGAACCGACGGTCGGCCTCGACCCCGTGCTCCGGGCCGAGCTGTGGCGGGAATTCCACCATCTGGCCGATGCCGGAACGACGCTGCTGATCTCCAGCCACGTCATGGACGAGGCGGGCGAATGCGACCACCTGCTGCTGATGCGCGATGGCGTCCTGCTCCGGCAATGCACGCCCGACCAGCTGCGCAGCGAAACCGGCGAGAACGACCTCGGGCGGGCGTTCCTCGCGATCATCGAAGGGTCAAAGGACGCATGAGCCCCAGGGTCACGCTGGCCACAGGCAGCCGGGTACTGCGTCAGATCAGGCACGACCCGCGCACGGTCGTGCTGCTGATGGTCGTGCCGGCCCTGCTGCTGACCCTGATGAAGTTCGTCTTCGACGGCCGGCCCGAGGCATTCCAGTCGATCGGCGCACCGCTCTGCGGACTGTTTCCTTTCATCGTGATGTTCCTCGTCACCTCGATCACGATGCTGAGGGAGCGCACCACCGGGACGCTGGAGCGCCTGATGACGATGCCGATGTCGAAACTCGACCTGCTGGCCGGCTACGGCATCGCGTTCGGAATCCTTGCCGCAGCCCAGGCGCTCGTCGTCTGCCTGACCGGGTTCTGGCTGCTCGGGCTCGATGCTCCCCACGGCGCGTGGCTGGTGGCCGTGCTGGCGATCCTGAACGCCCTGCTGGGGATGGCGCTCGGCCTGCTGCTGAGCGCATTCGCCCGGACCGAATTCCAGGCAGTCCAGTTCATGCCGGCCTTCATCTTCCCCCAGCTGCTGCTCTGCGGGCTGTTCGTCCCGCGCGACGAGATGGCCCCGGCGCTCGAAGCGATTTCGTGGCTGCTTCCGTTCACCTACGCCTACGACGGCCTGGAGAGGGCCATAGCCCCGGCCCCGCCGGGCTCCGAACTGGTCGCCGACGTGCTCGTCGTGGTCGCCTGCACGCTGGCGGCGCTTGCCCTCGGGGCCCTCACCCTGAAGCGCCGGACCGCCTGACCGACTCGCCTAGAACTCGGTGTCGCGCAGGTACCACTCTGCGTCGAGCGCGCCCTGGCAGCCCGATCCGGCCGCGGTGACGGCCTGCCGGTAGGTGTGGTCGACCAGGTCCCCGACGGCGAAGACGCCGTCGAGGTTCGTCTTCGTCGAAGAAGGGTCGGTCAGCACATAGCCCTCGTCGTCGGTATCGACCTGCCCTTCGACCACCTCGGAACGCGGGATGTGGCCGATCGCCACGAAGGCTCCGTCCACCTCGACTTCCTTCGCGTCGCCGTCGTCGGACCGCCTCAGCCTCACGGTCGCCAGCGAGCCGTCCTCCCCGGCGATGAACTCCTCCGGGACGTACGGGGTCAGCAGGTTGATGTTCGGCGTGGCCTCGGCGCGCTCCTGCATGATCTTCGAGGCGCGGAATTCGTCGCGGCGGTGGACCAGGTCGAGTTCGGTGGCGAACTTGGAGACGAAGACCGCATCCTCCATGGCCGAGTCGCCGCCTCCGATCACCATCGTCTTCTTGTCCTTGAAGAAGGCCCCGTCGCAGACTCCGCAGGTCGAGACCCCGCGGCCCATCAGTTCCATCTCGCCGGGGATGCCCAGACGCCTTGGCTCTGCCCCCATCGCGAGGATCACGGCCTTGGCGCGGTACTCGTCATCGCCGAGGTAAACCTTCTGGATGCCACCGTCTCCGAGTTCCACGCGATCGACGTCGTCGCTCTCGAAGCGCGTGCCGAAACGGGCGGCCTGCTCGCGGAACCTCGTCATCATCTCGGGGCCCATGATCCCTTCGGGAAAGCCCGGGTAGTTCTCGACGTCGGTCGTATTCTGGAGCTGTCCTCCCCACTGGAATCCCTCGAATACGAGCGGGTCGAGTTCGGCGCGGGCGGCGTACAGAGCAGCCGTATAGCCGGCGGGACCGCCGCCGATGATGATCAGGTTCTCGACTTCGCTGCTGCTCATGCTCCTCTTTCCTGATTCTCAGCGACCCGCCGGGGCCGTCTGGCTGTTCCAATACTTTACTTTATGAAGTATAACCGACGCCGACGCCACGTTGCTGCCGGCCTTCACCGTCGGACATCCGGCTGCATCAGGGACGGCTGGGGTGGCCGGTCTATCGGCAGGCCCTCCGCCTTCCACCGCTTGACCGTGTTGCGAAGCTGGAAGAAAGCGATCACGCCGGGTGGGATCGGCAGCCAGAAGGCGACCAGGCGATAGATCAGGATCGCGGCGAAGACCTCGGCCTCGGGGAAGCCGAATAGCACGAAGGTTCCGATCATGCCGGCGTCCACGGCACCAACACCGGCGGGTACGAAGGGGATCAGGTTCGCGGCCATGCCGATGAAGAACCCCATGACGACCACCCCGAACGGGATCGCGATGCCGAGAGCCTTGAATGACGCCCACAGGATGCCGATGTTCGCGGCCCAGAATCCGACCGCCCCGAGAATGGCGAGGCCGGCACGGGTCGGATGCGCGACCAGGTGGAGCGCCACCCTCACCCCTTCCGCCACCGTCGCCGGCACGGTCGCCAGCATCGCCAGGTACCGGGCCGAGGGCCGGCGGTCGGAATAGCCCCTGAGGCGGCGCTCGATGTCGCTCGGCACCAGGGCGATGGCGAGCCCGACGATCATCACCAGCCCGGCGATCCCAGCCGGGACTATGGTCAGAGAGACGGTCGTGCTGCCGCTCAGCACCCCGGTCCTCAGCAGCACGCCGAAGACCACTACCGCCAGCGGGTAGAACAGGTAGTGGAGGACGAGGAATGCGACCATGCGCGTGCCGACGTCCCGCCTCGCCATGCCGCCCTGGCGCAGCGCCCAGTAGGTCAGGACCACGCCACCGGCGCCACCGGCCGAGAACAGCAGCGTCGCCGCGAATCCGGCCATGTTGATCTCGTAGGCCTCGCGCCACGTGATCGGGAACACGTCGCCGCCGACCACGGCACGGAAGAGCGCGATGTACGTGGCGAAAGAGAGGATTCCGAAGCCGACTGCGACACCGACCCAGACCGGATGCGCCTCGCCCAGCGTGTCGATCGCATCGCCGACGCCGACCAGCTTCGGCACGAAGAAGTAGATGCCGACGACGAGGACGGCGATCAGCAGCGTCGTCTGAACCGCGCCGCGCACGGTGAAGGTCGGGAGGCCGTCGCCCTCTTCCTGCTCGCGGGCGGTCCCCGGCATCGCAGGAGGGTCCTCGAGAGCCGGATCGACGGCGCCACGGTCCCGCTCTGAGGTCTTCACTTTCGGACTGATCGAGGCACCCCCGCTGAGACCATCTCAGGAAGTCGCAATCCGTTCAAGTCTGCGAAGGCCGTTGTTGACCCTGGTTACGAACGGGCGGGTGAGCGGCTCGCCCTGGCGGACCAGCAGGACGATCCCGGCGCCGGCCAGCAGGTCGGTGACGTAGTGCTCGCCGAGGTAGACCAGCGAGAAGCCCAGCGCGATCGCGTAGCCCCAGCCGAGCGAACCCTGGACCCGGCCCCCGCTCTCGCTGAGCAGGATTGCGGCCATCACGGCGGTGGCGAAATGCAGCGACGGCATCGCGGCCCAGGGGTTGCCTCCGAGTGTGCCGAAGATCCTCGTCCAGGCCGGCCCCCACATGCGCTCGCCGAACTCGACCATGACCCTGCGGATCTTCTCGTCTCCGGTGTAGCCGTTCTCCGCTGCCCACCACGGCGGTGCCGTGGGCGCGAGGAAGTAGACCGCGCAACCGATGTCGAAGACCGCTGCCATCTGCCGCGCCGAATGCGGGAAGGCCTCCCGCCGCCTGAGCAGGATCCAGAGCAGGGCCGAATTCGGCTGGATGAACCAGATCCAGTGTGCCCAGGCAGAGAACCTGGTCAGGGGCTCCCCCCACGGCCCTTCTTGAAGCGCCTCCTGGAGACGCGTATTGGGCAACTGGCCCCGGCCGATCCAGCGATCGACGCGGATCGGGTAGTCGATCTTCAGCCGCTGCCTGAGGCGCTCGGGGTCGTCGTAGGGCAACTCGTGGGAGACGGCGAAGGCCCACATCTGGCTGCCGAACAGCGCAAGGTCCCTGGTCCGGCTGCGTGGCCACAGCACGGCGATCGCGGCCGGCGCGGCCACGGTCGAGGCGACCGTCACACTCATCGGCAGCCGCAACCGGAAGCGCACGTGGGGAACGATGACCGCCGCCGCGAGCGCGGCGAAACCACCGATCCGGATCGCGGAACGCAGGCGACTGCTCCGCGGCTTGTCGGGGCTCGGCCACTTCATCCGTAACCGCAAGACTAGGTGACCTCTGCGGACCCCGTTCTCAGGCCCGACTTCGCCTGTCCGCCCCTTGCGATTAGAATGGCCGCGCTGTGCTGTCTCGCTCCAAGAAACTCATCACCCTGCTCTCGGCGACCGCCTCTGCCTTCGCCGCCATGGCCATATCCGCCGCACCGGCGTCGGCGCTCTCCCTGAACCCCGATGCCGCGTCCCCGGGCATCGAGAAGATCAACACCTTCCACTGGATCATCTTCGTGGTCATCCTGATCGCGATCGTCGCGGTCAACGTCGCGATCGTCCGTGCGGCGCGACCGCGCCACCGCCACGTCGACCCCGACCAGAACGCCGGCGGACGCCAGCTTCGGGTAGGGCTCGGCCTCGGTGCCGTGGCGCTGGCGCTGTTCGTCACCGCAACCGTGTTCTCGAGCCAGGCAAGAGAGGTCCCGGTCGGGAGCTCCGGAGTCGTGGGCCTCAATGCCGACGACCAGCTGGAGATCAAGGTGACCGGCCAGCAGTGGCTGTGGCGCTATGACTACCCGAACGGCGCCTTCTCCTACCACCGCCTCGTGGTCCCTTCCGATACGACCGTGGCGCTCGACCTGGTCTCAGCCGACGTCGTCCACGGCTGGAACGTGCCTTCGCTGACCGGCAAGGCCCAGGCGGTGCCCGGCAAGACCAACCGTATCTACTTCAGGGCCGACGAGCAGGGAGTATTCTCCGGGCGCGCGTCGATACTCTCGGGCCAGGGCTATGACTCGATGGAAGCCGAAGTCGAAGTCGTGCCGGCCGCGCAGTATGAAGAGTTCATCCGCCGGCAGCGGATCGACACCCAGGCCGCCCAGGACGCGGTCGTGAGGGAGCAGGAGAGAGAGCTCGAGGCTGCCGCCGAAGAAACCCCGCAAGGAGACGTCGAGCCCCAGCCATGAGCAGCTATCCGCCAACGATGCCGCCGACCCGGCCCGAAGTGGCGACGGGCGACAGTCCCGACCGTCCCGGCTGGGCACGGCTGGCGACCAGCCCGGACCACAAGGACATCTCGAGGATCCTCGTCTCGGCAGCCTTCGGCTCGGCCTTCCTGGCAGCGCTGCTGCTGGTCCTGGTCAGGCTGCAGCTCGCGGTCCCGGAGAACGCCTTCCTGAGCGCCATACAGTTCGACCGGTTGCTGTCGGTCTATGGCGCGACCGCGATCTTCCTCTTCGCCCTGCCGCTCTGCATCGGTCTGCTGTATTACGTGACGCCGCTGCAGATCGGCAGCCGCGGGACGGCGCTGCCCCGGCTCGGCCAGACCGGAATGTGGCTGTTCATCCTCGGTGGCTTCGTGCTGTACTCGACCTTCCTCTTCACACCGCCGGAGGCCGGCATCAACCCCCTGCCGCCGCTCTCCCAGCACACCTTCACGCCCAACAACGGCGTCGATGCCTGGATCGCGTCAACCGGCCTGATGACCCTCGGCCTCCTGCTGCTCGCGATCGACCTGCTGGTCACCGTGCGCAACCTGCGTGCACCCGGCATGGCCTGGCGCCGCGCCCCGATCTTCGTCTGGGCGGCGGCTATCGTCGGCTGGCTCATCGTCGTGATCGCCCCGGTCTTCCTCGCGGCGCTGACCATGCTGATGATCGACCGGCAGCTCGACGGAGGCTTCTTCACCGGCGGGGTCGGCGGCTCGCCGCTGCTGTGGCAGCACCTCAGCTACATCTTCTTCACCGGTGCCTACATGACGGTCGCGATCACGATGCTCGGCGGCATCTCGGAGATCGTCCAGACTTTCACCCGCCGGGAGCTTCCGGGCCGGCGTGCCGTTATCGGTTCCCTCGTAGCGATCGCGATCATCGGGACCCTGGCCTGGACTCAGAACATGATCACGGCCCCGATCCCGAGCGGCTGGAAGTACTACGCGATGCTGATGTCGATTTCGCTGATCGTGCCGTTCGGACTCATCTTCTACAACCTGATCTCGACCGTATCGGGCAGCGACTTCCACATGCGGGCCCCGCTCCGCTTCGCGATGGGAGCGCTGTCCCTTGCCTCGGTCGGTCTCGCGGTAGAGGTCAGCCAGTCGACGATCGCGGTCGGCTCCCAGCTCCAGCAGACCTACGACGCGTGGGCCGCCACGCACTTCGCACTGGTCGGGTTCGGTCTGTTCGGCGGCTTCGCCGCGGTCTCGTACTGGTATCCGAAGATGACCGGCCGCATGCTGGACGAGGACCGGGCGAGAATCTCCTTCTGGATCATGTTCGCCGGCTCGCTGATTGCGCTGGTCCCGCTGTTCGGCGCCGGAGTGGAAGGCCAGGTCACCGACTCCTACCGCTTCTTCGCCGACGAGAACGTTGCTGCCTTCAACCTGGTCGCCACGATCGGCACGCTGGTCCTGTTCGTCGGCATCATCCTCGCGGTGGGAAATCTGGTCAAGAGCCGCACGGAGGGCGAGGCCGCCACGCCGGATCCATGGCGCGGCCAGTCGCTCGAATGGCTCGCTCTCTCGCCCCCCGAGCCCCACAACTTCGACGTGCTGCCGGATGTGCGCAGCACGCAGCCGATGCGCGACATCCGGGAGTCGCTGGTCCGGCGCGAGGCCGGGCAGGAAACCCCGGCCGGCGATACCCAGCCGGTAGCCTGAGCGAATGATCGAAGGACTCGAAGTGCGCGATGCGCGCGCTCGACGAGCCGTCGGCACCGCCCGGCCCACCTCCCTCCATGACGTGCTTGCAGTAGCCCGCGACTACATCACCCTGACCAAGCCCCGGATCATCAGCCTGCTGCTGCTGACCACCGTGACGACGATGTTCGTCGCGGACCCGGCCGGGCCGCCGCTGTCGACGATCCTCTGGACGATGCTCGGCGGTTACCTGGCCGCGGGCGGCGCCGGGGCGATCAACCACTTCGTGGACCGCAAGCGGGACGCGCGCATGGCCCGGACCAGCTCCAGACCTCTGGTGAACGGCAGGATCACGCCGACCCACGGGCTCGTATTCGGCATCGTGCTCGGAGTCTCGGCCTTCTTCCAGCTCTGGCTCACGGTCAACCTGCTCGCCGCAGCACTGGCGATGCTGGGGCTGCTCGGCTACGTCTTCCTCTACACCGTCTGGCTGAAGCCGATCACCCCGCAGAACATCGTGATCGGCGGCAGCGCCGGCGCCGTGCCGCCGCTGGTCGGCTGGGCCGCCGCGACCGGCAGCCTGACCCTGGAGGCCCTGTGGCCGTTCCTGATCATCTTCTTCTGGACCCCACCCCACTTCTGGGCTCTCTCGCTGATGATCAAGGAGGACTACGAGCGCACCGGGGTTCCGATGCTGCCCGTCGTCAAGGGCGAAGCCGAGACGCGGCGCCAGATCCTGATCTACACGTTCGTGATGGTCGCGGTGACGATCGGACCGTTCGCGACGGGCCTGCTGGGCGCGCTCTACCTCGCCTGCGCCCTCGTGCTGGGCGGTGTGTTCATCGCCTTCGCGCTCGGTCTCTACCGCCATCCGGCGCCGGCGCTGAACCTGCGCACGTATCTGTACTCGCTCGCCTACCTGGCCCTGCTGTTCGTGGCGATGGCTGTCGACGCCGTCGCCTGATAGAACTCCGGTCATGGATCGCAAGCGCGCCAGGAGCAACTTCTCGTCGGGAATGCTGATCGGAGCCGGCTCGGCCGCGATCTTCGCCTTCACGTTCTTCTTCGCGACGCTCTACCTGGCCGCCTGAGGCGACAGCCGCCATGGACCAGAGCGCAGAAATAATCGAGCCGACCGAGACGATCCGGCTTCCCGAGCCGTCCTGGGCCCCGGCCCTGCTCGCATTCGGCATCCTCGGGCTGCTGGCCGGAATCTTCGCCACGGGCTTCATATTCCCGACCTGGTCATATGCCGTGGTCGGCGCAGTCTTCGTCCTGTTCGCCCTGCGCGCCTTCGCCAGAAAGGGCCGCCGGTCGTTCTACGGCCTGCCGCGCGAGCAGGAGGAGGTCCGGGCCGAGCTCCCGGTCGAATCCTTCACCGCCCCCGGCCGCGACTGACCCGGTTCCGGGTCACAGCGAATCCCTCGACCGCTCAGGGCGGGCCGCCCGAGGTCGCTCCGTCGCTCGTCCAGACGCGCATGATGTCGCGCATCGAGAGCACCCCGACCAGTTCTCCGTCTCGGTAGATCGCAAGATGGCGGATGTTCCTCCGCGACATCTCCATGGCTGCCCGCTCCAGGCTCCATTCGGGTGATGCGGTGATCACGCTTTCGCTCATGTGGTCGCCGACCTTCTCGGAATCGACGTCGAGCCCGGTACCCAGCGCCTTGAGGATGTCCCGCTCGGTGATTATGCGCGGGACCGGCCAGTCTTCGTCTTCGACGATCGCCGCGCCGACGCCGTGGCCGACCATGCGGGAGGCCGCATCCCTCAGGGTATGCCCGGGTCCGACCCGAAGCACCACTTCCGACATCCCGACACTGACCCGCATTTCCACCCCTCCGGTCGCTTGTGACTTTCGTTGCCAGCTTATCCGATGCGCCTGCAGCCGTGCCGGGGGCGCCGATCTATAGAATGTCTTTAGTAACCCTTGAGCCCATGAACCGAACCCGCACCGCCGCAAAACTGTCTGCCCTCCTCGTCTCGATCGGGCTTCTTTCCGCCGTCGCGGCGGGCTGCGGGGCCGAGACTTCAGCCGATATATCCGGCGGCTTCCAGGATCGTGGCCGGCAGCTCTTCAACGCCAAGTGCGGCACCTGCCACGTGATGGCCCAGGCCGCGAGCCAGGGAGTGCAGGGTCCAAACCTCGACACCGCCTTCGCCGCAGCCCGCGAAGCGGGAATGGACGAAGACACGGTCAAGGGCGTCGTCGAGTACCAGATCAAGCATCCGCGTCCTTCGGTTCCCGGCTACCCCGGAGTCAACATGCCGGCCGACATCGTCACCGGCAACGACCTGCAGGACGTCGCCGCCTACGTCGCGCGCTATGCCGGCGTTCCCGGCGCCAAGCCGCCGGTGGCACCGGGTGAGGGTCCGGGTGCCCAGGTCTACGCCAACCAGGGCTGCGGCAGCTGCCACATCCTCTCGGCGGCCGAGTCCGCCGGCGTGCTCGGCCCGAACCTCGACCAGGTGATCCCGGGCCAGAGCCGCGCCATGATCGAAGAGTCGATCGTCGAGCCCGACGCGCAGAAGTCGCCCGGGTACGAAAACGCCGTCATGCCCAATCGCTGGTCGGCCCTGCCGCCACAGGAACTGGAGCAGCTGATCGACTTCCTCGTCGAATCGACGTCGGGCGGCTCTGGCGGCGGCAACGGCAACGGAGGCTGACCTCCAGCGGGCGCCGATGCCCGTCCCCCACGGCGCCGAGGTACCGAATGAGCAGACTGAAGCGCTTCGAGATATCCCCCGAACGCTACGCGCAGGTGACGCTGATCGCGCTGATCGCACTGGTGCTGATCGTCTTCACCGGTTCGGCGGTACGCCTGACGGCCTCCGGCCTCGGTTGCCCGGACTGGCCGAAGTGCTACGGCGGCTACGTGGCGCCGGCCCAGATCAACGCATGGATCGAATACGGCAACCGGCTGCTGACCGGTTTCGTCGGGATCGCGGTAATCGCCGCCTCGCTGCTCGCCTTCTTCCGCAGGCCGTACCGCTGGCACCTGGCGCTGTTCGGCGCGCTACTCCCGCTCGGCGTCATCGGTCAGGCCGTCCTCGGTGCCTTCGTTGTCGAGTACCACCTCCCCCCGGAGCTCGTGATCGGCCACTTCCTGCTCTCGATGGTGCTGCTCGACGCAGCCTTCGCGCTGTTCTGGTGCTCCCGCTACGAACCCGGCGAGAGGCGCTTCTCTGACGACTTCTTCGGAGTCTGGGCGGTCAGGGCACTGATCCCGTTCGGGCAGCTGACGGTGCTGCTCGGCACGATCACGACGGCCTCCGGCCCCCATCCCGGTGACCACGACGAGGAACTCGTGCGCCGGTTCGACTTCAAGGGCGAAGACACTCTCGAGTGGATCGCCCAGCGCCACGCGGCGATGGCCGTGCTGTTCGCGATCGCGACGCTGGCGGTGATCTTCATCCTCATGCGCCGGGGCGGCGACCGGCGCGCCGTGCTTCCGCTGAAGGTCTCCTTCGGCCTGATCGTCTTCCAGATCGCACTCGGCATAACCCAGTGGCAGCTCGAGCTGCCCGCGATCCTGGTCTGGTTCCATGTCGTGACGGCGACGCTGATCTGGCTCTCGATCCTCTGGTCCGTGGCGACTGCGGGCCAGCTCAAAGGCCGTGACATCACAGTCTCGGCCGCCCGGACGTAGGCGGCCCCGGATACGCCCCTGGCGGACCCTGATGCGGCGAAAGGCCGGAGGGGCCGTATCATCGTGGCATGGAAGAACAGCACGAGATATTCGACTCGATGGAACCAGACCCGCTCGACCGCGAGCAGGTCATCGAAGGCGATCCGCAGACCTTCGACCTGCAGCTCTCGGAATCTGCCGACGGCCTCGAAGTGTCCGGATTCTGGATGTGCACGCCGGGTGTCTTCTCCGACACCGAGCAGGAGGAGTCCTTTCTGGTCATCAGGGGTTCGGCAGAGGTAGAGATGGCCGACGGAACGCGCATGGCGCTGGGGCCGGGCGACACCCACAGCTTCAGGGCCGGCGAGAAAACCGTCTGGACCGTCAAGACCCCGCTGCTCAAGTCCTACTGGGCCCGGCCGCCCGGAGAGGCTTGAAGTCGACCGAAGAGACGCCCAACCTGATCCGGCTGACCCGGATGGGCGCGGTGAACGCATATCTGGTCCGGGAAGACGACGGGCTGACGCTCGTCGACACGATGATCACCGGCTCGGCCGGGGCGATCGTCGATGCGGCCGCCGAGACAGGCTCGCCGATAGTCCGGATCGTCGCAACCCATGCCCACAGCGACCACGTCGGCTCGCTGGTGGCGCTGGCTGACCGGCTGCCCGACGCCGAGCTGATCGCATCGGAGCGGGAGGCCCGCCTCATGGCCGGCGACCTCGGCTTCGACGCCGGTGAGCCCGATACGAAGCTGAAAGGAGGGATCAGGAAGCTCGACCTGAGCTTCGACCGCACCGTCTCGCACGGCGACATGATCGCTTCGCTCGAGGTCGTCGCCGCAGCGGGCCACACGCCGGGACAGATCGCCCTGCTCGATACCCGCGACCGCAGCCTGATCGCGGCCGACGCCTTCACCACCCTCGGCGGAGTGGCCACCTCGGCCGGCCCGTACTGGCGCTTCCCCTTCGCCGGGTTCGCTACCTGGAGCCGGGAGACGGCCCTGGAGACGGCGCGCCGCCTCTGCGACCTCGAGCCTTCGCTGCTCGCGGCCGGTCACGGCCCTGCGGTGCGCAAACCGGCCGCGGCCATGGCCGCGGCCGTAGCGCGCAGTTCGTAGTACTCAGCCGTCCGGATCGCGGTCGCGCCCGGAATCGACCGGCGGGCCGTCAACGTCGTCGTCGGGCGAGCCGAGCATGTGGATCATTCCCCTGACGATGAGGACCGAGACGGCGGCGATCAGCAGGAATCCGATCACGGCCCCCGCCGCCGAAGAGATCAGGACCGCAGCGAGGATGACCACGGCGGCACCGGCGATCACGGCGATCAGCCAGCGGAATGCGGCGCCCTCGGACTTGAGAGGGTTGCCCAACCGGAAGCCGATCAGATGATGTAGATCGTGACGAACACGATGATCCACATGATGTCGACGAAGTGCCAGTAGATCCCTGGCACCTCGACACCGAGGTGGTTCTTCTGCTCGGGCCCGAAGTGGCCGCGCCACGCGCGGACGTTTGCGAAGGTCAGCAGCAGCAGGCCGACGAAGACGTGCGCGCCGTGGAGGCCGGTCAGGCTGTAGAAGATCGAGCCGAAGGCGCCGTCCCGGGCCGAGAAGCCGATGTGGATGTACTCGTTGATCTGGATGAAGAGGAAGGTCGCGCCGAGCAGCCAGGTCAGGCCCAGCCCGAGCTTCAGGCCGAGGTGGTTGTTGTGCTTGATCGCCTCGAGCGCGTAGTGGACCGTGAAGCTGGAAGAGACGAGTACAACGGTGTTGATGCCGGCGATCAGGACGGGCAGCTCGATCCCGGCCGGCGGCCAGCTGTCGGTCTCGACCACGACCCTGAGGAAGAAGTAGGCGGCGAAGAAGGCCGCGAACAGCATGATCTCCGAGAGGATGAAGAGCAGGATCCCGAGGACCGTCTGGTCGATCCGGGCGCTCTTGTGGTACTCCGGCGGGCCGTGGTGTTCGTGCTCGTCGGCCTTGCCGTGGCCGATCGCGACGCTTGCGCTTTCCATATCTAGACCTCGCTCGTTTCCGCCGCCGGACCATCGGCCGCATCGTCGGATCCGGAATCTCCCGCACCACCTTCGGCCACGACCGAAGCGACGGCCTCGGGCGTGGCACCGGACTCGTGGTGCGACACGGGCTTGTCGGTTATCTCGCGGACCCTGCCGACCAGATCGTCGGCCAGCCAGCGCGACTCCTCCCCCGGCAGCGTCGAAATCAGGATGTCATCGACGCGGTAGTGGGCGATCGCGTTCTCGACCGAAGAGAAGGGGTCGGGGCTCATGGGCTGGCCCGTCGCATCGATGTCCTTCTCGTAGAGCTTCGCCATCAGCGCGGCGAGGTTGCGCGTCATCGAAGCCGTCGACACTCCCTCGGTCTCGGGCGCGATGATCGTATACCTGTGCGGACGCTCGGCGGCGCTTTCGATCAGCCGCTCGGAGAGCCCCGGGTCGGAGAGGGTCTGGTTGGCGACCACAAGCGTGTGGGTGAGGTCCTGGCGGATCGAGTCGTCCTCGATCCGGACCGGGATGTGCGTCACCTTCGTCGCCGGTTCGAACTCGTACTCGGCCCATTCGACGAGGTCCTTGCGAGTCCATCCGAAGCGGGTGTCGTACAGGCAGGAGAGCAGGACCTCGCTCGGCCTGTGGCTGCGGATAGCGTCGCCGAGGGCCAGGTCCGAATCCGGATCCATGACTTCGCCGACCGCTTCGATGCCGAACTCCTGGAGGACGGCGAGCGTCACCTCGACCCGGCTGCGAGCGGCCTCGCGGGCTTCCTCGGGCTCGATCAACTGGCCGGCCACAGGCTGGTTCTGCGGGGCGACGACCACAACGTACGAAGCATCTGCGGCCCGCTCCCGGACCGCTGCGAGCAGCTTGCGGCCTCCGGCGACCTCGTTGAGGAATATCAGCAGCGGCTTCAAGCCGGCTCCGCAACCGTCGAGGGCTTGGGGCCGGGGAGCTCGGGTTCGTCCTCGTCGCCCATGATCGCGTGACGGGCGCCGGGGGTTCCGTATTCGTACGGACCGCCCACGACCCTCGGGATCTCGTCGAAGTTGAAGACCGGCGGCGGCGAGCTGACCTGCCACTCGATCGTATTGGCGCGCCACGGGTTGTTGCCCGCCTTCGGGCCGAAGCGCCAGCTGACGATCATGTTGTAGATGAACACGAGCTGGACGAAACCGAGGATGAAGGAGAAGACGCTGATCACCAGGTTCCAGTCGCCGTACTGGCTCGCATAGTCGGCTACGCGGCGTGGCATGCCGTCAAGGCCGATCCAGTGCTGCGGAATGAACGTGCCCCACGTGCCGATCATCGTGCCCCAGAAATGGACCCTGCCCAGCTTCTCGTCGTACATGCGCCCGGTCATCTTCGGGAACCAGTGGTAGATCCCGGCGAAGATCGTGAACACAGAGCCGCCGAACAGCACGAAGTGGAAGTGGGCGACCACGAAGTAGGTGTCCGAGACGTGGATGTCGAGCGGCACCATGCCGAGCATGACACCGCTGATCCCTCCCACCGTGAACGTCACGATGAAGCCGAGGGAGAACAGCATCGCGGTCGAGTAGGTGTGGATCTTTCCGTAGAACAGGGTCCCCAGCCAGGAGAAGATCTTGATCCCGGTCGGCACGGCGATCAGCAGCGTCGTGATCATGATCGGCACACGCAGCCAGTCGAACATGCCGGCGACGAACATGTGGTGGGCCCAGACCGAATAGCTGAGCACCACGATCCCGATCAGCGCCAGGGCCATCAACCGGTATCCGAAGACCGGTTTCCTCGCATGGGTCGAGATGATCTCGGAGACGATCCCGAAGCCGGGCAACATCATGATGTAGACGGCCGGATGGGAGTAGAACCAGAAGATGTGCTGGTAGCTGAGCACGTCGCCACCCTCGAGGAACTGGAAGAAGTTCATGCCGAGGGCGCGGTCGAAGAAGACCATGAACTGGGCTCCGGCCACGAACGGCGTCGAGCCGACCACGAGCAGCGAGGTCGACAGGTTGGCCCAGACGAGCAGCGGCATACGCCAGAGATTCATCCCTGGGGCTCTCATCGTGATGATCGTGACCAGGAAGTTGAGCGCGGTCGCGATCGAAGATGCACCCGCGAACTGCACGCCTATGTTGAAGAACGATTGCCCCACCGGAGCCCCCGTGGACAACGGGGCGTAGCCGGTCCAGCCGGCATCGAATGCACCGCCCGGCGCGAGGAAGCTGCCGAGGAAAATGATGCCGGCGATCGGCAGCAGCCAGAAGCTGAGCGCGTTCAGCCTCGGGAAGGCCATGTCCGGCGCGCCGATCATCAGCGGCAGCACGTAGTTCGCGAGCCCCGCGAACATCGGGATGATGAACAGGAAGATCATCACGATGGCATGGGTCGAGAAGAGGCCGTTGTAGACGTTCGGGTCGACGACCTGGGTACCCGGCTGGGCGAGTTCGGCGCGTATCAGCAGGGCCAGCAGCCCGCCGATCAGGAAGAAGAACAGCGTCGTGACGACGTACTGGATGCCGATGACCTTGTGGTCGGTGTTGAACTTGAAGTAGTCCTGCCAGCGCGTGGCGCCGTGACCTGAGTGGTCATCAGGCACGGTCGGCTTGCCGGCGGCCCAGCGGAACCAGTAGTCGAAGGCGCCGAATCCGATCAGGAAGCCGAAAGGCGCGGTGACGAGCGGCACGATCACATGCGGGTAGCCGGTCTGCTCGGTCTGGAATACGTCAAGGCCCGAGATCGCCCTGAGGGCAACGACGAGTCCGAAGCCGAAAGCGGCTCCGATGATCGCTCCGAGCGCACCGCGGTACCAGCCCGGCTGTTTGAGAGCAACTGCCATCTACCTGACCTCCATCACGACTGATCAACACCTTCAGCCGACGTTTCGTCGACGCCACTGCCGTCGATCCCTTGCTCCGCTTCCTGGAGCTGCTTTTCAAGTTCTATCGCCTGGTCGGCGGTGAGCAGCAGGTCGTCGGGGACCTCGCTCTCGAGGCCTGCCACCCACTTCTCGTATTGCTCGCGCGGCTCGACGACGACGATGGCCCTCATCGTGGCGTGGCCGGCGCCGCAGAGCTCGGTGCAGATCAGCTGGTAGGTGCCGACCTTGTCCGGCGTGATCACGGCCTCGGTGGTGATGCCGGGCACGTTGTCCTTCTTGATCCGCCACTCCGGGACCCAGAACGAGTGGATCACGTCCTGCGCGTTCATCCTGAAGATGACCTGCTGGCCGACCGGCACGTGGAACTCACCCTCCGACCACTTGTTGCCCTCTTCCGGGTAACCGAAGGTCCAGGCGAACTGCTGGGAGTAGACGTTGACGGTCATCGCGTCGGCGTCCTTCTCCTCGACCTCGTTCATGACGACCCAGCTGTAGCCGGCCAGAAAGAGGACGATCACGGTCGGGATCAGGGTCCACCAGACCTCGAGCTTGGTGTTGCCGTGGATCGGCAGGCCGTCGCTCTCGTCGCCGGGCTTGACCCTCCACTTGTAGAGCGCGTAGCCGAGCGCGACGCAGACGATCGCGAAAATGAACGATGAGATGATGATCGACACGTCCATCAGCGTGTCGATCGGGCCGGCCGCGGTCGAGGCCGCGTCACCCATCCAGTCGACCTGCAGCATAAGGACCGAGACGACGGCGCCGACTGCGAGGGAAGCGAGGACGAGCTTCAGGTAGGGAAGGCGTTCCATAACTCTCAAGGGATTCTAATGAAGCGCGCGTCGGAACTCCTCCGCGGTTGCGCTCACGGCTGACGTACGGGCCTTATCTTCCCTTCTGAAGCCGAAATCACGTCCTGTGCGACGCCCCTCCAGCTCCAATTCCTATCCGCCGACTCGGCAATGTTCCGGCCGGATTCGACCCTTTCGGCCTCGTCGAGGCCGAGCCACCCGACCACCCCTGCCGCCAGGTCGGGGACGGCGGCCGGCCCCAGGCCGAAGGAGATCAGCCCCGCAACCTCCGGGACCTCGGCTGCGAGGACCGCGGTGACTTCGGCGAGTCCGGAGTGCTCGGCACAGACCGGGAGGACACCCGACGCGGCCCCTTCGGCGGCGACCATGCCGAAGGCCTCCGGGAAAGTGCTGGGCACGACCATCGCGTCACAGGCCGGCAGCACCCTGGCCACCTCGTCGTGCTCGAGCCGCCCCGAGAACGAGACCGAACCCGAGGCGGCGACCGCGGCTTCGGCGTAACCCATCGGCGGGATCGCAAGGAAGTCGGCCAGATAGTCGAGTCGCCCGGTATCCCCTCCTTCGAGCTGCCTGCCGACCGCGGCAATGTGGCGGGCGGAGTCGAGGTCGCCCTCTCCCAGCGCGGTCACGAGCGCGCGCAGGCCCGCCTCGTAGGCGCCGAAGCCGACCAGAAGCAGGCGGGCGCCGGGGTTTTCGCGGTGGACCAGCGGCCAGGCCGTGACCAGCAGGTCCACTCCCTTGGAGACGATCAGCTTGCCGACGAAGATCACGCGCGGCCCGGCGGCCCCGGCGAATTCCTCCAGCGCCGCCACGGCGGCCTCCTCATTCCGGCCGAAGCCTCCCGATGCGGGTCCGGAGCGGATCGCAGCGGCCAGTTCTTCGATTCGCCCGAGCGCTTCGGTCGTCGGGAGCGGGCTGAACTCCTCGGTGTCGACGCCGGGCGGCCCGAGTCCGGTCTTCGCCTCGAGATCGAGGCCGGGGACCGCTTGCCAGAGGCTGGCGGCGGTGTGCCAGGAGCCGACGAGGACGGCCGCCGCCTGCCCGAGGCCCTCTTCGGCGTACGGCACGAAGCGCGGATGAGGCTTGACCGTGTACTCGAGGTCGGAGCCGTGGTGCTTGACCGCATACGGCCTGACCCCGGCCCGGGCCAGCACGACCGGCCCCATCAGCAGGTGGTTGGCCAGCGCCGCGTCGCTTCCGCCGATCAGCTTCTCGACATCGCGGACAGCCTCGACGTTCACCCGGATGTAGCGCTCGACCTCCTCTTCGCTGAGCCGCGGATATGCGCGCGCCTCGAAGCCCTCGTAGGGGTCCTCCACATAAACCGGCAGCACCGGTCCGATCGGTGGCCGGTAGACGGTCACCGAACCCGCGGCATCCGAATCCCGGAACCGTCGCACCTCGAGCCCACCTTCTCCCCAGAGCCCTACCGCATCGACCCAGGCCAGCTCTTCTGCCTCGAGGTCCTGGCAGAAGAGGTGGACCTCATGGCCGAGTCCGGCCAGCGCCCGGGCGAGGTTGTTGTTGTAGATGTTGCTGCCCGTGCCCCTGAGCAGGTAGCCGTGAAAGATCAGGATCTTCATTTCGGGTTATTCTCCTCGCAATGAGTTCTGAAAGCAGTCAGCAGGTCTATCGCCTACGAGCGCCCGTATCCGGGCGCGAGTCGATCGCGCCGGTTCAGGAGGGCGTCGTGTACCGCGACGCCGAGACCGGCGAAGAGCTCGAACCGGTGGCGCAGGTACTGCCGCTGGCCCCGTCGGGGTCCCGTCTGCCGAGAAGCCCCGAGAACCTCCGGGTCTGCCGGCGATGTCAGCAGCTCACTGTCCGCGACCTCGCGGCCTGCGAATTCTGCGGCCTGCCGGCCTGAGCCTTCGCGAGGCTAGTTCTTGCCGATCACGGTAGCCGTGTACAGCAGCACGTTGCTGCCGTAGTAACAGCCGTAGCGGCGCTCCGAATTGACCTTCTGCTGGGGGCCGGTCCTGGCGAGCGCTTCGTTCGGCTCACCGGTGTCGGGGTCGATCCCGAGCTTGCACTTGTCCTTGGCCCTGCTGGCGCGCCAGGTGTAGTCCTTCTCCGCCTGGGCACAGGCATCGGGATCCTGGACCCCGCTGATCGGGTTGAAGCTGCATGAACGCGGCTTCCAGACCGCCGGCGCCCAGGTCGGGATCGTCAGCGCCACCATCTGGTTGCGGATCACGTTCAGCGGCCGGGCGAGGGAGAAGTGCACGGTACGCCCGAAATACGGGTTGAGGATCTCAACCGGGCTCTGGCGGACCATCTTCCACTTCGGCGCCCCCCCCTTCTTCTTGTCCACCTGCCTCAGCACGGCGATGCGGGCCGAGGCGGGCGAGCCGAACAGGTCGTTGAAGAACGGGAGCTGGGCCGGATGGTCGGTTCCGCCCTTGGTGATGACGCCCTTCGTGGGGCGGCTCAGCGAGATCGACCACGAGACGATCTTGCCCGACCACGGCACGACGAAGCCGCGCTTGCGAGGGGACCCCTTGCGGAACACCTGGTAACCGGTGACCTTGCCTTCTACGATGCAGTCGCGGGAGAAGTTCTTGCCGCAGTTGGGCTCGAGCCTGTTCGTCGCCTTGCCGAGCACGATGCGCTTGGTCTTGACCGCGCCGGCGTCCTGGGCCGAGGCCGCAAGCGAAAAGACTCCGGCCACGAAGAGCAGGACGCCGAGCAGCAGGACCCTGGTCCGGACGGGGGAAGTATGCTTGGAAAGTGTTAGTGAGGGGTTAGGCATCACAGTCAACAACACGGCTGCGGCGGGTTGGTTGCGCCCTGGCGGCCTATTTGTAGCGGTAGGTGATCCGGCCCCGGGTCAGGTCGTACGGCGACAGCTCGATCTTGACCCGGTCTCCAGGCAGGATCCGGATGTAGTGACGGCGCATCTTTCCGGAGATGTGCCCGAGCACCTCGTGATCGTTGTCCAGCTTGACCCTGAACATGGTATTCGGGAGCGCTTCGGTGATTTCTCCCTCCATCTCGATCTTCTCTTCTTTGCCCATGCGGCGATTGAGCGTACTACTCATGCGGTCTCGAGGAAGCGACGCGCCCACTCGACAGCTTCGCTTGCAGAACCGACCTCGCCGGCGAAGCGGGCCGCTGCGAGCTCGTCGACGATGCGACCGAGATCCGGCCCGGGCTCGATGCCCAGCTCGCTCGCGAGCCGGTCTCCGGGCAGGAACGGCTGCGGCGGGCCGTCCCTTTCCCAGGCGAGAGCCTCGGCGACCATCTCGTCCGCGAGCTCGAGATGGCCGGCCACCATCTCGCGGCCTGCGATCGAGCTCGTGCCGCGCGCCGCCAGCCGGTCGGCGACGGTCAGCAGCGTGACGTCGACCGAATACGGCCCGGTCCGCTTCAGGTACTCGTAGACCTGCCTCCTCGAGAGCGGGCGCTCCGGGACCATGAAGCCGAGCATCAGGTGGTTGCGGGTCAGGTCGGCGACGTACCCGGCCAGCCGCCGGCTCGATTTCAGCCTGGAGAACACGGCCAGCACCGCCTCGGCTCCTTCCCGGTCATGACCGCGGAAGCTGATGAAGCCGTCGCTCTCCTTGCGCGTGACCGGCTTCGCGCAGTCGTGGAAGAGCGCGGCGAGCCGCAGACCGGTCGAGCGGCTGACCCCTTCGGCCAGCGGCCGGTCGAGCAGCTGCGCGACGTCCCCGGCGCTGGCGCCGACGAAACGGTCGAGTTCGGACTCGATCCTCAATACCCCTTCGAGCACTTCGATCGTGTGGCCATAGACGTCGAGGTGGTGGTTCGGACCCTGGACGACGCCGCGCATGTCGCCGACCTCCGGAAAAAGAGTGTCGAAGAGACCGAGGCCCTCCATCGCGGCGAGGCCGGCGACCGGGTCGCGGGAGGCCATGAGCAGGCAGAGTTCGCTGAGGATGCGCTCACCGGCCGGTTCGCCCGCCCTCTGCGACGAAGCCCGCCCCAGCTCCAGCGTCGCCGGGTCGATGCGCAGGCCGAACCGGGCCGACAGCCGGGCGGCGCGCATCAGCCGCAGCGGGTCGTCGGAGAACGACTCCGGCCCCGCGACCCGTAGGACTCCCTCTGACAGGTCCGCGATGCCACCGGTCGGATCCAGCGTGCTGCCGTCCTCGAGCCGGACCGCCATCGCGCCGATCGTGAAGTCGCGCAGCCGCAGGTCCGCTTCGACCGAGTCTCCACGCAGGGTCGCGACGTCGACCTGCCACTCGCCGTCCCGGTCGCCCGCCCTCCAGGTCGGGAACTCGGCCGAGAGCTCGAATGAGTAACCGCCGAGCCGGTCGGCGATCGCCCCTGCGACGGGTTCGGGGTCACCCTCGACGGCGAGGTCGATGTCCTTCACTTCCAGCCCGAGCGCCGCATCGCGCACCGCCCCGCCGACGATCCAGGTCTCCGGATCCGGGCGGCCGGCAGCGATCGCCTCGCGCACCCGGGAGACCAGCCCTGTCGCGAGGATCCTTCGCGAAGCCTCTTCGAGGCTCAAGCCTGCCCCCCGGACGTGACCCGCGGGACCCGCGGCGAAATGCCGCAGGTGACCTCGTAGTTGATCGTGCCGAGCGTCCGCGCCACTTGCTCGGCAGTGATCGACTCATCGCCCTGATTGCCGACCAGCGTGACCTCGTCGCCGACCGCCACGTCGTTGCCACCGACTTCGACCGTGATGTTGTCCATCGACACCGTCCCGGCGATCGCATGGCGGCGGCCGCCGATCAGCACCTCACCGCGGTTGGAGAGCGCGCGGCGCACACCGTCGCCGTAGCCGACCGGCACGGTGACCACGGTCGTCGGCTCCGATGCCGTCCAGGTGCGGCCGTAGCCCGCGCTCATTCCCGGCTCGAAGCGCTTCACGGTCGCCACGTACGAGTGGAGCGACAGGACCGGCCTGAGGCCGCGCTCTACGGGGTCGACGCCGAAAGGATCCATGCCGTAGACGGCGACCCCGGGACGGACGAGGTCGAAGTGCGTGGCCGGGTCCGAGATCACCGCCGCGCTGTTGGCCGCATGGACGCCGATCCCGGGGAACTCCTGGCGCAGCCGGCCGGCCAGCTGCTCGAGGCGCTCCCGCTGCAGGTCCATGAAAGTGCTGTCAGGATCGTCGGCGGTCGCGAAGTGCGTCCACACGGCCTCGAGGGCGAGATGCGGGCTGGTTGCGACCGCGCGGGCGATCGCGACCACGGCCTCGGGGTCCAGGTTGCCGAGCCGGCCCATGCCGGTGTCGTACTTGACGTGCACGCCGACCCTCCGGCCGGCCCGCTCGGCCCCGGCTTCGACCGCCCCGACGAATCCCGGATCCCAAACCGACACATCGGCGCGGGCCGAGACGGCCATCTCCACCTCGCCCGGCGCGAGCGCGCCGAGCACGAGGATCGGGACTTCGCCGTCCACGGCCCGTATCTGAAGTGCTTCCCGCGCCGTCGCGACCGCGATCCGGTCGCTGCCCGCGGCGATCGCCGCGCTCGCGCAGTGGGCGGCGCCGTGGCCGTAGCCGTCGGCCTTCATCACGGGGCACAGCTCCACGCCGGGGCCGATCCGGCGGCGCAGTTCGCCGCAGTTGTGTCGCAGCGCGCCGAGGTCGATCCGGGCCTCGGCCCGCTCGTACATCAGGTCCCGGTGAGGGCGGCCAGCACGTCGACCCGGGTGACCACGCCGACCAGTCGGCCCTCATCGTCGACTACCGGCAGGCGGTTGTGGTGCTTCTCGGAGATCAGGCGGGCGGCGTGTTCGGCCGGGTCGTCGGGCCCGACTGTCAGCGGATCGGCCGTCATCATCTCGGCAGCGGTCGCCGCGAACGCCTTCTGGGCCCGCTCCTCGAAATGCTTCGTGGACTCGAGAAACACGATGCCGCCCATGATGTTGACGTAATGCGGCAGGTGGAAATCCGACTCCTCGTCCGAGATCACCAGGTCGGAGTCGGTGATGATGCCGACCACCTTGCGCGTTTCATCGATGACCGGGATCCCCGGGAGGTCGTGGGTCTGGAGAGCCGAGATCACCGACTTGATGTCGTCGTCGGGCGAAACGGTCGCGGGCTCGCGGTCCATGATGTCTGCAACGGTCGGCATGGCCGCGATCTTATTCCAAGGCCCGGCCGCCGACCGGCCCGGGGGCCAGCCCGGCCGGCATCGCCGAGACGACGTCTCCCGCGATTACGCCCTCGACCGAGCCGATGCGCTCTGCCGCCACGTGCCCCGCCCGGCTGTGACCGTAGACCGAGGCACACGCGGCCGTGAAGGGGTCGAGACCGCGCGCGAGCAACGCCCCGCAGACGCCGGCCAGCACGTCCCCCGTGCCAGCTGTCGCCAGCCCCGGGGCCGGAAAGCGGTTGACCGCCACGCGCTCGCCGTCGGTGACGATCGTATCGTCGCCCTTTAGGACCGAGACGGCGCCGGTCTCACGGGCCAGGGTCAGCGCCGCGTCGAGCCGGGAGGCCGCGACCTCTTCCGAAGACCGACCGATCAGGCGCCCCATCTCGCCTTCGTGAGGGGTCAGGATCGTGGCCGCGCCCCGTTCCCGGACCAGTCCGAGGCGTCCGTCGAGGCCGCCCAGGCCGTCGGCATCGATCACCGCCGGAGCCTTCAGGCGGGTGACCAGCGACCGCAGGAACTCGCCGGCGCCCGGCTCGCGGCCGAGTCCGGATCCGAGCACCACCGCCGAGGCATTCTCGCAGTGGGTGGCGACCTGTTCGACGGCAGAGGTTCCGAGGTGCCCGGCGTCGGTGCCGCAGCCCAGCGTCATCGTCTCGGTCAGCTTGCCTTCGAAAATCGGCTCGAGGTCCGCCGGCACGGCCGCGGTCGCGTATCCGGCACCGGACCGGATCGCAGCCCCGGCGGCGAGGCAGACGGCACCGGTCAGCCCGCGGGAGCCGCCGACGATCGAAACCCGCCCCGACGTGAACTTGGTCGAGCTCTCGCCCCGCGGCGGAAGCAGTTCCAGGACCCCGGCTGTGATCAGGCCTGCCGCACGGCCGGGCGGGGCTCCGGCGGGTATGCCGATGTCCGCAACTTCCACTTCGCCACAGAGATGTTTCCCCGGGGCGAGCACGTGTCCGAGTTTGAGCCCGTGGAACGTGACCGTGCGCTGGGCCCTCACGGCCTGGCGCGCCTCACCGGTCGAGGCGTTGGCGCCCGAAGGGATGTCGCAGGCAACGACCGGGCAGCCGCTCGAGTTGATCGCCTCGATCGCCTCGGAAACCGGCGAGCGCGGCTCGCCTTCGAAGCCGGTGCCGAGCACGGCATCCACGATCGCACCCGAGCCGCGGAGCCGGGCCAGCGCGCCTTCGCCCACGAACACCTCGACGCCTTCCAGCAGCCGCAGGTTGACTGCCGAGTCCGCGCTCACGGTCTCCGGGTCCCACAGCATCAGGACCTCTACCTCGTAGCCGCTCTCGACGAGGTGACGCGCCGCGACGAGGCCGTCACCTCCGTTGTTGCCCTTGCCGCAGACCACCCGGACCGGTCCCGGTCCCGCGACCGCGGCCGTGGATTCGCCCAGCGCGCGGCCGGCCGCCTCCATCAGCTCGAGCGAGGGCACGCCCTGGTCCTCGATCGCCCAACGGTCGGCAGCGCCCATGCCGGCCGCGTCGTAGACAGGATCGAGCCACGGTTCCATCAGGAAGCCTCGGCGATCGCGACCGCAGCGGCCAGTTCGCGCTCGTGGGTCAGGCTGATGCGGACGCCGAGGCCGCGCTCGGCGGCCAGCCTCGCCACCTCGTCATGCAGCCGCAGCTCGGGCGGGCTGCCTGCCACCACTTCGATCTCCCTCATCACGGTGCCCGGAGCGAGCCCCAGCGCCTTGACCACGGCCTCCTTGGCGGCGAAACGGGCCGCGAGGTGCCGGGCCGGGCGTCTCCTCGTGGCGGCGTACTCGAGCTCGTCTTCGGTGAAGATGCGGCGGGCGAGACGGGGTCTTCGTTCCAGCGCACGCTCGATCCGCGAGATGTCGACGAGATCGATGCCGATCCCGGCCTCTGCCGTTGCCGCTGCTTCGCTCACGATCGGCTCACCGGCTCAATCCTTCAGGTCGAGGTCGAGCTCGAAACTGCCGTCTTCCCCCGTGCCCGCGGCGACCGTCTGTACCGCCGACAGCAGGCGCTTCATCGGCTTCACCGCTTCCGCTTGTCCGCGCCAGGGGAGGCCGCGTTCACCGAGCTTGCTGCCGAGTGCCGGAACCAGTGCCGACGGCGCCGCGAAGAGGCTCATTTCGCCGACCGCAAGCTTCGAAGCCGCCTCGCGGTAACGACCGGTGTCCGCCAGGGTCCGGTCGCCCGGGTTCAGCGCCTGTTCGGCTGCCTCGACACCGAGCGCGATGACGACGCGCTCGCCTTCGGTCGCAACCGCCACCCGGCTGCCTTTCATCCCGGGCAGCGCGATGCTGAAGCCGTCGAGTCCCTGCGGCAGCGGCCTGAGCAGATCCGGGCCGGCGAAGGCCCCCAGCGCGGCCAACGACCGGATCGTCTCGCCCACGAGTTCCGGGTCTGACGTCGTCGCCACGATTGCGCCGCGAAGCCCGTCCGCGCCGTTGTCAGTGATGAAGACACCGGCCGATTCCAGCGACTCGGCCAGCGACTGGAGGTCGACACCGAAGGCCGAGGCCTGGCCGAACAGTCCTCCGGCCCCGGTGGCGCCGGATTCACCGTCAGGCGGGTCGTTGGGGACGAGCCCGGCCTGATCGGCGGAGGCGATCAGCGCGCCGAGGGTTTCCCCCACCCCGGTCGATCCGGCCGCGAGCACGCTGTCCGCCGGGAAGCCCCCGATCAGATCGCCGGCTCCGGCCGCTTCGATGCCCGCCGCGAGCCCGCTGCTGCCCTTGATCGAGATCCCGCCGCGATCGACTTCCATGGTCATCGCCGTGGCCGTGCCTTCCGGCTCGATCCCGAGCGCATCGAGCAAGGGTGAGATCGCGGAATTCGCTGACCCGAGGGACTCCAGCAGCTGCTCGTTCGAGACAAACAGGCTGGCGACTCCGCCTTCGGGCAGGTCCGCCATCGAATTTTCGAACAGCGGCGTGTCATCGAGCGACTCGCCCGCAACGGCCTCGTTCATCCGGGTCAGCCAGGCCTGTGAGCTCGCGACGAGCAGGGCGTCACCGGCGACCTCGGCCCGGGCGTCTCCCGGAAGGTGCCCGCTCCGGCTCAGTTCCCGGGCGAACGCGCCCGCCGCCTCCGGATCAACTGCCTCGACGACGAGTCCGGCCTCGGCCCGGCTTTCACCGGCGGCAAATGCCACAGGACCGGCCAGCCAGGGCTCGACGTCCTCGCCGTAGTCGATGCCGCTCTCCCCGTGGCGGCCGAAGGCCTTCTGAAGCGTCGCGCTGACGCTGCTTCCGGTCAGGCTGCGTGCGACCTCGTCGACCTCGGCCGCAACCAGGCCGTCCGGCCTCAAATCGGTCTCGACGTAGACCACCGAGTCCGCCGGCGCGTAACCGGCGAGCCCCGCGTCGGTCGCTCCCCTGCTGCCGCCGCCGTTCAGCAGCACGAACACGACGACCAGTACCGCCAGGGCCACGACGGCCAGAAGCGGCGGTGTGGATCGGCGCTTGAGGATCCCCGGCATGGCGTCCCATGCTAACGAGTGGTCCCGCCGGGGACGACGGCCTACTCGACGGTGACCGTCTTGGCCAGGTTTCTGGGCTGGTCCACGTTGAGGCCGTTGAACCGGGCCACGTGGTAGGCCAGCAGCTGAAGCGGCAGGATCGCCAGGATCGGCTGCAGCAGCCAGTCCGTCTTCGGGATCAGGATCGTCTCGTCGGCGACGCGCGTCACGCGGTCGGAGCCGACCGTTCCCACGGCGATTGTCATCGCGCCCCGTGCCTTGACCTCTTCGATGTTCGACAGCATCTTGTCGAGGATCGGGCTGTCGGTCGCCACGCAGATGACCGGGGTCGACTCGTCGAGCAGGGCGATCGGACCATGCTTCATCTCTCCCGCGGCATACGCGTCGGTGGGGATGTACGACACCTCTTTCAGCTTCAGCGCCCCCTCGAGGCAGACCGGCAGGCCGATGTGCCGTCCCAGGAAAAGGAAGAACGAGTCATCGGCGTGGCGTTTGGCGATCACCTCGACCTCCTCGGATACCGCTTCGATCGTGCGGTCCATCATGTCGGGGATGTCACGGAGTCCCGCGACGAGCACGCGGATCCGCTCTATCGAGAGCTTCTTCCGGAGCTCTGCCAGCCGCAGTGCCAGCAGGTACATGGCCGCGACCTGGGCGACATAGGTCTTCGTGGCAGCGACGCCGATCTCCAGGCCCGCGCGCGTGTAGAGCACGGCATCGGCGTCGCGGGTCGCCTGGCTGCCCATGATGTTGGTCACCGCCAGAACGGTCGCGCCGCCGTCGCGGGCCAGCCTCATCGCGGCCAGGGTGTCGGCCGTCTCACCCGACTGGGTCAGGCCGATCACCAGATCATCCGGGCCGACCACGGGGTTGCGGTAGCGGTACTCGGACGCGATGTCCATCTCGACCGGGATCCTGGCCCAGCGCTCGATCGCGTACCGGCCGATCAGGCCGGCGTGATACGAGGTTCCACAGGCGACGATGACGATGCGCTTGACCTTCAGCAGGTAGTCGTCGCTGAGTCCCATGTCCGACAGGTCCACCCCGTCGTCGTGGGGCAGCCGGTCGAGGATCGTCTCGGCGATCGCCTCGGGCTGTTCGTGGATCTCCTTCATCATGAACGTGTCGTAGCCGCCTTTCTCGGCGGCCTCCTCGTCCCAGGTGACGGTTTCCGGAGCACGTTCGATCGGCGAGCCGTGCTCGTCGGTGATCGTCACGCCCTCGGCCGTCAGCGTGACGATCTCGCCGTTGTCGATGGTCAGCACCTCGCGTGTGTGGGCCATGAAGGCGGGGATCGCCGACGCGATGTAGTTCTCTTCTCCACCGATGCCGACGATGAGCGGCGTCTCCTTGCGGGCTCCGGCGAGCTCGCCCGGGGCCTTCGAATGCATCGCGACGAACGAGTAGTGGCCCCTGAGCTCGGCATAGGCGGCGCGCACCGCCGCGGTCAAGTCACCCTCGAAGTGCCGCGCGATCAGGTGGGCGATCACTTCGGCGTCGGTCTCCGAGCTGAACCTGAAGCCGTCGCCTTCGAGCTCCTGACGCAGGTCCGCATGGTTCTCGACAATCCCGTTCATCGCGATCTGGACCTCTCCGCTCTCGTCGGAGTGCGGGTGTGCGTTCGCCTCTGTGACCCGGCCGTGGGTCGCCCAGCGCGTGTGGGCGATACCGGTGTAGTCGCCGTCTATGTCCGGCTGCTCCTCGAAGCCGAGCACGCCACGCTCGGTGTCGAGCGCCTCGCGCAGTTTGGCCAGGTTGCCGACCGCGCGAACCTTCTCGACCCCGTCGGGGATCAGCATCGCGACCCCGGCCGAGTCGTAACCCCGGTACTCGAGGTGTTCGAGGCCGGAGACGAGTATCTCCTCGCAGGGGCGGTGGCCGACGTATCCGATGATTCCGCACATGACTAGGCCCGTAGGCTACCCGCTGGGGGTCAGCCCAACTCGGACTCGACCAGGGCGACCAGCTCGCCGCAGACCGCCTCGGCCTCCTGCCGGGTCGGGGCCTCGACCATGACGCGGACCAGCGGCTCGGTGCCCGAGGGCCGGATCAGGACGCGGCCCCTGCCGTCGAGTTCGCGGTTCCGGCGCTCGACCGCCTCCCAGACGGCCCCGGCGCCGGCCACGGCCTCGCGGTCGGCGACCTCGACGTTGACGAGGGTCTGAGGCAGCTTCTCCATCACCGAGGCATCGGCGAGGTCGCGCCCGTCGAGCGCGGCGAGCAGCATCAGCGCCGCGGCAATCCCGTCGCCGGTCGGCGCATAGTCGGCCGAGATGATGTGCCCGGACTGTTCGCCCCCGAGCAGCCAGCCCTTCTCGCGCAGTCCTTCGAGCACGTACCGGTCCCCGACGCTGGTCACCTCGACTTCGATCCCCGCACCTTTCATCGCCTGGTGGAAGCCGTAGTTGCTCATGACGGTGACCACGACGCCGCCGCCGAGATCGCCGCGGCCTTCGCGATCGGTGGCCACGAACGCGATGATCTCGTCGCCGTCGTGCACGTTGCCCTCGCGGTCGACGGCAAGAACCCTGTCGCCGTCGCCGTCGAAGGAGAATCCGATGTCGGCGCCGGATCCGCTCATGCGCCGCGCCAGGCTCTCGACGTGAGTCGAGCCGCAATCGAGGTTGATGTTGCGTCCGTCAGGCTCGGCAGCGACCACTTCCACCTCGGCGCCGAGCCGCTCGAAGATTTCGACGGCCACCCTGTAGGTGGATCCGTTCGCGCAGTCGAGCATCACCCGGGTGCCGCTCAGGTCGAGGCGGAAGTACGACTCGAGGCAGCGCAGGTAGTCGCGCTCGGCGCCGGCCAGGCGCTCGATCCTGCCCGAATGGCCCGAGGGGGCCGGCGGGTCGTGGATCAGCCTCTCGATGCGGGCCTCGGTCTCGTCGTCGAGCTTGCCGCCGGCGCCGGCAAAGAGCTTGATCCCGTTGTCCCAGTACGGATTGTGCGAGGCCGAGACAACAGCGGCCAGGTCGAATCCGTGATCTCTCGAGAGCAGCAGGGCGGCAGGAGTCGGCAGCACGCCACCGAGGTAGACCTGTCCGCCGGCCTCGGCTACACCTGCGGCCAGAGCCGACTCCAGCATCGGTCCCGACTCGCGCGTATCGCGGATGATCAGGACCTTCGGGTGGTCGGCTTCGACCGCCACAGTTCCGGCCCGGCCGACTGCCATCGCCAGCTCGGCGTTGAGCAGCTCGCCTACGCGGCCGCGGACCCCGTCCGTGCCGAAGAGTTTTCCCGGCGGAACCGCCAACTGCGGATCAGCGCTTGGAGAACTGCGGCCGTTTGCGGGCCTTCTTGAGGCCGGCCTTGCGACGTTCCTTGGCCCGGGCGTCCCGGGTCAGGAAGCCACGGCGCTTCAGTTCGGTACGAAGCTCCGAATCGACCTCGGTGAGGGCCCGGGCGATGCCGTGGCGGGCGGCGCCGGCCTGGCCGCTGATGCCGCCACCGTGGACCCGGATCCGGATGTCGACGTTGGACTCATAGCCCGTGACCACGAGCGGCGAGTTGACGACGGTGCGGTGGCGGGCACGGGGGAAGTACTCCTCGATGTCGCGCTCGTTGATCGTGACCTTGCCGTCACCGGCGAGGATCGTCACGCGGGCGACCGAGCGCTTGCGCTTGCCGGTGGCGATGAAGCGCGCGTCCTTGGCGATCTTCGCCGGGGCGGGCCGGGCAGGTGCCTCTTCTTCCCCACCGTCTCCGGCCTCGGCGGCCTCGCGCTCGGCGCGCTCTTCTTCCTCGGCTTCGAGGCGGGCGCGCTCTTCGGCGCTGAGCTCGGCCTCGGGCTCGACCGAGATCGGCTCGAGGTCGGCTCCGGGGGGGAGGTCGGATCCTGCTTTCTCTTCCGGAGCGGCCTCGACTACGGCCTCTTCGACCACGACTTCCTCTTCGACCACCTCGCCGCCTTCGCTGACGGTCTCGGTCTCGACGGCCTCGATTTCGACGTCACCTTCCGGCGTGACCTCCTCGGTCACGTCGAGCTCCACGTCAACTTCCACTTCGGGCCCGTCGTTGCGCTCTTCTTCGCTCACTTCTCGATCTCCATCGGCTTGGGCTGCTGGGCCTGATGCGGATGCTCGCCGCCCGCGTAAACCTTGAGCTTGAGCAGTTGCTGGCGGCCGAGCTTGTTGCGGGGCAGCATCCCGCGAACGGCCTTGCGGATGACTTCTTCGGGCTGTTTCTCGAGCATCTCGGCCAGCGTGCGGGACTTGATTCCGCCCGGATATCCGCTGTGGCGCCAGTAGGTCTTCTGGTTCAGCTTGTCGCCAGTGACCCGGATCTTCTCCGCGTTGATCACGACGACGAAGTCGCCCGTGTCTATGTGCGGCGTGTAATCGGGCTTGCGCTTGCCGCGCAGGACATCGGCGAGCTGCGTCGCGAGCCGGCCCAGGGTCTGGCCCTCGGCATCGACGATGTACCAGTCGCGCTGGCGTGTTGACGGGGTGGCTACGAAAGTCTTCATGGTCATCAGGGCGCGATCCGCCGTTGACTGCGGACGCGGCTTGCGCATGATAGGGAACCGGCTCGCCCTACGCCTTTCCGGTCCCTATACTGATCCGAACCAGAGCCTAACCCGGTCCCGTGGGGCCGGGGCGGAGGACCCGAAGGGGAAATTTTTCCCCATGGGGCGAATCGGAGGCAAGCACTGCTCCGTAGCGCGACTCTTTCAGCGCGAGCCCGCCAGCTAACTCCGCAGGCAACGAAAGAGCATTGGTAAAGAAAGTCACACCAGCCCTCGCAGTCGCGATCCTCGTGGCCCTTTTCGGCATGGCCGGAACCGCTTCCGCCGCGATCACCGCCGGTGGCGGGCTCACGGTCCCGGGCGTCCCGAAGATCAGCGACGTGGTCTGCGTATCCGGCTGCTCGAAGATCAGGACCTCGAGCCCCGGTGGCACGGTCCAGGTCACCGGTTCCGGAATGGACCGCGTAGACGTCGTCAACTTCGCCGGAAAGCCGAAGCGCGTCAAGGCCGAACCGACAAGCAGCTCCCCAGGCAGTCTGCTCGTCGAAGTACCCGAGGGAGCGGTGACAGGCCGCCTGAGGGCGATCAGCTCCACCGGCTCTGTCTCGTCACCGTCTGGCGTGGTGCTCGAGATCGGCGAGCCGCCGCCGGCCCAGAACTCGCCGCTGAAGATCAGCGACGCCTCGACCACGCCGGCGATCGCGTACCAGTACGGCGCCCGCAGGCCGCGGCTGGACTTCGTGGTCACCGGCGGCCGGCCCAGGAACGACCTCCGGATCGACATCGTCAACGCTTCGGGTTCCGTCGTGACCAGCCGCACCCGCCTCGACGTCGAGAGCGGGTCGAGCCAGAGAGTCACGTGGAACGGCAAGAAGGGCAGGAAGGCCGCACCGAACGGCAGCTACCGCTTCGTCGTGCGCTCGATCGACGGCACGACGGCGAAGCTGTCGAAGCGCCTGACGCGCGCGCGCACCAGGGCCTCACGGACCCGGGCTTCGGATCCGCTCGGATTCAGGCTCTATGGCTATGTGTTCCCGGTGCGCGGCAGGCATTACTACGGCGATGGCATCGGTGCCGGGCGCGGCCACCAGGGAATCGACGTGATGGCCGACTGCGGCACACCGTTGATCGCGGCCCGTGGCGGCACGGTCTACTACAACGCCTACCAGGCGGGTGGGGCCGGCAACTACCTTGTGATCAACCTCGCCGGCACGAAGAATCAGAGCCACGTCTACATGCATCTGGTCAAGCCTTCGAAATTCAAGGTCGGCAGCCGCATCAAGACAGGCCAGCGGATCGGCCTCGTCGGCACGACGGGACGCAGCACCGCATGCCACCTCCACTTCGAGCACTGGTCCTCCCCCGGCTGGTACCAGGGCGGCACCTTCCTCGACCCGACCAGCCCGATCAGGCGCTGGGACCGCTACAGCTGAGCGATAGGCTGGACCCATGTGCATGCAGTGCGTAGCGGGAGCCTCGGTCGCGGCAGCGGCAGGAGCCACCGGGCTGCGGGCCTGGATCGGAAGCCACCGCCCGGCATGGGTGACTCCGCGCCGGATGCGACTCGTCACGGCCGGCATCCTCACGGCCGGGGTGCTGGCGGCCGGCCTCCAGCCCTGAAGGTCCCGTCCCGGCGCCTCTCAGTGGTGGTGGCCGCCCTCGGCGGCTTCCCGTAGCTCGTCGTCGGCGAGCGTCCCGGCCATCCAGGCCGCCAGCGCCGTGGTTATCGGCACGGCCGCGATCAGCCCGATCGAACCGACCAGCGTCGCGACGATCTCCTTTGCCACGACCTCGAGGTTGGACGCGTCGATCAGGCCGAGTTCACCCGATCCGAAGATCAGCAGGATCGGCAGCGAGGAACCGACGTAGGCCAGCACGAGCGTGTTGACGGTGGCGCTTACGTGGTCTCGCCCGACGTCGATCGCCCGCCGGTACAGGGCTCCGAACTCCTGGTCCGGGTTCGACGCCCGCAGCGCCATCACCGTCGACGACTGGCTGATCGTGACATCGTCGAGCACGCCGAGGGCGCCGATCAGGATCCCCGCCACGAGCAGGCCACTGATCGAGACGTCGGCCCCGCTGGCCGCGATCATCGTCGCCTCCTCGGAGGAGAATCCGGTGAGGTTGGTCAGCCCGGTGAACAGCGTGGCCAGCCCACCGACCAGCAGCAGGCTGATCGAGGTTCCGAGGATCGCGGCGATGCTCTTGGGTCCCAGCCCATGAGCCAGAGAGATCGTGACCAGCATCACGGCCATCGAGCCGACCAGCGCCACCAGCAGCGGTGAGCTTCCGTCGAGGATCGCCGGGACGATGAATACGAGCACGATCGCGAGGCTGGCGCCCAGGCCGACCAGCGACAGCGCCCCCCTCAGCCGCCCGAAGGCGATTACGAGCACGACGAAGGCGATCGCGAGCCACAGCATCGGCGCCCGGCGCTCGAAGTCGACGATCGAGTAAACCGGCTGGGCGCCGGGGAAGCTCACCCTGGCAACCTTGACCGAGTCGCCGGGCTCGAAGACCGGAGCCGGACCTCCGGCCGAGACTTCGATCGGAACCACTTTCCCCTCCTCCGGACCGCTGGTGATCATCACCTCCGCGTCGGTACACGTGCCTTCGACGGGCGGAGCGCATTGCCGGGATTCGATCGCCTCGACCTTGCCCGATTCCGTCTCACCGGGAGGGCCCACCCCGAGCTGCAGATCGGTTTCGCCACTCGGCCACAGAACCAGAACGGCGACGAACGTGACCGCGGCCAGCAATGCCACAGCCCCGACGAAATACGCCTTTCCCGAGAAGCCTTCGCCCACAGGGTGGGAGTCTGGCAACCGGACCGGCGGCGACACCGGGGCATACCGCCGGGCCCGGACAGGCAACTGACGGCATCCCAATATTGATAATGAATCTCATTCTGCTATAAACCCGGCTGCTGCCCAGACCCGACCCGGAGTGAAGAATGCTTGAACCCTTTTCCCTGCCGTACGTCCAGGAGGGCCTCGTCGAGATCCTGCTGCTCTCGGTCCCGGCCGGACTGATCGGCACCTGGATCGTGCTTCGCGGTCTGGCTTTCTACTCCCACGCGACCGGCACCGCGTCGTTCCCCGGACTGGTCCTCGCCGACGGGCTCGGCTTCTCCCCCGCCCTCGGAGCTTTCGGCATGGCCGGTGTCTTCACCGCGCTTTCCGCCCTCGTGTCCCGCTCCAGACGCACCGCCTCGGACAGCGCAGTCGCGCTCGTACTGGTCACTTGCCTTGCCGCCGGAGTGGTCCTGGCCAGCGACGTGTTCGGCTCGGGGGCCAACGTCGACACGCTGCTCTTCGGGTCTCTGCTGGCGATCGGGCCGGCGGACCTGCTGCTTGCCGGGGGCGCGGCGGCCCTGGCCGTCGTGGTCACGATCACCTGCTCCCATCACTGGCTGGCAAAGGGTTTCGACGAGGACTCCGCCGCGAGTCTCTACTCGAACTCGGCCTGGTTCGACCTCGCCCTGCTCACCGCGGTCGCCGTCACCGTGGTCGCGGCGCTGAGTGCGGTCGGGGCCCTGCTGGTCGCAGCGATCATGAGCGTACCCGCCGCCACCGTGAGGATGGTGACGCGCCGGGTGAGGAGCCTGCAACTCGGCTCGATCCTGCTGATCGCCGCAGAAGGGACATTCGGGCTGTGGCTCTCCGTAAAGACCGACGCTCCGCCCGGGGCGACGATAGCCGTCGTCAGCGGGACGGTCTTCGCCATCGTGCTGATCGCCCGCACGCTGCGGCGGCGCCGTCTGGCCGGGATCGCGGTTGCCGCCCTCGCCGGGGCCCTTCTGGTCACCGGCTGCTCTTCGGATTCCGGAGGCGACGCCGACGGTGGTCTGAAGGTCGTGGCGACCACCACGCAGGTCGCCGACATGGTGCGTGAGGTCGGTGGTCCGGGCATCGAAGTCGATCAGATCCTCCAGCCGAATACGGACCCTCACGATTACGAGCCGCGGCCCTCCGACGTCGAAGCCTTCGCCGACGCCGATGTCGTATTCCGCAGTGGCGGAGACCTCGACGACTGGTCCGGACAGCTGATCGAAGACAGCGGCAGCAGGGCCGAAGTCGTCGACCTCAGCGTCGGCCTCCCGGTCGTCCTCGAGGGCGACCACGACCACGCCGGGGATGGAGGAGGCGAGACCGAAGGTGTCGGGTCCGCGGGGGAGGCCGCAGACGAGGCCGACCCTCACTGGTGGCACGACCCGGTCAACGTCGTGGCCGCCACCGCAGTGGTAGAGGACTCGCTGAGCTCCGCCGACCCGTCCGCCAGCCCGGATTTCAGGACGGGAGCGAGGGCTTTCCAGGCCCGTGCCGACCGGATCGACCGGCAGATCGCGAGATGCGTCTCTTCGATCCCGCCGGCTCAACGCAAGCTCGTGACCGATCACGACGCACTGGAGTACTTCGCCAACCGGTATGGGCTCGAGATCGTCGGAACGGTCATCCCGGCTCTGACCAGCGAAGCCCAGCCTTCTGCCGGCGACCTGGCCGAACTCGAACGCACCATCGAGGAGCAAGGCGTGAAGGCCGTATTCCCCGAGAGCGCCTACTCGCCGGACCTGGCTGAAGCGGTTGCGGCCGACACCGGGGCAAGCACCGAGTACTCGCTCTACGGGGACACGCTCGGCCCGGAGGGCTCGGGAGCCGATACGTGGGCCGGGATGATCGAACGGAACGCCGACAGCATCGTGCGCGGGCTGACAGGAGGAAGGCGCGGCTGTGATTTCCGCTGACAGCGTGTCGACTGGGACGATGGCCCGAGCCGAGCAGCTCTCGCTGGGCTACGAGGGCAGGCCGGTTCTGAGCGGCGTCACCTTCGCAGTCGAACCCGGAACGCGGATCGGCCTGCTCGGACCAAACGGTGGCGGCAAGACGACCCTGTTCCGGGCGCTGCTCGGAGAACTGAGGCCGCTTTCCGGCACACTCGAGGTCGCCGCTACCAGCGCCACCGTGCCCCAGACCGACCGCTCCCGCCTCGACTACCCGGTCAGCTGCCTCGACGTCGCAACGATGGGCGCGCTCGCCAGGCTTCCGTGGTGGCGTCGGCCGGGCAGGAGAGACAGGGAGATGGCAGCCGAGTCGTTGGCCACGGTCGGACTCGCCGACCGGGCCGGCGACACCTTCGGCGACATGTCCGGGGGCCAGCGCCAGCGCGCCCTCATCGCCAGAGCCCTGACCGCCGACGCCGGGTTGCTTCTGCTCGACGAGCCCTATACCGGCCTTGATTCCGCCAGCGCGAAGCTGCTCGACCGGTTGATCGACGACCTCGCCGCGTCGGGTCGCTCGGTGATGATCGCGACTCACGACGTCGAGCAGGCGAGCGTCTGGGACCAGGTCCTCTGCCTGAATCGGGCCCAGGTCGCATTCGGCGCACCCGCCGAGACTCTCGACCGGAAGGTGCTGGAGGCGACGTACGGCGGACACATCGTCGAGATCCCGGGCGCCGGGGGCCACGGCGTCCTGCCTCCCCACCATCACGATCATGGTGACCACGAACACGGAGGCCACGCATGATCGAAGTGCTGACCGACCCGCTGGCCAACGGAACCACGTTACGCGCCCTGGCCGAGATCACCGTGCTCGGTGTGGTCAGCGGCGTGATCGGCGCCTGGATCGTTCTGTACGAGCTCTCCTACAGCGCCGAGTCGCTGGCGCACGGCCTCTTTCCGGGACTGGTCATCGCCGCGCTGATCGGCGCTCCGCTGCTGCTCGGAGGCGCGGTCGGCGTGGTCTTCGCGGCGGCACTGATCGCGGTCGCGACGCGTTTCTCGGGAGCCAGAACCGACGCCTCGATAACCGTCGTGATCACGACGCTGTTCGGCGCCGGGGTGCTGCTCGCGCTCTCGCCGTCCAGCCCACCCGGGATCCAGACCCTGCTGTTCGGTGACCTGCTCGGAGTCACCTTCTCCGACATCGCCGGAGCGACAGCGATCGGCGCGGCCGTCCTCGCCGTGCTCTGGCTGCTCCACCACCGCCTTCTGGCGATCGGCTTCGATGGCGAATACGGCCGGGTGCTCGGGCTCTCGACCGGGAGGCTCAGCTTCGTGCTGCTGGCCCTGGTCGCGGTGACGATCCTCGCCGCGGTCCAGGGGCTCGGCACGCTTCTGGTCGCCGCGATCCTGGTCGGTCCGGCCGCGGCCTCGCGCCTGGTCACGCGGCGAATCGCACCGATGATGGCCGTAGCCGTGGCCGTCGCCGTCGTTTCCGGCTTCGCCGGCATCTACGCCTCCTTCCACCTGAAGACCGCCGCCGGCGCCTCGGTCGTCATCGCGATCGCCGCCTGCTATCTGCTCGCTGCGCTCGCAGGGTGGTTGCGAACCAGAGGCGCCGGACGAGGAGCAGCCCCGACCACAGCCCGGGGCGTCCAGGCCGCGGCCGAGGGGACGCGTTGAGCGGCTGGACCGACCACGCACTGGACGCACTGGCCGAGGCCGGCTACCGCAGTGGCGGCGCGCGCCGCAAGGTGGTCGAGCAGTTCGGAGAGCAGGACTGCGCGATCACCGCCCTGGAGCTGGACGGCCGACTGGACCGCGTGGGGCGCGCCTCGATCTACAGGGCGATCGAACAGCTCGAAGACCTGGGCCTGATACAGCGAATCGACGTCGGCGGTGAATCGGCCGCGTACGAGAAGGTTGATCCGAGGGGCCACCACCATCACCACCTCGTCTGTAACCGCTGCGGGCGGGTAATCCCGTTCGAGGACGAAGACCTCGAAACCGCCATCCACGCGATTTCGGTCCGCGACGACTTCCGAATCGAGTCGCACGACATAACGCTCCGCGGTATCTGCAGGTCCTGCGGCTAGCCCGGGGGGCACGTCTGCCCAACGAGACTCCGGTCCGGATTGCCACCGGCCTGCCGGGAACGATCCCTGCCAGAGCGCTGCTCGACTGGTAGCCGCCCGCCGTCGCTGCCGACGGACCGGATCCGGACCGCGACTTGTCCGGGACTCGGGGTTTTGAAATGGTGTCAGGCAGATCGACGAACTACCCGAGGAGACGTGGAGAGAGTGACCATCGACAAGCCAACGGGGACGAGCCGGCAGGGCGCCCGCCTGATCGCAGTGCTTTCACTCGCGATCGCCATCGCGCTGACCGGAATGCTCGCTGCCGGAGCGGGCCAGGCCGAG
This sequence comes from uncultured Solirubrobacterales bacterium, assembly GCA_963701635.1. GTDB lineage: Bacteria > Actinomycetota > Thermoleophilia > Solirubrobacterales > 70-9 > 67-14. The sequence continues at coordinate 172,285 of CAVPAU010000003.1, forward strand.
GCGAAGTTCAAGCAGCCCGGCTGCGCCAAGTTCAAGAAGAAGATCAAGAAGGCGAAGAGCAAGGCCAGGAAGCAGCAGCTCAAGCGCAAGTTCAAGCAGTGCAGGGCGAACCGCAGCGTGTACAACCAGGTGAAGGACTCCCGCTTCACCGGAGCGCGTGAGGACGGCCTGCCGGTCGACATCATCCTTTGTGCGAACGGCAAGTTCGCCGACGACCCGGACGGCCAGTTCGGAACCGTCTATACGAAGGGCTGGCGGATCACCGACGCAAGGATCAGGGGCAAGAACTTCACGGCCGTCTACGAGGCGCTGATCTCCAAGTCGAAGGTCGGAAACACGAAGCAGGTTCAGATCGCAACGCGATCCGGCTCGCTTGCGAAGAAGAGGGGCAAGTGGCAGTCCGGCACCGAGAGCTTCGGCGGCCCGACCTGCTCGGCGACGTCGAGAAGACCGGCGCCAAGAAGGAGTGCCGCAAGCTCTGACCCGCTCGCCGCGCTGCGTGACCTGAGAGTTCCTCAGGACCCCCCGGTCGAAGCTACGCGCGTCGGCGATGCGGCGGCGGGCAGGGGCCGCTATACGGGTTGGCGGGGTAGGCGTAGCGGCCCCTGCCCGCCGCCGCATGACCACATGCGCGGAGCATGACCACATGCGCCGAAGCGCTACTCCCACTCGATCGTGGCCGGGGGCTTCGAAGAGATGTCGAGAGCCACCCGGTTTATCCCCGAGACCTCATTGATGATCCGGTTGGAAACACGTTCGAGCAGGTCGTAGGGAAGACGTGCCCAGTCGGCGGTCATCGCGTCGTCCGAGGTGACCGCGCGGATCACTATCGGGTACGCGTAGGTGCGGCCGTCACCCTGGACGCCGACCGAGCGGATCGCCGGCAGCACGCAGAAGGACTGCCAAAGCTCGCGGTACAGCTCGCCGGCACGGATCTCTTCCTGGAGGATGGCGTCGGCGGCCCTCAGGATGTCGAGCCGCTCCCTGTTTACCTCGCCGCCGATGATGCGGATGCCGAGGCCGGGACCGGGGAACGGCTGGCGCCAGACCATGCTGTCGGGCAGGCCGAGTTCGGTGCCGACCGCGCGGACCTCGTCCTTGAACAGCATTCGCAGCGGCTCGACCAGCTCGAATTCGAGGTCCTCGGGAAGGCCGCCGACGTTGTGGTGTGACTTGATCGTTGCGGCATGGTCGCTGCCGCCGGACTCGATCACGTCCGAATACAGCGTGCCCTGAACCAGGTAGTCGACGTCTTCGAGCTTCAGCGCCTCTTCTTCGAAGACCCGGATGAACTCGGAGCCGATGATCTTGCGCTTGGTCTCGGGATCGGTCACGCCGGCCAGCTTCTCGAGGAAGCGCTGCTCGGCGTCGACCGCAACCAGCGGGACCCCGAAGTGCTGGAATGCATCGACCACCTCGTCGCCTTCGTTCGAGCGCATCAGGCCGTGGTCGACAAAGACGCAGGTCAGCTTGTCGCCGATCGCCTCGTGGACGAGCTTGGCCGCGACCGACGAGTCAACCCCACCCGACAGGCCGCAGATCACCTTGCTGTCTCCGACCTGCTCGCGGATCGCGGCGACCTGCTCGGCCACGACCGAAGCCGGGCTCCACTGCTCGACGCAGCCGGCCACTTCGCGCAGGAAGCGGTTCAGTACCTCGGTGCCGAACGGCGTGTGGACGACCTCGGGGTGGAACTGGATGCCGTAGAGCCCGCGCTCTTGGTCTTCGAGTGCGGCGACCGGCGAACCGGGCGACGACGCGATCGCGGTGAAGCCCCCGGGTGCTTCGAAGACCGAGTCCCGGTGGCTCATCCAGCAGGTCTGCTCGCGCGGCAGTCCTCCGAGCAGCGTGCCGCCGTCGCCGACCACTACGAGGTCGGTCCGGCCGAATTCGCCCGATTCCGCGACCTTGACGCTGCCGCCGAGGGCATTCGCCATCGCCTGCATGCCGTAACAGATCCCGAGCACGGGAACACCGAGTTCGGTCAGCTCTTCGGGAAAAGCCGGGGCCCCCGGATCGAAGACCGAGGCCGGACCTCCCGAGAGCACGAGCGCCTTCGGACGGCGGCCGAGGATCGTCTCGACCGGCGTGGTCGCAGGCATCAATTCGGCGAAAACGCCGCATTCACGGATGCGGCGGGCGATGAGCTGGGAGTACTGGCCCCCGAAATCGAGGACCAGGACTTCCTCGGTTGTCGCGACCGACATCAGATGGTCGATTTCCGATGGCCGCGCGTTCGGGGGTGCGCCCGATCAAGCAGGTCAAGAAGCCCGCGTTCCCGCTTGCTGGTGGCAAGCGGGGTTGTGGGCGACGAAGAGATGCGCCGCATCGATCGCGCTCTCCGGGCGTCGGTGAATCGGGAATCGACCATCGCTAGTCGTCGGCCACCCCGACGCCCGCCGATACCGCCGCGCGGCCGTTGGAGCCCATGCCGACCGACTGCTCGGTCTGGAGCTTCTTGCCTTCGCTCATCAGGGCCGGGGCGACCATGACCTCCGCCCGCTGGAACGAGCGGATGTCCTCGTAGCCGCAAGTGGCCATCGAGGTCCGCAGGGCCCCCATCAGGTTGAAAGTGCCGTCGTTCTCGTGGGCCGGACCGAGCAGGATCTCCTCCATCGTTCCGTCCTGGACGGTCGCGACTCGGGTGCCGCGGGGCAGCGACGAGTGGAACGTCGCCATTCCCCAGTGGTAGCCACGGCCCGGAGCCTCCTTGGCCCGTGCCAGCGGCGATCCGATCATCACCGCGTCGGCCCCGCAGGCGATCGCCTTCGAGATGTCACCGCCCGTACGCATGCCGCCGTCGCCGATCACGTTGACGTACTCGCCGGTCTCGAGCATGTGCTGCGAGCGCGCGGCCGCCACGTCTGCGATCGCGGTCGCCTGGGGGACCCCGATGCCGAGCACGCCGCGCGTCGTGCAGGCGGCTCCCGGTCCGACGCCCACGAGCACGCCGACCGCACCGGTCCGCATCAGATGCAGTCCGGTCGAGTAGGAGGCGCAACCGCCGACCACAGTCGGGACCGGCACCTCGTCGATGAACTCCTTCAGGTTGAGCGGCTCGACCGTGGTCGACACGTGCTCGGCCGAGATCACCGTGCCCTGGATCACCAGGATGTCGAGGCCGGCCTCGACCGCGACCTCATAGTGCTCGCGCACCTTCTGCGGCGTCAGCGATCCGCAGACGACCGCGCCCGCGGCCTTGATCTCGGCCACGCGCCGGGCGATCAGCTCGGGCTTGACCGGGGTCTCGTAGATCCGCTGCATCAGCGCGGTTGCTTCGTCTTTCGGCGCCTTCGAGACCAGCTCGAGCTGTTCTTCGGCATCCTCGAAACGGGTCCAGATTCCCTCCAGGTTCAGTACCCCGAGACCACCGAGCTTGTGGGTGAGCACGGCTGTCTCCGGGCTGACCACTCCGTCCATCGCCGAGGCGACCAGCGGCAGGTCGAATCGGTACGGACCCAGCGTCCAGCTGATGTCGATGTCGTCGGGGTCGCGGGTGCGACGGGAGGGCACTATCGCCACATCGTCGAACCCGTAGGCGCGTCGGCCCTTCTTGCCTCGGCCGATCTCAATTTCCAATTAGGTCCTCCAGGGCTGCGGTTGAAAGGAGCAGGCTACGGCCCCCGTCGGACGATTCTAGTCAGGCGGGCCCGGCGGGGCGCGTCCGGCAACAGAAGGACCCCGGCCCTCTGTGAGGGCCGGGGTCCGACAGGAGGGAAGCAGGTCGCCGTGCCTTGGCCTGACGACCGCTCTGTTAGCCACATGACCGGGGAGGAGAACCCCGAACTGCTTCTCTGGAGACTACGGCGGGATCGGTTCGCGACACCTGTGCACCGGTACAAAAAGGCCGCGGCCCGACTGTCCCGGTGGAAGTGGCGGCGATCTCCGGCCCCAGGCGCCGACGGTCTCTGCCGCTCTCGAGCGGGTCGACGGTTTCGGGCGGGCCTGCCTGAAGGCGGTCGGGCCGGCTCAGACGCCCGCGGGGGCTTCGATCCTGCGCACCCTGACGCTGTCGAGCAGGCTCTCGGCCCGGGCGCGGTCGAGGCGTCCGGCGCCGAGGTGCTGGGTCGCCTCGGCGCCACATGCGACGCCGTAGGCGAGGCATTTCTCAGGCGACATGCCGTCGTAGAGCGCGGCGATGTAGCCGGCGACGAATGCGTCACCCGACCCGACCGTCGAGATCGGCTCGAGCGGGTCGATGTGGACCTCGAGCATTCGCTGGTCCTGCCCCTCGCCGACCATCGCCACGCAGCCGTCGGGCAGGGTGATCGCGGCCTGCGACGGGCCCATGTCGATCAGCTCCGACAGTACGCCGTGAAGGTCGTCGTCGGCGTCGAACTCATGGCCGACCAGCTCTTCGGCCTCGAGCTTGTTCGGTGTGATCATCGTAGGCCCGGCGCGCATGCCGGCCGACATGGCTTCGCCCTCGGAGTCGAGCAGGACCGGGATGCCCCTGGCCTTCAGCGTCTCAACCAGCGTCGAGTAGAAGTCGATGTCGACACCCGGCGGAAGGCTGCCCGCTATCACGCAGAGCCTTGCGCCTGCCGCAAGGTAGCCGAGCCGCCTGACGAACGTGTCGAGCTCGTCGGGCCGCACGCTGGGCCCGCGCTCGTTGATCTCCGTCTGTTCGCCGGAAGTCGGATCGACAACCGCGAGGTTGATCCGGCTCTCCTCGGAGATCCGGATGAAATCGGTGAGAAGCGACTCCCTCGACAGCTGGCGCGCGATCCAGTCTCCATTCGATCCACCGACAAGACCCGTGGCGATCACGGGGCGCCCGAGCAGCCCCAGCGCCCGGGCCACGTTGATCCCCTTCCCACCCGGCACCGTCCGGCTCTCGACGGAACGGTGGCGGTGCCCCTGTCGGAAATTGGGTACAGCGACGGTCCGGTCCATCGCCGCGTTCAGCGTCACCGAAACGATCATCTTCGCCTCCTGCCTGCCCTTGCCAGCCTCGTCCTCATCTCACTCTCCTGACGCCGCTTCACCAGAAGCGCCAGTACCAGTATTGCGGAGACTGCCGCGAGGATGTAAACAGCGTTCGACTTCGCCGCTGCGAGGGCGCGCTCGACTGCTCCCGCTTCTTCCACGTTGCGGTCGGCGAGCAGCGGCACGCGCCCGATCTCGTCACCTCCGAGGCTCACCGTGGCCGTACCCAGGCGCTCGCCCCGCTCGATCGGGCCTTCAACCTCATCCGGCAGGTTGATCGTGAGCGCGAGCTCTTCCCCGTCCCTGACCCCGATCCTGACCGGTCGAGGTGACGACACCGGCAGGTCCCGGTCCTCGAACCTGACCGGGATCCTCTCGACGGGCCTGCCGGTCCTCACCGGGACGCGCTTCTCATAGAGCGAGAAGCCGTAGTCCATGAGCTTCACCGTCTCCGCGTCCCTTGCCGCCTCGCTCGAGGTGCCCATGACGGATGCGATCAGCTCGGTCGCCCGGCGGCGTCCGTCGGAGGCGAGGATGTACCCGGCGAGATTCGTATGGCCGGTCTTGATTCCGATCGCCCAGGCGTTGTCACGCACGAACTCGTTACCGGTCTCGATCTCGACCGGTGGACGCAGGCTGTTCAGCGTCGCGGTGCGGGCCCCGGCGATCGGCCTGAACCGCGGCATCGCCATGAGGATGCGACCGAGCCTGACGAGATCGCGGGCGCTCGAATACTGCCGCTCGCCGTCAAGGCCGATCGGATCCTCGTAGCTGGTGTTGGTCAGACCGAGCCGGGCCGCGGTGCGGTTCATCAGCGCGACGAATCGCGGGACGGTTCCGGAAACGGCCTCGGCCAGCGTGACCGCGGCGTCGTTGCCGCTCAGCAGGATCAGTCCGTACAGCAGATCCCTTACCAAGACGCGCTGCCCGGGCTCGAGGCCCATCAGCGACTCGACCGGCGCGCCCTGATAGTCGGCCGCCCTCACGATCTCGTTCATCGGCAGGTTGCGCAGGGCGAGATACGCGGTCATCATTTTCGTCGTGCTGGCCATCGGCAGCCGCCTGTCCGCTGCCTTGGCGGCCAGCGATTTTCCGGTTCTCGCGTCGATCAACGCCCACGAGGCCGCATCCAGCTGCGGGGGCGCGGCCGCCGCCGCCGGCAGCGCCGACGATGCCAGGGACCCGGCGAGCAGGGTCACGGCGACGACCAGGCCGCTTATCGTGGCCTTCAACGCAGCTTCAGCTCTTGACCGGGGATCAGCGCCTGCGGATCGACACCGGGGTTGAGCTCCTCGATCCTGGCGACCGGCACGCCGTTCTCGCGCGCGATCACAGTGAGCGTGTCGCCCTCCTGGACCACGTAGGTCTTCTTCGCCGGCTTCTGCTCCTTGTCCTTTTTCTGCCCGCCCGATCCGCCACTGCGGTTCTGCTTGCCGACGCGCGGCTCGTCGTCCCCGGTCTCGCTGTTGACGACAACGACCACGATCGCGACCGCACCGACGAGCGCGGCCAGGGCCAGGATCCTTGCTATGAGCGAGTTCTTCTTGTTCATCGGGGCAGGCCGCCGGGTCGCGGGTCCGCGCCATCGGGGTCCGCGCCATCGTACAGTCGCGCCTGCGCGGGGTCGGCGCGGGCGCCCCGCGGCAACGGATCTATCCTGAGACCCTCCACAGCGACTCGCGGAGGCGGTCGGCTGCTTCGGCCGGATCGTCGGCCCCGGCTATCGAGCGGGATGCGGCGACGAGGGCGCCTGCCCGCCCAGGTGCGAAGGCGGCTCCGAGGTCCTCGGGCCTGCCGCCCTGGGCTCCGACGCCCGGAATCAGGAGGATCGCCCGCGGCATCAGCGAGCGCAGTCTCTCGATGTGGCGAGGTTCGGTGGCGCCGACCACGGCGCCCATACCGCTCAGGCCCGGGCTTTCCCCTGCCAGGCGATCGGCGAAGCTGTCCACGAGCCGGGCGAGTCGCTCGTGGACGGGACCTTCGGGTGTCTCCAGGTCCTGGATGTCGGCGGCCCCGGGGTTGCTCGTCCTGACCAGGGCGAAGACCCCGGCGCCGGCCTGCGCCGCAGCATCCACCAGCGGTTCGAGCGCATCGGCGCCCAGGAGCGGGCTGGCGGTGAAGGCATCGGCACCGAGTCCCTCAACGTCACCCCACGGCGTCGGCGTGCTGCCGACCATCGCCTGTCCGTAAGCGCGCGCCGAGACCGGGACGTCGCCGCGCTTGCCGTCGGCCACGACCAGCAGACCGGCATCGCGGGCGGCTTCACACACGGCTTCGAGCGCACGCCAGCCATGCCAGCCGAGCCGCTCGAAGCACGCCAGCTGAGGCTTCGCCGCGACGCAGTACGGACCGGCGGCGTCGATCAAGCGAAGGCAGTGCCGCTCGACGGCGATCGCGGCAGACTCCGCCGCCGGAGAACCGGGGCGGTCAGAGTCGGCCACCCCGGGCAACTCGGCCGGGTTCGGGTCCAGGCCGAGGCAGACCTGGCTGCGGCGCTCATTGACGAGCGCCGCAGCCCGATCGATGAAGAGGCTCAGCCCTTGACCTGCTTCTTCAGGGCAGATCCGGCCGAGAAGCGCGGGACCTTGCCGCCGGCGATGGTGATGCGCTCGCCGGTACGGGGGTTCACGCCTTGGCGCTCACTGCGCTCGGCAACGTGGAACTTGCCGAAACCGGTGAAGTTGACTTCTCCCCCAGCGGTCAGCGTGTCGGTGATCGCGTCGAGCACCGAGTCGACAGCGTCGGCCGCGGCCTTCTTGCTCCCGATTCGCTCGTCGCCGGCTACCTTCTCAAGAAACTCAGCTTTAGTCACGTGTTGGATCCTCCTCAGGGATTAGGGAATGGCGCTACCGTAACACCGCATTCGGACGCCGTTTCGCACTGTATCCCAGATCTGGAGCGGAGCGCAGGCGAAACGGCTCAGCCGGAGTGCTCGATGAGACCCGATACCGCGTCCATTATTGGACCGGCTTCGGGGTCTTCCGGATGGAGTTCGACGGCGTCTCCGCTGCGGTACTGGATGCGCACGAAGGGCCGCCTGTGGTGGCGTCGCCTGCGCATGAACGCCGACGCCTCATCCGCATATGAACTGACTTTGCGGGCCAGAACCCGGTGTGGCTTAAGCATCGCGTTCCCCGGCGGCGAGATCCCGCAGCGACATGCGGATGTCGAAAGAAGTCAGCGATGCGAGAACGAATCTCGCGGTCACCGCGACGAGGCCGAAACCCGATTCGCTGACCAGGAAGACTTCGGCCTCCTCGGTGGCAACATGAGAGCTGTCGAGATCACCGGGTCCCGCTGCCGCGAGAGCATCTGCGAATTCGGCCGCCGAGCGCCCGAATGCCTCGTCGTCGCTCGTCGACGCGAGCACTTCGCCGGTGCCGGAGAGCACTGCCGCCGCCTTCAGCTCGGGTTCGAGCCCGGCCAGCGCGTCGAGCACAACGCGCGCCCGCTCGGGCAGTCCGTCGGGCCGGGCCGGACCGCCCGGACCGTCGGGAGATTTTGCTTTCGGGGGCACGGTGTAGCAACATACCGACCATGTCCCTCGCCCGAGCCTCATGGATGATCGTCGTCGCTGTCTGCGCGCTGGCCTCCGTGCTCGCCTTCGCGACCGGATATGCCGGTTACGGGGTGACCGTGATCGCGGTCGGCGCCGCGGCTGCCGTCAACCTGCTCCCGCAGCCGGGCGACTGAACCGGCCCTCCGGGCGGCCGGCCCCGTTCAGGCCGCGCGCGGGCCGTTGAGAAAAGTGGCCAGAGAGCGCGCTGCGCGACCGCGATGGCTGATCGCGTTCTTCTCGTCGGGGCTCAGTTCGGCCATGGTGCGTCCGTCTCCAGGCCCGGTGTCGGCGGGGACGAAAGCCGGGTCGTAGCCGAAGCCGCCGACGCCGCGCGGTTCGTGGGTCAGACGGCCCTCGCACCTGCCTTCGAAGACCGACTCGCGGCCGTCCTGCCCGGCCAGGGCGATGACGCATATGTAACGGGCGCCCGGCGATCCGCCCGAGGAAGCCAGCTCCCGCAGGACCTTGTCGAGGTTCTCCTGGTCGGTGGCCGACTGCCCTGCGTACCGCGCCGACCTCACACCGGGCTCGCCGCCGAGCCCGTCGACCTCGAGCCCGGAGTCGTCGGCGATCGCCGTTTCGCCGGTCGCGTCCCGCGCGGCCCGGGCCTTGATCAGCGCGTTGGCGGCAAACGTATCGCCGTCTTCGGGAGGCAGCTCGACCCCGTCCGGCAGCAGGTGAAGCTCGACACCGGGCAGGATCTCGGCCAGCTCCCTGGCCTTGTGCCGGTTGCGGCTCGCCAGGATCAAGCGCCGGTTGCCTCGTCCTGGGCGAGTCTGAGCTGCGAGATACCGGCCTCGGCCAGCGAGAGCAGGTCGTCGAGAGAGGCCCGCGAGAGCGGGGTCTGCTCGGCGGTGGCCTGTACTTCGATCAAGCCGCCGTCGCCGGTCATCACGACGTTGGCGTCGACCTCGGCGGTCGAGTCCTCCGAGTAGTCAAGGTCGCAAAGCGCGCGCCCGCCGACCATTCCCACGCTGACCGCAGCGACCGCCGTAGTCAGAGGGAAATGCTCGATCTCGCCCCGTTCGAGCAGGTCGGAGAGGGCGAGATGCAGGGCCACATAGCCTCCGGTGATCGCCGCGCAACGCGTGCCGCCGTCGGCCTCCAGTACGTCGCAGTCGACGTAGACGCTGCGCTCGCCCAGTGCTTCGAAGTCGACCGCCACGCGGAGCGAGCGGCCGATCAGCCGCTGGATCTCGACCGAGCGCCCGTCGAGTCTGCCCTTGCTTATGTCACGCGGCTTGCGGTCGCCGGTCGACGCCGGCAGCATCGAGTATTCGGCCGTGACCCAGCCCGTCCCCCTGCCCTCCATCCACTTCGGGACCTTGCTCGAGACCGACGCCGTGCAGATCACCCGGGTTCCGCCGGCCGAGATCAGGGCCGACCCGTCGGCACTGGATACGAAACCGGGCTCGATGCTGACCGGCCTTATGTCGGCGTCGGAACGCCCGTGGCTCCTGCTCGTCTCTGACATCGGCCGAAGTCTCCCAGAGCCGGGCCGACCGCGGAATGCCGCCCTGCCCCTGCCCCGGTCGCGAGGCCGGCGCCGTCGACTTGCGATCCCGGCTGCGGCCGGGGCGGGTCCACCCGCCCCGGCCGGTCCGGTCGGCCCGACCTCACCTGAAGGTCACCTTGTCGACTGCCGACTGGATCTTGTCCACGATCAGCTCGGCGAGCTCGGTGCCCTGTCGGCCCGAAAAACCCTTCATCGCCGCCAGCATGCCGACCATCAGCAGAGAGACCAGCAGGATCAGGCCGACGTACTCGACCGTCCCCTGCGCACCCTCACCGGCGATTCGGTTGCTGATGCGACCGGAACGGTCGGCCGCGGCCGCATGCAGGCGACCCATGCTTCGGTAGTACATAGCTCCTCCTTCGTTGCGTGTCACGACCGATCCTCGGACCGTCACGGCAACCGCTCCACACCCGGGCGCAACAACTTGGACCCGCAGAGCTGACGAACCACCGACGGAGCCCGCCGGGCGGGATAACCTCAGGCGATGCGCGTCCTCGTGGTGATGAACTTCGGCCCCGACGAGAAGACCCCGCAGCGAGGGCGCTGGGTGGTCGACCAGGTCGAGGCATTGAGGGATTCGGGGGTCGACGTCGAGCTGCTCGCCTTCCCGCCGGGCCGAGACCAGTACGTGCCGGCCACGAGAAGGATCCGATCGCTGCTGAAGCGGCAGAGCTTCGATCTGGTGCACGCCCACTATGGGCTGGCCGGCTGGTGCGCGCTGCTTGCGGGAGCGAAACCGCTGATCGTCACCTTCCACGGCACCGACGTCCGCCACCGCGTGGTCGGTCCGGGATCGCGACTGCTCTCACACAGGCTCGCGCTGACGGCGGGCGCCTCGAGCGCGCTCTTCGGCGAGGAGGCCGGCCGGCCCGGCCTGCCGCTGCTCCCCGGAAGAAACGCAGTGCTCCCCTGCGGGGCGGATCTGTCGCGCTTCACCCCGGAATCGCGTCGCAGCGCGCGCAGGTCGCTGGGCCTCGACCCGGACCGTCGCTACCTCTTCTTCCCCGCCGACCCCGGCCGGCCGGAGAAACGGGCAGACCGCGCCCGGCAGGTGGCCGAGACGGCCGGCGTCGAGCTGCTGACCGGCGGAGGGATCGAACCGGACGACATGTGCGCGTGGATCAACTCGGCCGACGCGGTCCTCGTGACGTCGGACTACGAGGGCTTCGGGCTCGCCTGCCTCGAGAGCCTCGCCTGCGAGGTCCCCGTCATCAGCACGCCGGTCGGCATCGCGCCGGGCCTGCTGCGCTCGCTTCCGAACACCCTGTGCGCCCCTTTCGACGCCACCGCATGGTCGGGTTTCGTCTCGGACCTGCTGCGCGACCCGGATCCGAGAACCCCCGGAAGGGCCCGGGCCGAGGCGTTGTCGGCGACGAGGATGGCCGAGCGCGTACTGCTCGCCTACCGCGAAGTCCTCGCTGTCGGCACGGTCACGGGGGTTTCTGCCGCCGACTTCGGTAATGATGGGGAAATCAGATGAGGAAGGGTGCCCTGAAGAAGAAGCGGCGGCAGCTCGAGGAGCTCCACCTCGACCGGCGTGAGGCGCTGGGCGAGCTGGTCCTCGGCATGTACGTCCAGGGGAATTGGGACGACGACATCATGTCGCGCGGCGCGGCCGAGGTACGCGAGGTCGCAGTCGAGCTCGAGGGCCTTTCGGGTCCCGGGACCGCCGGCCCCGAATCCCCGGAAGAGCAGGGCAGCGGAGAGTTCGAGACGCCGCCCACCGGCGAACACACCGCCGAACACGACATGCCCGAGACCGCCGAGCACACGGGTGCCCACGATCTGCCCGACACCGGCCCCGGGACCGAAGAGCACACCCGGGAAGAGGCCGTCGCGGCGGTACCGGTCACCGAGCCGGGCAAGGCGCCGGAAGAAGCGAAAGCCCCGGCCGCAGAGGACGCAGCGCCCTCCGGAAAGGAGGCGCCGGAGACGGCCGAAAACACAGCCGAGGCCGGCAAACAGGCCGAAAAGGAACAGGCCGGAACCGGAGCGCAGACCGGGAAACCCGCCACCAGCCCGGAGGCCCCGGATACCGTGGCGGCCGACCAGATGCCTTCGAAGGCGGGCGCCGGTACGCGTCCGGCGACGGAGCCGGTCGCACCGCAGCAGACACTGGGCGAACTCGACCGCATGGCAGAGCGCATCGCCAAGACCGAGACCGAGGCGAAGACCGCCTCGGAGGCGGCAAAGGCGGCAGTGGCCGCAGATGCCCGGACCGAGCTCAGCGCGATAGCACGGGAAATCGAATCCGACCGGTCCAAGCTCGACGCCGCGCTGAAGGAGGCCGCCGGCCGCATCGAGAGCGCGGAAAGGCGCGCCGAAGCCGCCGAAGCCAGGCTCGCACGCGAAAGCGCGTCCAACCGTGAGGCGGCGGCCGGATGGGTTCGCAGCCAGGCTGCCGAGATCGAGGCCGACGCGGCCCTGGCGGCCGAGATCGCCGCCGACTCCGGACAGGGCGGATCCACAGAGGATGACGAGGGCCGGCCCCAGCTCGAGGCCAGGATCAAGGCCCTCGAGACGGCACTCGAGGCCGAGAAGGCCAGCAAGGCCGAAGCGCTGACGATCGCCGAGTCGAGGCTGAAGGCGATAGAAGAGAGCGCCCGCGAGGCCGAAAGGCGCGTTGAAGAGGCTGAAGCGGCGGTCACCGAGGCCGGAACGGCTCCGGTCTCGGTCGGTGCGGCTCCCGGCGTGATCACCGAGGCCGAAGCGCGCGAAGCCGCCGTCGACTGGCTGCGCGGCCAGATCGGAGCCCTGCGCCAGGAGATCGCCAAGAGCCCGCCCCCCGATGCGGAGGGCGGTTCCTGATGGGCCTGTTTCGCCGCGGCAAGCAGAGCGGACGCGAGCGGCGCGCGATGAAGGACCACCTGGTCGAACTCGACCAGCTGCGACGCAAGCAGTTGAGCGAACTCGGGGCGCTCACGGTCGAGATGGCCGATCAGGGTCGTTTCGACCGCGACCGGCTGTCGGCCCAGGCGCGCGAGGTGGTCGGGATCGAGCGCGAAACCGACCTGATCGCGCGCGGACTGGAAGAGGGGCTGACGCTCGAAGAGCTCGAAGAGCTCGCCCGCAGTGACGACGAGCCGGCGTCCGGGCCCGGCAGTCAGTAGTTGAAGAACCCGGCGGTAGCCCTTCCGGCCGAGTCCTTCGACGTGGCCGTCGTCGGAGCCGGCGCGGCGGGGCTGTGGGCGGCGATCCGCGCGGCAGAGATGGGCGGAAGGGTCTGTCTGATCTCCCGCAAGCCGCTGGCGGAGAGCGCCAGCTTCTGGGCCCAGGGGGGCCTCGCAGCAGCGCTCGACCCCGAGGACTCGCCGGCGATCCACGAGGCCGACACGATCACCGCCGGTCGCGGACTGTGCCGCACCGAAGCGGTCGAGATACTCACGCGTGAAGCGCCCGCGGTCGTCGATGACCTCGTCTCGAGGGGCATGGAGTTCGACCGGGACGATTCCGGAGCGCTCGAGCTCGCGCTGGAGGGAGGGCACAGCAGACGCCGGATAATCCACGCCGGGGGCAGCCAGACGGGGCGCGAGATAACCGGCACTCTGGCCCGGATCGTCGCCGGCGAGGACAGGATCGCGGTTCTCGAGGAGACATCCGCGGTCGCCCTGTGGAGCGACGGCAGGCGGTGCCACGGCGTGATCACCGACCGCGGTCCGATCGCGGCCGGCGCGACGCTGCTGGCCACCGGTGGAGCTGCGGCGCTCTGGCGGCGGACATCCAACCCCTGGGGCGCGATCGGGGCCGGAGCCGTGCTCGCCTCGGCCGCCGGAGCGGAGCTGGCCGACCTCGAGTTCTGCCAGTTCCACCCGACCTGCCTTTCGGCGCCGGGAACGCCGCTCGACGGTGCCCTGATCACGGAGGCGATCCGCGGCGAGGGCGCCGTGCTGCTGGACTCGGGCGGACGGCGCTTCACCGACGAACTCGCCCCGCGCGACGACGTGACAGCGGCCATCCTCAGGCAGATGGAGCTCCAGGCCGGGGCCGAAGTCCGTCTCGACCTGACGGCGATCGACTCGAGCCGATTCCCGAGCGTCTTCTCGATGCTTGCCGAAGCCGGCTTCAGGCCGGCCGAGGAACCGGTGCCGGTGGCCCCGGGCGCCCACTACGTGATGGGAGGCGTCTCGGTGGATCTCGACGGCCGCACCTCGCTGACCGGGCTGTTCGCGGCCGGCGAGTGTGCGTGCACGGGCATCCACGGAGCCAACCGGCTTGCCTCCAACTCGCTGACCGAATGCTTCGTCTTCGGTCAGCGTGCGGCCGCGGCCGGGATGGAGATGACCGCCTCGAAGTCTCCGCCCCAGCCACCGTCATGGCGATTCGAACCACCGACTCCGACCACCCGCGAGGCGGTCTGGAGGCTGGCCGGCCCGATACGCCAGCCGGCCCGGCTCGAACAGCTGTCCGAGGATCCCTATCCACTCGCGAGGGCGATCGGCGCGGTCGCCCTCGCCCGCCGGGAATCCCGGGGCGGACATCGCCGGTCCGACTTCCCCGCGACCGACCCGGCGATGGACGGTGTCCACCTGATCTACCTCCCTGACGGCTCGGTCGAGCCACGAAAGTGGGATTGAGCGGTCCCGATCCGATCCGCGTGCGGGTGGCCGCCGGAGGTTTCGCCTCGGTCTGCGAGGAGATGGGCGCCGCGCTCGTCAGGTCCGCGCACTCGGCGAACATCAAGGAGAGGCGCGACTGCTCGTCGGCCGTCTTCGACCCGGACGGGGAGATGGTCATGCAGGCCGAGCACATCCCCGTGCATCTCGGTTCGATGCCGGCCTCGGTAAGCGCTGTGATCGACCGGGACCACCGACCCGGGGTCTCCTGGTTCCTCAACGACCCCTACTCCGGCGGGACCCACCTTCCTGACATCACGGTGGTCACTCCGGCCTTCGACGGCGACGGCGCCCTGATCGGGTTTGCCGCCAATCGCGCCCACCACGCCGATGTCGGCGGCAGCGTGCCGGGGTCGATGCCGGCCGATTCGACCGAGCTCTCCGAGGAGGGAGTGGTGATCGCCCCGCGGGTCCTCGACGCCGCCGCGATCGACGAGGTGACGGCAACGATGCGCCAGCCCGCGCAGAGACGCGCCGACCTGCGCGCGCAGCTGGCGGCAAACCGGCTCGGGACGTCGCGGCTCTCGGAGCTCGCCGCGACCCGCGGCACCGGCGGCCTGCTCGCATCGATGGCCGAGGTGATCGAGTACGCGGAGCTCCGGACACGAGCGCAGATCATGGAGATGCCGGACGGCGCCAGGACTGCCGTCGACGTGCTCGAAGGCAGGAGCGGCGACCTCGAGCTCAGGCTCGAAGCGACGGTGGACAAAGGGACGATCGTCTTCGACTTCACCGGTTCGGCGCAGCAGGATCCGGGCAACCTCAACTGCCCGCTCGCGGTGACGCGTTCGGCCTGCCATTTCGCGGTCAGGGTGCTGACCGATCCCGACATACCGGCCAGCGCCGGCGCCTACCGCCCGGTAGAAGTGATCGCCCCGGAGGGAAGCGTGCTCAACGCGAGGCCGCCGGCCGCGGTCGTCGCCGGAAACGTCGAGACCTCGTCGAGGGTCGCGGACCTGTGCCTGGAGGCCTTCGGCCGGGCCGTCGGCCAGGGCACGATGAACAACCTGAACCTGGGCAACGACGACTTCACCTACTACGAAACGATCGGTGGCGGACAGGGTGCTTCGCCGGAGGCCGACGGCCCGAGCGCGGTTCACGTCGCCATGTCGAACACGCTGAATACGCCGATCGAAGCGATGGAGATCGAGTTCCCGCTGCGCGCCCGGGAATACTCGGTCAGGCGCGGCAGCGGCGGCGACGGCGAGCACCGCGGCGGCGACGGAGTGATCCGCGAGGTCGAGGCGCTCGAAGAGATGAGCTTCGCCCTGCTGACCGAGCGCAGGAGACACCGCCCCCCCGGGGCGGCAGGCGGAGAGCCGGCCGAGGCGGGTCGCAACCTTCTCGCCCGGGGCACCGGCGCATACGAAGAACTCGAGCCGAAGGCGGCCGGCCGGCTGGGACCCGGAGACCGGCTGCGGATTGAGACGCCGGGAGGGGGAGGCTACGGCCGTGCGTGAACACCAGGCACCGGCCGCGATCCTCGGCGTCGACGTCGGCGGGACCTTCACCGACGCCGTGCTTGTCCGGGACGGCCGGGTGTTCGCCGGCAAGGCCGCGAGCACGCCGGCCGACCAGTCGGAGGGCGCGCTCGCGGCGGCTGCCCAGGTCCTCGCGACAGGCAGGCATCGACGGTTCGGAGGTGTCGCTGTTCGCCCACGGAATGACCGTCGCGACCAATGCCCTGCTCGAGGGAGCCGTAGCCGATGCCGCCTTCGTCGCGACGCGCGGCTTCGCAGACCTGATCGAGATCGGCCGGCAGAACCGCCCCTCCCTCTATCGACTCGAGCTCGCCCCTCCCCCGCCGCTGGTCCCGCCGGGCCGCCGTTTCGAACTGGACGAGCGCATGGGACCGGCGGGCGTGCTGTCCGAGCCCGATGACACGGAACTCGACCGGGTGGCGCAGGAGGTGAAGCTCTCAGGGGCCGGATCGGTGGCCGTATGCCTGCTCCACGCGGACCGCCACCCGGCGCACGAAGCAGCGATCGGCCGGCGGCTCCGCTCGGTGCTGGGCGATTCGGTCCACGTCTCGCTCTCGCATGAGGTCGTCGGGACCTTTCGCGAATACGAGCGGGCCGCGACGACCGAAGTCGACGCGGCGCTCTCGCCGCTGCTGGCCGGGTATCTCGAGAGGCTCGCCGGGCGGTGTGAGCGGGCGAACCTTCCGGAACCGCTGATCATGCAGTCGAGCGGGGGGCTCACCGATCTCCGGACCGCTTCGCGCCATGCCGCCCTCGCGGTGCTTTCCGGCCCGGCCGGCGGTGCGGCTGCGGCTGCGATGGTCGCGAGGTCAGGCGACCACCCGGACCTGCTGTGCTTCGACATGGGCGGGACCTCATGCGACGTGTGCGTGATCGAGTCGGGAGCCGCCCGCGAGACCGGAGGCCGCGCGATCGCGGGCCGCACCCTCGCGCTGCCGATGGTGGACATCGAGACGGTCGGCGCAGGCGGCGGATCCATCGCCTGGCGCGACCCCGGCGGCGCGCTGCGGGTGGGCCCGCAGTCGGCCGGTGCGCGGCCCGGACCCGCCTGCTACCGCAAGGGTGGCATCCAGCCCACCGTAACCGACGCACACCTCGTCCTCGGCAGGCTGGGAGACAGGCCCGCCCTGGCCGACGGGATCGAGCTCGATCGCGATGCTGCGCACTCGGCGGTGGCCGGCCTGGCGGGTGAGCTCGGGATCGGAGTCGACGAGTGCGCGGCCGGCATCCTGCGAGTCGCCGACACCGAGATGGTCCGGGCACTCAGGGTGATGACCGTCGAGCGCGGGCTGGACCCGGAGGACTTCGCGCTGCTGGCCTTCGGCGGCGCAGGACCACTCCATGCGACTTCGATCGCCGACGAGCTCGGGATCGACACAGTGCTGGTGCCGGCAGACGGCGGCGTCTTCAGCGCGCTGGGCCTCGCGGCCGCCGAGCGACGCCGCGATGAGACGAGGACCGTGCTGCTTTCAGAAGAGCAGATCTCCCCGGAGACCCTGACCGACCTGATCGGAGCAGCGGACGAAGTCTCGTGGGACCTGCGCTACCGCGGCCAGTCGTTCGAGCTGACGGTCGAGGACCGGTCCGGCGACCCGGGCCGGCTGCGGCATCTGTTCGAGTCGGCCCACGAGTCGCGTTACGGCTACAGCGAGCCGGGCCTTGCGATCGAGCTCGTGACGGTCAGGCGGCGCTACCTGGAGCCCGGGCCGGAGATCGACCTCGCGGAAGCGGATTTCGCCGCCCGGAGGGGTCCCGAATCGATCGACCTCGGGCAGGCGACGATCTGGTTGCCGGAGGGCTGGAATGCGGACGCCGACCGGGCCGGATTGATCCGACTGAGCAGGCGCGAAGCTACGTGACGACTGTCACATTGCTTGATTATTTCGGAAACATTTAGTAATGTCCGGCGTCTTGCGGGTCTGAAACCCGGCCGAAATCCTCATCTCACGGCCGGAGCTTCGACACGGATCCGCACATGTCCGTAGCAACTCCAACCCGACTGAGAACCCTATGCCAATTGCGTTCAAGGAATGGGCCGTAACCGTGCGAGCCCTGTCCGAAGGCGAACAGCTCCTGACCCTCCGCAAAGGCGGAATCCGCGAGGAGAACAAGCACTTCGAACTGGAGCACGACCGCTTCTTCCTCTACCCCACGTTCGACCACCAGCACAACGACCTGGTGCGTCCGTCCCATCACCCGGAACTCGACCGCGCGCTCGAAGAAGGTGTCTGGCCTGACGAGGAGCCGCCGGCCCGCGCCCTGCTGCAGGATGGCGGCATCCCCCAGCCCGACCGGGTGCGCATCCGCGCCTGGGCCGAGGTGGCCGAGCACATCACGATCGACAACCCGAAGGTCGTCGACGGTCTGTCGCCGTTCTACATCTGGACCACCGACTACGCCGCCAAGCGCCTCAACTGGAAGCCGCGCCACCCGCTGCATCTGGTCCTGCTGCGCGTCCATCGAATCCCGCGCCCGGTGACCGTCCGGGTCCGCGAGGAGTACCACGGCTGCCGGTCGTGGGTCGAAATCGACCGCGACCTGCCGTTCGAAGGCACGCCGGTCATGGCCGACGAGGAATTCGAGCGCGCCAGCGCCGAGATCCGCGCCGTATGCGGCGTCGGCGAGCGCGTGCCGGCCCTGGCCTGAACACCGGACCACAGCCGCCCGATCGGGCGGTCCGGCCACCGCTTCAGGCCGGTGGCCGCAGAAGCATTCAAGAGGACCCGCCGGTGTGGCGGGTCCTCGTCGTTCCAATACCCTGCGCCGGGTGACCTGGATCGAGACCACGTCGCTGACCTTCAGCGCCCGCCACGAGGACGGTGACACCGGCTACGCCGAAGAGCTTCTCGACCGGCTCGAGGATCTGAGCCTGCGCCTGGAGGACCGGTTCGAGATCGTGCCGTCCGACGTCACGGTCGTCATCCACCCCTCTCCCGTGTGGCTCAACTTCGCCCACCCGTTCCTGCCGGCCGTCCGCTGGGCCGCGGCTCCAGCCGGCCGCCGCTACCTGGCCGGCTGGCCGATGGCGACCGAGATCCACGTGCTGGGCGAGGCGGCGATGCTCAAGAGGGCCGCCGGAGAGGCCTCGATGGAAGCGCTCAGGGGGACAGCCGAGCGGCTCTATACGCAGATCGTGGTCGCCGCCAACAACGGCGCGATTCCGCCCCCGTGGACTCCCGGGCGGTTCTTCCGCTACCTCGGCTGGGCCTGGCTGGTCGAAGGCAGCGCCCAGCACTTCGCGAGGCAGGTGGACCTCTACCGCGCCGCCGTCATCCGCCGGCTGCGGGAAGGGTCCCGGCCCTCCTTCCCGCCTGGCAGGCGGGACGCGATCCTGCTCGGTGGCACGATCTTCGACCTGCTCGAGGACTACCGCGGAGGCGGGGCCTGCGAGCTGCTCGTCGCCCGGCTGCGCCGGGACGGGCCAACGGCCAATCTCGAAGCCGCCTTCGACCTCTCCGCCGGCGAGGTCGAATCGATGTGGCGCCAGTACCTGCGCGACCTGGTCCGACCCGACGCGGACATCGAGAGCGACCCGTCGGGCCGCTCGATCGACTTCCTGGCCGAGCTCGACTGACCTGTATTCAGCGTGATAGGACCAGGCCGAGGAATCGCTTGGTCCGGTCCGCCGACGGGTTGCCGAGCACGTCGTCCGGCCTTCCCTCTTCGACGATGAAGCCCTGGTCCATGAAAATCACGCGGTCAGCGACTTCGCGGGCGAAGTTCATCTCGTGAGTCACCACGACCATGGTCATGCCGCTGTCGGCCAGCTCGCGCATGACGTCGAGCACGCCCTTGACCAGTTCGGGGTCGAGCGCACTGGTGACCTCGTCGAACAGCATCACCTCGGGATCCATCGCGAGGGCCCTGGCAATGGCCACGCGCTGCTGCTGGCCGCCGGAAAGGCGATCGGGATATTCGTCGACCTTGTCCTCGAGCCCGACCTTGCCGAGCAGTTCGACCGATCGCTTGTCGGACTCCTTGCGGCTTCGTCCCCGCACCCTGACCTGCGCGATCGAGACGTTCTCGGTCGCAGACATGTGGGGGAACAGGTTGAACGACTGGAAGACCATCCCCACCTCGCGCCTCAGCACGTCGAGGTCGTGGGTCTTGCCGCCGCCGAAGATCTCGTTGCCGTGAAGTTCGATCCGGCCACCGTCGGGAAGCTCGAGCATGTTCAGGCAGCGCAGCATCGTGCTCTTGCCGGAGCCGCTCGGGCCGATCACGCAGACGACCTCGCCCTCGGCGATCTCGCAGTTGATGTCCTTGAGCACGTCGAGCTTGCCGTAGCTCTTCTTCAGGCCTTCGACCTTGAGGATTACTTCGCCGCTCACGGGATCCCCCTCTGGAATTTCTCATCCTGCTTCTTGATCTGCCAGTCGACCAGACGGGCGAGCGGGATGGTGACGATCAGGAAGAAGAATGCCCCCAGCGTGTAACCGGAGGGATTGAAGAATTCCGAGTAGAGGTCGCTGCCGGTCTGGACCGTCTCGACCAGGCCGAGGACCGAGATCAGGGCCGTGTCCTTCATCAGCGCGATGAAGTCGTTCAGCAGCGGCGGGATCACCTTGCGCACCGCCTGCGGCACGATCACGAAACGCATGGACTGACCGTGGCTCATGCCGAGCGACCTCGAGGCCTCCATCTGGCCCCGCGGGACCGCTTCGATGCCGGCGCGGTAGACCTCGGCCATGTAGGCGCCGTAAGTGAGGGTCAGGGCGATCACGCCGTACCAGAACGGGTCCGACTCGCCGAACCACTGAGGGATGCCGATCTCCCTCGGGATCGTCCCTTCCGAGGCCAGCGTCGCCAGCCCGGCGGAGAGCCCGAGGATGACCAGCAGCAGCGGGATGCCGCGAAGCGCGTCGATATAGGCGATGGTCAGCCAGCGGACCGGTGCAAGCAGCTTGCCCGGCAACTGGCGCAGCACGGAAAGGACCAGGCCCCACAGCAGCGAGAAGAAGCCGCCGACGAGCGACAGCTTGATCGTGACCCAGAAGCCGGCGAGCACTTCGTCGAAGTGCTCCGACATGAAACTGAAGTCGAAATAGGTGTCGAAAAAGACTTCCAACTACGACCCTCTCCGTCTGGCTTCCCCGGCCCACACCATGTCAGAAGGGGCGCCGTTGGCGCCCCTTCTGACCTGATGCGTGTGAACTACTGCGGCGTGTGGGTGCCGTTGATGACCCCGTCGGGGGCGTTGATCTTGAACCACTTCTGGTAGAGGTCGTCGAGCCGACCGTCTTCCTTCATGCTGGCCAGCGACTCGTTGACCGCTTCCAGCAGGGCTGGCGTGTCCTGGGCGAATGCCAGGCCGTACAGCTCATTGGTCGGGATCGTCGTCACGATCTCGAAACCGGCCTCGCCCTTGTCGATCGCGTCCTGCGCGACCGGCTGGTCGATGATCGTCGCTTCGACCTGACCGTTCTTCACCGCGGCGATCGCAGCGGGGCCCTGCGGGAAGCCGCGCACGCTGCCAGCGTCGGTCTCGTCGTTGGCGTACGCCTCTCCGGTGGTGCCGTCCTGGGCTCCCACGGTCAGGCCGGCCAGGTCCTCGACCGAGGCAACGTCCGAGCCCTCGGGCACGAGCAGTGCCTGCTCGGCTTCGTAGTACGGGTCGGAGAAGTCGACCTTCTGCTCACGCTCCGGCGTGATCGTCGAGGCCGAGGCGACCATGTCGAAATTGCCCTGGGCCACGTCGGTGAAGATCGTGTCGAAGGACGTGTCCTGGATGTCGACTTCCAGTTCGAGATCCTTGGCGATCTCGTTGGTGAGGTCGATGTCGAAGCCGTCGTAGTCCGGCGCCTTGCCGAACTCGAACGGCGGGAACGGGATGTCGGAGCCGACGGTCAGGGTCCCGGGGGTGATCAGCTCCGAAGAGACGTCACCTCCGCTGGATGAACCCGAGTCGCTGTCATCGTCACCGCCGCAGGCGACGAGCACCATCGCGGCCATGACGGCCAATGCCGACATCAGGAAAAGCAGGCGAGACTTCTTCATGCGTTAAATCCTCCCGGCAGGGGTAGTTGATTCGGACGGGCAACCGTGCCAGTATCGCACGGATTCGCCGATCCGCCGCGAAGAGGCCTCCGAGCCACTACACTTTCTAAAGTAAGTCCGTACAGACGCTCCCCGGATCACCCCGTTGACCCCCTACTACGATCTCCTCAACAAGCCCTGCGGCGGCACCTTCACCGACATCGTCGACTCGATCGGCCATACGCCGCTGGTCGAGCTCCCGACCATCTCGCCGAACCCCGACGTCAAGGTCTTCGCCAAGCTCGAGTCGGCCAACCCGACCGGATCGGTCAAGGACCGCGTGGCGCGCTCGATGATGGAGACCGCCGAGGCGACCGGCGCGATCGCCCCGGGCCAGACGATCCTCGAGCCCACTTCCGGCAACACCGGCATCTCGCTGGCCATGATCTGCCGCCGCAAGCGCTACCCGCTCAAGGTCGTGATGCCCGACAACGTGACCGCGGAGCGCACCGAACTGCTGCGCATGTACGGCGCCGAGATCGTCTATTCCGAAGGCGCGAAGGGGTCGAACGGCGCGGTCGAGCTCGCTCTGGAGATGGCCGCCGCCGATCCCTCGTACTACATGCCCTACCAGTACGGAAACGAGGCCAACCCGCTGGCCCACTACAACGGGACCGCGGTCGAGATCCTAGAAGAGCTCGATTCGGTTGCCGCGTTCGTGGCGGGTCTCGGGACCGGAGGCACGCTGATGGGCAACGGCCGCCGGCTCAAGGAGCATGACCCGGATACCAAGATCGTCGCCGCCGAGCCGATGCAGGGCGAGCTGGTCCAGGGCCTGCGCTCGCTCGACGACGGCTTCATCCCGCCGATCATCGACCTCTCCGTGCTCGACCGCAAGATCATGGTTTCCAACCGCGACGCGATCATCTGGACCAAGCGCCTGCTCGAGGACGAAGGCATCTTCGCCGGGGTCTCCTCGGGGGCCGTCGCCGCGATCGTCCACCGGATAGCGGGCGAGATCGACTCGGGCAACATCGTCTTCCTGATCCCCGACGGCGGCTGGAAGTACCTCTCCTCCGGCGTCTATACGAAGTCGCTCGACGAACTGGGCGACATCGACGCCACCAACTGGTGGTAGCGGGCCCGGGTTGAGAGTCGCGCGCCGCCACATCGACGAGATGATCGAGCACGCACGTGCCGATGCGCCGAACGAATGCTGCGGCCTGATCGGCGGCAGCGGAGACGAGGCGGAGTCGATCCACCGGGCCGAAAACGCCGAAGCGAGCCCGTTCCGGTACAGCATCGCGCCGCGCCAGCAGCTCGAGCTGATGAACCGGATCGACGAAGACGGCCAGGAGATGGTCGGGATCTACCACTCGCATACGCGGACGCCCGCCTATCCCTCGCAGACCGACATCAACCTCGCCTCAGGCTGGCCCGACGCCGTCTACTTCATCGTCTCCCTCGAACATCCCGATGAACCGGACGTGAAGGCCTTCCGGATCAGCGGAAGCGCGGTCGAAGATGTCGATCTTCAGATCACGTAGGCCGAAGACACCGGAACCGGTGCGCGTCGCCTGGGCGCCCAACCAGGCCGAGGCGGAGATGATCGAGAACATGCTGAATTCCGAGGGGATTCCATGCATGCTCCAGCGCCAGCGCGGCTTCGACGTCCCGGACTTCCTCGCCGCCGGCCCGCGCTACGTGCTCGTCCCGGCCGCCGCGGAAGAGAAGGCCCGTCAGATCCTCGCCGATCTCGAGTCCGGCGACTCCGTTCTGCCCGGAGACGATCCGGGGGATGAGCCGGACCCGCGCTTCGAGGTCCGCGACTTCCCGGAGTGACTGCCACCGTCCGATTGCCGTTCAGGCGACAGGTTCAACTCGAACGGCCGACGGCGCGCTCGCTCTCCGCTCGCAGGCTTTCTGCCAGTCCGGAGATCCCCTCTTTCAGCCGCCTGTTCGTGAGACCCTTCGTCAGCCGTCCCAGCCAGTTCAGCGTGTAGCTGTAGTGGAGGGTCAACAGCGTGCCTCCGTCGTCTGAGGCCAACCCGAAATCGGCTACCGCGCCAGATATGGGCAACTTGAACGTCTCGTTGATGTCTACGGTCAGCCGCTCGTTTGGAACATGACGGTCGATTCGCTCGTTGACCCCACCGAACGGCGAGAAGTCGCAGTGGCGGGTCGAGCCTTCGGCCACGGGCCCGGACGAAGTGAGCCGTGATGCCTTGACACCGGGGTTCCAGCGCTGGATGTCACCGAAGTCATCGAGCACTGCCCAGACGGCCTCGACCGGGGCGTCCATGCGGCAGGTGATCGTGAACTCGGGCAATCCGGGACCGCTGTCAGACAGTCGAGCCGCCGGCCATCGCCGGCAGGATCATGATCGTGTCGCCCTCGGAGACAGCCGTGTCGAGGCCGTCGAGGACCCGCACGTCCTCATCGTTCAGGTAGACGTTGACGAAGCGGTTGAGCTCGCCCTCGTCCGAGAAGATCTGATCCTTCGTATCGGGGTGCTCGGCGACCAGGGCCCTGAGCACGGCGCCGACGCGGTCACCGGTGAGAGAGACCTCGGTGGCGCCACCGGTGTGCTGTCGCAGGACTGGGGGGACTCTGACTGTCGGCATGCGCGGATCCTAGCGCGAAGCGGGCCGGCTCAGGAGCCGACGTGCCCGCCGCAGAACGCTTCGTAGTCGGGGAAGGCCCCGAGCTGCGAATCCGGTACCGGCTCGGCGTCGGGACCGCAGATCGGGCAGGCCGGATCGCGGCGTACCTTCAGCTCGGTGAACCGGGTGCCGAGGGCTTCATAGAGCAGCAGACGGCCTACCAGGGGCTCGCCGATCCCGAGCACGAGCTTGATCACCTCGTTCGCCTGGAGCAGGCCCATCACCCCGGCCATCACGCCGAGTACGCCGTTGGCCGAGCAGCTCGGAGCCAGCTCCGGCGGCGGAGGCGTCGGGTACAGGCAGCGGTAGCACGGACCCTCGTGAGGTACGAAGGTCGAGATCTGGCCGTCGAAGGAAAGGATCGAAGCCGATACGACCGGCTTGCCCAGCCGCACGCTGGCGTCGTTGAGCAGGTAGCGCGTCGGGAAGTTGTCGGCGCCGTCGACGACAATGTCGTAGTCGGCGATCGTCTCGAGGATGTTGCCCGAGTTGAGGCGGTAGTTGTATTCGACCACCTCGACGTCAGGGTTGAGAGCCTCGATCGTCTGACGGGCAGAGGCCGTCTTCGGCTCGCCGATGCGCTCGGTGTTGTGGATCACCTGGCGCTGGAGGTTCGAGGCGTCGACGACGTCGTCGTCGACCAGGCCGATCCTGCCGATCCCGGCTGCGGCCAGGTAGAGCGCGGTCGGGGCGCCGAGTCCTCCGGCGCCGAGCAGCAGTACCTTCGCCTCGAGCAGCTTGACCTGTCCGGCCGCGCCGACCTCCGGAAGCAGGGTGTGGCGTGAGTAGCGGTTGCGCTGCTCTTCGCTCAGCCTGGCTTCGGTGACCACCGGCAGGCCGCTGGCCTGCCAGTCGAGGATGCCGCCGGCGACGTTGGCTACGTCTTCGTAGCCGAGGGCCAGCATCTGCTCGGCGGCGGTCGCCGAGCGGGCACCGGAGCGGCAGTAGATGAGCACGCGGGCCGACTTGTCGGGCACGGCCTCTTCGACAGTCGCCGGAAGCGTGGCCGGGGGTATCAGCCTGCCTCCCTCGATGCGGGCCTCCGCGGCCTCGTGGGGCTCACGGGTGTCGAGCAGGACTACGCCGTCTCCCTGGATCTCTTCGAACGCTTCCTGGACGCTGATCTCCTGCAAAACCAGCGGGTCTGTCGTCTCGGGTGCCATCGGTGAATCCCCTAAATCTCTATCCGGTTTCGGTTACTTCATAAACTATAGCGCCAACGCCGTTTCGGCGCCAACGCCGGCAGAGTTCGACCGCGGTCCGGGCCGTGACGGTAGCAGCGCCGCGCGCCCGCCGGCGCAGATCCGGACTACGCTGCAGGTCATGGCGACGATCTCGGGTAACGCTTACGCATTCGTCTTCGACGGCAACACCGACCGGCTCGAGGGAGCGACGGTCGGGATCGCCGAGATCCCGGGACTGCAAACCACCGCCGGGCCGAACGGCGCCTATTCCCTGGAGGTACCCGGCGATGCCGCCGTCACTCCGTTCGCCGAGGCCGAGGGCTACTACCCGACCCACGTCCAGACCTTCCACCTTCGCGGCGCCGACCTCACCCAGGTCAACTTCCAGATGCCCAGGCTCGACATCTATGAGGCGCTGGCGGCAGTCGCCGGTGCCGAGGTCGACCCTCGGACCGGGCGCCTCGTCCACTCGGCCATCGTCTCGACCTTCTTCGAGCTCGGCGGCAGGGACCTGCCCGATTTCGACGCCTTCCACGACTTCCGGCCCCACGGCGTGGCCGGGTCCACGGCCCGGATCTCGCCGCCCGTGACCGAGCCGGTCTACTTCAACGCCGACGTGATCCCCGAGCAGGGGCTCGACCGCTCGTCCCGCGACGGGGGCGTGCTCTGGAAGGACGTACCGGCGGGGACGTACGAGGTCACAGGCAGCAACCCGGGCACGGCTCATGCGGGCTTCATCGCCACCTGCGAACCCGGCCGGCTGGTCAATGCGGGACCGCCGTGGGGGCTGTACGAGCTCGCCGGCGGCGAGTCGCCGAACCCTGCGACCCTCGTCGCGCTGTGAGAGAATCAGCCGTCTGCAGCTAACCGGAACCAGCGGGACCGGAGAGTCCCGGGAGGGGGAACGATGTCCACGAGATTCAGCCAGGGCCTGCTCGGCCTGATCGCCGTCGCCGCGGCCTCGGTCTTCATGCTCGCCGCCGTCGCCACCGAAGCAGGTGCCGCCTCGACGGTCACCATCCGCGGCAACGCCTATGCCTTCATCTTCGCGGGCAACGAATCCCGGCTGGAAGGGGCCACGATCGGGATCGCCGAGATCCCCGGACTGACCACGACCGCCGGGCCGAACGGCGCCTATGCGCTCGAGGTGCCCGACGAAACCACGATCACCCCCTATGCCGAGTTCGAGGGCTACTACACGACCCACGTCCAGACCTTCCACACGAGCGGTCACGACCTCAGGCCAGGTCAATTTCCAGATGCCTGAGCTCGGCACCTACAACCTGCTGGCCGGTTTCGTCCAGGCGGAACAGAACCCGGACGGCACGCTGAGCCAGTGCGGAATCGTCTCGACCTTCTTCCAGAAGGAGGGCCGCAGCTTCACCGACTTCGACGACTTCCACGACTTCCGTCCCCACGGCGTGGAGGGCTCGACCGCCACGACCATTCCGGCTGCCGGGCGTCAGCTCTACTTCAACGAAAGCGTGCTGCCGGACCCGCTTCAGCAGTCCTCGTCGCGGGACGGCGGGGTCCTCTGGGTCGACGTCGAGACAGATGTCTATGAGATCACGGCCGACAGCGACACCACGAGGCATGCCGGCTTCGTCGCCACCTGCGAACCCGGGCGCCTGGTCAACGCCAACCCGCCCTGGGGCCTGTACGAACTCGCCGGCAACGAGGAGGTCAACCCGGCAGCCC
Organism: uncultured Solirubrobacterales bacterium; assembly: GCA_963701635.1. Lineage (GTDB taxonomy): Bacteria > Actinomycetota > Thermoleophilia > Solirubrobacterales > 70-9 > 67-14. The sequence continues at coordinate 199,904 of CAVPAU010000003.1, forward strand.
TGCCCGACACCGAGTTGCGCGCCCGCGTGACCTCCTCGAAGTTGATGCGTCGGCCCGCCGCCGGGCCCCGGCGCGTGCTCCGGCTGGAGATCACGTCGCGCGAGCGGGTCACCGCCGGCATAAGGATCCGGCAGCAGAAGCGCCTGACCAGCCGCCGGGTCCGGGTCGAGCCCGGCGGAAGCCGCATAGTCGTACCGGTGCCGAAGGGCTTCAAGCGCGGTCATGCCCGCCTTCGCGTCGTGCTCACCGACGCGGCCGGGAACTCCGGGAAGACGGCGGGTCCCGTCCATGTCCCCAGGAGCCGCCGCTGAGGATCCCGCCCGCCGCTAGATCTCCCGGCTGCCCTCGGCCGGGCCGAACACGACGATCAGGATCAGCTCTTCGGCCACCTGCTCGAATCGATGCTGCTCTCCCGCCGCGACGAAAACCACTGAGCCCGGGGCGACTTCGATGCTCTGCTGCGGACCGGCGAGCACCGCGCGCCCGGCGGCCACTACGTAGATCTCGTCCTCGGTGTGGGGTTGCTGAGGGTCGCTGCCACCGGCGGGGATGACGTAGGTGCCGACGCTGAGGTCGGCGGTCCGCAGGTGCTCCACCCAGGAGACGCCATCGTCGCCGGGCGGAGAGCTGAGCCCTGCGCCGGCAAGCTCACGCACCTCGACCTCCGACGGGGTGACTGCGAACGCTCATGGTCTCAACCTAGCCGAACGAAAGCGCCCCGCGGGGCGCTTTCGCATCGGACGCTTCTTGGGAAGGGGCGCGGCCCTACAGCGAGGGGCGCATCTGGCGCAGCCTCTTGACCCGCTCCTCGATCGGAGGGTGGGTCGAGAACAGGCCGGCCATTCCCTTGGCCTTGAACGGCTTGACGATGTAGAGCGGCTCCGACGCTTCGTTGACGTGCCCCTTCATCGGAATCGCCTCGGCACCCTGCTCGAGCCTGAGCAGCGCGCTGGCCAGCGACTCGGGGTTGCCGCAGATGGCGGCACCGCCGGCGTCGGCCGCGTACTCGCGCTGCCGCGAGATCGACATCTGGATGATTCCGGCGGCCAGAGGAGCCAGCAGCACCATCGCCAGCGCGCCGACCAGGCCGAGCGGTGAGTTGTTGTCGCCGCCGAACCACAGCAGCATGTAGCCGATGTAGGTGATCGCCGCACCGATCGTGGCCGCGACCGACTGGATCAGGATGTCGCGGTGCTTGATGTGGGCCAGTTCGTGTGCGACCACGCCACGCAACTCGTCAGTCGAGAGCAGGCGGGTGATTCCCTGCGTCACGGCGACGGCCGAATGGTTGTAGTTGCGCCCGGTGGCGAAGGCGTTGGGCTGGTCCTGCGGGATCACGTACAGCCGCGGCATCGGGATCTCGGCCCTCTGGCAAAGCTCGCGGACCATCTGGAAGTACTGCGGGTTCTCCGACTCCTCCATCGGAACGGCCCGGCTCATCTTGAGTGCGAGCTTGTCGCTGAAGAAGTAAGAGAAGAAGTTCATCGCGACGGCGAAGCCGAGGAACATCAGCGTGGTGCTGGGGTTGCCGCCGCTGACCAGGTAGCCGATGGCCACCAGCAGCCCGGACATGGTCGCGAGCAGCAGCGTCGTCCTGAGCGTGGCGGAAAAAGTCGATTCTCTCGTGGTCTTCATTGAAACTCCTGGTCCTGGTTGCGGGCGCAGCAGCGCCGGAATACTTGGATAAGTGTGACTGACGGGCCCGTCCGGCACCATAGGGGCCAGTCCCCGTCCGATACCCGTCGAGCCCCCAGATGCTGTTCGATCGCCGCTTCGCCTGCGACGATTCGCAGCGAAGGCGAGATGAAGAGACGACCGATATTCACCGAGGTTCTGATACTCAACGCCCTGCTGGTCGGGGTTGCGGCCGCGGGTGCCGCCGTACTGGCGGGGTGGGACCGTCCCGGCCGGATCGTCATGCTCGGAGCCGCCGCGGCGGCCTTCGCCTTCGCCGTCAACAACGTCGTGCTCCGGCGCCGTTTCGTGCCGCTCGAAAACCTGATCGACGAGATGGAGAAGGTGGACCTGAGCCAGCCCGGCGCGAACCTGCCTCCGGGAATCGACGGCAAGGCCGACTCGGAAGAGGTCGAACGGCTGGAGCTCGCCTTCCTGAGGATGATGCGGCGTCTCGAAGCCGAGCGCAGGCGAAGCTCGAGCGCTGCGCTCCGGGCCCAGGAGGAAGAAAGGGCACGCGTCGCTCGTGACCTGCATGACCAGGTCAACCAGTCCCTGACCGGGGTCCTGCTCAGACTCGAGGCTGCGAAAGCCGCCGCACCGCCGGAGCTGGAAGCTGAGATAAGCGAGACCGGCAGGCTCGCCCACCGGGCCATGGACGAGCTGCTGACGGTCGCCCGGCAGCTGAGGCCGACGGCGCTCGACGATCTGGGCCTGAAGGCTGCGATAGCCGGACAGGTAGAGCAGCTCTCCACCAGCGGCTTCGACCTGAGCTTCGAGAGCGAGGGCGACCTGGGTGACCTCGACCCCGACACCCAACTCGTGATCTACAGGGTTTCCCAGGAGGCGATCGGCAACGCGATCCGCCACAGCGGCGGCAGCCGGATACGGGTCAGACTCGAACGCATGCCGGAACGGGTCGACCTGACCGTGGCAGACGACGGGCGGGGCTTCTCCTTCGCCGAGGCCAACACCGGGCTCGGCCTCGGCGGAATGCGGGAAAGGGCGCTGCTGGTCGGTGGCGAGCTCGAGACCGAATCGAGGCCCGGCAGCGGGACGACCATCCGTCTGACCGTACCGGTCCGCCGCGGAGACCAGGGCGAGACCGGCGTGGAGATCCGCGAGCCGCGGGACTCCGGGCACTCTGCCGGCGAGGTGCGGCCATGAGGGTGGTAATCGCCGACGACCACGGGATCGTGCGCTCCGGCATCCGGCTGCTGCTGGAGAAGCAGGGTGACATCGAGGTCGTGGCGGAAGCCGCAGACGGGATCGAGGCGCGCGACACCGTGGTCCGCGAGCGCCCCGACCTGGCCATCCTCGACGTCAAGATGCCCGGGCTGACCGGGCTCCAGGCGACGCGGGAGATCAAGGCCCAGGCCCCCGAGGTGTCGATCCTGATCCTTTCGATGCACGACGACGAGCGCTACCTGTTCGAGGCGCTCAAGGCCGGCGCGTCCGGATACGTGCTCAAGTCGCAGGCCGACACCGACCTGCTGGCGGCGATCCGGTCGGTCCAACGCGGCGAGCCGTTCCTCTCGCCCGCAGCCCAGCAGGCGCTGATACGGGACGTGCTGGAACGCGGCGAGCAGGCCGGGTCCGAACTCACGCCGCGGGAGGAGGAAATCGTCAAGTTGGTGGCTGAAGCCAATACGAGCCGGGAGATCGCACAGATGCTCCACCTCTCCGAGAAGACGGTCGAGAACCACCGCGCCAACGCGATGAAGAAGCTCGGCATGAAGGACAGGGTCGAGCTGGTCAGGTACGCGATCCGGCAGGGACTGATCGAGCCGTGAGCCCGGACGCGCCGGACTCGGAGAGGGTCACGCTGGCACCGGGCCTGGAGGTCATCATCCGGCCAATCCGCCCGGAAGACCGACACCTGCTCAGCGCGGCCTTCACCCGGCTCAGCCCTGAGTCGAGGTACCAGCGCTTCTTCGCCCCGGTCGAGCGGTTGACCGAGTCGGACCTCGGCTACCTGACCGAGATCGACCATCATGACCACGAAGCCCTGGTCGCCATAGATCCCGAGGACGGCGGCATTGTCGCGGTTGCGCGCTACGTCTGCACCAGCCGGCTGGGTCATGATGACGGCGACGGCAGCAGGACGGGCACGCTGAAGCCGGCTGCTCTGCGCAGCGGCAGCCTGAAGGAAGCCGAGGTCGCCGTCATCGTCGGCGATCCGTGGCAGGGCAAGGGTCTCGCCACCGCCCTGCTGCAGCGCCTGGCCAGGCGGGCCAGCGAGGAAGGCGTCGACTACTTCCTCGCGCTCGTGCTCGAGGACAACGAAGGCGCGACAGGGCTTTTCCGGAACCTCGTCGAGGACAGCTCGGAGGTCAGCGACGGGGACCCGGGCACGGTCGAGATCCGGATCGAGCTGCCGGCCCCGGAGAGCTTCAGCGAATCGGTCCTCGCCCGCGCCCTCGGGAGCTCTGCCCGCGGCTCTCTCAAGGTCTCCCCGTGGCGCCGGCTCCAGCACCGCCTGGCGCAGGATCGCCTCTCACGCAGGCCCGAAGAAGCCTGAGTTCGGGGGCCCGACGGTCCAACCCGACCAATGCTCTAGGATTTAGATCGATGCTTTTCTCGACCAAAGCCGAGTACGGAGTCCGCCTCATGGTGGAGCTCGGTCGCCAGCCGACGACGGGCCCGGTTTCGCTGAACTCGGTGGCAGAAGCCGAGCGGCTGCCGCTCTCTTACCTCGAGCACCTCGTGGCCAAGCTGCGGCGCGCCGGACTCGTGACGTCGACCCGTGGTGCACACGGCGGCTACAGCCTTGCGCGCCCGGCCGAAGAGATCACGATGCTCGAGGTGGTCGAGGCCCTCGAAGGGCAGATCGCCCCGATGGAATGCTTCCACGAGTCGCCGGAGGGCAAGGTCCTCTGTTCCCACGAGGGCGATTCGGACCGTGCCTGCGCCACGAAACTGCTCTGGACACGGGTCCAGGGCGGCGTGAACCGGGCGCTCCAGGGCACGACACTCGCTGAACTGGTCGAGTTCTCCAGGCCCGCCGACGAGCGGTCGAAGACCGTCGCCGCCCCGGCCTGAGCCGCCGGCCAAACCACCAAGAAACGGAGCCACGCCAATGGCAGAACTCGAAATCAAGAACCTCCACGTCAGCGTCGAAGACAGGGAGATCCTGCGCGGCCTCGACCTGACCGTGGAAAAGGGCAAGATCCACGCGATGATGGGCCCGAACGGGTCCGGAAAGTCGACCCTCGCCAATGCGATCATGGGCCACCCGGCGCTCGAGATCACCGAAGGCACGATCCACTTCAACGGCGAGGACATCACCGACGCCGACCCCGACGAGCGTTCCCAGGCGGGCCTCTTCATGGCCTTCCAGTACCCGGTGGCGATCCCGGGGGTGGCGGTCAGCAAGTACCTGCGCATGATCCTCAACGCACAGCGCGAGGCACGCGGCGAACAGCCGCTGAAGATCAAGGATTTCGCAGCGCAGGCACGCGAGGCCATGGACCTCGCGAACATCCCCCAGGACTTCTCCAGCCGCTACCTGAACGACGGGTTCTCCGGCGGAGAGAAGAAGCGCATGGAACTTCTCCAGCTGGCCCTGCTGAAGCCGCAGATCGCGGTGCTCGACGAGACCGACTCCGGCCTCGACATCGACGCGCTGCGCACTGTGGCCGACGGCATCAACAAGTTCACCGGCCCCGACATGGGCGCCTTGGTCATCACCCACTACCAGCGACTGCTGCACATGGTCAAGCCCGACATGGTCCACGTCATGTACGACGGCAGGATCGTCAAGGAAGGCGGCGCCGAGCTGGTCGACCAGCTCGAAGCAGAGGGCTACGGGTGGATCAAGGAGGAGGTCGAGGCAGGGGCCGTATGAACCCCGCGGCCCCGTCGCCGGTCGCGACCGAGGTCGGTGGCAGACCGCTGGAATCAATCCGGGCCGAGTTCCCGATCCTTTCGCGCCAGGTCAACGGCGCGACCCTCTCCTACCTCGACAACGGCGCCACGGTCCAGAAGCCGGCCGCGGTGATCGAGGCCGTGGACGCCTTCTACCGCGAGCACTACTCGAACGTCCACCGCGGCGCGCACGCGCTCTCGGCCGAGGCGACGGCTCTCTACGAGGGCGCCAGGACCCGGGTCGCCGCAATGCTCGGCGCCGACCGCAGGGAGATCGTCTTCACGCGCAACGTGACCGCGGCGATCAACCTCGCCGCCCAGGCCTGGGGCGCCGACAACCTCGGACCGGGTGACCGCATCGTGCTGACCGAGATGGAGCACCACTCGAACATCGTGCCGTGGCACCTCGTCGCGCAGACGGACCGGAGCGGTACTCGACTGGGTCGGCATCGACGGCGACGGAAGGCTCGATCGCGAGGCGATGTCCGCCGCGATCGCCCGCGGACCGAAGGTGGTCACGGTCACCCACGTCTCGAACGTGCTCGGCACGGTCCTGCCGGTGGCTGAGATCGTCGCCGAAGCGAAAGCGGCAGGGGCGCTGACGCTGGTCGACGGCGCCCAGGCCGTGCCGCGAATGCCGGTGGACGTCAGGCGGATCGGCGCCGACTTCTACGGCTTCACCGGCCACAAGCTCTACGGACCGACGGGGATTGGCGTGCTGTACGGGCGCCGCGAGGTCCTCGATTCGATGGAGCCTTTCGAGGGCGGCGGCTCGATGATCAACAAGGTCGGCAAGGAGCAGATCACGTGGGCCGAAGTGCCGGCGAAGTTCGAGGCCGGAACGCCGCCGATCGCCCAGGCCGCCGGACTCGGCGCCGCGGTCGAGTGGGTCGAGTCGGTCGGCCTTGAGGCGATCGGCGAGCACGAGCGCGAACTGACCGCCTACGCCCTGCCGCGCCTCGCCGAGATTCCGGGGCTGAAGATCTTCGGCCCGACCGACATGACCGACCGCGAAGGCCTGATCTCCTTCGAGATCGACGGCATCCACCCGCACGACGTCTCCGAGATCCTCGACCGCCACGGCGTGGCGGTAAGGGCCGGCCACCACTGCGCCCAGCCGCTGATGAAGCGCCTCGGCGTCACGGCGACCACACGCGCCAGCTTCGCCGCCTACAACTCCACCACGGAGGTCGACCGGCTGGTCGAAGGCCTCCACGACGCCCGCCGCATCTTCGGCCTGTGACGCCTCATTGCGACGCGTCCTCGTAGCCCCGGATTCGTTCAAGGGCACGTTCTCTGCTTCCGAGGTCGCGGCGGCGATGGCCCGGGGACTGAAGGCGGCCGGACCCCGGCCGGTCGCGATCGACGAATGCCCCGTGGCCGACGGCGGCGAAGGCACGGCCGAAGTCCTGTCCCGCTCGCTCGGCGGCCACGCCGTGGCGGCCCCGGCACACGACCCACTGGCCGGGAGATCGAAAGCGGCTTCACGGTGCTCGGCGACGGCGAGACGGCCGTGGTCGAAACCGCTGCGGCCAGCGGCCTGACCCTGGTCCCCCCGGAGGAGAGGGACGCGGTCGCGGCGTCGAGCACGGGCACCGGCGATCTGATCGCCGCAGCGGCACGGAACGGAGCCCGGCAGATCCTCGTCGCGGTCGGCGGCACGGCGACCACAGACGGCGGTCGCGGCGCGATCGAGGCGATCGAGACAGCGGGCGGGATGGGCGGTGCCGGACTGATCGTTCTCGCAGACGTGGAAACCGTCTTCGAGGACGCGGCCGTCGTTTTCGCTCCGCAGAAGGGAGCGGGCGAAGATCAGGTCCGGACGCTCACCGAGCGCCTGGCAGAGACGGCAGAAGCCCTGCCCAGGTCACCGGTCGGTATCCCGCGAACCGGTGCCGGTGGAGGAATTGCCGGAGGTCTCTGGGCGCAGTACGGCGCCGGGATCCTCTCGGGTGCCGACTACGTTCTCGACGCGATCGGCTTCGAGTCCCGCCTCGCGGGTGCCGACGCCGTCGTGGTCGGTGAAGGCCGGCTCGACCGGCAGTCCCTCGACGGCAAGATCGCTGGTCGGATTCTCGAGAAGGCACAGGCCGCCGGCAAGCCCTGCCACGCGATCGCCGGCAGCTGCCGACTCACCCGCGCCGAACTCGACCGGGCCGGTTTCGCGAGCGTCCGGAACGCGTCTTCACTCGATGGGATCGAAACCGCCGCGCGCCTGATCCTTCAAGGCTGAGCTTCGATACGGAGCGAGAACGCAAGGCCCGCCTGGGCGGCCTCAGCCTTCGATCAGGGTCGGCTCGTAGCCCTGGAACAGGCCGGATTCGACCACGCCGGTTATCGACTTGATCCTGGTTTCCAGGTCCGGGGCGATGCCGTCGAAGCGGCAGTCGACGATCAGGTTGCCGAGTTCGGTGATCACCGGGCCGTCCTTGCCGGAAGCCTTGCGGATCTCGATCTCGGTAGGGAACAGCTTTTCCAGTTCCGGTGCGACCACGGGCAGGGCGACCGGCTCGACCTCGACCGGCACGGCGAAGCGCGAGCCGAGGTGTTCGACGTGCTTGGACCGGTCGACCAGCACCCGCCGGTCCTCGGTGGCGCGGAACAGGACCTTCTCGCGGAACAGCGCCCCTCCCCTGCCCTTGATCAGGTTGCCGCCGGGGTCCACTTCGTCGGCCCCGTCGAACAGCCATTCGGGCGTTTCCGCGGCGAGGTCGCCGACCCGCAGGCCCAATGAAGCGATCGTCAGCTGAACCTCGATCGAGGTCGGGATCAGCACCACGTCCGCGATCTCCCCGGCCGAAACGCGCTCGGCGATCGCGTGGATCGCGAGGAAGGCGGTGCTGCCCGAGCCGGCGCCGATGACCTGCCCGGACTCGACTCCGGCGGCCAGGTTGCGCGCGACCGTCAGCTTGTCTTCGTAGTTGGAGATCGACTCGCGGTCGAACGTCTCGAACGGGATCACGTCACGAAGCATGTCAAGTTGCCGCGAAATTCGTTCAGCTACGCTCGACGGCGTGGAAGAGCTTTACCGCGAACAGATCCTCGAGCACTACAAACGCCCGCACAACTTCGGAGCGATCGAGGATCCCGACCTCGAATTCGAGGATACGAACCCGTTCTGCGGCGATGAACAGCACGTGACGATCAGGCTCGACGAAAACGACCGCGTGGCCGAGGTCATGTTCGAAGGCAAGGGCTGCGCGATCTCGACCGCGGCCACGTCGATGCTTACGGACGAGCTGGTCGGCAAGACCAGAGACGAGCTGATCACCATGCCGAAAGAGTTCGTCCTCGAGCTGCTCGGGATCGACATCTCGGCCACGCGCATGAAGTGCGCGCTGCTCGGCCTGAAGGTGGTCAAGGGCGCGAGCCTCGGCAGGACTGCCGAGTGGGACGACGCCGGCCAGGACGGCGACCCTTCACTGGCCGACCAGGTCTGACCCTCCCATCCGCCGCCGTCCGCCGGACCGGCAGCCGCGCGATCTGGGACCATCGCCCCGATGCGCGAACCGATCACAGACGTGCCGCTGGCACCGAAGACCACGCTGCACCTCGGAGGCCCGGCCGACCGGCTGGTCACCGCGGGTTCTTCTGAGGACCTGGTCGATCTGGTCAGGTCGGCAGACGCCGCCGGCGAACCGCTGCTGATCCTCGCCGGCGGCAGCAACGTGGTCATCGCCGACGAGGGCTTCCGGGGAACGGTCGTCGAGGTCGCGTCCCGCGGCATCGACCAGCGGGTCGACGACGACGGAATGGTCGAGCTCACGGTCCAGGCGGGCGAGCCCTGGGACGGGCTGGTCGAGTTCGCGAACCGCAGCGAACTGGCCGGAATCGAGTGCCTGTCGGGCATTCCGGGATCCACCGGGGCGACACCGATCCAGAACGTCGGGGCCTACGGCCAGGAGGTCTCTTCGACGATCTCCTGCGTCACCGCACTCGAACGCACCACCGGCGAAGTCCGCCGGATGCCGCCCGAGGATTGCGGCTTCGGCTACCGCACGAGCCGCTTCAAGGGCTCGGACGAGTTCGTGGTGCTGGAGGTCCGGTTCCTGCTCTCACCCTCGCCCGAATCCGAGCCGGTCGGCTACGCGCAGCTGGCCGACGCACTCGGGATCGACGCCGGCAGCCGGGCGCCGCTCGGAGCTGTCAGGGAGACGGTGCTCGAGCTGCGCCGGTCGAAGAGCATGGTGGTCGACCCGGGCGATCCGGACTCGGTCAGCGCCGGCTCGTTCTTCACCAACCCGGTCCTCGGCCGCGAACGGATGTCCGAAGTCGAACGCCGGGCCGGCGAGCTGCTCGGACCCGACGCCGCCCCGCCGGCGTGGCCGACCGGTGACGGGCGCTTCAAGACTTCGGCCGCGTGGCTGATCGAGCAGTCGGGGTACTCGAGGGGCTACGGAGAGGGCCGGGTGGGCCTCTCCCGGAACCACACGCTGGCCATCGTCAACCGCGGCGGGGCCACCACGGCCGAGCTCGTCGAGTTCGCCCGCGGGATCGCGGACGGGGTCCGGGTGACATTCGGGGTCAGCCTCGTCCCGGAGCCGGTTTTCGTCGGCCATTCGTGGTGAGCACCACCCCCGCCGACCTCGTCAACTGGCTATCATTCAATTCCGACCGCCACAATCGGTTTAAGTACCGCCCGAGACCAGATGAGCACCGAAGAAACCACGAGGATCACAGTCTGCCCGGCCTCCGAGCTGGAAGCCGGCGGTCGCCTGATCTTCGAGCACGAAGGTGAGCCGATCGCTGTGTTCAACGCCGGCGGCGAACTGTTCGCGATCGAGGACCGGTGCTCGCACGACGACGGCCCGCTCGCAGAGGGCGAGTGGAGCCCGGCCGACTGCACAGTGGAGTGCCCTCGCCACGGATCGCTGTTCGATCTGCGCACGGGCAAGCCGAAGACCCTGCCGGCCTTTCAGCCGGTCCGCACCTTTCCGGTCGAGATCATCGACGACAACATCACCCTGGAGGTCTGACCCATGCCGAGCGCCGAAGCTCTTGCCGAGAAGAAGAAAGTCGAAGGGATCAACTCCGACTACGAAGAGAAGTTCGGCTTCCACGATCCCGAGACCGGCTACGCCTACAAGGCACCGAAAGGCCTGAACCGCGAGATCGTCGAGGAGATCTCCAACTACAAGGACGAGCCGCAGTGGATGCGGGACTTCCGCCTCAAGGCACTCGAGCAGTTCGAGTCCCGACCGACCCCGCAGTGGGGTGGCGACCTAAACCAGATCGACTTCGACGACATCCACTACTTCGTGCGCGCCTCCGAGAAGAACAGCCGCGACTGGTCCGAGGTACCCGAGGACATCAAGAACACGTTCGACCGCCTCGGCATCCCCGAGGCCGAGCGCAAGTTCCTCGCCGGCGTCGGTGCCCAGTACGAGTCGGAAGTGGTCTACCACCAGGTCAACGAGAAGCTCGAGGCGCAGGGCGTGATCTTCACCGACATGGACACCGCGCTGCGTGAGCACGAGGACCTGGTCAGGGAGTACTGGGCGACGATCATCCCGCCCAACGACAACAAGCTCGCCGCGCTCAACTCGGCAGTGTGGTCGGGCGGTTCGTTCGTCTACGTGCCGGCCGGAGTCAAGGTCGAGATGCCGCTGCAGGCCTACTTCCGCATCAACACGGAGAACATGGGCCAGTTCGAGCGCACGCTGATCATCGCCGAGGAAGGCTCGGACGTCCACTACATCGAAGGCTGCACCGCCCCGGTCTACTCGTCCGATTCGCTTCACTCGGCCGTGGTCGAGATCGTCGCGAAGAAGGACGCCCGGGTGCGCTACACGACCGTCCAGAACTGGTCCCAGAACGTCTTCAACCTCGTCACCAAGCGGGCCGTCGCCCATGAGGGCGCGACGATGGAGTGGGTCGACTGCAACCTCGGTTCGAAGCTGACCATGAAGTACCCGTCGATCTACCTGCTCGGCGAGCGCGCCCACGGCGAGATCCTCTCGATCGCCTTCGCCGGCGACGGCCAGCACCAGGATGCCGGCGGCAAGATCATCCACGGCGCCCCGAAGACGACCTCGTCGATCTTCTCGAAGTCGATCTCCAAGGACGGCGGCCGCTCCACCTACCGCGGCCTGCTCGAGGTCGCCGACGGCGCCACCGAGACCAGGTCGAAGGTCGTCTGCGACGCGCTGCTGCTCGACGAGGACTCGCGCTCCGACACCTACCCGACGATCCGCATCGACGAGAACGACGCCGACATCGGACACGAGGCGACCGTCTCCAAGGTCGGCGACGACATGCTGTTCTACCTCCAGTCGCGCGGGCTGAGCGAAGAGGAAGCGTCGAAGATGATCGTCAACGGCTTCATCGAGCCGGTCACCAAGGAGCTTCCGATGGAGTATGCGGTCGAGCTGAACCGGCTGATCGAGCTCCAGATGGAGGGATCGATTGGCTGAGGCAACGGTCACCGAACCCGGGCTCGCCAACGAACCCGGGTGGCTCGCCGAGCGCCGCAAGGCCGGCGCCTCGCTGGTCGAGTCGCTCGCGCTGCCCACGAAGAAGGACAAGGGCTGGGAGTTCACCAACCTGAGCGGACTCGATCTCGACTCCTACGAGAACGCCCCGGCCGAAGTGGAGATCTCCGGCGGAAGCGACGAGATCGTCGTCATGCCGCTCGCCGAAGCGCTCACCGAGCATTCCGACCTGCTCGGCACCCACCTCGGCTCGCTGGTCCCGGCCGAAGACCCCTTCGTCGCCCGCAACGAGGCCAACTGGACCGACGGCGTGCTGATCCACGTGCCGCGCAACGTGACCTGCGACGAGGCGGTGAAGATCGATCTGAAGCTCGACAACCCCGGAACGGCTGTCCACTGGCGCACGCTGATCGTGCTCGAGGAAGGCGCCCGGGCCGAGGTCTGGGAGCACTACGGCTCCGAGTCCGACGAGACCGACGCCCTGCTCAACACTGTCGTGGAGCTGTCGGTAGGCCAGAACGCCAGCCTCCATTACGTCGCCACGCAGGACCTCTCCGAGAAGGCCTGGCTGTTCTCCTCGCAGCGCTCCGAGGTGGAGCGTGACGGCAAGCTCGACTGGGCCGCGCTCGGCTTCGGCGGCGGCAACGGCAAGGTGCGCATGACCACCAACCTCGCCGGCCGCGGCTCCGAGGCGAGGGTCACCGGCGGCTACGCCGGAGGCAACGAGCCAGCACCTCGACTTCGACACGCTCCAGGAGCACGCCGCCGAAGACACGACCTCCGACCTCGCCTTCCGCGGAGTGCTCGCGGATCGCTCGACCGCCGTCTGGCGCGGCATGATCAAGGTCGACGAAGGCGCCCAGCGCACCGATGCCTTCCAGGAGTGCCGCAACATGCTGCTCTCCCCCGATGCCCATGCGGACGCGATTCCGGGCCTCGAGATCCTCGCCGACGACGTCGCCTGCACCCACGCCGCGGCGATCGCCCAGGTCGACAAGGACCAGCTCTTCTACCTGAACTCGCGAGGCCTCTCCGACGACGACAGCCGCAGCCTCGTGGTCGAAGGCTTCCTCCAGGCCCTTGTAGAACGGCTCGGCGAAGGCCCGGTCCGCGACGAGATCGCAGCCAAAATCGAAGAACGGCTCGAAGAGATCCTCTAGCCGTTCCGCGGTAAGCGTCGACAGTTTTCGTTCCTGTTGTGGAGTTTCTGTCTACGCTTCCGGCCTTGCGGACGGTGGCCCGCCGGCTGGCCCTAGTGCCCGGCGCACCTGGTCGGCGACCGCCTCGGGATCGCCGACGACCGATCTCCAGGTGAAGCGCATGACCGTCCAGCCATCGGCAGCCAGAGAGCTCGTTCGGGCGGCATCCATCTCGAACATCTCCCGACCGCGGTGGAATTCGTAGCCGTCCAGTTCGACGATGAGGCGCCGACTGCGCCACAGGCAGTCGACTTCATAGCTCTCGATACGGGCGTTCACTTCGGGAAGCGGGAGCCCGTGTCGGCTGCACAGATCGAGGAACATCCCTTCCAGTAGCGATCTGGTCCCGGCCGGGGAAACGCGGTCGGCAGCCATTCCCCGAAGTTTCAGGATGCCCCGGCGTCGAATGTCACGCGCTGCGCATTCGGCGAGGGCACGATCGTCAAGCAGACCAAGCCGGTCGGCCTCGATGAGCAGGCGACCGAGCGCCCGGCCGTTCAGGGCACTCGAGAGATCCATCAACGTGCGCGACACCGAAGTGAGGGGAATTCCGCGCACTCGAGTCAGGTCCGACGCGGGCAGATGCCGGGTCGAACGGGTCCTGAGTGACACCCATACCTCCCTCCCCTCGACGTCGACTCGAACCCTTCGTCGGCTTCCGGGCCGGAGACGGATCACCTCTAAGGCGTTTTCGTCGGGCACCAGACCCCACAACGCCGCGGCACTCCGATAGCCGAGGGCAGCGCCGTTCCCGCTGGTCAGGACGGCTGCCATGCGCAGCCCGTCCATCCCCACCCGGGGCCGGCCGACCGAATAGACGCCGCGAAAGGTCGTGAAGAGAAACCTGTTTCTGATTCTTCGATCGATCGCGCTCGAACCGACCCCGGCGGAGATGAGTTGCCGCCGCGCGACCACCCCATGCTGCTCAGCAGCCAAGCGGTGTGCATGGGCGATCAGGGAGACGCGCGACATGGGTCTGATGCTTGGAGCCCGCCACTCACAGGTGGATCACAATGTGGTCCGTTTTCCCAACAGTCGATTCACGGATGCGCGAATCGCGCGCAACCCGGTGAGTCAGGACGCGCACCTCGATTCGAGGCCTGGCGAGACGCAGCCCGATCAACAAGCGTCGACAGTTCTCATGCTCAGTGTGGAGAAACTGTCTGCGCTTGTCTCAAGGGGGTGCCGCGGACCGCCTTCCAGCCGCGCCGCCGGCCGATTCCTCGCGGGTGATACTCGGACTGCCCACGCGACGAATGCTCTATTCTCCGTAAATACCCTAATCCTGATCTGGAAATACTTGATTGAAAGGAAGCCATGGCTCTGAAGCTAGGAGACGAAGCACCGGACTTTGAGGCGGAGACCACCGAGGGGCGAATCAGCTTTCACGACTGGCTCGGTGACTCGTGGGGTGTGCTCTTCTCGCACCCGAAGGACTTCACCCCCGTCTGCACCACCGAGCTCGGCTACATGGCGAATGCCAAGCCGGAATTCGATGCCCGCGGCGTGAAGATCATCGGCCTCTCGGTCGACCCGCTCGGAAAGCATGAAGAGTGGGCTCAGGACATCGCTGATACCCAGGGAACCGCTCCCAACTACCCGATCATCAGCGACGCGGACTTCGAAGTCTCGAAGGCCTACGGGATGCTGCCGTCCGAAGTGTCGGGCGACCCGGGCGACCGCACGCCGGCCGACAACCAGACGGTCCGAAACGTCTTCGTGATCGGCCCGGACAAGAAGGTCAAGCTGATGCTGATCTACCCGATGACCACCGGACGCAACTTCGACGAGGTCCTGCGGGTGATCGATTCGCTGAAGCTGACGGCCGAACACCAGGTCGCCACGCCGGTCAACTGGCAGCGCGGTGAAGACGTGATCATCGCCGGTTCGGTCTCCAACGACCAGGCGAAGGAGATCTACCCCGACGGATGGGACGAGCCGCGCCCGTACATCCGGATCGTGCCGGAGCCGACCGCGAGCTGACCGTGCGGCCGCCTGCCTAAGGACCCGGCTGAAGGCCGCCTGCCTTCGGGCGGGCGGCCGCTCACTCAGGCGGCTCGCAACAGGTTGGAGGCATGAGTCCGGCCCCCGGCCGCTGCGACTGCGCCGGCCTACTTCCTGACCAGCTTCACTTTCTTCGAGGCGTTCCTTCTCGAGCAGTCGTTTGAAGGCTTGAAGATAACCCTGGCCTTGAGCCTGTAACTGCCATTCTTCTTCAGCTTCTTCGCAGCCTTGCCCTTGAGCTTGACCTTGAGCCTGTAGTTGCCGGCCTTGCCGGCCTTCCGCCTGACCTGCTTGTTGTTCTTTGAGCCCTTGAGGATCAGCTTGCCTGCTGTCCCGACCTTGGCGGTGAGCTTGGCGGTGCCGTTCTTCCTGTTGGGCTTGACCATCTTGAGTTTGAGGGTGGCCTTCTTGCAGTTGGGAATGAATTCGGCAGCTGCTTCGGTGGCCTCGAGCATGCTGATCTCGCAGGCATTACCGGCGGCACCGGCGCAGGCTCCAGACCAGCCGGCAAAGCTGCTGCCGGAGGTGGGCGTGGCGGTTAGCGTGACCTTCGTGAAGCTGAGGTAGTCCTCGGTGCAGTCGGAGCCGCAGTTGATTCCGGCGGGACTTGAGGTGACCTTGCCGGATCCGTCTCCTGACGTGCTGACGGCCAGGGTAATCATCGGCTGCTCGGTTGAAACTTGCTGGATGGTGAGGTTGGAGCCGTTGTTTCGGGACCAGACCGCTGTTGCGGTGCCGTCGGGGCCTACTGCAATCCTTGGGATGGAGGCGTCCTGCCCGGCCATCGATAGGTCTTCTGGCGGCCCGAACGAACCACTCGGCGGGCGTGTCGCGGCTTGGACGATGTTGTTGGAGCCGTTGCTGCGTCGCCAGACCACTGTGGCAGTGCCGTCGGGCGCGATCGCAATCCGCGGCGCCGAGGAGTCTTGCCCGGCCATCGAGAGGTCCTGAGGGACTCCGAAGAACGAGGAGCCAGACGGGCGTGTCGCGGCCTGGATGAGGTCGTTGGAGCCGTTGGATCCGTACCAAACCGTGGTCGTGGTGCCGTCGGGGGCCGTCGCGATGTCTGGGAAATAGGCATCCTGACCGGGCGTCGAGAGGTCCACAGGGACTCCGAAGAACGAGCCTCCCGGCGGGCGCGTTGCGGACTGGATGGTCGAGTTGGAGCCGTTGGATCGATACCAGACCGTGGTCGTGGTGCCGTCGGGGGCCGTCGCGATCTCTGGGAAATAGGCATCCTGACCGGCCATCGAGAGGTCCACCGGGGTGCCGAAGGAGCCTCCCGGCGGGCGGGTCGCTGCCTGGATGACGTAGTGCGGGCCACTGCCCTGGGCCCAGACCGCGGTGGCAGTACCGTCGAGGGCGATCGCGATCTTCGGGGCAGTGGCATTCTGGCCGGCCGTCGAGAGGTCTACCGGGATGCCGAAGGAGCCCCCCGGCGGGCGGGTAGCTGCCTGTACGGTGAAGTAGGAGCCGCTTCGCCGTGTCCAGACCGCGGTTGCCGTGCCGTCAGGAGCGACCGCTATGACCGGGAAGGTGGCATCCTCTCCGGCCATCGAGAGATCCACCGGAACTCCGAACGACGGGGCACCTGGCGGACGTGTTGTTGCTTGCGCTATCAAATCGAATCCGCTGTCTCCACGCCAGCCGACAGTGACGGTACCGTCGGGAGCGATCGCAATCTGTGGGCCGCGTGCGTCTTGTCCGGCCACCGAGAGGTCCACTGGGATGCCGAAGGAGCCTCCGGGCGGGCGGGTGGCTGCCCGGACTGTCCCATTTGAACCGTTTATTCGGTTCCAGACTGCGGTTGCCGTGCCGTCTGGGGCGATCGCCACCTCCGGAGAGCTAGCGTCTTGGCCCATCACGGACAAATCAGAGGCGGGCAACTGCCAGGGACCCTGAGGGGCGGCAGAGCCCGTCGGCGGCAGAGCCGCCGTCATGAAGAGCGCGCCCACGAGCGAAGCCAGGGCCAGCATTGGCCTTCGGCCGCTCGTTCGAATTCCGACTTCCACCCTGATCGCCCCGCCCCTCTTTGGGAGTCTGGCTCCATACCGCTCTCAGCCGGTGGACGCTGAACCGGTCTAGACCCGGTCAGCCCAACCTATCCCGGCCCTGGCTCCGGGTCAAGGTGTTGCCCTCAGGCGTTCGAGACCGAGAGCAGGAAGAGGCCGAAGCAGGTGAAGGCGACCATGACCGCGAGCATCCAGTACTGCGAACGGGCAGCTTTCCGGTAGTCGCCCCAGAAGGTGATCGCACGGTCGTGGGCCAGAACGAGGCCGGCGACGTGGCCGGCGAGCAGCGTGGCGACCTGGACGTACCAGACGATCTCGCTGTTGATCGCGCCGTAGTTGATGCCGTACGAAGCGGTTCCGAACAGGTCTGTCGTTCCCGTCCCGAGCGGATCGGAGAGCAGGAAGGTGAACTGGGCCTGCTCCTGATAGACGAAGAGGCTGAAGTAGTGAGCCGCGAGGTAGGCGAAGGCGATCGGGATCAGGGCGTGCCCGAAGCCACGCCACAGCTTGCGCCGGTCGGGCGCCCCAGGCACCGTGCTCATGCCGCGGATGCCGATCACGTAGACGAGGGCGACCAGACCGACGCTGAGCAGCATGAACGTCGTGCTGGCGAGCCGCACCGAAGCCGTAGCCCCCATGCCGATGTCCGTCAGCCACTCGATCGTCCGGTCGATACCGCCTTTGAAGACACCTTCCTGAGCGCCGTCGAACGTCGTGGTTCCGATCGAGGTGATCACGACGGCGACCGAGCCCGGGCCCGCTATCCATGAGGTTGAGCCGGCGAGGAAGCGCCGGATACCGAGCACGCCGTCGCGGAACTCGAGCTTGCCGAGCGAGCCGAACATGCCGAAGTAGACCGAGAAGATCTCGCCGTTCGCGAACCACTTCTCGCGGCCGAATGCAGCGACCATGATCAGCGTGTAGACCGTGTAGTAGCTGGCGGCCCGGGCGACCGATTCGGGTTCGACGCCGACCGATACCCCTCCCCCGGTTCCGTAGATCAGCTCGAGCCAGACGAAGGCGAATAGCCCCACCGCGGCCGGCCAGCGTCCGAGCTTCTCGGGGTAGTCGAGGTGTGCGGGAGCGGAGCCGGCGACGCGGCGCCACGCGAGCCCGACCGGGGCGGCAATCGCATTCCACGGGTTGAAGGCCGAGAAGACGTTGCCGAACAGCACCCCGAGCAGCGGGAAGCCGAGCCACGCGGTCACGAACAGCAGCGTCAGGGCTATGTTGCGGTCCGGTGCGCTCGTGCCTTCGAAGCCCGCGTAGATGGCAAGCCCCAGGAGGAAGAGCCCGATTGCCCCGCATCCGACCCGGAACGGCAGCGAAGCAAGCACCGCGCCGAGGCGAGGCGCCGCGGGGCGCCACGTGTCGCCTTCGTACTTCGCCTTGCGCCAGCTGGCGGAAAGGGCGAAGAACGAGACGATCAGTACGACCGAAGCCGCCCAGGCGAAGAGCCAGGCGGGGATCGGTATGTCCTCGCCGGCGGCGAGGGCGTGTGCGAGAGGTAACTCGATCAGGAGGTGCTGACTCCGTCAAGCAATCGCCAGTTGGCCTTGAAGGCCTCCTCGGCGGCTGCCACGAGCTCATCCTCGTCGAAGTCGTTCATGTACTTCTCGATCAGCTTGCGGCCCTGTTCGGCGTGGTGGACGTCCATCTTCTCGTGGACGGTGAAGTACCGGTTCCCGGGCGCATCGTGGATGTCGTACCAGGCCGACAGCCCTTCGGACTTGGTCTTCGAGATGTCGGGCTGGCCGCTCTCGACCGCGTAGAGGCGGGCGAGCTGGGTGCCGAAACCGTCTTCCCTGGTCCAGGACTCGACGCACTCGAGCGTCTCGGGGTTCGGCTCGGCACCGACCGTGCCGCCGACCGCCTCGACGAAGTCGTCCCACATCGCGATGTGGTCGTGTTCTTCGAGGGAATGGGCCTGGAGGCCGGCCTTCTCCGCTTCGGGGGCCGCCGAAGCGACGTCAGCGCTCATCCGGGCGATCGCCTCGGTTGCGTAGCGGTACTGACCGGAATAGTCGGCCAGCTCCTCGCGACTCAGCTCGCCGGCAGACCAGCGCTGGTAGAAGGGGTGCTCGAGGACGTTCCACCGCGTCCGCGCCTGCTCGATTCGATCCCACGTGCTGTTGTTCAAGATTGGCTCCTGGTCCGGGGTGACTTGGAAACCGATCATACCTGCCGCGCCCGGGGCGCCCCGGGGAACCGCCGGCGGCGGGAGGCACCTAAGATCCGCCCATCCTCCCCCTCCGTGACGACATCGCTGTGCCCGACCTGCCGCCCGACGGCACGTGGATCGGCAAAGACCCGGGCAGAATGGCTCCGCTGGCAGCCAAAGGACCGGTGCTCGTCCATTTCTTCGACTTCGCCCAGCTCAACAGCGTGCGCTCGCTTCCGTACCTGAACGAATGGCACCGCCGCTACTCCGGCATGGGCCTGAACGTGATCGGCGTCCAGGCACCAAGGTTTCCTTTCGGCGCCGACCCCGAAGCGGTCAGCGAGGGCCTGGCCCGGCTGGGTATCTGCTTCCCGGTGATCGTGGACGACCAGCGGATCCTTTGGCACTCGTACGGCTGCGAGGGGTGGCCGAGCCTCTTCCTCTGGGGCCGGGGCGGCAGACTCCGGTGGTTTCACTTCGGCGAGGGCGAATACCGCTCAACCGAGGAGGCGATCCAGGCGGCACTGGCCGGGCCGCCGGACCGTTGCGCAAGCGGCACCGACAACGGGGACCGGGCAGATGAGCATCCGGAACCGATGCGCATGCCGGAGCCGATGGCTCCGCTGCGCCCCACCGACGCCGAAGGCGCGCGCGTCGTTGCGCCGGGGGCCGAGCTGATGCCGGCCGGTGAGCGCCCGTGGACGATCGAAGCCGACGGCGACTCGCTCGAGGTCACCTACGAGGCGGGCGGAATCCACGCGACCCTGGCCGGAACGGGACGGCTGAAGCTGACGCTGGACGGCAAGGAAGCGGGTTCGGTCGAGATCGAGGGACCCGGCCTCTACGCGCTCGCCGAGCACGATTCCCACGGGCAGCACCTGATCGAGATAGGACTGGAACCGGGTGACGGGCCGCCGCCCGAGCTCTGGTCGCTCAGCTTCTCGCCGGCAGTGGCCGAGTGAAGCCCCCGATCAGGAAGACGGGACCATCGGCAGACCCTTGCGGATCTCCTTCGGCAGCATGAAGCGGACCGATTCGTCAACCGTGCGCAATTCGGATATGTCCTCGACCCCGAGATCGCGGAAGTAGCTGACCAGGTCTTCGACCAGCACCTCGGGGGCGCTGGCGCCGGAGGTTATGCCGACCGTGCGCACCCCTTCGAGCCATTCCGGCCTGACCTGCGTGTGGTTGTCGATCAGCCATGACTCGGAGCCGTGCTCGCGGGCGACTTCGACCAGGCGGTTCGAGTTCGACGAGTTGGTCGATCCGATGACCAGGACGAGGTCGCATTCCCTGGCCAGCTGCTTGACCGCGATCTGGCGGTTGGTCGTCGCGTAACAGATGTCCTCGCCCTTGGCCGTGACTATCCCGGGGAAGCGCTCGCGAAGCCGGGCGATTATCTCCGCGGTCTCGTCGACCGAGAGCGTGGTCTGGGTGATCAGCGCGACGTGCTCGGGGTCCTCGAGCTGGAGCTGCTCGGCGTCTTCGACGGTCTGGACCAGGACGATGCTCTCGGGGGCCTCGCCCATCGTGCCCTCGACCTCCTCGTGGCCCTCATGCCCGACCATGACGATCGTGTAGCCGTCGGCGGCGAACCTGCGGGCCTCGACGTGGACCTTGGTCACCAGCGGACACGTCGCATCGATCGTGCGCAGGCCGCGCTCGGCGGCGTTCTCGTGGACCTTCGGTGCGACACCGTGCGCGCTGAAGACGACGATCTCGCCCTCGGGAACCTCGGTCTCCTCTTCGACGAAGATCGCCCCGCGCTCGGTCAGCTGCTCGACCACGTGCTTGTTGTGGACGATCTCCTTGCGCACGTAGACGGGCGCACCGTGTTCATCGAGCGCCTGCTCTACGGTCTGTACTGCACGATCGACACCGGCGCAGTAGCCGCGCGGCGCGGCGAGGATCACCTTTTCGATACTCGTGGTCGCGATCGGAGCCATACGTGAAGGGTACCCACAGTAAGGTGCGGGCGGAATCCGCAGAGGAAAAAGATGAAACCACCGACTAACCACCTCGACAGGCTGACGGCGATAGACGCCTCGTTCCTGAGCAACGAGTCCGACAGCACGCACATGCACATCGGCGCCGTGCTGATCTTCGAAGGCCCGCCGCCGAAGTACGACGACTTCGTCGACCACGTCGAATCGCGGCTGCCGTACGTGCCGCGCTACCGCCAGAAGCTCGTCTACCCGCCGCTCGACGCGGGCCGGCCGCTGTGGGCGGACGACCCCTCCTTCAACCTCTCCTTCCACATGCGCCACACCGCCCTGCCGTCGCCGGGCGACGACAAGGAACTGATCGCCCTCGCGAACCGGGTCTTCTCGCAGGGGCTGGACCGCACCCGCCCGCTGTGGGAGATGTGGCTGGTCCAGGAACTCGCCGACGACCGCTTCGCGGTGCTGATCAAGAGCCATCACGCGATGATCGACGGCGTTTCGGGCGTCGACATCGGCACCGTCATCTTCGACGTCACCCCGGACGCCGAGCCGATCGTCCCTGAAGAGGAATGGGCACCGCACACCGAACCCTCCTCGATCGACCTCCTGCGGCGCAGCGCCAGCGAACTCGCCGGAGCCCCGGTCTCGCTCGGGGAACGGCTCGTGAGCGCGGTGCGGCATCCCGAATCGGTGATGGACCGACTCGGCGACCAGGCCGAGGGTCTGGCAGAGGTAGCGCGAGCTTTCGCCGACCCTGCACCCGAGGTACCGCTCAACACCGAAATCGGCCCCCATCGCCGCATCGCGTGGGCACGGGCCGACCTCGACGACTTCAAGAAGGTCAAGGACAGCTTCTCGACCACCGTCAACGACGTCGTGCTGGCGATCGTGGCCGGCTCGGTCAGGGAGTGGCTGATCGCCCGCGGCGTCCCGACCGACGACCTCGAGCTGCGGGCGATGGTTCCCGTCTCGGTACGCGGCGAAGAGGAACGCGGCCACCTCGGCAACCGGCTGGCGACGATGCGCGCGCCCCTGCCGGTCTACGAGGAGGACCCGGTCGCCCGGCTGGAGATCGTCACCGCGGCGATGGACGGGTTGAAGCAGTCGAAGCAGGCGCTCGGGGCCGAGACGATCGCCCGGCTGAACGACTTCGCGCCCCCGACCCTGCTCGCGCAGGCTGCACGACTGACCTTCTCGACCAGGCTTTTCAACCTGCTGGTGACCAACGTGCCGGGGCCCCAGATCCCCCTCTACATGCTCGGTCGCAAGCTGGAGGAAGCCTTCCCGATGGCCTTCCTGGCGAAGAACCACGCGCTGGCGATCGGCGTCATGAGTTACGACGGCCAGGTCAACATCGGCCTGCTCGGCGACTACGACGCGATGCCCGACATCGACATGGTCGCCAGGGGCCTGAACGACGCGCTCGAAGAGCTGCTCGAAGCTGCGTCCTGAGGGCTCGCTGGAACGCAGGGGTCAGGCTGGACCGCTAGTTGCAGAGCCGGCAGGGGCACCGCTCGGCTCGGAATCAGCGGCCGAGCGTATACAGCTGGAAGACGCAGTCGGCATCGAGGACCATCACGCCGATGTTGCCGCCGCCGTAGAGTGACGTCTTGCCGTCGGCTGACGTGACCGAGAACATGTTGTAGTACTCACCGAACCAGTAGGGCGAAGACTCACTCACGTCGGTGAAGGCCTCCAGGTCTTCGCCCGGATCGAAGACCGGATCAGCGTAGTTGCTCTCTTCCTGGCTTTCGAACAGAGCCGCGGTCGAGCCGGTGTTCCTGGCGATCAGCCCTGCGATGACGTTGGCGCCCGGCCCATCGGTGCAGGCCGCTGTGAATCTGAACGGTCCGCGCTCGAGCAGGATCTTCTCCTGGCCGACATCGAGCTTGACCAGCCCGGAGTTCGTATATTCCGACATCTTCGCCGCCGTGACCGCGTTCTTCCTGATCTTGGCCGAGGTGACCGCGTTCTTCTTGATCTTCGCGGTGGTGACCGCGTTCTTCTTGATCTGGCTGCTGCCGATCTTGCTGCCTGCGTAGGCGCCGCTGCCGAGCGCTACGAAGAGCGCGATGACCGCGATCACGTGCGCGCTGGTGACCCTTTTCCGCAAACTCGAAAACACCGGCTGCTCCGTCTTCTGCCCCGGCCCGTCGTCCGACGGGCGTTTCGAGTGTGAACCTAAGCGGCCTCCTCCGCCACGTCAACTCGCACCGAACGTGAAGGAAGCGCCGCGGATCCCCTGTGCGGCCTCAGAAGCCGAGGGCGAACTTGGCGTCGTCGGTCATCATCTCCGGCGACCAGGGCGGGTCGAAGATCATCTTCGGGTGGACGTCACGGACCCCGTCGAGGTTGCCGACGAATTCCTTCATCTGCTCGGAGACCTGAGGCCCGATCGGGCAGGCGGGGGTCGTCAGCGTGAAGGTGACGTAGACGTCGGGGGACTCGATCTCGACGTCGTAGACGAGGCCGAGCGAGACGAAGTCGAGACCCAGCTCGGGGTCGATCACCTCTTCGAGGGCTTCGTAGACGTCCTCCTCGGAGGGCGCCGACTTCTTCTCATCATCGATGGTCTTCTGCTCATCGGACATGGCACCATCGTAGCCTGCCGGGCGCGCGGGCAGGCAGAGCGGCGGCGTACCGGCAAAGCCGTAATCTCCAGCCATGTGGATTTTCATCCTCGCCCTGCTGATCGTCTGGCCGATCGCCGAGATCTACGTGATGGTCCTGGTTTCGCAGGCGATCGGCTTCTTCTGGATGCTGACGCTGGTCTTCCTCTCGGCAGTCGCGGGAATCCTGGTGCTCAGGCATCGCGGACGGGTCCACTGGCAGCGGCTGCGCGGCGCCGTCAGCGAGCGCCGGCCACCCGCCCGCGAGGCTTTCGACGGCGTCATGATCACGACCGGCGCCGCGCTGCTCATCCTGCCCGGCTTCATCACCTCGGGCCTGGGGCTGCTGCTGCTCTTTCCGCCGACCCGCTACCTGGTCCGGGTCGTCGTGTTCTTCCTCTTCGCCAGCAGGTTCAAAGTGGCGACGAGCACGGCAACGTGGACTGCTTCGCGCTACGGCGACTACCGCTCGGGCAGGCAGACGTACGACGTGGACGGCGAGGCGTTCGACGTCACCGACCGGCCCGACGGAATGCCGACGCAGCTGCCCCCGGCACCCCCTGCGGGCCCGGAAGGTCCGTCGCCGGACGACCGGGAGGACCCAGCCGGACGGAGGGACTCGTGAGGACCTCGTCGATCGAGATCCTCGATCCCGAGAGCGGCCTCTTCGTCAGCCTGACCAGTGGCGGTTCGGGCGCGATCATGCTCGGCGAGCACGTGCTGGCCGCAGCACCGATCCCGGAGAACGGGCTCGACCGACTCTCCGACGGGAAGCTCGAACTCGAGACCGAACGCGGGTCGCTGGCGGTCGAGATCGAATCGCAGGGCGAGCCGATCGTGCTCGAGGGCGAGTTGACCGGCAGGCGTGAGGCCCGGCTGGCCCGGCTCACGGGCGAGCTGTTGGAAGGCGAGCGCCGCATCGGGCTCGACTGCCCCGGGGTTGTTCACTCCCGCGACGATGCTGCCCAGCCGGCCGGGCTGAGCCGCGAATTGACGATCGTCCTCTCCGAGGGAGGGCTGATCTGTGTGGCCTGCGCACGTCCGCCGGGAGTCGACCGCCACAGCGCAGAAGAGGCGGTCGGCGCGATCTCTCATCCGGGCGGATACCTCGACTTCGACCAGGTCCTGCTCTCGACCGAATACGACAACGACGGCAGGCAGCGACGGGCGACCCTCGAGCTCTGGCCCGCCTCGGAGGAGATCGCGGCCCTCCACGGCGCCGGCTCTGTCGTCTCCGGCTGTACCTCGAGGGCCGGCAACGCCCAGATCGATACAGCGCTGTTCCGATGGACCCTGGACGGGCACGGCGGCCTCGGACGCTACGAGATCCGCGAAGAGAAGAGCCGGGTCCAGAGCCGTGAAGCGACGCCGGGGGTTTCAGCGTGAGCCGGATCGAGATGGTGATCTCGGATTTCGGCGGAGTGCTGACCACGCCGCTCGCCGAATCGTTCATGGCAATACAGGACTCGGTGGGGATCTCGCCGCGACACTTCTCCGAGGCACTCGGCAGCGCGGCGGAGAAGACGGGCAAGAACCCGCTTTTCGAACTCGAGTGCGGACGCATCACCGACGATCAGTTCACGCAGCAGATGTCGGACGCGCTGGAGCCGATCCTCGGACACAGGCCCGAGTTCCGGGAGTTCGGGCTGACCTTCTTCGAGGCCCTCCACCCGAACGTGGCGATGATCGACCTGATCCGTGACGTGAAGCGAAACGGCTACCGGGCGGCGCTGCTGACCAACAACGTCAAGGAATGGGAGCCGCTGTGGCGCTCGATGCTGCCGGTGGACGAGCTGTTCGAGACCGTGGTGGACTCGGGCTTCGTCGGCTGCCGCAAGCCCGAACCGCGGATCTACGAGATCACCCTGTCACGGGTCGAGCTGCCGCCAGAGGCCTGCGTCTTCGTAGACGACATGGAGATCAACTGCCAGGCGGCGCAGGAACTCGGAATGAAGACGGTCCACTTCCGCGAGACCGCACAGGTGAAGGCCGAGCTTCACGAGCTGCTCCGGCTGGGCTGACTCCGTCGCGATCGAAGCCGGCGGGCCTAGTTGTCGGAGCCGATGCGGTCCCAGACGTAGAGGTCGATCGCCTCGGAGGCCAGGTCCATCAGCCGCTCCGGTGACAGCCAGCCGACCACGGTCTCGAGGGCGAGTTCCTCCGTCAGGCCCTCCTCGAGCACTTCCTCCCCGCGAAATCCGGCCGCGAGCTTCAGCGCCTCGCGACGGTGCTCACCGAGGTTGCCGAAAGCGCCCATCAGGAAGTCGCGGTTGGGGACCGGCTGCCCGAAGTCCATCGAGCCGTGCCATGCCGCGAGCAGCGACAGGTCTTCCTGGTCGAGGTCGGCGAGGGCGCGGGCATACTGCGTCTCGAGCTCCTCTTCCGGGAGCTCGTCCACCCATGCACGCAGGGCCTCGCCGAGCAGCTGGCGACGCGCCTCCCGACCGATCGAATCGGAGATCACGTGAATCGCATCGGCTGGATCGACAAAACACAGAGACACTGGCGGACCGTCCTTGCTTTGGGGGGTCTGGTCACCAGTCAAGATAGTCCCGCCACAGGACGCAAAACCGCGCACCTCGAACCCGCAAACTGCGTGCTGCGAGCCGCTTCTGTCAGATCCGCCGGCCGCCCCCGACTCTAGGGTGGACCGATGCCTCTGAAGATCATCAAGGGACCCCCCAACTCGGGCCGGACGGAGTTGCTGCGCGAGCTCTACGTCGAGGTCCTGCCGAAGCGACCGGTACTGGTAGTCCCGTCGACCGACGACATCTTCGACTGGGAGCGCCGGCTGATGCGCGAGCGCGGGGCGTTTGTCGGAGCACGGATCGTCCACTTCAAAGACCTCGTTGCCGAGATTCTGGGTCTCGGACCCGGTGACCGGCGAAAAGTTGCCGGCGCGTTGCGACGCCAGAACCTCACGCGCCAGGCCATGCACGATTCGTGGCCGGAGCTGGAGCGCAGGGTCGAACGGCAACCGGGCCTGGTCGAATCAATGCTCGAACTTTTCGACGAGCTGCGCGGGGCACTGATTTCGCCTGCCCAGTTTTCAGAGCGACTGCGCGACGAGGACGGCGACGCCGATTTCCTCCGGAAGGTCGGCGATACCTATTCCGCCTACACGGCACTACTCGACGAAGCCTCATTGACCGACCTGCCCGGTCTGGCGATGGAGTCAGTCGGGCGGCCTCTCCACGACTGGGCCGGACGGCCCGTGTTCGTTGCCGGCTTCGATGACCTCACGGTGCAGCAGCTCGACCTGCTCGAAGCTCTGGCCGACGTAACTGAAGTCACGGTGGCGATCACCTTCGAACAGGGCAACCCCGCCATGGCAGTCACAGAAGCCCTTCTCGGTGAGCTGATGGCCCGCGGCGGCACTGAAGGTGCGCGAACAGAGCGGACGACCCCCGGCGAGCACGACGAGCTCCTGTTCGGTATCGAACGCGGCTTTCTGCGCAACCACGCCGAAGGCAGGCTCAAGCCCACCGATGCCCTGACAGTCATGAGGTCATCCGGCCTGCGCGCCGAAGCCGAGTCCGTAGCCGCCGAGATCGCGAAGCTGGTCGATTCGGGCGTAGCCCCGGGGGAAATCGCGGTAGCTGTCTCTACACCGTCGAACAACGGATCGCGCTTCGGCGACCGTCTGGCCGAATACGGGATCGAAGCGACGCTCGAAGGCGAGACGCCGGCAACTGCCACAGCGATCGGCCGGGCCGCGATCGACCTCCTGCGGGCAGCGTCCTCCGACGGCACGGCGGCCCAGCTGGTGTCCTTCCTGCGCGGTCCGGTTCGCGTCGAATCTTCAGCCGTCGACAGGCTCGAGCGCACGGTTGTGTGCGAGGGCATCGGCTCGGCTGCCGAGGCGGCAGGACTCCTCGGAGGGGACGCATCCAGGCTCCCGGGATGGGCGGAGTTGAACGACGGGCAGGCCGCTCCGTCGGCAGCGGTCGAGGTGGCGGTCGACTCGATGCTCGGCTCGATCCTCAGCCGGCAGACGGCCCCCGGAGACGAAACCCGAGTGCGGACCGAGTCGCGGATCGCCACCGCCATAACCAGGGCCTGCCACGAACTCGACGAGATCCTCGGCCGGCCGGCCAGGAACGACGAGATCGAGCAGGCGCTCGAAGGAGGCGCGATCAAGACCTGGTCGGTACCCGACCCCGAGAGCGTGGTTATCGCGAGCCCATACCGTCTGCGGGCCAAGCGCTTCTCGTATCTGTTCATGGTGTCGCTCCAGGAGCGCGGAATGGACGATCCCGAGCAGGCTGGTCCCTTCCTGAGCGCGGCATCGCGCTCGGCAGCAGCACTGCCGCCGCGGAAGGATGCCGAGGATCAGGAGCGCTACCTCTTCTACTCATGCCTGAGCGTGCCGACCAAGGGGCTCTGGCTGTCCTCGCGAATCGCCGACGAGTCGGGCGAAACCGAGTTCCCCTCCCCGTTCATCGATGCGGTGCTCCGGCTGCTGGATCAGTCCGACTCGCCCGTCCGCCGGGTGGACCGGTTTGCCTCCGACGTGTTCTTCGCGGCCTCCGACGCCCCCAGCGAGGACGAGCTGGCCCGCTCTCTCGTTGCCGCCGGCCCGGGCACGACCCGGGGCATGGAACTCGCGAGGGGGATCGCTTCCCGCGTCGACGGACGGATTACCGCGGCAACCGCGGCAGAGGTACGGACTCGGACGATCGACTCACTCGAAACCGACTCTGCGAAGGCGGTGGTGAGAGGGATCAAGAGCTTCGGCCCGACAACGCTCGAGGCTTTCACCCAATGCCCGTACAAATGGTTCATCGAGAAGCATCTGCGGCCGAGTCGCTTCGGTCCGGCTCCACCGCCGATGGTCCGAGGCAAGCTGATCCACGAGGTGCTGGAGAAGCTGCACTCGGATCCGCCCGCGATGCCCGACGGGAGGACGATCGCCGCGTGGCTGGAGAGAGCCGAGGGGCTGGTCGAGTCACTGGCGGCCGAGCACGGGGTGGGCGGTGATTCTGCGGAACATCGGCTGTTGCGGACGTCATCGAGGCTCGACGTACAGCGCTTCCTCGAGCTCGAGGTGACGTGGCGGCACCCGGAGGGAGACATCGAGCCCTACCCGTACCGGCCCGCCTTCGCCGAGGTGGGGTTCGGCGGTTCAAGCGAGGACGGCGCACTTCAGTTCGACGGCTGGCACCTCACCGGCTACATCGACCGGATCGACGTGCTCGACGGCGAGGCCGTGATCTTCGACTACAAGTCAGGTAACAGCGGCGTCCTCGCCTTGAAGGAACTGATCGAGGGAGGCAAGCTCCAGCTACAGCTCTACATGCTGGCGGCACGGAGAAGCCTGGGCCTCTCTCCGGTGGGCTCCTTCTACCTGCCGGTCTGCCCTGGCGCCGGCCGACCACGGGGCATCGGGCTGGGTCGCGAACCGAAACCCGGCCGCAAGACCCTGAGGGCGCCGGCGGGGCTGGAGTGCCTGAAGCTGTACCCGAATGACCTTCGATACGACGCGGATCTCGAACAACTCCTCGCTGACGCCGAGAACGAGGCGAACAGCACCGTCGGCAGGATCCATGCCGGCGAGATAGCCCATGATCCGGGACAATGCCGCAGCCACTTCGAGCATCGCTGTGTGCCGGAGGCGGACCTCTGGGAGCGCCCGTGAGAGCCGGCGACACGAAGACCGAGCGGTTGACCGCCCAGCAGCTCGCGGCGATCGAGTGCCGCGAACGGGACATCCTCGTCGAGGCCGGAGCGGGAACGGGCAAGACCAAGACAACGATCGCGCGCTACCGGCGCCTGCTCGCCGACGGCCACGAGCCGGGCGAGATCCTCGTCTTCACCTTCACCGACAAGGCGGCGGCCGAGCTGAGGAACAGGGCCCGCGAGACCCCCGAAGGCGAGCCCGAGGTGGCGATGGGCGCCGCCTGGATCGGAACGTTCCACTCGATCTGCTCGCGCATCCTGCGCGCGCATCCGGTCGCAGCCGACGTGGACCCTCGCTTCGACGTCCTGGACGACGTAAGGGGGCGGCGTATTCGCAACGCCGCCTTCGAGCGGGCGCTGCGGGAGGTGAGCGAAGACCGCCGCAGTGCGGAGCAGCTGTCACGCGTCGGGCTGGGATCATGGAAGACCGGCGTGGCCAGGGCCTACGATCAGCTGCGCGCCCGCGGCGAGGAACGGCCCGCGCTCCCACAGGCGTCGGGCGTGGAGAGCGACGAGCCGGACTCCTTTCCGGTCTTCTGCCGGGACCTCGTCGATCGCCTGCTCACCTCGTACGGAGACGCTTACTCAGACATGAAGCGGGCAGAAGGGCTGCTCGACTACGAAGACCTGCAGCTTCAGACGCTGAAGCTGCTCGAGAACAACCCCGGGACAAGCCGCTCCTACCGAGAGCGCTTCGTCGAGATGATGGTCGACGAGTTTCAGGATACGAATCGCCTTCAGGTTCGGCTGATCGAAGCTCTGCGTGGAGAGCAGACGACGCTCTTCACAGTCGGGGACGAGATGCAGGCGATCTACGGCTTCCGGCACGCCGACGTGCGACTGTTCCGCCGGCGGCGGGAGCAGGTCGACCCCCCACTCGGGCTGACCGCGAATTTCCGCTCCCAGGGTCCGGTGACCGGCGCCGTCAACCTGATCGGCCGGGGCCTGGACGGTCAGGTCGAGGCGAAGCGTAGCGGCGGACGGCCCGGCGCCGCGACGGCCGCGACCCGCCAGGATTTCGCCGAGCTGACCTTGGGCCTAGATCCGGAACCCGGCCGGTTGTCCTCGGTCGAGATGCTGTTCGTCGGGTCCGACGGATGGCAGGAACAGGATCTCGGTCCGCTCTCGCCTGCCAACGCAAGGGACCAGGGCAAGACGGAGTCAGCCACGCGAGCCGAAGCACTTGCGGTGGCGCGGCGGGTGCGCGAAGCCGTCGACCGGGGCGACGTCGACGTCTCGCAGGTGGCGCTGCTGTTCAGGACGAAATCGAATATGCCCATTCACGCAGAGGCGCTCGCCCACTACGGTCTCGAGCCCTACATCGTCGGACGCAGTGACTTCTGGTCTTCGCGCGAGGCCATCGACATCCTTGCCCTGCTGGCGGTCGTCGCCAATCCCCTCGACGACGAGTCCCTGCTTTCGCCACTGCTCGGCCCGGCCTGCGGCCTGAGCCCGGATGCGCTGGTGCTGCTGCGCGACGGGAGCGGCGGAGGGCCCATGTGGCCGGCCGTGATCAGAGCAGCCCGCGGTGAGGTTCCGGGCATCCGGGCCGACGACTGCGAGCGCGCGGGTGGCTTCGTCGCGGCGATCGAATCGCTGCGAAGCGCGCTGCCTATCACCCCGCTCGGCGAAGTGGTCGAGAGGGTCGTGACCTCGACCGGATACGACCTCGCTTGCCTCGGTCGCGGCGGCCGGGTGGAGCGAATGGCCAACCTGAGACGAATCGGGTCGCTGGCTGCCGACTACGAAGCCTCGGAGGGAAGGGACCTGCGGGGCTTCCTGCGGTGGGCAGAAGACAGCTCCGACCTCGAGGCCGAGAGCGGCGTCGCCACCGAGGAGGAGAGCGGCCGGGTCGTCCGGTTGATGACCATCCACAAGGCCAAGGGGCTCGAGTTCGACATGGTGTGCGTGCCCGACCTGGGAAAGGATCGCCGGGCGCCGGGCTCAGGGGTCAGGATCTGCTGGATCGGACCGGGCCGCGACGACGGTTCGCCGCCGGCCGGCGAAGCTGAAGAAACCGGCCACGACGCTTCGATCACCTTCGGCCTGAGGGTCGTGGACGAGCAGGGAGTCCAGGGAGAGTTCTTTGACTGGGACGCAATCCGAGACGCCGCCGAAGTCGAGCAGGAAGACGAGGAACTCCGCCTGTTCCACGTGGCGATGACCCGGGCGCGCCGACTGCTCGTGCTGAGCGGGATCCACCCGCTGGAAGGCAGGAGCGGGAGCGTCAACGAAAACACGGCCGGAAGGCTGTACCGGTGGACACTCGGCAGTGCCGGCGGCGAAGACGGCCTCCTGCCTTCGACCATCGCGGTTCCGGCACCCGCGTCGGGAGCGCCCCTCGAATCCGAACCAGAGGCAACGAAGATCGCGGTCGAGGCGATACCGGCCACGGAGGAAAACGCCGACGCGCTCAGGACGGGCCGGGAGGCCGAGCCCGCAGAACCGGGTGAAGGTGCCTCGGGGAGGCCGCCGCTCCACCGGCCGGAGCGCTCTCGAAGACCGGAGGTGCCGCTGTCGTTTACGACGCTCAGCGTGCTCGCGGATTGCCCCGCGCGCTTCTTCGCCACGCGGGTGCTGAAGCTCGAAGAGCCGGAGAGCGCGTGGACGTCCAGGGATCCCGAAGACCGGGAAGAAGTGGCCCTCGATCCGGAAGACAGCAGTCCGCTGACGGTTCGCGAGGCGACAGCGTTCGGCAGCGTGGTCCACGATCTGCTCGAGTCTTCGGCGAAGCGCCGGTGGGTCAGACCGGCCGAGTCCGAAATCAAAGCGCGGCTCGATGGCCGTGGCCTCGAGACCGACGACGGGAAGCTGCCCGCGCGCGCAGCCGAAATGATCTACGGCTTCATGGATTCCCCGCTCGGCAAGAGAGTCGCCGGTCAATCCTGCGACCCGGAAACGCCGCTCCTCTTCGATGCAGGCGGCATCACGATCCGGGGCTTCGCCGATCTGCTGGCCCGAGACGCTTCGCCACCGTTGATACTCGACTACAAATCCAACAACCTGCGGGATACCACCGCGGCGGCGAAGATGGAAGAGCAGTACCTGCTCCAGCGGGATCTCTACGGGCTCGCCGTGGCCGACGGACTCGCGGCCGAGACGGTCGACACAGCCTTCGTCTTCCTGGAAGACGTGGCAAACCCGATCGAAATGAGGCTCGGTCGCGAAGAACTCGCCCGGGCGCGCGACACGGTCGACAGCCTGGTCACGATGATCAGAACCGGCTCGTTCTTCGGTGAGTCCGATGCGGCGGTAGTGCCGTGCGGAGAATGCTGGGCCTGCGGACGGCTCGAATCGCGGCTGGTCAGATCACGCAGCTGAACGCCCGCCCGCGGCTCAGAAGGGTGGCTCCTCCGGGGGCGGGGGCTGCTCGTCGCCCGCCGGTTCGGTGTCGGGTGGGGATGGCTCCGGCTGTCCGCCTTCGGACTGGCCGGCGTCGGGCCGCGGGGAGGGCGCCGAAGAGGGGCTGAGCGAGGCGGCGAGGTCCTCCAGGCGCAGTTCCTTGAGTCCTTCGTCGACGGCGGCGAGTTCGGCGGCGCAGTACTCGATCAGGGTCTTGGCCTCGGCGCACAGGTCCAGGGTCTCGCGCAGCTGCGCGTCGCCCGAGTCGAGGCGCGCGATGATCTCGTCGAGACGGGCCGTCGCCGTCTCGTAGTCGCCGGCTGCGTCGCCGTCAGGTTCGGACGGGTCGCGGTCTTCACTCATCTGGGTCGAGTCCTTTCAGTCTGGTCTGGCCGAACTCTGCCGGGTCGCGCGGACGGGTACGGCGGCGCCTGCGGCGGGCTGCTGCGACCTCGGCCTCGACGCGGCCGTCGGCGAAGACCACGCCGAAACGCCCGGCGACCCGCGCCTGGGCCGTCGTGAGGATCGGTTCACCCGCTTCGTCCTCGACACGGGCAAAGCCGCGCTCCAGAGTGCGCTGGGGATCGTGGGCGCGCAGGGTCACCCCGGAAGCGCGGCAGAAAGCCTGGCCGCGTTCGACCGCTGCCCGGCCCGCGGTTCCGGCAGCGCCGGTGCGGACCACGAGGGCGTCCGCGGCCGCTCGGGTCGATCGCGCGGCCCGACCGACCGCAGGCGCGAGGCTCTTGGCCAGCATCGTGCCGATGCGGTCGCGGCGCAGGTCCACCCCGCGCCCGGACGACGCCCGCACCTCCCGTGCCTTCTGGTCGAGCATGCTGCGCTGGGCGCGTACGGCCCTCGCCGGAGCAGCCGCGCGGGCCGTGAGCGGCCGGGCCCGGCCGGAGATCGCCGCCGCAGGGACCTTCGAGACACGCGCCGCGACCCGGGCCAGCTCGGTCCGAGCCCGGTCGCAGTCGAGACCGATCACCTCCTCGGCGGCATGGGTCGGGGTCGAGCACCTCACAGCGGCGACGTCGTCGATCAGCGTCACGTCCCGTTCGTGGCCGACCGCCGAGTAGACCGGGACGGCGAGCATCGCGACCGTGCGGCACAGGTCTTCGTCGCAGAAAGCCCACAGGTCGGTGAGGCTGCCCCCTCCCCGGCTGACGACTATCACCTCGACATCGGCCAGGGCAGCGAGGTCGCTGACCGCACGGGTGATCGCAGGTGCCGCTTTTCGGTCCTGCACTGGCGCGAAGGCCCATACGATCTCGCCGGACCAGCCGCGGCGCTCGAGCCCGGCCAGCAGATCGTCACGGGCGGCTCCGCCCTCGGCGGTGATCACCCCGATCCGCTTCGGCAGCAGGGGGCGCCGGAGCCGTTTCTGGAGCTCGAGCAGGCCCTCGGCCTCGAACTGCCTGCGCAGCGCCGCAAGCCGGGCGAGCAGGTCGCCTTCGCCCGCTGGCCTGAGTTCAGTGACCCTGAAGCTGAAGCCGGGCGAGGCGTTCTTGCCTCCCGGGTAGTAGTCGGGACCGCCGCGGGCGACCACGGCGGCGCCGTCGCGAAGGCATTCGGACGGCAGGTCGAGCGCGTCGAGCTCGTTGTTCCAGATCGCGCACGGCACCCCGCCACGGTCGTCACGCAACTGGAAGTAGGTCTGCACGCGGGTTCGCCGGACGTCGGCCAGCTCGCCCGTCACCTCCACCCTCTCCAGCTTCTGGAATTCCCGCTTCAGACGGTTGGCGTACTCGCCGACCGGCAACGCGGCACGGGCCGCCTGCTCGCCGGTGCCCGGTTCGGTCCGCTCGTCACCGGTCAGGGAAGGGGCTCCTGGTGCCAGTCACAGGCCCACTCGCGCAGCATCTGGATCGCCGGCTTGAGCGAGCGGCCCTTTTCGGTGAGCTCGTATGTCACCTTGACGGGCAGGTCGTCCTCGACCGTCCGGCTGATCATGCCCGCGGTCTCGAGCTCGCGCAGGCGCCGCGACAACAGCCGGTCGGAAAGACCGGGGACGGCGCGCTTGAGCTCGGCGAAACGCAGCGGCCGGTCAGACAGCGCCCAGATGATCGCCCCGCTCCACCGCTTGCCGATCATCTCGATCGCCGCGTGGAAGTGGGGGCAGACCTCGGTCAGAGCCGACTTTTCGGCTCCCCCGGAGGCGGCGCCGGTTTCAAGAATGCTGCCGGACAAGATGTCCTGAGCTTACAAAACCGGGCCGGTCGGCTATGGAACTTGGCGTCTGGACAGCGATTGCGGTGCCGTCGCTCACCGGGCGCAGGGCCCGGTGTCGACTTCGGCGCGGGCGCGCGAGGTGATCCGCCGGACGATGTCGTTGGGGATCGCCAGCCCTCCCGGCGGACCCTCGGTGGTCGACGCGAACACGGTTCCCAGCACCCTGCCCTGCCGGTCGAGCATCGGACCGCCGGAGTTGCCGCGTCGGACCCGCCCGCGCAGGGTCAGCATCTCGCGCTGGAACGGACCCGATCCGTATGCGTCTTCGCCGAAAACCTCGCGGGTGACACCGGCCCTGGCCGGCGTGATGGTGAGCGGACCGTCGTTCGGGTAGCCGATCACGGCCGCCGAAGTCCCTTCGGCCGCGGCGGCGAGCATCGGCAGCACGGGCAGGTCCACCGGCGCCGAGAGCACGCTGATGTCGTTGCGCGGGCTGTAGGCGATCGGCGTCGCATCGACCAACTGGCCGTCGTTCGACTCGATCCGCGTGTCGTCCTGACCGGCCACCACGTGGGCGTTGGTCACGATGGTATTGGGCGCGACGACCCAGCCCGAACCCATGATTCCGACTCCGCAGGCGGTTCCTGTGACCTTGACGACCGAAGCGCTGGCGCTCCTCACCGCCGGCGAAGCGCCGGCGCCGGCGCCAGGGCTCGCGATCTCACCGGGCGACGTGGCGAAGCTGGGCAGCGGACTGACCCGGTAGAGCGCCTGGATCAGCGGTCCCGAGGGCGGCATCACGTCATTGATCCCGGCCAGCAGCACCGACCGCTGCGCATCCCGGCGGAGGCTCTCGGTGCCCGGCATGTAGAGGACGACCGCGCCCAGCACCCAGATGATCCCGAGCGCGACCGCAGACATGAGCAGGGCCCCGCCGATGCCGTCGACCACCTCCCCGAAGGGTCCGCGTACGGCGACGCCGCGAAGGCTCGCACCGACCGAAGCCGAAATCGCGAGCGCAAGGGATCCGAAGAGCACGGCACCGAGCAGCGCGAACATCGGTGCGTAGGGTGAGTTCGAGCCACCCTCGAGGATCACCGGGGCCAGCCTCGACCCGATCGCGGCACCGATGACGAGTCCCGCGAGGCCGAGCAGGCCGACGATCAGGCCCTGCCTGAAGCCCCACAGGGCGAGTAGGAAGGTGAAGGCGGCGATCGCCCAGTCGACTGCGGTCACCAGACCAATCTAGCCACCCGCCCCAACCGGTAGTTTTCATGTGTTATGAGGACCGCCCCGACACGGCTGGAGCGCCGACAGCGCCTGAAGACGAGGGCACTCCCCCTGCTGGCGATCGCCTTCGTCTCGTTCGTCGCCGGAGCGATCAACGGCTGCCCGGGCAATCCGAACCGCGACGCGGCGGAGCGGTACCTCAAGGCGTGGCAGGAGGGGGACTACGAGGCCATGCATTCCGAGCTCAGCACGTTGTCAAGGGAGGCGATCCCCGTGGAACGCTTCACCGAGCGCTACTCCGAGGCCGAAGCCGTTGCCACGCTGAAGGGGATCGATCCCGGCGAGCCTGGAGGCGACGAGAGCCTGGTCGAGATCCCGGTCAGCACGTCGACGCTGGCATTCGGCACGATCGAGCAGCCGATGAAGTTCACTTTCGGTGAAGACGGGATCGCCTGGCAGAGCGGCCTGCTCTTCCCCGGCCTCGAAGAGGGCGAGCAGCTCGACCGCGAGACCAGGCTGCCGCGCCGGGCCTCGATCCTCGCCAACGACGGCCAGGTCATGGTCGAGGGGCCGTCGCTGGCACGGACGTACCCGCTCGGCGATTCGATGATCGACGTCACCGGGACGGTCGGCACCAGCGACGAAGGACTGACCGAGGCCCAGATTGCCGCGGGCTTCAACGAAGGCGAGCCGACGGGGCTGAGCGGGATCGAACTCGCCTACAACTCCAGGCTCGCCGGCAAGCCCGGCGGCACGCTGAGTGCGGTCCCGATCGAAGGCGGCGGGGGCGGCAGGGTGCTCGGTGAGGGCGAGCCGAAACCGGCAAAGCCGCTGAAGACGACGATCGACGCCGAACTCCAGTCCGTCTCGGTCTCGGCCCTGGCGGGGCAGGTGGGCGGCGTGGCGGTGCTGGACGCCATGAGGGGCAACATCAGGGCATTGGCAGGCCAGGCCTTCTCGGTCCTTCAACCTCCCGGTTCGACGATGAAGATCGTCACCGCGACCGCGGCTCTGGAAACGGGAAAGGCGACCCTTGACAGCCAGTACGAGTTCTCGACCTCGGGAATCGCCGACGGGCGGGAGATCGAGAACGCCTATGGCGAAGTCTGCGGTGGCAGCTTCATTGAGAGCTTCGCCGACTCATGCAACTCCGTCTTCGCGCCGCTGGGCATGGAGATCGGCGAGCAACAGCTGACCGAGACCGCCGAGGGCTTCGGCTTCAACCGCGTCCCCGCGATCTACAACGAGGAAGGGACCGAGGCGATCGACCCCCCGGTCCCGACCATCCCTCAGCCCGGTGAGTACAACAACGAACTCGGAGTGAGCGCGATCGGCCAGGGCAAGGTCCAGGCTACGCCGCTGCTGATGGCGAGCGTCTCCCAGGCGATCGCGAGTGACGGGGTCACGATGCCGACCCCGATCGCCTCCGAACCCGAACTGCAGCCCGATGTCGAGCCGATGCGTGTGACCGACCGCAAGACGGCCAACCAGGTGACCCAGGGAATGGTGGCGGTGGTCACTTCCGGAACCGGCATCGCCGGTGCGATCCCCGAGGCCCAGGTGGCCGGCAAAACGGGTACGGCCGAGGTCGGCCCGCGAGGCGGTGGCGCCGTCGACGAGGAAGGCAACCCGGACCTGGTCGAGGACGCGTGGTTCTCGGCATTCGCCCCCGCCGACAAGCCGAAACTCGCAATCGGGGTGATGATCATCGACGCCAGCGCCGGCGGCGGTACCGTCGCCGCGCCGATCGCCAGCCAGATCCTCTCGGCCGGGCTCTAGCCCGGGGCGTCGGCTTCGTCGGCTTCGGGAGGAGTGCCGAGGGCCACCGCGACGAGCACCACGACACCTCCCGCGGTGATCAGGATCCCTCCCACCACCGGCAGCAGCAACTCCAGGCCGAATCCGGCGAGGCAGACGAGGGAGGCCACGGCGACCGCGTTCCACCACTGCTCGATGTAGGGCCCGCGGCTGCGCGCGCTCGGAGCCGAGAGTACGACCCCCAGCACAAGCAGGGCCAGCCCGGCGCCGGCCAGGGGGAACCAGATCGGAGAGAGCAGCGCCAGGGCCGCACCGGCGCCGCAGGTGAGTTGGCCGACCGCTCCGGCGGAAAGACCCCTAGAGGTCGAGCTCGACAGCGGCCCGCTCCTCTTCGCCTTCCAGCTCGAGTTCGACGGGCCTCAGCTCGAGGACCTCGTCGGGTACGAGGTAGAGGAGCAGGGACGCCTGTATCGGGCCGACCTGAGGCGTCGAGTCGATCTCCGGGAACTGCTCACCGGGCTCGAGCTCGGCGCCGAGCGGAAGAGCGTAGACCGAGTCGCTGGGGATGCTTTCGTAGCGGCCGTCGGCCGTGTCGACCATCTCGAAGGACTCGGGGACCTCGTGGGCGACGTCGTCCTTGTTCTTGACCCTGATGAACACACCGACGTATGTCTCGCCCGGCCCCGGCGCGGGCTGGCCCTTCAGGTACTCGCGGTCCTCGACGTCGAAGCGGTTGAGCGGGCGCGTGAACAGCACGTTGTACTCGAAGGGCTCCAGCTCGACCGGTTCACCCTCGATCACCACCTCGACCTCCTCTTCCCCGCCCGCGCCTTCAGCGTCGTCGTCGGAGCCGCAGGCGGCGAGGACGAATCCGGAGAAGGCCAGGAGCAGCACGGCGAGGAGGGCGCGGATCGACTTGCTGTTGGCGGAAGTATCCATCGGTCGGGAGTTTATTCGTCTCGAAGGACTAGAGGATGCCGGTCTTGTAGCGGTTGCCGCCGGCCACTTCGACCCGCTCGGATTCCATGCGCTCGGCCTCGACCTGTTCGCGCAGCCGCCGCAGCGCACGGTTCATCTGCCGCGTGTACCAGCGCGAGCCTCCGGTGAGGCGGTGAAAGTGGCGGTAGAAGCCGTATGGCTCGATCCAGTAGGACAGCCGGACCGAGCTCACGCCGGTCGGCGCTTCGGCGATTTCCCACTCGAAACCGGTCAGGTTGCGGTTCAGACGTCCAGTCGATCCGCGCTCCGAGATCCGTCGCGGGGCCTCGGTCGAAGTGATCGTCGTGTCGTTCCAGGCCGAGCGCCGCCTGAACCGGAATCTGGCTCCCGCACCGACGCCACGCGTATCGAGGCGCAGCAGACGGAAGTCCCTGATCGAGTCGCCGAACAGCACCGGGCGCGTGGCGATGTCGAGCAGGTATTCGTAGATCATCTCGCGCGGCGCATCGATGTCGGTTTCGGCGTAGACGGGACCCATCGCCGGATGATTGTACGGGCTGGGCCGCTCGCGCCCGACCCCGGGGCCGTGGGTAGGGTGTGCGGGTGGCCATCACGATCGCGATCCTGTCCCAGAAGGGCGGCACGGGCAAGACGACCCTGACCCGCTCGCTGGCCGACGGTCTGAGCCGGGCCGGGTTGAACACCCTGGCGATCGACAGCGACCCGCAGGGCAACCTGTCCGAGTACTTCGGCGTTCCGGCTGAGGCCTTTCCTACGCTCGGGGAGGTCCTGGCCGGTCGTGAGAAGGCGATGGATGCCGTCCACAACGGGGTGATTCCGGCCAACCTCGGGCTGGCCGAGGCCGAGTTGATGCTGGCCGGCAAGATCGGTCGCGAGCTGACACTCAGGAGCGCCCTGCGCGAACCCAAGCGCCAGTACGACGTGATCCTGATCGACTGCCCGCCGACGCTCGGCCTGCTCACCGTGAACGCGCTCGTGGCCGCCGACCGCGCGATCCTCTCGACCGAGGCCGAGCACTTCTCCGAACAGGGTGCCGAGCAGGCGATGGAGGTGATCAACCTCGCCCGCGAGAACCTCAATCCCGACCTCGAGCTGCTCGGGATCATGCTGAACATCGCCGACATGCGGACGAAGCATGCACGTCGCACGCTCGAGCTGCTGCGCGAAGAGTTCGGCGACCTCGTATTCGACACGGTCATCCGGCGCTCGATCGTCTACCCGGAGTCGGCCCGGGCCGGCAAGCCGATCTACGAATTCAACCGGCGCAAGTCGTTCGACTACGCCCGCCTGACGGTCGAGGTGCTCGAGCGCCTGGATCTGAGCGGGCCGCTGGAAAAGGCACGCAGGGCCGCACGCGAGCTCGAGCCGAAGACCTGACGGGTCTCACGGCCCCAGTATCGCGGCCCATACGAGGCCGCCCGAGACGGCGACAAAGGAAGTTACCGCCAGCGCCCTGTACCAGAGCTTCTTCTCGACCTCCGGATTGAAGGCGAGCGGGACAAAGAGGGACGGGTTCATCGCCGTGCCGAAGATCAGCATCGCCTGGAGCAACGGCGGGGGGTCGGGTACGACCAGGCCGACTGCGATCAGGATAAGGCCCATCATGAGGAAGTCCAGGTGCACCTGGAGGATCCGGTGTGGCCGGGTCAGCCCGATCCGCTTCAGCCATTCCGGCTTCTCCGACCTGACGACCATTGCCCAGCCCAGCATCGCGCCGATCGCCAGCTCGATCAGACCGACCTGCAGCAGGAGATCCACGCAGGTCAGAGCTCGGGGACGTCGGCGCCGAGCGGGCTGAAGCCGACCCTGCGGATCTCGGCCCAGCCGGCGCATCGCTCCTTCAGCGCCGCGCTGACCTTGCCGGTCTCCTGCCACCCGCTCCAGACGAGCACGGTGGGGCCGGCGCCCGAGATGGTCGCGCCGATGGCTCCGAGCGATGCGGCCTGTTCGACCACCTCCATCGACTTCGGGAACAGGTGACGGCGACGGTCCTGATGGATGCGGTCGCGGATGCCGAGGCTGATCAGGTCGAAGTCGCCGCTGCTGAGGCCGAGCGTCAGGTGCGCTGCCGCGGCGGCGTTGGCGACGGCGTCGCCGAGCGGAACCTGGGTCGGGATCGCTTCGCGGGCCAGCGAGGTGGAAACCGGTTCGTGAGGGATGACCAGCACTCCCTCGAGTCCCTCCGGAGAGTCGATGCGGGTCGCGACCAGCTCGCTGCCCGTTCCCGAGCAGACCACGAACCCGCCGCAGATTGCCGCGGCGACGTTGTCGGGGTGGCCCTCCAGCAGTGTCGCCCGCTCGAGCAGCTCCTGGCGCTCGATCCCCAGCTCGTACATGTGGTCGGCCGCGACCAGCCCGGCTACGATCGCGGCCGCGCTGGATCCCATGCCGCGGGCGAGCGGGATCTCGCCGCCGATCCGGAAGCTGAGGCCGTCGGCCGGATGGAGCGTCTCGAATGCCCGGACCACGAGGTTGTCACGGCCCGTCGAAACGTCGAGATCGCATTCGACCGAGAATTCACCGGTCTCACTGACCTCGAGTTCCAGGTGAATGTCGAGGGCCACGGCCATGACGTCGTAGCCCGGACCGAGATTGGCCGATGAGGCCGGTACCCGGACGAGTCGGTGGCGGTCGGTCACGAGTCGAAAGGTATTGCGTTGGGGCGCGACGCGGTTTCACGGCCGCAGCACGCGGGGCGCGGACGCGCCGGCGAGGCAGAGAGGTCATGATTGCCCGATGCTCGAATCCCCCTCCAGGTTCCCGTCAACGCCCCAGGAAGCCGGCCGGCAGCCCGCGCTGAAGATCACCGACCTGACCAAGAAGTACCCGACCGGCACCGAAGCGCTGAAGGGCGTCTCGCTCGAGGTCGCCTCCGGCGAGTTCTTCGGCCTGCTCGGCCCCAACGGCGCCGGCAAGTCCACGCTGATCCACTGCTCCACCGGGCTCGCGTCTCCGACTTCCGGCTCGATCCGCATCTTCGGCAACGACGCGGTCGACGGTTACCAGGCGGCCCGCGAGGCGGTCGGCCTCGCCCCGCAGGACCTCAACCTCGACTGGTTCCTCACCGTCGAGGAGACACTCGACTTCCACGGTGGCTACTTCGGCATGAAGAAGAACGACCGCCGCGAACGGGTCAAGGAACTGCTCGACGCGTTCACCTTGACCGAAAAGAAGGACGAGCGCACCCGCACCCTCTCCGGCGGCATGAAACGCCGCCTGGTGCTCGCCCGGGCGCTGATGCACCGGCCGCGGCTGCTGATCCTCGACGAGCCGACCGCCGGGGTAGACGTCGAGTTGCGGCTGGAGTTGTGGCACTACGTACAGCGGGTCAACACCGAAGGCACGACGATCCTGCTGACCACGCACTACCTCGAAGAGGCCGAGCAGCTCTGCAGCCGGATCGCCTTCATCAACGACGGCCGGATCGTCGCCGAGGGATCCAGCCGCGAGCTCGCCGCGAGCTTCCAGGTCGAGACCCTCGAAGACGCCTACCTCGAGCTGGTCGGGCGCAAGGAGCTCTCCCGGGCGAAGGCGATCGCGCTGGCCGAGGCCGAGACCGGGGAGTCGCAGTGAGCCCGATGAT
This sequence comes from uncultured Solirubrobacterales bacterium, assembly GCA_963701635.1. GTDB lineage: Bacteria > Actinomycetota > Thermoleophilia > Solirubrobacterales > 70-9 > 67-14. The sequence goes on from CAVPAU010000003.1 coordinate 242,525, forward strand.
GATCCGCCTCAGCGCCCTGACCCGGCGCGAGGTCAGCCGCTTCATGAAGATCAAGGGCCAGACGATCGGCGCCCCCCTGCTGGAGACCTTTCTCTACATCACCGTCTTCGGCGCCGCGCTGGGCAGCCGTGTCGGAGAACTCGAGGGCGTCGACTACGTGGTTTTCGTGACACCCGGGCTGATCATGATGGCGTGGGCGCTGAACGCGTTCTCGAACAACTCCTCCTCGATCCTCCAGCAGAAGTTCCAGCGCGCGATAGACGACCAGCTCTCCTCGCCTTCTTCGCCCCTGCAGCTCCTGCTCGCCTTCTCGCTCGGCGGCTTCCTGCGCGGACTGATCATCGCCGTCGTCACTTTCGTCGTGGCGAGCCTGCTGATCGACCTGCCGGTCGAGCACGCTCTCGTCCTGGTCAGCGCACTGCTGCTGGTCGGCTTCTTCTTCTCCCAGCTGGGGGTCCTGGTCGGGATCCGGGCCGAGCAGTTCGACGACGTCTCCTTCGCGCAGACCTTCATCCTCACTCCGCTGATATTTCTCGGAGGGGTCTTCTACTCGTCGGCCCTGCTGCCAGAGCCGTGGCAGACGATCACCCACTTCAACCCGGTCTTCTACATGATCAACCTGGTCCGCTACGGGTTTCTCGGGGTCTCCGACGTCAACGTCGGCCTCTCGCTGCTGGCCCTGGTCCTGGCCACGTCCGCCCTGTTCGCCCTCAACCACCGGCTGTTCGTCAGGGGCTACCGCCTGCGCGCCTGACGGAAGCTCCGGGGCCCCCGACGAGTGCACCACCGGGCCCCGCCGGCTCCCTCAGCAACAGCCCGGGGTCGTATCCCGGCGATGAGGGCGGCCGGGGGAGGGTCGAATTGGGATGGCTGGGGTAGGCGGGAGACCCTCCCCCGGCCGACCTCATGACGACATGGCGTGGCTCCCGGCGCCGTTCGCGGTCGAGGCGGCCGCAGGAGGGGGCGGGTCCGGGGGAGGGTGAGTATGGGTTGGCGGGGTAGGCGCGAACCCTCCCCCGGACCCGCCCCCCCCCGCAAACCTCGGACCCGCCTACCCTCCGCTGCTCAATCGAAGACGGCGTGCTCGACTGCGGTGATGTCGTTGGCGCAGTTGATCACCGCTGGTGCGGTACCTAGCGCGGTGTCGGGGTCCTTCAAGCCGTGGCCGGTCAGCACGCATACGACCGTCTCGGGCTTGTCCATGCCGTCGACCGTCTGCAGGCCATGGGTCAGCAGGCCTGCGACCGAGGCCGCAGATGAGGGCTCGCAGAAGACCGCCTCGTTCTGGGCCAGCCACGAGTAGGCGTCGAGGATCTGCTCGTCGGTCACCGCGGCGACCCGCCCGCGCGAGGTGTTGAAGGCGTTCATCGCCTCCTCCCACCGCGCCGGGCTGCCGATGCGGATCGCCGAGGCGACCGTCTCCGGCTTTGCGACGGGCGCGCCTTCGACCAGCGGAGCGGCGCCGGCGGCCTGAAAGCCGTACATGATCGGCGACGTGTCCCATTCCGTGAAGCCCTTCCAGTAAGCGGTGACGTTGCCGGCGTTTCCGACCGGGATCGACAGCGCATCGGGCGGCCCACCGAGCTCCTCGATCAGCTCGAAGGCGGCCGTCTTCTGGCCCTCGATCCGGTACGGGTTCACCGAGTTGACCAGCTCGATCGGATGGCGCTCGGCGAGCTCGCGCACGATCACCAGCGCATCATCGAAGTTCCCCTGGAGGGCGATCACGCGTGCGCCGTGGATCAGCGCCTGGGCCAGCTTGCCGATCGCGATCTTGCCCTCAGGCACGATCACGGCGCCTGTGAGCCCGGCTCGCACCGCATAAGCGGCAGCACTGGCGGCGGTATTGCCGGTCGAGGCGCAGATCACGGCCTCGGCCCCTCGTCCTTTGGCCCGTGAGACCGCGACGGTCATGCCACGGTCCTTGAACGATCCGGTCGGGTTGGCGCCTTCGATCTTCAGGAAGACGTTCGCGCCGATGCGCTCCGACAGCCGCGGCGCCGGAACCAGCGGCGTCGAGCCTTCGTTGATCGAGACGATCGGATCGTCGGCCTCGAGCGGGATGTACTGGCGGTATCTCTCGATGAGTGGCTGCGGCACGGCTACCTAGACGAAGACTTCTTCGATGACCCGGATGAAGCGCGGACTGGAGCGCAGCGAACCGAGGCCGCCGATCTGCTCGACCGCCTCCATGAACAGCGCTTCGGAGCAGCGGTGGACGACCATGACCAGGCGCGCGTCGTTGCCCATCCCCTTCTGTACGACGCTCTTGACCGAGATCCCGCTGTCGGAGAGCACCTTCGCGACCTGCGCCAGAACACCGGGCTCGTCGGCGACCTCGAGGTGGAGGTAGAACGAGGACTGGACGTCGGACAGCACGGGCAGCTCCCGTTCGGCCGCGTGGACCGGCGCCTCGCCCGATACCACCGAGACGAGGTCACCGAGCACGGCGGCGGCTGTTTCGGTCCCTCCCGCCCCGGGACCCGACAGCGTGACCTCGGTGATCTCCGGAGCCTGGACCATGACGGCGTTGAACGGGCCGTTGATCGGCGAGAGCGGATGGCCCGGATACAGGAAGCACGGGAAGACCCTGACCGCGATGCCGTCGTCGAAGCGCTCGGCGACACCGAGAAGCTTCAGCGAGAGGCCGAGCTCCTTGGCGTAGGCCAGGTCGTCGGGCTGGACCGACTCGATGCCCTCGAACGGCACCTGTTCGAAATCAACCGGCGTATGGAAGGCGAGCCGGGCCAGGATCGCCATTTTCGCCGCGGCGTCGGCCCCGTTGACGTCCTCGGTCGGATCGGCTTCGGCGTAGCCGAGCTCCTGGGCCCGTGCGAGCACCTCTTCATACGAAGCCCCGGTAGAGGCCATCTCGGAGAGGATGAAGTTCGTGGTCCCGTTGACGATGCCGAAGACCTTCTCGAACTCGACCGCGCCGAAGCTCTCCTGGACCACGCGGATGACCGGTACGACGCCGGCCACGGCCGCCTCGAAGCGCAGCTGGACACCTGCTTCGTCGGCTGCGGCGAAGAGCTCGGCACCGTGCTGTGCCAGCAGCTGCTTGTTGGCGGTAATGACCGGCTTTCCGGCCTTCAGCGCAGCGATGACGTGCTCGCGTGCGGTCGTCGTACCACCCATCAGCTCCACGATCACGTCGGCGCCGGCGAGGATCGTGTCGAAGTCGCCTTCGCTCGTGGTGAGCACGCCGCTGATCTCCACGCCACGGCCGGTCGCGCCTTCGACGGCCGCCGACCGCTCGGCGATCAGTTCGACCAGCGCGCCGCCTACCGTGCCGCGACCGAGCAGCCCGACCCTCACCGGGCCGTCGGCGGCGCTCATGCGTCCCTCGCCAGGAGGTCGTCCCAGGTCTCGCGCCTGACCACGACTTCCGCCTCGCCGTCTTCGCAGAAGATCACCGGTGGCCTGGGCATGCCGTTGTAGTTGTTGGCCAGCGCATGGCCATAGGCGCCGGTCGCCGGGGTGATCAGGATGTCGCCCACCTGGGGATCGGCAAGTGCCACGTCACGGACCAGAATATCCCCGGACTCGCAATGCGAGCCGGCGATGGTGGCGACGGTCTCGGCCGGATCGCCTGCGCGATCGGCGATCGCGGCCTCGTACTTGGCGTCGTAGAGCATCGGCCTGAGGTTGTCGGACATGCCTCCATCGACCGAGACGTAGGTCCGCACGCCCGGGATCTCCTTGATCGTGCCCACCGTGTAGATCGTCACGCCTGCGTTGCCGACCAGCGAGCGACCCGGCTCGATCAGGATCTTCACCTCGTGGCCGAAGTGCTCGCGTACGGCCTCGATCTTCAGGTCGACGTAGCTCTCGATCTTCGGCGGCTCGTCCTCCTTCTCGTAGGAGATACCCAGACCGCCACCGAGGTCGAGCATGCGGCACCACTCCCCCTTGAGCTCGGCCAGCGACTCGACCGCAAGCCGGAACGGCTCGATCTCGAAGATCTGCGAGCCGATGTGGAAGTGGAGGCCGACCAGGTTGAGCATCGGCGAGGCCAGTGCCCGGCGCACCGCACGCTCGGCCGAGCCGTCCTCGAGGCCGAAGCCGAACTTGGAGTCGAGCTGTCCGGTCTGGATGTAGGTGTGGGTCGAAGGCTTGATTCCCGGAGTGACCCTGATCAGAACGTCCTGCCTGCGCGTCAACACGCGTTCGCAGCGTTCGATCTCGTCGAAGGAGTCGAGGATCAGATGGCCGACTTGGGCTTCCTCGGCCAGCCTCAGTTCGGCGTCTGTCTTGTTGTTTCCGTGCATGTAGATCAGCGACGGGTCGTACCCGGCCGCGAGCGCCATGGTCAGCTCGCCGCCGGAAGCTACGTCGACCGACAGCCCCTCCTCGGCGAACAGCCTGTAGGCCGCGGTCACGGGCAGCGCCTTGCTCGCATACAGCACCTCGAATTCGTCGGTCCGGCTGCTGAATGCGTCGACGTAGGCCCGGGCCCGGTTGCGCATCTCGGAGACCGAGAAGACATAGGCGGGAGTCCCGAAGCGCTCGGCCAGTTCGACCACGTCGCAGCCTGCGATCTCCATGTGGCCTTTGCCGTTGACGCTTGTTCCGACCGGGTACGGCATCCCCGCCATTCTTACGACTTCGGCCGAGCGGTACGGTTTGCTACGTGCCTGCCTCGGGAAGACAGCCGATCAATGCCCCTCCGGGCGCACCCGGCTCTTCCGGTGTGCCGTGGATCGGACTGGGAATACTCCTCGTCCTCGTCCTGATCCTCGCCGCCTTCATCGCCTACTTCTTCTTCGATGTCGGCGCCGACCCCGACGACCCGGTTGCGACGGTCGACAACGGCTCGGCGACTTCGCCCGGGGCCGCGCCGAGCGGCGAGGTCGAGGGTGCCGCGGTCAGCTCGCTCGGCTATCCGGTCGTGGCGACCCGCAATACGACCCGGATCAACGGTTCGGATCCGGTCGACATCTCGCTCGCCGCAGCCCTCGCCGCCTATCCGACCACCGGACCCGGCACACCGCCTTCGGCGGTCTCCGTCGTGGCCGACGACGACTGGCAGGCCGGACTCGTCGCGTCGAGCTTCAGCAAGCCACCGATCGGCGCTCCGATCCTGCTCGCGCCCTCCGGCACGCTCTCCGAGGACGGACTGAGCGTGGTCAACCAGCTCGAACCGAACGGATCGCCGACCACGGGTGGCAACGAAGTGTTCACTTTCGGCCGGGTCGCGCCGCCGTCGGACTTCGAGGTCCGGCAGGTCAAGGGGTCCGATCCGGCGACACTCGCGGTGAGGGCGGCAGAGCTCAAGGCGAGGCTCGAAGGCGGCCCGCCGGACGCCTTTGTCGTCGTTTCATCGGAAGCGCCGGAGTTCTCCACGCCCGCCGCAGCCTGGGCGGCCCGGTCCGGCGACGTCGTCCTTTTCAGCGGTACCGACGAGGTGCCGCAGGTGACGATCGAGTTCCTCAGGAAGAAGGAGAACGCCGACGTGCCCGTCTTCGTCGTCGGTCCTCCGGAGGCGGTGTCGGCGGGGGCCGTCGAACGGCTCGGCAAGGTGTCCGACGGGATAGAACGCGTGGCGGCCGGCGACCCCGCGTCAAATTCGGTCGAGCTGGTCCGCTTCTCGAGCGGCCTCTTCGGCTGGAACCTGAACGACCCCGGTCACGGCTATACCGTCGCGAGGGCCGACCGCCCGATGGACGCGATAGCAGCGACGGCGCTGTCGACCGGCGGCACCTGGCCCGCCCTGCTGCTCACCGAGAGCAGCGGCGAGCTGCCCGAGCCCGTGCTCAACTACCTGCTCGACGTCAAGCCCGGATACGACACCGACCCGACCCGGGCGCTGTACAACCACGTCTGGATAATCGGGGACGAGTCGCTCATCGACGTCGACCAGCAGGCCGTGATCGACGACGCAGCCGAACTGACTCCTGTAGAAACCCTGAACAGCACCCCCTGAGCCCCTCGATCGGAACTCAGCGAAGAATGGACGGAAGCCGATAATGAGCGAAACCGAACACCTCGGAGTACTGGACTCTGGCCGGCCGGTCACCCCGGAGGACATCCGAGAGCTGACCGGCGCCGTCACACCGCACTTCTCCCTCCAGATCCGCAACCGGGTCCGGCGCATGATCGAACCGCTCGCTCCCGACGATCCAGCGCGAATCGTCGGCGAGCGCGAGATCGCCAGGCTCGAGGCCCTCTCGCAGCACAGCGGCCAGCCCCGGACTCCCGGAGACCCGACCTGAGACTCCTGCCGGCATGAAGCAGGTCGCAGCCGGGGTCGAGCGGCTCGCCCAGCTCCCTCGACCCATCTTCAACGTCTATCTCGCCGGCGACGTGCTGTTCGACGCCGCGTCGACCTGGGACCGGAGGCGCGTGACCGGGCAGCTTGAGGGCAGGACGCTCTCGCTGATCGCGCTGACCCACGTCCACCCCGACCACCAGGGGCTGGCCGACCTGATCTGCACCGAGCGCGACATCCCGCTCGCCTGCCATGCCGACGACGTCGACTTCATGGAAGGCCGCCGCGAGATCCAGGAAGGCATGCGGATGAACCCGCTGCTCGTACGCATACAGAAGTCCTGGACCGGCCCGCCGCACAAGGTCGACCGCGTGCTGCACGAAGGCGATGAGGTTGGAGACTTCCGGGTGGTCCACGCCCCCGGGCACGCACCGGGCCAGGTGATCTACTTCCGCGACTGCGACCGGGTCGCGATCTGCGGCGACATCATCCGCAACATGAGCTTCGTGACCAGCCTGACCGGACTGCGCGAGCCACCCGACGTCTTTACCTACGACCCGGCCGAGAACCGCCGCTCGATCCGCAAGCTGGCCGACCTCGACCCGTCGGTCATCCTGCCCGGCCACGGTCCCGAGGTCAACGACATGGCAGCCTTCGCGCGTTTCGTCGCCGGCCTCGGCTGAAGCTCGGGATCCGACGCGACGGGCCCCGCGGCCGGGTCCGGACTCCCCCATCCCGGCGACTGACTCCCTGAAGCTGCGTGGATCGTGTCCGTCCGCACCGGACCCGGCAGGATGGCATGTAGCCTGAACCGCATGAGCGAAGAGAACCGCCGTTTCCTGCTGGCCGAGCGCCCCACGGGGCCCGTGGACGAAAATACCTATGACCTGGTCCGCGAGCCGGTTCCCGAGATCGGCGAAGGAGAAGCGCTGGTCAAGGTGAACAGCATCTCGATAGACCCGACAAACCGGACCTGGATCGGCGAAGAACCGACCTACCTGCCGCCGGTCGCGATCGGAGAGGTGATGCGCGCGCTGGGCCTCGGCGAGGTCGTCGAGTCGAAGAACGCGAGCTACCCCGTCGGCGCGCTGGTCAACGGCCTCACCGGCTGGCAGGACTACGTGGTCGTGAGCGACGAGATGCCGCTCATGGTCGTGCCCGAAGGCGTCGAGGCGACGCCCGCGCAGCTGCTCGGCACGATGGGCATGACCGGATGCACCGCCTATTTCGGCATGCTCGAGATCGGCGAGCCGAAGGAAGGCGACACGGTCGTCGTCTCGGCGGCGGCAGGTGCCGTCGGCTCGGTCGCCGGGCAGCTGGCGAAGATGAAGGGCGCGCGCGTGGTCGGCATCGCCGGCGGTCCCGAGAAATGCAGCTTCATCACCGACACGCTCGGCTTCGATGCCGCCGTCGACTACAAGGCCGACGACTGGCGCGCGCAGCTGAAGGCGGCGACGCCGGACGGAATCGACGTCAACTTCGAGAACGTCGGTGGCGAGATCATGGAGGCGGTCATGGCACGCCTGAACGTCGGCGCGCGCATGGTTCTCTGCGGGCTGATCTCCGGCTACAACGAGACCGAACCACCTCCTGGTCCGCGCACCTTCGGCAACCTCCTGATCAAGAGGGTGAAGCTCCAGGGATTCATCATCCTCGACTATTACCCGCGATTCGGCGAGGCGATCAGGGACCTGTCGAAGTGGCTCGCGGAGGGGAAGATACGCTCCGAGGAAACCGTGGTCGAAGGCTTCGAAGAGCTGCCGAACGCGCTCAACATGCTCTTCGCGGGTGAGAACATGGGTAAGCTGGTCGTCCACATTTCAGACCCGTCCCTCTCGTGAGGGTCGGCAGAGCTAGACGAGAGGATTCAATGAAGCAGAGGGCAGGAAAGAACCCGCTCAGGACCATACTTCTGGCAATCGGGATCGCAGGGATCTCCCTGACGATCGCAGCCTGCGGCGGAGACGGCGGGCTGTCGGAAGGCAGCGAAGAGGCCACGGTCGCGACGGCCGGTGAGCAGACCGACAGCCTCAAGGTCTCGAACTGGCCGCTGTACATCGACAAACAGACGATCGGCGACTTCGAGAAGGAGACGGGGATCAAGGTCGAGTACGTCGAAGACGTCAACGACAACGACGAGTTCTTCGGCAAGGTCCAGCCCCTGTTCAGCCAGGGAGACTCGGGCGGGCGCAGCATAGTCGTGACCAGCGACTGGATGTCGAAGAAGATGCACGACCTCGGCTACGTCCAGAACCTCGACAAGGCCGAGCTCCCCGTGGTCGACGAGTTCATGATCGAAGACCTGAAGAATCCGACCTTCGACCCGAATCGCGACTTCACGGTCCCGTGGCAGTCGGGTATGACCGGCCTCGTCGTGCGCGAGGACCTCGCGCCCGACGTCAAGTCGATCAACGACCTCTGGGACCCCAAGTACAAGGGCAAGGTGACCGTGCTTCGTGAGATGCGCGACACGATCCCGATGATGCTGAAGGCCGACGGGATCGACCCCGCCGACGCGACCACGGAGGACTGGCTGGAGCAGATCGACAAGCTCGACTCGTATGTCCAGAACGGCCAGATCCGGCAGTTCACCGGCAACAACTACATCCAGGACCTGGCCAAGGGAACGGTCGTCGCGGCGATCGGGTGGTCCGGCGACGCGGTCCAGGCCCAGTTCGACAACAAGAACATCCAGTACGTACAGCCGACCGAAGGCTGTGCGCTGTGGTCGGACAACATGATGATCCCCGCGGGGGCACCCGATACGGCCGCCGCATACGAGTTCATGAACTACGTATACGAGCCGAAGAACATGGCCCAGATCGTCGAATGGGTCAACTACATCAGCCCGGTGAAGGGGGTCAAGGAGATCCTCACCAAGAAGGACCCCGCACTTGCCGACAACGAGCTGATCTTCCCTTCGGAGGAATACCTGTCCAACTGCTTCACGCAGGACTCTCCTCCGGGCGATGACGAGGCCGTCAAGGAAGTCGAGAACGCCTTCCAGAACGTGGTCAACGGCTAGAGCCCCTGCGCGGCACCGGCGTCAGGCCCTCCACAGACCCGGAGGGCCGGCGCCGTTGCCGCCGCGCGCCCGAAGCTGCACCGCGGCCGGGCGACTTCCGGCTCAGCCGAAGGGCAGGTCGGCCGAGACAAGCATCGGCTCGCGGATGCTCGACTCGGTCCATTCGGATATCCAGTCGAGGGTCTCGCCCGGAGCCTCCTCCTGGGGATGGTGGCCGATGCCTTCGAGGATCTCGCTTTCGGCCCAGGGGAAGACGCTGAGCAGACCCTTCAGAGAGTACTTCGGCGGGACGAGCCGGTCGTGCTCCCCCCAGAGCCCTGCCACCGGACCCTCGTAGGGGCTTTCGCGGAAGCGCTCCTTCGACAGCTCTCGCAGCAGGTGCATTCCGTTCTTGATCCCCGGCACCATGTCCGCGCGGGTTTCAATCAGCCGGCGGATCAGGCCGTCCGAAGGGTCGTGGTGGTAGGAGAAGAGGTTCCGGTAGGTCAGGTTGACGAGCGGCCTGAAACGCATCGCGCGCGGTGCCGTCTGACCGAGCAGGAACTCCATCTCCGGCCGGGCGAGCAGTTGGGCCAGCGGGATGCGGCTGTAGCCGGCCGGCGAAATGACCAGCAGCGCGCGAACGCTGTCGGGCTGCCGAGCAGCGAGAGCCGAGGCCAGCGCTCCGCCGAGCGAATGGCCGAGCAGGAACGAGCTGTCGATCTCGAGCTTCTTCAGCGCCCGGTCGAACAGGCCTTGCCATTTCCAGATGTCGTCACCGGCGAGCGAGCTTTGTCCGAAACCGGGCAGGTCGAAAGCGAACGTCGGACGGGAGATCGAACGCGCGAACGGGTCCCAGCTTTCGGCACAGTCCATCAGGCCGTGGAGCATGATCACCGGATGACCGCGGCCGGAGGTGCGCCGGAAGGTCAGCGTGGTCCGGCCTACGGTGATCTCTTCTTCGAAGATCTTGCTCATCCGGCTTCCATCCAGCAGGCGGTCAGGCTGTCGCGGCTCCGCGGCCGAAGGTCTCGATGATTCGCTCGTTGTACTCGGAGATCTGTTCGTTCGGGATGAAGTACGTCGGCGCGCCCGGGAAAACCGCGTCGGCGAAAGGTGCGATCTCGGCGACCTTGGCCCGCACCTTGTCGGGTGTGCCGACCGCGCAGTAGTGCTCGACCATCTCGTCGGTGATCGCGCCCGCCACACCTTCGATGTCGCCTTTTCGGAACGCCGCGGCGGCGTCGGCCGCGTTCTGGGCGAAACCGTGGTGGTCGAAGAGCGGCAGATAGGTCTTGACCGTCGAGTAGAAGGCGAGAGTACGCCGGGCCGCATCGAGACCGCGCTCGTAATCGTCGTCGATCGCGACGCAGATACTGGGCAGGAAGGTGAAGTCCCCGCGCTCGCGGTCCGAGCGCGACAGGCCGAGTTCGAAGTTCGGGACGATCACCTCTTCGATCCAGCTGGCCGAGCAGATCAGGTGGCCGATCAGGCCGTCGGCGACATCACCGGCCATCCGGCACATGCCCTTCTGCACGGCCGCCGTGTAAATCGGGATCTCGGCCCGGACCGGAGGCGTGGAGCGGAACCAGCCCTTGATGTCGATGTCGTAGTACTCGCCCTTGAAGGCGGCCGGCTCACCGGCCGCGGCGGCACGGATGATCTCCCGCACCGCCTGGATCGTCTCGCGCAGGTGCGGAGCCGGCCGGCCGTAGTCGGCGTTGTGCCAGGTCTCGATCAGCCGTTTGACGCCGGGTCCCAGTCCGAGCCGGAAGCGACCTCCCGAGATCTCGTCGATGTCCATCGCGCTCATCGCCATGGTCATCGGGCTCCTCACGAAGCCCCACGCGATCGAAGTCCCGATATCGGCCTTCTCTGTCTGGCTGGCCAGCCACGTGGTCTGGGTGAATGCGTTGCGGAAGAGCTCGATCGCCCAGATCGAGTCGAAGCCGGCCTGCTCGGCTCTCTGGGCCATTCCGGCCATGTCCGCAGGCGTATCCCCCATCGCCCCGATCGCGACGCGATCCATTGCGCTCATGTCGAGCAGGCTATAGGTCGGTCCGGAGGCTGCGGACGGGGCAACTCACGGATCCACGTTGCGGGAAAACCGCGGCCTCCGGTGCCCGAGGGCGCGCCTGTTTGGCGCGGTCCTCGATGAAGACCGGCCCGGGGGCGATCGTGACGGTCATGGCCGGCACGATCGCCCCGCAGGGCCGCGAATGGGCATGCCGCCGTCGCCTTCGAGGACCCGCGGACTCCGGGCCACAGCGGCGACGTCGTCGGTCAGACGCGCTCGACCAGCGTTCCGGTGCCGATGCCGCCGCCGCAGCACATCGTCACGAGGCCGATCTGCTTGTCGTCGCGCTCCATCTCGTGCAGCAGTGTGGTCAGCAACCGGGCGCCGGTCGAACCGAGCGGGTGGCCGATCGCGATCGCACCGCCGTTGACATTGACCTTGTCCATGTCCGGGTTCAGCTCGCGCTGCCAGGCCACGACCACCGACGCGAAGGCCTCGTTGATCTCGACCAGGTCGATGTCGTCCATGGTCATCGAGTTGCGCTCGAGCAGCTTGCGGGTAGCCGGGATCGGGCCGGTCAACATCATCACCGGGTCGACGCCGACGGCGGTCTGGTCGAGGATCTTCGCCCGCGGCGTGAGACCGAGCTCGTCGGCCTTCTCGCGCGTCATCAGCAGGATGGCCGCGGCGCCGTCGGAGACCTGCGAGGCATTGCCGGCGGTCACCTTGCCGTCCTCCTTGAAGACGGTCTTCAGCCCGGCGAGGGCCTCCATGCTGGTGCCGGGACGGATGCCCTGGTCGGTCGTGTAGGTGTCGCCGTTTACCGACACCGGAATGATCTCGCGCTCGAAGCGGCCCTCCTCCGTGGCCTGGTGGGCACGGGCGTGGGACTGGACGCCGAGCGCATCGAGTTCCTCGCGGGAGATGTCCCACTTCTCGGCGATCATCTCGGCCGAGAGCCCCTGGTTGACCAGGTTGTACTGCTTCATCAGCTCGGGTGAGTAGCCGAAGCCGTACTCCTCCATGACCTTGTAGCTGTCGGCGAAGGAGATGTGGCCCATGTGCTCGACGCCGCCGCCGATCATCACGTCGTGGACTCCGGAGGCGATCATCGCCGCGGCGTAGTTGACCGCCTGCTGGGCGGACCCGCACTGGCGGTCGATCGTGGTCGCCGGGGTCTCGATCGGGAAGCCGGCCTCGAGCCAGGCGTTGCGACCGATGTTGAGGCTCTGCTCGCCGAACTGCTGGACGCAGCCTGCGACGACGTCCTCGACCTCTGCGGGGTCGATTCCTGCGCGGTTGATCAGCTCCCTGTAGGCATGGGCCAGCAGGTTCGAGGGGTGGAGGTCCTTGTAGTAGCCCTTCTCCTTGTGACCGCGGCCTACCGGGGTACGGACTGCCTCAACGATGACGACTTCGCGTCCGCCAAACTTGCTCATCGAAAACCTTTCGTAATGAATCCGGATCGGTCGCCCGGCCCTGCCGGGCGACTGGGAACTTGTCGTGAGGATACCTGATTGATTGGTCAGTCAAGGGCAGTCTGCTGCTCCGAAAATCCGTAGGGTGAAGCCATGGAAGTGAATCCCCACCCGGAGATGGCGGTCGCCGGCAGTGGTGCCATCGCGACCGGCCTGGCCGCGCTCGCTTCGGCCGGGAGCGAGCGGGTCTGGCTGCTGGCCCGCAGCGAACGATCGGCCGAGAGGGCGAGGGACGAACTCCAGTCGGCCTGCCCCCGGGTCGACGGCGGGGACTTCAACCGGATCCGGGTCACGACCGATGCCGACGACCTGGCCGATGCCTCGCTCGCCGTCGAAGCCGTCGTCGAGGACGCGGAGGCGAAGGCGGCAGTCCTGAGAAGACTGGCCGAGGCGGCCCCCGGGGCCGATCTCGCGACCACCACGTCCTCCCTTTCGGTGTCGGGGCTCGCGGAGGCCAGCGACCAGACCGGGCGCCTCTTCGGGCTTCATGTCTTCAATCCCGTGCCGGTGATGAGGCTGGTCGAGATATGCATTCCGGAAGGGACGGAACCGGGCATCGGCGGGCGGGCGGCGCAGTGGTGCCGAAGCGCCGGCAAGACGCCGGTGAACGTCCCCGATACGGCGGGTTTCGTGGTCAACCGGCTGCTGTTCCCCTACCTCTTCGACGCGGTCCGCCTCCAGGAGCGCACCGGCATGCCGGCCAACGACGTAGACACGTGCATGTCGCTGGGCCTGGCCCATCCGATGGGTCCGCTGGCGCTGCTCGACCTGATCGGCCTCGACGTCGCTGTGGCGATAAGCGACGCACTGTACGCCGAATCGGGAAACCCCGAGCACCAGGCTCCCGCGTCCGTCAGGGCCATGATCGCGGCCGGCGATCTCGGCCAGAAGTCAGGCCGCGGTTTCCACGACTACTCCTGAGTTCAGGCCAGGGCGCTGATCTCGGCGGCCAACTCGAAATCGGCCGCGGTGAGGCCGCCTTCCGAATGGGTCGAGATCGAGACGGTCACCTTGTTCCACGAGATCGCGACGTCCGGGTGGTGGGCCATGCGCTCCGCGGGCTCGACCAGGGCGTCGACGAAGCTGACCGAGCCGACGAAGTCATCGAACTTGAATTCGCGCACGATCTCGTCGCCGTCGCGGCGCCAGCCTTCGAGGGTCTCGAGGCTCTCGGAGATCTGGTCGTCATCTAGAAGTGCCATGTGCTCATGCTAGCCGCATTCCGACGGTTCCTCAGAACGGCAGTGCGAGGCGGCCGGAGGCCAGCTGCTCGCTGAAGGTCAGGGCCGGCTCCGACACCGCTACCGCCGCGAAGACCGAGACGACAGCGATGATCGCGAAGGATCCGTACTCGAGCAGCTTCGAGTTGGCACCGAGCCTGCCGCGCTCGCCGGCGACGATCAGCATTCCGCACAGCACGCCGCCGATCAGCCCGCCCAGGTGGCCGCCGATGCTGATCCCGGGAATCGCGAAGGTGATCAGCAGGTTGATGCCGAGGATGACGCCGATCTCGCGGGCCATCGTATTCATGCCCCTGCCGCGCGCCAGTATGAAGGTCGCGCCGAAGATCCCGAAGACGGCTCCCGACGCTCCCACGGTGAGCACGAAGCTTCCGGAGAGCAGGATCGCCCCGAACGAACCGGCCAGCAGCGAAGCGAAGTAGACGGCGAGAAAACGCGCAGTGCCGATCGAGGGCTCCAGCACCCGGCCGAGGATGTAAAGGGCGAACATGTTGAAGCCGAGATGCATCAGCCCGGCATGGAGGAAGCCCCCGGTGACCAGTCGGTACAGCTCGCCGTCGGCGACGCCTGCGCCCAGCACTCCGAAGTCCGAAATCAGCGAGTTCGAGGTGCTGTTGAGACCGCCCGAACCGAGGGTCACCTCGAGCAGGTATGCGCCGACGCAGATGACGATCAGCGCGAACGTCGCCGGCGCACGATTGGCCGTGGATACGGCCGCTGGCCCGCTCGTGACCCTCGTCCGCTCCCTCGAGCACTCGGGGCAGCGCATGCCGACCGGGGTCGGAGTCATGCAGTCGGGGCAGATCGGGCGATCGCAGCTCGAGCAGGAGACACGTGTCTCGACATCGGGATGGCGGTAGCAATGGGCCACGGAGACGAACCCTAGATGAAGGGCACGGCGTGCAACCCGGCCAGCAGACACAATGGGCGCGTGGCGAGAGTGGGCTATACAAGGCTTTACGCGACTCTGAGCGGGGCACTGCTGATCCTGCTCGGCCTCGCCGGGCTGATCGAGAACTCGGAGTTCGAAGCGCCGGAACTGTGGTCGGAGCTGCTCGGCGTCTACGCGGTCAACGGCTGGGCCTCGCTGCTCCACATCGTCCTCGGCCTGGTCGCCCTGCTGCTGGCCCAGAGCCTGTCCCGGCTGTGGGCCCTGGCCGCGTCCCTGATCTTCATCGCTCTCGGTGTCTGGGGGGTGCTCGCCCCCGGCGGGACACTGCTCTTCGGGGTGCTGCCTGCCACCCGGGCCGTCAACCTGCTGAACCTGCTGCTCGGGGCCCTGGCGCTTGTCGCGCTCGCGGCCAGCCGCTGGGACCGGATCACGGCGGTCGTCTCCGAGCGTGAAGAGAGGATGCGGCGCCGACGCGTCGAACGCAAGCGGCGACGCGAGCGCGAACTCAGGCGCAGGCGACTCGGGGCCGGCGCAGGCGGGCGCCGGCCGGAGGAGAAGCAACGCGGCGGTTCAGAGGCCGGTTCGTGACCGCGTGCTCTCGACCAGGCTCTCGATCCTTGACCGGCGCCGGCGTCCGCGGCGCCTGAGTTCGACCACGACGAGCACGCCGGTGGCCACGCCGCCGGCCGCCACCGCCGCCACCGGGCGCACCCAGTTGCGCGGATCTCGCAGCGACTCGAGCTCGCTCTCGGTCAGCTCGTCGGCCCAGCCGGTCAGGTCGTCGGCCGCCGCGTCACGGATCGTCGAGAACGTGTCCCAGAGGCGGTCCGAAAGGCGGGCCGGCGGCTCGACCGGCTGAAAGACGTCGGCGAGCAGGTCTTCGAGCCTGATCTCATCCATCGGCATCGTCATCGAGCCCTTCGCGAAGCTGCTTGACCGCCCGGTGGAGCAGCACCTTCGTCGCCCCGTCCGACTTGCCCATTGCCCTTGCGATCTCACGGTTGTCCATTCCGAGTGCGAATCTCATGATCAGGGCCTCACGCCTCTCCTCCGGCAACTCGTCGATCCCTGCCATTACCGCCCTGAGTTCGGCCCGGCCTTCGGCCACCGACTCGGTCGTATGGCGCGCTGCGGGCGGCTCGATGCTGTCGAGCGGAGTCTGCGGACGCCGCGAACGGTCGCGGTAGAAATTCGAGGCGAGGTTGTGCGCGATGCGGATCAGCCACGGACGCAGCGGGCGCCCGCCGGACTCGCGCCGGGCCCTCGGATAGTGGCGGTAGGCCTGGAGAAAGGTCTGCTCGGTCAGGTCCTCGGCGTCGTGATGGTCGCCGACCCGGTAGTAGGCATACGAGTAGACGTCGCGAAGGTGGTCCCGATAGAGCTGCTCGAAGCCGCGGTCCGTTTCGGCCTTGCTCTCGGCCGGCGCCTCCGTTCCCGGGGCCGGGAGGTCCTCCTGGTCCGCTTTCGGGGCGTCGTCCACCGGACAACCCTATCCCGACGGCGCACGCCGGTCGGCATCGTGCTCCGGGTCGCATCGATGCGCTCAAGCGGCCCGCCTCGAATGACCGACGCGCCTCAATGCGGCGACCCACTCGTCGGAACTGATGCGGCCGGTCGCCAGATCTGCCAGACCCTGGGTTGCCTCGTTGCGGCAGCCCGAATCGGCCAGCGTGGCGGCGATCTGGGGCACCGAATCGAGCGCCTCGGAAGCCTGGCCGAGCGTGCGCTTGATCTCCTCGGCGTCGCTGCCCTTGCCCAGCAGCTCGCCGGCCCGGCGGTTGCGGCTGTCCGGCGCCATCACGGTGGCCAGCAGGTCCCCCACCCCGGCCAGCCCGTTGAAGGTGTCGAGGTCGGCGCCCTTGACGACCGCGAAGTCGACGCACTCTTTCCAGACGGCGGTGGCAGCGATCCCGGCTGCGTTCAGACCGTGCGGCTCGGCTGCGGCTGCGGCCAGCACGGCGGCGTTCTTGGCCGCTCCGGCCATCTCCACGCCCGCAGTGTCCCTGGATCGCTCGCAGATCAGGCCCGCACGGTCGAATACGTCGCCCAGCTGGGCCCGAAGATCATCGTCACTGGAGCCGAGCACGAGGGCCGCCGAACCGGATACGGCCTCGCGCGCGTGGGCCGGGCCACCGAGACACGAAATCCCTCTGACCTTGACCCGCTCGCCGACGTACTCGGCGGGCAGCGTCCCCTTCGGCGCGACCAGGCCCTTGGCCAGCAGAAGCACACCGGCACGCTTGCCCACACGGTCGGCGACGGCCCCGACCACCTGCGGGTATGAAGCGGACGGTACGGCAATGCAGAGCAGGTCCACGCCGGCCAGCTCGATCTCATTCGACGCGCGGACCTCGATCGCGTCGGGCAGCCTCACCCCCGGCAGGTAGCGCGAGTTCTGTCGTTCGGCAGAGATCGCCTCGGCCTGGGCCGCGGTCCTCGTCCCGAGCTGCACCTCGAGCCCGCCGCGGGCCAGCAGCACGGCAACCGCCGTTCCCCAGCTCCCGGCTCCGATCACGGCCGCGCGCCGCATCGGCGGCAGGCCGCCGATGTCTTCCCACTGGAGCTCGATGTTCGGCCAGATCCGCGAGGTCACGGAGGCCGCCAGGGCGGGAGAGGGATTCTCGGCGTAGGGGAAGTTCATCCGCCTGCCGACGCGCAGCCGGACCTTGCGCGGGCGGATCCTCCAGCCCCGCCGCACGTTCTCGGTCCCGCTGACCGCGACCGGCAGGACTGCCGCACCGCTGCGCATCGCGAGGCGTCCGACGCCGCGCTTCGGGGTTCCCAGCGATCCCTTCCGGATGCGCGTGCCCTCGGGGAAGATGCAGACGGCCCCACCGCGTTCGAGCACGAGCTCGGCCGTTTCGATCGCATCCTCGTCGGCCTCCCCCCTGCGGATCGGAAAGGCCCCGAGCCGGCTGAGGAAATACGCCTGCCACGGCTTCTCGAACAGCTCGACCTTGGCCACGTAGTTCATCGGCCGGTTCCACGGCAGGCAGGCTCCGATCACGAACGGATCGAGGAAACTGCGGTGGTTGGCGGCAACGATGATGCCGCCCTTGATGCGCGAGTTCTTCCTGCCCTGGCGGGAAAGCGCGAAGTAGACGAGGAAAAACGGCTGGAGCACGACCCTGGCAAGCAGGTAGAGGCCACGGTTGACCCCGTGGCGGCGGGTGAACTCGTGGTAGCTGGCGAGACGCTCGTCGGTCACAGGGTTCGTTACACGTCCGGGGTCGCCGCGTTACAGGCCGCAGGGCCGTCGTGCATCCGTTGACCGCGGCACGGGGACGCGACAGCTTGCCCGGAATCGGGGCCGGCCGAGAGGACCGGCCGGTCGATCACCCAGCTCGTGCTCTTCACGAACCCGCACCTGCCCCCCACTACGGCGACTTACTGGCTGATGATGCAGATCGGCATGACGCTCGGGTTCATGACCACGTATCCCGTGAACGTCTGGCTGATACCCCGGGGCGTCAAGGAAGCGATGGCCTGGAGTCCGCGCGGGAGGAATGCCAGCCAGGCCGGCGACCGTATCGGTGGCCGGGTATCGTGGTCGGACAGGGTCCCCGAGCAGCGGATTGGAGAGGATGACGCAGCAGCCGGAATCGCAGCCCTCGAGGCTCGAGAAGTTGATCCGCCGCCTGCGCAGGCGCGAAGTCATCAGCCTGCTGCTGCTCACCCGCTTCCTGCCGGACCGGAGCGGCGCCCCCGAGGTGCCTCCGCCGTGGCCGGAGTCCGATCGTGAGATCCCCGCAGACCTGCTCACCTGTCCGGGAGAGATCCGCGACGCCGCCGAGGAGGAGCGCGCCGCCGCGGCAGAACCGCTGAACGACTTTTTCTCCGTCCACCCGGAGGCGAGCGAGTTCATCGTCAGCCACGGCAAGGGCTTCCTCGTGCCGACCTTCCCCCGGGTCGCGAGGGCCGTCCACCGCATCCGGCGTGCCACCCGCCTGCGACCATCTGCCCGAAGGCGCCGGTACGGGCCCGACGAGCTGAAGCAGATGCTGGTCGCCGAGGCACGACGCATCGGGCTGAGCCGGATCGGCGTCGTGCCGGCCGACGAGCGCTACACCTTCGAGACCACCGATGCCGAGCAGCTGCCGACCGTGATCGTCTGCCTGCTCGAGCAGGACTGGGAGCTGACGCAGAAGATCCCGAGCGACGAGGCCGAGCAGGCGGCGTTCTTCGGCTACGCCGAGGGCATGACCCGGACCGCGATGCTCGCCGAGTACCTGAAAGGACTCGGCTACCGGGCCGCTCCCCAGGGACTGACCGGCGACGGCGTCGCGATCCACTACGGGGTCGAGGCCGGTCTCGGCCAGCTCGGCATCAACGGGCAGCTGCTCACTCCCGAGGCCGGCTCGCGATGCAGGATCCTGATGCTGACGACGGACGCGGTCATCACCCGGGACCGACCGGTCGACTACGGCCTGCATAGGGTCTGCGACGAATGCCAGGCCTGTGTACGCAACTGCCCGGTCGGGGCCATTCCGAAGGCGCGCAGGCCGTTCCGCGGCGTGGTCAAGTCGAAACTGAACACGGCGCGCTGCCTGCCCGTGGTCGCGCAGGCCAGCGGCTGCGCCGTATGCATGAAGGTCTGCCCGGTCCAGCGCTACGGTCTCGACGCGATACTCGGGCACCGGGAGCGGACCGGGGAGATCCTCGGCCTCGGCAGTGACGAGCTCGAGGGTTATGACTGGCCGCTCGACGGCCGGCACTACGGACCCGGCGAAACGCCCCGGGTCGCAGAGGACGTGATCAGGAACCCCGGCCTGACCTTCGACATGGAGCGCAAGCGGCCGTGGGGAGACACCGAGCCGATCCGCTTCGTCGGCCCGAAGAGGAGCCGGGGCTGACACAGGCGGCGGGAGACGCGGGGACGGTCGAGGTCTGCGTAGTCGGTTCGGGGTTTGCCGGGTTGATGCTCGGCGATGCACTCCGCCGGAATGAAACGGGATATGTGGTGCTCGACAAGGGCCGGTCGCCCGGCGGCCGGGCCGCCACGAGGCGCCTTGGTGCGGCGAGGGTGGACCACGGCATCCCGTGGCTTACGCGCTCCGGCAGCGAGAGCGACGAGCTGATCGACAGGCTGCGGAAAGAGCGGCTCATCGAACGGCTCTTCGTCGGCGGAGAGGTCGGAGACGCATGGGTCGCACCGGCCGGAATCACTTCGGCGATGAAACACCTCGCCTCAGACCTGGACGTGCGCTTCAGCCACCGGGTCGAGTCGGTCGAGGCCGGCGAACCGAACCGGCTGCTCGTCTCGGACGCCGACGGAGCCACGTACGAGCTCGCGGCCAGGAACGTGGTCATCACGGCACCGGTGCCGCAGGCGATGGAGATGGCACCGGCGGTCGCCGGAGCTCTCGCCGCGGTCGATCCGGAACGGGTCTACGACAAAGCGGTGATCGGCCTGGCCCGGCTGGCCCACAGCAGCGCGCTTCCCGACGCAGCGCTGTTCGAGAGACCTGCCGAAGGGATCGACAGCGTGATCGTCGAAAGCGCGAAGTTCCCTGACCGGCCGCCTTCGGTGTCGATCAGGTGCGACCCGGAGGCCAGCGAGCGGCTGTTCGAAGAAGACGACGAAGCCGCCTGGCGGTGGATGGCGGATCGGGTGTCCGCCCTGCCTTTCCTCGCCGGCGAACCCGCTGAGCGCCAGGTCAAGCGCTGGCGCTACTCGGAAACGGCCGAACCGGTCGCGGCGCCGTTCCTGTCGCTCGCGACCGGCAGCGGTTCGATCTCAGCCTGCGGCGACGGCTTCGACACAGGCTCGGCTACCGGCATGGAAGCGGCCCTCGCCTCGGCGAGGGCGCTGCTCGACAACCGTCCGTGGTGAGACGGCTCAGGGCCTGACCCGCTGCCGGCCCGTGTAGACGTTCAGGCCGCCGCGCGAAGCGAAGCCGCAGAGCGTGATTTCGCGGTCGGCCGCGAGCTCGACGGCCAGCGAACTCGGCGCGCCGACGCCGACAAGGACCGGCGCGCCGGCAACGGCGGCCTTCTGGACCAGCTCGAAGGACAGGCGCCCGGTGACGCAGAGGATTCGCCCGCTCAGCGGAAGCATGCCTTCTGCCAGAGCATGTCCGACCACCTTGTCCATCGCGTTGTGGCGGCCGACGTCCTCCCTGGCGACGAGCAGCGTTCCGCCCGGGTCGAACAGCCCCGTGGCGTGGGTGCCGCCGGTGATCGCGAAGGCCGGCTGCGCGATTCGGGCGGGCAGCGTTGCGAGCAGCTCGCGAGAGACGACCGGGCCGGCCGTCGCCCTCGGTGCGGTGACCTCCACCTCCTCGAGAGCGCCCCGGCCGCAGACGCCGCAGGACGAGGTCGTGTAGAAGTTGCGCGCGCCCGACTCCCGCAGCAGCGGCCCGCCGACCTCGATCACGTTCGAGGCGAAGTCCCGGCTCGGGCCGGCAGGGCGGGCGGAGTCGATCAGGCCCTCGCCGAAGAGAAAGCCGAGCGCCAGCTCCTCGTCGTGACCGGGGGTGCGCATCGTCACCGCGAGTGCCCTGCCGTCGACCCTGATCTCGAGCGGCTCTTCGATGGCTACTTCGTCGCCCACGCCGCCGTCGCGTTCGATCGCCGCGGTCATCCGGGCGGTCGTCGCGTCCCGGTTGGCTGCCGGACCGCGGCCGGCCGCCGGCTCTCCGTGGCTGCCGGTCATCGAACCCGACTCTAGCGGGGGATATCCTCGACCCGTGGGCGACCCGGCCGAAAAGCACGACGGCTCCGACGACGAGCCGCGGATCGGCGCGCCGAAGCGCGGGTCGGCCGGTGTGGCCGGCGTCGTCTCCTCGCTGAGGTTCGCGGCCCGTGCCGGCCTTTCGCGGACCGTGCCAGGGCTGTTCCGCGTCAACCAGCCCGACGGCTTCGACTGCCCGGGCTGCGCCTGGCCCGAGTCCGGCAAGCCGCACCGGGCCGAGTTCTGCGAGAACGGCGCCAAGGCCGTCGCCGAGGAGGCGACCGGGGTCCGCGCCACCCCGGCCTTCTTCGCGGCGCACCCGGTCGCCGAGCTGGCCACGAAGTCAGGTCACTGGCTCGGCCGCCAGGGCAGGCTCACCGAGCCCATGTACCTCGCCGCCGGCGACTCGCATTACCGGCCGATCGACTGGGAGGACGCCCTCGGGCTCGTCGCGGAACGGCTGAACTCGCTCGCCGGCGCCGACGAAGCTGTCTTCTACACGTCCGGGAGGACCAGCAACGAGGCGGCTTTCCTCTACCAGCTCTTCGCCCGTGCCTTCGGCACCAACAACCTCCCCGACTGCTCCAACATGTGCCACGAGTCGAGCGGATGCGCACTGACCGAGACGATCGGCACCGGCAAAGGCAGCGTTTCGCTCGAGGACGTCACCAAGGCGGATCTGCTGCTGGTCGTCGGGCAGAACCCGGGAACCAACCACCCGCGCATGCTGAGCGCGCTCGAGCAGGCCAAGGAGAACGGCGCGCGCATCATCACGGTCAACCCGCTGCCCGAGGCCGGCATGAAGCGCTTCAGGAACCCGCAGCGGGTGTCAGGCGTGCTCGGCGGCGGGACCGAGCTGACCGATCTGTTCCTGCAGGTCCGGATCAACGGGGACCTGGCCCTGTTCCAGGCCATCAACCGGCTGATCCTCGACCAGGCCGATCGCGTCCCCGGCGGGCGCCCCTCGGCCGCCTTCATCGACACCGACTTCATCGAGCAGAGCACGGACGGACTCGACCGTCTCGAGGCGCATCTGGCCGGCCTCGACTGGGAAGACGTCGACTCGGCCACCGGGCTGCCCCGGGGACAGATCGAAGAAGCCGCCCGGATGATCATGGACGCCGAGTCGGTCATCGCGTGCTGGGCGATGGGCCTGACCCAGCACAGGAACTCGGTGGCGACGATCCGGGAGATCGTCAACTGCCTGCTGCTGGGCGGCCACATCGGCCGTCCGGGCGCCGGGGTGTGCCCGGTTCGTGGTCACAGCAACGTGCAGGGTGACCGCACGATGGGCATCCACGAGAAGCCCGGTGAGGTGCTGCTCGACGCCCTGGCCTCCGAGTTCGGCTTCGACCCGCCGCGCGCGCCGGGCCTCGACGTGGTCGACTCGATCCGCGCGATGGACGAGGGCCGGGTCGGCGTCTTCATGGGCATGGGCGGCAACTTCGCCTCGGCCACCCCCGATACCGACCTGACCGAGCGCGCCCTGCGCAGGACCGGCCTCACGGTCCAGGTCTCGACCAAGCTGAATCGCTCCCACGTGGTCACCGGAAGCGAGGCCCTGATCCTCCCGACCCTCGGGCGCAGCGAACGCGACCTGGCGGGCGGACAAGAACAGATGGTCACCGTCGAGGATTCGATGAGCTGCGTCCACGCTTCCAGGGGGCGCCTCGAGCCGGCCTCCCGGTCGCTGAGGAGCGAGGTGGAGATCGTCTGCGGTCTCGCCGCGCGCACCCTCGGCGACCGCGGCCCATCGATCCCCTGGAGCGACTTCGCCGGCGACTACGACCTGATCCGCGATCGCATCGAGCATGTGATCCCCGGTTTCGAAGGCTTCAACCGCCGCGCCCGGGAAGCGGGCGGCTTCGTCCTCCCCCACCCTCCGCGCGACAGCCGCACGTTCGCGACCGGGAACGGCAGGGCCCATTTCACGGTCAACCGGCTCGAGGTGATCGACGTGCCGCCCGGCCGCCTGCTGCTGCAGACGATGCGCTCCCACGATCAGTACAACACGACCATCTACGGGCTGAACGACCGCTACCGCGGCGTCAAGGGCGGCCGGCGCGTCGTGCTCGTCCACCCGGAAGACATCGGACAACTCGGCTTCGAAGACGGCGACACGGTCGACCTCGTCGGCGAGTGGACCGACGGCATCGAACGCCGGGCGGAACGCTTCCGGCTCGTCTCCTACCCGACCGCCCGGGGCTGCGCCGCCGCCTACTACCCCGAGACCAACAGTCTGGTGCCACTCGACTCGGTGGCCGAGAAGAGCAACACGCCGGCCTCGAAATCGATCGTGATCCGGCTCGAGTCACATCGACCGTCCGCTGCAGTGCGCGGCGTCGCGACACCGGCGGCTTCCCGGACCGCTCAGACAGGAAGCCAGGAATCGGGGAATGCGCCGGCCGGCACCTCGCCGGGGTAGTCGGGAAAGTGCCGGCGGCCGAGCTTCTCGGCGACGCTGCCCTCGAGGATCGGATCGAGGTCGCGGATGGTCATCAGCAGACGCGCGGAAGACGCGATCTGGAGGTCGGCCGCGGTCGGCGAATCGCCGTCGACGAGACCCTCCTCGGCGAAGGCCTCGATCCGGGCTATGGCGGCGGGCAGCTCGGCCAGGTCCGAGATCGACCGGGTCGCGGAGAGGTCGAGGACCTTCCAGGCGGCGCGGATGTACTTCATCGCGAAGTCGGTGCCCGCCGGATCGAGCTCGCCGCCGCCGGCAAACGTACCCATCGCGCCCGGGCGGAAGTGCAGCGCCTCGAACGGCAGCCTGCGGGCCAGCTCCTGGAAGACCTCGTCACCCCAGCGCTCGGCTTCGCTGACCTGCGCGGCTAGCGGTTCGGGGTAGAGCGGGTTGTCCGGCACCAGCTGCTCGAGGCGCTCGAGTATCGCGACCGAGCCGTGCACGGCCTCGTCGCCGATCGTCAGCACCGGGACCTTGCGGTGCCCTTCGCCGAACAGCTCCTCGACCGCGTCGCCGTGCCCACGGTGGCCGGCGGAAGGAACCATCTCCTCCTCGTAATCGATTTCCTTGATCTCAAGCCCGGCCCTGACCGTCATGCAGGGGTGGGAGAGCGGGACCACGTACAGCTTCACGGGTTCGTCAATCGACGCCATGGGTTCAACCTACAGCCAAGCGGCCGGGCCCGAGCGGCCTCGAGTATCACCCGGCGAAGCCGAGCCCCCGGCTGAGAGCGGCGCACTGGGACGAGATGTCTCCGCCCAGCCAGACGTCCGCCTCCGGACCCCAGGACGTCTGCTCGTTGTTGATGATCGCCATTCGCGCCCCCTGCGGTCGCTGCGCGGGGAAGCCCGCTACCGGATATACGACCATCGACGAACCGATCACGATCAACAGGTCGCAACCGGCGATCGCGGACAGCCCGCGCTCGACCTCGGCCTCGGGCAGCATCTCCTCGAACAGCACGACGGCCGGCTTGACGATGGCGCCGCAGGAGCATCGCGGCAGCCCGTCCACGGCCAGTTCATCGAGGCTCTCCCGCGGGTAGCGCGCTTCGCAGTCGAGGCAGACGAGTTCCCGCACTCGAGCCGTGCACCTCGTGGACCAGCCCGTCTTCGACTCCGGCCGCCTGATGCAGGCCGTCGATGTTCTGGGTGACGACCGCGCTCAGCTTGCCGGCCTGCGACAGGTGGGCCAGGAAGAGGTGGCCCGCATTCGGCTCGTAGCTGTCGGCGAGGTCGAGCCGGGCGCGGTAGAAGGCCCAGAACCGCTCCGGATCGCGGCTGAAGACGCTGAGTGTCGCCACTTCCATCGGGTCTTCGCTCTCCCAGATGCCACCCGCCGAGCGGAAGTCGGGAATCCCGGAGGCGGTCGAGATGCCGGCACCGGTCAGCGCAACGATCCTCTCGGAAGAAACGATCATCTCGAGCAGCCTGCCTGCCTCTTCGCTCATCCCGGCAATTAGAGCAGCAACCGCCCGCGCGGGGAACATGCCACCGAGCGGATAGGCTCGGCTCCTCGTGAGCGCGACCGTGGCATGGATATCGACCACCCCCGTCAAGGGGCTGCGCATGCTCCCGAGGCGGGAGGTCGAGCTGACCCGGCAGGGTGCGGTCGACGACCGGCAGTTCTTCCTCGTCGGCGACGACGGCGTGATGGTCAGTGCGACGCGCATCGGTCCGCTGATGGAGATCGTGCCCGAATACCGCCGGGAAGCGGATGGGCGGACCCTGGCGCTGAGCTTCCCCGACGGGAGCGTGGTGGCCGGTCCGGTCGAACACGTGGATCCGGTCGAAATCAGCTTCTACGGGCTCGAACTCTCGGTCCGGCCGCTGGCCGGGCCTTTCTCCGAGGCCGTCTCGGCTCACTGCGGGACCGACCTGCGCCTGGTCGAGCGGCCCGAGAACCGGCCCGGGGTCGACCGCGGTTCGATCGCCGGCGCTACCCTGCTCGGGGTCGCTTCGCTGCGCCGTCTCGAGGACGCCGCGGCCGAGGCCGGCCAGCCGGGAGAGATCGACCAGCGCCGCTTCCGCATGACGTTCGGGATCGACGGAATCGAAGCCCACGAGGAGGACGGCTGGATCGGCGGCGAAGTGAGGGTCGGCGACGCGCTGCTGCGAGTCCACGACCGGGTCGGGCGCTGCGCCGCCACGACCAGGGACCCGGAGGCCGGCGATGTCGACCTGAAGACTCTCCACCACATCCGCTCCTACCGCGACGACGTCGACTGCGAAGAAGGCCTGCCGTTCGGCGTCTACGCCAGCGTCAGGAGCCCCGGCACGGTCAGGCTCGGCGACCCGGTCGTCCCGGTGTGAAGGCGCGGCGACCCGGTCGCCGCCCTGGAATCGCGAAACCGGTCTCTGTTACGGTCTCTGCAACCGTGCTGGCAGGCCCTGACGCAAAGATAGGGTGCACAACGAGGATCCTGCGCTCTGTGCTCACGGATCGCGGGCGCCTCTCTCCCTCGCCTGCGCGCACGGCGGCGGGCAGCCGGCTGCGACGCCCCGCCTGGATCCTCCGTCTGGTGGCGGGCGTTGCTGTCGCAGCCGCGGGTCTCGTGCTCGCCGGTTCCGCCACCGCCGCGACCTACACGGTCGACAGCACCGACGGCGGCGGCCCAACGGCAGCTGTACTGCCGCGGCCTCCGACTGCAACCTCGCAGCAGCCATCACGCAGTCGAACTCGAACGGCGACATCGACACGATCGACTTCGACCCGTCGCTCCCGGGCGAGATCGACCTCAGCTCCGACCTGCCCACGATCAGCGACGGCGTGACCGTCGCCGGTCCGGGGGCCGGGAATCTCGCGATAGACGGCCAGAACTCCCATCGCCCGTTCACCCTCGGCGCCGGTCGCGAGCAGGTGCTGATCTCCGACCTCGCGCTCAGGCGGGGCCGCGCTGTGGCGGGCGGGACGATCTATGTCGAGGTCACCGCGCTGCGCCTCGACGGGGTGCGGATCGAGGATTCGGAGTCCGTATCGGGGTCGACGCCCGCGCGCTGCGGTTCGGCTGGATCAGGCGGCGTCGGAGGGGCGATCTTCGCCCGCGCCTCTGCGGTCGAGATCAACGACTCAGTGATCGCCGACTCGAAGGGATCCGGTCGCGGCGGGGCGATCTGCCTGCAGGTCGACTCCCCGCTGACCGTCACCGGGTCCCAGATCCTGAGCAGCTCAAGTGAGGGAGACGGCGGGGCGATCGCCGCATTCGGCGACTCCCCGGTGAAGATCGAGAGGTCGATACTCACCGACAACAGGACGACCACCGACGGCGCCCAAGGCGGAGCGGTCTACGCAGACTCGTCCGACGTCGAGATAACGCAGTCGACGCTTTCGGGAAACCTGGTGCCGGGGCGCGGCTCGTCGGGCGGCGCGGTGTACTCGACCGGAACAGCCAGAGTCTCGGTCTACTCTTCGGCGTTCTCCGGCAACCAGGCGCCTGACTACGATTTCTTCGGCTCGGGTGGAGCGATTGCGGCGTTCGGCGGTGGACCGTTGACCGTCGAAGGGTCCAGCTTCTCAGCCAATGTCGGGGGCCAAGGCGGCGGTGGTGCGATCCGGACGAGTGTCGACCTCGACGTCGAGAACTCGACCTTCTTCGACAACACCTCCCTGAACGGCTCCGCGGTCTACGCCACCATAGGCCAGGTCGACATCGAGTCGATCACCGCCACCGCCAACGACAACGCGGGCGCGGCCGTCGAGCTGGACTCCGGCTCGGGAGGGTCGATCCGCAACTCGATCGTAGCGGGCAACCGGAGGGGTGCTCCCGTCTTCCTGGGCAACGACGTGACGGGGGACCCCTCGCAGACCCTTGCCATCTCCCACACCCAGTTCGGTTCCGCCTTCAACTACGTAAATGCCGGCAACAACATCCTCGACCCCGACCCCGTGCTCGGACCGCTCGCGGACAACGGCGGCCCCACCCGGACGATGGCGATATCGACCGCGAGCCCCGCCTACAACTCCGGCTCCTCGACCGAGCAGGACGACCAACGAGGCGTGCCGAGGCCGCAGAACGGAAGCGACGACATCGGCGCGTTTGAGCTCGACGACACCGCGCCGAGCGTGTCAATCTCGTCCCTCGGGACTACGAAGAACACCACTCCGCAGTTCGATTTCTCCTCGCCCGACCCGGACGTGGCCGGTTTCGAGTGCGCTCTCGACGGGCCCACCCAGGCCCCGCTCGGCGCGACCTACGAGCCCTGCTCGAGTCCTGTCGCACTCGGTCCCCTGGCCGACGGCGCCTACACCCTGCGGGTACGGGTGAGCGACATCGCGGGGAACGTCGGAGCCGCCTCGGAATCCTTCGCCGTCGACACGAGAGTCGAGGGCTTCGCCAAGGCGAGGAGGGCCCAGAAGCAGAAGCGCAGGAAGATCGTCGTCAAGGTCACGGTCGGGGCCGACGAGTCCCTGCGCGCGAAGGCAACCGGCACGATCAGGGTCAAGAAGCGGAACTACAGGCTGAAGGCCCGGAACATCAGCATCGTCGCGGGCAGTAAGAAGACCCTGAAGCTGAAGCCGAAGAAGAGCAGGCAGGCCAGGAAGATCGCCACGGCGCTGAAGAGAGGCAAAAAGGCGAAGGCCAGGCTCGAAGTCAGGCTCACGGACGGGGCCGGCAATGCCAAGGTCGCCAGGCTGAAGGTCCGGCTCAAGCGCTGAGTGGCGGGGAGCCCGGTTCAGGCCGGCTGAGCGACCCGGCATCGATGCCGCCGCAGAGTCGCCCATCGCCCGTCGAGCGAAAGCCCGCCTCCGGGATCGAACCGGAGACCTCCTGTTTACAAGACAGGTGCTCTGCCAACTGAGCTAGGCGGGCATCGGCCCGTGACGGGCCCGATGACCAATTTTCGCATGCCGGTCGCGCCTTCGCCAGGTCGCGACGGCGGGATTTCCTCAGACTCGGGTCAGACCGCGTACTCGCGGCTGTCGAGGTGCCTTCCGACCTTGCGCTTGACGCGCTGGAGGGCGTTGTCAACCGCCTTCGTATCGGTCCCGAGCAGCTCGGCCACCTCTTCGTAGGAGCGGTCCTCCAGATAGAAGCCGAGCACGCTGCTCTCGATCTCCGAGAGTGCGCCGCGCAGGTGGGTGACGAGGCTCGAGAGCTCCTCTGCCGAAATCGCCTGGTTGACCGGGTCGAAGGCCGAAGGACCTGGAAGGATCTCCTCCATCGTCGTCTCCGATTCCCCGTTGGCGGCCGGCGACTGGCCGAACGAGACGTACTGGTTCAGCGGACTGTGCTTGTTTCTGGTAGCGGCCTTGACCGCGGTGATGATCTGCCGCGTGATGCACAGCTCGGCGAAGTTCCGGAAGCTCGACTCACGGTCGGTCCGGAAGTCGCGGATCGCCTTGTAGAGGCCGAGCAGCCCCTCCTGGATCAGGTCATCCGAGTCGCCCCCGACGAGGAAGTACGAGGACGCCTTCAGCCGCACGAATCCGTGGTAGCGACGGATCAGGCGATCGGTCGCCTCGGCGCTTCCGCGCTTGGACATGGCGACCAGATACAGGTCATCAGGCTCTGGTCGAGGGTTAGTCTTTGTTTCCGGACTTTCTGATCCAGCGTCGGAAACTGCTGCAAATGCCGCTTTTGAGGTCGGGGTAGCCACCGAACATTCTCCTTTTGAAGAGTGTCTGTGGCGCCACTTACCTCCCCTGGACGCCGGACAATTACAGGCGATCCTCAGACTCAAGTAGAGGTTCACCCTTTATATCTCCGTTAGTCTACGCATTCGCAGAGTTCTGTCAACCCCTCCCTCCGAATTCGTGAAATCGGCGTTGCAGAACCAGCCGGGCCGGCGGCGGCAGATCGACCCGGAATCCACCCCGGTCGAGCCATCTAGGCGCTGCCAGACAGCCGCGGCAGACCACGGCAGTGCCACCCCCCGGCCTCTCTGGCAACGATCGTCCCCGGGTACCCGGGGACGATCCTCGCCAGAGCCTGGACGGTCGGGACGACGGCGGGTCGGGCTAGCGCGCGGTGCGCTGGCGCAGCGATTCGAACAGCAGCACCGCGGCCGCGGCCGAGACGTTCAGGGAATCGATCGTGCCGGCCTGCGGGATCGCGACCAGCCCGTCGCAGGCGGCGGCGACCCTGGGCCTCAGACCCTTCTCCTCGGTACCCATGACGAGGACGGTCGAGCCGGTCAGGTCAACGTCCCACGGTGCCTGCTCGGCCCCGCCCGCCGCGCCCCAGATCCAGAAGCCGGAGTCCTTCGCTGCTGCGAGCCAGTCGGCAACGTTCCTCACCCGGGCGACCTCGAGGTGCTCGACCGCGCCCGCCGAAGCCTTGCAGGCGACCGCGCTGACCGGGGCCGAGCGCCGTTCCGGGATAACGACGCCCGCGGCGCCGGCGATCTCGGCCGAGCGGCAGACCGCGCCGAGGTTGCGCGGGTCCTGGATCTGGTCGAGCACGATGATCAGGCTGTTCGACCCGGCGAGCAGGCCGGAACCGTCGCTGTAGGAGAAGGCATCAACCTCGGCGACGATGCCCTGGTGGTCGGGGCTGCCGGCCATCTCGGTCAGCTGGTCTGCCGGGGTGTCGGGCGTCTCCCAGACCCGGTGTACGCGACGGGTGCCGCGCTCGGCTTCCTCGACCGGTCGCCGGCCGTAGATCAGCTCGGTATCGCCGGCGCCGGCCTGCCCGCGCCCGCCCACGTCAGCCCCTCTGGAGCGGCACGAGGCTGGCGCCATCGGCGCCGTCGCGCACTTCCCAGCCGAGCTCGGCCAGCTCGTCGCGGATCCGGTCGGCGGATTCGAAGTCCCTGCCGGCCCTCGCCGTCTCCCTCGCGGCCAGCATCTCCAGCGCGACCCGGTCGGGACCGTCTTCGCCGGAGGCCGCCAGCGATTCGAGCCCGATCAGGCCGAGCATCTCCAGCACCGCATCTCCGGCGCCGGCGACGGGCTCCTGGTTGGCCGCACGCACGAACTCGAAGAGCTCGCCCATGGCGCGCGGGGTGTTGAAGTCATCGGCCAGCGCGTCACGGAAACGCGCCACTGCTGCTGAGGCCGGACTCTCGGCCGGCGCGGCGTCCGGGTCCGTGGCGTCGTCCCCGTCGTCCGTGGATCCCGGACCCCGGGCTTCGCTGCCGCCGGGTGGATTCGAGCGCAGGAAGTTGCGAAGGCGGTCCACTCGCGCGACTGCCTCCTCGAGCTGCTCCGGGCCGAAGGCCAGCGGCTGCCGGTAGTGGCCCGAGATCAGGTACGCGACGACAGCCTCGGCGCCGTAGCGCTCGACCGCCTCCGAGAGCTGGAAGATGTTGCCCTCGGACTTCGACATCTTCTCGGTGTCGGTCTCGATCATGCCGTTGTGCATCCAGATCCGGGCCAGCGGGCGGCCACGCGCGGCCTCCGACTGGGCGATCTCGTTCTCGTGGTGCGGGAAGACGAGGTCGGAGCCGCCGCCGTGGATCGCGAACGGGAGCTCGCCCAACTCGGCTTCGGCCATCGCCGAGCACTCGATGTGCCAGCCGGGGCGGCCCGGCCCCCACGGGGAGTCCCAGCTAGTGTCCTCGCCCTCCTTGTGGCTCTTCCACAGCGCGAAATCGAGCGGGTCGCGCTTGAGCGAGCCGGCGTCGTCTTCGCCCTGCTCCATGTCCTCGGTGGGTCTGTGGGAGAGCTTTCCGTAGCCGTCGAAGCTGCGCACGGCGAAGTAGACGTCACCGCCCGATTCGTAGGCATGGCCCGACTCGACCAGGTCCGTGATCAGCTCGACTATCGGGCCGATCGTCGCGGTCGCGAGCGGCTCGGCGTCGGGCCGGCCGATGCCGAGCCGGTCGGTGTCCTCGAAGTAGGCGGCGGTCATCTCACGCGCCAGCTCGGCCGACTCGACCCCGAGCTCGCGGGCGGCCTCGTAGATCTTGTCGTTGATGTCGGTGACGTTGATCGCCAGCCGGACCCGGTAGCCCTCGCTCCGGAGAAACCTCGCCAGCAGGGAGAAGACGACGAAGGGACGGGCGTTGCCGATGTGTATGCGGCTGTAGACGGTCGGGCCGCAGGCGTATATCCCGACCTCGTGGGCGGGGTCGATGACGCGGCGCTCGCCGCTCATCGTGTCCCTGATGCTCACTTCGCGCACTTCAGTGGCCCCCGGGCGCGTGGCCACTCTAGAAGGTGCGGTAACCGCCGCCGCCGGGTCCCCCGCGCCGGCGGGGCGAGGAGGCCTCGCCGGGGGCCCGGGAAGACTCCGACCTCTCCCACGAGGGCGCCGTGCTCGATGCGGCCGCGAGCGCTTCCTGACGGGCTCGGTCTGCGGCGGCGCGGACCTCTTCGTCGGCCGATTGCTGGGCGAGCTCGGCCCGGCGCCGCGACTCGCGCCGGATGCGCTCATCTTCCTCGCGCAGGCGCTCTTCGGCCCGCTGCCGGGCCGTTTCCTCGGCCTCGCGGCCGAAGCGCTCGATCAGCTCGTCGACGCGCTCGGCAGCCTCCCTGCGGACCTGCTCGGTGCCCTCCATCACGCGCTTGTCGATCTCGGACTCGATCTCGGCGATGCGCCGGCGGGCGAGCTGCTCGAATTCGTTGGCGTGCGCCTCGGCCTGGGCCGCACGGTCCTGGGCCTTGCGCGCCCTTTCTTCGTAGGCCGCGATGCGACCCGCTGCCTCGCGCTCGGCCGCCTGCCTGGACTCGCGGGCCAGCCGCTCGGCGGTTTCCTCGAGGTGACGCGTGCGGGCCGCGAGCCTCTCCTCACCCTCCGCGGCAACCTTGCTCAGGGCCTCTTCCCGGCTAGCCCTCTCCTCGGCGAGGGCGCCCTGGGCCCGCTTCAGCTCGGCCTCCAGCGTCGCCTGGGCCGCACGCTGGTCGGTCTCACGTTCCTTCAGCTCGCGCGCCTGTTCTTCGGCCTTCTTCCTGGCCTCCTGCGCGATCTCGATCTTCTCGCGTGCCTCTGCGCTGAGCTTGCGCAGCGTGTCGCGGGCCTTCGCCTTGATCTCCTCGCGCGCCTCGGCGGTCTCACGTGCGGCCTGGGTGCGCACCTGCTCGATGCGCTGGTCCACGGCGGCCGAGCGGGCGTCGGCTTCGGCGGCCTTGCGCTCCCACTCCTTGGCCCGGCTCACGGCCTCGCGGGCCTCGGCCAGTGCCTTCAGTTCGGATTCACGGGCGGCCATCTCGGCTTCGCGCGCCTTCGACTCGCGTTCGTCGAGTTCTTTCGCAAAGGCCTCGACGCGCGCGTTCATCCGCGCGGAGGCCTCGCCTACCGCGCGCAGGTCCGCAGGAAGGCCGTCCGGGCCGGCCGCCTCTTCCTTGGACGGAGCTGGAGTCGGATCGCTGCTCATCGTCTCCGCAAACCTACTACTCGAGAGCCCGTTTGAGAATCTTGCCGGTGGCATTTCTCGGAAGCTCGTCCATGAAGACGACCTGCTTCGGCGTCTTGTACGAGGCGAGGTTCTGGCGGACGAATGCCTTGATCCGCGCCTCGTCAACGGCTCCCGGGTCTGAAGGGACCACCCAGGCCTTGAGAACCTGGCCGAACTGCTCGTCGTCGATGCCGCGTACAGCGGCCTCGACCACGTGCTCGTGGCCGGCGATCAGGTCCTCGACTTCGCCCGGAAACACGTTCTCGCCACCGGAGACGATCATCTCGTCGTCCCTGCCGTCGATGAAGAGCATGCCGTCCGGGCCGAAGTGTCCGACGTCTCCGGTCGCGGTGAAGCTGCCGATCCGTTCCTTGTCGCCGCCGCCCGTATAGCCCTCGAAGGACATGTTGTTGCTGACGAAGATGCGCCCGGTCTCACCCGTCCTGACCCGCTCGCCGTTCTCATCGAGCAGCCTCAGCTCGGTACCCCTGGGCGGGTGACCGGCCGTCGTCGGGTCCTTGTGCAGCTCTTCCGGACCGGCTATCGAGGCGAATGCGACCTCGGTCGAGCCGTAGAGGCTGTACAGGTTGTCGCCGTACCGTTCCATCCAGCGTGTGGCGAGCCCTCCCGGCAGGGCAGACCCCGACAGGGTCGTGATCTTCAGGTTGTCGGCCCGGAAGCGCAGGCTCTGCTCCGGCGGAAGGTCGAGGATCCTCTGGAGCATCACAGGTACGGCCACCAGTACATCGGCGTCGTACCGGTCGATCAGCTTCATCGTGCGGGCCGGGTCGAAACGCCCTTCGAGCACGACGGTTGCGCCGAGGGTGAGACCGACGACGAGGTGGATGAAACCCCACGAATGAAACAGCGGGGCAGCGACGACCATCGTCTGGCCTGCGCGGTGCGGGATCGCGTCGAGCAGCCCGGCCAGCCCGCCGAGCCCCTCGGGGCTGCTGCGCTGGGCGCCTTTGGGTGCGCCGGTGGTGCCGGAAGTGAGGATGATGAACCTCGCGGCGGTGCCCGGGACATCGAGCCCGCGGTCGTCGGCCGAAGCCATCAGCAGATCGAGCGTGAGCGCTTCGGGTTCGGCATCCCCCCGGGCGATGACTCTCGTCACGTCCGGCGGGACATCGCCGAGCAGGTCGGCGAACTCGGCGTCGTGGATCAGCAACCTCGGTCCCTCGCGCTCGACGACTTCGGCGAGCTGGGGGCCGGAGAACATCGTGTTGAGGAAGAGTGCTGTGGCGCCGAGCTTCGACGCAGCGAGGTTGGCCTCGATGAATCCGCGGTGGTTGCGGCACATGATCGCGATGCCGTCGCCCTCGCCGATGCCCATCCGGGCCAGGGCCCGCGCCAGCGAGTTGGTCCGGAGGTCGACCTGGTTGAAGCCGAGAACTCCCGCCTCGTCGACTATGAACGGGCGGTCGCCGTGCTTGATCGCGGCGATGTGTATCGCGGTCGCCGGCGTCGTACCCCCCTTGACCAGCGTGGTGATCACCTTCGCGGTCCGGTCGGGACGGGTCGGCCCGAGGATCCCCGACTCGGTGAGCACCTTCAGCTGAAAAGCGCCATCCGAGATCCGGTTCTTCAGTCCTTCACCGATCATCTCAGCCCAAGTCCGCCGTGGCAACGGCGATGGCCGCAATGCCCTCTCCCCTGCCGATCCAGCCCATGCCTTCGTTGGTCGTGGCCTTGACACTGACCCGGGCCGAGGTGACACCCTCGAGCACTGCGACGATCTGCGCGCGATGGGCGGCCAGCTTCGGCTCCTCGCAGACAACCGTCGCGTCTATGTTGACGACGGGACCCCTGAGCATTCCGACCACGGTGCTGAGCAGACCGATCGAGTCCGCATCCTTCCACTGCGGGTCGGTGTCGGGAAAGAGAGAGCCGATGTCACCGAGGCCGCCGGCGCCGAGCACAGCATCGATCACCGCGTGGGTGAGAACGTCGGCGTCGGAGTGGCCGATCAGTCCGCGCTCGAACGGGACCTCGACGCCGCCGAGGATCAGCGGCCGGTCCTCCCCGAATCGGTGGCTGTCGTAGCCGATGCCGACGCTCACCGGCACTGGACGGCCTCCCCTACCGGTTCCAGACTGCGCACGCGCCCTTCGAACGTGGCGATCTCCCGCACACCGTGACGGGCGAGGAAGTCAACCGCGGCGGGGTACTCGAAGCCGATCTGGCCCGGCTCGTGGGCGTCGGACGAGAGCGCGAACGTTGCGCCGGCCTCGACGCACATCTCCATGAACGGGTCGGACGGGTAGATCTCCCCCACCGCCTTGCGCAGCCCGGCGGTCGAGACCTCGACCGAGACACCCGAATCCGCGATCGCCTCGACCGCCGGCTCGTAGAAGTGCCTCGGATCGCGGGACGGCATCCGTCCGGCGCGGCCCCAGACCTTGACCAGGTCCGGATGGGCGAGCACATCGAACAGCCCGCTGCGGGCGGCGTCGGCCAGGGTCTCGAAGTAGCGGCGCCAGATCTCGTCGGGATCGCTGCGCTCGTCCCAGATCGTGAACTCCTCGGTGTCAAGCGAACGGTCCCCGATGAAGTGGATCGAGCCGACCACGAAATCGAAAGGCCGCCGGTCGAGCAGGCTCGCCGTACGGTCCTCGGCACCGGGGACGAAATCCGCCTCGATCCCGAGCCGGGCCGGACTGGCCGCGACGACTTCGCAGTAGAGGTCGAGGTCGTCGAGCGCCCACTCCTTCCAGAACGGGTGGTCCCAGATGGTCAGAGCCTCGGTGAAGCGGTACATGTGTTCGGCGAATCCGAATTCGGCGATACCGGCCCGGTCCGCGTGCTCCCGGTACCGGTCGATGTTGGCGGCGGTGAAATGGGCCTGCGCTGTGGCCTCGATGTCGTCCTGCCGGAGGTGAACGTGGTAGTCGGTGAGCATTGGATTCGGGGTCGTCGTCTCAGGTCCGGTCCGCGATCAGGGCCTCGGCGACCGCGAGGTCTTCGGGAACCGTTACCTTGATATTGAAGGAAGGCGAGTCGATGACGACGACCGACCCCCCGGCCTGTTCGATCAGCGATGCGTCGTCGGTCGCGTTTTCGGGGTCGCCACCCGCGATGGCACGGGTGAGGACGGTCCTCCTGAACACCTGAGGCGTCTGCACGGCGCGCAGTCCGGAGCGGTCGAGGGTCCGTTCGACGCGGCCATCGGCTGCCACGCTCTTGATCGTGTCGGTGACCGGAGCCGCCGCGATGACGGCGTCGACTCCGGGCGAGGACTCCAGCAGCTCCACGGCCCGATCGATCAACTCGGGGCCGACCAGCGGACGGGCGGCGTCATGGACGGCGACGATGTCGCAGTCGACGCCTTCCCGATCGAGGGCGGCCAATCCGTTCGCCACCGAGAGCGACCTCGCGGAACCGCCCGCGACGAGGCTCTCGCCGCGCTGCGGGTCGAGCCCGCCGCGGAAGTCGCCCTCACGCCCCGGCGGGACGGCGACGACGATGGGCCCGACCCTGGCGGCAGCCCGGAAAGCATCCAGAGAATGCTCGTACATCGGTCGCCCGGCGACGGGCACGAGCGACTTCGGGCCGCCCGCCCCGAGTCGTTCACCGGAGCCGGCGGCAACGATCAACGCGGCGGCCAGACCCCGGCTTTCGGGACTGGCCGCCACCGGTGATCAGGCTGACGCTGCGGCCGCGACCGAGGCTTCGAAGCGCTCTTCGAGAAGGTTGTCGAGGTACTCCTCGGCGCCTTCTTCGTCCTTGTCGAGCGCGTACATGAACTCCGAGGCGAGGATCTTCTTCGCCCGCGTGTACATCTGCTTCTCGCCGGTCGACAGTCCCTTCTCCATCTCGCGGAGGGCCAGGTTGCGGACCACCTCGGCCAACTCGAAGACGTTGCCGGTCTTGATCTTCTCCTTGTTGTACTTGAACCGCCGGTTCCAGTTCTTGGGCATGTCGGAGACCTCGTCGGAGAGGACCGAGATGACCTTCTTGATCTCGTCCTCGTCGATTACCCGCCTCAGTCCGGTGGACTGGGCGTTCTCGGTCGGGACCTTGACCGTCATGTCGTTGTGGAGGATCTTGATCGTCAGGTACTCGCGCGTCTCACCGAGCAGTTCGGTGCTCTCCTTCTTGAGCACAACGCCCGCACCGTGATGCGGGTAGACGACCTTTTCGCCTTCCTCGAAATCGCAATCCTCGGAAACGATGATGATCTCTTCGTCGAGATCCTCTGTCACTGCGTCTGAATCAGAAATCAGATGCTCCTTTGCTTCGTCGCGACGGCCTGAACCGTCATGTATTCAAGTATTGGTCGGAGTGGACGGACTCCTGGAGCCGCCTCACTCCTTCGCGGATCTCTTTGGCCCGGGAAGGGCCGACGCCGTCGACCGACGACAGCTCCTCGTCGCTCGCGGCCAGTACATCGCCGAGATCGCCGAAGCGGTTGACGATCTGCTGAACCACCAGCCTCGGCAGCCTCGGCACCTGCCCGAGCAGCCGGTAGCCACGTGGTGCGATCCGGAAGTCGAGCGTGTTGACCTTGCGGTCATAGCCGAGGATCTCGGCCAGCCGCCCGAAATCCAGCACGTCCTGGTGAGGGAGGGCCGAGATCTCGGAGGTGATCCGGTCGAGCGATCCTTCGCTGTCCTCGGTTGCGTAGTCGCGGATCAGGGCCTTGCGGTCTTGGGACACCCCGACCATCGTCTCTTCGAGCTGCATCTCGATCAGCCGGCCCTCCGTACCGAGCTCGACGATGTAGCGCTCGACCTCGACCGCCATGCGGGAGACCAGCTCGGAGCGCTGGAGCGCGGCGAGCGCGTCGTAGAGCACGGCGTCGCCGTTGAACTCGGCCCGGCTCAGGCGCTGGCTCAGCTCGTCGAGGCGCAGGCGGTACTTGTTCAGCGTCGCCAGCGCCTGATTCGACTTGGCGAGCACCGACGGAATGTCCTGGAGGATGTACTTCATGCCGTCGAGATAGAGGGAGACCACGTCCCGGCGCTGCGAGATGGCGATAACCAGCGCATCGACCTGCTTCGAGATGCGCTCGGCCGTGCGGTGGCGCGTGCCGGTCTCGGAGGAGTGGATGGTCGGGTCGGGCATCATCTGGACGTTGGCCCAGCTGATCTTCGAGGCATCCGAGTTGATCAGGATCGCCCCGTCCATTTTCGCCACCTGGTACAGCATCGCCGGGCTGTAGTCGATGTCGAGCCTGATGCCGCCCGACAGCATGAAGGCGAACTCCTCGGTCTCGCCGACCACGATCAGTCCGCCCGTGTTCGCGTGGACGATGTTGTCGATCCCCTCGCGCAGTTCGGTGCCGGGCGCGACGGCATCTATGGCACGCAGAAGCCTCGGATCCTGACGCTCACTGAGGTGAGCCAAATCGCTTTCCACTGCCGACAACATCCCTGCAATTATGCCAGATTCCGCATTCTAGTGCGGTCTGCCACGTTCCGGCATGGTTGCTTGCGAAACCCCCGGGGGAGGGCTGCGTCCGGTGCGTGCCGGCCGGAACGAGTCAGGCGGCTTCGGCGTGGCTGCGCCGGCCGCCGAACACGGCCTTCAGGGCCTGCCGCATGGTGGCGCTCGGCGCCAGGCCGGGCAGTCTCTCCCCCGACGGCGGACCGACAACGGGGGCAAGGCCGAACTTCGAGGCCTCGGCCACCCGCCGGTCGGCGTGGCCGACGAACCTGATGTCCCCGGTCAGGCCGAGCTCGCCGAAGCAGGCGACGGGCCTGCCGCCCCGACCCGTCGCCGGCTCGCCGCGATGGGCCGAAGCCACTGCCAGCGCCACGGCGAGATCTCCCCCCGGCTCGTCGATCCGCACCCCTCCGACCACGTTGACGAAGACGTCCGACGTACCGAGTCCCACGCCACCGTGGCGGGCCAGGACGGCGAGCACCATGCTGAGCCGGCTTCGATCGATCCCGTTGACCACGCGGCGGGGGATCTCGAGCTCGCTCGGGTTGACCAGTGCCTGGACCTCGACCAGGACCGGCCGTGTTCCCTCCATCGAGGCCAGCACCACCGAGCCGGTCGCGCCGGTCGCCTCCTCGACGAAGCGGGCAGAAGGGTCGGTGACCTCGGTCAGGCCGCCGGACCTCATCTCGAAGACGCCGACCTCGCTGGTCGCGCCGAAGCGGTTCTTGATCGCCCTCAGGGTCCGGTAGGTGCGCTCCTTCTCGCCGTCGAACTGCAGTACGCAGTCGACCAGGTGCTCGAGCACGCGCGGGCCCGCGAGGCTGCCCTCCTTGGTCACGTGTCCGACGAGGATCATCGCCACGTCGAGCCGCTTGGCCGCCTCGGCCAGGCGGTTGGCGGCTTCGCGCACCTGTCCGACCGAACCAGGAGCCCCGCTGAGGTCGGCGTTGTGGAGGGTCTGGATCGAGTCGATCACGACCACTGCGGGCTTCTCGTTCTCGATCGTGGCGAGGATCGTCTCCAGTGAGTTCTCGGCGAGCACCCGGACCTCCAGTGCCTGCGGCCCCAGCCGCTCTGCCCTGAGACGAACCTGTGAAGCCGATTCTTCGCCCGACACATAGAGCGTCCCGGATCCCGACGCCTGCAGGTTGGCCATTGCCATGCCGGTGATCGTGCTCTTGCCGATGCCCGGCGATCCGCCCAGCAGGATCAGCGAACCCGGCACGATGCCAC
This sequence comes from uncultured Solirubrobacterales bacterium, assembly GCA_963701635.1. Classification (GTDB taxonomy): domain Bacteria; phylum Actinomycetota; class Thermoleophilia; order Solirubrobacterales; family 70-9; genus 67-14. The sequence goes on from CAVPAU010000003.1 coordinate 282,404, forward strand.
CGCCGAGCACGCGGTCGAGCTCGCCGATGCCGGTGGCCAGGCGCGAGACCTGGACCGAAGTGACTTCACGCAGGGCGACCGGCCGCGCCGCGGCAGCCGAAGCCGCGGACCGGCCGCCGCCGCGGGCGCCGGCTCTGCCCGCAGGCCTCTCGGCCGTCTCGACCAGCGTGTTCCACTCGCCGCAGCCCGGGCACTTGCCGGTCCAGGCCATCGCGACGTGGCCGCAGGTCTGGCAGACATGGGATGAACGGATCTTCGCCACCACCTCAGGCTAAGGACCGGACAGGACAGATCCCGCCCCCTCCCCGTAGGATGCCGTCCATGGAACTCGTGCTCTTCATCCACGTGATTGCCATGGCCTTCTTCGTCGGCGGCCAGATCATGCTGGCCGCGACGATCGTGCCGGTCGAGCGCTCCAACCCCGACCCTGCCCGGATGAAGGCGATCGCGCAGAACTTCGGCTGGGGTTCGCTGGTCGCGATCGGCGTCTCGATCTTCACCGGCATGCTGCTCGCCTCCCACTACGAGCTGTGGGGAGAAGGCACGCTCCACATCAAGCTGACCCTGCTGGTCCTGACCTTCGTGTCGCTGCTCGCCCACATGAAGTACCCGAAGGCCCACTCCCTGATGGGCCTGACCTTCGTTCTCACTCTCGGCGTGGTCTGGTTCGGGCTCGAGCTGCCGGCCTGACCGGCGACCTTCCACTGATAGCTTGCCGGGCCACATGGAATCTTCCGCGATGCCCCCTCAGCCGCCCGACGCGCCGCCTCCGGCCGACGGTCCACCGGGGCCGGTGCCGGCCGCCGCTCCCGACCGCCGGATGCGCTTCCTCAACATCATCGCCTGGGTGGCGGTCATCGACGTGCTCCTGCTCATACCGCTGGTCTGGGCCTCGCGCTGGGTGGCCGACCGGCACGAAATCGTCGCCGTTCTCGGGCCGATCCACGGCTTCCTCTTCCTGGTCCTGATCGGGCTCTGTGCCTGGGGATCCATCCAGAGATGGTGGGGCTGGTGGTTCCCGGCGATCGTCGTGCTGACGCTCGGGCCGCCGGGCTCGCTGATCGGCGACTGGATCATCCGCCGCCAGATCAAGGCCGAAACCGCAGACGCCTGAAAAAGCGAATCCCGGGAGACCAGCATGAGCACACTCGAAGAAGTCACATGGCAGCTCGACGACCTGCTGGCCGGCGAAGATTCCGAGGACCCCCAGGCCGCAGTCACGTCGCTGCTCGACAAGGCCGACGAAGCCGCTACAGCGTTCGCCTCCGAGTACGAAGGCAGCGTCGCCGGCCTCGACTCCGACGGCCTGCGAGTTGCGATGGAAAGGCTGGCGGCGATCTCCGACCTGGCCGGCCGGGCGCTGAACTTCGCCCACCTGCGCTTCGCAGCCGACACGGCAGACCCAGCCAACGGGGCGCTGCTCCAGATGGGGTCGGAGCGGGCGACGGCAATACAGACCCGGCTGATCTTCTTCGAGCTCGAATGGGCCGCGCTCGACGACGGGCGCGCCGAAGAGATGCTGGCCGGCGACGGCCTCGAGTTCTGCGAGCACTACCTCCGAAACGAGCGGCGCTACCGCGACCACCTGCTCAGCGAACCCGAAGAGAAGATCGTCACCGAGCTGTCGGTGACCGGGGCCGGAGCGTGGAGCCGGCTCTTCGACGAACTGACCTCGGCGATCAGGGTCGAGCTGCCCGACGCTGACGAACCTGTCTCCCTCGACATCGCGCTCTCGAAGCTCGCCGAGCCCGACCGCGAGGTGCGCCGCAGCACCGCCGAAGCGGTCACGGAATCGCTCCAGCCGGGCCTGCGGACACGGGCCTACGTCTTCAACACGCTGCTGCAGGAGAAGTCGATCAAGGACCGGCTGCGCGACTACCCGCACTGGCTGGCGACCCGCAACCTCTCCAACGAAGCGTCCGACGAGTCGGTGCAGGCGCTGGTCGAGGCGGTCAAGGGCCGGTACGAGCTGGCGCGCTCCTGGTACCGGACCAAAGCGAAGCTGCTCGGCATCGAACGCCTCGCCGACTACGACCGCATGGCCGCGATCGCCACCGACGACCGGAAGATCGAGTGGGACGAGGGCCGCGAGATCGTGCAGAGCTCCTTCGACTCGCTCTCGCCTCGGGCCGGCGAAGTCGTCGGACGCTTCTTCGACGAGCGCTGGATCGATGCGCCACCGGCGCCCGACAAGCGCGGTGGTGCCTTCAGTGCCTCGACCGTCCCTTCGGTGCACCCGTACGTGATGCTCAACTACACCGACCGCCGCCGCGACGTGCTCACGCTCGCCCACGAGCTCGGCCACGGGCTCCACCAGGCGCTGGCCGCAGACCGCGGCATCTTCCACCAGGACACGCCGCTGACCGTCGCCGAGACCGCGTCGGTCTTCGCCGAGGAGCTGGTCTTCGGCAGGCTGCTCGAAGCCGAGAAGGACCCGGCTTCCCGTCTGGGTCTGCTGGCCGAGGCCGTCGAAGGACAGATCGCGACGGTGTTCCGGCAGATCGCGATGAACCAGTTCGAGGACCGGGTCCACACCGCGCGGCGCAGCGAAGGCGAGCTCGCGGTCGAGCGCTTCAACGAGCTGTGGACCGAGACCCAGGAAGAGCTGCTCGGAGACTCGGTCGAGATCACCGGGGGATACCGGTCCTGGTGGTCCTACGTGCCCCATTTCATCGGCTCGCCGGGCTACGTCTACGCGTACTCGTACGGCCAGCTGCTGGCACTGTCGGTTTACCGGCTGTACGAGGAACGAGGCGACGAGATAGTCCCCGGATACCTCGACATGCTCGCCGCGGGAGGCTCGCGCTCACCCGAGGAGCTCGGCCGCATGGTCGGCGTCGACCTGGCCGACCCTTCGTTCTGGGACGCCGGCCTCGACCTTGTCGCCGGCCAGATCGACGCGGCGCAGCAGGCTGCGGAGGCCGTGCTCTCCGAATCCGGAACATAACCCGCGGCGGTTCCTCCCGCGGCGGCCACGACGGCCTGAACGGCGCGCGGCGGACCGTCGGGATTCAGGTTTCCGAAGGGTCGCCTGTGCCTCACTTGCCCTGAGTTTTCGTCTACCGAACCGCGTGCGGCTGTTTTTTGCCGCGCTCACCTCCCTCGCCGTGGTCGCGTCGCCGGGGCTCGTCGGCCTGTTCGCGCTGCCTCCTACGGCAGACGCCGGCCTCGAATGGCTCAACTGTCTCGATGCCACGACTTGCCTCGATGGCCGAAGCAGCCTCGGCAAGCCAATCCAACGAACGAATCCGACGGATCAGCAGCCAAACATGCTGCGAAAGCGATGGCGCAGGGCAGCACTGGCGCACCCGTCGGGCCTCAGGGGCCCCCTATCGACTCCAGTGTCCCTCCGAGGAACGCTCATGAAACCGGAGGAAAAGACCGCGGCCAGGGCCACCAGGTGACCTCGGGGCAATAGGGCGACGGAGGAGCGGGTCAGTCGGCCGAGGACTCGGCGGCTCCGCCGCCACCGGCGTCGGCCGGGGGCTCGGAAGGCTTGTCGGGAGCGGGCTCGCCCGCATCCGGGGCCGGGGCGGCAACTCCGACCTTTTCCGGCTCCTTCTTGGCCGGCTTCTTGCGCGGCTTCGTGATCTTCAGCTTCAGCGGCTTGTCCTCTTCGTCACCGGCCTCGTCGCGCTTCGCGGTGACCAGCGATCCGGCGACCGAGTCGCCGCCGCCGGCCTTCAGCACTTCGTCGGCGAGCGGGTCCTCGATGTAGCGCTGGATCGCGCGGCGCAGCGGCCTCGCGCCCATCGACGGGTCCCAGCCCTTGTCCACGAGGTAGTCCTTGGCGTCGTTGTCGAGTTCCAGCATCAGCTCGTGCTCGGCGACCTGGTTGCGCACGCGTCCGATCATCAGCTCGACGATCTCGCGCACCTCCTCGCGGGCCAGCTTGTGGAAGACGATGACCTCGTCGATCCGGTTGAGGAACTCGGGACGGAAGACCTTGCGCAGCTCGGACATGATCCGGCCTTTCATGTCCTCGTAGGTGATCCCCGTCTCGTCGGAGACGGTGAAGCCGATGCCCTGGTTGCGGGCGATCTCGCTGGCCCCGATGTTCGAGGTCATGATGATGATCGCGTTGCGGAAGTCGACGGTGCGGCCCTGCGAATCGGTCAGGCGACCGTCCTCGAGGATCTGGAGCAGGATGTTGAAGACGTCCGGGTGGGCCTTCTCGATCTCGTCGAGCAGCAGCACCGAGTACGGCTTCCGGCGCACGGCCTCGGTCAGCTGGCCGCCCTCGTCGTAGCCGACGTAGCCGGGGGGCGAGCCGACCAGGCGGCTCACGGCGTGCTTCTCCATGTACTCGGACATGTCGATGCGGACCATCGAGTCTTCGTCGCCGAACAGGAACTCGGCCAGCGTGCGCGCGAGTTCGGTCTTGCCGACGCCCGAGGGGCCGAGGAAGATGAACGAGCCGGCCGGGCGCTTCGGGTCCTTGATCCCGGCCCGGGAGCGGCGGATCGCCTTCGAGACGGCTTCGATCGCGGCCTCCTGGCCGACCACACGCTTGTGCAGCTCGCCTTCCATCTCGATCAGCTTCTTGGTCTCGGCTTCGGTCAGCTTGAAGACCGGGATGCCGGTCCACATCGAGACGATGTCGGCGATCTCTTCTTCGCCGAGCTCGGGCCGCTCGCCCTCTTCACCTTCGGCCCATTCCTCTTCGAGGCCGCGCTTGCGGGCGGTGAGCTGGCGCTCCGTATCTCGCAGGTTCGCGGCTTTCTCGAACTCCTGGGCCTCGATCGCGGCTTCCTTCTCGCGGCGGGCTGTCTCGATCTCCTCTTCGAGGTCACGGTAGACCGGCGGTGCGGTCATCGACTTGATGCGCATGCGTGAGGCCGCCTCGTCGATCAGGTCGATCGCCTTGTCGGGCAGGAAGCGGTCGGAGATGTAGCGGTCGGCGAGCTCGGCGGCGGCCTCGAGGGCCTCGTCGGAGATCTTGACCTTGTGGTGCTGCTCGTAGCGCTCGCGCAGCCCTTCGAGGATCTTGACCGTCTGCTCCGGAGTCGGCTGGTCCACGCGGATCTGCTGGAAGCGGCGCTCGAGGGCCGAGTCGCGCTCGAGGTACTTGCGGTACTCGTCGAGCGTCGTCGCACCGATGGTCTGGATCTCTCCGCGGGCGAGGGCGGGCTTCAGGATCGAGGCGGCGTCGATCGCGCCCTCGGCCGCGCCGGCGCCGACCAGGTTGTGGATCTCGTCGATGAACAGCACGATGTCGCCGCGCTGCGCGATCTCCTTCATCACCTTCTTGAGGCGCTCTTCGAACTCTCCGCGGTACTTGGAACCGGCCACCAGGGCGGCGAGGTCGAGCGTGTAGATCTGCTTGTTGCGAAGCATCTCGGGGACCTCGCCCTTGATGATGCGCGCCGCGAGGCCTTCGACCACGGCGGTCTTGCCGACCCCGGGCTCGCCGAGCAGGACCGGGTTGTTCTTGGTCCGGCGCGAGAGGATCTGCATGATGCGCTCGATCTCGGTCTCGCGTCCGACGACCGGATCGAGCTTGCCGTCTTCTGCGAGCTTGGTCAGGTTGCGGCCGAACTGGTCGAGCAGCTTCGAAGACTTCTTGCCGGCCTCTCCCGGCGCGCCCGCGCCTGAGGACCCGGAGCCGGAGGCCTGCCCGGGACGGCGGCCGCCGGGGCCGGACAGCATGCGGATGACTTCGTTGCGGATCTTGTCCGAGTCGGCGTCGAAGTCGAGCAGGATGCGCGCGGCGACGCCTTCGTTCTCGCGGACCAGTCCGAGCAGGATGTGCTCGGTGCCGATGTAGTTGTGGCCGAGGCTGAGAGCCTCGCGAAGGGCGAGCTCCAGCACCTTCTTCGCCCGGGGCGTGAAGGGGATCTGGCCGGATGTGACCTCTTCGCCGGAGCCGACGATGCGTACTACCTGCGCGCGCACGCGCTCCACCGTGATGTCGAGCGACTCGAGCACGCGCGCGGCCAGACCCTCTTCCTCGCGGAGGAGGCCGAGCAGGATGTGCTCGGTGCCGATGTAGTTGTGCTTCAGCGTCCGGGCTTCCTCCTGGGCGAGGACTACTACCTGACGTGCGCGTTCTGTGAATCTTTCGAACAAGTTTCCTCTTCTACCTCAACCTCGGAGTGGAGTTGAGTATCGGCTATCGATCGGCGGTTGCAAGTAATACGTGGTTTCTGGTCTATCCGGTTGAAAGTTGAAATGAAAGGTCGCCGGCTGCCCTATCCCTGTTTCGAGTCGCTGAGACTTTGGGGGATCTGACCTCCGGTCTGTCGGACACAGGCGAATGAGCCAGTATAACGGGGGCGCCTGCCCGGCCGGACGGGCCTGCCGGAGCCGTCGCAGGGCCGGCCCGGCGGGTCGGCCGCGCACCCTCGCTGCTGCGTCAGGCCGCGGCGGTCTGCCTGGTGATCGAGTCGATCAACCCGTGCCAGGAGTCGGCGAACGAGTCCTTGCCTTCCGACTGGAGCCTGGCGGCAAGCGCCGCGACGTCAAACCCTGCTTCCCCGTAGGCCGCGAGCACCTGCTCGCAGTCGCCCCCGTCGACCGGGATCGGCTCACCGGCATCGCCGTGGTCGGCGAAGGCGTGGAGAGTGTTCTCCGGCATCGTGTTGACCGTGTGCGGTGCGGCGAGGTTCTCGACGTAGAGCACGTCAGAGGCCTCGGGATCCTTCGTGCCGGTGCTGGCCATCAGGAGCCGCTGCGTCCGCGCCCCCTGGTTGGCGAGGCGCTGGGCACGATCGGACGCGGTCAGTTCACGGTAGGCGGCATAGGCCTGCTGTCCGATCGCCACGCCGAGCTTCGCCCGGAGGTCCGCCCGGGACCTCGTCGATCACCGCGGCGTCCCAGCGGCTGACGAACAGCGAGGCGACCGAAGGCACGGCCGGGTTCAGACCGGCCTCGATCCGGCGCTCGATGCCCTTCATGTAGGCGTCGGCTGCGGCCAGGTACTGGTCGCGATCGAAGAGCAGTGTCACGTTGACCGGAACGCCGCGGAAGATCACCTCCTCGATGGCGGTCAGGCCGGCCTCGGTGCCGGGGATCTTGATGAGCACGTTCTCGCGCTCTACACGGGCGTGGAGGTCGACGGCCTGCTCGATCGTGGACGCGGAGTCGTCGGCGAGCAGCGGCGAGACCTCCAGCGATACGAAACCGTCGACGCGGTCGGTGCGCATGTGGGTCTCCGCGAACAGGTCCGCGGCGCGGCGCAGATCCGACATCGCCAGTTCGAAGAAGATCTGCTCGGGCTCGAGTCCGGTGGCCGAGAGTTCGCCGATCTGTTCGTCGTAGTCAGTGCCGCCGGAGATCGCCTTGTCGAAGATCGTCGGGTTCGATGTCAGGCCGGTCATCGAGTAGTCGGCGATATAGCGACCGAGGGTTCCGTCGTCGAGCATCGCCCGGGTGATGTTGTCGACCCAGAGGCTCTGCCCGAGGTCGTGGAGGGCGCGGTTTCTGTCGTTCATCTGGTCTCCGGGGAAGGGTTTGAGGACGGCTGGGGATCGCCTGCCCGAGACTATCTGTCCGTTCCCCGGCTCGCGTAAACAGAATGCCTCCGCGCCCGCGCGGGTCAGCCTCCATGACGAACGCCGGGGCGGCGGGCGGGTGGGGTTCGCGCCTACCCCGCCAACCCATACTCACCCCACCCGCCCGCCGCCCCGGTCGCTGGTGCCGTGTCGCGGTCGGTGCTCCCGGTCGTGGTCGCAGATCCCGTGGATCTGGGAACACGTTGCGCATCAAGCGAAGACGTCCTCGAGGGATGGGGCCGCAGTCATCGATGTCCGACGACCGGACGAGCGGAGGAGCCCTCCGCTCGTCCGGTGACCGGTAGCCGGACCGTGACGGGGGTGGAGGGGGCGGGTGAATACGGGTTGGCGGGGTAGGCGTGAACCCGCCCCCTCCACCCCCCGTCCCCGCAGACGTTAGGGCGACGGCTCGGCCGGCCGGTGGGTCAGTCGCGCATTGCGGGAAAGAGGACCACTTCGCGCAGCGAGGCGGTGCCGGTGAGCATCATCACGAGGCGGTCGATGCCGAGGCCGACGCCGCCGGTCGGAGGCATTCCCTGCTCGAGCGCCTCGATGAAGCTCTCGTCGAAAGGCTGGGCTTCTTCATCTCCGCGGGCGACCTCGCCGGCCTGCTGTTCGAAGCGGCGGCGCTGCTCGTCCGGGTCGTTGAGCTCGGTGAAGGAGTTGGCGATCTCGACGCCGCCGACGAAGGCCTCCCAGCGTTCCACGACACCCGGCTTCGAGCGATGCGCCTTGGCGAACGGGGAAAGCTCCCCGGGGTAGTCGAGGATGAAAGTCGGCTCGATCAGCTGCGGTTCGACGCGCTTCGAGAAGAGCGTGTCCACGAGCTTGCCCCAGCCGGTCGCTTCGTCGAGCTCAACGCCCATCGCCGCCGCCAGCGACTCGCGCGTCGTCTCCTTCTCGATGTCGATTCCGGACTGGTCGAGAATCGCCTGGCGCAGCGTGATCCGGTGCCACGGCGGGCTCAGGTCGATGGTGCGTCCGTCGCGCTCGATCTCGGCCTTGCCGAGCACCCGCGTCGCCACCTCGGAGACCAGGTTCTCGAGGTCGGCTGCGGTCTTCTCGTAGTCGGCGTAGGCCTCGTACCACTCGAGCATCGTGAACTCGGGGTTGTGCTTCATCGAGATGCCTTCGTTGCGGAAGTCCTTGCCGAGCTCGTAGACGCGGTCGATGCCGCCGACCACGCAGCGCTTCAGGTACAGCTCGGTCGCGATGCGCAGGTAGAGCTTGCGGTCGAGCGCGTTGTGGTGGGTCGTGAACGGACGGGCCAGCGCGCCGCCGTAGAGCGGCTGGAGCACGGGCGTCTCGACCTCGAAGAAGGAATGCTCATCCAGCCACCGGCGGACCTCGGAGATGGTCCGGGCCCGGATGCGGAAGATCTCACGACTCTCTTCGTTGGCGATCAGGTCGAGCTCACGGCGGCGGTAGCGGGTCTCGGTGTCCTCGAGGCCGTGGAACTTGTCGGGGAGCGGCCTCAGCGACTTCGCGAGGACCTGCCACTCGGCGACCTCGAGCGAGAGCTGGCCGCGCCGGGTGACGATCGCGCGGCCGGTGACCCCGATGAAGTCGCCGAGGTCGATGTCGTCGAGCAGCGCGAAGGCCGACTCTCCGAGCACGTCGGCCCTGGCGTGCAGCTGGATCTGGCCGGTCGAGTCGCGAAGGTCGATGAAGGCGGCCTTGCCGTGGCCGCGGCGACCGATGATGCGCCCGGCGACGCGGTGGACCGCATCGGTCTCCTCACCCGCCTCGAGCCCGGAATGGGCTTCGAGCACGGTTGCGATCTCTTCCCGGCCTTCGAAGCCGTGGGGAAACGGTTCGATGCCGGCCGAGCGCAGCCGGTCCAGCTTCTGGCGCCGTTCAGCGAGCAGGCCCGCGGCCTCGGCCTTCGCCCCGTTGCGGTCGCCGGCTGCGTCGGTCCCGGCGGCGTCCTCGGACTGGCTCATGGCACCGGCCGCCCTCCGGTCAGGCCGCTTCGATCTTCGTGATCTTGAACTGCTTCTCGGGCCCGCGCGGGGACGGGATCTTGACGATCTGGTTGACCTTGCCGCCGATCAGGGCGGAGCCGATCGGGGATTCGCTGGAGAGCTTGCCGCCGGCCAGGTCGGCCTCGGTCGAACCGACGATCTGGAACTTGCGCGACGTGCCCGATTCCTGGTCCTTGATGTGGACGATCGAGCCGAAGGCGACCTCGCCGGTGTCGGTCGAGATCTCCTCGACCACGGTCGAGCGGCGCAGACGCTCCTCGAGCTGGGCGATCTGCTGCTCGAGCTGAGCCTGCTCGTTCTTGGCGTCGTCGTATTCGGCGTTCTCGGTGATGTCGCCGAAGTCCCGGGCCTCACGGATGCGCTCGGACACCTCGCGGCGGCGGACCGTCGAGAGGTACTCGATCTCCTCTTCGAGCTGCTTCAGACCTTCCGGGGTGATTTCAGACGGGCGACTCAATTGATTGGACCTCTCTTGACATCAAGGGATTGCTTCCGACAGACCGGGCGCAACGTACCCCGGCCCCATAAATAACGCCCTGAGCGACGCTCCGGGGAGCGCCGACAGGGCAATGGAGCGGGCGATTATAACGAGGTCCGGCTCCCGGACATGAACCGCTCGAGGACCGCGACGAACCTCGCCGGATCCTCGACCTGGGGGTAGTGGCCCAGATCGTCGAAGCGCACGGCCGGCAGATCGGGCCTGAGCTCGAGCAGGCCGTCGAGCACCTCCGGCACCGCGACCGGGTCCTCCGCGCCCCAGGCCAGGCTGAGGTCGCCCTGCCAGCGCTGGATCGCCCCGTGCCAGCGGTCGGCGTAGATCGCCCGCTCGTCCATGTAGGAGACCAGCTTGTGGCCGAGGCGGTTTCCGTCGTTGAAGCACATCAGGGCCCAGTTGTCGGCGGCATCCTCGTCACTGCACGGGTGGGCCTTCGAGAAGATCGATGCGAACTGGCGGCGGAAGAAGGCCTCGTTCGCGAACCGGGCCGCCAGCGGCCCGAACGGACCGCGGAGCAGCTTCTGGGCAAGCGTCGGGTTCGACTTCTCGACCAGGATCGATCCGTTGAAGATGGTCATGCCGCAGAGCTCGAAGCGGAGCTCGCCGACCAGGTCGCGGGCCAGCAGCTCGGTCGCCACCGAGGTCCCGAGGTCGTGGGCGCAGACATAAGCCGGACCGCCGTCGCGGTGGCGCTCGGCAAGCTCTTCGGTCAGATCGGCCTGCCAGGAGAGCGTGTAGTTGTGGTCACGCGGCTTGTCGGACAGGCCGAAGCCGAGGAAGTCGAAGGCGAGCAGACGGCGGTTCGGCATCAATCTGATCGTTTCGCGCCAGTCGTAGGAGCTGGTCGGGAAACCGTGGAGCAGGACCAGCAGCGGCCCCTCCCCCTCCTGGAAGAACGTGTGGATCCCGTGGCCCCGAAACTCCTCCTGATGGCCGCTGAGTCGCCAGGTCTCGATCCGCTCGCCGTGCACGGCGGTGCTCATACCGGCACCGCTTCGCCGTCCCTGAGCCCGGCGACGATCTCGCGGGCGCGGTCGAGTCCGGCCGTCTGGCACAACTCGTTGCGCACCAGTTTCGGTACGTCGATGCGGTCGAGGTACCAAGGGTAGAACTTGCGCATGTAGCGTCCGGCCCGGTCGGTGCCGATGTGCTCTTCGGCCCGGTCCATCACCCACAGCAGCTCTTCCATGACCTGCCCCTGGTCTGGCTGTTCGACTTCGCGCCCGGTCAGCTCGGCGAAGACCCACGGATACCCGAGCGCACCGCGGGCGATCATCACGGCGTCGGCGCCGGACTCCTCATACGCATGCCTCGAAGCCTCGGCCGTGCTCAGGCCGCCGGAGATGATCATCGGCACGTCGATCGCCTCGCTCAGCTCCCGGGCCATGGCGTAGTCGGGAAAGCCCTTGTGGCCCTGCTTGGCGACCCGCGGATGGAAGCCGATGGCGGCGACCCCGGCCTCCTCGACCAGCCGGATCGCGAGGTCGAAACCGCGGCGGTCGCCGGGCATCAGGCCGGATCGGATCTTGACGGTGACCGGCAGGCCGCTGCCTTCACGGGCGGCCCGGGCGACCTCCAGGGCCAGCTCGGGGTCGGCCAGCAACTCGGCGCCGGCGCCGGTCTTGCGGACCTTCGGCACGGGGCAGCCCATGTTGAGGTCGATCAGGTCGGGGCCGGAGCCCGCCGCGATCGCGGCAGCCGAGCGCATCACGTCCGGGTCCTGGCCGAAGAGCTGCACCGAGACCGGATGCTCGTCCGGGTGGATGCGCATCAGCTCGGTCATCGTGCGCTCGTTGCCGTAGTGGAGGCCGAAGCTCGAGACCATTTCCGAGATCGCCATGCCGGCACCGAAACGCCTGGCCTGGAGCCGCACGAACCAGTTGCCGATCCCGGCGAGAGGTGCGAGCAGGACCCGGTTCGGGATCTCGACGTCCGCGATGCGGAAGGGCTCGGTCAGGGGCGGCTGCTCAGGCACGGTTCCTCTCGTCGATGATCCGCAGGCCCTTCAGGGTCAGCAGGTCGTCGATCTCGGTGATCGTCTCGGTGAACGGCACGATCGTGGTGGCCAGCCCGCCGGTTGCCACGAACCTGGCGTTGCCGCCGAGTTCGGCGTTTATCCGGCGGCCGAGGCCGTCGACCAGCCCGGCGAAGCCGTAGAGCACGCCGGACTGGATCGCCGCCCTCGAGCTGGTGCCGATCGCCGACTTCGGTTCGAACAGGTCGATGCGCGGAGATGCGAGCGGCGCGCTCGGTCAGCGCGGTCAGCGAGATCTCGACGCCGGGCGCGATCGCGCCGCCGAGGTAGGCCCCGTCCGCCGAGACCGCGTCGAAGTTGATGCCGGTACCGAAGTCGACGCATACGCAGACGTCCCGGAACTGCTCGTATGCGGCGATCGCGTTGACCAGCCTGTCCGCCCCGACCTCGGCCGGGCTGTCGATCTCGATCGCCATCCCCGTCCTGATACCCGGTCCGACGGTCGAGGCAACCAACGTCCAGGTACTGCTCGGCGAGTCGCTCGTACTCGACACCCAGCGGCGGCACCACCGAAGAGACGACGATGCCCGCGCAGGTCGCCGAAGCCGATGTCGCGCAGCTTGAGCAGGCCGGAGAGCCGTTCGGCCAGTTCGTCGCCGGTCGCCCCGGCCCGGGTCTGGAAGCGCCAGTGCTGTTCGAGGCTCTCGCCGTCGAACGCACCGACGTGAGTCTGCGTATTGCCCACATCGATCGCCAGAAGCATCCACGTCAGTTTGGCAGGACTGGCAATGGCCGGAGCCCGCGCCCCGGCAAGCTACGGCCGCACCGACGGGCTCGCCGTATGCTGCGCGACATGAGCGAAGTGAAGATCTACACGGTGCCCGGCTCGCATCCCGGTGTCGCAGTCGCGCTCATGTGCGACTACAAGGGCATCGACTACGAGCGGGTGTACCTCCTCCCGGTGCTCTCGAAGGCATCCCTGAGGCTACGGGGCTTCCCCGGAATCACCGTACCCGCAGCCAGGATCGGAAAGGCAAAGGTCCAGGGCTCTGTCGCGATCGCTCGCTCGCTGGACGAAGTCAGAGCCGAACCGCCCCTGCTGCCGGCGGACGAGGAGCACCGGGAAACCGTCCTGGAAGCGGAGCGCTTCGGTGAAGAGGTCTTCCAGCACGGAGTCCGCCAGGTCGTCCTGTGGCTGCTCGGTCAGGACCGCTACCCGTGGTACAGCTACGCAGAGAACGCGAAACTCCCGATCCCTCCGGCGCTCATCGTGAGGACCGCCGCGCCGATGGTGGCCGTCCAGAGGCGATTCAACCGGGCCGACGACGACAACGTACGCAATGCACTGGAGCGCTTCGGCTCGTGGCTCGACCGGATCGACGGGTACGTCGGCGACGGCGTGATCGGTGGCCGGCTGCCCAACGCGGCGGACTTCCAGCTCGCCTCTTCGCTCCGGATGGCGCTGACCGTGGAGGACCTGCGTCCGGCCATCGAATCGAGGCCCTGCGGGCGCCTCGCCATGCGGCTGGTCCCCGACTACGAAGGCAGCCTCCCGGCGGGTCTGCCGGAAGAATGGCTGGCGCCGCTGACCCCCTCGGGCCCGGCCTGATCGAGCTCGAGGCGCCGGACGCACAGCCCGGTTGGATGCGCCCGGGCGCTGCGGCATAGACTCGGCGCCATGAGCAAGGCCACGCTTTACACCCTCCCGGGCTCCCACCCGGGGATCGCCACCGCGCTGATGCTGAACTACAAGGGCATCGAGTACGAACGCGTCGACCTGATGCCGGTGATATCGAAAGCCGCCCTGCGTGCACTCGGGTTCCCCGGGGTCACCGTGCCGGCACTCAGGTTCAGCGGTCGCAAGCTTCAGGGATCGGTCGAGATCGCCCGTGGACTCGACGAGCTGGTGCCGGAGCCCCCGCTGCTGCCCGCCGACGAAGCGGCACGCGAGCGTGTGCTGGAAGCCGAGCGCTTCGGGGACGAAGAGCTTCAGCACCCGATCCGCCAGATCCTGTGGTGGCTGCTGAAGCGCAACCGCAACGCCATGTACAGCTACGCCGAGAACGCGAAGCTGCCCGTCCCGACCGGCCTGGCGGTTCGCACCGGGGCCCCGATCGTCACCGCTTCGGTCTATTTCAACAAGGCCAGCGACGAGAACGTCGAGGCGGCTCTGGCGACGATGGCGTCACAGCTGGATCGAATCGACGCCTACATCGAGGAAGGTGTGATCGGCAATGAGCAGCCCAATGCCGCCGACTTCCAGATCGCGGCTTCGGTCCGGCTGGCAATGACGGTCGAGGACCTGCGCCCTGCGATCGAGGCGCGACCCGCGGGCCGGCTGGCTCTGCGGCTGGTACCCGACTACGACGGGCACCTCCCACCCGGCCTTCCGCAGGAGTGGCTCGAGCCGCTTCGGCAGGGCCACCCCGACTGATCAGCCGGGAATCGGACCCGCCGGACTCACGGCCTGGTCCGGATCGTCGGCAAGAGCGTCGAGGCTGTCCCGGAGACGACGGCCGTCGGGCAGGCTCAGGTCCGGGTCGATCTCGAGCAGCGGCACGAGCACGAAACGGCGGGTGGTGACCTCGCGGTGCGGCAGCGTCAGCCTGCCCGAGCTGTAGACGAGGCCGTCCATCAGCAGCAGGTCGATGTCGATCAGCCGTGGCGAGTGGCGGGGACGCCCGGACTCGCGACCCTGCTCGCGCTCGACCTCCTTCAGGACGTCGAGCAGCTCCTCGGGCCCGAGGCCGGTGCGCACCCGCAGCGCCGCGTTGTAGAAATCCGGCTGGTCGAGGATCTCCCCCACCGGCTGCGTGCGCCACGCCGAAGACTCGGCCTCGATAGCGAGGCCCTTGCCGCGCAGGCGGTCGATCGCCTCGCGCAGGTTGGCCGGCGGGTCGCCGATGTTCGAGCCGAGCCCGAGCCAGGCCTGCCGCCCCCCGACCAGGCCGGCGCGACTCAGCGTGCGCTCCGGAGCAGCGTGACTTCGACCGAGGCTCCGTCCATGACCACGGGTATCGGTGGCTCCGGCTTCGTCGCCCTCACGGTCACGCGGCCGACGGCCGGGAAGCGGTCGAGCAGGCTGTCCGCGATCGCCGTGGTCAGCCGCTCCAGGGTCAGGTAGCTCTGCGAGGTCGCCGACTCGACCAGCGCCTCGGTGACCGCGCCGTAGTCGACCGTGCCCTCGAGTTCGTCGCTCCGGACGGCTTCACATTCGGCGAGGCCGAGTTCGAGGTCGAAGAGCATGCGCTGGCCCATCTCGCGCTCGGCGTCGCTGACGCCGTGGTTGGTGTGGACGGAGACTCCGGACAGGCGGACGGTGACGACTCCTGGGTCGAGGTCTGGGTTCATGGCCAGAACCTACCGCCACGGGCCGTCAGGCCTGCTTGGCGCCGGCCGAGCGGATCCGTTCGCGGACCCTGAGCGCCTGCGCCACGGGAGCCACGTCGTGGACCCGGACCATGGCCGCCCCGCCGTCGGCGGCCGCCAGACAGGCGGCGATCGTGCCACCGAGGCGTCCGTCCTCGGGCGAGCCGTCGATCCTGCCGATGAAAGCCTTGCGTGAGGGCCCGACCAGCACCGGCAGGCCGGAGGAGGCGAACCGGCCGGTCGCGGCCATGAGCTCGAGATTGTGCTCGAGCGTCTTGCCGAAGCCGATGCCGGGATCGATCCAGATCCGCTCGTTGGCGATTCCCGCCGACGAGGCCGCCTCGACACGCGAAAGCAGGAAGTCGCTCACCTCGGCGACCACGTCCGAGTAGCGCGGATCGCGCTGCATCGTGCGGGGCTCGCCGAGCATGTGCATGAGCACCACCTCGACACCGGTCTCGGCACAGACCGCGGCCATGCCCGGATCACCGCTCAGCGCGGTGACGTCGTTGACCATGGAAGCGCCGGCGCCGACAGCGGCCGCCGCGACCTCGGCCTTGCTCGTATCGACCGACAGCGGCGCAACCCCGGCGAGGCCTTCGATGACCGGGATGACACGGGCCAGCTCGTCCTGCGCGCCGACCGGCTCGGCTCCGGGGCGGGTCGATTCGCCACCTATGTCGAGCACGTCGGCACCGGCCGCAGCCAGCTCGCGACCGTGCTCGATCGCCCGTTCCGGGTCGAGGTAGAGGCCGCCGTCCGAGAACGAGTCGGGCGTCACGTTGACGATGCCCATCACCTTCATCGGGATCCTCCGATCGCTTCGATGACCTCCGACGCCGCCCTGGTGCCGGACGAGACCGCGCCGTCCATGTAACCGGCCCATCGCTCCGCTGTCTCGGCCCCGGCCCAGTGGATCGGCCCGACCGGCCGGCGCAGGGCCTGACCGTGTGATGTCCATGCCCCGGGCGGCATGAAGCCTCCGTAGCAGCCCCGTGAGTACTCGTCCGCGGCCCACGACTTGTCGAAGTATGCGGCCGGCCGCCCGGCCTCCGGTCCGAAGAGGCGAACCAGGCCCTGGCCGACGATTTTCCGGCGCTGGTCCGTGGTGAGGTCGGCGACCTCGCGGGCGGCGGCACCTTCGAAGAAGGCGAGGAGGACACCGGGCGAGCCGTCCGGCGGCGAGTTGTCGTAGATCACCGAGAGCGGGCCGTCGGAACTCGTCGCACGACCCGACAGGCCACGCTGTCGCCAGAAAGGGCTCTCGTAGACGCTGGCCGTCTTGACCACGTTGCCCTGGGTCATCCGTTGGGTCAGCCCGTCCCGCAGCGCCGGCAGGGCGGGCTCGTAGACCAGCCGGCCGGCCAGGGCCGGCGGCACCGCGACGATCACCCGTCGCGCCCGGTAGTCGCCCGACCGGGTGCCGACCACCACGCAATCCCCGTCTTCGTTCTGCCAGACCACGCTGCGTACCGGGCTTTCGAGCCGGACCGCCTCGCCGAGAGCCTCGGCCATCCGGGTCGATACCAGCTGCGTCCCGCCTGCGACCCGTGACTCCTGCGCCCCGCCTTCGGTATCGAGCAGGGCAGAGGTCGAGCCGGCGGAGCTGATGTAGAAGAGCATGTGGAGCATCGAGATGTCCTCGGGCTCAGCCGCCCAGACCGCCTCCACCGCAAGCCGCATCATCCGGCGCGCAGCAGAGGTCCGGAGGTTTCGCCGGATCCACGAGGCGGCGGTGAGGCCGTCCCATTCGTCGGCGTGCGTTGCCAGCCACGGCGCGGCGGGGTCGACCGTCGCGGCGAGACGGTCCAGCCTCCTCAGGCCGACGCCGACCTCGGCAAGGGCGATCGGGTTCATCCTCGGGATGGTCCCGCTGTAGCCGGTCACCCGGCCACCGCGTTCGGTCAGGTGCCGCGCCTCGCCGCCGTAGGTCGGAAACGTCGAGAGGCCGAGTTCGTCGATCAGGCCCGATATCGCGTCCTGGCCGGGTCCGACCCACTGGCCCCCGAGTTCGACGACCTTGCCGTCCCCGAGCGGCTGGTTGACGGTGCGGCCCCCGACCCGGTCCCGGGCTTCCAGAACGACCGTCTCCAGTCCGGCTGCGGTCAGCGCCCGGGCAGCGCTGAGCCCCGCCAGCCCGGCTCCGACCACCACGACGTCGCTTCTGGTTTCGCCTTCGGCTTCGCCCACCCGGCCATTATCGGCCACCCGGCGCCGGCCGCGGGTCGGTCAGGCCTCGTCGGAGCGCATGTCGGTCATGCCACCGGCGTAACCGGGCCGCGGAGGTCCGGGCGAAGGCTCGGTGGTCGGGTGGTGGACCGGCTCGGGCTCGGACGGGAAGTCGGGCTGCTCTTCAGCTGCCTCTGCCCCGGCCGGGAACACTTCTTCCTCGGTCTTGCCCTCGAGCAGGTCGACGAACTGCTCGGCATCGATGGTCTCGCGCTCGAGCAGGATCTCGGAGATACGCTCGAGGTCGTCGCGGTGGTCGTCGAGGATGTCACGTGCGGTCTGGTGGGCGCCCTCGACGATGCGACGGATCTCGTCGTCGATCTCGCGGGCGATCTCGTCCGAGTAGTCGGGCTCGCTGCCCATCTCGCGCCCGAGGAAAGGCTGGCCGCGGTCATGGCCGAATACCCGGGGGCCGAGGCGCTCCGACATGCCGAAGCGCATGACCATCTGCTTGGCCGTGGCGGTCACCTTCTCGAGGTCGTTCGAGGCGCCGGTGGTGATCTCGTCGAAGACGAGTTCCTCGGCGGCACGGCCGCCGAGCGTCATCGCCATCGTCTCGCTGAGTTCGGCGCGCGAGGTCAGGAACTTGTCCTCCTGCGGCAGCGAGATGGTGTAGCCGAGGGCCTGCCCGCGGCTGATCACGGAGATCTTGTGGACCGGGTCGCAGTTCGGCAGCACGTGCCCGACGATCGCATGGCCCATCTCGTGGTAGGCGGTGATCCTGCGCTCCTTCTCCGACATGATCCGGTTCTTCTTCTCCGGACCGGCGACCACGCGCATGATGCCCTCTTCGAGCTCCTTCATCGTGATCTCGCTCTTGTCGGAGCGGGCGGCCAGCAGCGCCGCCTCGTTGATCAGGTTGGAGAGGTCGGCACCGGTGAAGCCGGGAGTCTGGCCGGCCAGCGCATCGAGGTCGATCGCCCCGGCGAGCGGCTTTCCGCGCGAGTGGACTTCGAGGATCTTCTTGCGGCCGTCGCGGTCGGGGCGGTCGACTGCCACCTGGCGGTCGAAGCGACCCGGGCGAAGCAGCGCCGGGTCGAGGATGTCGGGCCGGTTGGTGGCGGCGATGAGGATGATGTTGTCCTTGATCTCGAAGCCGTCCATCTCCACGAGCAGCTGGTTGAGGGTCTGTTCGCGCTCGTCGTGACCGCCTCCCATGCCGGCACCGCGGTGCCGGCCGACCGCGTCGATCTCGTCCATGAAGATGATGCAGGGGGAGCTCTGCTTGGCCTGCTCGAACAGGTCACGGACCCGGCTCGCGCCGACGCCGACGAACATCTCGACGAAGTCCGAGCCCGAGATCGAGAAGAACGGCACACCGGCTTCGCCGGCCACGGCGCGGGCAAGCAGCGTCTTGCCGGTACCAGGGGGCCCGTAGAGCAGCACTCCCTTCGGGATGCGCGCACCGAGGGCCTGGAACTTCTTCGGGGTCTGCAGGAATTCCTTGATCTCGTGGAGTTCCTGGACCGCCTCGTCGGCTCCGGCCACGTCCTTGAAGGTGATCTTCGGTGCATCGACGGCCATCTTCTTCGCCTTCGACTTGCCGAAGCTCATGACGCGGGACCCGCCGCCCTGCATCTGGTTCATCAGGAAGATCCAGAAACCGAGGAAGAGCAGGAACGGCAGCACGTAGATCAGCACCGAGAGGATCCCGCCGCCGCTGTTGCCCTTGACGGTCACGGCGACGTCGTTCTGGTCCAGCTGGTTGAGCAGGCTCTGCTCGGTATTCGGCGGGTAGCCGGTGTCGTACTTCTCGGGGCTGGCGGCATCGCCGGAATCGCCCTCGGGAGCCTTTTCGGTCACCTCAAGGGTGTTGTCCTTGGTCTTCATCGTGACCTCGTCGATCTGGCCCTGATCGACTTTCTGGAGGAACTCGTTGTAGGTCGGCGGCGGCTCGCCGGTATCCGGGCTGATCACGCGCTGCGCGACGAATGCCAGGATGACCACCAGCAGTATTGGAAATGCCGCGCTCTTGAAGAACCGTTTCAATCTGTTTCCGTGTCTTTAGCGTTGAGGCGAGCCGGAGTTTCCGGTCTCAAAGCCGAAAAAGCAGCGTAGCAGGGAGTTACGGGCGCCCTAGCCCGACTCGGGGCCGGGAACGACATCCTCCGGCAGTTCGGCGACGTAGGGAAGGTGGCGGTAACGCTGGGCGTGGTCGAGGCCGTAGCCGACCACGAAAGTGTTGGGGATCTCGAAGCCCGTGTAACGGATCGGCACGTCGACCCGGCGGCGCTCCGGCTTGGTCAGCAGCGCGCACACCTCGAGCGATCCGGGATCCCGGGCCCTGAGGTTCCTGATCAGGTAGTTGAGGGTCAGGCCCGAGTCGACGATGTCTTCGACGATCAGGACGTCCCGGCCCGTTATGGAGTCGTCGAGGTCCTTGAGGATCCTCACCACGCCCGAGGAGTCGCGGGAAGAGCCGTAACTGGAGACCGCCATGAAATCGATCTCGCAGGCGATGTCGAGGGAGCGCAGGAGGTCGGCGATGAAGACGACCGCGCCGCGCAGCACGCCCACCATGACGAGGTCCCGGCCGGCGTAATCGCGGCTGATCTGGCTCCCGAGTTCGGCCACCCGGGCCGACAGATCCTCGGACGAGATGAGTACCTCGCCTGTGGGTGACGGGTTCACTCGCCCGATTCTAAGCCCAACCGGGGGGCCGGCCGCCTCACCCCTGCCCCCGGTGCCGTGCAGTCAGCCGCACGGCGCTCGCCGTGCCCGGACCGAGACGGAAAGCCTCACCGACGGCGATGCCGGGAACCCATGCGACCTCCTCCCCGGCGAGAAGCAGCGGGAGCCGGCGCCGCCTCGAGCGCGGCAGCCGGTGGTCGGTGAACAGGTCCTGGAGGGTCTTCGTGCCACCGAGACCGAGCGGGCGGATCCGGTCTCCCTCGCGCCAGCAC
This sequence comes from uncultured Solirubrobacterales bacterium, assembly GCA_963701635.1. Lineage (GTDB taxonomy): Bacteria > Actinomycetota > Thermoleophilia > Solirubrobacterales > 70-9 > 67-14. The sequence continues at coordinate 302,854 of CAVPAU010000003.1, forward strand.
CTGATCTGGAGCCGGTCACCGAGCCGGTCCAGGTCGAGTGTCGCCTCGTCGGGGCCGGCGGACTCGAACGGCGGGTCCATCCGCTCGGCGGCGATCGACCACGCACCCCACTCCACGCTGCCGGGCAGATCGAGGACCACGGGAGGTTCGTCCGCCGGCGATCCCGGGTCTACCCTGAGGACGCCGGATTCGGCGACGAGCAAGGACCCTCCGCCGAGGTCGATCCGCCCTCCCTCCGGACTCTCGGCGAGCCTGAGGATCGAGAGAACCTGCTGTGTCGAGACCGGCACCGGCCGGTCCAGTTCCGCCTCGGCCAGCGAGCGCAAGGCGGAGCGCCGCACCGCGGGATGCGCGGCGGCGAGGCTCGAGGCCGGGATCACCGCCGAGCCGTCCGGCTCGACCTCGACCAGGCCGGCGCCCGCCGCGGCCAGGAAGTCGAGGTCCTCGGCCAGGTCGGCACGGGTCCTCGAAATCGCGTCGAGCACCGATGGGTTGAGTCCGGCCAGGACCGGCATGACTTCGTGACGGATCCTGGTCCGGGCGAATGAGGGATCGTCGTTGGAGCGGTCGTCGACGAACGGAAGCCCCGCGGCGACGGCTGCGCGCCTCACCTGCTCGCGGCCGAGGCCGAGCAGCGGCCGGATCACGGTGCCGCGCCGGGCCGGCAGCGCGGCCAGCGCCCTGGTGCCGGGCGACACGGCGAGCCTGTAGAGCATCGTCTCGGCGAGGTCGCTCGCGGTGTGGGCGACCGCGATCCAGTCGAGGCCGCGATCCCGCCTGACCCGCTCGGCAGCGCGATAGCGCTCTTCCCTCGCCCAGGCCTGCACGTTGCCCTCGGGTCGCCCGGGCCGGATGACGGTCAGCCCGATGCCGAGCTGCCGGCACAGGCGCTCCGCAGCGGCTTCGTCGTCCCCGGACTCGGCCCTCAGGCCGTAGTTGACATGGACGGCATGGAGCTCCGGCCGCGGCTCGAGCCGGCCCAGCCCCCAGGCCAGCGCGCACGAGTCCGCGCCGCCGGAGAGCAGGATCACGCCGCCGCTGCCGGGCTCCACGAGGCCGGAGCCCTCGACGGCTGCGCGCAGGATGTCAGCGTCAGCGCCTGACACTGGCGAGGTAGAGCGGAGTGGGCTCGGGGAAGCCCTTCAGCTGGGCCTGGCCGATCCCGCGGAGCTCGAGATCCTCGTGGTCGTCCAGGGCGTCGGCGACGGTGCCGGTGACCAGCACCTCGCCACCCTGCGCCCGGTTGACGACCCGGTGAGCCAGGTTCACCTCGGCCCCGAAGTAGTCGCCGTCCCTGAAGACGGCCCTGCCGTAGTGGATCCCGACCCGCGGTTTCGGCCGCTCCCGGAAGAAGGCGATGAATCCGACCGCCCATTCGGCAAGCGAGACGGGGTCAGGCGAGACGACCATCACCTCGTCGCCGATCGACTTGACGATGTTTGCCTCCGGCGGCAGCGTCCCCTCGACCGCCTCGGTGAAGCGCTCGATCGCCTGGAAGGCTTCGGCGTCTCCCTCCTGGGCCGCGAACCTCGTGAAGCCACTCAGGTCGATGAAGCACAGCGTGATCCGGATGTGGTCGGCCTCGGATTCACCCGCGAACTCGTCCTCCATGTGGCCGACCACGTCCTGCTCCATGAAGTAGCGCACGTAGCGGTCATGCAGGTACTCGAACAGAGGCAGCGTGACCGGGGAGGTCGCCTGGACCATCTCCCCGAGTTCCTCGGCCATCTCCATCGCGCTCAGTCCGTCGCGGATCATCGGTTCGTGGACGAACAGGTGAAAGAGCCTCACCTCGGCGTCGGCGATCCGGCGCACGGACTGTGCGTAGACCCGGGCCAGCTGCATCAGGGCCTCGATCGGCAGGCCCGCCTCTGACACCGCGCCGAGCCTTTCGAGGGCCCCGACGTCGAGTTCGCTCAGCGTGCGCTGCCGGCCGGTCGGTGTCCCGAGGATGACCATGATGCGCTCGATCAGCGCTTCGCTGAGCCCGGTCCTCGCGACCGCCTCGTCGATCGGCACGGTGGGGCTGCGGTCGGCAAAGACCTCTTCGGCGAAACCGAAAGCGAGCCTGCCGTCCTTGCCGGCCGCCTTCAGCTCGTCGAGCGAGTGGCCGCGCTCCCTCATCCGGGCAACGACCCTTGCGTGGGCCGCTGCCGCGGCCGTCCAGCGGCCCTTCTTCACAGGGACGACCTTCTCGTCGGCCCATCTCGAGAGCGTGGCCGTCGACACGCCGGCCCGCCGCGCTGCCTCGCTCAGGGTGATTCGCTCGGACTCGGGCATACCGACGAGGCTACAGGGGTCGCTGGCGTGCGAGAGCGGAATTCGAGGTGCCGGACATGCGGCGGCGGGGCCGCGTTCGCGGCCCCGCCGTGCGCACTGTCAGCTCCTCGCTATTCCGCGTGGATCTGGGTTACTTCGTCTCCTCGCTCGCCTGTCCTGATCCTTATCGCCTCCTCGACCGGGATCACGAAGATCTTGCCGTCTCCGATTTCTCCGGTTCTGGCGTGACGAAGGATCGTCTCGACGATGAGGTCCTTGTCCGCGTCCGCAACGACGATCTCAAGCTTGAGCTTGGGACGGACGTTGACGGTCACGGTCGAACCGCGGTACTGCTCGACGATGCCCTTCTGCCGGCCGGAGCCCTTGGCCTCGACTATCGAGACCGACGGGAACCCCTTCTCCAGCAGATCGGACCTGATCGGCTCGAACGCTTCGTGACGGATGAATGCTTCGATTTTCTTCATCTGACTCAATGCCTCCTAGGCCTGGTCTGTGGTCGACGATTCCATGGGCGCTACCGGGGTACCCGCCATGGTCGGCGTGTAGTTGCCGGCAGGGTATTCCGGCTGCGGAATGAAGGCCTCCGGGTAGCCGTACATCCCATGGCTCGAGATGTCCAGACCGGCGTCTTCTTCCGCCTCGGACACCCTCAGCCCCAGAGTCGCCTTGATCAGCGCGAACACGAGGTAGGAGGACGCCAGTACGAAGACGAACGTGCCTACGACCGCCAGCGTCTGCACCCCGAACTGTCCGAGTGCCGCACTGAAGGACTGACCGTCGAATATCGCGTACCAGATGCCGGAACCGGCGACAATGCCGCCTTCCGGATCCGAGATCACCAGCCGCGGAGATCCGAAGATGCCCACTGCGAGCGTTCCCCAGATGCCGGCCAGACCGTGAGCCGAGAGGGCACCGATCGGGTCGTCCAGGTACTTCTCGAAGGCGAGCACGCCCCAGACCACGATGAAGCCGGCCAGCAACCCGATGATCGGCGCCGCCCAGTACTCGACGAAACCGCAGCCGGCCGTGATGCCGACCAGGCCCGCGATCGCGCCGTTGCCGGCCATGCCGACGTCCAGCGCCTTGGTCTTGATGTAGACCAGCAGGCTGGCGCCGATTACGCCTGCCGCTGCCGCGAGCTGCGTGTTCAGCATGACCTCGCCGAAGAACGAGCCTTCGGTGACGAAGGTCGAGCCGCCGTTGAATCCGAACCAGCCGATCCACAGGATGATCACGCCGAGCCCGACAAGAGGCATCGAGTGGCCGGGAATCGCCCGGGCAGAGCCGTCCGGCCCGTACTTGCCCTTGCGGGCACCGAGCAGCAGCAGAGCGGCAAGACCCGCCGTTGCTCCGGTGAGGTGTACGACCGACGAACCGGCGAAGTCCATGACCGGCTTTCCGCCGACATCGGACAGCAGGCCGCCGCCCCATACCGAGTGCGCGACGATGGGGTAGATCAGGGCGCCGAAAACGACTGCGAAAGCCGCGTAGGCGCCGAACTTGATCCGCTCCAGCGTCGTGCCCCAGACGATCGCCAGCGAGACCGCACAGAACGCCAGGCCGAACAGCATCAGCATCGCTGCGTCAGCGGTCACGGCAGTTCCGAGGATGTCCTGGTCGAAGTGGAAGAAGAAACCGTCGGTTCCGATGAAGTCACCGAGGGTTCCGTCTCCGAAGCCCGCGATGCCGTAACCGATCGCCCACCACGCGATGGTGACCACCGCGAGGTTGATGAAGATCTTGGCCACCCCTGTACCGGCGTTCTTCATCCGCGAGAAACCGATCTCCAGGAACATGAAGCCCGCCTGCATGAAGAACACCAGGACCGTGGCAACAGCCACCCAGACCATGTCCAGCTCCAGCGACTTGGCGGCGAGGTCCTCTGCCACGTCCGCCGACGCTATCCCTGGCGCAGCCAGAGCGGCAAACAACGCGAGAAGCGAAGCCATGCCGAGTTTCTTGACACTCATACGAGTATTTCCTCCTATTCCCGCGGGACCCCCGGCCCTGCGGTCGCGATTTGCGAATTGCTGACCGCGTAAACCTAGGTTCGCCACGTGGCCGTCCTGTTGGCCATTCGGAGGAAAATGGGCTGCCGGTCTTCTCACATTGTCGTACCGGGCCTCCGGAACCCCTGCCCAGAGCCGAAAACGATCAGAAGAAAGCGGAACCGCGCTTGACCAGGCCCCGGTACAGCGCCTCCTGGACCATCTCCCGGATCTGCTCAGACAGGTCGAAGACGAGCGAGCGGTCCTCGCTCGCCCCCGGCCCGTAGCCGGAAAGGTCGATCGGCTCGAGGAACTCGATCCGCCAGCGGGACGGCAGCGGCAGCAGGCCGAGCGGCCCGAGCATCGGAAACAGCGGCGTGATCGGCACGTACGGGGCTCCGGACACCTTCGCGAGCAGCCCGGACTCGCCCAGCTTCGGGTAGATCTCCTCAGCCCCGACCACGGCCACCGGCACGATCGGTGAGCCGGTCTCCAGCGCCACTTCGACGAATCCGCCACGGCCGAACCGCTGGACCCGGTACCTCTCGGAGAAAGGCTTGCCGAAGCCTTTCGCACCCTCGGGGAAGACCATTACCGGCTCGTCCTGTCCGAGCAGGCGCGACAGGTTGGCCGGATTCGCGGCAACGCCCCCGATCCTTCGCATGAAGTAGCTGACGAAAGGCAGGTCGAAGGCCCAGTTCAGGACGAGGGCACGGGTCCACCTCGGCAGAGGGTGCTCTTTCTGTATGGCCGTACCCATCATCACGGCGTCGAAAGGGAATATCGCCCCGGAGTGGTTTGCCGCGAGCAGGGCGCGACCGTGCCCCGGCACGTTCGAGACGCCTTCGACCTCGACCCTCCACCACCTCCGGTACAGGAATTCCCACAGTGGGAACACCGCCTCGGCGAACTCCTCGTCGAAGCCGTATTCGTCCTCGTGGTACTCGCCGGCGACCCGGCGCAGCACGCGGTCCATAGTGTCCTGGACCGTCTGGGCCCACTCGATTTCGAGTCCCGGCTCGCTCACCGGCCCAGGCTCCTGACCGGCGAGCCGGGATGGGGAGACGGAAAGATCGCCGAGACCCCGTGACGTTTTGCGGCGAAGTCCCGGGCCGCTCCTTCGGAATCGAATGCGAGCTCGTAGCCGACCTCCTCGCGCAGCCGGCGGTTGTCGCAGCCCCGGCCGTAGCGCAGCAGGATCTTGCCGTCCTCGCTCATGCCGCCGCTTCCGAGCATCGACCCGATCCGCCTGAAAGCGATGCCGGAGACCACGGGTGGCAGGCCGACCGCGACACGACCCGAGAGTCTCAGCAGGCGGCTCAGGGAAATCGCGCCGTCAGGGGCGACGTTGACCGGTCCGCGGACCGGGTTGGTCGTCGCCGCGGCAAGTGCGCCGGTGGCGTCGACCGAGTGCAGGAGCTGCAGACGGGGATCGAAGCCGAGCTGGGTCGGGACGACCGGCAGCGACAGGTACCGGATGAACGGGTTGTCGAGGCCCGGGCCGACTTCGGTCCCGAACCGGAGCATGCAGCAGGTGATCTCGGGGTGTCGCCGGGCGAAGTTGTCGAAGTAACCCTCGAGCTCGCCGACGTCGCGCTGGAAGCGTGTCACCAGCGGCAGTCGCCGGGCCATGTCCTCGGTGAAGAAGGCCGGCGCGCCCGCGGAGCTGCCGTAGATCGCCGCCGAACCGCGGACGACGAGCGCTTTCAGCCCGGTTGCCTTTTCGCAGGCCGCAAGCAGCTGGAGCGTGCCGATCACGTTGATGTCATGAAGCGCCCGGGACGGCCGGTCCTTGTCCGGGTAGAGCACGATCCCGCAATGAACCACCACGTCGGGTTCGAGCGCCGGCAGGATCCTGGAGATAACCGGGTTGCGGATGTCGGCCTCGACGAACTCGGTCTCACCGAGGTCCACCGGTGGCGGCGTCGTGTCGATCCCGATCACCTCGGTCACCTCGGGGTTCCTCCCCAGGGTCCGGGCCAGCTCGGCGCCCCAATGGGTCGAGACCCCGACGATGACGACGCGACCGGTTTCGGCCATGGTCAAGCTTCGGCGTCGGAACCGGACTGCGACTCGAGCTCCGACAGCCGCTCCGAGAGCTCATCGACACGCGCCTCGAGGGCGCGCAACTCATCGCGGCTCACCAGCCGCAGGCCCTCGATGGTCCCGCGGGCGCCGATTCCGCGCCGGGACACCTCGTCGACCAGGTCCTGGGCCCGGTCCTTCGTGCGATCGCTGAGGTCCTGGGCACGGCCGCGCGTCCTCTCGGTCGCTGCGAACGCACCTTCGATGGCTTCCTTCAGCCCGTCGGGCAAACCCCGCCCGCCTTCTGTACCGGAGTCATCGGCCATCCACCCAGTCTACGGGCCGCGGTAGCGTCCTGCCACCAAGCCTGTGCCCGTCCGTCTGTCACCGATCATCGACCCTGCCGCCGACGCGATCCTCGCCGGTGACCCGCGGCGCGCCTTCGCGCTCGCCCAGGCCGTGATCGGGCAACCGGAGATGAGTCACCTGGCCAGGGGGCTCTGGGGCTACACCGGCGAGACGGAATGCGGCCGGCCACTCACCGTGCAGTCGACCGGGATCGGTGGCCCTTCCGCCGCAGCGGTGATCGCCGACCTCGCGGGCCTGGGCGTCGAGAGGATCGTCAGGCTCGGCACATGCGTCGCCACGGGTCCCGCCCCCGGAGAGGATGCGGGTGCCGCGCCGGGGGACTCTTTCCTGATCTCGAGTTCGGTGCCGGAGGACGGCACGGCCACCGCGATCACCGGGGCAGCCGCTGCGGCAGACCCCGACCCGGACCTGAACGCGTTGCTGGCATCCGTCGCACCGCCGGCCCGGGTCTTCAGCCGTGACCTGCCGGCCCGGCTGGACCAGCCGCCGGCCGGAACCGGTCCGGCGCCGCTGAGGGATCTGCAGACCGCAGCCACGTTCGCGATCGCGAGCAGGCTCGGGATCCGGGCGGCGGCCATCCTCGTCGTCGCGGAGGACGCCACGGGCGAGAGGCTAGACGAGCCGGGGCTCGAGTCGGCCTTCCTGCCGCTGGCCCGTTCCGTCGCCGCCGCCCTGGGCCGCGGTCTCGACGGGTGAAGCCCGGCGCCGGCGAGGCTTGCGGCAGATTCTAAACCTCTACTCGAGGGTTAGACTAGGCTCCCGGCGCCTTCTTCGGCTTCGCTGAGGCCGGCTTCTTCTCCGCGGAGCCGGCGGCGGGAGTCTTCAGGTCCTCGATCTCGGCGTTCAGCTCGCGCACCTGGGCCAGCGCCCGGTCGAGGCGGTCCTCCGATTCCTCGAGCCGTTCGGAAAGCACCCGCAGACGGCGCTCGAGCCGGTCGGCCTCGTCCTGCGAGGAGACGTTCAGCGCACCCATCGCCGCACGCTGGGCCTCGCCGGCCTTCTCCCTGGCGGCGACGGCCGCCGACACGGCCTGGCCGAATGCCGGGCTGCTGATCAGCGCCTGGGCGATGTCGGAGGCTGCCTTCTCCCCCTTCGACTGGACACGGTTCCTGATCGACTCGTCATCTTCGGACATGGCGAACATGCTATTTCACGACCGGCAGATTGCGCCCCCGGGCGGCCCGGCCGGGTTATCCGTATTCCTTCTGCGATACGGTTTACGGGCCGCATCTCGGGAGAGGGTCGGCCGTGTCTGTTTTAGTTGGGAACCACCACGTGGCACAGGGCTTTGAGTCGACACGCCGGATTCGATTGGTTGCGATATCAGCGATCCTTCCGGCGCTGCTCGTTTTCGCGATTTGGGCTGGGACTCCCGCCGCCACCGCGGCACCGTCAGGTCCGCCTGCGCCGGGCCGCGACGCAGCCCTCCCGACGCCCGCGTCGACCCCCTGCGAACCCGGCGATCCGGACTGCGCCCCGCCCACGACCGAACCCGAAACGGAGCCGGCGCCGGCTCCGGCCCCGCCGGTCCAGAAGCCTTCTCCCGGAAAGCCGGTGACGGAATCGCCGTCGGGTGGCGCAACTCCGGATTCCGGCGGCGAGGGGCCCGGAGGGGGCAACGGTTCGAGGCCTCCGCGTGAACCGCAGTTCGTCGAGGAGGACCCGAGCCTGAGCGGAGGCGTGTCGCCGGAAGACACCGCCGACATCCCCGCCGATCCACTCAGGGCGAGCCCGCTGACCGTTCCCAACTTCCTGATCAACAACTTCGAGATCCCGCCCTTCCTGCTGCCGATCTACCAGGCCTGCGGCAGCGAGTACGGGATCCCCTGGCAGGTGCTGGCGGCGATCAACCGGATCGAGACCGGTTTCGGGACCAACGTCAACACTTCGTATGCGGGCGCGATGGGCTGGATGCAGTTCATGCCCGGGACCTGGGCCGCCTACGGAGTCGACGCCAACGGCGACCGCAAGAAGGACCCGTACAACCCTGTGGACGCGATCTGCGCGGCCGCCAACTACCTCAGTGCCAGCGGCTACGCCGAAGACCCGCGCACCGCGATCTTCGCCTACAACCGTGCGGACTGGTACGTCGACGACATCCTCACCAACGCGGCGGCCTACGCGCAGATCCCGCCCGAGATGATCAGCGCGCTGACCGGCCTCACCGAAGGCGCCCGCTTCCCTGTCGCCGCCGAGGCCAATTACGAAGGCAAGGTCTCGGCAGAGCAAGCCCGCCGGAACGGCACCAGCTCGCAGCAGGTCAGTTCGGACCGCGATCGCACCTCGATCAAGATCGAAGCCGAGGGCGGAGCCCCGGTCATCGCCGTCAACGACTCGGTGGTCGAATCGATCGATCGCGAGGCCGGGACGGTAGTGATCGAGGACGCCTATGGAAACAGGTACTCGTACGCCGGCCTGGGCTCGGTCGCGACGGTTCACCCGGTACCGCGCCGCGAAGCCGGCAGCGGACGGGCTCCGGCCGAAGACGGTGCGGCTCCCGAACCCGCTCCGGCACCTGACGGAGATCTCGACATGGGTCTGGCGAAGGCCCGGGACGAACCCGGCGACGACATCGACCGTAACCCTAAACTTCAGGCTGAGGGTTCCGACCGCGCAGCCGGTGGCGGCGCCGAAGAGATCTCCGAGGTGCTGACCGACCCCGAGGCCAGCGCCGAGGCTGCTGCCGCTGCGGCCTCACCCGATCCCGAAGCCGACGACGAACCGACGCTGGCCGCCGCCGAAGACCGGCGCGCCGAGCAGGCCGCGATCGCCGGCGAAGAGGATGCGCCCGACGAGGGCAACAACACCGAAGACATGCGCGGCAGGGTCTACGCCAACCCGCTCAGGCCGCAGAACCAGCAGCGCGCGGCAATCGACGGCCAGTCGGTGAGCACGCCGGCGACGGTGAGCGTCGACGGCAAGCCCGGCGACTACGTGATCTACGACGGCAGCGCCTCGGGCATCTACAGGTTCGATCCGGACTCGACCGACCTGAAGCCGCTGCGAAAGGGCTCGCGTGTCATCGCCGGCACCGTGCTGGGCAGGCTCGCCGAGCAGCCGACCGCGTCGATCACGTTCTCGGTCAGGCCCGGCGGCGAGGACACCCCGCAGATCGACCCGAAGCCCTTCCTCGACGGCTGGGTGCTGCTGGCCGAGACCAACATCTACAACGCCAACGGCAAGAACCGCTTCGCTGACCGCCTCGGAGTCGGTGGTGTGCTGCTGCTCTCCAAGCCGGCCCTGCAGCGCCGGGTCCTGGCCGACCCCAAGATCGGCCTCGGCGAATGCGACCGCCAGTCGATCGCCGCCGGCTCGATCGACCGCCGGATCCTCGCAACGCTCTCCTTCCTCAGCGAGAAGGGGTACGAACTGCTGGTCACCTCGATGCTCTGCGGTCGCGAGTCATCGATCACCACCTCCGGCTACGTCTCCAACCACAGCTACGGCTCGGCGGTCGACATCGCGGCAATCAACGGCGAGGTGATCACCGCCGCTACGCAGGGACCCGGATCCCTCACCGACCTGGTCGCCCGCGAGGTCCTCAGCCTTCAGGGAACGATGGTCCCCGACGAGGTCATCTCGCTGCTCGAATACCCGCAGACCGCCGGTTTCGCGATGTCCGACCACGACGACCACCTGCATGTCGGCTTCAGGCCGGCGGGCGACTCGGATGTGGCCGGCGGCTCGATCAACGCCACCCTTGGTGCCGAACAGTGGCGCCGCCTGACCGAGAGACTGAGCGAGATCGCAAACCCCGAGATCAAGGCCGGTCCGGCGCGGACCGCGGCCACGGACGACCCTCCCGACAAGGGCAGCCGGAACTGACCGGCCCGCTGTTCGGCTTCGTCCAGATCGAGCTCACCGGCGCCCTGCGACTGGAAAAGGGCCGCTACCTGGACAGGCAGGGCGAAGAGCAGCGCGTTCTCGTCATCGACATCGAGGGCGCCCTGCCGCCGGCCCGGCGGAGGCGGCGCAAGGCCAGGAGGGAAGAGGGGCGGGCATCCGTGCCGACGGTGTCGGTCAGCACAGTGACCGTGATCCGGGCCTCTGTGCCCTTCGCGAGCGAGGCCGCGGCTTCCGACTGGCTGGCCACCGCCACCGAAGACGAGGCCACCGCCGAACTGCTCGGCGAAGCGCTCGACACGCTGGACCGGGCCCTGGCGGCAGAAGCCGCGGCGACCGGAAGGCCATATGTGGGGACGGTGGGGCTCGATGACGTCATCGCCGCGCGCTTCGGCTTCGGGGACGGCGATCGCGTATCGGACGGCGACTACCTCGAGGCATTCGAGATCGATGCGCGCGGCGGCACCGCCCGCCCTCGCCGCGAGCGCCTCGGCCGCACCCGCCCGCTTGCCCGGATCGCGGCGATCATCGGCGGCCGCGAACAGGCAGCGGCATGCGAGTTCCTGATTCCACGGGTGCGCTCGGACCTCGACGGCGGCCGCGTGATGAGCGCCGCGCTGGTGATCGAGGTCGCGGTGCGGGCGACGATCGTCGAACTCGACACCGTCCTCGACGACCCCGACCACAGCGCCGACCTCGACCGGCTCGAACAGATGCTGCCGGGGCTGACCGAGCTGACTGATTCGGTGCTCACCGAAGGCAGGCCCTGGGCCGGGCTGGCGGCGTCGCTCGAGGAGCCGCTCTCGATCGCCGAACGCGTGATGCGACGGCGCCGCGCCCTCGACCAGTAGGAGTCCGCGATCAGTCCGGGCGGTGGACCGGCGTGATGCCGAGACGTTCGAGCACGGCGTCGTTCTCGAGGGTCGCTGCGACGATGTCCGCTTCGAGTTCGACTCCGGGGACCGAAGGGATGCCGATCACGAACAGTCCTGCGGCCCGGGCTGCAGCGACGCCTCCCGGCGAATCCTCGAGGACAACGATTTCCCTGCCCGCCGGGCTCCCGAGCTGCCTGCAGGCTTCGAGATAGGCGTCGGGCGCCGGTTTCGCCTCAGGTACCTCGTGCCCGCTGACCACCACGTCAAAGCTGATCCCGGTCGCGGCGACCTCGTGCGAGCGCTCGATGAAGCGCCTCGGGGAATTCGAGACCAGCCCGACCGGAACTCCCGCCGAACGGAGCAGTTCGACAAGCTCGACGGCCCCTACCATGGGATCAACCCCTCCCTCCAGTTCGGCCAGGACCAGTTCGTTCAGTTCTTCCATGATCTCCCGCTCGCATCCCGGTTCATCGAGAAAACGGGCCAGCTTGCGGCCGGCGATCTTCTCCGACGATCCCACCAGCTCCCGTTTGTGATCGATCGTGAACTCGCGGCCGCGGCTCTCGAACAGGGCCTGTTCGGCGCGGCTCCAGACCGATTCCGTGTCGAGGAGCAGGCCGTCGTTGTCGAATAGGACAGCTTCCGGAAGCAGCATGGGGGCCCAGCCTAGAGGCCGATCGCACGCCGGGTGCCTGCGGTACGCGGATACGATCACGCAATGATTTCCGGCGCGCCGATACAACGGGACCAGCGGCGGGTTATAGGGACTCAGTGAAACTCGACTACCGCCAGAACGAAGACCGGGGGGAAATGCAGGGGAAATCGGCGACGGGCCTGAGCCAGGTGCCGCTGCTCCTGCTGATGGTCGCCGTGATGTCGGTGGCCGTAGTGAGCCTTTCCACCGCGGCGATCGCGGTCGGCTCTCCGGTGGCCGGATCGCAGGCCTCTCACCCGCTCCCGCCGATGCTGCTGCCGGGCGACGCAGGGACAAGCTCGTCCGAAACGCCCGGTGCCGATGCCTCGCGGTGGATCGTGGGCGCCCGCCCCGGCCGGGCGACCGCCCGGCTGGCGCGGGACGCGGGAGCTGACGCCGTCGATGCGGCTTCCGGCATCTATTCGGTCGCACGCGCAAGCGCCGTCTCGTTCTCCGAGGGCCTTCGTAAGGCCGGCCTGCTCGTCTACGCAGAGCCCGACGAGCCGGTGGCCGCCAGCGGCTTTCCCGACGACCTCTTCGCCGCGCAGCAATGGTGGCTGGACAGCGTGGTCAACACGGTCGAGACCACACCGCCGGTCGTCACGGCGAACAGTCCCCGCCTGGGAATCGTCGAAGAGTCGATCAGTCCCCTCCACCCCGACCTGCTCGAAGCGAACCTGCGGAAGGCATATTCGCTGGATTCGGTTGACGATACGCACGGCACGGCGATCGCGGCAATCGCCGGCTCGCCAGGCGAAGGCGCGGGAATCCGCGGCGTGTGGCCCGGCATGAACATGACCCACTATCCCTCGGGGAAGACGTGTTCGACCGCGACCAAGGCGGTCTTCGCCGCAGCCCGCGCCAGGGTCGCCGCGATAAACATGAGCTACGGCTTCGCTTCGGATTCCTGCTTCTCCCACTACGTCGCTACGGAAGCCGCCGTGCGAAAGGGGGTGCTTCCGGTGGCCGCAGCCGGCAACACGGCATTCCCGCCAGAGCTTGGCAATACGCCGATGCGCCCGGCCACGGATCCTCATGTGCTCTCGGTTTCGGCGGTCGACCAGCAGAACATGGTCGCCGAGTTCGCGACGAGGAACCGCCAGGTCGACATCACCGCCCCGGGCCAGAGAATCATCTCCCCGTTCATTGCCCCCGGAGACGGAACGACCACTCAGCCGCTGAACCTGACCTGGGCGCTGAACAGCGGAACCAGCTTCTCGACACCGATGGTCTCAGCCGCAGCGACGCTTCTGGCCCAGGAGAAACCCAGGCTCAGCGCCCGCCAGATCGGCCGGCTCCTGACCGCCTCTGCGAGCGACCTGGGTGAACCGGGCAGGGATCCCCTCTACGGCGAGGGGCTGCTGAATGTGGATGCGGCGCTTGCCGCGGGCAGCCCCCCGGCCGACCCCAGAGAGCCCAATGACGACATCGGGTGGGTCAACGGCACGCTGCTCAACGGCAAGGCGGGCTTCGTCTGGAAGCCCGGTCGCAAGCGCGCCGGATCGGTCGTCGCGACCCTCGGGCGGACCAAGGACCCCGCCGATGTCTACCGGGTGCGCGTCGCGCCGCGCGGCAAAGTGCTGATCACCGCGGCCCAGTACCAGGGGGATGTGAAGCTCAAGATATTCCGGCCGAAGGCGGATACGATCAGGAAGTCGAGACGCCAGCTCATTGTCCGCTCCGACAAGCCCAGGCCGAAGACCGAAGGGGTCATAGTCAGGAATTCGAAGCGCAGGCCGCAGCTCGTATACGTCGCCGTCACCATGAGCAGGCGCTGGCTGGGGGAATACGCGCGCTACAGGCTCGAAGCCGGGCGCCACTGACCGACGCGGCCACTCCCGGCCGGATCCGCACCCCATCGGGAAAGAGGCCGGCGAAGCAATGCCGCCACCCCGGCCCCGCGGCGGTCAACCCACCGGATACGGTCACGAAAAAGGGGCGCCGACGGGCGCCCCCTTTTCTGCCGACCGGCCGCTTTGTGACCGGTGCCGATGCGATTCGGGCTACTTGCCCTGCCACTTCGGGCTGCGCTTGCCCAGGAAGGCGGAGATGCCCTCTTTGCCGTCCTCGCTGAAGAAGACCGCGGCGAAGCCCTGCTTCTCGGCGTCTATGCCTTCGTCGGGATCGCCTCCACTGAAAGACACCTTCTTGACCTGCTCGACAGCCAGCGGAGCCTGTCCGGCCAGCTTGCGGCCCCAGTTGAGCGCGGTGTCGAACAACTCCTGGTCGGGCACTACGCGCGTGACGAGCCCGAAGTCCAGGGCCTCCAGCGAAGAGATCGGGTCCCCGACCAGGTTCATCTCGAGGGCCTTGTTCTGCCCCACCAGCCTCGGCAGTCGCTGGGTGCCACCGAAGCCGGGAATGATGCCCAGCTTGATCTCTGGCTGGCCGAATACGGCCGACTCGGCCGCAATCCGGAAATCGCAGGCCATGGCGAGCTCGCAGCCGCCGCCGAAGGCGAGCGAGTTGACCGCGGCAATCGTCACCACGCGGCCGTTGCCGAACTCCTTGAGCAGATCATGGCCGCTCTGGATCAACTGAGCACCACCCTCGGCGTCCATCTGCGTGAAGGCCTTGATGTCGGCGCCGGCCGAGAAGACGATCGGCATGGTCGAGGCGATCACCATCGCACCGACGCGCTCGTCTGCCTTGACCTTCTCCCAGACGGTGCCGAGGTCTTCGATCACCTGCGGCGAGATCGCGTTCATCGGCGGATTGGCCAGCCAGGCGATCGCGACCTCGCCGCGGGTCTCGAGCTTCACCTTCTCGGGCTGGTCGCCCTCGTCGGCCTGCGGGTAAGGGTAGAAGCCCTGCCCCGCCTTGAAGCCGAGGCGGCCCTGGGCGACCAGGCGCTTCAGCGTGACCGGCGGGGCGAAGCGCTCACCGTGCTTCTCGTGAAGGCGCTCGATCCGCTCCAGCGAGACGTCGAGGCCGTCGATGTCGGCCTTCCAGAAGGGCGGGAACAGTCCGCGGCGAGGGTCCAGTCCGGCGCCCGCCATCATGCCGACGTCGATGTCGCGGACCGATGCGACGCCCTCTTCGAGCAACAGGCAGGCTTCGATCAATGACTTCGCGGTGAACAGGTCGGCCAGCTCCTGGGCATCGGGCTCACCTTCGCCCTCGACCTGAGCTACGCCGTCCTTGTAGAGACCGTCGCCGCCGGTCTTCGCACCCAGCTTGCCTTCGGCCACGAGCTGCTTCATTCCCTGGTGGACGTAGAACGAGTCACCGTAAGAGGCCTGAAGGTGCTCCGCAACGTGGTAGACGGTGTCGAGGCCGAGCATGTCGACCAGGATGAACGGGCCCATGGGGGCGACGTTCGCCGCTGCGACACCCTCGTCGATCTTGGCGATCGAGAGTCCCTGCTCCTCCTGGGCGCGCCAGATCTCGCCGACCGCCGAGTTGAGGATCCGGTTGACCACGAAGCCGGGTACCTCACCGCAGGTGATCGGCTGCTTGCCGATGGCCTGCGCGAAGTTCGAAGCGATCTGGACGGTCTCGGAGGTCGTCTCGTCGCCGATGATCACCTCTACCAGCGGCATCACCGAGGCCGGGTAGAAGAAGTGGAAGCCGACCACCTTGTCCGGGCGGATCGTCGCCTCAGCCATCTCCGAGACCGAGAGCGACGAGGTGTTCGAGGACAGGATGGCGTGACCCGGAGTGACCGCGTCCAGCTCGGCAAAGACGGCCTGCTTGATCGCCATCTTTTCGGGCACTGCCTCAATCACGAAATCGACGTCGCCGAACTCCTCGTAGGTGACCGTGCCGGTGACCAGGTCCATGACCTCGGACAGACGGGCATCGGCCTGCTCCTGCGTGATCTTTTCCTTCTTGACCAGGCCCCCGAGCTGACCGGAGGTCACGTTGCGAACCTCTTCGATGGCGTGGTCTACGAACTTCTGGTCGACGTCCTTGATGACGACGGGTGTGTCGGATGAAGCGATGGCCTGGGCGATCTGGCCACCCATCGTGCCTCCGCCTACTACGGCTGCCTTGTGAACGAACATAAGCTTTCCTGGTCCTCCGTGGGGGTCGTGAGTGAGAGCCTGGCGAGGAGTTGACTCGCGGGTCAATAAGGCTATAGGCCGGGGGCCGATCGCGACGCCTGCACCCCGTGCACGGCCGGTCCCCGGGATGGTCGGTCCCGGCCGGGTGTGACGGTGCTCCGGCTCCGGGCAGTGCCTACCTGCTAGCTTGGATGGCGATGGTTGACCGTCCGGTCGATCGTCGAGGTTCTGTTCCTTCCTTTCGCAGCAGCGTCTTGTGGGTTACCGGATCTCCCCTCTAACCCCCTCACAGGAAGTTGAACACCATGTCATCGAAGTCTTTCGCCGATCTCGGCGTGTCGAAACCCGTAGTCAAAGCCCTGGACGAGCGAGGATTCACCTCGCCGTTCCCGATCCAGCAGCAGGTCATCGAGGACGTGCTCGACGGACGCGACGTTCTCGTCCAGTCCCCCACCGGCTCCGGCAAGACGCTCGCCTTCGGCGTGCCTCTGGTCGACCTGGTCGAGGCGCAGGACCGCCGTCCGGCCGCCCTGATCCTCGCTCCTACCCGCGAGCTCGCCTCGCAGATCGTCGACGAGCTCGATTCGGTCTGCCGGTCGCGCGCCCTTTCGATCGCCGCCGTCTACGGCGGGGTCGGCATCCAGGCCCAGGCCAAGCGCGCCGCCCGCGCCCACATAGTGGTCGCCTGCCCTGGCCGCCTCGAAGACCTGCTCCAGCGCCGTGCCTTCACGCTCGACAACGTCAACCACCTGGTCCTCGACGAAGCCGACCGCATGCTCGACATGGGCTTCAAGCCCGCGGTCGACCGGATCGTCAGGAAGATCAACAACAACCGCCAGACACTTTTCTTTTCGGCAACCCTCGAGGGTGCCGCCGGCAAGCTGGCCGATGCTTACACGCACGACGCGGTCACCCACGTCAATCGGCCGGCCCCGGAAAAGCAGGGCAAGGTCGAGCACAGGTTCATACACGTCTCGCACCAGGCCAAGGTCGAAACGCTGCTGAACGAGCTCGAGAACAGCGAACGAGGCCGCACGCTCGTCTTCGTCCGGACCAAGCACGGCGCCGACCGGCTGGTCAAAAAACTCGGCCGCAGCCCCCAGATCAAGGCGGTGGCGATGCACGGAAACAAGTCGCAGAACCAGCGCCAGCGGGCATTGGCCGACTTCGAGAAGGGCAAGGTCGACACGCTGGTCGCGACCGACGTCGCCGCCCGCGGCATCGATGTCGCCGATGTCACCCACGTGATCAACTACGACATGCCCGAGGACCAGGACACGTTCGTACACCGGGTCGGCCGCACCGGCCGGGCAGGGGCGAGCGGGACCGGCATCAGCTTCGTGCTGGCCGAACAGGCCCGGGACATGGGCAAGATCGCTAAGTCACTGGGCCTCAGCCATGAATACGAACAGAGCGGCGGTTCCGTCTCGATCCATTCCGAGACTCACGGGCAGAAGCGCTCCGGCGGCAGCCGCCAGGGCGGCTGGAGCCGAAGCGGCCGCAGCGGAGGACGCGATGGTGGCCCCCGGAATTCAGGTGGCGACGGCAACCGGCAGCGAAAGAACGGCCGCGAGAAGGGTCCCGGACAACACCCGAAGCAGGGCAGAGGCCGCGGCAACGGACAGTCGCGCGGCGGGCGCCGGTGACCGGAAACCGCGAGGGCTTCACCACAGGCAGGCCCAACCCTGCTACGGTCCCGACCATAGGGCCGGTTTGAAAGATCCGGCAAAGTCGTGTGTAGCGCTCGCAGTCGTTGCTTTACCAGCATCCTCCGCGTT
This sequence comes from uncultured Solirubrobacterales bacterium, assembly GCA_963701635.1. Taxonomy (GTDB): domain Bacteria; phylum Actinomycetota; class Thermoleophilia; order Solirubrobacterales; family 70-9; genus 67-14. The sequence continues at coordinate 320,713 of CAVPAU010000003.1, forward strand.
TGCAGCACCATCAAGTGGAGGATTCAATGCCCACTGGCACAGTTAAGTGGTTCAGCGACGAAAAGGGCTTCGGTTTCATCACGCCCGATGACGGTTCAAAGGACGTCTTCGTCCATCACAGCGCGATCCAGGCGGAAGGGTTTCGTACCCTCGCCGAGGGCGCCAAGGTGAACTACGAAGCAGAGGACGGACCCAAGGGTCCGGCCGCCGCTTCCGTGGAGCCGATCTGAGCCTCAGCCAAGCTGAAGCAAGCGAGCGCGCCCGCCATCCGGCGGGCGTTTCGCGTTTAGGGGAAGATTTCGCCGGCGAATGTCGCTGCGGACCGAATCGTCCGACTGCCCGGACTGTTTAAATGGGCACTGTGAACACCCGGTTTCATCTACGCGAACGAGTCTTCGGCGACCTGAAGTCGGTCGGCCACAGTTCGCGCAAGCCGGGCAGCAGGCAGACGACCGGGCAGGTCGAAGAAGAGGGCCTGGTCGCCCCGGGAATCGCCGGCCCGGACGGGCCGGACCCCGTCGCCATCGACACGTTCATGTTCGGGGAGCCGGAGATGATGGCGGCCCACCTGCTGGCCGGGCCGAAGATCACCGTAGTCGACCCGGGTCCGGCCAACACTGTCCGGAACCTGCTCGCGTCACTCGAAGCGATGGGAGTCGACCACCTCGATTCGATCGTGCTGACCCACATCCACTTCGACCACGCGGCGGGTGCGGCAGGTCTGGCCCGGAAATTCCCCGAAGCCTCGGTCTACATCCACGCACGGGTGGCAGAGCACCTCGCCAACCCGGCCCGGCTGATCGCCGGGGTGAAATCCGTCTGGGGCGAGAAGACCGAGGAGCTGTTCGGCCTGCCGGAACCGATCGCAGCCGGCAGGGTGGTCCCGCTCGCCGACGGGGACTCGATCGACCTCGGCGACCGCCGGCTCGAAGCGATCGAGACCCCGGGCCATACGCGAGCCCACATTTCCTTCGTCGACAACCAGACCGGAGCCATGCTGTGCGGCGACGCAATCGGCCTCCAGATGCCTTCGAGCACGGTCATCCGCCCATCGACCCCACCGTCAGATTTCTCGTTCGAGGATGCCAGGCGCTCGATCGAGCGCCTGGGAGAGGTCGAGGCGACCAGCGTCCACCTGCCACACTTCGGCGAGACGAGCAGCTCGCCGGCACACGTGTTCGAAGAGGCGGAGCAGGCCCTCAACCGGTGGCACGAAACGTTCCTGCGCAACCGCGAGGCCGCCGAAAGCGACCTGGAACTCCAGCGGCGCCTCAACGCGTGCGTCGAGGCAAGCCTTGAGCCGGTGACACCGGTCACGCGCAAGGGATTCGAGGCGGTGAACCCAGTCTGGCTGAACATCGCCGGAATGACCGCGGAGGCCGAGCGCGGCGAGCGTGGTTCGAAGCGCCCCGCGGCCTGACCTCCGTCCGGCAGTCACCCGGCAGTCAGACGGTGCCGGGATCGATCAACTGTGGCCGGCGCATGGCCGGCTCTGCGGGGCTGCCGCAGCCGGGGCAGGGCAGCATCTTCCGCGCCGCCTCACGGGCACGCCTGACCGGCGAACCGTGGTCGGCGTAGCAGGAGAGTTCCATCGGGGGACGAGTCCGTGTGTGCGCACGCTTCTGACAGCCCCGCGCCGGGGACCCGTCGGTGGCGGGCACGATCAGCCTGACGGGGCAACCGGTCACGGCCGGAGCCGGGTGGCGGCCCGGCGGCGTCGCATCGACTTCAGTCGGGCGCGGGTGCCTCGATGTCTTCCGCGACGAAAGAGGGCCGGGCGAGGTCCAGCTGGTGCTCTTCGCCGGGGATCGCCACCAGCAGCTGGTGGATCGAGACGTCGCCGCGTTCGAAGGCGAGGGCGCTGGCGGTCATGTAGAGCCGCCAGACACGCTCGCGCTCGGCGCCGACCTCGGCGATGGCTGCTTCTTTACTCGCCGCGAGGTTGGCGACCCAGTGCCGCAGCGTCAGCGCGTAGTGCTCGCGCATCGACTCGAGGTCGCGGACTTCCTGGCCTGCCGCTTCGGCCGCTTCCACCACGGTCGCGACCTTGTGAAGCTCGCCGTCAGGAAAAACGTAGCGCTCGATGAAGGTATTCGGGGCATCGGCCTCCTCGTGCCGGCGGCAGATCCCGTGGTGCAGTGCCAGGCCGCCGGGGGTACCCAGGTTGCTCACGGTCTCCATGTAGCGCCCGAGCTGGCTCGAGCCGACGTGTTCGAACATGCCGACCGAGCAGATCTTGTCGTACGGCCCGTCGGAGACCTCGCGGTAGTCCTGAATCCTCACTTCGCACTGGTCTGCCAGGCCGGCGTCGACGATGCGCTTGCGCGCGTAGGCCGCCTGTTCCTCCGAGAGCGTTACGCCGACCACACGCACGCCGTAGTTCGCGGCCGCATGGATCATCAGCGAGCCCCAGCCGCAGCCGATGTCGAGCAGCCTCTCCCCGGGCTGCAGCCTGAGCTTCTGGCAGATCACGTCGAGCTTGCGGGTCTGTGCCACTTCGAGGGTGTCGCCGGGGCCGGCGAAGTAGGCGCAGGAGTAGACCATCGTCGGCCCGAGGATCATTCGGTAGAACTCGTTCGAGACGTCGTAGTGGTGCTGGATCGCCTGGCGGTCGCGCCCGATCGAATGGAGCCGCCCCCCGACCCTGGCCTCTACCGAGGGCGGCTTGGGAGGCGGGATCCGGATGGCTCCTGTACGGGCGGCTACGCGCAGCGCGTCGAGCTTCTCACGCGGCGTGAAATCGAACCCGTAGAGCTTCGAGCCGGCCGACATCACGCGGTACAGGTCACCCTCGAGCTCGACGTCGCCTGCGACCCAGGCCCGGCCGATGCCGAGCTGGTCGGGCCGCATCACGGCATAGGTGAGCGCCCGGCGGTTCTTCAGCACGATCGTGTCGGTCGCCGAGCCGAGGTCCCCCGGGCCGAGCTCGCTGCCGTCCCAGAACCTGATGGCCGCCGGCAGCGGGCCGCTCAGTCGCGGCTCGACCGCGGCTACGAGGTGTGCGAAACGGTCTGCGATACCACCGGTGCTGTACATGCTGCCACCCTAGAACCGATCGGCGGACGGATCAAGTCAGGCGCCGTAGACCTCGCGCCTTATCAGCGTGACCGACTCGATCACGGAATCGAGGAACGGCTCTATCTCATCCAGGAGCCGTTCGTATTCCTGCTCGCCGGCCTCGGTGATCGAGTAGAAGCGGCGGGTACGTTTGTCCGGGTGTTCCCAGTCGCCCTCGATCATTTTGCGGCTCTCGAGATCCCGGAGCAGCGGATACATCGTGTTCGGGTTCACCGAGACGACACCCTGGGTCATCTTCTCGATCGCGTCGATCAGGTAGTTGCCGTAGCACGGCTTCTCGCGGATCAGGTGGAGCACCAGCAGGGGGAAGAGGTCCCTGCGGCGCATCTCGCCGCCGAATACGTCAGAGGCGCGTCCGCCCGGGCGCTTCCTGCCGGCATCGCCGGACTTGTTCTGCTTGGCAGCTTCGGTCGCCTCGGCGACGGCCGCCCGGAGCGGCTCTGAACCCTTCTCAGGCATCCATACGAGTTTACGGACACCGTCCGGCGACAGGTTCTGGCTCCGGGCGGGCCACTACCCTGCTCCAATGGCATCCACCCCCGAACCGCTGTTCACCAACGAAGGCCGATTCGAGGGCGCGGTAGAGGTGGTCAGAGAGATATTCAGGGCCGAGGATGACGGCTACGCGGTGCTCGAAGTGAGGGACGGCACCGGAGACGAGTTCGTGGTCACCGGGACCGTCGCCCATCTGGTCCCGGGCGAGAAGGCCCGGCTGACCGGCGAGTGGCAGCATCACGACCGCTTCGGCCCGCAGCTGCGCGCCGACACCGCGATGCCACTCGACCCCGAGGACCGGGCCGGCCAGATCGCCTACCTCAGCACCCTGCGCCACATCGGGCCGGTCCGTGCCGAGGCGCTCTGCGAACTCCACGGGCCGGAGGTGCTGGAGAAGATCGCCGCCGACCCCTCCGGGGCCTTCGGCTCGCTGCCCAAGCTCGGCCGCAGGCAGGCCGAAGCCGCGACCGAAAGCTGGTATGCGACGCGGGCGATCCGGGATCTCCACGTCGAACTCGCGCCCCACGGCCTCGCCCACCTGGCCGCCCGCATCCACAGGCGCTTCGGTGACCAGGCGATGAAGACGATCCGGGAGGACCCGTACAGCCTGATCGAGGTCGAGGGGGTCGGCTTCGTGCGTGCCGATACGATCGCGCTGGCCTCCGACGTCCCGCCGGAATCCGACCGCCGCGCCCAGGCCGCGGCCTACTTCCTGCTCGGCGAGGCAGAGCGGCGCGGCCACACACACCTCGCGACCGAGACGCTGATGGGCGAGGTAACGAGGCTGGTCGGCCACCGCCCCGAGCCCGTGGTGGTGACCGGAGCTCCGGGACTCGTCGAGCAGGGCGGACGGCTGTACCGGGCCGGGACCCTCGAGCGCGAAACGAGGGTGGCGGCGGACCTGCGCGAGCGCGCGCTGGCCGAGCCGGCGATCCAGCATGACCCGGACCGGCCCGAAGACGAGTCGCTGACCGGCGAGCAGTGGCGCGCTGTTACCGGCGCCTTCGCCGCAAGAGTCTCGATCGTCACAGGCGGGCCGGGGGTCGGCAAGACCGTCTGCACGAGGGAGATCGTCGCCGAGTCGCGCGCGGCGAAGCTGAGGATCGCCCTGTGCGCTCCGACCGGGCGCGCAGCCCGGCGGCTGACCGAGGCCACCGGCCACGAGGCGACCACGATCCACCGGCTGCTGGAATGGCGACCCGGGTCGGAGCCGACCTTCAGGCCCGGCCACCCGCTGCCCGTCGACCTGCTGGTGGTCGACGAAGCCTCGATGATCAACCTCCAGATGGCCGACGTGCTGCTGGGCGGTGTCGGGCTCGAAACCCACATCGTCTTCGTCGGCGATGCCGATCAGCTGCCCCCGATCGGGGCCGGCAAGCCGTTCTCGGATCTGATCGACTCCGGCGTCGTCCCGGTCACGCGCCTGACCCACATCTTCCGGCAGGCCGCGCGCTCGATGATCACGACGGCAGCTCACGAGATCAACCAGGGAGAGCCTCCCCACCTCGAGCCCGGTGAAGGCCAGCAGCGCGACTTCCATTTCGTCGAGCGCCAGACGCCGGCCAAGTGCCGCGACGCGGTGGTCGAGATGGTCGGCGAGCGGGTCTCGGCGGGACTCGGTCTCGACCCGATCCGCGACGCCCAGGTGCTGGCCCCCGTCTATCGCGGCGAGGCCGGAATCGACGAGCTGAACCGGCTGCTCCAGGAACGCCTCAACCCGGACGGCGAGCCGGCTGTCGCCGAGCGCTTCAGGATCGGCGACCGGCTGATCCAGACCCGCAACTCGCATGAGCTCGGACTGATGAACGGCACGATCTGCTTCCTCGTCGAAGACGACCCCGACGAGGAGACCGCGGTGGTCGAGACCGACGACGGGGAGACGGTGATCGTCCCCTACGACGAAGCCGGTGACCTGATGCTGGCCTATGCGATCTCGGTCCACAAGTCCCAGGGCTGCGAGATACCCGTGGTCGTCTTCGTCTGCAGCCGCTCGAGCTCGGGAATGCTGACGCGGCCCCTGATCTACACGGCGATCACCCGGGCGCGCGAGATGTGCGTCGTGGTCGGCGACCGGCCGGCGCTCGAGAGCGGCGTCAGACGCGACGAAAGCGGTCGCCGCAACTCAGCGCTGGCCGAGCGGCTGCGCAGCGGGCAGGCCGGGTAGCCGGAAACCGGGATGAGTCAGCGGATGACTTGCAGGCGGTATTTCATCGCCTTGTGCGAACAGTTGAAGCGACGCTTCATCGTCTCCAGGTCCCGTCCGCACCGCGCGCCCTCGGCGCGGATCAGGTGCTCCGGCATCAGCAGCGCGGCAGCAAAAGCGTCTGCTTCGAGTTCCGGAACAGGCTTCGGGGCCGGACCGTCGCGCGGCGGCTCCTCATCCTCGACGATGTCCACGTTGCGGCAGAAGATCCGGGACCGGCCGTCGCGGTGAATGAGGTAGTGGCCTACCTCGTGGCCGACCGTGAACCGGCGCCGTGTATCCCACTGCTCCGCCTCGGCCGCGTCCACCCAGATCTCCCCGAGACGAGTCAGCAGGAGACCGGACACTTCGCCGGGCCTCAGGTCTTCGCAACCCGGCGCCCGCGACATGTCTTCGGCAAGCCGCACCTTCAGTCCGAGGACGTTGTCGACGATCTCGTCGACCGGCACCGGAAGCGACTCGCCGTCCCAGATGAATTCGGGAACGCTGCTGAGCAGTTCGTACGCTTCGCGTTCGACCCACTCCGTGTCGAAAGTGCCGCCCTCCATGCGGCAGGACTCTAGCGATCGGTTTCTTCGTAGTCCGGATCAGTGAACAGTCGATCGATCCGGTCCGGTTCGCCCTTGACCCGCGTGAAGCCCTCCCTGTGTTCGTCGGAAATCACGAAATCCTCGTCAGTGTCACTTATGACACGCGCAAACACGACGTCCCCCGTGCCGCCAGGTGGCTCCGTTGCGCCGGCGGCACGCTGAAGCAGGTCGACTGTCGTGCCGTAGATGCGCGAAAGTGCCGCGAGTACGGACTGTGAGACACCCTTCGGGTCGAGGTTGCCCTGCTCCATGTCGTGGTAGTAGGTCGCGACCTTCTCGGCCTCTCCAGGGTCTTCAGCGTTCAGAGCGCCGGCAAGTTCGGTACCGACCTTGTCCCTCTTGATTTTCTTCCTGAGCCTCAGCGACGGCAGCAACTCAGGCCAGCCTCCCGGCGGAACGAGCAGCGACGGCACTATCCGGTCCACTATCCGCTCGGCGGGAGACCCGGCGAATGCATCCGGGTCCCAGGCGGCCGGTTCGACTCCGCGCAGAAACTCATCCATGCGCCGATCGAGCTCATCGCGCTCGTCGCCCTGAAGCTGATCCAGATATGGCCACGGATCGGTGTCACCCTCCCTGAAGGCGGCGGCGAATTCATCCAGCAGCCGATCGACCCGGGTCGGGGTCATCCCTCGCCCCCGTCTTCGGGGAAGAGCTCGGGGTGCAGACGGTGCTTGAAGCGGGCGTATATCTGATCCACGTTGGCCGGCGTCATCTTCGTCTTCCCACCAAGGTTGCCCTGGTTGATCCTGTCAGCGACTTCCTTGGAGGGGAAGCCGTCCCTCCGCATCCTGACAATCTCCTGATCGCGGGGCGACACTGATTCCAGGCACTCGTCGATCAGCATCCGGACCTCTGATTCGCCGGCGAATTCCTCGGAGCCGAGAAGCTCCTCGATCAAGTCGGGGCCCTCGGGGTTCACCGGCTCGGCTTCGGGCTCGCGCCCGGCCTTCTCGTGGAAGTCGGCGATGCGACGATCCCGGATCGTGAAGAAGAGCGAGAAGAACTGACCGGTGTAGTTGCCTCTGAAAGCTGCACTCAACATGTCGAGGGTGACCGTGGCGAGGATGTCCTCAGCGTCTTCGGCGCTTCGGACCTTCTTGCGGATGAACGCGAGTTGCTGACGGTAACGGCTGTAGACAAGGATGCCCGTCGCCTTGCGGACCTCATCGTCATGGCCGGCATCGCGCGCCGCGATGAGATAGGCGACGAGATCGTCGTCCGAGAGTTTTGAGAGTTGATGCTCATTCTTCGGCCTGAAACTCAAGCGTTCCCCCGAGATGTCTCCGATCGGGGGGCCGTTCTGACACCTCCCCTGTCCGGTCTCATCAAGATACCGGGGCCGTCGGCTAGAGTCACCCGATGGCCGTGAGTACCAAGAAGCGACATGTCTGGCCCGATACGCCACCGACCGATGCCGATCGCGCGTCCTATGCCGACGCCGAGCCCAGACCTTTCTGGCTCGATCGCGACAGGCCGGTGCCGTTCGACCCACTCGAAGGCAGGGCCGAGGCCGACCTGGTGGTCGTCGGCGGCGGCCTGACCGGCCTGTGGGCCGCGGTACGTGCCAGGGAGGAGCAGCCTGACCGGGCAGTCACGCTGATCGACCGCGAGACCCTGGCGATCGGCGCCAGTGGCCGCAACGGGGGCTTCATGTCTTCCTCTCTCGTCCACGGCCTCGGCAACGGGCTGTCGCGCTTTCCCGACGAGATGCCCGAGCTCGAGCGGCTCGGCCTCGAGAACCTCGAGGCGATCGGCGAAACCATCGCGCGCCATGGGATCGAGTGCGATCTCGAGAAGCCGGGCGTGATCGAAACCGCGATGACTGCCGAGCAGTACGAAGAGCTGAGCGAGGCGGTGCCGGAATTCGAGCGCTTCGGCCACGAGGTCGAGCTGCTCGACCGTGACGCAGTGAGGGCCGAAGTCGATTCGCCGCTGCTGGTCGGGGGCCTGTGGCAGAAGAGCGGCGAGTGGGCTGTGGACCCGGTCAAGCTCTGCGACGGACTCGCGCGGGTCGCCACGGACCTCGGCGTGGCCATCTTCGAGAACACGGAGATGACAGGCCTGAAGGAGACGCCGTCCGGAATCGAGGTGCTGACCACCGCGGGCTCGATCAGCTCGCAGAAGGTCCTGCTCGCGACTGCGGCCTTCAAGAGCCCTGTGCGGGCGATCAGATCCAGGGTGATCCCGGTCTACGACTACGTGCTGGTCACCGAGCCGCTGGACGAGCAGCAGAAGGCCTCGATCGGGTGGCACAACCGCCAGGGGCTCGGGGACTCGGCCAACCGCTTCCACTACTACCGCCAGACCGCCGACGGACGCATCCTCTGGGGCGGCTACGACGCGATCTACAACTTCGGCGGCCGGGTCGACGACCACTACTACCAGCGCGACGAGAGCTTCGCCGGGCTCGCCCAGCGTTTCCACGCGGCGTTCCCCCAGCTACGCGGCATCCGCTTCACCAACCGATGGGGCGGAGCGATCGACACGTGCTCGCGCTTCTTCGCGTTCTACGGCCTGGCCCACCACGGCAAGGTCGCCTACGCGGTCGGGCATACCGGCCTCGGCGTCGGCGCGAGCCGCTTCGCCGCCGGGGTCGGGCTGGAGATGCTCGAAGGCGGTGAGAGCGAGCTGACAGCGCTCCGGTATGTGCGCGAGCGGCCGGTGCCGTTCCCGCCCGAGCCGCTGCGCTGGCCCGTGATCCAGTTCACGCGCAACCGGATCGCCGCCGCCGACCTGAACGGCGGCCGCGACGGAGTCTGGCTTCGCACCCTCAGCCGCCTCGGCCTCGGCTTCGACAGTTAGGCGCGTCCGGCGGGGCTACTCGTAGGAGACGGCTTCGAGCACGTCGAGCTTCGAGGCCTTGCGGGCAGGGTAGATCGCGGCCAGCACCCCGGCGAATGCGGTCAGCAGCACGATCACTGCGAGGACCGGGATCGGATAGCTGAGCGCAAAGCCCTCGCCTTCCAGCGGGATGCCGATAAGGAAGGCGAAGATCACCCCGAGGATCAGTCCGGCGATCGCACCGAGCACTGCGGTGATCACCGCCTCGTAGCGGATCATGCGGCGCACCTGCCGGCGCGACATGCCGACCGCCCGCAGCATTCCGAGCTCGCGTGTGCGTTCATAGATCGAAAGGATCAGGGTCACGACGATTCCGACCAGCGAGACCACGACGGCCAGGGCCAGCAGCACGTAGATCATCGCCAGCAGCGTGTTGATCTGCTGTTGCTGGTTGTCCTTGAGCTCCTGCTGGTTGAGCACGTCGACGGTCGGGAACGGCTCCTGGAAGGCGTCGTCTATGCGCTGCTGGACCACGTCGACGTCGGCACCCGGCTCGGTCCTGACCAGGGCGAAGAAGTCGACGTCGACGCCGAAGTCCTTCTCCATCTCTTCCTGGGCGACGACGATGTTCCCGAGCAGGTCGAGGTTGCCCGAGGCGAGGATGCCGGTCACCTGGAGGTCAACTGTCCTGCCGGTCTTCGACAGCACCTCGATCGAGTCACCGACCTCGATGTCGGCCGAGTCGGCCAGTCCCTCCGATACGACCGCACGCTTGCCGCCGAGCTCGGCCAGGTCACGGGCCGAGCCTTCCTTCCATTCCAGCTCGAGCACTTCGTTCACCGAGTCCGGCTGTACCGAGGACAGATCCCGCCGTCCGGCGCCGGTCACCCTGACGTTGCTGTACCGGACGCCCGAAGCGGCCCGGACTCCCTCGGTCTCGGCCGCGAGCTCGGCAGCTTCGGGCGGGATCGGGTTGAAGCCGCCCGGTCCCTGCAGGATGATCTGGCCCTTCAGGTTCGAGTCGATCACGTCGGTGACCGAGCTGTTCAGGCCCGAGGCGAAGATCGTCACGAAGGTGACCAGCGCCAGGCCGATCATCAGCGCGGCCGAGGTGATCGCGGTCCGGGAAGGGTTGCGCTGTGAGTTCTCGCGGGCAAGGCGGCCGGTCAACCCGAAGCGCTGGAGCGGAGCTCCGATCGCCGAGGCCATCGGCCGCACGAGCTGGGGACTGAAGACCGAGATTGCGACCACGACCGCGACCGCGCCGCCGCCGATCCGCGCCGCCCCTGTGCCGCCATCCGTACCGCTGATCAGGACCGAAGCGATCAGCGCCAGGCCGATCGCGGCGAGGACGGCCGAGATCAGGGCCCGCACCCATACCCGGTTCTTCTTCGCGGCGACGAGGCTCTCGGAGAGAGCGGCGATCGGAGGCACGCGTGTCGCCCGCAGGGCCGGCAGCAACGACGCGACGAGGGTTACGCCGATACCTATCGCGAGCGAGACGATGATCGTTCGCGGCGCTACGACGAGTCCCTTGCTCGGCAGTTCCGCGCCGATCGCCTTGAGCAGCGCACTGAGGCCTTCGGCCAGGGCGAAGCCGACGAGGATGCCGATTATCGAAGCGAAGGCACCGATCAGCAGGCCTTCGACCAGCACGGTCCGCAGGATCTGCGAGCGGCCGGCTCCGAGCGTGCGCAACATGCCGAACTCGCGGGTCCGCTGGGCGACCGTGATCGAGAAAACGTTGAAGATCACGAAGGATCCGACGAAAAGGGAGATCGCCGCGAAGGCGAGCAGGGCGATCGAGAGGAAGCTGAGGCTGTCCCGGATCTCGCTGGCCTGCCGGTCGGCGTTCTCTTCGCCGGTTTCGACCAGCAGGTCGCCCGGAACGACCGCGGCGATGCGGTCGCGCAGTTCCTCCGGACTCACGCCTCCTTCGGCGGCAACGGTGATCTGGTCGAACTTGCCTTCCTCGCCGGTGATCTGCTGGGCCACCGGAAGGATCACCTGCGCGATCGAAGTACCGCCGAATGACGCGCCCCCGAGCCGGGTCAGCCCGACCAGCGTGAAGGGACGCGCCTTGCCCGTACCGACCAGCAGGACCGTATCGCCGAGGGTCAGGTCGGAGCGCTCGGCCGCCGCCTCGTCGAGTGCCGCTTCATTCGGGGCTTCGGGCCTTCTTCCTTCGACGTACTCGACCGATTCGAGTCCTTCCGGGGAGGCGGAAGCGATGAACTGGGGGGAGAAACCACCCCCGGTGGAGTCCCCCTCCTGGTCGAGGATCGCTCCCTGACTGAATACGTCGCCGCTCGCCTGCCGGACTCCGTCGACGTTTTCGACCGTCCTGAGGATCGAGGCGTCGAAAGGCGGGTTGCTGCCGTCCTCCTGGGCCACCTGCTCTTTCGCCGTGATCGCGACGTCGGTGTTCTCGTTGGCGCCGACGAAGATGTCGTTGAAGGCCTCGTTCGTGGTGTCGGTCAGCACGTAGGTGCCGGCGACCAGTGCGATGCCGAAGATGACCGCGATCGCGGTCATGATCGAGCGCCACTTGCGCGCCCAGAGGTTCTTGAAAGTCAGCCGCAGCAACGCCCTGGGTCAGGCCAGCTGCTTCAGCAGCTCGATCACCGCGTCGGCGGATTCCGGTGGAGCGTCGTGGACGAGCTTGCCGTCCCTGAGAGCGATCAACCGGTCGCCACGGGCGGCGGAGTCGGGCTCGTGAGTGACCATTATGACCGTCTGGCCGTACTCATCGACAGCGCCGCGCAGCAGGTCGAGCACGTCGTGTGAAGACTTCGAGTCGAGGTTGCCGGTGGGTTCGTCGGCGAACAGAACCGAGGGCTTCGTGACCAGGGCGCGGGCCACGGCCACGCGCTGCTGCTGGCCGCCGGAGAGCTCAGACGGGCGGTGGTCCCGGCGATCGCCGAGGCCGACCCTGTCGATCAGCTGGTCCACCCACTCACGGTCAGGTTTCCGGCCGGCGATCGACAGCGGCAGCACGATGTTCTCTTCGGCGGTCAGAACGGGCAGCAGGTTGAAGAACTGGAAGACGAAGCCGAGCTTGTCGCGGCGCAGCTGGGTCAGCTCGCCGTCGTCGAGGCCGGTGATCTCGGTTCCCTCGATCTCGACCCTGCCCGTGGTCGGCGCGTCGAGGCCGGCCAGCACGTGCATCAGGGTCGACTTGCCCGACCCCGAGGGGCCCATGATCGACGTGTAGACGCCCCTGTCGAAGGCGACGTCAACGCCGTCGAGGGCGCGCACCTCGGCCTCGCCTTCTCCGTAGACCTTGGTGAGCCCGGTCGCCGTGACGATGTTCGCGCCGGAAGCGCCTGACTGGGGGGTTTCGGAGAGGGTTGCTTCCATGTTGGCCGTGACGCTAGCAGCCAGAAGGAGTCGGAAACGGAGGCTCGGGGACATCCCCTTCGGAACGGTGGGCGACGCCTGGGGGACGGAGAACGAAGAAGCGGCGCCCGCAATGGACGCCGCTTCCCGAAACCCGACAGTTACCGGCCGGCGCTCCTGTCTGTCGCTCAGACCTGGCGTGGCATCAGCACCTCGCGGGCGATGACCATGCGCTGGATCTGGCTCGTCCCTTCGTAGAGCTGCATGATCTTGGCGTCGCGCATGAACTTCTCGACCGGGTACTCCTTGATGAAGCCGTAACCGCCGAAGACCTGGACGGCGTCGGTGGTGACTTCCATCGCCGAGTCCGCCGCGAAGCGCTTGGCCTGCGACGAGGCGAGCGTGTTCGAGATGCCGTTGTCGAGCTGCCAGGCCGAAAGCCAGGTCAGCATGCGCGCGGCGTCGACCTTGACCGACATGTCAGCGATCAGGAACTGGATCGCCTGATGCATCGCGATCGGTACGCCGAACTGCTGGCGCTCCTTGGAGTAGTCGGAAGCGGCCTCGAAAGCTCCACGGGCGATTCCGACGGCCATTGCGGCGACTCCGGGACGGGTGCGGTCGAGCGTCATCATGGCGAGCTTGAACCCCTTGTTCTCCTCGCCGATCATGTTCTCGGCCGGGACCTCGACGTCGTTGAAAGTGACGGTCGCGGTGTTCGAGGCCCGCTGACCCATCTTGTCTTCCTTCTTGTCGATCGTGATGCCGTCCTGGCGGTCGACGACGAAGGCGGTGATCCCGCGGCTGCCGGCATCCGGGTCGGTCTTGGCGTAGACCGTGTACCAGTCGGCGTACTGGCCGTTGGTGATGAAGCACTTGGAGCCGTTGAGCACGTACTTGTCGCCCTGCTTGACGGCGCGCGTCTTCATGCCGGCTACGTCGGAGCCGGCGTCTGGCTCGGTCAGGCAGAACGAAGCGAGCTTCGGTTCTTCGGCGAGCATGCCGAGGTACTTCTTCTTGGTCTCTTCGGATCCACCGAGCTCGACCGGAGCGGCAGCGAGGCCGTTGGCGCCGATCGAGGTGCCGATGCCGGAGCAGCCCCATGCCAGCTCCTCCTCGATCAGGCAGCCCGACAGGTAGTCCAGGCCGGCACCACCGTACTCGGCGCTCAGGTGGTTGTTCATCAGGCCGACTTCCCAGGCCTTGTCGATCACGTCCTGCGGCCAGGTGCCGTCCTTGTCGTACTCCCAGGCGACCGGGCGCATTTCCTTTTCGGCGAAGTTGTGCGCCATCTCGCGCAGGTCCTTCTGTTCGTCTGTCAGCGTGAAATCAACCACTTGTCGATCAAACTCCTTGGTCGGTGGGCCGCGTCTCAGGGCCGGGGTTTCGCCAGCCTGGGGGCCGGAAAGCGGCCCGATTGACTGGTCAGTCAATAACTTTCAACCAAGGGTACCGGATCGACCCTCGCCGCGGTCTAGTCTGGCCATGTGACTTCCTCGATCGGAGCAAGCGAGTTCTCACTGGTGCTGCTGCTCACCGTTCTCGTCGTTGTGCCGGTCGCCGCAGTGGCTTTCGCCCGGTCGGGGAAGGGCCTGGAGGAACTCGGCAAGGGGCAGTTCTCGATCGATCGCGACGATGACCTGGGCAGCGGCATGACCGCGTCGGATGCGGCTGACGCGGCGGAACGGGAACGGGCCGACGAGGTGCGCCAGATGCTCGAGGCGGCGGACTTCCGAAGCCGGGCGCGCGGCGAGGGCAGGATCGACGTCGAACACGAGATCGAGCGCCTCCTGGCCGGCGAAGAGGCGACCGCGACACCACCGGGCCGGGCCGGACCCGAAGCCGGACCCGAAACCGGAGCCGGTTCCGGGAGTCACGACCCGCCGGGAGGCGGGGATCCGCCGCCGGCGATGGAGACCGGCGTCCGGGCTGAGGTCAGGCAGCTCGTGATCGCGAACAACGAGCGACGGGAGCGCCGCGGCGAGCAACCGCTCGATGTCGAATCCGAGGTCGAGCGGCGCATGAAGGAATGGGGCTGACCGGCCGCCCGGTCGCGTTTAGGATGCAGGCATGGATGAAGACCGCTCCATCTACGAGCTCGAGGACCTCGCGGTGCAGCCGGGGACCTATTTCAACCCCCAGACCGAAGTCGTCGTGATCGTCGACGACTCGGCCTCGATAGACCAGGAGATCTTCAACATGGAGTCCTTCGAGGGGGCCGAATGGGTACGGATCGCCGAGGAGACGGCCGTCGACGAGCAACACCGCGACGAGCTTCTCGAACGGTTCCAGACCCACTACCACCCGGGCAGCGGCGGCTCGGTCTCCGCGACCGCTCTCGAACAGGGCGACGAAGAACTCGACGAAGGCGAAACCGGGCAGGAGCCGGGCCGGGAAGACTGATGGACCGAGGTCGGCTGACCCTGCTCGGGGTGCCGATCGACAGCGTAGGCGAGGCCGGCGGAACCGAGCACGGTCCGGCGGGCCTGAGGAAGCACCTCTCCCCCGGCCTTGACGACGCCGGAGATACGGCGGTTCAGCTTCGCGGCGGGGTGCGGGACCCCGGGTCCGGCTGGCTCGACCTCGACGACGTGGTGCGGATGAGCCGGGAAGTGAGGACGCGGGTGGCGGAGCTGACCGCGGCCGGGAGGGTGCCGCTGATCCTCGGCGGGTGCTGCACCCTGCTGCCCGGGGCGCTGGCCGGTGCCCGCGACTCGCTCGGCGAGATCGGACTCGCCTACTTCGACGGCCACCTCGACCTGTTCACCGGTCAGACCTCCCCGACCGGCGAAGGGGCCGACATGCCGGTTGCCGCCGCGCTGGGGCTGGCGCCGCCGCCGCTCCTGGAGGCGATCGGACCGGTGCCGGTTGTCGCCCCGGAAAGAACGGCCCTGGTCGGCGCCCGGGACCAGGAGGAGTTCGACCTGATCTCACCGCTTCCGGAAGGCCTCGGCATCGGCCGCATCGTCTATCGCGACGAGCTCAGGGGGGTGGATATGGCCGAGGCCGGACGCTCGATCGCGGCCGGCCTGGAGCAGGACGGTGGGCGCTTCTGGCTCCACCTCGACGTCGACATTCTCGACCGGCGGGAGTTTCCGGCGACCGACTACCTGATGGACGACGGCCTGACCAGGGACGAGTTGGAGGCCCTGCTCGCCCCGGTCGCCGGATCCCGACGGCTGATCGGCGTGAACGTGACCTGCTTCAACCCGGAGAAGGACCCCGACGGGGCCTGTGGCGCCTGGCTGGCGGGCCTGCTCGAGGCCACCGTGATCACCTGAAAGTGCGATTCCGCATATGATTCCCGGCGTGCTCGAGGCAGGAAAAAAGGCGCCGGATTTCAGGCTGAAGGATCAGAACGGCGAGAACGTGGCGCTGTCCGACTACTCGGGCAAGACAGTCGTTCTCTACTTCTACCCGAAGGCCGACACGCCGGGATGCACCACCCAGGCCTGCGGCGTCCGCGACCGGATGGACGAGTACCGCAACGCCGGCGCCACCGTGATCGGGGTCTCCCCCGACGAGGTCAAGTCGATCAGGAAGTTCGACGACAAGAACGGATTCGGCTTCACGCTGCTGGCCGACAAGGACCACAAGGTCGCCGAGAAGTACGGCACCTGGGTCGAGAAGTCGATGTACGGCAACACATACATGGGCGTCCAGCGCGCCACCTTCATCATCGGCCCCGACGGCAAGGTGGCCCGGGTCTTCCCCAAGGTCCAGCCCAAGAAGCACGACGACGTCGTGCTGAAGGCACTGGTCGAGATCAACACCACAGCCTGAGATGTCCGACTGGGGCAACGGTTCGTATGAGCTGACCGCCGCCCAGCTCGAACCGGTGGCCGCAGTCGTGGTCGACGCGGTCGAACCCGTGGCGGGCCGGACCTTGCTCGACCTTGCATGCGGAACCGGTAACGCCTCGCTCGAGGCGGCCTCGCGCGGGGCGCAGGTCACCGGCATCGACCCGGCGGCCCGTCTGCTCGAGGTCGCGCGCGGCCGGGCCCGGGAAGCCGGGCTCGAGGCCGAGTGGGTCGAAGGAGACTTCCACTCGCTGCCGTTCGAGGACGACTCGTTCGAAATCGTGACCTCGGTCTTCGGGGTGATCTTCGGCGCCAGCGAGGACGACATCGCGGCCGAGATCGCCAGGGTGCTCGAACGGAGCGGACGCCTCGCACTGACGACCTGGGTCGACACCGGCACGATGAGCAAGGTGGGCGCCCTGATCCGCGCGGCGGTCGAAGAGGCGACCGACCTGCCGCCCGCAGACCGGCCGCGCTTCGAATGGGGAGGAGAAGACGACCTGAAGCTCCTGTTCGCCAACCACGGCCTGTCGGTCCAGACCGAGATGCGGCAGATCTCCTTCGAGGCCGGCTCACCGCAGCAGATGGGCGACGAGTGGGCCGACAACCACCCGATGTGGCTCGCCACCAGGGACGCGGTCGGAGAGGAGCGCTACGCGCAACTGCGCTCCGAGATCGTCGAGGTACTCGCGGCGGGCAACGAGGATCCCTCGGCGATGAAGCTGTCCAGCGACTACCTCGTCGTCACCGGCAGCCCAGTCTGAGGGAGTCGCGACCGGAAACGGTTCAGGAGGACCGAAGCCTGCTCAGCTTCCGGGCTCAACCGCGCCGGTCAGGCTGAAACGGACCCTCGAGGGTGGCAGGGCATTTCCGGGGTCGTCGAGGGAGAGGATCAGGTCGAAACGCTCCAGCGAGCCGTCCGACTCCGCGGCGAAGAGCTCGAAGCCGGCGCCGGCCAGCGTGTCTTCGAGCCGGTTCAGCTCGCCGACGCCTGGAATCGCTTCGCTCTCCCCCGCCCCGGGCTGTCGGGCGATGGGACGGATCCGATCGATCAGCCCGTCGACGTCGAGCGTCCCGCTGACGCGATCGACCTGCACCCCGTCGAGATCCTGCGACTCCTCGAGGGAAAGGTCGTCGATCAACGCCGCGAGCCCGGGGTCGCCGCCGTCGGCCGCAGGGTCTGCCGAGCCGGCCAGCGCCTCGCGGATCTCCTCGTTGGTGTCGCGGTCGACCGCCAGGCGGCGGCTTTCGAGCACCGCGCCTTCGAAGCCGAGCGAGGCGACCTCGACCTCGGCTTCTCCGACCGGCGGGGCCAGCAACGACTCGCGGCTGAGCGCTGTTTCGAGCACCTGATCGGCATCGGAGTCCGAGCTGCCGCCGCAGCCCGCATACGGCAGCAGCGCCGCCGCGGCGCAGAACAGGACAAGGCTTGACCTGATCGGTTTCAAGGCCGGTGAGCGTATACGCTCGCCTGCCCATGCCACCCCGCACAATCCTCTACACGGGCAAAGGAGGCGTCGGCAAGACCAGCGTCGCGGCGGCGACCGCGCGCTTGTGTGCCGCAGAGGGCCGGCGGACCGTCGTCATGTCGACCGATCCGGCCCACAGCCTGTCCGATTCGCTCGGCGTCGAACTCGGCAGCGAGGCGACCGAGGTCGCACCGGACCTGTTCGGCCAGGAGGTCCTGGCACCGGCCGAGATGAGGCGGAACTGGGACCACGTCTCGACCTGGCTGTCGGCGATGCTGATGAACCAGGGCGTGGACCGGGTCCGGGCCGAGGAGCTGACGGTGCCACCGGGCATGGACGAACTGTTCTCGCTGCTGAGGATCAAGCAGCACTGGGACGACGACGACTGCGAGGTGCTGATCGTTGACTGCGCCCCGAGCGGCGAGACGCTGCGCCTGCTCGGCTTCCCCGAGGTGGCGCGCTGGTGGGTGAAAAAGGCCTTCCCGTGGAACAGCGGACTGCTCGGGGCGGCGGCACCGCTGGCCCGGGCACTGGACCTGCCGCTGCCCGACCCGGAGATGATGGAAGAGGTCGACCGGCTGATCGAGAACCTGCTGGTCATGGATACGATCCTGCGCGACCGGGAAAACAGCTCGATCCGGCTGGTCATGAACCCCGAGCGCATGGTCATAGACGAGGCCCGGCGCACCTTCACGCACCTGTCGCTCTACGGTTACCCGACCGACGCCGTGGTGGTCAACCGCGTCTTCCCGGACGAGGTCGACGGCACCTACTTCGGCCCGTGGCGCGACCGCCAGGCGGCGCAGCTCGAGGAAGTCGAAGCCGGTTTCTCACCGGTGCCGATCCTGACCGCGCGCTTCTTCGACCGCGAGGTGCTCGGGCAAGAAATGCACGGACTGCTCGGCGAGGAGCTGTTCGCGGACCGCGATCCCGCGGCGATCCTCCACGAAGGCATGGCACGGGAGCTGACCAGCGACGGAGACGGGACCGTGATCAGGATCGCGGCGCCGTTCGTCGAAAAGGACGAGATCTCCCTTCAGCAGGCCGGGGAAGAGCTGACGATCAAGATCGGAGAGGTGAGGCGCACTATCATGCTGCCTTCGGGCCTGGCGGACAGCAATCCCAGCCGGGCCGCATTCGAAGACGGAATCCTGGAGATCAGCTACGACGATGTCCGATCCACAGCGCCCCGGGCGACCACGAACTGAGACCCTGCCGCCAGGGGCCGAGCGCTTCTGGGGTCAGTTTTCCGAGACCAGGGCCGGCCGCAGCCGCGCCGGAGACGAGCCTCGGGAGCCGGAGGCCGGCCCTTCGCGCGAAGAGGGACCGCACTGCCTGGAGTGGTGTCCGATCTGCCGCTCGGCCGACATCGTGCGCGCGACCTCTCCCGAAGCGATCGGGCAGGTTCAGGCGATCCAGAACGAGGCCGTGAACGTGCTCAAGTCCTTCCTCGCCCTCTATGCCGAGCGAAGCGGCCAGGAAGGCGGGACCGAAGCGACGAGCGCCACCGGCCGCGGCGACGAGGGTCCCGGGCGTGGCGGACCCGAAGTCAGGGACATCTCAATCGACTGACGGAAGCTCGATGCCCCAGTCCTTCATCCCGGACTCGATCGCGTCGCTTACGGTCTTCAGGACCTGGACCCTGGCGTAGCGTTTCGAGTCGCCGGAGATGATGTGCCACGGCGCGCACTCGGTGCCGGTCTTTTCGAACATCTCCTCGACCGCTTCTTCGTATTCGGCGCGGCGCCCGCGGTTTCGCCAGTCCTCCTCGGTCAGCTTCCACTGCTTGAGCGGGTCGGCAGCCCTCGCCTCGAAGCGCCGAAGCTGCTCTTCGGCCGAGATATGCAGCCACAGCTTGACGAAGATCATGCCTTCGTCTGACAGGCCGGACTCGAAATTCCGGATCTCGCGATAAGCCCTCTTCCACACCTTCTTCTTGATCAGCTTCTCGACCCTCTCGACCAGGACCCTGCCGTACCACGACCGGTCGAAGACGGCCATGCCTCCCCATCCCGGCAGCGGCTGGGCGAAGCGCCACAGGAAGTGATGCCGGAGTTCGGTCGCGGTCGGTGCAGCGAACTGCGAGACCCGTACGTGGCGGGGGTCGAGCGGATAGACGAGCCTCTTGATCGCGCCGCCCTTGCCCGACGCGTCCCAGCCTTCCATGACCACGCATACGGGCGGACCGAACCGCCCGGAACCGGTCTGGCCACCGAGGGTCAGCCTCAGCGCGGCGAGCCTGTCCTGCTCTTCACCGAGCTTCTTCAGGCCCTTCTTCTTGCTGTAGGCGAGCGACAGATCGACCTCGTCCAGTCTCCCCATGGGCCGACTCTAACCCCGGGGCCGCTGCGGGACCGGTGACCGGGGAGCCTGAATGCCCCCTATCCTTCAGGAGATGGCCGATTCCGTCACAGCTCCGCCCGGTTCGCCTTCCGAGGTCGAGGATGCGCTTCGCGAGGCCGCGTACCTGGCCGACGAATCGACCGCGCTGATCGCCTTCCTCGCCCAGCGGCTGGGCAAGCCTGTGCTGGTCGAAGGCCCGGCCGGCGTGGGCAAGACGGAGCTGGCGAAGGCGCTTTCCCGCGCCACCGGCCGCGAGCTGGTCCGCCTTCAGTGCTACGAGGGCCTCGACGAAGCCAAGGCCCTGTACGAGTGGAACTACCGCAAACAGCTGCTGCAGATCCAGGCGACGGCCTCGACCGGCGGCGACCCCGACGACCTCGCAGCCCCGGCCCCGGATTCGCACTCTCCGGTCAGCCTCGGCGGCATCTTCACTGAGGAGTTCCTGCTCGAACGCCCGCTGATGAGGGCGATCGCCAACCCGGCCCCGGTCGTACTGCTGATCGACGAGATCGACAAGACCGACCAGGAATTCGAGGCGATGCTGCTCGAGCTGCTCTCCGATTTCCAGATCACGATCCCCGAAATGGGACGGATCGAAGCCAGAACCCACCCGATCGTGCTGCTGACCTCGAACAACTCACGCGAGCTGACCGAGGCCCTGAAGCGGCGCTGCCTGTACCTGTGGCTCGACTACCCCACACCGGAGCGCGAGATCGAGATCGTAAGACTGCACGCGCCGGAGATCGATCAAGCCCTGGCCGGTCGCCTGGTCGAGGTGATCGACATGGTGCGCGAGCTCGACCTGAAGAAGGCGCCGTCGATCGCCGAATCGATCGACTGGGCACGGACCCTCGTGTTGATGGGAGCGGACGACATCGATGAGACGGTCTTCCGCGAATCGTTGTCGATCATCGTCAAGCACCGCACCGACCTCGACCTGGTCGCGGAGAAGATCGTTCCGCAGCTGGGCCGCAGGCGGACCGGCGAAAACGGCGGCAACGGCGCCGGGCCGTCGGCCAACGGGAATTAGGATGGCGGCGCCCTCCGGAATGGGCGAGCAGATCCTCGCCTTCTGCGAGGAACTCCGCCGCGAGGGCTCTGCGGTCGGGACCTCCGAGATACAGGACGCATTTCACGCACTGGAGATCGTGCCGTGGACGAACCCTGTCGACTTCAAGGAGGCCCTGGCCACGACGGTGGCCAAGTCACCGCGCGACCGCGAAGTCTTCGACCTGGTCTTCGACCGCTTCTTCTTCCGGGCGACCGAGGAGGCCGCGCTGAGGGTCTCGGCCGAGGGCGAAGGGGGCGAAGGCGACGCTGAACCGTCCGGGCAGGCGCAGATATCCCGGGAGGCCCTCGATTCGCTCGACCACGAGCAGCTCTCACGGGCGGTCCGCGAGGCGATCGAAGCCGGCGACGAATCGGCGATGAACGAACTGGCCCGGCTGGCGATCGAGGCCTTCGGCCGACAGGGCGAGAGCTCCGGTGTGGTCGGTGTCGACCTGCAGCGCATACGGCGCGGGCTCGGCCTCAGCCAGGCCGAGTCCCCGGGCACTGACGGGGACGGGCGCGAGCCGATCGATCGAGACCGCCTGGCCCGCTTCGAGAGGCAGCTGAGACGGGAACTCCAGCGCCGCCAGATCGCCAGGCAGGGCGAGCTGCCCCCGGCCCGACCCCTTTCGGAACTGAACCGGGCCCTGCCGATGCGCGGCGCCCAGGACCTGGCAGAGGTGCATAAGGCGGTCGCTCAGATGAAACGCCGCCTGGCGACGCTCGGGCACGACCCGCGCGGTGCGAAGCAGGCCAGACAGGTCGACGTCAGGAAGACGATGCGCGCCTCGCTGGAAACCGGTGGGGTGCCGCTGAACCTCAGCTACAGGCCCCGGCGCCCGCGCAAGCCCGAGATCTACGTGCTCTGCGACGTTTCGACCTCGGTCAGCTCGGCATCGACTTTCTTCCTCTCGGTGCTCCATGCACTCCACGATTCCTTCCGCAGGCTACGGAGCTTCGTCTTCATCGAGCGCATCTCGGAGGTGACCGGGGTTTTCGAGGACGAACGCGACTTCGCGGCGATCTCCGAGCGCATCACCTCCGAAGGCGGGGTTGCCGACATTTCCGGGTACACCGACTATGGCCGGGTCTGGAGGGAGTTCCTCGAGGACGTCTCGAGCGACCTCGGGCCACGCTCCACGGTGATCGTGCTCGGCGACGCGCGGACCAACGGCAGGCCCCCGGCCTCCGATGCATTCGCCAAGGTCACCGAACGGGCCAACCGCACCTTCTGGCTGAACCCGGAGCCTGAGCTCTACTGGAACTACGGCGACTCGGTGATGAGCGCGTACGTGCCATTCTGCGACGGCGCTTTCGAGTGCTGGAAGACCGAGCACCTCGAGACGTTCGTCGACGTCGTCGCGGCCGGGCGGCCGTCGCTCGAGCGCCCGCGCACCCCGACCACCCGCCACCGCTACTGAGGAGGCGCAGTGGCCCGCATCGAGGTCCGCCTCCGACCGCGGGCGTCATCGAGCCGGGTCACCGGGGAGCGCGACGGCAGGGTCACGGTCCGCGTCACAGCCCCGCCGGTCGACGGAAAGGCCAACCGGGCACTGATCGAGCTCGTGGCCAGGCGGCTCGGAGTCGCCCGGTCGCGCGTGTCGATCGTCCGGGGAGAGAAGTCCCGGGACAAGCTGCTGGAAGTCGAGGGCGTCGGTGAAGACCAGGCCCGCAGCCGCCTGCTCGGCGACGGCTGAGCCGCCTCACGGCCGACGGCTTCGGCGACGCTTCAGCGCGCCTGCCACGCGTCCGTGGATCCGGCGAGCCTGGTGACCTCGTCGGGCAGCTCCCCACTCGCCAGTTCGGCGAGGGTCACGTTCTCGAGCACCTCGCGCAGGCTCGCGCGCACGGCGATCCAGACTTCCTGGAGGCCTTCCGCGCTGCCGCGGTAGGTGATCGACTCGGGCGGAGCGGACTGGACGTGGGCGATCGGGCCTTCGACCGCCCGGATGACTTCGGCCAGATTCACTTCGTCGGCCGGCTTGGCCAGCCAGTAGCCGCCCCTCGCCCCGCGCCTGGTGCGCACGATGCCGGCCCGTTTCAGGTCGAGCAGGATGTGCTCGAGGAACTGGAGCGGGATGTCCTGCGCCTCCGCCAGCTGCTCGCCCTTCACCGGCCCGCCAGGCGATGCGGCCAACTCCACCGAGGCCCTGACGGCGTAGTCGGTCTTGGCTGAGACGCGCATCGGACTAGTAAACCAGCCCCCGGCGCCGGGTGGAGACCCGCGCGCGGCGGCCGGCACCGGGCCCGGTCAAGTCCCGCTCCGTGCCGGTACGGCGACCGGCTCTTCCGATGCTTCGGCGACGTCCGGGCGGAACCGGTCGTACCACCGCGGCGCCATCAGGATCAGGCCGAACCCGAGCCCGGCGACCACGGCCGCGATCGGCCACACAACGGGATCTCCCTTCTGCACGGTCGCAATACCCGATGCGACCAGAACGACCCCGAGGGCGATCCGGATGTGGTCCTGGTTGACCCGGCCCATCAGCGCCGCGCCGATCACGACACCCGGCACCGAACCGAGCAGGATGTTGCCGGCCAGACCGAGGTCGACGTTGCCGTGTCCGAAATGGGCTACTCCGGCCGCCCAGAGCACGACGGCGGCGTGTACGACATCCGTGCCGACGACGCGCTTCGGGACGAGACGGTAGACCGCGATCAGCAGCACCGCGATCACCGTACCCGAGCCGGCCGAAGTGACCCCGATCACGAAGCCCGTGGTCGCTCCGATGATGACCGCGGCTACCTTGTGGCGCAGCTTGAGCTCGAAGTCCTCGCGTTCCTGGATCGTGTGGGCGAGGATCATCGCCCTTGCCAGCGTGATGATGCCGACCATCAGCAGCGTTCCCCCGAGTACCGCGTAGACGAGCGAGTCGAGCTTCTCCTCGCCCAGCTCGTCCTGCAGGATCGAGACCAGCTGGACCCCGAATATCGCCGCGGGCACGCTGCCGATCGCGAGCCAGAGCACGAGGCCGAGGTTCACGGTCTTCATCTTCAGATGTCGCCAGCCGCCTACCGTCTTCGTGATCGCCGCGTAGAGGATGTCGGTGCCGATCGCCGTCGTGGGTGAAACGCCGAACAGCAGGATCAGCAGAGGGGTCATGAGGGCTCCTCCACCCATGCCCGTCATGCCGACGAGGATGCCGATTCCGAGGCCGAAGAGGACGATTGCTATCGAGAATTCCATCGCGGAGCGGATGCTTAACTTTCCTGACACACAAAGTCAGGAATAGGACAGGCCGGGCATGATAGACGGTTCGGCGGCCAGCACCTAGAATCGATGCGGATGACAGCATCCTTGTCGGGCCGCGACATCGGTCACTCATTCGCCGACGTGACCGCACTCGACGGTTTCGACATCGATGTCGAAGGGGGTGGCACGGTCGCGGTAGTCGGCCCTTCGGGTTGCGGCAAGTCCACGCTGCTGGAACTGATCTGCGGTCTGAGGCATCCCGACCGGGGCTCGATCGAAGTCGGCGGCCGCCACTCTCCCGAAGCACGGCTCGCGCTCTGCGCGTACATGCCCCAGAAGGACTGCCTGCTGCCCTGGTACAGCGCGATAGACAATGCGGCGCTGGCCCTGAGGAACCGGGGCCTGAGCAAGGCCGAATCCCGCGGGCGGGCCGGCGAGCTGTTCGCCCGTTTCGGGCTCGAGGGCTTCGAGCACAGCCGTCCGGACGAACTCTCGGGCGGCATGAGGCAGCGGGTCGCCTTCCTCCGGACCCTGCTCTCCGGCAAGGAAGTGCTTCTTCTCGACGAGCCTTTCGCGGCGCTCGATGCGATCACCCGGGCCGAGCTGCAGCAGTGGCTGCTGCCGGCCCTCGTCGATGCCGGGCATACGACCGTGCTGGTCACCCACGACGTCGAAGAAGCGCTGTACCTGGCCGACACGGTGCTGGTGGCGTCGGCGAGACCCGGTCGCGTGCTGGAACGGGTCCAGTCGCCACGTGACCAGGCGATACCCAGGAGCGAGCAGGTCGCCTCACCGGGTTTCACCGCGCTGCGGGAAAGAATCCTCGAGAAGCTCACGGCGCCGGCCGCCGCGGGCGGAGGGGGCACCCGCTGAGTCCGGGTACCCGGGAGAACGGACGTGGCACGACCGGAGCATCCGGCTGGGTCCTGCCGCTGCTGCTGGTGCTGGCCCTGGTCGGCCTGTGGCAGATCGCGGCCTCGTCCGGCTTCCTCGCCGACCGCCTCGGCCTCGAGGACTTCCTCGTGCCCGCACCGTCGGAGATCGCCGAAGTCATGTGGCAGGACGGTGGGCTGATTGCCGAAAACGCCCGTGTGACCCTGGTCGAGGTCGTCTTCGGCTTCCTGATCGCCGTGGCACTGGGCCTGGCCACCGCCACGGCACTCCACCTCTCCGACCTGCTTCGCCGGGCGAGCTACCCGCTCGTCGTGGCCTCCCAGACGATCCCGATCATCGTCGTCGCGCCGATCCTGGTGGTCTGGTTCGGCTATGGCATCGGACCAAAGCTGGCCGTGATCGCGCTGATCTGCTTCTTCCCGGTCACGGTGAACACGCTGGACGGCCTGCAGTCTGTCGATCGCGACCGGATCCGGATGATGCGCACGCTGTACGCGAGCCGGATCCGGCTCTTCACCCGGGTCGAAGCACCGACCGCGCTGCCCTACGCTTTCAGCGGCATGAAGATCGCCGTCGCGGTGGCGGTGATCGGCGCCGTCTTCGGCGAATGGGCCGGAGCCGACAGCGGTCTCGGCTACCTGATGCTCCAGGACAACGCCCAGCTCGAGACGGCCCGCATGTTCGCCTCGGTCTTCGTGCTCTCGGCGATGGCGATCTCGCTGTTCGGCCTCATCGCGCTGCTCGAACGGCGGCTGGTCAGATGGCGATAACCTGCGACCTCCTGCCCTCCCCGACCGGAGCCCGATGAAAACGCTGACCCTGATCTGCTCCGCCCTGCTGACGACCGTCGCGCTCGGCGCCTGCTCGGGCAAGTCGGAAGACGTCGAACCCGTGCGCGAGCCGTTCAGCGTGGCTCTCGACTGGTACGCGAATCCCGACCACGCAGGCTTCTTCGTCGCCCGCGACCGCGGCTACTTCGAAGACGCCGGGCTCGATGTCTCGCTCGACGCACCGACCGATCCTTCACTGCCGATCAAGCTGGTCGCCGCGGGCCGGACCGACCTGGCGATCTCCTACGAGCCCGAAGTCCTGCTGGCCCGCCAGCAGGGGCTCGACGTCGTCTCGGTCGCGACGGTGGTCGGACGTCCGCTGACCTCGATGATCTGGCTCGAGAAGACGAAGATCAAGAACGTAGCCGGCCTCAAGGGCAAGACGGTCTCGACCGCGGGAATCCCGTACCAGGACGCATACCTGAGGACGATCCTCGAGCGCGCCGGCCTGAGCGAATCAGACGTGACCAAAGTCGGTGTGGGACAGGGACTGCTGCCCTCGATCCTCAGCGGCAAG
This sequence comes from uncultured Solirubrobacterales bacterium, assembly GCA_963701635.1. Lineage (GTDB taxonomy): Bacteria > Actinomycetota > Thermoleophilia > Solirubrobacterales > 70-9 > 67-14. The sequence goes on from CAVPAU010000003.1 coordinate 347,298, forward strand.
GCCCAGGCGACCCTCGGGCCGTTCTGGAACATCGAGGGAGTCGACCTGAGGCTCTCGGGGAGAAGGCCCGTCGTCAATCCGGTCGACCGGCTCGGCGTGCCGACCTACAGCGAGATGGTGCTGGTCGCGAAGGGAAGCCGCGTGGAAGAGGACCCGGACTCGATCCGCCTGTTCATCAAGGCACTCGAACGCGGCACGGGCGACGCCGTCGAACAGCCCAACTTCGCCCGTGAGGCGATCCTCGCCGCGAACAAGGCCCTCGACCCGAAGACCACCGACGCCCAGCTCGACGTGACGCTGCCGCTGCTGGCCCAGAGAAACGGCAAACGGCCCTTCGGCTACATGGATACGGCGCGCTGGCAGACCTTCATCAACTGGGCGGTCGACAACGAAGTCCTGAATGCCCCCCAGCGTGCGGTCGACGTCCTGACCAACTCGATGCTGCCCACGGGCAGCGTCGAGACCGGCTGAGGTGCAGGTTCAGGCGACCCTGGCCGGACGGGCGAGGCTGCGGATGCGGGCGCGGTTTCCCGGACCGCTGAGCTCCTGCCGCGGGCCCTGAGCAGGAAGGCACCGGCGATGCCCCGGTACGGCGCATACGGGGCGTAGAAGCCTCGACCTCCTCGATCTCGGCGAGACGCCCGAGACCGGTCAGCGCCCCGACCAGCTTGACGTGGCCGAGGTCTCCGGCCGGCAGGGCGTCGGGATCGCCCCTCCCACGCAGGGCCAGGCAGGCGACCGTCCACGGGCCGATCTCGGGGATCGCGAGCAGCCGACGGTCGTCACCGGAGTCGCGCAGGTCGACCCGGCCGCGCGAGACCTCCCTCGCGCAGCGGATCAGCGCTAGCGCGCGCCTTGCGCTCGAGGTCACAGGCCTGCGAGCTCGGCCGGCGAGGCGTCGGCGATGGCCGCGGGTGAGGGCGCAGTTCGCAGACAGCTGTCCGCATGGCGCCAGTCCGTGCTCCCGCCCGCCGGCCAGTCTCGACCGACAGGCCCCAGCGCCTGATCATCCGGCGCTGTATGGCCGCCGCACGGCGGTACTCAATCAGCTGTTCGGTGACCGCCCAGGCCAGGGCCTCCCACGGGTCGGCACGCCGCGAGGGACGGGATTCGATCTGGCGGCGGATCGCCGGCCCGAGCAGGGGGTCGCCGATGAAGGCGTCGCGAAACGGCGCCATGTCGTCGTCGATGCCGAGTGAGAAGCGGAAGGAGTCCATCGCGGCTTCGAGCCGGCGCGGGTCGGCATCCACCAGCTCCTCGCTGCCCGGGCCCGACACCCGCTCCGGCGGCACCGGTTCGGCGCGGAACCGGTAGCCACCGCTGCCGGTCGGCCGTACCGAGACGATGACCGCAGCGCGATCCTCGACCAGCAGGCGCCGCAGGCCGCTTCCGTACTTCTCGACGATCAGGTCGCTGCCGTTGCGGCGCGGCAGCCTGTACGGGGAAACCGGGAAGACCTCGGTCTCGATTGGCTGCCGGTCGGCCGGAGGCACGCCGTCCCGTTCAGCGACCGAGCACGTGAACGTCGACGAGGAAGGAGCGGCTCGCCACCACGTTGGCCGGGCGGGCCCGCTTCGCCATGCGCGCGCCGCGCCGTTTCGGGCCGCCGCCGCTGACCGCCCTGACCGCTGCCACGGTGGCCGCGCCGGCGAGTGCGCCGCCGGCGACCGCGATCGCCGCCGTGGTCATCTCGCCGCGGATAGCCGGCAGGGCCGACTTCTCCGCCTCGTACTCGCGCGGCAACGCCCGCACCGAGTCGGATTCGACCTCCTCGACGTCCTCTTCCGAAACCAGTTCTCCGTCTACCTCGAAATCTGACACGACCGCAAGACTAGCGACGGGTGAGGTCGGAAGGGCAAGCCGCTGCTCAGAGCGACTTCTCGTAGATCCGGAACTTCTTGTTGACCACGCCACCCATTCCTTCGAGGGCCCGGTTCATCGCCTCGTTCGTCTCGAGGATCCACCCCGCGTCGCCGGACATCACGCCATCAGGGTCGGTGGTCTGGATGTGGCGGACGTAGAGCGCGGCCGCGACACCGGTGTGCTGCCACTTCTTCTTCACTCCGAGGGCGAGTATCCGCACGGCATCGATCTTCCGCTTGCCGCGCAGGAATTTCAGCCACCCCAGCGGCAACAGCCGGCCGTTCATTTTCGCCAGTACCTGGTTGATGTCGGGCAGGGTCAGCGCGGCGCCCACCACCTCGCCATCGGCGGTCTCGGCGATCATCGCCCAGTCCTCGTCGAGGACCAGCTTCAGGTTGGAGGCGTGGTACTCGACTTCCTCGTCGGTGATCGGCACGAAGCCCCAGTTGTCGCCCCAGGCTTCGTTGTAGACCTCGTGGAAGCGTGCGATCTCGCCGGCCATGTCGGATTTCTTCATCGAGCGGATCGTGATCCGGTGCTCGTCGAGGCTCTTCTGGGCGGCTTCATGAATCGCCGGGTGGAACTTCAGCCCCTCCATCAGCTTGCCCATCTCCAGGTGCCACATCAGCAGGTCGATCGCCTTTTCGAAGCCGGCGCCCTCGACCAGCTGCCGGTAGTACGGCGGATGCCACGGTTCGAGGATCACCGGACGCCGGTCGAAGCCCTCGATCTGGATGCCGACCTCGTCGTTGGTGGTGAAGTCCATCGGGCCGTAGACCTTCTCGCGGCCACGGGACGCAAGCCAGTCGCATCCCTTGTCCAGCAGCGCAGTGGCGACCTCGGGATCGTCCACCGACTCGAAGAAGCCGAACTGGCCGTCGTTGCCGCCGCGGTACTCGTCCCAGCGCGAGTCGATCTGGGCGCTGATCCGGCCGACCGGCTCGCCGTCCCGCTCGGCGATGAACAGCTCGACCTCGGCATGGTCGAAGTACGGGTTCTTCGACGGGTTGAGGAACTGCATGCGCTCGGTGATCAGCGGCGGCACCCACTGGGGGTGGTCGCGGTGGATCCGGAAGGGAGCCTTGACGAACCGCTTCAGGTCTCGTCGGCCGGAAACCGGCCTGACAGTCAGGGAGGACACGCGCCGAACCTACCACCGAGCGAATCGGCGGGCAGCCCCGACCGCCGGGAGTCCCGCAGCAGGCAACCGCGGGCGGTCGGCGCCGACTCAGGTGGTGAGCAGCCCTCCGTCGACCGGGAGCAGGACCCCGGTCACGTACGAAGAGGCGTCGCTGGCAAGGAAGACCGCGGCGGCCACGAGCTCGCGGGCTTCGCCCTTGCGGCCGGCGGGGACCCTGATCATCATGCTCTCGAGGTAGCCGTCCGGGTACTGGTCGGTCATCTCCGACTCGAAGAAGCCGGGTGCCAGGGCATTGACGCGGATGCCTTTGCGGCCGGTCCACTGCTGGGCCAGGTCGCGCGTCAACCCGATGATCGCGGCCTTCGAAGAGGCGTAGGCGGCCTGGGGGAGGAAGGCCGTGGTCGATCCGAGCACGCTGCCGATGTTGACGATGCTGCCGCCGTCCTCGCCGATCGCGCGGCCGAATGCCTGGGCCATGAAGTAGGAGCCGTTCAGGTTGATGTCGATGACGCGCCGGAACTCGTCGGGGTCCTCGTGGGTGGCCGGAACGGCGGTGCCGATGCCGGCGTTGTTGATCAGCACGTCGACGTGGCCCAGGCTGTCGACGGCCTCGGCCACGACCCGGTTGCAGTCGTCGGGGTCGGCGACGTCGGCGGGGACGGCGATACAGCGGCGGCCGAGCGATTCGACCTGTGCCCTGGTTTCTTCGAGCCTGTCCACACGACGGGCACAGATCGCGATGTCGGCGCCCGCCTGCGCGAGGCCGTTGGCAAAGGCCACGCCGAGCCCGGACGACGCCCCGGTGACGACCGCGACCTTGCCTTCGAGCGAGAATGATTCGAGAATGTCGTTCATGCCGACCACCCTAGACCGCTCGACGCTGACCGTCGTCTTCACCGACGTGGTCGGCTCGACCGAGCTGACCACCCGCCGGGGCGACGACCGCGCCCGTCTGGTCCTGGAGCACTCGGCCCGGCTCGTACGAGACGCCGTGATCGAGCACGGGGGCCGAGAGGTCAAGACCCTCGGGGACGGGGCACTGTGCTCGTTCCGGGGGCCCAGGGCGGCGATGGCGGCTGCGATCGATATCCAGAAGGCCCACGAAACGTGGCAGGAGCAGGACGCGTCGGCCGCGGTACCGGTCCGGATCGGAATCCACACTGGCGAGGTGCTCGAAGCCGACGGCGACCTCCAGGGTGAGGCTGTCAACGCGGCGGCCAGGGTCTGCGCGGCCGCGGGCGGAGAGGAGATACTGGTCACGGCGACCACGCGGGGCGCAGCCGGCTCCGGAGCGGGCCTGCGGTTCGAGTCCCGGGGGCCGGTCGAGCTCAAGGGCTTCCCCGAAGCCCTCGAGCTTCACGCGCTCGACTGGCGCGGTGGGCCGGCGAAGGATGCGCCGAGGCTCGAGCAGCAGATCCGGTTCAGCGAGATACTCGGCCACCGGATCGCCTGGGCGACGGTCGGCGACGGACCGCCGCTGGTGCTGCCGGCCCCGTGGCTGGGCAACGTCCATGCGGACTGGGAGAACCCCAGGTACAGGAGTTTCGTCGAATCCCTGGCCGCCGAGTACACGGTGATCCGATACGACCGGCCCGGAACCGGGATGTCCGACCGCCACCTGCCGGCCGAGCCGAGCCTCGATCACGACGTGCTCGTCCTCGAAGGACTCGTGGCAGAGATCAACCCGGGCCCCGTCGCATTGTTCGGGATCTCGGCCGGAGGAGCAGTGTCGCTCGGTTTCGCGGCCCGCAACCCCGCCGCGACGAACGCCCTCGTACTGGCCGGCTCCTACCTCGACGGTTCGAAACTTGCGACGCCCGAGGTGCGTGACTCCCTCGTCTCGGTGATCCGCGCGAACTGGGGAATGGGCGCGAGGATGCTGTCGGACATATTCGTGCCCGGAGGAACCGATGCCGAACGCCAGGCCTGGACGAAACAGCAGCAGGATTCAACCGACGCCCGGACCGCCGCGGACCTGTACGAGCTCGTATACAGCTACGACGCCACCAGGGCCGCCCGGCATGTCTCGGCCCCGGCACTGGTGATCCACCGGCGCGACGACGCAGCCGTGGCATTCGACCTCGGACGCGAACTGGCTGCCAGCCTTGAGAACGCGCGCTTCGCGCCGCTGGACGGCAGCCGGCACCTGCCCTGGTACGGAGATACCGACTCCATACTGGACGAGACCCTCCCCTTCCTGCGTGAGCACGTGCCGGCGGTCCCGTCAAAGACGCCGTCGGCCGGTTCCGTGACACAGCCCGTCGCCGCCTCGCCCGGGATGGTCGGCCCGATGGACGTGCCCGACCTGAGCCCGCGTGAGCTGGAAGTGCTGCGTCTGGTTGCGGACGGTCTTTCCGACCGGGCGATCGCCGATGAGCTGGTGCTGAGCCCGCACACCGTGCACAGGCACGTGGCCAACATCCGCTTCAAGCTCGGGCAGCCCTCCAGGGCTGCGGCCGCAGCGCAGGCTGCCCGTCTCGACCTGATCTGAGCGCACGATCGCGCGATGGCCGGTAGCGGCCACTCGCCACCCCTGTCGGTTAATGGCCGAAAACGGGGAAGCCACGTGACCTGCGATGCCCGATGATGCCCTCAACCAAACGAGGAGACCCATGAACACACCTGGAGAAGCCAACGCCAGCCCCCCAGCCCGAGTTGACGGCTCGGGCGCGAAACGAGTCGTGGAAGTCGACGGGCTCGAGATGACCTGCGTCGACCGCGGTGATGGACCGCTGACGTTCGTGCTGCTGCACGGCAACCCGACCTCCTCCTTCCTCTGGCGCGACGTCATCGCGCCACTGCTCCAGGTCGGAAGGTGCGTGGCACCCGACCTGATCGGCATGGGCGACTCCGCGAAACTGCCCGGCTCGGGTCCCGGTTCGTATTCCTTCGCCGAGCACCGGCACTACCTCGACCGGCTGCTGGATTCGCTCGACCTGCCTGGGCAGGTGGTTCTCGTGGTCCACGACTGGGGTTCGGCGCTCGGCTTCGACTGGGCCAGGCGGCATCCTGAACGCGTAGCGGGGATCGCCTACATGGAGGCGATCGTCCGCCCGATCTCCTGGGACGAGTGGCCCGAGGGAGGCCGGCGCGCATTCCAGATGCTGCGCTCTCCGGAAGGCGACCGGCGAGTTCTCGAAGAGAACTTCTTCGTCGAGGCGATCCTGCCGTCGAGCGTGATCCGCGATCTCTCCGAAGAGGAAATGAACGAGTACCGGCGGCCGTTCCTGAACGAGGGAGAGGACAGGCGCCCCACGCTCACGTGGCCGCGTCAGATCCCGATCGACGGATACCCCGAGGACGTCACCCGGATCGTCTCCGACTACTCCGGGTGGCTCGCTGCCGGCGAGGTCCCGAAGCTGTTCGTCAATGCCGACCCGGGCGCGATCCTGACCGGCGCGCAGCGCGAGATGTGCCGCGCGTGGCCGAACCAGACCGAAGTCACGGTGCCGGGGATGCACTACCTGCAGGAAGACAGCGGCGAGCAGATCGGCCGGGAGATCGCCGGCTGGGCGGCGAAGTTGTAGCCCGCGCGGCCGGGTGCCGCTTCAGGTTGAAGCCGGCGCCCGGTCGGGCCCACCGCCTCGCTGCCGGAAGACGGAAACGACGGCGATGACCAGGAAGCCCACGGCCGCCGCCTGAGGCGCTACGAGGGCGAGCAGGATGACCAGGACGTAGAAGCCGATGTTCGGTGTGGTCACGTCCGTGATGCGCTTGACCTCCTGATCGGAGACGCCGGGCTCGAGCAGTTCGCGGTTGACCGCGATGTGCCGCCAGAGCAGGCTCGTGGTGATCGAGATCGCGAGCAGGACGCCGCCGTAGAGGATGACGGCGGCTGTCTCCTCGGACGGCGCATTGAGCGTCTCTGCCAGCAGCTTGGTCGGGAAAGGCAGAAAGGAGACCAGCATCAGCAGCAGCAGGTTCAGCCGCATCACTGTGGAGTCCGCGCTCGCCATCCGCCGGAAGATTCCGTGGTGGGCCAGCCAGATGCCCCCGATCGTGGTGAAGCTGGTCACGTAGGCGAAGTAGGACGGCCACTGGTCCGCGATACCCGCCCAGAGGTCGTCGAGGCGGCCCTCGGGCACGCCGATCTCGAGCACCAGCAGCGTGATCGCGATCGCGAAGACCCCGTCACTGAAAGCTTCTATCCGGCCCGTGCCCCAGCGGTCGCCCATGAACACGACTACTTCGACCCTGGGGATCCGATCCCTGCCGGAGAGATGCGGCCCGGAACCACCGACGGCACGGGTCAGGCACGCACAGGCGGCACTCTTTGCTCAGGCCGGCAGTCCGGGCCGGTGCCGGTGTTCAACCGGCGGTCTCTGCCCGGCGCATCCCGGCCATCGCCCAGAAGGCGAGCGCGAAGATCATGCCGAAGGCCACCGCGAAAGCGAGCAGCACGCCGGTCGGTTCACCGGCCATCAGGCTGCGGGCGGCGTCGAGCAGCGCAGTGACGGGGTTGACCGAGGCGACCGGTTCGATCCAGCCCGTGAGCAGGGCCTCCGGCACGTAGACCGGGGCCAGGAAAAGGATGATGAATACCGGCATCTGCATCAGGGGACCGGCCTGGAGCGTGCGGAAACGCAGCGCGATCCCCGCCGAGAAGAGCAGCGCCGCCACGTTGGAGAGCAGGGCGAGGCTGTACATGCCGGCCAGGTCCACCCCGCTGCCGGCGACTTCCATGCCGCCGAGCAGCGCGACGCCCGTGACCACGGTCCAGGTCACACCGAGGCGTGCCGCGGCGCCGATCGCGTAGCCGAGCACGATCGCGCTGCGGCGGCGCGTCGCCAGCATCATCCGGCGGCCCATCCCCTGCTCGAAGTCGCCGGCGATCGAGAAGCCGGCGAAGACGCCGGCCAGCGAAGAGGCCTGGATCAGGATGAAGCAGAACTGGAAGGCGGTGAAGTCGTAGTAACCGAAGTCCGGTGTATCCCCGACCGCTGACAGGCCGCCGGCGAAGGCCGCGAGGAAGAACAGCGGGAACAGCAGCGACGGGACGAACATCGCCGGTCGCGTATAGAGGTTGTGGAGGTAGCGCCAGCTGATTCCCAGCGCCGAGGAGAAATAGGCCCGGTTCACGACTTCAGCATCCTTCCCCGCAGGGTGAAGGCGGCGACGGTGATCGTCGTGACCGCGAGCACGATGGCAATGCTGAAACCGAGGGCCAGGGCCTCGGTGTCCCAGCCGACGATCATCAGGCTGCGGATCGCCTCGATCAGGTAGCTGACCGGGTTGACCGTCGCCAGGAAACGGAACCAGTCCTGCTCGATCAGGTCACGCGGCAGGGCCATCGAGCTGAAGAAGAGCAGCACGAACATGAGCGGGAACATTCCCTGGACCGCCTCACCCGAGCCGGTCCTCAGCGCCATGATCAGGCCGATGCCGCCGAATCCGATCGAGATGATCGAGACCAGCACCGAGAGCACGAGCACGCCGCCGACGCCGGCGGCGAAGTCGGCGCCCGTGGCGTAGCCGACAGCGAGGTAGAGCAGCGCCTGCATCTGTCCGAGCAGCACGAGTCCGGTCAGCTGGCCGGCCATCAGGGCCGACGGCCGCATCGGAGTCAGCACGAGCCGGCTGAAGAAGCCGTTCTCGATGTCCTGGGCCAGGCCCTGCCCGGCGTTCATGGTCGAGAAGATCGCCGCCTGGATGAAGGTGAATCCGAGCGCGAACGTGATGTAGGAGTCGGTGGGAAAGCCGGGGATGTCAGTGGCCGTGTTCAGCCCGCCCGTGTTCACGGCGAGCAGGAACAGCGGGAAGATCACGCTGGGGACCACGGCGGCAGGCTGGCGGACCAGGCGGACCACGGAGCGGCCGGCCATGGCACCGATCTGGATCGGCAGGGGCGAGGCTGCGATCGCGGCCCCGCTCACGTCTCGCGCGCTCCGGCTGCGACTCCCGTCGTCTCTTCGCCAGGAAGCTGCCCGCCCTCGATCTCCTCGCCGGCGCCCTCGAGGTGGCGGCCGGTTTTGGCCAGGAAGACGTCGTCGAGCGTCGGCTCGTTGAGCACGAGGCTCGCCAGTTCGATCCCGGCCGAGTCGAAGGCGCGCACGATGCCGACCAGGCCTTCGGACCCCTCGTCGAGGCGAACCTCGATCGCGCCGCTGCCGTCGTCAATGCGCTCGCCGAAGGATTCGAGGATGCGGGCCGACTGCTCGCGACGGGACCCGTCATGCGGGCAGACCTCGACGCTGGGGCGGCCGATCTCCGACTTCAGCGCCGCCGGCGTTCCCTCGGCAGCGATCCTGCCGTCGTCGATGATGCCGACGCGGTCAGCGAGCTGGTCGGCCTCTTCCAGGTACTGGGTGGTGAGGAAGACGGTGACGCCGTCGTCGCGCGAGAGCCGGCTGACTTCGTCCCACAGCGCCGAGCGGCTCTGCGGATCGAGCCCCGTGGTCGGCTCGTCGAGGAAGAGCACGGTCGGTTCGTGGACCAGGGCGAGGGCCAGGTCGAGCCTGCGCTTCATGCCTCCGGAATAGCCACCCACCCGTCGATCGGCAGCCTCGGAAAGACCGACTCGGTCGATCAGCTGCTCGCCCCTTTTCCGGCGCTCGTCGTGCGGAAGGCCGTGGAGCGCGGTCTGGAGGCGCATGTGCTCGGTCGCGGTGAGGTGGGGGTCGAGCGCGGCCTCCTGCAGCGCCGCGCCGATCACCCGGCGGACCTGCGGGCCCTGCGTGGCGACATCGAAGCCGGCCACGGTCGCGCTGCCGGCGGTCGGCGGGAGCAGCGTGGTCAGCATGTGTACGGTCGTCGACTTGCCGGCGCCGTTCGGGCCGAGGAAGCCGTAGATCTCCCCGGGCGCGACCTCGAGATCGATGCCGTCGACGGCCCGCGGGCCGTTCTTGAACTGCCGGACCAGGCCTTTGACGACGATGCCGTTATCCAATTCGCCTCCGCGTCTGATCGTTTCCCGACATGACCGGTCAATCCTAGTCCTGTGGCACAGTCGACCCGGCGCTTGGCTGCCGCCCCCGGTTTTGGCAGACTGAGGGCATGAGCGAAACCACTTCGGCGCCGGTCGACCTTTTCGAGAAGGTCTTCAGCCACGAGCGCCGGGAACAGCTTGAGGCGGCCAATGCGGCTGACCTCAACCCCTACTTCCGCCTGCTGACCTCCCAGGCCGGCCCCGTGGTCGAGATGGAAGGGCGCGAGACGATCATGCTCGGCTCGAACAACTACCTCGGGCTGACCGGCGACGAGCGGGTGAGACGGGCCGCCCACGAAGCGCTCGACACCTACGGCACCGGCGTCACCGGCTCGCGGCTGCTGAACGGCACCACGCCGCTCCACGTCGAGCTCGAGACCGAGCTGGCCGAGTGGATGGAAACCGAGCAGACGATCGTCTTCTCGACCGGCTACCAGTCGAACCTCGGCTGCCTCCAGGCCATCCTCGGCCCCGGGGACACGGTCATCGCCGACTCGGGCGACCACGCGTCGATCCTCGACGGATGCAAGCTCTCCGGGGCGAAGCTGCGGCCGTTCCGCCACAACCAGATGGACAAGCTCGAGAAGATGCTGCAGCGTGCCCAGGGTGACGGCGGCGGGATCCTCGTCGTCGTCGACGGCGTCTACTCGATGGAGGGCGACCTGCCCGATCTGCCGAGGATCACCGAATTGGCCCACGGCTATGGGGCGCGGCTGATGGTCGACGAGGCGCACGGGGTCGGAGTGCTCGGGGAGCGCGGCGCCGGCGCCGCCGAACTGTTCGGCCTCGAGGACCAGGTCGACCTGCGCATGGGCACCTTCTCGAAGAGCCTCGCATCCTGCGGTGGATTCATCGCCGGATCGGCCGACGTGGTCGAGTACCTGAAGATCAGCTCGCGCTCGTTCATCTTCAGCGCATCGGGCGTGCCGGCCGCGGTCGGCGCCGCGCTCGAAGCGGTGCGGATCTGCAGGGCCGAAGGGCCGGCGCTCTACTCGCGCCTGCTCTCCAACGCCGAGTACCTTCGCGAGGGCCTGAAGTCGATCGGGCTGAAGGTCGTCGAGCCGGGCCGCATGCCCGATGGATCCGTCGCCACGACGCCGGTCGTGCCGGTCGTGATCGGCGACGACTGGAAGGCCATCCTGATCTGGAAGGCGCTGTTCGAGGCGGGTGTCTACACCAACGTCGCGATCCATCCGGCCGTACCTCACGGTGGCGCGCTGCTGCGGACGAGCCTGATGGCCACCCACGAGAAGAACCACCTCGACCGGGCGCTCGGGATCGTCGAGCGCGTGGTCGCGGAGTTCGACGACCTGCCGGCGCCCGACCCCATCTCGTGAAGAACGTAACGCGATAGCGATATCCGGACTCAGCGGACCTGCTCAAAAAAAATCTCTGCTACTTGCGAGTTTCGGGGCCACTCTGCATTGACCCTCATCGGCCGTTTCAATAGGTTGATCCACATCGCCTGAGTCGAGCCAATCGAGCGGGCGACGGGGAATCGGATGGGTCGCCGCACCCGTGAGAACCGATGCCGCAGTCCAGTCAAGTACACGACCCGCCCGAGGGAGGAGCGTAAGTGGAAGCAACCGCCAGCCCATCGCCTGCGTCAGAGAAATCAGTACCGCAGCATCTTCAGGCCCTTGAGAGGGCCAACCGGGTGCGTCTCGCCAGAGCCGAGTTGAAGCGATCGATCGCCAGCGGCGAGGTGCCGGTGACCAAGGTGATCACCGATTGCCCCTGGGAAACCAGCACGATGACCCTTTCCGAGCTTCTCCGCAGCCAGTCGCGCTGGGGACGCACGAGGACCAGAAAGCTCCTCTCCTCGGTCGGGCTGAACGAGAACAAGCGACTCGAGACTTTGACCGAGCGTCAGCGCATGCTCCTGGTCAGCCAGCTCCGCCCCCACTGATCCGGGGCCGGGGCACCTGAGAAGTCCGGGGCCGGCCCAGCGGCCGGTCCCGCTGGGCGAGTCTCAGCGCACCCGGAAACTGAGCCCGCCGCTGGCGGTCTGGAAGGCCCGCCGCAGCAGTGCGAAGGAAACCCCGAAGAGCGTCAGCCCGATCGCCAGGCAGACCCACAGCACCCAGCCCGCGAGGAAGTAGGTGACCCCGGTCGCCACCATGAGCACGACCGAGGCGAGAAGCGTCGTGTGGGACCTGTACCCGGCGAAGTGCTCGCGGATCGAGAGCTCGAGGCCGCCGGCCGATCCGAGCAGCAGCCCCATGACCAGCGGCGTTATGCCACCCGATATGAATCCGATGACCAGCAGTACGAGCCCCGCCAGCACGGTCAACTGGGTCAGCGGGAACGAACCCCACGGAGCCTCGGGGGGCTCGTCGCGCCGGGCCACCGGTTTCGGCGGCTGCGGCTCCTGACGGTAGTCCTGCCTTCGGCGGCGGGCGGCTTTCCTCTTCGACTTACTCGCCATCGGCAAAGGAGCGTACCTGCGCGCTCAGCTCTTCGACGGTCGTCCGGCCGATCTCGGCCCTCTCCAGCACCCCTCCGGGGGCGACGAACAGGAAGGTCGGACACCCGCCGACGCGGTAGATGTTCGAGACGGCCCCGTCCGTATCGTGCCCGACGGTGACCTGCCACCCGCGCTGCTCGATCAGTTCCCTGACCCGCTCGCGGTCGTCGCGCACGTTGATCGAGACCATGTTCACCCGGCCTGCGAAGCGCCCGGCCACCGACTCGAAGACGTCCTGCTGGTCGATGCAGGCCGAGGCCCCCGTCGTGAACCAGAACGAGATGACCGTCGGGCGGTCGAAGTAATCGCAGATTCGCAGGACGTCCCCGCCCGGAACGTCACAGGCCTCATCGGGGTCGATGTTGGCGTCCCCCTCGAGATCCGACGTGGCGATCGGGACGGCGAACGGTGCCACCTTCTCCCCGATGCCGACGTCTCCGATACCGACCGTGCCCGACTCCTGGCTGGTGAGCAGGTTGAAGACCGCAATCACGATGACTACCGCGAAGAGCAGGCCGACCAGGGCCCCGTAGTTGAAGGGCAGCTTGATCCCGCCCTCCTCCCCGCTCTCCCCGGATGGCTCCGGAGGCTCTCGCCCGCCGGGCGGCCGGGCGGCCGGTGGTCCCGGGGGCCCTCCGGCCCAGTCGTCACCGGTCCCGGTCGCTCCCGGCGCCGTCGGAGCACCGGGACCGGGCGGCCGAGCCGGAGGACCGCCGCCGCTCAGCAGTTCGTCGATCTCGCGCTCGCGCTGCTCGCGCTCGTCGTCGCGCCCGCGGCCGCCCCGGTCGCCGCCCTGGCCGGGCTCTGTCATCGCCGCTCCATCCAGGTCAGGACCGCGGGCAGGATGAGCGCGACCCCGGCAAGCGCCACGCCGAGGTCGAGCACGGCGATCAGCCCGAAATCGCGCAGGATGCCGACGTCGCTGGTTACGAGGGCGGCGAAGCCGGCGATCGCCGTGATCCCCGAAGCGGCGATCGCCATCCCGGTCCGGCCGTAGGCGCTGCGCAGCGCCACGGCCGGAGCGAGCCCCCCTGCCCGCTCCTGGTAGTAGCGCGCGGCGAGGATGACACCGAACTCGGTGGCGATCGCGATCACCATGACCGAAAGGATGGCCGAAAGCGGGTTGAGCGGGATGTCGAGCGAGGCGACCGTGAGCGACGACCAGCCCCCGGCGACGACGATCGGCACCAGCGGCACGACAACCCGGCGCGGTGAACGGTAGACCGCGAACAGCACCACGGCGACGGCGAGCAGGGCGGCCAGGATCAGCAGGTACCTCGAAGCCGCGAGGGCGTCCACCGACTCGGTCACGACGACCGGAAGGCCGGCCAGTTCGGCTGAAAGCCCCTCGGGGGACGGCGTCGTATCGACTACCTCCCGGATCAGGTCGATCGATTCGGCCTGGCCGTCCACCGAGGCCGACCGCACGATGAACGGGATCTTCGTCTCCCCGGGGGAGTCGCCGGCGGCGAGGCCCCCGGCGACGATCGCCGCGCGTTCGTTGGGCGGCAGCGTGCGCAGTGACTCCCGGATCTGGCCCGAATTCAGCCCGCGGCCACCCTCGGGCACGAAGTCGGGGATCGAAGGCCCGGGGCAGAGTTCGGCACCTTCGCAGGAGGTGATCTCTCCGCGCTGGTATCCCGACCGGACCAGGATCTCGGTCCGCACCCGGTCCAGCCAGGCGACGACTGCGGGATCGGTGACGTCGTCGGCGCGCACGATCAGGTCGATCTCCCCCGTGGATCCGGTCGCCTCGTCGAGGCGGTCGAGGTCCTCGACAGCGGAGTTCCTGCTCGGCAGCAGCTGGCTGACCTCGGTCGCGGGGCTGCCCTGAGTGCTGACTGCCCAGCCGCAGGCGGCGATCACCACGCTGACGAGCAGCAGCCTCGAAGGAGCGAGGATGGCGAGGGCGATGGCCGACTTGGCCCAGTGGCGGACGTAGCCCGCCGGGGCGTAGCGGCCGGCGCGCACCTCCCCCGCGCGGCCCGGCCCGCGAAGCGAGAGGGCGGCGAACCCGAACAGCGAGGTGACCAGCAGGCAGATGACGACTCCCGCACCGAGCAGCAACCCGAATTCGGAGACCAGCGGGAACCGGGAGAGCCCGAGCGAAGCGAAGCCGAAGGCGGTCGCCAGGCAGGCGGTGGCGATCATCGGCATGCCCAGCCGGGCCGCGGCCCGGGCGGCTTCGGAAGGGCTGTGCGACGGATCCATCTCGTCGAAGCGGGCCTGGATCTGGACCGCGTAGTCGACCGAGAGCCCGATCAGGATCGGTGCGGCGCCGAGCGCCGCAAGCGAGAGCTCGCCCCCGGCCAGCCTGAGCAGGCCGGCCGAGACCAGGACCGCACTGATCGCCATCAACAGCGGCAACAGCCGCCAGGTCGAGCCGAAGACGAGCGCCAGCGCGATCGACATCAGGATCAGCGCGGCCACGGCGAGGATCGCGACCCCGATCTGGATCGAATCACCGAGGCCTTCGAATACGACCGGGGATCCGCTGACGACGTATGGCCCGGTGCTCAGCCGGGTGGCTTCGTCCTCGGCGACAGTTCTGACCAGGTCGATCGTCTCCAGCCGCTCCGCATCGGTCAGGTCCGATCGCAGCCGCAGCAGCACCTGGGCGCTCCGGGCGTTCGGGAACAGGTAAGAGAGCCTCGGCTTGGGACCTGACCGGACCCCGCCGGGACCGAACACCACGCGGTTGACGAAGCCGGGGTCCTCGAGCGTCGGCGGCGCAACCAGGCCGTACCGGGCGATCACACGGGTCGCGAGCTGGAGGATCGCCTGGCGCTCTGCCTGGGATTCGGGTGTGTCGGGGAGGTTCTCGAGCCGCCGGATCTGCTCCTCGTAGAGCGCGCTGATCCCGGCCACGGCCCGGCCGAGGAAGCTCGCCGGACCGGTCAGCACCTGGACCGGCTGAAGCTCGGCCAGGCGCTCGCAGCTCTTGAACAGCTCGCCCCTGCCGCGCCTGATGTCCCCGGCCAGGCAGGTCTCGAGCACGCTGAGCTTCTCGAGATTGCGCGCATCGACGATTTCGGTCAGGTCGCCGCGGGCCAGCACGACGACGGGATCGGTTCCGAAGGTCGCCTCGGCGCGCTCGGTCGCCTCGAAGCCCTCGGTGCCGCGGTCGAAGAAGGCATCGGTGACCGGCTGCACCTTCATGCCTGACAGCCCCGCGCCCGAGGCGATCGCCAGTACCGTGAGCAGAGCGAGGACGGGCCACGGACGGCGCGCTACGGCGGCGGCGGCCGCGCCGAAGAAAGCCGCCAGGTTCAATCCATCGCGAGCGGACCGGTCACGTCAGCCCGGAGGAACTGGTGGACGAACTCGTTGTCGGATTCGAACAGTTCGTCCTTCGGACCGCTCTCGACGATCCGCCCCTTCCAAAGCACGGCGATGAAGTCGGCGATCCGACGCGCGGTGCCGAGGTCGTGGCTGATCACCAGGTAACAGCCGCCGCTTTCCGCGTGGACTTCCTTGATCAGCTCGCAGAGCAGGGCCGTTCGGACCGGATCGAGACCGGAATCGGGCTCGTCGAACATGACGATCTCCGGGTCGAGGACCAATGCCCGGGCGAATCCGGCGCGCTTGCGCATGCCGCCCGAAAGCTCGTTCGGCATCTTGTAGTGGGCCTCGCCCAGGCCGACCTCGCGCAGTCGGCGGGTGACCACGTGCTCGATCTCGTCCTCGCCGCGGTCGGTGTGCTGCCTGAGCGGGAAAGCGACGTTGTCGAAGATGTTCATCGAGCCGAACAGCGCCCCGTCCTGGAACAGCAGGCCGAACTTCTTGCGCATCTCGAACAGGTCGTCGTCGCTGAGTGCCGGAACCGAGTCGCCCTTGACGATCACGTCGCCGGAGTCCGGGTACAGCAGACCGACTATGTGCTTGATCAGCACGCTCTTGCCGGTACCCGACGGTCCGAGCACCATCGAGATCTGGTCGTCGGGAAGGTCGAGGTTCAGCCCGTTGAGGATGCGCGTGCGGCCGAACTGTTTGACCACGTCCTTGATCTCGATCGCCGCGGTACCGCCGGCCTCTTTCTTCGCACCGGTGTGCCACTTGTAGGGATCGGACTCTCCCGGTGCGACCCCGGGCAGCACGAAGTCCCGGCCCAGCACGGCTCCGTCGCCGGCCACGAACTCGTCTCCGGGCGGAGGCTCGTCGGTCACGGCGACCGCAGAGTCCTGCTGCTCCGCGCCGGTGGCTGCACCGGCGTCGTCGGTCGCTGCGGCCTCGTCCGCAGACTCCATCTCCCCGGCCAGCTCGGAGGAAGGGCCGACGTCCTCGACGGCCTTCTCCACCTCGGGGGACTCGGCCGGTACGGCCGCCTCTGCGGGATGCTCGTTCGGGTTCTCGGTGCTCAAGCTCTCATCCTCCTATCGGGGCTCTCGGGTTGGCTCCCCAGAAAACCAGCGTCCCCAACATACCGACGATGTGCACGAGCACAATGTTGAGAACCATCGACTTGGCCGTTGCCGTCCCCACCCCCACCGGTCCGCCCGACGCGGTATAGCCGTAATAGCAGCCGACGAGCACGATCACCGTCGCCATCGTCATCGCCTTGATCATCGAGAACAGCACGTCGGGAGGGTTCTGGAACATCCAGAAGATCAGCAGGTAACCGCCCGAAGAGACGTCGCCGATCTGTTCGACCACGGCGATGTAGGAAGCGATGTAGCCGACGCCGATCGCCGCCATGTACATGAACGGCAGCGTCATCCAGGCACCGAGCAGGCGGGTCGCGGCGAGGAACGTGACCGGCGGCACGCCCATGACCTCGAGCGCGTCGATCTCGTCCGAGATCCTCATCGCACCGAGCTCGGCGACGATTCCCGTGCCGACCTTGGCCGACAGCATGTAGCCGAAGGCGTAGGGGATCGCCTCGCGCAGGTCGCACCAGGCCGCAAAGACGCCGGCATAGGCCGGCGCGCCGACCGAGCGGTTGAAATACGCGCCCTCGATGCCGCAGGTCAGGCCGATCGTGAAGACGAGGCCGAAGATGACCGCGGTGGACCCGAGGATCAGGATTCCGGCCTGGTTGAGTGCCTCGCCGAAGTACCTGGTCACCCGCCCCGAGTAGACCTGACCCATGACCATGCCGCAGAAGCGGGAGATCTCGCCCATCGACTCGATCCAGTTGCGCGGAACTGTCAGCCAACCGGCACCCATTACTTGATGGTCTGGAGTTGAGGGTTGGTGGCCAGCATCGCCTGCGTGAACACGTAGTTGAAGGCGAAGACTCCGAGCAGCGAGATCACGACGGCTTCGTTGACCGCGCGGCCGACCCCGGCCGCGCCGCCCGTGGCGGTCATGCCCTTGTAGCAGCAGACGATCGCGATGATCGCGCCGAACAGCGTCGTTTTGGCCATCGAGAAGAACAGCTCGGTGGTCGAAGCATTCGAAAACAGCGTGCCGAAGAAGCCGCCGAGCGGCTGCCGGTAGAGCAGCATCGCGCAGACGCCTCCGAAGATGCCGAACAGCAGGGCGAAGATGTTGAGCAGGCCGGTGAGGAACATCAGCGACAGGAATCGCGGCACCACGAGGTTCTTGATCGGGTCAACACCGAGGACCTGCAGGGCGTCGAGTTCCTCGCGGATCTTGCGGGCGCCGAGATCGGCCGTGATCGCGGTTCCGGCCACACCGGCGACGACGACCGCGGTCACGAACGGGGCGAACTCGCGGATCGAGGCCAGGACGAAGAAGCCACCGAGCCGGTCGAGCGCACCGAACAGAGAGAGGAAGTTCGCGGCCTGGAGGCCGGGGGCACCGAAACCGAAGGCGACGGTGGAGATCAGCATCGGGAACCAGCAGAGCTGGAGCGCGAAGAGGAACTGCCCGATGAACTCGTTTCCGTAGGGATAGGGCGCCCTGATCGCAGAGCCGATCGTCCGGCCGGTGAGAAGTATCATCTCGCCGATCTCGGTGAAGAAGCTCCTGGCAGGCTCGAAAGCCCTGTTTGCGGCTGCTCTGACCATCTCTCCCCGGCGGTTGTCGGATCGGGCATACCCCTCGCTCCGCCGTGATCGTGAGTCTAGGGGATCGTCCGGCATCTGTGACAGTCGGCACACGCGTGGTATGTTCAGCCCGCCTTGCGGGAGAGAAGCCGACATCTCATGCGACTGTTCGGCGCGGCTCTGCTCGCAATCGCCTCGTCCGCTGCGATCGCGGCCTGCGGGGGCAGCGGCGAGGTCGGCGACCAGTTCGCGAACGAGGCACGGGGCGAATACCCGGTCGCCGTGGTGAGGGCCGACTTCAAGCCCCGGCAGTTCGTCGCGCGGACCTACGACCTCGAGATCGCCGTGCGCAACACCGGCGACGAGGCCGTGCCCGCGCTCGTCGCGACGATCGACCTCCCGGGCAGGGACTCGACGCTGGCCTTCGCCACGCGCGACCCGCAGCCAGAGCTGGCCCAGGCGCAGAGGCCGGTCTGGGTCATGGAGTCGGGCTATCCGAAGCTGGCCGGCACGATCGGCCGCGGTGGAGCGGCGACCGCGAACCGACGCACCTTCAACTTCCGCGAGCTACCCCCCGGGGAGACCGCCGAGATGGTCTGGCGGGTGACCGCGGTCGAGCCCGGCTTCTACCGGCTGGGATACCAGATCGACGCGGGCCTCGGACTCGACACGTCGGCCGTCGACACCGAGGGAGAGACCCCGTCCGGTGTCCTGCCGGTCAGGATCACCGACCGGGCCGTTCTGACCAAGGTTGACGAGCAGGGCAATGTCGTACCATTGACCCCGCAGGAGCAGCTCGATGTGAAGCTGCAGGAAGCGAACTGACTGGAAAGGTTTTCTTGGGCGTGCAGGGCAGGAACGCAGGTGTCGCCGGGGGCCTGCGGATCAGGCCGGTGCTGGTTGCCTGCCTGCTGCCCCTGCTCGGTCTCGGCTTCGGCACCACGGCCTGCGCCAGCGACGGCAACGGGCCGGAAGCGGACGGTGACGGCGGGAGCCGGGCCGGAGCCACGTCCCCCGAGGCACAGACCTCGGGCGGCAGGCTGAGGTTCCAGCGCATCGCGAATTTCAGCCAGCCGGTCGAGATCAAGGCCGCGCCGGGCTTCCCGAGGCTCATGTTCGTGGTCGAGCAGGAAGGGAAGATCCGGGTGATCAGGCGCGGACGCAAGCTGAACAGACCGTTCCTCAACATCAAGTCGAGGGTCCAGTCGGGCGGAGAACAGGGCCTGCTCTCGGTCGGCTTCCCGCCTGACTACCGCAAGTCGAAGCGCTTCTACGTCTATTACACCGACTCAACGGGCGACATAAAGATCGATGAATACAGGCGGCGCAGTGCGGTGCGGGCACGGGCCAACAGCCGCCGTCCGGTGATCACCGTCCCCCACCGCTCGGCCGCCAACCACAACGGCGGGCAGATCCACTTCCTCGGCATGAACATGTTCTTCGGCACCGGGGACGGAGGGGGTGCAGGCGACACCGAGGGCAATGCGCAGAACCTCAACTCGCTGCTCGGAAAGATGATCCGGATCGATCCCCGCAGCAGCGGGAGCCGGAGCTACACCGTGCCTGCCTCCAACCCGTTCGTCGGCCGGCCCGGACGGGACGAGATCTATTCCTACGGGCTGCGCAACCCGTTCCGCTGGTCGTTCGACCTGACCGGCAACAAGCCCCGCATGGCGATCGCGGACGTCGGCCAGAACGAGTTCGAGGAGATCAACTACGTGACGGTCGGGGCCGCCCGGGGGGCAAACTTCGGCTGGAACGCGCTCGAGGGCTTCAGCGAGTTCGAGCCCCCGGTGCCGTCCGGCACGCTGAAGCCGGTCCTGGTCCTGCCCCATTCCGACGGATTCTGCTCGGTGATCGGCGGGATCGTGGTCCGCGACCGCAGCCTGCCGGCGCTTCGCGGCCGCTACATCTTCAATGACTTCTGCGACGGGACGGTCCGCAGCTTCAAGCCGCGGACCGGCAGGGTCGGATCGACCCGTGCCTCCTCCCTGGACGGCAACCAGATCTCCTCCTTCGCCGAGAGCTCGAGAGGGGCCGTATACGCGACTTCTCTGGCCGGGCCGGTTTACCGGATAAGACAGCGATGACCAAGCGAGCCCTCACAACCACAGCGGTGCTGCTGGCACTGGCCCTCACCGGTGCGTCCCAGGCCGCCGCCGGGCCGGCTTTCAAGAAGGTCGCGGAGATCCGCAGCCCGACCAGCCTGACCCACGCGCCCGGCTCGAAGAAGGTCGTCTTCGTCACCGAGCGCAGGGGCAAGGTCCGGGTCATACGCCGCGGCAAGCTGCTCAAGCGGCCGTTCCTCGACATCCGCAGTCGCACGGTCTCCGACTGGGTGGAGCAGGGCCTGCTCGGGCTCGCCTTCCCACCCGACTACAGGAAGACCGGCAAGTTCTACGTCCACTTCACGGCCAGGAGCGGTGACGTCAGGATCGAGGAGTTCAGGCGCAGCCGGAAGAAGCCGCTCGTGGCGAACCCGAAGAGCCGGCGGACCGTGCTGAACATTCCCGAGGTGGTGCCCAACGCCGGTCACAACGGCGGCACCCTGCGCTTCCTCGGCCGCTACCTGTACATCTCCGTCGGCGACGGCGGAAACCCGGGAGACGTGCTCAACCAGGCCCAGGACCCGACCAGCCTGCGCGGCAAGATCCTTCGCGTCGATCCACGGCCCGACCGGGCGAAAGGCCTCAACTACCGGGTACCGGCGGGCAACCCGTTCTCCGACGGTTCGGGCAAGCGCGCGGTCTTCGCCTTGGGTCTGCGCAACCCCCACACCTTCAGCTTCTACACCGACGGCGGCGGACAGCGGTACATGCTGATCGCCGACGTCGGCCAGGAACGCTACGAGGAGATCAACTTCCTTCCATGGTCGGGGGCCCTCGGGGCAAACTTCGGCTGGAAGATCTACGAAGGCCTCGAGCCCTACAACTGCGGACCCGACCTGTGTCCCAACGGAGCCGGTCCGGGACCGCCGCCCGCCTCACCGCCCGGACTCGTCTGGCCCGACGTCGTCTACTCGCACGACGAGGGCTGCGCCGTAATCACCGGCCCGGTGATCCGCGACCCGGCCATGGGCTCGCTCGCCGGCCGCTTCATCACCGGCGACTTCTGCGTCAACCGCCTCTACACCTATGACCCCTCCGGAGGGACGCTGAGCGACCGCCGGCCGCTCAACGCCTACCTGCCGCCGGGCAAGGACGAGCATCCGACCCTGAACGGATTCGGCGAAGACGGGTGGGGAAGGGTTTACCTTTTCAGCAATACGGGGGGCATCTACAGAATGATCCCGGGCAAGTCCGGAAGCCGCAGCAGCGGTAGCCGATGATGAAAACGGAGGAGACGCAGTGAGCACGGTTGATTCGAATCCCGGCGACACTGGTCTCGAGGCGATAGCGGTCCGCAATCCGGCCAACGGTGACACGATCGCCGTGGTCGAATCCCACGGACCCGAAGAGGTTGCCGAGGCCGTGAGCCGCGTGCGGGACGCCCAGCGCGGCTGGGAGGAACTCGGCTTCCGCGGACGCGCCAGATGGATGGCGGAGCTGCGCGACTGGCTGCTCGACAATGCCGACCGGGTCACCGACATCATGCAGGCGGAGACCGGCAAGGTCAGGGCCGAGGCCGCCAACGAGGCCTACTACCTGGCCGACCAGATCAACTTCTACTCGGCCAAGGGTGGACGCTTCCTCAGCGAGGAGAAGGTGCGCGGCCACTCGCTGCTCATTGCCAGCCGCAAGCTCCGGATCCAGTACCGGCCGTATCCCGTGGTCGGCCTGATCAGCCCGTGGAACTTCCCGCTCATCCTGTCGCTCGGCGATGCCATACCGGCGCTTCTCGCCGGGGCGGCCGTCGTGATGAAGCCGTCCGAATTCACCCCGCTGGCGATCGCCGAGATCGTCGACGCCTGGCGCGACGAGATCGGCGGGCCCGACGTGATGGCCGTGGTCCACGGAGCCGCCGAGACCGCCTCGGCCGTGATCGACGAATCGGATTTCGTCGGCTTCACCGGATCCGACCGCACCGGCAAGCTGGTCATGGCCCGTGCCGCCGAGACGCTGACCCCGGTCAGCCTCGAACTCGGCGGCAAGGATCCGATGATCGTGCTCGACGGCTCCAACGTCGAACGCGCGGTCAAGGCCGCCACCTGGGGCGGGATGATGAACTCGGGCCAGATCTGCATGTCGGTCGAGCGAATCTACGTCGAGCAGCCGGTCTACGACGATTTCGTCGAGAAGCTCACCGAGTCGGTGGCTGCGCTCCGGCAGGGTCCCGACGGCCCCGAAGTCGGCTCCGACGTCGGCGCGATCACTTCGCCGGAACAGATCAGGATCGTCGCCGGCCAGGTCAGCGAGGCGATCGAGCACGGCGCGAGGGCCCTGGTCGGCGGGCGCCACGTCGACCGCCCCGGCGACTACTACGAGCCGACCGTGCTCGTCGACGTCGACCACTCGATGAGGGTGATGCGCGACGAGACCTTTGGGCCCGTGGTCGGCGTGATGAAGGTCAGGGACGCCGACGAGGCGGTGAGGCTCGCCAATGACAGCCGCTACGGGCTGTCGGCCACGGTCTTCGGCCCGAAGCGAAAGGCTGAGAAGATCGCGAGGCGGATCGAATGTGGCGGGGTAAACGTGAACGACGTGCTGACCAACTCCATGGTCCCCGGGATCCCGCTGGGGGGCTGGAAGGAATCGGGTATCGGATACCGGAACGGCAAGTACGGGATCCGCAAGTACTGCCGGTCCGAGTCGATCGTCACCGCCCGTACCCAGCTCCTCCCGGAACCGTTCTGGTACCCGTATACGCCCGACCGACGCGAGTCCGTCGAGAAGCTGACCCGGTTCGTCAACGCCCGCGGCATCAGGCGGCGGCTCGGGCTCTAGGCAGGCGGGCCGGAGCGGCCCGTCAGGGAGCCGTGGCCCCGGTCGTACCGGTCGCGCCCGTCGCGCCCGTCGCACCGGGCCTGACCACGATCGTGCGACCGTCCTCCAGCTGGTACAGCGTGCCGACCGGCTCGCCGCGGCCGACCACCTCCTGGCCGGGCTCGATGTCGATCGTCTCGACCTGGTCGCCCGGCTCGGCGAGGACCGAGTCGGCCGGAACCGTAGCCCGGTTCTCCAGCGACTCGTTGCGCTCGGTGATCACCGAGGTCAGGTCGAGTGACGAGAGCGCGGCCAGGAGGAATGCGACCGAGAGCACGATGCCGATGTCGAACAGATTCACGAGGCCGTCGAGCGGGTCACCGGCCCGATCCTCCCTGCTCCGGGCCCTGGCCGTGACCCTGGAGCCGTTGCGCCTCACGGGTTGCCCATCGAGACGACGGTGCTGCCACCGTGCTCGGTCGTCGAAGGCACGATCGCACCGGCTCCGTCGAGCCGGCGGTCGGGCGCCAGCGAGGCGGCCGCGAACTCAACATCAGAGAAGTCCTGCGCATAGACCCGGTCACGGACCAGCGAGACCGAGAAGGCGATCGCGCCGGTGAGCAGCCCGACAACGGTCACGCCGAAGGCGATGCGCAGGTTGTCGGTCAGCTCGGTCACATTGCCGTCGGCGAGGCCCGCAAGCGCCGGCGAAAGCGGGATCAGCGTGCCCATCAACCCCAGTGCCGGACCGAAGCGGACCAGGATCCTCGTCCGCTCGAGTCGCCTGAGCGATCGGTAGTCGTAGTCCGCCATGCGCTTGGCGATGCGGTTCTCGGCATCCGGCAGCGGGCGCTGAACCACGATCGCCTCCATCGTCTCCAGCATCGGGCGGTTCCAGGAGACCAGCGACAGCTCGGATATCGCGGCGAGTCCGTCCCCGCCTGCGATCTCCCCCGCCGCGCGCTCGACCGCGCTCTCGAGGGCGGCCATCGAGCGCCAGCGGCGGCGCCACAGCTCACCCAGCAGGATCCCGGTTTCGACGATCGCCCAGGCAAGCCCGAGGATCGCCGCGACCAGCACCGGCCACAGCAGCGCCTCCGAGATTGAGAAAAGTAGTTCTTCGATCGCCAAAACGGCTCCCAAGTCTAGACCCCGGCCGCCTTGCCCAAGCCGTAGGCTCGGTCGGTGGACGATACGCTCGATGCCGACATCCGGCGGATCGCGGCCGCCGAAGCCGACGGCATGCGCCTGCTCGTCGAGCGCCGGACCGACCCCGGAGGGCCGTGGTTCCCGGTGACGGAGCTGCTCGAAAGCGACACGGCGCCTGCGGTCCTGCTGGCCCGCATGGTGGGCGTCAGCGACGTCCCTGGCGAGCACATCCGGGCCGAGTGGCTGTTCGAGAGCTATGCGCGCGTGCTCGGCGAACTCGGAGCCGCCTTCGTGCTCGCGACCGGGCGGCTGCCCGAGCTGACGGCCGCGAACCTGCTCATGGCGAGCCGCAACGGGCTGATCGCCGGCGTCGCGCTCAGATCCGGGCGGATGGCCGCACATGCGGGCGCTGCCGGTCCGGCGGGCAGTACATCGGCGGCCGAATCGCTGCGCGAGTCGCTGGTCGCACTGATTGGCCCGTTTGCGGCGTGGTTCGACCGCCACGGCCTGCGTCCGCAGAAGACGCTGTGGAAATCCGCAGCCGACCGGATCGCCGAAGCGGCGCTGTGGGCCGGCCGGGCCTTCGAAGAGCCCGAAGCCGCGCGCGGGCTGGCCGCAGGGATCCTCGGTCGCCCGGGACCGCTTCACATCCCGCTGGAGACCGTCGTCGACCCGCGCGGCACGGAGCGCCACAGGCGGGTCACCTGCTGCCTGGCCTACCGCGCGGCCGGCGGGTCGCTCTGCTTCGCCTGCCCGCTGAACGAGTAGCGCCGGGCGCGCTCAGGTGCCGGCGGCCATCCCGGCCAGCTTCTTCACCGTGTTCATGTTGCGCATGGTCGCGGTACCGAGATCAAACTCGAGCTTCGACGCTCCCTGCCCGTCCGGGAAATGGACGAACACCTCTCGGGCCGCGGGCCGGAAGGCTTCGTCGGCCAGGCCCCTGACGTGACGGTCGAGGTCGGGCGGCGGCTCGCGGTCGAGGAACAGCACGGCGACGCGGTTGCCGGGCTGGTCCGCGAAGGGATCCGCCTCAACCAGGTCGGCCATCTCTCTCGCGGTGCGGAGCAGGACGTCGACCTTTCTGCCGGCGTAGTCCTCGAGCCGCCTCTCCAGGACCGATCTCGCAAGGCTCGGGCTGTCGGATGACCGGAAGACGACGTTGCCGCTCGCGATGTAGGTCTCGACCGACTCGAAGCCGCACTGCTCGCACATCGCCTTCAGTTCCTTCATCGGCAGCTTGCCGGTGCCGCCGACGTTGACGGCGCGCAGCAGGGCGACGAAGACCGGCACCCTACCGCCAGCCCTCCGGCAACTCGAAGCGGGAGCCAGAGCGCTCCGGCCGCTGGTGAGCGTCGTAGTGGCCGAGGATGGCCTCGGTCGTCTCGCCGTCGATCCCGAGCCTCTCGCGCAGGGTCCCGGCGAAGTCGTCCATCGCCATGCGCAGCATCTCGCCACGGACCCGCAGTGCATGCGGCCGTGAATCCCCGCCGGCTTCGTTGACCAGCCGGGCGAGGAAGGGCATGAGGCCGGACAAAGCCTTCTCGTCGTCTTCCGAGCGGAAATGGATGGTGATCGGAAAGTGGATCAGGTTGCGGCGGGCCGTGATCAGCTGCTGGCTGAAGGAAGCCAGCAGGCGCTCGAGCAAATCGGGATCGGCGTCGGCGAGCTTCACCCCCAGCCTCTCCTCCGCCCGGCGGCTCAGCTGGACTTCGTGGGCGAAGGCATCGCGCTGTGAGATCGCGCTGTAGATCGAAATCAGCCACGAGACGCTTGCCGTGACCAGGCTGAGGCCGAACAGCGTCTCGATCGGACCGAGGATGCGCAACAGCGAAGCCTCCGGCGAGATGTCGCCGTAGCCGAGGCTGGTCAGGTTGACGAGCGATATGTAGAGCGCGTCCATGAACCCGGAGTGGTCCTCCGGACTGAGCCCGGGGGCGAAGGCGAAGCCTTCCGGAAGGTAGGGAAGGAAGATGAGCGCCCACCCGAAGATCAGCAGCGCAGCCCAGCTGGCGACCACGACGACGTAACCGACCGGCCCGATCAGCACCGTGGCCGACTCGAAACGCGGCGCCAGACGGTGACCGGCCCTGGAGACGAGCTCGACCACGCGGTGGCCGATGTGCCCGCGCCCCAGCGGATGAAACAGTGTCGCGAAGATGTCGTGGAGGGTGGCGAGGATCACCGCCGTCCCGGCCACGACCCAGATCACCTCCATGCCGGTCTCCACGGGTGAGACTCGGGCGACGGCGCGAGCGACCTGCCTCGGGGGATCCTCTTCACTTCAGCGAGACTACAGTCCGCCCCGGCAAACCGTCCCGGTAGCCTTGGCGGATGCCCGGACACCGGTATCTGGAAGCGATCAGCGAGCGCATCGTCGTTTTCGACGGCGGCCTCGGCGCGACGCTGGAGGAATTCGACCTCACCGCCGAGGACTACGGCGGGCTGCCCGGAAAGTGCCACGAGGCGCTAGTGCTGAACCGGCCCGACGTGATCGAAGGCCTGCACTCGTCGATGCTGGACGCCGGAGCCGAGGTGGTAGAGACCGACAGCTTCCAGGCTTCCCGGATCAAGCTCGAAGAGTGGGGTCTGGCCGAGCATACGGTCGAGATCAATACGAAGGCAGCTGAAATCGCGCGCCGGGCCGCCGGGCCCGACCGTTTCGTCGCCGGCTCGATCGGCCCGACCGGTTACCTGCCGGCATCGGACGACGCGACGCTCGGCCGGATCCGCTTCCCCGACTTGGTCGAGGTCTTCACCGAGCAGGCAGCAGGCCTGGTCAACGGCGGCGCCGACCTGATCATGATCGAGACGGTCCAGGACATCCTCGAAGCCAAGGCCGCGGTATTCGGCGCCCGGGCCGCCTTCGGGCAGGTCGGCCGCTCCTTGCCGATACAGGTCTCCGTCTCGCTGCTGCCGAACGGCGGCAAGATGCTGCTCGGCACCGACATCTCGGCGGTCCTGACTACGCTCGAGGCGCTGAAGGTGGACGTGATCGGCCTCAACTGCTCGACCGGGCCCGAGGACATGCGCGACGCGATCCGGTACCTCGGCGAGCACTCGACCGTGCCGGTCCACTGCATCCCGAACGCCGGACTGCCGCTCCAGGGGCCGGAAGGCGAGACGATCTTCCCCGAGAAGCCCGGTCCGCTGGCCGAGGTGCTCGGCGAGTTCGTCGAGAAGCACGGCGTCGGGATAGTCGGCGGCTGCTGCGGCACCACCACCGAACACATCGAGGCGATCGCCGAGCGGGTGAAGGGCCTCAAACCCGGCCCCCGCCCTGCGCCCGGCGAGGTCATGGTCTCTTCGATGATGACGGCCACCCAGCTGGTCCAGGAGCCACGACCGACCCTGGTCGGCGAGCGGGTCAACTCGCAGGGATCCAGGAGGGCGAAGGAGCTGCTGCTCGCCGAGGACTACGAGACGCTGAACCAGGTGGCCGAGGACCAGGTCGAGGGCGGTGCACACGTGCTCGACGTCTGCGTCGCGCTGGTCGAACGCCCGGACGAGGACGAGCAGATGCGCGAGGTCGTGAAGCGCATATCGCTGACGCAGCCGGCCCCGATCCAGGTCGACTCGACCGAACCCGACGTGATCCGGACCGCGCTCGAGCAGATCCCCGGCCGGGCGATCGTCAACTCGGTCAACCTCGAGGCCGGCCGTGACAAGCTCGACACCGTCGTGCCGATCGCGAAGGCCCATGGCGCGGCCCTGATCGCGCTGACCATCGACGAGGCAGGCATGGCGAAGACGGCCGAGCGCAAGCTCGAGATCGCGAAGCGAATCACCGGGCTGGTCTGCGACGAGCACGGACTCGACCCCGAGGCGCTGATCTTCGACGCGCTGACCTTCACGCTGACCACCGGCGACGAGGAGTGGCGGCCGTCGGCGGTCGAGACGATCGAGGGCATCCGCCGGATCAAGGCCGGGATCCCCGGGGTCAAGACTTCGCTCGGCGTGTCCAACGTCTCCTTCGGCGTATCCCAGCCTGCGCGTGCGGTGCTGAACTCGGTCTTCCTGCACCACTGCGTCGAAGCCGGACTCGACCTGGCAATGGTCAACCCGAACCACATCACTCCGTATGGGGAGATCTCGGACGAGGAGCGCGCACTGACCGACGACCTCGTCTTCAACCGGCGCGAGGACGCGCTGGAGCGCTTCATCGAGCACTTCGAGTCCAAGGGCGAAGAGGCCGAGGAGGAGAAGGAGGACCCCACGGCCGGCATGGAACCTGAAGAGGCGCTCCATTTCCACATCCTGCGCCGTCGCAAGGAAGGGGTCGAAGACTGGATCGACACCTCGGTCGAGAAGATCGGAGCCGTACCGACGCTCAACGACGTGCTGCTCCCCGCGATGAAGGAGGTCGGCGACAAATTCGGCGCCGGCGAGCTGATCCTGCCTTTCGTGCTGCAGTCGGCCGAGGTGATGAAGAAGGCGGTCTCCCGCCTGGAGAACTATCTCGACCGGATAGAGGGTCACACCAAGGGCAAGGTCGTGATCGCGACCGTCTTCGGCGACGTCCACGACATCGGCAAGTCGCTGGTCAACACGATCCTGACCAACAACGGCTACACGGTCGTCGACCTCGGCAAACAGGTGCCGGTCGAGACGATCATCGATGCCGCCGTCGAGCACGAAGCCGACGCGATCGGCCTGTCGGCCCTGCTGGTCTCGACCTCGAAGCAGATGCCGGTGGCGATACGGGAGCTCCACGAGCGCGGCCACGACTTCCCCGTGCTGATCGGCGGCGCGGCGATCAACCGCGATTTCGGCCGCCGCGTGCTGTACCCGTTCGGCAAGGAGTCCGACGAGATCTACGAGCCCGGAGTCATCTACTGCAGGGACGCCTTCCAGGGTCTCGACACGATGGACGCGCTGGTCGAGCCGGAGACCCGCGCCGCACTGCTGGAGAAGCTGCGGGCCGAGGCCGAGGACTTCCGCAACAAACCGGTCGCCGAAGACGACGGTCCGCCGGTCACCGATGACTCGGTGCGCTCCGCCGCCGACCCCGACGCGCCGATCCCCGAGCCGCCGTTCTGGGGTGTGCGCGAGATCCCGGTCGACCTCGACGACGTCTTCGACCACCTCGACCTCCACGTTCTCTTCAAGCTCCACTGGGGCGGCCGCGGGGTCAAGGGCGAAGAGTGGGAGAAGCTCGTCGGCGAAGACTTCCGCCCGCGCCTCGAGCGCATGTGGGCCGAGCAGGACTACCTCCACCCGCGCGCCGTTCTCGGCTACTTCCCCTGCAACGCGGACGGCAACGAACTGGTCATCTTCGATCCCGAAGACGAAGACCGCGAGATCAACCGGCTCGTCTTCCCGCGCCAGCCGAAGCACGACCGGATCTGCCTGGCCGACTTCTACCGTCCGCTGGGGGACGACGGCGTCAGGGACGTGGTCGCCCTGCAGGGAGTGACGATCGGATCCGAAGTCACCGACCTGATGGAGAAACTCGAGGCCGACGGCGAGTTCGCCGAGCAGCTGTTCACCCACGGTCTCGGGGTCCAGGCGGCCGAAGGGCTCGCCGAATGGCTCCACCAGGAGGTCCGTAGCGAACTCGGGATCGGCCCGGCCCAGGGCCGGCGCTACTCGTGGGGCTACCCGGCCTGCCCGGACCAGTCCGAACACACGAAGGTCTGGGATCTGCTCGACCTCGAGCGGATCGGCATGTACCTCTCCGACGGCTACGCCGTGATGCCCGAGCAGTCGACCGTCGCGATCGTGAGCCACCACCCCCAGGCCGTCTACTTCGGCATGAAGTCGGGCTTCATCCCGGCCGACGGCCACTCTCCCGACGAGGTCATCGCGCTTTCCGGGCGCAGCGCCAGCCCGCCCGACGAGGATCCGGAAGACGGCCCGGTGGAGGCCGAACAGCCCGGCGGGCAGCCCGCCGGCGCCTGACCCCGCCGTTCACGATTCGGTTTCTTTTTCCTGCATGCGGGCACATAGCATCGGGACCATGATCTTTTCGGGTGAGCAGTTCGAGATTTCACTGGGCGAGCAGCGCGCGACGATCGTCGAGGTCGGAGGCGGGGTTCGCGAGTACGAGGTCGGCGGGCGGGCGGTGCTCGACCCCTACCCGGCCGACGCGATGTGCGACGGAGCCCATGGGGCGCCGCTCATCCCCTGGCCGAACCGGCTGGCAGAAGGGCAGTACACCTTCGACCGGGTCGAATACCAGGTGCCGCTGACCGAACCGCAGAAAGAGAACGCCATCCACGGATTCATGATGTGGCGCCCGTGGCGGGCCGTCGAGCACGAAGCCGACCGGGTTCTCATGTCAGCCGAACTCCACCCGATGGAGGGCTACCCGTTCCGGCTCTCGCTGCAGATCGCCTACGAGCTCCGTGAAAGCGGGCTGACCGTGACCACCACCGCGGAGAACAGCGGTGACGACACCTGCCCGTTCGGGCATGGCCAGCACCCGTACCTCTCACCCGGCGGAGGTCTGATCGACGAATGCGAACTCCAGCTCGCCGGCCGGACCCGGATCAGCACCGACCGCAGGCGACAGTTGCCGAAAGGCCGCTTTGCCGTGAACGGCAGCGAATATGACTTCCTCGCGGCACGCAGGCTCGGCGCCACCGAGATCGACTTCGCCTTCACCGACCTCGATCGTGACGACGAAGGCAGGGCCTGGACCCGGCTGACCGGCAGCGACGGAGCCTGCGCGTCGATCTGGGTGGACCGCAGCTACCCGTTCGTCGAGACGTACACCGGTGACACGCTGACACCCGGACGGGCACGGCGCGGCCTCGGAACCGAACCGATGACCTGTGCGCCCGACGCCTTCAACAACGGCGACGGGCTGATCCGGCTCGAACCCGGCGAATCGTTCACCGGCGCCTGGGGCGCCCAGCTCTCGTGAGCGGTCACGGACAGACGCTGCTGATCCTCGGCGCCAGCGGCGACCTGACCCGGAGGTTGCTGCTGCCCGGGCTCGGCGCACTGGTCGCCGCCGGCGATGCCGACGACATGCTGCTGATCGGAAGCGGCAGCGACGACCTGAGCGGCAAGGAGTGGCGGTCGCGGGTCAGCGAAGCCTTCGCGCAGGCCGGTTTCAGTGGTTCCGAGATCGAGCGGGTGGCGAGGGAGACCACCTACTCGAAGGCGGACGTCACCGTGCCCGATGGCATGCGCGGTCTGATCTCGGCCTGCGAGGGCGAGCCGATCCTCTACTTCGCCCTGCCTCCGGCTGTGGCGGTCGAGGCCTGCAGGGCCCTGACCGGCGTCGATCTGCCCGAAGGTACACGGCTCGTCATGGAGAAGCCGTTCGGCACCGACGCGCCCAGCGCCGCCGCGCTCAACGAACTGCTGACGCAGCTCGTTCCCGAAGACAAGATCCACCGCGTAGACCACTTCCTCGGCCTCTCGACCGTGCTCAACATCGTCGGGCTGCGCTTTGCCAACCGGCTGCTCGAGCCGGTTCTGAACTCGAACCACGTCGAGAGCGTCGAAGTCATCTGGGACGAGAGCCTCGGCCTCGAAGGACGGGCCGGCTACTACGATCGCGCCGGCGCGCTGGTCGACATGATCCAGAGCCACCTGCTGCAGGTGCTGTCACTGCTTACCATGGAGGCCCCGGCGGCGATCAACGCGCGCGACTTCCGGGACGAGAAGGCCCAGGTGCTGCGTGCCACGCGGATCCGGAACGACGACGCGAGGAACTCGAGCCGCCGGGCCCGCTACACGGCCGGCCGGGTCGAGGGCCACAAGCTGCCTGACTACGCCGACGAAGACGGAGTGGATCCGCAGCGCAAGACCGAGACCCTGGCCGAGATCGTGGTCGCGGTCGAGAACTGGCGCTGGTCCGGCGTGCCTTTCACGCTGCGCTCGGGAAAGGCGCTCGGCAACCCGCGCAAGGAGGCGGTCTTCACCTTCCGCCCGACCCCGCACCTGCCCGACGGGCTGACCGGCGAGGACGGCCCGGACCGGCTGCGCATCGGCCTCGGCTTCGGTGGCGACAGTCTCCGCCTCGACCTCAACATCAACGGCCCCGGCAACCCGGGCACGCTCGACGCGGTGACGATGGAGGCCGCATTCGGGGCCGGTGAGCTGCCGGAATACGGAGAGGTCCTCCGGGGGGTGCTTTCGGACGATCCGACGCTGTCGGTGCGCGGCGACACGGCCGAGCAGTGCTGGCGGATAATCGAGCCGGTCCGGCAGGCGTGGGCGGCGGACGAAGTACCGCTGGAGGAGTACCGGGCCGGCAGCGCAGGTCCCGACGGCTGGCCCGACCGGACGCAGGACGCCGCAGGTCCCGGTCCTCAGCCGGCGACCCCGTAGAGCCCGCGCCAGCGGGGCAGGTCCGCGGCAGTCGCCTGCGATCCGTACGGCCCGGAGCCGTGCACGGCCGAAGCCCCGCAGAAGGCGCCCAGGCTGATCGAGTCCGCGATGCCGTAGCCCATGCCGAGCCCGCAGGTGAGGCCGGCCGCGAACGAGTCACCGGCTCCGTAGTTGTCGCCGCGCGGGCCCGGCACCGGTAGCGAGCGCCATTTCGTAACCGTGCCGTCGGCGGATTCGAGAGTCCCGCCACGCGCACCTTCGGTTCGAACCGCCCATTTCGGCAGCGGTTCGAAGTCCCCGCGTTCGTATCTTTCGCCACGGTCGTCGGCGCTGGCTACCAGCACGTCGACGCCGACGCCGGCCTCGGCCAGGGCATGGCCGGCCCTGACCGTCGCAACCAGGGTGCGCGCCTTGCTCGCGGCTCGCAGAGCATCCGGGCCGCCCGCGGTGAAGTAGACCGAGTCGACCTCGCCGAAATCCCCCCATGGCAGGTCGTCGGCCGTGCTGACGGCGAGGCGCTCACCGATCGTCGTGATCGTGCGCTCGCCCTCCGAATCGACGAATACGAAAGCACGACGCTGCTTCGAAGGGCGGCGGGTGGCGTATACGTCCACCCCCTGCTGCTCGAGGAACGGGCCGACCCGGTCGCCCGTTTCGTCGTCGCCGAGCGCCGTCAGGAACGAACACGACCCGTTCAGCTTCGCGATCTGTACCGCCGCCACCGCACCGCCTCCGGCCGCAAGCTGGGCCGCCTCCCGTGCCTCGACGATCTCACCGGCGGCGGGCACGTGCTCGACCTCGACGAATTCGGCCCACTCGGCGTGGCCGACGACGGCGATCCTCGCGGTGGAGATTGCGGATGACTCGGCCGACGCCACGCTTCGAAGATATCGCCAGAACCGGACCGGCCGGAATCAGGCGCTCGCCGAGCCGGCGTCAGCCTCCCGTGGCCTGCGGGCGAACATGACAGCGTAGCCGCGGTTCTTGAAGAGGCAGTCCACGTCGTGGAATCCGGCCTGCTCGAGCCACTCGAGCTGATCCGGCAACGGGCTGAGATGGTCCGCGGTCATGCGGTCCTCCGCGGCGGCCCATTCCAGGTCGTCGATGCCGGCCGCCCGCGCTTCGGCCTCGTGCCAGCGCCGGTACTCGTCGTCGAGGAAGTGCGTCGGGCCGAGCACGTGCTCAGAGTTGACGAAGATGCCCCCTGGACGGAGGATCCGCATCACCTCGGCGAATACGTGGCGCTTGCCGTAATCCTCGAGATGATGGATCGCCAGAGCCGAGACAACGGCATCCCATGGACCGTCGGGAAGCGGCCCGTACAGGTCGCCCTGGACGAAGCTGACCGGGCGACCCCGCAGGGCCTCCCTGGCCTTCTCGAGCATCCGGTCGGCGCCGTCGAACAGGGTGACCTCGCAGCCCGGGTAGGCATCGAGCACGAAGCCAGTGAGCATGCCGGTCCCTGCTCCGAGGTCGAGGATGCGTGAAGGCCGCTCGCCGGCGAGCGACACCGCCTCGACCGCGGTGCCGTAGAAGTCCTCGAACGGCGGGATGATGCTCGTGCGCGACGCGTCGTAGGTCGCGGCATGCTGGTTGAACTTCGGTATTGCGCCGGGCATCGGCCGATCCTATTGACCGGCCACGGCCCGTTGCGACCGTCGGGCCAGGCCCGAATCGGCGCGGTTCGACCCCGGGTGAAGCCCCGTTGGGGGTTTTCCACGGATCGAAGCCGGTCCTTTCCGGCTATGTTGAAGAGATGGACACGACAGGCACGAAGCAGAGCGAAAGCGGCCTGAGGCCGGGACACGAATGGCGGGAGCAGGCGCGCTCCGAACGCTGGCTGGCAATCCGCGACCGGCTGCCGGGCGGCGCCCAGATGCGTGAGGTGCTGCTCGACGACGTGGTCGGCGAGCGCCGTCCGCAACGGATCCTCGACCTCGGGACGGGTGGCGGCGCCCTGATCGCCGACCTGCGGTCCGTGGTCCCGACTGCCGAGGCCCACGGCCTCGACATCTCCCCGCCGCTGCTGGCGGCGGCGAGGATGCATTTCGCCGGAGAGAAGGGCGTTCACTTCCGCGAGCACGACCTGCTCGACCCGCTGCCGACCGAGCTCGGGAAGTTCGACCTGATCGTCTCGGCATGGGTAATCCACCATCTGCCGGACGAGCGCAAGGTGCGGCTCTACCGGGAGGTCTTCGACCTGCTGGAGCCCGGCGGGATCTTCTGCAACATGGACCTGGTCGCGCTACCCACCGCAGAGCTCCAGCGCCGGGCGCTGGAGGTATTCGCGTCGATCGACGACCAGGAGGACAGCTCGGACGAGCCGGCCCCTGTGGAGACGCAGCTGGACTGGCTTCGCGACGCCGGCTTCGACAACGTCGACTGCTACTGGAAGTGGCTGGCGACCGCGATGCTGGTCGGCGAGCGTCCCGGCTGAGCGCCGCGCCGGATTCGCTCAGGGACCTTCTTCGACCAGCGGGACGAAGCGCACGCGTTCCTCGACCTCGACCTCGATTTCGTCGCCCCTGCGGACGACGAGCAGCAGGTGCTGGTCGAAACCGTCGACCGGGATCACCATCCTCCCGCCGTCTGCGAGTTGCTCGATCAGGGCCGGCGGCGTACCGTGGCTGGCCGCGGCTGCGACGTTTATCGCTTCGTACGGTGCCTCCTCGGGCCAGCCGAGGCTGCCGTCGCCCACGACCAGCTCGACGTTCTCGATTCCGGCCCGCGCCAGCGAGCGTCCGGCCGCTTCGCTCAGGTCGGCAAAGCGCTCGATCGATACGACCCGGCCGGCCAGCTTCGACAGCACGGCGGCGTGGTAGCCCGAACCCGTCCCGACGTCCAGCACGGTCTCGTCCCCGGTCAGCCGGAGCAGCTCGCACATCCTCGCCACGACCAGCGGCTGGGAGATCGTCTGGCCCTCGCCGATCGGCAGCGGGCCGTTCTCCCAGGCGCGCGACCTGAGGTGCTCGGGGACGAAGGCCTCCCTCGGCACGTCACCGATCGCGGCCAGCACGTGCGGGTCGCTGATCTCGCGGGAGATTTCGTCGAGCAGTTCGAGCCGGTCCATGAGCCGAGCCTACCCCGTAGGCTGGCGGCATGGAGAACTCGAAGATTTCACTCGGCCCGAAGGGCATCGCCCCTCTTAGCGGCCACTGCATGTGCGGCGCGGTTTCTTTCGAGATCGACGAGCCGCTCATCGGTGGGGCTTTTTGCTGGTGCACGCGCTGCCAGCGGAGAACCGGCACCGCCTTCTCGACTTCCGGGCTGACCGTCCCGGGATCCACCCGCTTCACCGGTGATGAAGATCAAATCCGGGTCTTCGAGCCCGGCGACGGAGGGTGGAACAAGTGCTCATGCAAGCTCTGCGGCGGCCAGACCCACACCTTCAATCCCGAGAACCCCGATGTCGTGCTGATCCGCTTCGGAGCACTGGATCAGGACCCGGTCACCCGTCCGATGGCCCATCAGTTCGTCGACTACGCGCCCGCGTGGTACCCGGTGCCCGACGACGGACTGCCTCGCTTTCCCGAGCGCCTCGACTGGAGCCTGGTCGACTTCGACAGCTGAACCCGGTACCCGCGGCCCGGCGTTCAGCCGATGCCCGCAGCCCGGGCGGCCGCGCGTATCGCCTCAGCCTCGATCGGCCTGATGCCGGCCGGCACGTCCATCTCGACCGGGTCCCCGTCGAGGGCCGGTTCGAGGCCGGCCAGCGCCTCTATCGTCGCGAGCACGCAGAACGGCATGTGGTCGATGCTGTAGCCGCCCTCCTGGATCGCGGCAATGCGCCCGGCACTGGACGAGCCTTCCGCTTCAGCCACCCCCACGACGGCATCGCTCATCCGGCGGAAACCCTCTGTCGTGACGCTCATCCGGCCGAGCGGATCGCAGGCGCCCGCGTCCTGCCCGCTGGAAAGCACGATCAGTTCGGGGTCGAAGCGGTGGAGCGCCGGAACGACGACCTCGTCCATGGCGGCCATGTATCCAGCGTCGCCCGTGCCCGGCGGCAGCGGCACGTTGACGTTTGCCCCGGCACCCTCGCCCTCGCCACGCTCGCCGATGAATCCCAGGTCTTCGGGGTAGAGCGCGTCCTGGTGGAGCGAGACGAACAGCACGCCCGGGTCCCCGTAGAAGACTGCCTGGGTTCCGTTGCCGTGGTGCACGTCCCAGTCGACGATCGCGACGCGCGAGAGCCCGTGGACGCGCTGCGCGTGGCGTGCCGCCACGGCTGCATTGTTGAACAGGCAGAAGCCCATCGCCTGGTCGGCCGAGGCATGGTGACCTGGCGGGCGGGTAAGCGAGTAGGCGCGTCCGCCGCCTTCGGCCAGCGCGAAATCGACCGCGCTGATCGCCGTACCGGCCGAGACCAGCGCTGCCTGCCTGGATCCCGCGCCGACCCTCGCCTCGGGCCCGGGCCGGAGGATCTCCGTCCTTCCTGCAGCCGCCGCGTTTTCGGCCGCCTCACAGGCAGAGAGGATCCTCTCGACATGGGTTTCGGTGTGGACCAGCAGCAGCTGCGCGATACTCGCCGCCCGGGTGTCGAGAGCCTCGAGGCCGCCGGCGACGCCGGCGGCCGACAGCACCCCATGAGCCCTGCGCACGCGCTCGGCGTTCTCGGCATGGTCGACCGGGATCCAGTCCGACGCGGCTTCGTCGACCACCATCGAGCCGTTGTCGTGGAGCAGGCAGACCGGGTCGAATCCGAGCGCGAACCTCATTTCACGCGACGTTCATCCGGGCTGCGGCTCAGCGCAGGTAGTCCGGCATCGAGTCGCGCTTCTCACGCCGCGGAGGGCTCGAACTGAGCTCGACCGGCGCCGTCGAAATCGCCTGCAGGCGCACGTCGCTCCACGTGAGGCCCTCGCGGAACAGCGCGGGCAGCCCCAGGCCGACGGCGGTGGCGATCTCGACGGCCTGCAGGATGACGCCGTAAGCGAGCGCGTCGGAGGCCGCGATGCCCCAGCCGGTCGTGAGCACGCTGATGACAGCGAGCTGGAAGATGCCGACGTTCGACGGCGTGGCCGGGACGACGGCCGTCACGTTGACGGCGAAGAGCACGGCGGCCGAGGCTCCGAGGCCCGCCTTGGCGTCGAGACCGAGCGCGAACATGAGTGCCCAGCACGAGGCGAGCTGAATCGCCCAGGCCGACGTCTGGAGCAGCAGGGCCGGGATGCCGAGCCGCGGCTGCCTGAAGACCGCGAGGCCCGACCGGACCTGGACCAGGGCCGAGTGCAGTGCGGCCCCGACCTTGCCCAGCCTGCTGTCGCCCTGGTTCTTGAGGATCGACGGCAGGACGATGACGGCCAGCAGCAGGGCCAGCGGTATGAGGCTGAAGGTGAAGATCGTCTTCGTGCTCTGGTGGAACAGGTCGGTGCTGGCGATGATGATCAT
Organism: uncultured Solirubrobacterales bacterium; assembly: GCA_963701635.1. Taxonomy (GTDB): domain Bacteria; phylum Actinomycetota; class Thermoleophilia; order Solirubrobacterales; family 70-9; genus 67-14. Next base: position 385,330 of record CAVPAU010000003.1, read on the forward strand.
GCCGAGCATCAGCAGGGCGACCAGGTTGAAGACGGTCTGCGAGACCAGCGTTCCGACTACGACCGGAAGGCTTTCCCTGGCCCTGCCCGTGTGCCTGGACAACGCGAGCGCCCGGGCCGGTTCGCCGAGACGCGCCGGCAGCGTCGCCGACATCAGCACTCCGATCATCGTCGCCGAGGCGAAGTCGCGACGGCGCAACGGGACCCCCGGCATGGCCGCGCGGGCGATGTAGTACCACGACTGGGCACGCACGAACAGCGAGCCACCCATCAGCGCCAGCGCAAAGAATATCCACGAGAGGTCCGACTGGACGATCGACTCGGCAACGCGGTCGACTCCGATCTTGCGGGCGGCGAGCACGGTCATGCCGACGCCGACCAGACCGACCAGCCCGAGCGCTGCCTTGCGGAGCTTCTGCGAGCGGCCGGAGCCGATCGCGATCTCCGGATCGATCGACGGCAACCGCCTGGCCGGCTCGAGAGGCAGGCCGTCGCTGGGGACCACTCCGATGCGGCGCCGGATCCGGTCGCCCGCGCCGGCCGGCTCGGGCACCTCGATCGCACGCTCGTAGACCTCGCCCACACGATCGGCGACGCTGCCCCAGGCGAAGCGCTGCGAGCTCTCGCGCGCAGCCGCTCCCATGCGGGCGAGACGCTGCGGTTCGTGGAATGCACGCTGGAGCTCCTCAGCGAGGCGCTGCGGATCCGCCGGCGGCACGAGCACACCGTCGTGCCCGTCGGAGACCACGTCGCGATAGCCGGCGATGCCAGACGCGATCACCGGCGTTCCGGCGGCGAATGCCTCGGTGAGGACCATTCCGAAACTCTCTCCCGACAGCGACGGCGCGCAGAGAACGTCGGCTTCGTGGAGGTGACGCCAGAGGTCGGGGCCCGAGACACGTCCGTGGAGGTCGAGGTGGCCTTCGATATCGGTATGGGCGATCAGCCGGCGGACCTCTTCGGGATCGGCACCGACGATGCCCAGCCGGCTGGGAACGTCGTGCTCGACCAGACCCTCGAAGGCACGCAGCAGCACGGGCAGGCCCTTGCGCTCATCGGGGCGGCCGACAAACAGGACCCGGAGGTGGTCGCAGGCCGGCTTCGGGCCACGCGGCGCGGCTTGCACGTCGACCCCGTTCGGGATGATCGTGTAGTTGCCTCCATACCAGCGGCGGCCGGTCCACGCCGCCGCCTCGGAAACCGCGATCCGCGCCGAGAGCCGGTTCATGACGCGCTTCGCCCCGGCGAAGGCGGCGAGGCGATGCGGCACGGGCTTCGTCGCATAGGCGTGGAACGTCCCCACCACCGGCGTCCTGCTCGACAGGCATGTGTCCCAGCCGTTGACCGGCGTGGTCGGCTCGTGCACGTGGACGACGTCGAAATCCCCCTGTTCGATGGCCCTGCGGGTAGCGCTGATCGACTCGGGGAAGAGCGGGATGTTGGAGACCGCGCCGTTGGAACCGATGCCGATCGTGCGGCCGGCGGGGATCAGGTAATCGGGCAGCGCGACTTCATCGGCCGGAGCCCTGTGAAGGAGCCTGGAAAACCGATCGGGCGGATCGAACGGTGCAATGACACGAACGTAGTGGCCTCGGTCGATGAATTCCTCGGCCAGCGACTGGATGTGCCGGTTGACACCGCCCTGATACGTCCATGAATACGGGGTGACGAGGGCAATTCGCACGAACCACCAGCATAACTCACGATCCGGTCCCGATGGGCCGCGAAGCCCATACGAACGCGACCGCCAGGCCGAGGTAGAGCACGCCGACGTGGATGAAGAGGGCACCGGAGTCGTTGGTCAGCGCACCGGCGAGCGAACCGGCCGCAGCCCCGGCCAGGCCGGCGCGCAGCGGGTCGAGCCCGTCCAGCAGCCGTTCGATGCGGTCCCGCCTGACCCACGCGTAGCCGATCAGTGCCAGCGCGAACAACGTCACCGGGACCCTCGACAGCCTCGTGAAGCTCTCCGCAGTCGACTCCAGGCGACGGCCGAGCACGTCGAGCGCCGAATCCGAGGAAGAACCGTCGAACAGCGAACGCACGAAATGGGTCTCGTTGCCCGTCAAGGTGTCGGTCAGCGCCAGCAGGACCAGGGCGACGGCTGCGGCAAGCGCCCCGAGCCAGATCAGCCGGGGCCGCCCCGAGACGACTGCGGCCGCTACGACGGCGGCCACGGGGAAGATGATCGCGGCCCCGACGTCGGCCCCGAACTGTCCCGACGAGAAGACGATCGTCCCCGCAACGCCCGTCGCCAGGAAGGCCAGGGCCGACCGGCCCGGGCCGGGGCCGCGACCCCAGCCCAGGATCGCCGCCCCGGTCCCGACCGAGGCGAGGATCATCAGGGTGGACTCGAGTTCGTTGCCGATACCGTAGAACCTGGCTCCCAGACCGGGATTGGGGCCGATCACCGCCTTCGGGGTCAAGGCCAGCCCGGCAACGAGGTCTACGGCGAAGGCCGCCACCGTGATCGCACAGGCGAGGGCGAGAGCGCGCCACCCCGGGACGTATCCGAGGATCAGCACGGCCGCCACCACCGGCAGCAGGCCGGCGATTGCCGACTCGACCGGGGCCGAGGGCGAAAGCGCCGCGGTGAGCAGCAGTACCGCCGGAAGCAGGATCACCGAGAGGCAGAGCAGCGACAGCGCCCGCCTGAGCATCCGGCGGCGCATCGCGGCAACCAGCCCCACGACGAGGAACCAGGCGAGCAGCGGGAAGAGGATCGCGGTACCCCTGCTCTCGCCGACCTGGCGGTAGCGGCCCTCGAGGGCGGCCAGCGCGTCGTAGTCGAGCGACTCGCCCGACTCGATCTCGAGTCCGGTCATCGCCTCCGGAACGGCCAGCCCGAAATGCGCGATCAGCGTCGGGGCGAGATCGGTGCTGAGCACGTAACCGGGCGTCCTCGTGCTTGCCGACCCGAGCATGCCCGAGTAGCCGGGTCCGGCGATCGCGATCGCGAGCTGCTCGCCGCTCGGCACCGGCGGCGCCTCGACCACGATCATCATCTCGCCGCGATCACGGGCGCGCGACAGTGCCGCGGCCGTCGAGAGGCTGACGCCGGCGACGACGAACGGGATCCCGCATCCCGGTCCCGGGCAGCGGTCGGGCGCCGCCCTGAGCCTGCCGCTCCGGTCCACGGCCAGCAGCGCCGGCAGGTCGCGGCCCCCGCCCAGCTCGGCTGCCACCGGCGACCGGCCGCCACGCTTCAGCACCGAAGCCAGCAGGCCGGGTCGGATGTTGCTGTCGGCGCTCTCGGCCCGTCTCAGCGTGTTTTCCCATCCGCGAACGAAAGGAGGCGCTATCAACATTGTGTTCAACGGAGTGTCATACTTTGTGTCGAACGCTCTTGCGCCCTGACCCGCGTCAAGCCAGGTCTGCTCCGCACGCACTTCGCCGAGACCCGGGTTCATCAGCCCGACCGCCGCGCCCTCGATCACTGCCAGGTCCTCCGGGAGCAAATCGTCCGCCACCACGAGGACCGTCGCGCGCGGCGTATACGGACCGTCTGCCGGCCCGGCCTGTGCGGCGCCGGCCCGGCCGCCCGACCAGGCCCCGAGGAGAATCAGCGCGACAGTCGATATTTTGACTGCCACGATGGCCGACCTGCCGATTGCCGCTCGATCCGTGACCACTACGGCAACGATATGGGCTGGGACCTCGCGACCCGCGGCTTCCGGAGCACGTAACCCTCATCGGGAAACGCGGTGACCGGGGTCTCCGTGGACACCGGAACGGTCACCGAGCGGTTCGCCCCGTCCGGCGGGCTGCAGATCGCCTTCGACGAGCGCGGCAACCCCGACGATCCCGCGCTGATCGTGGTTCCCGGCCTCGGCGCCCAGATGATCTACTGGGACGTAGAGCTCTGCGACATGCTGGTCGAACGGGGTTTCCGAGTCATCAGGATCGACAACCGCGACTGCGGCCGCTCGACAGTGCTCAACGAGCAGGGCACCCCCGGCACGCTGCCGATGCTGCTCGGGCTGCCGCGGCAACTCCGCTACGGGCTGCACGACATGGCCGACGACGCCGTGGCCGTACTCGACCACCTGGGCATATCGAAGGCTCACATCCTCGGATTCTCGATGGGCGGAATGATCGTCCAGACCATCGCGATCCGGCATCCGGACAGGGTTTCCTCGATGTGTTCGATGATGTCGCGGACCGGTGCCAGGCGCGACGCCTTCCCCGGACTGCGTGAGCTGATCGCGCTGTTCCGGAGCACGCCGACCACGCGCGAAGAGTACGTGGAGAGGCTCGCGATGCTGTCGGAAGCGATCGGATCCAAGGCGTATCCGACCGACCCCGAACGGATCCGCGCGCTGGCAGAGCTGGGTTGGGAGCGCGGCATCCACATGGCCGGGACCGCCCGCCAGCTTCACGCGATCAACTGTCAGCCCGACCGCACCCGGGACCTCGGGCGAGTCCGGGTTCCGACGCTGGTCATCCACGGATCTGCCGACCGGCTGGTCTTCCCGCGCGGCGGCCGGGCGACGGCCAGGGCGATCCCCGGCGCGAAGCTGCGGGTGTACGACGGCATGGCCCACGACATGCCCGAACAGCTGTGGCCGCAGTTCGCCGCCGAGATCGACGCGAACGCGAACCGTTCGCTCTAGGATCGTCAGTCCGATGAGCCGACCCGGAACGCCCGAGAACCCACTGCGCGTAGCGATCATCGGGGCCGGTCCGTCCGGCTTCTACGCGGCCGACCAGATAATCCGCGATCCCGGCATCGAGGCCCAGGTCGACCTGTTCGACCGTCTGCCCACGCCGTACGGCCTGGTCCGCGGAGGCGTCGCGCCTGATCACCCGAAGATCAAGTCGGTGACCAGGGTCTACGAACGCACCGCCGCGAACGAGGGTTTCAGGTTCTTCGGCAACGTCGAAGTGGGCCGAGACCTGACGATCGAGGACTTCGAACGCCACTACCACGCCATCCTCTACACCTTCGGCGCCGAGGCCGACCGCGAGCTCGGCATCCCGGGAGAGGACCTGCCCGGCAGCTACGCCGCGACGGCCTTCGTCGGCTGGTACAACGCGCATCCCGACTACGCGGACCGCGAATTCGGACTCGACGGGGTCAGGCGGGCCGTGGTGATCGGCAACGGCAACGTCGCGATGGACGTCGCCCGGATGCTGGCCCTCGACGACGCAGAGCTGAGGCGCACCGACATCGCCGACCACGCGATCGACGTGCTCGACGCCAGCGCCATTGAAGAGATCGTCGTGCTGGGCCGCCGCGGACCGGCCCAGGCGGCCTTCACCAATCCGGAGATAAAGGAAATCGGCGACCTCGAAGAGGCCGATGTGATCGTCGACCCCGATGACGTTCGCCTCGATCCCGCCAGCATGGCGTGGATCGAATCCGACGATGCCGACAAGACGGCGCGAGTGAACGTCGAGATCCTCACGCAGTACGCGCAGCGTCAGCCGGCGGGCAGGCCGAAGAAGATCGTGATGCGATTCCTCGCCTCCCCGGTCGAGATCCGCGGGGCTGAGCGGGTCGAGAGCATCGTCATCGGCCACAACGAGCTGGTCATGGACGACGGCTCGCTCCGGGCCCGGGACACCGGCGAGCGCGAAGAGCTCGAGTGCCAGCTCGTGCTGCGTTCGGTCGGCTATACGGGCGTGCCCCTGCGCGGCGTGCCTTTCGACGAGAAGAAGGGCACGATCCTCAACCACGAAGGCCGCGTGCTCGAGTCTCACGGCGGCGAGCACCGCACCGGCCACTACACGGCCGGCTGGATCAAGCGCGGTCCGTCGGGGGTCATCGGGACCAACAAGAAGGACGCCCAGGAGACCGTGACACATCTGCTGAGTGACGTCGCCGACGGCCGGCTGCTCGCACCGGCTGACCCGGGTCCGGAGGCGATAGAGAACCTGCTCGCCGAGCGCAAGTCGAATTTCGTCAGCTTCAGCGGCTGGCAGAAGATCGACCACGCCGAGGTGACGCGCGGCGAGCCGCACGAGCGCCCGCGGGTGAAGTTCGTGAAGATTGACGAGATGCTCGACGTCGCGTCCAAAGCTGAAGGGGAAAACGACTGATGGCGGCCGACCTCGAAGAGCTGCGTGAAATGATCGAGACCGCCCTGCCGGGCTGCGAGGCCGTGGTGATCGACGAGACCGGGACCGGCGACCACGTGCGGGCCGAGGTCAGGGCGCCGCAGTTCGAGGGGCTGACCCGGATAAACCAGCACCGCCTGGTCAAGGCCGCGGTCCGGGAGCGCTTCGACGACGGGACCATCCACGCGCTGACGATCAAGGTCCTCGACTGAAGGGCCGGTTCCGCGTCGGGTCGCCGGACCCGATGTTCTAGCATCATGGCCATGGCCGACCAGGAGCTGACCGAACGCGTCCAGGAGTTGATCTCCGAAAACCCCGTCCTGCTCTTCATGAAGGGCACGCCGAGCGCACCGCGATGCGGGTTCTCGCTCCGGACGGTCCAGGTCCTCGATCAGATGGGGGTCGAATACGGCGCGATCGACGTCCTGCCCGCGCTTCAGCCGCTGCGCGAGGTTACGACCGAGATCTCGGACTGGGAGACCTTCCCCCAGCTCTACGTCAACGGGGAGCTGGTCGGCGGCTGCGACATCGTCGAAGAGATGTTCGCCAACGGCGAGCTCGCGACAGCGCTCGGAGTGGAGCAGCCGGAGATTCCGGAGCCCGCCGAAGAACCCCAGAGCGCCCAGGACCTGCCGGCACAGAGCCCGCCGCTGAAGATTGAGGGCGCTGACTGACCTGAAGCAGCGCCGAACCCCGCGTCAGTGGAGCGCGGGCTCTTCTTCTTCGTCCTTCACCTGGAACGACGAGCCGCAGCCGCAGGCGGCGACCACGTTGGGATTGTTGACCTGGAAGCCGGCGCCGGTCAGACCCTCGACGTAATCGACCTCAGAGCCGAATACGAACTGCATGCTGACCTTGTCGACGATCACCTTGACTCCGCGGTTCTCGAAGACGTGGTCATCTTCCGAGACGCTGTCGAAAGCCAGGGCGTACTGGAAGCCTGAGCAGCCGCCGCCACGTACTGCGACGCGCAGGGCCTGCTCTTCGCCTTCGGGCTGGTCACCGATCAGTTCGGCGATTTTCTCGGCGGCGATTTCGGTCAGGGTTATCGCTGATTCGGGCGCTTCGGGCATAACCAGAGGTTAGCGGTTGCCGAACTCGCGTTCAACGTACTCGACGATGCGCCTGGAATCGTGGACCACCTCGTCGCCGTGAACCAGGACCGGGACCTTGTTCTGGCCGGTCAGCTCGACGATGCCGGGTCGCCTGGACCTGCCGAGCGGGACACGTTCGGTCTCGAACTCGACGCCCGCGTGCCTGAGGGCGCGCGCAGCCCTTCCACAGGCACACAGGCGGTCGGTCGGCGCGGGGCACCTGTAGAGCACGGTTCTGGCCACGGACCAAGATTATCCGGCCGTATGTCTGATAGAACCGTTGCGTGTCCACCGATACGGAAACCGCTCTCGTCACGGACTCGACCGCCTCGCTGACGGCCGAAGACCGCGAGCGACTCGACATCAGCGTCGTCAGCCTCTACGTGATCCTCAACGGCCGGCAACGGCCCGAGAGCGAGATCACCGACTACCGGTCCTTCTACAAGGCCGTGATCGAGAGCCCCGACCTGACCACGACCTCGCAGCCTTCGGTGGGCGACTTCATGGCGATCTACGAGCCGCTGCTGGAGCAGGGCAAGGAGATCATCTCGATCCATATCTCGGCCGCGATCTCGGGGACCTGCGAGGCGGCGAGACAGGCTGCCTCACAACTGGCCGAAGACGGCAAGGGAGGCGAGCGGATCAGGGTCGTCGATTCCCGGACCACGGCCGGCGGACTCGCGCTGACCGTGCTCGCCGCCGCGAACGCCGTGAACGACGGGGCATCTGCCGAAGAGGCGGCCCGCCGGGCCGAGGCGGCTCGCGAGAACCTCGGCACGTGGATCATGGTCGACACGCTCGAATACCTGCGCAAGGGCGGCCGCATCGGCAGTGCCCAGGCCTGGATCGGGTCGGCGCTCAAGATCAAGCCGATCATCACGCTGGAAGAGACCGTCAAGCCGGTCGAGAAGGTGAGGACCCAGGCGAAGGCCATGCAGCGGCTGAAGGACATGGCCACCGAGGTGGCCCGCAGCGGCGAGACGACGTGGACCGCCCAGCACATCCAGGCCCCCGAGCTGGCCGGCGATCTGGCCGCCCACTGCCGGGAGGTCTTCCAGTGCGAAGGAGCCTTCCTCGACGAGATGTCCACCGTCCTCGGCTGTCATGCCGGCCCGGGGCTGGTCGCGCTCGGCACCATGCCGACCGAACTGGTCGGGTCGAAGTTTTGAACCTCGCGGTGACCGCCGTGGGCCGGGACCGGCCGGGGATCGTAGCCGCGATCACCGGCGTCCTGCTCGAGTTCGGCGGCAACGTGGACGACTCGCAGATGTCGATCCTCCACGGCCAGTTCGCGGTGATGCTGATCGTCTCGGTTCCCGGGGGGTCCGACCTCGATGCGATCTCGGAGCGCCTGCGCGAAGTCGGCGAGGAACTCGGACTCGGCGGGATCACGGTCAGCGAGGTTTCCGGCCTCGACCGCGGTCCGGGTCCTACGCACGTGCTCACCGTGTATGGGGCCGACCGGCCGGGGATCGTCCACGACGTGGCGGCCCTGCTCGCCGCGCACGACGTCAACATCACCGATCTGCGGACCAGGCGTACCGGCAGCAGGGACGCCCCGCTCTACACGATGATGGTCGAGGTGTCGGTCCCGGCAACCGCGACCGGGCTCGACGAGGCGCTTGCGCGGCTGGCCGGGGAGAAAAGCATCGAGGCCCACATGGCCGAGCTCGAGACCGAAGTGCTCTGAAGCTCCCGTGGCCGTCCGCGAGGTCCTGACCTACCCGAACCCGCTTCTGAAGCAGGTCTGCGCACCTGCCCAGCCCGAAGAGATCGAGGCCGTCGCGACCGACCTGATCGACACGATGAACTCTTTCGAGCATTGTGTCGGCCTTGCGGCGCCACAGATCGGGCACGGGCTGAGGATCGCCGTGGTCGACGTAACCGGCCACCCCCGGGCCAAGGATCCGCACGGCCTGATGGTCCTCGTGAACCCGAAGGTGACCGGCCGCTCGGAGGGTTCCAAGGTCAGCCGCGAAGGCTGCCTTAGCCTTCCCGACCTGACCGCGAACGTGAGGCGACCCCGCAGGGCCACGGTCGCCTTCGGCGAACGCGAGGTCGAGCTGAAGGGATTCGAGGCCCGCTGCGTCCTCCATGAGATAGACCATCTCGACGGCATTCTGTTCCTCGACCGGGTCGCCTCGATCACCGACGACCTGTTCCGCCGGCAGCAGTACCGCTAGCGGCGGCGCAGGGCCATCAGCCCGCCGACCACGAAGCCGGTGGCCACCGCACCGACCACGATCGAACGGCGGTGCTTCTTGATCTGGCTGCGCCAGTCGGTGATCTCGGTCACCCGTTCGCGCAGGTGGTCCACCGACTGTCCGAGCTGCTGCCGCTGCCGCTCCATGTCGGCCCGGATCTGGGCTGAAGTGCGCCTGGGCGGCGGCGGGGTCGCAGGTGTCTGTGAAGGACCGGCGGGACGGGACGGGCCTGCCCCGGGGCGATACGGCTCGGGTGCCCCCGGATTCGGCTTCTCGCTCACTGCTCCTCCTCGCCGGTCGTGAGTACGGCACGTGTCTTCTGGGCCTCTTCGATCGCGTCGGTCGGGACCGGCGCGCCCGTCGTCTCGAAGGACCGGTACGCGAAGTAGCCGGCTCCGGCGGCGATCAGCAGGAAGAGCACCGCCTCGACCAGGTATCCGGCCCAGGGTTCGCCCTCGAAGAACAGTGAATTCAGGCCGAGCGCAAAAGCGTGCATGAGCAGGATCAGCGCGAGGAAAGCGAAGACGCCTGCCGCGACGCCGACGGCGGAGCCGCGGGCCAGCGTCGAGACCTTCTCGCTGACCTCGGTCTTGGCCAGCTCGATCTCTTCGCGGATCAGGTTCGAAGTCTGCTCGGTTACCTCGTAAACGAGTTCGCCGACCGTCTTCTCGGAATTCGGGCGGTTGGGATCGGGCTGTGCCATGGCTATTCGGGGGGATCCTCGTTGAAGATCCGGCGGTAGGCGACTGCGGTCAGCCGGGCTGCGATCATAGTCGCCAGGGCGCCGCTCGCGGTAAGCATGAGGCTCCAGGTGACCCGCTTGACGATCTCGTTGTCCTTGTCCATATGGATCCTCACAATACCCACCGCGCCTGCGTCATTAACCGTGCGCGCGCAGGCTGGCACTCGAATGCCACGGGATCACCCGTTGCACAGCGCGCGACGTCCCGGTCAGCGCAGGTCGAGTCCGTCGCAGATCGTCGTCACGACGAGGTCCCTGGCGCCGTCGAAGTCGGCGTCCTCGGCGGGGATCAGGCCGAAGATCCAGCCCGACAGGAGCTGCTCGATCACTCCGTAGAACGTCATCGACGCGAAATAGGCGTCGACGTCTTTTCGGAACCGGCCGGCGGCCTGGCCTTCCGAGACGATCTTCGCGATCGCACGGTAGGCCTCGTTGATCTGTTCGAGATGGGTCTGGCCGAAGGAGTTGGCGGCACGGGTCACCTCGACGATGATGACCTTCATCAGTTCCGGGTCATAGCGGTAGGAGTCGATGATGAAGCCGGCCACGGTCCCGAGCTTCTCCTGCGGCGACAGCGTGCCTTCGTCGGCCGCCTCGATCGCTTCGATCAACAGCGACCAGCGCTGCCGGAAGAGCTCGTCGAGCACGTTCTCCTTCGAATCGAAGTAGTGGTAGACCAGCCCGTAGGCGACATCGGCCTCGTCGGCGATGTCGGCGACACGGGTCGAGTGGAAGCCCTGCCGCGCGAATACGCGCACCGCGGCATCGAGGATCTGGCGCCGCCGCTCGGCCGCTGCCTCGCGCGCCATCAGGCCGCCCCCCTCGGCTGCCCGGCGCCTGTCCGGCCACTGTCCGCGAACAGCTCCGGCCGGCGGTTCTCCAGGACCGGCAGTTCGCTCCGGATCCGTGCCTGCTCGGCGAAATCCAGCTCGGCGCAGGCGAAGCCCTCGCCGTCCCCGTCGACCTGTGCGAGAACCCTGCCCCACGGGTCGGCGATCATCGAGTGCCCCCACGAGTCGAACTTGGGTTCCGCCCGGCCGACCTGGCCGGCAGCGAGCACGAAGGCCTGGTTCTCGATGGCCCGGGCCCTGACCAGGACCTCCCAGTGGTCGCGGCCGGTGGGAACGGTGAAGGCCGACGGAAGGGTGATCACCGTGGCACCGCGGTCGACGAGGGCACGGAACAGCTCCGGGAAACGCAGGTCGTAACAGACCGCCATCCCGATCCGGGCCGGTCCGCAGTCGGCGACGACGACCTCGTCTCCGGCGTCCTCGACCTCGGACTCCCGGTAGGCGACTCCGTCCACGTCGACGTCGAACATGTGGATCTTGCGATAGGTCGCGGTGATCCGGCCCTCCGGGTCGACCAGGATCGAAGTATTGGTCGGGCGGCTGTCTTGATGCGCCTCGGTGAAGCTCCCGGCCAGCAGTGAGACCCCCAGCTCCCTGGCCCAGGACCTGGCTGCAGTCACCGCCGGGCCGTCGATCGCCTCGGCGCCACGGGCCAGCTCGTCCCCGGCCGCCATCAGCGGCCACTTCTCGGGCAGAACGACCAGCTCTGCGCCGTCACCTGCGGCGAGGCGAACCTGACGCCGTGCGGCGTCGAGGTTGCCGCCGGGGTCGGAGGTCGAGTTGATCTGCACGACAGCGGCTTTCATCGGGCTATTGATTGACGTGTCAATCAGCCCAAGTATAGGCGGGCCGGCGGCTGACGGTCGACGCTCCGTCGCAACCGCTCAGACCGCTCGAGGCGGTGAGGGCCGGGAGCGCCCCGGTCTCGATCGACCGGAGCGCGGGTCCCGGATCCCCTACCAGCCGTTCCTGACCGCCTTGGCGCCGCCGTTGAGCTTCGTGACCCTGAGCCCCGGCGACTTCTTCTGCTGCGAGGCGCAGAAGCGGTCGTTCACCCAGCCCTCTTCGGAGAACAGTTCGGTCTGGTCCGAATAGTGGGGCGAGTCCACGTTGGTCGCCGCCTGTGAGTAGGTCAGGATCGTCTTCACGTCGGGGCACTTCGCGCCGGTCAGCGAGGCCATGACGATGAAGCTCGATCCGGCGCGCACATCGTCGTACTTGCCGGTCGCGTTGTCGCGGACCGAGCTGATCACGTTGAAGACGCCGTCCTGTCCGAAGCCTCCGGGGATCGGGATGTCGACTCCGTTGCGCGTCACGAACTGGTAGTCGCGCCACGACGCGTCCAGCGGGATGCCGAGGTTGGTCAGCTCGGTCACCGTGTCCGACAGCGCCTTCGGAACATCCGGCTTGCTCGTATCGAGTCCGTTCGGGGTGTTGACGGGATCGCTCAGCGAGAACGGATTCAGGAAGGCACCGGAACCACCCGACACTCCCCTGAGCCTGCCCATCACCCGGCGCCAGAGCAGCGCGCCGGGCGAATCGAGGTTCTCGGTCTCGTCGTAGCCTGCGAGCACGCCACAGGCCGCGCTGACGTCAACGCTGTTGATCATCGGGTTCGCCTGGCAGTAGTCGACCATTTCATCAACCCACAATTCGGCTCCGTAGTTGCGGTTGTTGGTGATGAACTCGCGAAGCAGCTCCGGCGTGTATTTGTTGCCCGGGTTGCCGTCCGTGCCGCTCAGGCGCTCTTCGATCTGGACCAGTCCGTTTCGTGTTCTCAGCGAGCGCGGGAACCTCTCGTTGCCGATGATCGGCGAGAAGCCCTCAAGCGGCTGCTCGGGGTTGGTGAGCCAGTAGCTGTCGTTCATGTTCGACACGTAGTCGTCACGGATCAGCAGCGGCAGCTCGTCGGGCGGCAGGATTCCCCTGGCCACGGCCCCCGGCGCCTTCTCCATGTCGCATTCGGAGCGCTCGCCGTCTAGCACCGCAAGCCGCAGGGTGCCCCAAGCACCCAGACCGAGGCCCGGCGTGCCGCATTCGTCGACCCGGGCCTGGTCGATGTTGGGGATCGCGCCGATGTCGGCGTACAGGGACCTGCCCTTCGAGTCGGCGGCGATCGTATTGACCCACGGAATGCCCTGGTTCTCGACCAGCGCCTTCCTCAGGTCGCCGACGCTCTGCGCGAGATTGGTATCGAAGAAGTGATTGATGAAGCGCAGTCCCTGCGAGTTCGGATCGAACATCGTGTACGCATACTCGTCGGTCCACGGGAATACCGGGGACTTCTGAACGGTGTCGAAGACGGGCCCGTGGACGGTGGAGTAGAGGGTCCGCGTCTCGGTCTGGACCGAGTCGTCGGGCTGCTTGACCTCAACCGTAACCTCGGTCTCCTTCATGCTCTTCTGCTGGCCGTCGACGATGTACCTGGTGGGCTGGCCGGGCACGAGCGTCTCGCGGAAGGCCGAGAACCGCCGGGCCGTGGAGACCGTGTGGCTCCAGGCCAGTTTCTGCGTGTGACCGATCAGCACCACCGGGGCGCCGAGCAGGCTGGCGCCGCTGACGTTGATCTTGCCGGGCACGGTCAACTGGGCCTGATAGAAGCGCTCCGAACCGGACCACGGGAAGTGTGGGTTGCCGTAGAGCATGCCCTTGCCGGTCGAGGTCGACTCCTTGCCGAGCCCGACTGCGTTCGAGCCAAGGTCCAGGCGGTTCTCGTCGAGCGCCTCGAGGTCTTCGTTGGTGACAGCATCGGCGGCCGCTTCTGCCTTCTGGACCGCCGCCATGGTCATGGGCGGGGAGGCGTTCGCGGTGCCGTCGACCGCCGCCCCGAGGCCGCCCAGGGTACCGAGCTGGTAGAAGCGCAGGTACGTGTCGAGTACCGTAATCGGCTTGACCCACGGCTCGCCCTTGCAGGTCTCGTCCGGCAGGTTGTCGACGCCGGTCTTCGCCAGGTACCTGTTGTACCCCTTGACGTAGCCGCGCACGACTTCCTGGACGTTCTTGTTCGGTGCGTTGATGCCGCCCTTCTTCAGGACCTTTCCGATCGTGTCCTCCTCGATCACCCGCTTGTGCGCGAAGTCAGCCTCGAGGTTGGTGTAGGGGATGCCGTTGCCGGTCAGCTGCCATGTGCCGTCCGGTCCGAAGTACCTGGACCGCTCGCCGCGTACGGTCGTGTAGATGTCGGCCATCGAGCAGATGTTGTCCTTGGCCAGCGAGTACCCGTAGCCGAAGCCGAGCCCGCGGTAGGTGTCGGCGACGATCCTCGGTATGCCGTACTCGGTGGTGCGAATGGTCACCCGCGGGTTCTTCTTCTCCCGCTTGGCCTCGCGCTTGGCTTTTGCCCGAGCCTTCTTCTTCAGCTTCTTCCTGATCTTCTTCGTCTGCTTCCTGACGCAGTTGCGCTTGGCCTTGCCCTGCTTGGCCTTGCACTTCTTCTTTGCCTTCTTCTTCGCCTGCTTGTTGTAGTTCGGCTTGGCGGCATCAGCGTTGGCGGCGGTGGCGCCGAAGACCATGGACAGTGCCATGACGGCAACCAGCAGACGGATCAGCTTCAAGACATTCCTCTCAATTCGTTGCGGCGGCCTGGGGGCCGCCCCCTGTCTTCCCTCGAAACACCCCGAATCCCGATTCGGAGCGGACCGAGAATAACACCGGGCCGACAGCGGACGGGGTCAGTGCGGCGCGAGACGGGCAGAGTCCCGTGGCACCGCCGGCACGGTCCGATTCTCGCCCCCCCGGCTCCGTCCCGGGCCTGCTGCCGTTGTTACCCTCAGTCGCTGCCCATGTCCAGACTGTTCGGAAAGAAGGAAAGCGAAGGCTCCGAAGGCCGAACCCCTCCGTGGATGTTCGAGACCCGGACCGAGGCCTGGCACCGGGCCGGGCTGAGCGAGCAGATCGAGCCCGGGAAGATGAAGACCGCGTGGCTGCGCCTGATCCTCTTCTCCGTGCTGATCGCCGCCGTGCTGTTCGCCTTCAGCAACCGGCGCGATCTGTTCCCGGGATACCTGACCGAAGCCCGCATCGCAACCGCGCTGCTGCTGTTCGTTTTCGGCTGGGGCTTCGCCAGCGCCCTGGGCCGCACGATCACCCCGGCGATCCTGCGCCGGATGGATCCCGGCACCGCGGGCACCCTCACGTTCGTGATCAAGCTCGTGACGATCGTGCTGGTCGGGCTGGTCGCCCTCCGGATCGCCGGAGTCAACACCGGTGCGCTCGCCGTCGGCGGTGCCTTCACGGCGGTCGTGCTCGGCCTCGCCGCCCAGCAGACACTCGGCAACGTCTTCGCCGGCGTGGTGATCCAGAGCACCAGGCCGTTCAAGGTCGGCGAGAAGGTCCGGCTGATCGGCGTGGGACTGGCCGGCTCGATCGAAGGCACGGTCAGTTCACTCGGCCTCTTCCACACCTCGATCCTCGATGGCAAGGACCGGATAATGATCCCGAACAACGTTCTGCTCAGCCTGGCGATCGTGCCGCTGAGGGAGCCCAAGGGCATCGACGTACGAGCCCGCTTCGACAGCCACACCAGCCCGCGGCTGGTCCAGAAGATGCTGCGACAGGCGATAACGGTGCCGATCCTGCGCGAACCCGACGTCTGGCTCGAAGAGATCGACCGCGACGAGGTCATGCTGCGGATCAGCGCCACGCCGGTAGATCCACAGGACGGTGACCTGCTGGCGGAGCAGATCCTCTCGGTGACCCGGGGCACATTCGAATTCGAGGTCCCCGACGAAGAGTCACGTCCGTCCGGCGAATCCGGCAAAGGCGGCAGGCCGCGGCAGGACCCCGACCCCGAAGTGCCGACCGGACACTCCTGAACGAAGCGGCCGGCCGGGCCCCGCGATCAGCGCCGGCGTTCGACCTCTTCGACCATGAGCTTGGTGTGTAGGGCGGCGATGAAGTCACGCAGCGGTTCGGCCCCTGCCTCGATCAGCTCGACCGCGCGGTCCGGCTCGACCTCACCTTCGAGGCGCTCCATCAGCACGTCCACCTCTTCCTTGACCAGGGCCTCGAGAGCGCGCCGGTAGCGCAGCGTGTCGTAGACGGTGAAGCCGGTCTTCTCGTCGTATCCGCTTGCACGGAAGCGGGAGATCGCTTCTATGATTCTGACGTCCGACGGCGAGTAGCCCCGCGTGTTCGGGGTGAGGATGCCGATCTCGGCCAGCCGGTCGAGCACCTCGGCCGGCATGCCGTAGGCCGCGCGCACATCGGCGGTGCTGGTCCGCTTGCGCTCGGTCGCGAAGGCCCGGTCGATGATCCGGTCTTCGACCTCGAGCAGTGCCTTGGCCTGTTCGGGATCCTCGGCGAGAACCTGGCGGATCGCCTTCAACGGCATGAATCGCTCCTCCTGCAGGCGCTTGATGACCTCGATGCGCTCGACCGTCTCGGGCCGGTACCAGGCCATGTTGCGGCTGGTCTTGATCGGCTCGGGCAGCAGTCCCTCCCGCAGGTAATGCTTGATCGTTGCGCCCGGCACTCCCGAGGCCTCGACCAGCTCCGACATCTTCAGCAGCTCTTCGCCGGTGCCGGTCGCACGTTCGGTGACGCTCATACGCGGAACCCTTCCCCGCCGCCGTCTCCTGCGGGGCCGGCCGCTGCCCCGGACTCGATCAGGGCCTCGACCTCGGCCTGACTGAACCCCGCCTCCGAGAGTACGTCTGCGGTGTCCGCCCCGATGGCAGGTGCCGGCCGCGGATCGAGCGCCGGCGTTCCCGAAAGCTTGACCGGGCTGCCGATCTGCCGGACCTTGCCAAGGCCGGGTTGCTCGAACTCGACCACCATGCCGCGCTCGCGCACCAGTTCCGACTCGAGCGCCTCGTCCAGCTCGAGGATCGGCTCGATGCAGCAGTCGTGCTCGTCGTTGAAGTCCTTCCACTGCTCGCGGCTGCGCTCGCGGAAGACGGCGGCGACTTTCGCCCAGCCTTCCCCTCCGGGTTTGTCGAACTGGAATTCGATCAGCTCGGGGTGGCCGGTTCCCTCACAGAATGCCCGCCAGAACTTCGGCTCCAGCGCCCCGCAGGAGATCCAGCCGTCGGCTGCTTCGTACGGCAGGTAGCAGCAGACGCCGCCGTTGAGGATCGATGCTCCCCTGCCGGGGATCTGTCGGTCGGCGAAGTACGCGCCGGCCGGCATCGCCAGCCAGGAGAGCGCGCCGTCGGTCATCGAAATATCGACCATCTGCCCCTCACCGGTGCTCTGCCTGCCGATCAGTGCCGTCAGGATGCCGAAGGCAGCGCCCATCGCGCCGCCGCCGATGTCGCCGACCTGCGCGGCCGGCTGAACCGGCGGGCCACCGTCTGCCCCGGTCATCGCCAGCAGCCCGGTCGAACCGAGGTAGTTGATGTCGTGGCCGGCGCGGTCCCGATTCGGACCGTCCTGGCCGTAGCCGCTGATCGCGCAGTAGACGATGCCCGGGTTGAGCTTCCTGACGCTGTCGTAGTCGACGCCGAGCCGTTCGGTCACGCCCGGCCGGAAGCCCTCGACGATGACGTCGGCTTTCTCGGCCAGGCGCAGGAAGGCGGCGCGGCCGTCCCCACTCTTGAGATCCAGCCGGATCGAGCGCTTGGAGCGGTTCAGCGAGAGGTAGAGCGCCGATCGGGTGCTGGCGATCTCCTCCTCGTCGTGGCCGGCTTCCGGCTCGTAGTACGGCGGCGCCTGACGGATGTAGTCGCCGGCTCCGGTGTCCTCGACCTTGATCACGTCCGCGCCGAAGTCGGCCAGCATCTGGGTGCAGAACCCGCCCGGCAGCAACCGGGTCAGATCGAGGACAGTGATGCCGGCCAGCGGTGCCACTTCGCCTGCCTGCCTCAGGCCTTCTCCAGGCCGAGCAGCTCCCTCGCCTCGGCCACCGTGGCGACCTTGCGGCCGGCGTCTTCGACCATCTGGCGTGCCTTGCCGACGAGATCGCCGTTCGAACGCGCCATCGAGCCGTCGGGCAGGTAGAGGTTGTCCTCGACCCCGGCTCGCACGTTGCCCCCGAGTGCAATCGCCGCGGCGAGCAGCTTCCACTGGTCGCGGGAGATACCGATCACCTGCCAGTTGTTCGGTCCTTCAGGGCCGCCGGGTATCTGGTCGGCCATAACGCCGACGTTCCTCGGGGTAGGCCGGATGCCGCCGGTCACGCCCATGACGAGCGAAATCTGCAACGGCTCCTTCAGCAGCCCCATGTCGATCAGCGGGTCGACGTTGGCCACGTGGCCGGCGTCGAAGCATTCGTGCTCGGGCTGGATGCCGAGCTCGTTCATCGCGGTGATGAATTCGATGATCGTGTCGAAGCTGTTCTCGAAGACCGCCTTGAAGACGAACTCCTTGCGCCGCCTGGAGTACTTCGCGTAGTTCATTGAGCTCATGTTGAGCGCGGCGACGTCCGGCCGGCAGGCTCGCAGGTACTCGATCCGCTGCTCGATCGGTACGCCGATCGCGCCGGTCGAGTAGTTGATGATCACGTCACCGACTTCGGAGCGGATCGCCTCGGTGATCGCCTGAAAGTCCTCCGTGTCCCACGAAGGCGTGCCGTCCGGCTTGCGCGCATGGATGTGGATCTGCGACGCGCCTTCGTCGACGGCCCTGCGCGCCTCGGCGGCGTACTCGTCGGGCGTATACGGGATCGCCGGGCACTGGTCCCGGTTGGCGATGACGCCCGAGATCGAGTTGCTGATGATCACCGGGTCTTCGAAACGGCTCATCGGGTATCTCCTGTTCTGCTTTCGGTCGCCCGGGAATCCCTCATACCGGCATCACCCCGTGCTTCTTCCACGGCTTCTCGACCTTCTTGTCCTTGGCCATCTCGAGGCCGCGGATAATCGTCCTGCGGGTCTCGCGCGGGTCGATGATGTCGTCGATCATCGCGTTGCCGGCGGCGATGTAGGGATCGATCTGGGCACGGACCGCGTTCAGCATCGCCTCGCGAGTGGCCTCCGGGTCGTCGGATGCCTCGATCGCCGAACGGCCGATGATGTTGACGGCGCCCTCGGCACCCATGACCGATATCTCCGCCCCGGGCCAGGCGACGATCAGGTCCGGCTCGTAGGCCCGGCCGCACATCACGTAGTAGCCGGCCCCGTAGGCCTTGCGGACCAGGACGGTGATCTTCGGCACGGTCGCCCTCGAAACGGCATAGAGCATCTTCGCCCCATGACGGATGATGCCCTGCTGCTCGACCTTCGAACCGACCATGAACCCGGGCACGTCCTGGAGGAACAGCAGCGGGATCGAGAAGGCGTCGCAGAGGTTGATGAATCTCGCCGCCTTGTCAGCCGAATCGACGTCGAGGATGCCGCCGAGCTGCTTCGGCTGGTTGGCGACGATGCCGACGGGGCGGCCGCCGAAGCGGGCGAAACACGTGATCAGCGACTTTGCGAACTTAGGCTTGATGTCGAAGTAGTCGCCGTCGTCGACGATCTCCTCGATCACCCTGTACATGTCGTACGGGGTCCGCGGCGACTCCGGGATCAGGTCGAGCAGCGCGTCCGACCCCCTGTCCTCGGGGTCGGAAGTCTCGATGACCGGCGGCTTCTGCTCGCAGTTCGAGGGGAAGTACGAAAGGTATTTCTTGATCGCCTCTATGCATTCGGGATCGTCCTTGACCTCGAGGTCACCGACGCCCGACTTGCGGCAGTGGACCTTGGCGCCGCCGAGGTCCTCCATCTCGATCTCCTCGCCGGTCACGGCCTTGACCAGGTGTGGACCGGCCAGGGCCATCGCGCCCTGTCCGACCACCATCGGAACGAAGTCCGAAAGCCCCGGTATGTACGCGGTGCCGGCCGCACACGGGCCCATCATCGCCGCCACCATCGGGACCACGCCCGACATCTCGACTTCCTCGCGGAACAGATGGCCCGATCCCGCGAACAGCGAGCCGGCGGCCTCCTGGATCCGCGCGCCGGCCGAGTCGAGCAGCCAGATCAGCGGCATGCGCTTCTGCAGGGCCATCTCGCGGATGCGCGTGACCTTGATCTCGCCGGTCTGCCCCATCGAGCCGGCCATCACGGTGAAGTCATAGGCGACGATTGCGCAGGCGCGTCCGTCTACGTCGCCCCAGCCCGTGATCACGCCGTCGGCGGGCGCGTCCTTGCCCTGCATCGCCGGCTGCGAGTAGTGGGGCCGGCCGTGGAGTCCGATCTCGTTGAAGCTGCCCTCGTCGACCAGCAGGTCGAGCCGCTCGCGCGCCGTGAGCTTGCCGCGGGCGTGCTGGGCCTCGATCTTCTCCAGGCCACCACCGAGATGGGCCTTGCCACGGCGCTCGTGAAGCTGTTCGGTCAGCTCCGACAGCGGTGCGGTGCCGGGCAGCTTGTTCACCGGTCCGGCGGCCTCTCCCCCGTTCGCGCCGGCATCGGTTCCGGTCGCTTCGGCCTCGTCGCTCATCAGCGTCCTTTCCATTCGGGCTCGCGCTTTTCGAAGAAAGCCTTGACGCCCTCGATCGCGTCTTCGGTGGACAGCTCGATCGCCAGCTGGGATCGCAGGTAATCGAGGCCCTCGGCCAGTGGCATGTCCATCTGGCGCCACATCGCGTCTTTGCCGAGCCGCATGATCAGCGGCGACTTGGCCGCCAGCATGCCGGCCCACTCGGCGACGGCGCCGTCGAATTCGGCCTGCGGCACGACCTTGTTGACGATGCCCGCTTCGCGCGCCGCCTCCGCGGTGAGCCGCTCGCCCAGCAGCAGCATCTCGTTGGTCTTCTTGCGCGGCACGTTGCGGTAGATCAGCGCCATGATCATGAACGGGAACAGGCCGACCGTGATCTCGGGAGTGCCGAAAGTCGCCCGGTCCGAAGCGATGATCAGATCGCAGGCGAGGGCGAGTCCCAGCGAGCCGGCCAGCACATGCCCGCGGGCCGCGACGATCGACGGCTTGCCCAGCTCGCCGAGCAGCTTGAAGCAGTCGACGAACAGCTCGGCACCGGTGAACTTCTCGACCGTGCCGCTGTCGCCGCCGAATGCGGCGAGGTTGCCGCCGGCCGAGAAGACCTTTTCGTGCGACGACGCGAGCACCACGACCCTGACCGCGTAGTCGTCGCGGGCCAGGTTCAGCGCGGCGATCAGCTCGCTCAGCAGTTGGTCGGACAGCGCGTTGCGGGTCTCGGGGTCGTCGAGCGTGATCGTCGCGACGTGGTCGACGACCTCGTACTTGAGCTTGCCGAAGGAATGGGCTGAATCGTTCATGGTCGGGGGGTTTCGTTCATGGTCGGCGCAACATACCACTTACTGAGGAGTGAGAAGTGTTACTCTCTACTTTGTACGGCGAGGCAGCCGCACCCAACCCGACCAAGGAGAAGTACTAGCCGTGAGCACGACAGTCATCAAGCCGGACTTCGAGACCGTCCAGAAGCACTTCATCTTCACCCAGGAACACGAGGACCTGCGAGAGTCGATGGTCGACTGGGTACAGAAGGAACTTCACCCCCACCGCAACGAGTGGGAGAAGACCAAGTGGCCCAACTCCGCCATCGAACGGGCCGGTGAGCTCGGCTACCTTGGACTCTGCTTCCCCGAGGAGTACGGCGGACAGGGCGGCGACTACTACTACTCGCTGGTCCGCGCGGAGGCGCTCAGCTACTCGGGTTCGGGTGGGCTCGGCATGGGCTTTGCCGTCCAGACCGACATGGTCCTGCCTCCGATCGAGATGCTCGGCACCGAAGAGCAGAAGCAGAAGTACCTGGTGCCCGGCATCCAGGGAACCCGCATCGGCTGCCTCGGCATCACCGAGCCCGGAGCCGGCTCCGACGTCGCGGGCATCCGCACCACGGCGAAGCTCGACGGCGACGAGTACGTGATCAACGGATCGAAGACCTTCATCACCAATGCGGCCCGGGCCGACTTCATCGTGCTGGTGACCAAGACCGACCCGGATGCCGGCCATGACGGCATCACCCTGCTGCTGATCGACATCCGCGACGAAGACGGCAACGACCTGCCCGGCTTCTCGGTGGCGGAGAACCTCGAGAAGATGGGTATGGAGGCCTCCGATACCTGCGAGATCCACTTCGACGACATGCGCGTACCTGCGGATTCGGTACTGGGCCAGGTCGGCAAGGGCTTCTACCACATCACCTGGGAGCTTCAGGGCGAACGCCTGGTCGCGGCCGCCGGCTCCAACGCCGGTGCCGAGCGCCTGCTCGAGACCTCGATCCAGTACGCCAAGGAGCGTGAGGCCTTCGGCAGGCCGATCGGCAAGTTCCAGACGATCCGCCACAAGGTCGCGGCGATGGCGACCAGGATCGAAGCGTCGAAGCAGTTCACCTACACCGTGGCCTGGAGGTTCGCCAACGGTGAGTACCCGGTGCGGGAGATCTCGATGGCGAAGCTGCTCTCGGCCCAGGTCGCCTGCGAAGTCGCCGATGACTGCATCCAGATCCACGGCGGCTGGGGCTACATGAAGGAGTACGAAGTCGAGCGCCACTACCGCGACATACGCCTGAACCGGATCGGTGCCGGCACCGACGAGGTAATGCTCGAAGTAATCGGCCGCTCCTACGGTCTCTAGGGGGACGGGGCGCCTACGGGCCGTACCCCCTCGCGCCAGAGGCCGCCGGCGCCTGCGGGAACCCTCGGGCGCCGGCGCGGCCGAAGGGCTGTTGCCGGTGAATCAGGTGGCAGGGCTGACCTGAGCGGTGCAGTGGGCGCACCTGGTGGCCGCCGACGGGATCTCGGAGAGGCACTCGGGGCAGTCCCGGTGGGTCGACTCTTCGTCGGACTTCCTGCGCTCGTTGAGCATGTTCACGGGTACGACGACGAAGAAGTAGACGGCGGCAGCGACCGACAGGAACGCGATCAGCGCGTTGATGAAGCTGCCGTACAGGAACTCCGACCCGTTGATCGTGAAAGAGAGGGCGGAGAAGTCCGGCTCCCCGATGAAAGCCGCGATGACCGGGGTCAGGAGGTCTTCGACCAGTGAGGTCACCAGGGCGGTGAAAGCGGCGCCGACCACTACCGCCACCGCTAGATCGATCACGTTTCCCCGGGAGATGAACTCCCTGAATCCGATCAGGATCTTCATTGGCGCCGACCATACCGTCGCCGCCCGACGCAACCGGGAACTCGAGTCGGCATATAGTCCGCTGCCACGGATGGCGGCTGCTGGCCCGCTACGGACCCCTCAACCACAAGGAGCTTGAACATGGGACTTCTGGACGGAAAGAACGCGATTGTCACCGGCTCGGCCAGGGGCATCGGGCTGGCGACGGCAGAGCTGTTCGCCGCACACGGCGCCAACGTGCTGATCAACGACCTCGACGCCGAGGCCGCAGAGCAGGCGGCGGCTGGAATCGACGGCAGGACCGCCGTCTACGCCGGCGACATGACCCGGTCCGAAGCCGCCGATGAGCTGGTCAACACGGCCAACGAAGCCTTCGGCTCGGTCGACATAGTGGTCAACAACGCCGGCTACACGTGGGACGGAGTCGCCCACAAGATGAGCGACGAGCAGTTCCAGGCGATGCTCGACATCCATACGATCGTCCCGTTCCGGGTCGCGCGCGCCCTCGCCCCGCATTGGCGCGAAGCGGCCAAGGCCGAGGCCGCCGAAGGCCGCGAAGTATTCCGCAAGCTGATCAACGTCAGCTCGGTCTCGGGCACGATGGGCAACGCGGGGCAGGTCAACTACAGCGCCGGCAAGGCGGCGGTGGTCGGCATGACCAAGACCCTGGCCAAGGAGTGGGGCCAGTTCAAGATCAACGTCAACGCGGTCGCCTTCGGCTTCGTCGAGACCCGGCTGACTGCGGCGAAGGACGAAGAGGCCGAGACGGTCAAGGCTCCCGACGGCTCGGACATCCAGCTCGGCATCCCCGAGCAGATGCGGGCGATGGCCTCGATGATCATCCCGCTCGGCCGCCCGGCCAGCCCCGAAGAGGCTTCGGGCCCGGTCCTGTTCCTGGCCTCGAACCTCGCCGACTACGTGCACGGCCAGGTCGTGAACGTGACCGGCGGCCAGTTCGGCGGCATGTACACGTGATCCGGATCTGACCGGAACGCAAGGGGCCCCCGCTACCGGGGGCCTTTTTCGTGCACTGGCGGAGCGCCGGCTACGAGGGCCGGCGCGCTTCGGCCGGGGGCTCACCGGAGTCGCCGGCGATGCCGGCCGGCGGCCACGGGCCGAACCAGTTGTCGCGGCCTCCGTCGAGCGTGATCACCGAACCGGAGTGGAAGGCGCCCGCGTCGCTGGCGAGGAAGGCGATCAGCCAGGCCATCTCGTCCGACTCGCCGACCCTCCCCATCGGGATCGTCCGGTGCACCGACTCGACGATCTCCTTCGGGTACTTGTTGACGAAGGTGTCGGTCGCAAACTGTCCCGCCGCGATCGCACAGGTCCGGATGCCGAATCGCGACCATTCGGTGGCGAGCGTGCGGGTCATGTTCTCGACCGCCGCTCGCGCCGCGCCGGAATGGACCATGCCCGGCATGCCGTTGTGCGGGGACAGGGTGACGCTGATCACCGCTCCCCCGCCCTGGGGGATGAACGCCTTCGTGGCGGCGGCGTGGGTCATCAGCCACGTGCCGGTCACGTTCAGCTCGATCACCGTACGAAAGCCCTTCGGCGAGATCGCCTCGGCCGGGCTTAGGAACTGGCCGCCGGCATTGTTGACGAGCGTGTCGATCCGCCCATGGCGCTCGATCACACCCTCGAAGAACGAATCGACGCCTTCGTCGTCTCGGATGTCGAGACCGCGCGATTCGAAGGTTCCGGCGAAGCCCTCGGCCAGTGACTCCGTCTCCTCCAGCGGTTCGGTCCGCCGCCCGCAGCCGACCACGGTCGCACCGAGGCGGACCATCTCGAGCGCGGTCGCACGGCCGAGCCCCGATCCCGCCCCCGACACGACGACGACGCGGCCGTCGAGCAGCCCGTCTCGGAAGATCTCGGATCGTAAGGATTCGCCCATCGCTGGACGCGAACCTTAGCGGTGCGGACCCCAGGTGTAGGGTCGGGCAATGAGCGTCCATGCCGACCCGAGGCCCCTCGACACGCCCGTTTCCGGGGGTGGCGAAGGCGCAACCGTCACGGTCGAGGCGATCGTCACCGGCCGCTTCCGCTCGCCCGAGATCCTGCACTCCAGCCCTGGCGGAGAGGTCGGCAAGATCAAAACGCTGAGATCGGTCGGGTCGGAGAACCCCGCGATCCCCATCCCCGCTTTCCTGATCCGGCACCCGAATGCGGGGCCGATCCTCGTCGACACCGGCCTCCACCCTTCGATCGCCAGCGATCCCCACCAGAACCTCGGCCGCTTCGGCACCTGGCTGTGCCGGCCCGAGATGGATCCCGGAGGCGACCTTCCGGCGCAGCTCCGCGACCGGGGGATTTCCCCTTCCTCGATCCGGCTCGTGCTGCTCACCCACCTTCACCTCGACCACGCTTCGGGCATCGCCGACTTCCCGGAGGCGACCTTCATCGTCACCGCGGACGAGTGGAAGGAAGCCACATCCGGGTTGCTGTCGATGCTGAAGGGCTACCGCCGCCAGCAGTACGACTACGCATTCGACTTCCGCACCGTGCGCTTCGACGGGGAGAACGTCTCTTCTTATGCGACTTTCGGACGCACGGTCGACCTGTTCGGAGACGGCTCGATCCGTCTCGCCTCGACGCCCGGGCACAGCGCCGGACACCAGTCGGTGGTCGTGCGCCTGAAGGATCGCGACATGGTCATCTCCGGGGACGCGATGTTTCGCGAGTCCCAGCTCGAGCCGCGCGCCGACCTGCCCGGCCTGATGTACGACGAACACCAGTACAAGCGCAGCCTGCAGGAGATCCGGCTGTTCCGGCGCGAGTACCCCGATGCCGTGATCACCGCCGGACACGATCCCGCGTTCTACGAGAACGCGCCCCCGGTCTGGGAGTAGTCGCAGCGGAACGAGCCGGCCGGCTCAGCCGGCGGGGCGTCCGCCGGCCGCGAGCGCCTCGGCCTGGGCTCTCTCGCGCAGCGAGCGCCTCACAGCCTTGCGGCCCTTCTGCTCGAGGTCCGTGTACATGCGGCGGACGACATCGAAGATCTCGGTCGCGGCCTCCATCTGCTGCCCGCGGGAAGGATTCGCGCGCACCGGAAAGCAGACCGGCTTGCCGTACTGGACCGTGACCTTGGGGAAAGCCAGCTTCTTCCATCGCCTGACCGAGGCCGAGCCGTGGATCGCCACGGGCACGACCGGAACGCCCGACTCGAGCGCGATCCTGCCGATCCCCGGGCGCGGGTCGCCGAGTCCGCCGGTCCGGGAACGACCTCCCTCTGCGTAGACGAGGACCGAGCCGCCCTGGTCGAAGATCGCGCTGACCGTCTTGAACGCTTCTTCGTCCTTGTAGCCACGTCGCACGGGGAAGACGCCGCCGTGGGTGAAGATCGGCGTCAGGACAGGCGTGCCGAAAAGCTGCGACTTCGCCATGAAGCGCAGCTTGCGTCGCAGGTAGACGCCGGCGAAGAAGTGGTCCATCTGGCTGAAGTGGTTCGGCGTCAACAGCACGGGACCGTTCCTTGGCACGTTCTCGGTGCCGATCGCCCGGGTCCGGTAAAGGCCGACCGCTACCGGCGAAAGCGCGGCACGCACGCCTTCGTAGACGAAGTTGGGCTCACGCGTGCGCGAACGCTCGTGAAACTGGGCGAAGTACTCGGCCGGGCGGGGGTCCTTGTATACCTGGGGCTTGATCTCGGTCATCGGCTTCGCAGAACCCTAACCCGGGGACTGACGGGAGTTACCGGCCGGACCGCCGGCCGCCGGGCCCGCCCATTGCCTGGACCTCTCCAGCGCCCGGTGCCAGCCGGCGAGCAGGCCGTCCGCTTCGCTCCGGTCCATCCGCGGATCGAACCGCGCGCTCTGCCGCCACATGCCGTCCATCGCGTCCGTGTCCCACAGGCCGGCCCCGACGCCGGCCAGCCCGGCGGCGCCGAACGCCGTGATCTCGCTCATCTCCGGCACCACGACGGGCACGCCGAGAAGGTCGGCCTGGAACTGCATGAGCCAGCGGTTGCTGACGGCGCCTCCGTCGGCCCGGAGAACTTCGACCTCCTGCCCGGAAGAAGCCTCCTGGGCCCGCACGGCATCGACCGTCTGGTAGGCGATCGCCTCCAACGCCGCCCTGGCCAGGTGGGCGCGCCCGGTGCCTCGTGTCAGCCCGATCACCAGACCTCTGGCATAGGGATCCCACCACGGTGACCCGAGGCCGGTAAGGGCCGGGACGAAGTAGACCCCGTCGTTCCCATCGAGCGAAGCAGCCATCGCTTCGGTCTCGCGGGCTTCGCCGATGATCCCGAGGCCGTCACGCAGCCACTGGACCGCGGCCCCGGTGATGAATATCGATGCCTCGGCCGCGTAAGTCACCTCTTCCCCTATCCCCCAGGCCACGGTCGAGAGCACGCCGGGGTCGGGGCGGGCCGGCTCGTCGCCCGTGTTCAGCAGCACGAAGCTGCCTGTGCCGTACGTGTTCTTGGCCTGGCCGGGCCGGTGGCAGGCCTGGCCAAAGAGCGCCGCCTGCTGGTCACCGGCGATTCCCGCGACCGGCACCTCGCCGCCGAACTCGGTGGTCGTCCCGAACACTCCTGCCGACGGTCGCGCTTCGGGAAGCGACGCGGGGTCCACGCCGAACAGTTCGCACAGCTCCGGATCCCAGTCGAGTCGGTTGATGTCGAACAGCATCGTCCTCGAGGCGTTCGAGAAATCGGTGACGTGTTCGCCACACAGCTTCCAGACGAGCCACGAATCGATCGTGCCGAAGCAGGCGCTCCCCGCCCCCTCTGCGTTCCGGAGCAGCCATTCGATCTTCGTGGCCGAGAAATACGGGTCGAGCACGAGGCCGGTCCGCTCCCGGACCATCGGCTCGTGGCCCTGCTCCTTCAGCTCGTCGCAGCGCGCCGCACCACGACGGTCCTGCCAGACGAGGGCCGGGTGGACCGGCTTGCCGGTCTCGGGGTCCCAGGCGACCACCGTCTCGCGCTGGTTGGTGATGCCGATCGCCTTCAGCTGCCGACCGTCGATGCCCGCTCCGGCGAGGGCACGCAGCGCGACCGAACGCGTCACCTCCCAGATCTCGCCCGCGTCGTGCTCGACCCATCCGGGCCGGGGGAAGGACTGGCTGAACTCGGCGTATCCGCGTCCGGCTATGTGGCCGCGCTCGTCGAAGACGAAGGCCGTGGAACCGGTCGTGCCCTGGTCGATCGCGAGGATCACGCCGGGCGCCTCCCGCCGGGCCCGCGGTCGCCACGCCTGGCCCAGCCGACGCGGGCGAAATCGACCAGCTGCCGGAAGCGGTGGATGAAGCCCCCGACGGTCCTGCCGGTCGCTTTGTGGGCCAGTTCGATCTCGTACTCACCGAGGTGGTAGCCGGCCCGCACGGCATCGATGGTCATCCCGGTCTCCATGCCGTACGAAGGTGCGAAAGGCAGCACGGCGCGCAGGACCTCGAGCCGCATCGCCCGCTGGCCCGAGATCGGCGCTTTCGGCTCGGCCCCGCAGCGCCGACGGATCACCCACGCTGAGAAGCCGCGCGCCAGGCCGAAGCCGCCGCCGACCCGCTTCGCGAACATCGCCACGGCGAGGTCGCATTCACCGGACCTGACCGCGTCGACAAGCGGGCCGAGCCTTCCGGCAGACCCGGCCAGGTCACCGTCGCAGAGCAGGACGTAGTCGGGCAGGCCAGGGTCGCTCAGCATCGCCTCCGCACACGCCGTCATGTTGCCGCCCTTGCCGTGGGACCTGCCGCGCCTGACCACTCTCGCGCCCGCCGCCATGGCGGCATCAGCCGTACCGTCATCGGAGGCGTCGTCGGCCACCCACAGGGCGGCGCCGGGAAAAGCGTCGGCAAGCGACCCGATCGTCTCGCCGATCACGTCGGCCTCGTTTCGAGCCGCGATCAGGACTGCCAGCCTATGCGCACTCATCGCCGGAGACCCTACAGCCGCCGCCCGAGGTCACCCGCCCGGCCGGCGCCCTTCCCCACCACGCAGTCGGCCCTTCAGCAGGTCCAGCAGGGTGTCGGGCCGGTCGCGCAGCATCCGGTGGGTGACGCGAAGCACCTGCAACCCGGCTCGCGCCAGGACCAGGTCCCGCTGACGGTCCGACTCGAATGACGGTCGCCCACGGTGGCTCTCGTAGCCGTCCAGCTCGACGGCCAGCCGGCTGCCGGGCCAGTAGCAGTCGACCTCGAAGCCGGACACCGAACCATTCACGATCGGCAGAGGCAGACCCGCGCCCCGGCACAGCGACAGGAATCTCAGCTCCAGGTCGGACCGCGTCGCGCTGTCGGCGCCGGTCCACTCGGCCACCACCGCCCGCAGTCCGGCGATGCCCTTGCGGCCCCGTCCGGACGCTGTCTCCCGCCTTAGCTCGCGCCAGTCCGCGATCCGGAGCCGCTCGGCCTCGCGCAGAATCGACCGGATCCGATCCTCGTCCAGGCGCGCCGCCAGGTCGATCATTGTCCGGGTGAAAGCAGTGATGGCAAACCCGTCACGCACCGCCAAGTCGGTCGGGTCCAGCAGACGACTTCGGTGAACGAAGATCCAGGACCGCGCGTTCCCTGCCATGACACTCCCCTCGGTGGCACTCCCTTCCGTGACACTCCCCTCGGTGGCACCCCCCTCGGTGGCACTCCCTGCCGTGGCGCTCCCTTCCGTGGCGCTCCCTTCCGTGGCGTGACGGTTCGACCGGACCTTGCGGCTGTGAGTACGGACGACTTCGACCCGATCACGAGGCGCGGCCACGCCCCAGACAGCCGCGGCGCTCCAGTGGGACAGAGCAGCCCCCGGTCCCGCCGACAGCAGGGCGGCTCGCAATCGGGCCCTCCGGCTGATGATGTCGTGACCGACGCCGTATACGCCCCTCGCCACCGGCACCAGCAACCCCCGGTTCACCCGGAGGTCGACCTGTCTCGGGCGGAGGCCGGCGTCCAGGAGTTGGGCTCGGGCGACTACTCCCTGCTGAAGGCGCGCGAAGCGCAAAATCAGACCGGTCGCGCTCTGTGGGTCCGGAGCCCGCCGCTCAGCCGGGCCGGCGTCGGACGATGCCCCGGGACTGAGGTCGCAGTGGTTGCTCTCCATGGTCCGATCGTGACCTCTTGCCGCTCACGGTCTGCCTGACGGGTGCAACGATTCCGACGCAGTTCAGTGATCCCGAAACCTCAACCCGGGAACAACCAGTGCTGGCTGGACCCGGGTTGCCCCCCTAGCCAATGCGACCGGACCCCCGCCCGACCGACGGCTCCCCGTTCAGTTGGGGGAGGTTGTGACGGATATGGAGAAACAAGCGCCCCCGGTTGCGAACGGACCGAGGAATTCGCGTCAACCGGGGGAGGTTGTGACCGATCTGGAGAAACAGGCGCCCCCGGTTGCGACGGGCCCGGCAGCCGGCCCCCCGTTCAGTTGGGGGAGGTTGTGACCGATATGGAGAAACAAGCGCCCCCGGTCCCCGGATGCGGCGGGTCTGACTGTGGGAGGGGGAGGTGGCGCGACCTCGGGGCGGCGGCGGGGAACGTGACCGCGACAAATGCGGATTGACTAGGGTTCGCGGCCATGGCCGATATCGAAGCTCACATCACCGGCAACGTATGGAAGATCACCGTCGCGGTCGGGGACACGGTCGAGGACGGTGACGAGGTCGTCATCCTCGAGTCGATGAAGATGGAGATCCCGGTCGAGTCCGAGGACGACGGCGTCGTCAAGGAGATCAAGTGTGAAGAGGGCCAGTCGGTCGACGAGGGCGACGTCCTCATCGTCCTGGAGTAGGACGCGATGAGCGGCGACGGCGAAGCCGACGCGATCGACACCGGTACCGGACGCCTGCTGCTCGATTTCCCGGCCGAAGCGGTCGCCCGGCTGACCATCTCCAATCCGGACAAGCGCAATGCGCTCGACCACGAGATCCTCGACGCGATCACCGCGACGCTGCCGAAGCTGGACCGGGGAATCGACTTCCGCTGTCTCGTGATCACCGGAGCCGACCCGGTCTTCTCGGCCGGATACGACATCGGCTCGATCCCGGCCGAGAGCTTCGAGCGCGACGCCGAGGCCCTCGTCGCCCACCCCTTCCCCGCCGCGCTCGCAGCCCTGGACGCCTTCCCCTGGCCGACGATCGCCGCGCTCAACGGACACTGCCTCGGAGGCGGCCTCGAGCTCGCCCTGGCCTGCGACCTGAGGATCGCGGCGAGCACCGCGAAGCTCGGCATGCCGCCGGCGAAGCTGGGGCTTATCTACGGCCACACCGGAATCCGGCGCTTCATCGAGACGATCGGGGCGCGCGAGGACGCGCGAGCTGTTCTTCACCGGCCGCAATCTCGAGGCATCGGAGGCGCTGTCGATCGGCCTGGTGAACGCCGTCGTCGAGTCGGATCGGGTCGAGGCGGCCTCGCTGGAGATGGCAGCAGGAATCGCGTCCAACGCACCGCTCTCGATGCGCGGCAACAAGAAGACGATCGAGACGCTGCTGGCCAATCCGACCCTCAGCGAAGAGCAGGAACGCGAGCTCGTGGAGCTCCGGGAGTCGTGCTTCTCCTCAGAGGACTTCCTCGAGGGGATCACCGCCTTCGGCGAGAAACGCAGGCCGCGCTGGACCGGCCGCTGAGCCGTCAGCGCCGCGCGAGTCGCGCGCGCAGTCGCAGGATGCGGTCGACCGAGGCGCGGAAGGCGGCGCGGCCGAGCCTGCCGGAGCGCAGGCGGTCGGCGATCGAGTCCTGGCCCTTCAGCGCGTCAGCGACGTCGGTGAACAGCATCAGGTCCATGCCGGCCCGGGCCGCCGACGGGGTCAGCTTCCGGGGTCCGCCGAAGGCCCGGGCGGCGACGGTGCCGAGCGCGTCGGTCACGGTCACGCCGCGATAGCCGAGCCGGCGGCGGAGCTCACCGGTCACGATCTTCTTCTCGAAGGCGGCCGGCCTGCCACTGAAGGCCGGGTAGATCGCGGTGCCGACCATGACCATGTCGATGCCCTTCCTGACGAAGGGACGGTAAGCCGCTTCATCGACCTTGCGCAGCGCCGCTTTCGAGAGGCCGACCCTCTGGACCGCGTCGTCGGTGTTGAGCCTCACCGACCCGAGCCCGGGGAAGTGCTTGGCCGTCGCCGCTGTTCCGGCCGCCTCCATCGCGGTGGCGAACGGGACGGCCGACCTCACGACCGAGGTCACGGTGCTGCCGAAGCCCCGGCCGGTGGCAGCGATGTTGCCTCCAGGGCGGGCGACGTCGACGACCGGCGCGAGGTTGACGTTGATCCCGGCGTTCCTGAGGTTGCGACCGGTCAGACGGCCCTGCCTCCTGGAGAAGGCGGACCCGCTCCTGCCCATCTCGGCGGCCGAGGCGGTCGGAGCGCCGGACAGCCGCTTGACCAGCCCGCCCTCCTGGTCGGTCATGATCAGCAGCGGGTAGCGGCGCAGGGCTTTCGGCCTGCGCAGGTTCTGCAGCCGCGTGGTGAGCGAGCGCGCCGAAGAACGGTCGGGCAGGTTGTCGGCGAATAGGATCACGCCGCCGATCCGTCCGTTGCGGACTCCCTTGCGGACCGATCGCGGAATCGACGTGCCGGGGAAACCGACCACGGTCCGCTGCCCGGCGAGCGTATTCGGTCCCAGCCCGCGCGAGGGCGACGGCGCCGACACCAGGGCCACCTCGTCCGGCCCGCTGCCGGCGCCGGATCCGGATCCGCTGAGTACGCCGGCGGTCAGGGCCAGGCAGGCGAGCAGGCCGATTCCGGCGGCCGCCCGGTGGCGCCGTCGGCGGATCGAGCCGTCCTTGGCCGGGGGCGTTTCGACCGGTCGGTCCATGCCTACTGACTATAGGTGCGGCCGACCGACCATAGGTGCGGCCGACCGCCGGGGACGGTTGCGGTGCCGCAGGTGCGAAGCATGGGTCCGTGCCTTCTCAGCCGGGGTCGATCACGTCGAGGAAGCGCTCGGAGAGCTCGATGCGCAGACCCGATCGCTCCAGCAGCGCCGCCACCGACTCGGCGTCCTCCGGCGCGTCCGGCGCCGAGAGGACCAGACGGGCGACGTCGCCACGGGTGGCCTTCGCCATGTGTGAGACGGCTTTCCTCTCACCATTCTTCTCGGTGAAGGCCCTCACCGGGAGCAGGCGTGCCCGCTTGGGCTTCCAGGCGGCCGAGTATGCGGCCGAGCGCATGTCGAGGAACAGCTCGCCGTCCCGGTCGTGGCCGGCCTGCTCCATCGCAGCGGCCAGAGGGGCCCGCCAGAAGGCCGCCAGGCCGGGGATCCGTGGCAGCCGGGCCTTCATCGAGAGCCGGTAGTAGGGGATTCGGTCCGCCGGCCTGAGCATCCCCCAGAGCGCGCTGGCGATCAGGACCCGGTCGGCCGCCCGTTCGGCAGCCCGCGGGCCGAGGCCGCCGAAGTCGAGCCTGTCGTACAGCACGCCGGAGTAGACCTCGACGGCCGGCGCAGCGGGTGCGGAGTCGATCGCGGCATTCTTCGCGACTTCCCCGGCCTGGCCCGGCGAGATTGCCAGCGCTTCCACGGCCCTGGCCGTCGGACGCTCAGCCAGCTTCGCCAGCTTGCCGATCAGGCGGCCACGGCACTCTCCCAGCCGATCGTGGAATACGAGCGAATCGAGCTCGACCGGAGCTCCTTCGCAAGGCTCGGACTTGCCTTCGGAAGGCGGTAGCAGGATCTTCACCCGTCACCCCGAACCGGCATCTCGGCCACTTCCTGCATCTCCGGCTCGTCTTCGGTGGCGTCTGCGAGTGCTTCGCCATAGGCCTTGCTGAGCGGCCTCGCGCTGATGCCGTGGGCGAAGACGCTCGCCAGCACGGTTACGGTCATCGCCGCGAAGAGCGTCGGCACGGCCGGCAGTTCGGGCTCTTCTTCGATCACGATCAGCGCGAGGATGATCGAAGCCAGCCCACGTGGGCCGAACCACCCCATGAAGGCCAGCGAAGAGCGCCTCAGACCGGCGCCTGTCAGGGCGACCGCGACGGGCAGCATGCGAACGAGGGTCAGGGCGAGCAGTCCGTAGAGGTACACCTGCCAACCGGCACCTTCGAGGAAACCGATGGCGCTGATCCCGAAGATGAAGAAGACCACGAGGTTGAGCAACTGCCCCTCGTCGTCGGTGAAATCAAGAATGTTCTCGCTGCAGACCTCGGTGATCCTTCCGGCAGTCATGCCGGCGACGAAGGCCGCGATGAACCCGTTGCCGCCCAGCGCCTCGGCGGCGGCCCAGGCGAACAGGGCCAGTCCGATCATCACGAGCTGCTTGAAGGTTCCGGCGATGTATTCGCGCTTGACCGCGTGATCGACCAGCCACCCGCCGACCATGCCCACTGCCGCGCCGACGAGCACGCCGAAGCCGATCTGTTCCGCGGCGAAAGAGACCCAGCCCTGCGCGCTGACCTGGGTCTCGACCACGGCAAGTCCGGTGAAGAGAAAGAGGAACGGGATCGACAGCCCATCGTTGAGGCCGCTCTCGACGTTGAGGCCCTGCCGGATCCGCTGCGGAACGCGCCTGTCGGAGACGACCGCCTGACCGAGGGCGGCGTCAGTCGGCGCGAGCACGGCGGCGATGATCGCCGCCTCCCAGAATTCCAGGTCGGTCAGCAGAAATGCGCCGACGGCCATGCCGAGCCCAATCGTCAACGGCATGCCGATCCCGAGCAGCCTGGCCGGGAGGCTCTTGTTCTCGCGCAGCGAACCGAGGTCTATCCTGCCGGCGTCGGAGAAGAGCACGATGACCAGAGTGATCTCCGCGATGAGCAGCCCGGTTTCGCTGGTCAGCTCCAGGTCGACGACGTTCGCCACGTCCGGGCCCAGCAATATGCCCGCGGCTACGAAAAACATCGGCCCGCTGACCAACAGCCCGTCGAGGCGCCGCGAGAACAGGCTGTAGGCGATCAGGACCGCGGCGATTACTCCAATTTCACTCATCCGGCGATCCTCTCACGAACCGCCGGGCACGGAATGGGCAGCAGGTCAGCCGCCGATGATGCCGTGGTCGAGCGCGTAGCGGACCAGCTCGGCGCGGCTGCCCAGGTCCAGTTTCGACTGGATGTTGGCGCGGTGGCTCTCGACCGTGCGGATGCTGAGGAAGAGCCGGTCGGCGATCTCGGCGTTCGTGTGCCCGAGGGCGATCAGCTCGAGAATGCCCATCTCCCGGTCACTGAGCCCGCCCGCCTGATCCTCCGATGCGGTCGCCAGCTTCACACCGAGGGCCGGCTGGAGATAGGTCTCGCCGGCCGAAGCGCTGCGCACCGCCTGGACCAGTTCGGCGTCCGCGGCTTCCTTGAGCACGTAGCCCTTCACCCCGGCCTGGAGGGCCTGGCGCGCGAACTCCGGCTCGCTGCGCATGGTCAGGATTACGACTCCGGTCTCCGGCGAAGCCTCGATGATCTCCGGCACCACCTCGAGGCTCGGCCGCCCGGGCATGTCGAGATCGAGGATCAGGACCGTGGGCCGGTGGCCGCGCACGTAGCGCAGGGCGTCCTCGGCCGTACCCGCCTCGGCCACGACCTCGATGTCCTGCTCGGCCTCGAGCAGCATGCGCAGCGCGCTGCGGACCACGGTGTGGTCGTCGGCAAGGACGATCGAGAGAACCTCGACCTCAGGCTTGGCGGCCTCGGTCTTCACACCGCAAGCGTAGCGGCCGGAAAACCGTGTTCATCCGTATATTCCCGCGATTTCCCCCGTAGTCCCTAACATGCCTGCGATGGCAACCGTTGAATCCATGCTCGACCAGAGGCGCCTCGAGAAGCTGATCGAGGTCGGCCGCGGGCTGGTCACCGAACGCGATCCCGAGATCGTGATCAGCCGAGCCCTGAACGCGGCGCGCGAGCTCACCGGGGCCCGCTACGCGGCGCTCGGTGTGCTCGACCCGGGCCGTACGAGCCTGGAGCGCTTCATGACGTCGGGCATGGACAAAGAAACCATCGAGGCGATCGGCGACCGGCCGCAGGGCCGCGGGCTTCTGGGACTGCTGATCGAGGAGCCCAGGCCGATCGTCGTCGACGACCTGGCAGCACATCCGCAGTCACACGGTTTTCCGGCGAACCACCCTCACATGACGTCGTTCCTGGGCGTCCCGGTCACGATCCACGGCGAGGCCTGGGGCAACCTGTACCTGACCGAGAAGAAGAGCGGCCCGTTCGACGCGGCCGACGAGCAATCGGCGGTGATCCTCGCCGAGTGGATAGCGATCGCCGTAAACAACGCCAGGTCGGTCGCCGCCGAGCGGGTCCAGCTGAGCTTCGAAGCGGCGGAGCAGGAGCGGCGCAAGTGGGCTCGCGAGCTCCACGACGAGACTCTCCAGAACCTCGCCGGCCTGCGGGTGCTGCTCTCGACCGCGCGGCGCCACGCCGAGACCGAACCCTGCGAGGAGGTGATCCACGAATCGATAGGCCGCGTGGACGAAACGATCCAGGAGATGCGGCGGCTGATCGCCGACCTCAGGCCCGCAGCGCTCGACCAGCTCGGTGTCGGGCCCGCGCTGACTGCCCTCGTCGAGCGGGTGGAGGCCGAGTCGGACGTCTCGATCGACCTGCGCCTCGACTTCGCGGTACGGGCCAATGCCGGCGGCGGTCGCCTGGTGCCGCAACTCGAGGACACCATCTACCGGCTCGTGCAGGAAGCGCTGAACAACGCCATCCGGCACGGCGGAGCGCGCCGCGCGATCGTCGAGGTCTTCGAGGAGGAGGGGCGGATCACCGTGCGCGTAGCCGACGACGGCACCGGGTTCGACCCGGACGCGCCGCGCTCGGGGCACGGACTGACCGGCATGCGTGAACGCGTGGCGCTGGCCGGGGGTCAGCTCGAGATCAGTTCCGGACCGGGTGGCTCGACGATCAGGGCCGTGATGAAGTCCCAGCGCCTCGGTCAGTCCGGCTGAGCGGGATCCCTCTCGGTCACCGCGTGAGAGCCGTCGAGCTCGAGCACGCGATCGAAGTTCGACCGATCGGAGATCGAATGGGTGATGATCAGGACCCCCGTCCCGTGTTCGCGGCGGGCGGCCAGCACGGCCTCGAGCGCGAGAGCCCCCTCGGGGTCGAGGTGGGCGGTCGGCTCGTCGAAGATCATGAAGTCGGGGTTGCCCAGCAGGCAGCGGGCCGCCGCGATCCGCTGGCGCTGGCCGCCGGAGACCATCGAGCCGCCCTCACCGACCAGGGTCCCGAGGCCGTCGGATAGGCCGGCGAGCCACGCGCCGAGCCCGACCCGGGCCAGGACCTCTTCGATCTCCTCCGGGGCCGCGTCCGGCCTGCCCATCGCGACGTTCTCACCGAGAGTTCCGGTGAAAAGGTAGGAGTCCTGCGGAGCGATGCGCACCCTTTCGCGCAGTCGGTCCGCATCGAAGCGCCGCAGGTCGGTCCCGGCGAAGGTGATGCGACCGCGCCCGGGGTCGCGGAACCGGACCATGAGCTCGGCGATCGTGCTCTTGCCGGCCCCGCTCGGGCCGACCAGTGCCACCGCCTCACCGGGCGAGAGCGAGAAGTCGACGTCGTCGAGCACGGTCGGCAGATCCGGTCCGTAGGAGAAGCCGACCGACTCGAAGGCGATCGGACCGGTCTCCGGCAACGGCACGGGATGCTCCGGTTCCCCGACCGGCGGCGGGCGTTCGGTGATCTCCTCGATCCGTCCGGCGGCATCGGCGCATGCGTCGAGGCTGGCGGCCGCCGGCCCCAGCGGCATCACGGACTCGAAGGAAGCCATCGCCAGCAGCGCGAGCGCCGCCAGCAGGACCCCGCTCAGGATCCCGTCATCGACTGCTGGGACGGCGACCGCGGTCACAGCCACCGCGGCGCCCGCGGCGAGCATCGTGGTCAGACCGGAAGCAAGGCCACCGTTCAGCGCGTCACGCTTCTGGAGCGCGATGACCTCGCGGTCGGCCTCCTCCGTACGCCGCAGCCAGTCATCCTCCCGGCCGGCAACCGCGATCTCTGCCGATCCGGTAGTCACCTCGAGCAGCGAACTGCTCAACTCTGCCCTTGCCGCAGCCTGGCGGCGCCCCGAGACCTTCGCCGCCCAACGGGTGAGGCCCGGCACCGCGATGCCGCCGAGCAGCAGCATCAGCAGCAGCGTGAAGCCGGCCGCCGGCAGCATCACCGCGGCGGCGGCGACGCAGACGAGGCCCGTCCCGAGCGCGATGAACGGCGGGGTGAGCGCCCGCAGGTAGAGATCCTGGAGACGGTCGACGTCGCCGACGAAGCGGCTCAGGAGGTCGGCGCTGGCCGGCTGGTCGAGCCCGCCCGGCACGAGCGGCACGAGCCTTTCGAAGAAGCGGTGCCTGAGATCGGTCAGGCTGCGGAAGGCGAGGTCATGGGAGACGAGCCGCTCCGAATAGCGCAGCAGCGCCCGGCTTATGCCGAAGAAGCGCACGCCGACGATCGCCACCGTCAGCGAGAGGATCTCGGGCCTCTCCGCCGCCCTGCTGATCAGGTAGCCGGAGGTCGTGAGCAGCCCGACCGCAGCCAGCACCGTCGCGGCTCCGAGCAGGGCCGACAGGCCGAAACGTCGCCACCGCCCACGGGTGGCCAGCACGGCCCGGCCGAGTGCGCTGCGGGAGAGCCGGGAGACGATCACGCCGTCGCCCCCGCGAGTTCCGGTTCGAAGGGCTTCAGACGGCCGTTCCTGAGCTCGAGCACGCGGTCCGCACCCTCGATCGCCCGCCGGCGGTGCGAGACCAGAAGCGCGGTGCGCCCGGCTGTCAGAGGGCCGATGGAAGCTGCGACCGTCTCCTCGGAATCGCTGTCGAGGTGCGCCGTCGGCTCGTCGAGGATCACCATCGGCGCCGGGCTGATGAAGGCGCGGGCGATCGCCACGCGCTGGGACTGACCGACCGAGAGCCTGCGGCCGCCGTCACCGATCCGGGTCGCGAGTCCGTCCGGGAGACTGCGGACGAGGTCGGTCAGCCCGGCCTGCTCGACGGCCGCGGCGACCGCTTCGTCATCGGCCTCCGGCGCGAACAGCCGGAGGTTCCAGCCCAGCGACCCCGAGAACAGGGTGGGCCTCTGCGGCACCCAGACGATCTGCCGCCGCCACTCTCGCGGGTCGACCGACGTGAGATCGACGCCGTCGCATGACAGCGTTCCCTGATCCGGGCCGGCCAGTCGCAGGATCAGCGAGACAAGCGTCGACTTGCCGCCTCCGCTGGGCCCGACCAGGCCTACCGTCTCCCCCGGGGAGATCGACAGGTCGAGTCCGTCCAGCACCTTCCCCCGACCGGGAAAAGCAAGCTCGACGCCTTCGATGTCGAGACCGGCGCCGCCCGGCGAGGGTGCCGGAAGGGGGTCGGCGGGCGCCTCGACCAGCGCCGGCTGGTCGAGCACCTCGAAGATGCTCTCGGCGGCGACCATGCCGTCGGCACTCGCGTGGAACTGGTTGCCCAGCTGTCGCAGGGGCATGTAGAGCTCGGGGGCGAGCAGCAGGACTACCAGGCCGGCCTCGAGCTCGAGGGTCCCCGAAGCGAGCTGTATGCCGACGGCGGTCGCGACCATCGCGACTCCGATCATCGCCAGCAGCTCCAGCACCAGCGAAGAGAGGAATCCGACTCTCAGCGCGCCCATCGTCTCCCGCCGGTAGCGCTCGCCGACGTCGGCGATCGAGTCAGCCTGGGCGTCGGCCCGGCCGTAGGCGCGCAGGGTCTGGAGCCCGGCCACGAGGTCGAGGAAATGAGAGGAAAGCCGGGAGAGCATCGACCATCGGCGCCGCGTCCGCCCTTCGGTCAGCAGCCCTATCAGCACCATGAAGATCGGGATCAGAGGCGCCGTGATGGCCAGGATCAGCCCGGCCTTCCAGTCGTAGGGGAATACCCAGACCAGAATCGCGATCGGCACGGTGGCCGCCAGGACGAGCTGCGGCAGGTAGCGGGCGAAGTAGGACTCGAGCGCCTCCACACCGTCCACGGCCGAGGCGACGAGCTCCCCGGAGTGGTCATCGCGGGCGGTTCCCGGATTGACCAGCAACAGCCGCTCAGCCAGGCTGCGGCGCAGCTCGGACATCACGCGGGCGGCGCCGAAGCGACCCGAGGACTCGAATCCGACGCTGATCACACCGCGGGCGACCGCGATGAGTGCGAGCCAGACGAGCATGCCGGAGACGTCGCCGAGCGAGTCGCCGTCCATGAACACGCCGGCGATCACGATCGCCAGCAGCGTCGCCTGCGCGATTATCAGCGCCGTGGCCGCGAAACCGAGGCCGACGGTGAGGACTATGTGAGCGCGGGCCGACCGGGAATTGCGGACCAGCCGGCGCTGGGTCTCACGGGCTCGCCGGCTGCTGTCCGGTGCCCGGGTCTGTGTCCGTGTCATCTCCGCCCTCTCGCCTTCGCTCGTCGAGCAGATCAAGCGGGGTCTTCACGTCCCCGAAATCCTCGGCCGAGAGCCGCCGGCGGAAGACCCAGTAGGTCCACGCCTGGTAGGCGAGGACGACCGGGACCAGCAGGGCGGCGACCACGGTCATGACGGTGAGCGTGTAGTCGGAGGAGCTGGAAAAGTTCAGTGTCATGTCGAAGGCCGAGCTCGTGCTCGAGACCATCGTATTGGGAAAGAGATCCACGAAGATCGCGGAGAAGAAAGTCACGATGGCGAGCGTCGTGGCGACGAAGGCCCGCGTGGCCGAGCGTGCGTTGACGAGCGTCGCACCGAGCAGCGCCACGACTGCGAGTCCCGCGAGGATCGCCGAAACGGGCTGGATCGGATCCTGCCGCGCAACCGTCCAGACGAGGAAGCCCGCGGCCACCACGAGCGCCACCGGGATCGCCTTCGCGGCGACCGAGCGAACCCTCTGGTTCACCGACCCTTCCGTTCGCATCTCGAGGAATATGGCTCCGTGGGCGAAGAAGACCGCCAGGGTCGCCAGCCCGCCGAGCAGCGAGTAGGCACTCAGCAGGTCGAAGAAGTTGCCGGTGTATTCGGCATCGGCGTTGATCGGCGTGCCGCCGATGATGTTGGCCCAGGCGACTCCCCACAGCAGGGCGGGGACGGCGCTGCCGAGCAGGATGCACCACTCCCAGCCGTTACGCCATGCCTTCGAATCACGCTTGCCCCAGAATTCGAATCCGACGTTCCTCACGATCAGTGCCACGAGGATCACGAACAGGGCCAGATAGAAGCCCGAGAACAGCGTCGAGTACCACTCGGGGAAGGCGGCGAACGTCGCCCCGCCGGCAACCAGCAGCCAGACCTCGTTGCCGTCCCAGACCGGGCCGATCGTGTGGAGGATTGCCCGCTTCTCGTTCTCGTCGCGGCCCAGCGTCTTCATCAGGATGCCGACTCCGAAGTCGAATCCTTCGAGGATGAAGTAGCCGATCCACAGGATCGAGATCAGGACGAACCAGACGACCTGCAGTGTCGTGAAGTCTTCCATGGTCAGTACGCCAGTCCGAGATGGGCGCTTTCGGGATCTTCGTCAGGGCCTTCGTCCAGCGGCCCCTTTGCCGCGGTCTTGAAGAAGATCCGCCCGGCGATCACGGCGAGCACGCCGTAGAGCAGGGTGAAGCCGAGCAGGCTGATCCACACTTCCGCAGCGCTGACCATCGGCGAGACACCGAACTGGGTCTGCAGCTCGCCGAAGACGATCCATGGCTGCCGACCCATCTCGGTGAAGACCCAGCCCGCCGCGCTCGCTATGAACGGCAGCGTGGCCATCCACATCGAGATCGTGAGGAAGCGGGGTGAGCTCTCCAGCCTGTCCTTGCGCATGTACCACAGGGCGATCAGCGCAAACAGCGAGAGCGCAAAGCCGATGCCGGTCATGACCCGCCACGACCAGTACGCGACGGCGACGATCGGAGCGTATTCACCGGGCCCGAACTCTTCCCTGTACTGGGCGTTGAGGTCGTTGATGCCCTCGACCGTGCCGTTGAACGAGCCGGTCGCGATGAGCGAGAGCACGCCGGGGATCTCGATGTTCCGGTTGAGCTCACCCGGGTTGCCTTCGACGTCACCGATCGCGAACACGGACATGCCGGCGTTGTCTGTCGTCTCGAACACGGCGTCGGCGGCGGCCATCTTCATCGGCTGCTGCTCGGTCATCAGCTCGGCGTTGAAGTGGCCGACCACGACGATCAGCACTCCGGAGACCGCCAGGACCGGAAGGACCATGCGCATCGAAGCCTTGAAGACGTTGTTGAAGCTGTTCTTTCGAAGGTGCCAGGCTGAGATCCCGACGATCACCATGCCACCGGTGATCAGCGCGGCGAGAATCGTGTGGGCGAAGGCGTACAGCGCGGTGTTGTTGGTCAGCACGGCCCAGATCGAGTTGAGCTCGGCCCTGCCGTCGACTATCTCGTAGCCGACCGGGTGCTGCATCCACG
Organism: uncultured Solirubrobacterales bacterium; assembly: GCA_963701635.1. Taxonomy (GTDB): domain Bacteria; phylum Actinomycetota; class Thermoleophilia; order Solirubrobacterales; family 70-9; genus 67-14. Next base: position 427,469 of record CAVPAU010000003.1, read on the forward strand.
AGTTGGCGGCGAGGATGAAGTAGGCCGAAAGCATGGTCGATGCCGAGACCAGCCAGATCGTCGCGAGGTGGACCTTCTTCGAGAGCCGGCCCCATCCGAAGAGCCAGAGCCCGAGGAAGGTCGATTCGACGAAGAATGCGGCGAGACCCTCCATGGCCAGCGGCGCACCGAAGATGTCGCCGACGAAACGCGAGTAGTCCGACCAGTTCATGCCGAACTGGAACTCCTGGACGATGCCGGTGGCGACTCCGAGCGCGAACGAGATGAGCATCAGCTTGCCCCAGAACTTCGTCGCCTTCTTCCACTTCTCGTCCTCGGTCCGGTACCACTTGGTCTGAGCCCAGGCGGTGAAGAAAGCCAGGCCGATCGTCAGGGGAACGAAGATGAAGTGGTACAGCGTGGTGATCCCGAATTGCCAGCGGGCGAGTTCAAGTGCGGTCATCGGATTTCCCCTTTCATTGAGGGAAACTCTAGGGAGCCGGCATGCCCTCGAACCTCGGTCAAGTACCCGACCGGCTGCGGGAAACTACGCAGGCGCCCCGGCGACCCGGGCCGCGCTCAGGACGGCGGGTCGAAACGACCGGGGTCGATGCCGCGGTATTCGAACGGCGACAGCGACCGCGCGTTGCCGTAGACGTAGATCGGCTGGCCGATGAACTGCATGTTGTAGATCCGCGGCTGGTCGGCGATGAAAGTGCGCAGGCAGCCGTGGCTGGCCGGGTAGTTCGGGACCGACTGGTAGCCGTGGGTGGCGTAGCCGCGGATGAAGTAGGACGAGTAGTACATGCCGATCGCGTTGTAGCCGGGGTCCTTGCGGTAGACGCTGAAGGTCCCGAGCACGGTCGGTGTGGCCGGCGCACCGCTGGCGATCGGGAATATCGCGCGCGGCCGGCTGCCCTTGGCGAAGACCAGCACCTGCTTCGAGAGAGACGCCTCCATGTGGTCGCCGAGCTCGGGCCTGAGCACCTTGTAGCGTCCGTTGCGGTTGAAGATCTTCTCGACCACGGACTTGCTGGCCACCGGGCTGCGGCCGAGGCTGTTCAGCTTTCGGTAGGCGAGCACGGCGCGCTGCATCTTGCCGTCGAAGCACGTGTTGTTCGACGGGACCATGGCGAGATCGTTCAGCGCCTTTCTGAAGCCGCGCACCGTGCGACCGCACTGGCCGGGCGACAGCGATACGAAGCGGACCTTCCACGACTTGCGCACGGTCGAGTCCCTGCTGATCGGATCGTCGCCGGACTGTCCGAAGTACTTGGCCTGGGCCGCGTACTTGCCGCCGCGCTTGGTGTAGATCGAGGCGCGGAACGTGCCGTACTTGCCCGGCCCTTTCTTGACCTTCACGCGCCGGGAGGTGAACTGCTTCGCGTTGTGGAAGAACCTGACGCGCACCCGCTGGCCCGGGCTGTAAGGCTTGATGTTGCCACCGATCGTGACCTTGCTCATGATCTTCGCCCTGCCGCCGCGCAGGCCGAACGGCTTGATCTTCACCGTCGCCTTCGCGACGTTCGCCTGGGCCGTCGCCTGCCCGGGTCCGTCGGCGGCCGAAGCAGGCGATGCCACGCTCGCGGCGAGCAGGCCGGCGGCGGCGGCCGAAAGCGCGATTACACCCGGACGGGATCGGTGCGAACGGCGCGTGCTGGTGGTCTTCAAGTCAGTCTCCTCCTGGGCTCGGATCCTGAGCAGATCCGTCCCGCAAAGGATATCCCAGGGATCAGACCGGCTGCGCCGCCTCGGCGCGCATGGCCGACTCTCCGTCGTCGGCCGTTTCCTGTTCCACCGAGCTGCCGTGCCCCCTGATCATCAACAGGGCGACCAGCACCCCGATCACGGCCACTCCGACCGAAAGCACCATGGCGTGGGTCAGCCCGTATACGAAGGCGTCGTTGGAGACCTCGGTCAGGCGCGCCAACTGGCCGGGCCGCAGGCCCTGCACGTCGGGGATCCCCCCGGCCAGCGAGCGGGCGAGCTCCCCCTGCTGATCCGGACTCAGGGCGGATTCGGGGATCGTCTCGCCGAGCCGGGCGCTCGCCTGGTTCTGGAACAGTGCTCCGAGCAGGGCAACGCCGAACGTGCCGCCGATCATCCTGAACATCGAGAGGATCCCGGACGCCACACCGGCCTTGGCCGTCACCACGGAGTTCATCGCGGCAGTCGACATCGGGGACATGGTCAGGCCGATGCCCGCCCCGAGCAGGATGAAGCTCGGCAGCAGCCCGGAGAACGTCGTGCCCACTTCGATCGTGGAGAACAGGTACAGCGAGACCGCGATCAGGCTCATGCCGGCGACGATCGGCCAGCGCGAGCCTATCCGGTCGGCCAGGCGCCCGGAGAGCGGCGAGAAGACCATGATGACCAGCGTGGTCGGCAGGAAACGCACCCCGGCTTCGAGAGCGGTGTAGCCGAGGATGTTCTGCATGTAGAGGGCGAGGAAGAAGAAGACGCCCATCATCGCGAAGGAGATGATGAAGGCCACGGTGACCGAGCCGATGAAGTTGCGGCTGTTGAACAGCGAGAACTCGACGATCGGTGCCTTCACGCGCAGTTCGACCAAGACGAACCAGGCGAGCGAGACCACCGAGAAAGCGATCAGCCCGAGCACGGCAAGCGAATCCCATCCCCATGAGTTGCCTTCGATCAGGGCCAGGACCATCGCGGTCAGGCCGACGGTGAGGATGCCTACCCCGAGCACGTCAACCCTGCGGCCGACGGTCGTATCGCGGGACTCGCGGACGACGAACAGCGCCGCGAGCACGGCCAGCACGCCGACCGGCAGGTTGATGTAGAAGATCGCGCGCCACGAGACGTACTCGGTCAGGAATCCACCGAGGACCGGACCGATGGCCAGCGCGAGCGCGGAGACTCCTGCCCACGTTCCGATCGCCTTGCCCCGTTCAGACGGCGGGAAGGCGTCGGTGATGATCGAGAGCGTGCCCGGCATCATGAATGCGGCGCCGACACCCTGGAGTACGCGGCTGGCGACCAGCGCGAAGTTGCTCGGTGCGAGGCCGGCCGTGGTCGAGGCGACCGTGAAGACGATCACCCCGAAGATGAACATCTTCCTCCGCCCGAATATGTCGCCCATCCGGCCCCCGACGGCGAGCAGTACCGCGAACGACAGCGTGTAGCCGTTGACGATCCATTCGAGGCCGGCGATCGAAGTGTCGAGGTCGCGCTGGATCGACGGCAGGGCGACGTTCACGACCGTGTTGTCGAGCATGACCATGAACAGCGCCAGGCACATCGCGCCGAGCGTCCACCACCTGCGGTTCTCGTCGGTGATCAGGTGCTGGTAGCGGCTCATCGCGGAAGCGCCTCGTCGATCTGCTCGAAGATCGGACGGATCTCTTCGCTTTCGACCAGCAGGCCGATCGCCCGGTCGAGGGCCCGGCGCTGTTCGTCGTCGAGGCCGGCCGAGAACCGGACCGCGCCGGCCATGCGGCGGCTGAAGAAGCTGTTGATCACCTGGCGTCCCTCTTCGGTCAGCTCGATGCGCCGGCGGCGGCGGTCATCCGGGTCTTCGGAGCGGCTCGCCAGGCCCTGGCGCACCAGCCCGTCGATCGCCCGGCTGGTCGAAGGCATGGACGCACCCAGGCGCTCAGCCAGCTCCTGAAGGTACGGCGCGTCGCCGGGCCGGTAGACCGAGAGCTCGATCATCGCCTTGAACTGCACGAAGCTCAGGCCACGCTCGTCGATCATGCGCAGCGAATCGCCACCGTCGGAAAAGCTGGTCAGGTGACGGAAGAGCGTGCCGACCAGGACCGCGGTGTCGCGGACTTCGCCCGGTACGGCTTCGCCAGTGCTGCTCGAATCGGTGCCTGCTGTGAAGCTCACCGGCATATCGTTCCACTTCTGGAAGCTTTCCGCAACCGGAATGTTTCCGGAAGTGATGCATGTCACGCCTGGCGACAGCACAACGGCGGGGCGGCCCAGGGAAAGATCCGAATCCCCGGACGTCGGGCCCGGAGCCGGCGGCGGTTCGAGCCTCGGGCCGGCCGGGTCAGTCTTCGTAAGGCGCGAAGTCGGACTTGCGGGCGCCGCAGACCGGACAGAACCAGTCCTCCGGGATCTGCTCGAACTGCGTTCCCGGGGGGATGCCGCCGTCGGGGTCGCCCTCGGCCGGATCGTAGATCCAGCCGCAGGATTCGCAGATCCAGCGTCCCGTGGTCGATTCAGTCATGGCGGCCACAATACCTTGGCGCTACTGTTGTCGCGTGCCCGCATTTCCCGAACCCGGCTCCGCCGAATCGGTCAACCTCGGTGAGCCGACTCGCCCCCGCCCGGCAGCGACGATCATCCTTCTGCGCGACAGCGACGAGCACGGCAGTCTCGAGGTGCTGCTGCTGAAACGCTCGGCCGAGTCGCGCTTCATGCCGAACGTCTGGGTCTTCCCCGGAGGTTCGCTCGATGAGGAGGACGGCGAAGGAATCGAAGGGCTGGCCGCCTGTGCGAGGCGTGAGATGTCCGAAGAGGCCGGCATCCACCTGGACCCCGGGTCCGAGATGGTGCCGCTCGCCAGATGGGTCACACCCGAGGTCGTCAGCACCCGCTTCGACACGTGGTTCTTCCTGGCCGTGGCCCCTGAACGGGCCGTGGTCAGACCCGACGGATACGAGATGACCGCGGCGAGGTGGGTCACCCCTTCGCTTGCTGTCGAGCAGGCAGAAACGCAGGAATTCGCCGTGGTATTCCCGACCCTGAAGCAGCTCGAGGCGCTGGTGCCCCACCCCCACACGGAAGCGGCGATGGCCGCGGCCCGCAACGACCCCGATGCGAGCCGTCCCGTCCTGCCCAAGGTGATCGGCGACGAGCGCCACCACCGCATCGTGCTGCCGCACGAAGACGACTACCCGACCTGATCGGCCGGCGGGCCGGCCGCCACGTTGCGATCAGGCAGCCGGGAACGGTTCGAGCCCCGCGTTCCAGGGCCCGGGCGGGTAATGGCTGATGCCCTCCATCTCCATCTCACGGTGGATGCGGTTGAAGAGCCGGCCGGCGTTGGCCAGGGCCAGCCGGAGCTCGGCTGCGGAACGCTCCTTCATCTTCCAGTTGAACCAGAGCTGCCGGTCGTTGATTCCGAAATCCACCTCGCGGTCGATCGTGGTCACCCACTCGAGGAAGCCGGGCGAAAAAAGCTCGCGCAGCGCGACCGGGTCGTAACCCTCGGGAACCGTTGCGAGGAAGTTGCGATTGAAGTCCACTGACTCGAATTCGACCTTGCGTGATACGCGCTGGCGCACGAACTCGTCCGGGCGGGACTCGATCGATTCCACGTTGAACGCTGCGATCACCTCGGCCAGGTCCGGCATGTGGGCCTTGGCAAGGATTGCCGTCGGCACGACAGCGCGGCTGAAGAAGCGGCCGGTCTCGACCTCGTCCGCGTCGCAGCTCGCCCCCCAGAAGTCCGGTGCGAGGTTGCCGGTGAGGCGATTCGAACCACCTACGCAGAGCGCCACCGGCCCGCCGGCCGGGTTGATCCCGCCGACCTCTTCGTAGGTGACTTCGCCGGCGCCTTCGTAGGAACGCACTATCTCCGCCCACTCTTTCGCCTGGTCCGCCACGCCCGGTGAGACTACCGTCCCGCCGGGAGCCGGCAGTTCAGCCGAGACCGGAGACGCCGTCGCCGAGGATCACTGCGCCGAGGACGAGGAAGAGCACCGTCATGACGGTGCCGTTGTTGGCCACCAGCCAGACCCTCGCCGAGTCGAGGCCGGCCTCAACCCGTTCGCGGGCCACGAGGTAGGCCACGGCCGGGGAGAGTACGCCGGCCGAGGCGACCGCGACGAAGACCACAAGGGCGGCTGTCTCCTGGCCCGGGTCGAGCCCCGCCGATGCGATCGACGCCATCGCTGCGACGGTCAGCCCGAAGTTCTTCGGATTGACGGCGGCCAGCGCCAGCCCGAGTCCGAGTGCCCGCGGCGCGCTGATCTCGTCCACGGCAGCCATCCACGCCGGCATCTCGGGTTGCTCGCCGTGCCGCGGCCGGCGGTGCCACTTCCTGACCGCGAAGAAGATGAAAAGGGCGCCGATCAGCACCTTGGCAGCGTCTCCGATCTCCGCGCTGCCCTCGGAGCCGACGGCCGCGACGAGGGCGAGCAGGCCGACCGCGGTCAGGCCGAGCAGCCACCCGGCCAGGAAGAAGGCCGCGTTGCGGCCCGAGGCGGGTGAGAGCAGCATCAGGATGACCGCGATTACCGGCACCGGGAAAACGGCGATTCCAACCGCGAGGCCGAGGGTCTGCCCCACCGCCTGGATCAACCGCTCACCACCCGGCGGCCGGCGCCGGGCCCGGGGCCCGGAACAGGCGCTCTCTCGGACCCTGCCATGCCGCGATCATACGGGGGCGCCCTGCCCGGGCCGCTCATCGGCCACAGCGGGGTAGGATGCCGGTGTCCGGAACCGATCCTGAGGAGAACCGCCTGTGAGTCCCGCACTTATAGCCTTGATCGTCGTTGTCGTGGTCGCCCTGATCGCCGTGATCTGGTACGTCTCGACGCGCAACGGCATCATCGACCAGCGCAACCGGGTCGACGAATCCTGGAGCGGGATCGACGTCCAGCTCAAACGCCGGCACGACCTCGTGCCCAACCTGGTCGAGACGGTCAAGGGCTACGCGACTCACGAGCAGAAGGTCTTTGAGAACGTGACCCAGGCCCGGGCCGATGCGATGGCAGCGCAGGGTGTCGACGAAACGGCCAAGACCGAGTCGCAGCTGACCCGGGCCATGGCCGATCTACGGGCCGTGGCCGAGAATTACCCCGACCTCAGGGCGACGGAGAACTTCCAGCAGCTGAGCCGCAACCTTTCCGAACTCGAGGACGAGATCCAGGCCTCACGCCGGATCTACAACTCGAACGTCCAGAGCTACAACACGCGCATCCAGCAGTTCCCGGCTTCGATCGTCGCCAGCCAGGGAAACTTCACCGACAAGGAGTTCTTCGAGATCGCAGAGCCGGCCGAGCGCGAAACGCCCTCGGTCAGCTTCTAGGACCCACCGTCTTCCGGCCGGTCGGCCCGCTCAGGGCCGGCCGGTTCGGCCTGCCGGGCCTGCCCGGCCGGCTCGCCGTCCGGCGCGGCCGGCTCCGCGGAGGGGGCCTGCGACCGGTCGAACAGGGCGGCCCACCAGACCTTGGTTACCGCCGCCGCGGCGGCGTCGGCCCCGAGGTCGCCGTCACCCAGGTTGACCTGGAAGCTGCGCTCGCTCATCAGCACGAGGCCTTCGGCGAGGGCGCCGGCGTCGAGGCCGGCGGCGATCCGGCCGTCGCGCTGCAGGACCCTGATGTGATCCGCCGTGGTCTCGATGACCGACTCGAGCAGCGCCATCCAGAGCTCCCTCACCTCTTCGTCGTAGGTCGCGGTCTCGAAAGCCAGGCCCAGCAGCTCCGAATTGTCGGAGTAGGTGCGCGCGACCGCGTAGATCCCCCTCTCGAGCGCCCGTCGCGGATCTTCGCCTTCGGCCCAGCATGTGCCGAGCCGCTCCCGGTGGTCGGCGATCAGGTCCTCGAGCGCTCCCAGCAGCAGTTCTTCCTTGTCGCCGAAGTAGACGTAGAAGGCGCTTCTCGACACGCCGGCCTCCCTCGTCACCCCTTCGACCGTCAGGTCCTTGAAGGAGCCGGCGACGGCCTGTTCGAGGGCCGCCGAAATCAGTTCCTGACGCGTGCGCTCGTGGCGACGGCGGCGGTTATGTCGTCGCTCGAGGGAGTTCGGCACACGGACACCCTAGACCGCGAGACGGCTACTTCTTTTTCTTCTTCTTGTTGATCTTGAACTTCAGCTTCGTCTCCGGCGTCGAGTTGACTGCTTCGTCCGTGGCGAAGGTGATGCCGACGTAGCGGCCGGGCTTTGCGGCGAAGCTCTCGGTGCGCTTGGCGAAGTTGATCGTATTGTTGCCGACGTGCGCTTCCCACTCGCCGAATCCGGCGAACTTGCGCTTCCACTTCGCCTTCTTGCCGTTGCCCTTCCTGACCAGCCTGTAGTAGTCGACGGTGACCGTGCTCTTCTCGTTGATGCCGAAATTCATGCCGGTGCCCTTGCCCTTCGGCCCGAGTGACGTCTGGTTCAGGTAGATGCCGGTGAAGTTGGGCGGGATCAGGTCGAAGTTCAGTGGCGCCTGCGGCCCGGGATCAGAATTCGGGTCTCCAGGGTTGCCCGAGACGGTGACCGTGCCTCGGACCGATGCGTGGAGCTTGCACCGGAACGAATAGACGCCCGGCTGGTCGAACGTGACCTTGAAGCTGTCGCCCAGCGGGTGGGGATCCACGTTGCCGGGGTCCGAATCCCATTGAGTCGCGTTCGGCGGCTCCCCGGTCACCGAGTGAAGGGTGTCGGGGCCGATCCAGTCCCACGTGACCGATTCGCCGAGGTCGATCTCGGCGTTCTTCGACCACCGGAAGTCGCTGATCGAGATCCGGGTGCTGCCGGCCTGCGCCGGCGCCACGGCGGCCGCCGAGAAGACCAGCGCGGCCCCGGCCGCGGCCAGTAGGGCCGCGATGCGCGTCACTCGACGATGTACCAACCGCTCATCCCGTCGTGAAGGTGGCTGAATACGTGGCAGTGGTAGAACCACCGGCCGGGGTTGTCCTCTGTGAAGCGGATGGCGAAGGAGTCACCCGGTCCGAAGGTCTTGTTGTCGATGATCTCGCCGCTCGGTTCGGTCCACCTGTGTCCGTGCATATGGAAGGTGTGGAAGTTGTCGTCCATTCCGTAGACATGCATCTGCACGTCGTCACCGACATTCGCCCGGTAGGTCGGGGTAACGCCGGTGAAAGAGCGGCCGTTCACGCAGTTGAAGTTGCTGCGCAGGCCGGTCGCCGCCGGTACGAAACTGTGGAAGCCGATGGTGAAATCGTGATCGGGCGGCGTCTCGTCCTTGCCGCGCACGATGATCGATCCGAACAGGCCCTTGTAGAGCGGGATCGGGTCGACCGGACCGTGATCGTGGTAGACCCACGATCCGCGCGTGCCGACCGGGCATTCCCAGACGTAGGTGAACTGCTGGTTGGGCTGGACGTATCCGCCCGGGTCGGTCCAGTAGCCCTTGTAGGCCCCGTCCATCTCGTTCGAGTAGAACAGGCCATGCGGGTGCATGGTCACCGGCACCGGACAGCGGTTGAGGAAGTGAACCACGATCGTCTCGCCTTCGGTCGCCATCAGCGTCGGCCCCGGGATCGTACCCGCGCCCTTCGGTTCAGCGAAGTTGGGTGTGTACTCGCGGTAGGCGTAGGCGTCGAAGCTGGTCTTGCCCTTCTTGATGGTCTGGTTGAGCATCTGGTCGCGCTTGCGGCCGTTCTTGTTGGCCGGGATGATGTTCCAGCGTCGCGGCTCGGCTGCGATCCAGTACTCGCGGCGGGTTCCCGATACGACCGAGGCCTTGACCAGGCCGGGGTTGTCTTCGGCCGCCTTGACCTTCGGCGGGACCGCGACCCTGGAGGCAAGGCCCTCTACGTCGGCCTCCTGGTCGGAGTAGACCTTCTGGCCGCCGATGGTGCAGAGCAGGGCTCCGCCCGCTGCCCCGAGGAAGTTGCGCCGGTCGATCGGGTTAAACGCCATTGTCGCTCCTCATTTCGAGACCTCCACTCGCATGGTCATGTTGTAGTGGATCGAACATACGAAATCGTAGGTGCCGGGGACCCTGAAGGTCCGCCGGAACTCGAAGCCGACCGACGGCGAGCTCGGGGTGGAGAACTCGAGACGGTCGACGCCGTTGGGATGGCCGACCAGATCGACGTTGTGCGCGTCGGCGTTGACCGCGTTCCAGACCCACAGGATCGACTGGCCGGTCCTGATGTTCACGACCGCGGGGCTGAAGTACTTGTCGCGCACGTCGATCGTCGCCGCGATCGGGCCCTGGGGCAGCACCTTCGCGGCCGCGTACTTCTTCTTCACGCGCCTGACGCAGCGCCTGCGCTTCGCACGCCGGTCGATCCTGCGGCACCGCTTCATCGCGCGCTTCCTGGCCTTGCTCTTCGAAGCGCCGGATACCGAAGCACCCGGGACCGCCGACCCGCCCTGCCCCGCCGTGCTCACATCAGGCGTGGTGGCGGCACCGGCGGCACCGGCCGGGAGGGCCAGCGCCGCCGTTGCGACCAGGGTCAGGAGCGCCGTGCGCACGGAACCTCTGCTAGTTGGCGACGTTCACGTTCATCGTCATCAACACGTGGATGTTGCAGACGAACGAATATGCGCCGGGCTTCGTGAACTGACGCTTGAAGCGGTAGCCGGGATCACTGGTCAGCTGCGAAGCGAAGCTGTCCCGGCTGACTCCACTGGGACCGCTCACGAGCGTCACGTTGTGCGGCTCGCTTCCGGTCGTATTCGCCCAGCTCCAGTTGATCGCGTCGTTCTTCTTGATGTTCAGCAGCGAAGGAGCGTAGAAGTTGCCCCCGGCTCCGACCGAAACCTGCCAGGTCTTGCCGATCGGCGGCGGGTTGTTCTTGGCGATCTTCTTGTACTTCTTGTTGACCTGTTTCTTGCACTTCTTCCGCTTCTTGGCCGTGCTCTTCTTCTTGCACTTCTTCAGCGCCTTCTTCTTGGCCTTCTGCTGTTTCTTGGTCAGGCCGCTGATCGTGGCGCCGCTGGAGGTTTCCGCAGTCGCGGCGGAGGCCGGCGTACCGGCCGCCGCAACGGCCAGTGCCACCAGTCCCGCCGCCAGGATCCCCGGCAACCGCTTCTTGAGCAGTGAATTCATGTGACTTTCGCTCTCCTTCTTACGGGTTGTAGGGGACCGGGCGGTTGGCCAGGTCGGTGCATGCCTGCGCCGGAACCGGATCGGCACGCTGCTCGGTGTACACGGTGCCATCGGCATCTGTGAACGCCGGATGCGGCGTGGAGATCTTCCACGCGCACTCCTGCATCTCCGACGGACGCACTTCGGCGAGACCGAAGATCGTCGTCAGGTCCCTCCACGGCTCGGTTGCCGGGGCAGGGCCACCGTCGCCCGGGCCGAGGGTGCTGCGGTTCACCTGCAGACCTGCAGAAGTTGAAGCTGGTGACGCTGTTGAAGCCGACGTCGTTCGGCGGTTCATCACTGTTCTCGCTGCCGCCGGGCACTCCGGGTAGATCGTATTCACCGGGACGCGAACCGTTGCCGGGAGCGAAGTCGGATCCGGGGTGTTGCCCGACCAGCAGTTGCCACCACCCGAGTAATCGGAGAAGAAGTCGTATTGCCGTTCGGGTCATGTCCGTTGCGACCCATGTTGTTGCCGATGAACGCATTGTTCAGGTTCTTGGCATCGTCGCCTGTCGTTGATGCCGAAGAGCTCCGGACCGGAGTGTGTGGCTGCGCCCCACTGCTCGTTGCCGAAGATGTTGTTGTTGCGGACGATCACGCCGTCAGAGCCGTACAGCTCAATGCCGATACCGATCGGGTTGCCGTTGCCGATGACCGTGTCCACGGTGGAGTTGGTCGAGTAGTAGTTGTAGTTGTTCCAGAAAATGTCGTTGTTCTCGATGATCAGCCAGCCGGTCGGCTCGAACTTCTCGCTGTCCAGCGTGTTCGGCACGAGGCCGATCCCGTTGTTGTAGAACGCCGAGTCAGTGATCTTCACGTACTTCGAGTTCGTGCCGGAGTAGCCGAGCGAGTTCTGGTGGCTCTTGACGTTCTTGACGATCGTCCAGTTCGGGTCCGCCTGGCAGGGCGGGGCGCTGTTCGCCGGTTGTTCCAGTCGTAGTCGTCACAGGGCGTCTCGCCGATGTACAGGGTCGAGTCGCCGTGGTTCCAGCCCTCGGAGTTGAGGAACTTGCCTCCGAAGCAGTTGCGCGAGAACAGGCCGTAGGCCCTGGTGTCCGAGGAGACCAGGTTGTCCATCACGAAGTCGGCGCATAGCTCGTTGTCGGCTTCGACGTTCGAGGCCCACACGAAGAAAGTGTTGTTCTGGTAGTTGCGCGCCCACATGTTCTTCATCTTCAGGCCGACGATGCTGCGGCCCTCGATCGCGTTGTTGGCCGGAATGGTTTTGGCGTCTCCGGGGAACCAGCCGGGCGTTCCCTCGACGACCGTCTTGGCGTTCTCACCCTCGAGGACTACCTTCCTGGCGTTCGCGAGCGGATCCTTGTTCGCCTTGACGCCCATGATCGTCAGGTTGTCGAAGTCGAAACGCGTGTCCTTGCCGTGGAGCAGGACGCCCTCGACGTAGGTGCCGGGCTGGACCCGGACCGTCGCCTTGCGCTTGGTCTTCTTCTGCCACTTGCCGGCGGCATTGGCGCCGGCCTGAACCGTGCGGTACTTGCAGCCGTTCTTACAGACGTCGAAGAACTGGGCGTTGTAGTTGTTGAGCTTCTTCTGCGACTTGTCGGCCTTCTTCTTGGCCTTCTTCGACTTCTTCTTGGCCTTCTTGCACTTCTTCTGGGCCTTCTTGTTGCCCTTCGCCTTCTTGGCCTTCTTGCACGCCTTGTTGGCCTTCTTCTTGGCCTTCTTGGACGCCTTCTTGTCCTTCTTGGCCTGCGATTCCAGCGAGGACACGTTCGCGCCCGAGCTGTCGGCGGCCGCGGACGGTCCGGCGATTACGAATGCGCCGGCCACCATGGCCGCGACGATTCCAATGACTGCTGCAAGACGCTGAAGCATTTCTCTCCTCTGACGGATTGACCAAGAGGCCCGCCCCCTCTCCCTATGAGACGGAAACCGGCCAAGACTCTGCGAACACTAACCCAAAGCGAGCATAAAGGTTTCGGTTCGAGTTGCGGAAGATCCGGCACGGCAGTTGAAACTCAGTCGCCATGCGGCAATCGCCGCCACAGAAACCAGTCAGATGTATGGCAAGTTGCCTCGATCCTCTACACTGACCCCGTGGAGAAGCACGACTTCGACTGGGTGATCGTCGGTTCCGGCTTCGGCGGCAGCGTTTCTGCCCTGCGCCTGGCCGAGAAGGGATACCGCGTCGCGGTCATCGAGGTGGGCCGGCGCTTCGAAGACGAGGACTTCGCGAAGACCGCGTGGAACATGCGGCGCTACTTCTGGATGCCGAAGATCGGCCTTCGCGGCATCCTCAGGATGACCCCGTTCAAGGACGTGCTGGTCGTTTCGGGAAGCGGCGTCGGAGGCGGCAGCCTCGGATACGCCAATACGCTCTACCGGCCGCGGCCCGCTTTTTACAGGGACTCGCAGTGGGGCGACCTGGCCGACTGGGAGGTGGAACTCGGACCGCATTACCTGACCGCCGAGCGCATGCTCGGCGTGACCCTCTACCGCGACGAAGGCCCGGCCGACCGGCTGCTCCACCAGTACGCGGCGGAGACCGGCGCCGACGATACGTACGCCCACACACAGGTCGGCGTCCATTTCGGCGAACCCGACGTGACCGTCGCCGACCCGTACTTCGGCGGCGAAGGCCCGGAGCGCACGGGCTGCAACAAGTGCGGCTCCTGCATGGTCGGCTGCCGCTACGGCGCCAAGAACACGCTGGTCAAGAACTACCTCTACTTCGCCGAGAAGCTCGGCGTCGAGGTCCGGCCGGGCCGCAAGGTCTCCGAGATCAGGCCGATCGGCGCCGAGGACGGGTCCGACGGCTACCGGCTGTTCACCGAGCGGTCCGGTTCGATCCTGCGCAAGCAGAAGTCCGAGATCACCGCAAGAGGCGTGATCATCTCCGCCGGCGCGGTCGGCACCAACAGCCTGCTCGCCAACTGCCGGCATTCGGGCGCTCTGCCGCGCCTGTCGGACCGGGTCGGGCACGTGGTCAGGACGAACTCCGAATCGATCCAGGCGGTCACCGCACCCGACGACTCGCGCGATTTCAGCCGCTCGGTGGCGATCACGTCGAGCATCTACCCCGACCCCGACACCCACATCGAGGTCGTCACGTACGGCAAGGCCGGCGACATCATGAGCCGCATGTTCACCATGCTGACCGGAAACGGGACCAGGCTGACCCGGCCGGTCAAGTGGTTCGGCGCGATGCTCAGGCACCCGATCCAGACCGCGAAGCTCTTCTTCATGCCGCGCCGCTGGTCGCAGCGGACCGTGATCCTGCTGGTCATGCAGTCGCTCGATTCGGCGATGCGGCTGAAGCCGGTCAAGAGGATCACCGGTCGCGGCGTCCGGCTCCAGACCGAGCAGGATCCGCTGCGCCCCAACCCGACCTTCATCCAGGCGGCCGAAGACGTCACGAAGTGGTTTGCCGAGCAGACCGGCGGCACACCCCAGTCCGGGATTTTCGAGGCGGCGCTGAACATCCCCACGACCGCCCACATCCTCGGCGGCGCGGTCGTCGGCGAGGGGCCCGACACCGGCGTGGTCGACGCCGACAACCGGGTCTTCGGCTACGAGAACCTGATGGTCTGCGACGGCTCTGCCGTGCCGGCCAATCCCGGTGTCAACCCGAGCCTGACGATCACCGCGATGACCGAGCGGGCGATGAGCAAGATCCCGATGGCTGACGGCGTCGCGGAGCCGCTGCACCTCCCCGACGAAGCCCGCGGCGCCCGTACCCGTGACAGCCTTGCCTCGACCGGAAACGGCCCCGGCCACGGCGACCAGCCCGAACCGGCGGCCGCGGCCGCGGACTAGGCGGGTCCGCCGCCCTTCGAAGCTTCGGCTTCGGAGGCCCTCAGACGCTCGACGCCTTCGCTCAGCTCGCGAAGGCCGATCGCTCCCTCGACCCGTTCCTTGATCTTGCCGTCGCTGCCGATGAAGAAGACCCACGGCTCGGTCTGCAGGCCGAAGGCCTTCAGCTGTGGCCTCAACCCCTTGCTCGGGTCGTTGTCGTTGTAGACCTCCATGTGGATGAACTCGATGTCGTCACCCGACTCGGCCTTGACCTGTTCGGTGACGTCCACGGCCGGGCCACAGACCCTCGATACGCAGAAGGCCGGCGTCGCGAACAGCAGGACGACGGGCTTCTGGCCGACGACATCGCTGAAGTCGACGTCGTGCATGCTCGACGGCGGCTGTCGCGTGTCGATCTTCGACAGGTCTCCACCGACCGAAGCGGCGGTAGGCGTGCTTATTGCCGGTGCCCGCTCGCCGACCGCGGCGACGCCGGGGAACTGCCCCACCGTGGGGCTCGGGATGCGCGAAGACTCGAAGCCGTCACCGGTCTTGAGCATCGCGATCGCCAGCCACGGGCCCGCCCGGTTGAACTCGACCTCGTCGACCACGTAGTAGCTGCGGGCTTCGCCCGGCGCCTCGCTGCCCTTCGAGGTGAAAGCCGGTTTCGTCTCGAGCGACTCGACCTTGGCCGGAAGCGGGCCTTCGACCGGAGACTGCGGCGACTTGGCGAAATACAGCGCGACCTCGGCGTCATCGACCTGGGTCTGGTCGAGCTCGAAGACGCCGAACGGATACCGGTTGGTTCCGACCTCGAAAACGCTCGCGGCGGGCGCCACCACGAGATCGGTCGGCGAACCCTCGTTGAAGACCTCTTCGATCGTCTTGTCTTCGGCCGAAGGGAAATCGCTCGCGGCGGGCGCGGCCCGGGCCGCCTCGTCGCCGCCCGAATCAGAGCTGCAGGCGGCGAGGGCTGCGCCGGCCAGCAGAACCGCGAATGCGGACAGCGCGATGCGCAGGCTCCTCTGGCAAGGGGAAAGCATGGCCGGAGAGGCTAGCGCAGCAACCTCTCCGGCCGGCAAAGCGGGACCGGCTCAGCCGTTCGCGGCGGCGAAGCGCCCGGCGACGAAGTCCCAGTTGACGACGTTCCAGAACGCGTCGAGATAATCGGGGCGCCTGTTCTGGTACTTCAGGTAGTAGGCGTGCTCCCAGACGTCGGCGCCGAGCAGCGGCGTCTTGCCGTCGGAGACCGGCGAGTCCTGGTTCGGGGTCGAGACGACCGCGAGACCGCCACCGTCATGGACCAGCCATACCCAGCCCGAGCCGAACTGCCCGATGCCGCCGTTCTTGAACTCGTCCTTGAAGGCTTCGAAAGAACCGAAGGCCGAGTCGATCGCTTCGGCGAGATCACCGGACGGGGCGCCGCCCCCGTCGGGGCTCATCATCTGCCAGAAGAGCGAGTGGTTGTAGTGGCCGCCGGCGTTGTTGCGGACCGGGCCCTGCTTGTCGTCAGGCAGGGAGCCGAGGTTCTTCAGCACTTCTTCGACGTCGCTGTCGGCCCATTCGGTGCCTTCGAGCGCTGCGTTCGCCTTGTCGACGTAGGCCTGGTGGTGCTTGTCGTGGTGCACCTTCATCGTCGCCTCGTCGATGTGGGGCTCGAGGGCATCGTATGCGTAAGGAAGATCAGGAACTTCGTATGCCATTTTCGGGACTCCTTGTAGGGGGACTGGGTTCCTACCCCCAGCCTAGCGATCCGAAAACTCCGGACCCCTCCCCCGAACCGGCAGCGATCGGCGATCCCGGCGGCCGTCGATCCCTGCCGGTTGTGCGTGGCCCGCGTCCTGACCCGAACCGGCAGCGATCGGCGTTCTCACACGCCGGCGCTGGCTGCCACTCCCGGTGGGCGGCGGGGGATCTCCCGGCTCGGTTCCGCCGTTTCGAAGCACCACGGCCGAGATCGCCGCGGCCGCACCGAGGATGCCGATGCTGAAGAGGATCATCGTGTGGTAGCCGCTCATGAAGGCTTCGCGCGCGCCTTCGAGCAGCGGCTCGGCCATGGTCGTCGGCATCGTCTGCGCGATGTCGACGGCGCGACTCAGGGATTCCCGCGCGCTGTCGAGGCCGATCGAGCTGACTCCCTCGATCGGGCCGATGCTGGCGCTGTAGCCGACCGCCAGTATCGAGCCGAGGATCGCAACGCCGAAGCCGCCGCCGAGTTCGTAGGCGGTCTCCTCGATCGCCGCGGCGCCGCCGGCCTCATCGGCCGGGACCGAGGAGATGATGGTGTCGTTCGCGGCGACGAGCGCGACCTCGAGCGCGAAGCCGATCAGGATGAACGAAGGCCAGAGCAGGATGTACTGGTCGCTGACCCCGAGGGCGAACATCGGCAGCAGGCCGATGGTGGTGCCTGCCAGGCCGAAGACGATCGTCGCCCTGGTACCGAAGCGCTTCAGCACCCGTGCCGCGAGCAGGCCGCCGGCCAGCGTGGCCAGCATCAGCGGCAGCAGGCGCACCGCCGCCGCGAGCGGCTCGAGCCCGAGCACGAGCTGCAGGTACTGGGCCCCGAAGAACTCGATCCCGACCAGGCCGAACATGGCCAGGAATACGCAGCCGACCGCAACCGCGAAATCGCGTCGGGCGAACAGCCGCACGTTGAGGATCGGGTGCTGCCGCCGGAGCTGTCCGCGCACGAAGAAGAAGACGGCCGACACGCCGACCGCCGTGGCGACCACTGCTGCCGGCTCGAAGAAGCCGTAGCGCGCTCCCTCCTTGAAACCGAAGGCGATGCCGAGGATGCCCGCGGCGGCGAGCAGCACGGCCCGCGTATCCCACGGTGGTGGCTCCTCGGCGCGGCTGACCGGGATCAGCTTCAATGCGAACGGGGTGACGAGCAACAGGATCGGGACGTTGATCAGGAAGACCGAACCCCACCACCAGTGCTCGACCAGGAATCCGCCCAGCAGCGGACCGAGCGCGGCACCGCCGGCGCTGGTCGCGCTCCAGATGCCGACCGCCCTGACGCGCTCCGAGCGGTCCCTGAAGACGTCACGGATGATCGACATCGTCGGCGGCAGGATCATTGCTCCGCCGACGCCGAGCAATGCCCGGGCGGCGATCAGCAGCTCCGCGGTCGGTGCGAAGGCGGCGGCCAGCGATGCCGCGCCGAAGACGGCGAAACCGGCGAACAGCAGCGAGCGGCGTCCGAGCCTGTCGCCGGCGACTCCCGAAGCCAGCAGCAGCGGCGCTGCGACCAGCGGGTAGATGTCGATGATCCAGAGCAGCTGGATCGCGGTCGGATCCAGGTCGGCCGAGATCGCAGGCGCGGCGACGTGGAGCACGGTCACGTCGATCACCACGACCAGCAGGGACGCACACAGCACCGCGAGGATCGCCCAGCGGTCGGGATGTGAGCGGCGGGTCTCGACCATGGTCAGCCTCCCGCTCTGGCGAGCACGCCGTCGATCACCGCGGTCCGGACCAGGCGCGGCACCTCCCGAGCCCCGGCGTGTCCGTCGTCGACCAGGTACCAGGCCGACATGATCTGGCCACCCAGCGAATAGGCGAGCCATCGAGGCGGCAGGTCGGGGCGGAAGACACCCTCGGCCTGGCCGCGGGAGAAGAACCCCTCCAGCCGTGCGTCCTGCTCTGCCATGCCTTGCTGGAACTCGGGCACGCTCTCGAGCTCCGGCTTGGCGACCAGCATCCAGTACGCCTGGGCAATCGGGTAGGAATCCTCGACCAGGCGGTCGAAAGCCTCGAGCACCGGGGCGTCGTCGATCCCGGAACGGTCGAAGACGCGGTCGCACTGCTCGAGCAGCCAGCCATAGACGGTCCCGACAAGATCCTCGCGGCCGCCGAAGACCCGGTGCAGCGTCGCCCGGCTCACATCGGCGGCAGCGGCGATCTCCCCGGTCGAGGCGCCGGGGTTGACGCTCAGCGAACTGGCCACCTGCTGCACGAGCACGGCCCGCTCTTCGTCTATCTCCGACAGTTCCATGATGGGCACTATCGTATCACCCGAGACATATTTGTCTCACAGACACCCTGGGGCCGGCCGCCACTGCGAGTGACCGCCCTATGGCGTCGGGCATCTCAGCGCGGCCTGCGGGGGCGATCCACAGCGTCATGGGCGTAACGATCGCCCCCGCGCAGCCGGGGTGAGGCACGGCCGGAGTGAAGCGCAGCCGGGTGAGGCACGGCCGGGGTGAGGCACGGCCGGGGTGATCTCGGGCCAAAAGAGAAAGGCGCCCCCTGGGGGCGCCTTTCGACTTACCAGCGCCGAGATCGCGTCTCAGCCACATCGGGGCGCCCGGATTCGAACCGGGGGCCTCACCGACCCGAACGGTGCGCGCTACCAGGCTGCGCCACGCCCCGAGAGCAAAGCAGCCTACCGAAACTCGGCCGCCCCGGACCCCGTGAGTCGGCCCCGGTCGACGCACCGGTGTGGCGCGGCGGGCGCGACCGGGGTCGTCCCGCCAGCCGGCCCGCTACCCGACCCGTTCGATCGCCGCGCGGATCTCGGCCAGGTCCGGCGCGTCCTGCAGCACCTCGGTCCCTCCCGGCCCCGTGACCACGAGAGCCGGCTCCGCCCTGAGTTCGAGGTCGATCGCCAGCTTGTCCTGCTCTTCCAGGCGCTGCGTCACCTCGCTGTCCGGCTCGAGACCCTGCTCGTAGTCTTCCTTCCAGACCGCCAGGTCGATACCGTCGATCGCCTCTGCGAGGTCCTCGAGGTACTCCGCGTCGAGGCCGACGTCGCGGGCCAGGTCGAGATTGCGCACGACCAGATAAGCGTAATTCCACGCATAGTCCTGCTCGGCCGCGGCTTCGATCCCGAAGAAGCTGAGTTCGGTCGGGTTGCGGGTCAGCGAGCGGTTCCTGAGCAGCAACTGGACGTCACCGCCCCTGACCGGGCCTTCGGCGAGCGCCGGCACGACGTCGAGGAACCAGTCGGTGAAGCCGGCGGCCTGGACGTCGGTGAATATCTGGGCCTGCACCGGCGCGTTGCCCGCGCCGAGCCGGTCACCGAGCTGGAAGATGCCACCGAAGATCCTCTGGGCGTCGCTGGCTCCCTCGACCCCGCGGAATTCGTTGCTCGCCTCCCTCGTCGACATGCCGATGATCGCGATGGTCAGCGCGGTTATGCCGACCAGCAGGATCGCGAGCACGCGGAAGCGGCCGGGCCGCCCGGCGGCTCCGTGCGACTCCGGCGATGTCGCGCTCAACCGGCTACCGACTTGTAGTAGCGGACCGCGAGCCCGGTCAGCAGCGTGCGGAAAGTGTCCTCGAGGTTCATGCCCTCCTCGACGGCGTAGCGCCGCAGGCCACGCTCTTCGATCAGGACGCTGCGCTCGATCACGTCGTCGACCAGCTCCGGATTGGTGTCGGAGAAGTACGCACCCATCGAATAGAGGTCGGTGTCCATCAGCGACTCGATGAAGGAATCGCCGCCGGCATCAATGCCTGTGGATCGTTCTGGCTGGCTCACGACGGACATCTTAAGGGCAGGACGCCCGCGGCATATATCCTGCGGCCGTGGCCAGTCGCGACCAGATCGTCGAGTTCTGCGACGAATTGCTCGATTCGGCGTCCTTTTCCGACTACGGGCCGAACGGTCTCCAGGTCCCGGGGACCGACGACGTGAGCTCGGTGGCTACCGCCGTCTCGGCCCACCTCGCTTCGATCGAGGCCGCGGTCGAGGCCGGCGCCCAGATGCTGCTGACCCACCACGGCCTGTTCTGGGACTTCCACGGGCGCGCCCTGACCGAGCAGATGGCCGCGCGGCTCCGGGTAGCCCTCGGGGCCGGCCTCTCGGTCGCCGGCTACCACCTGCCGCTCGACGCCCACGCGCAGATCGGCAACAACGTGCTGCTCTGCCGCAGGCTCGGCTTCGAACCCGAGGCCGGTGCGATCGGCGTGGTCAAGGGCAGGGGGATCGGCGCGGTCGGCCGCCGTCAGGATCCGGTCCCGGCCTCCGAACTGTTCTCCGCCGTCGAGTCCGAGCTCGGGCAGGAACCGCTGGTCTTCGCCGAAGGCCCGGAGCAGGTCCGCTCGATCGGGGTCGTCTCCGGCTCGGCCTCTTCGGAGATCCATGCGGCCGTCGCGATGGGACTCGACGCCTTCCTGACCGGCGAGCCGTCCGAACACGTGATGGCCGATGCCCGCGAAGGGCGGATCAACTTCATCGCGGCAGGGCACTACGCGACCGAGGTCTGCGGCATCAGGGAACTGGGGGAAGCCGTCGCCGAGCGGTTCGACGTCGCGCACACGTTCATAAACGTCCCGAACCCGATCTGATATCAAAGTGATCCCGCCGCCCGAGAGAGGAACCTGATCTTGCCCGAATCTGCTGAAGAAAAGTCAACCACGCTCGCCGACCTGCTTCCCAGGGCCGCCGAGACCTACGGGGGCGACGGCGCCTTCCTCTTCAAGAACGAGAAGGACACCTGGGAGAACGTCAGCTACGACGAAGTGCTCTCGAGGGTCAGGGCCCTGACCCTCGGCCTGATCGACCTCGGGCTCGAGCCGGGCGACCGGGTTTCGATCCTCGGCAACACCAGGATCGAGTGGACCCTGTTCGACTTCGCGGTGATGTCGGCGGGCGGAGTCGTCGCGCCGATCTACCAGACCAACTCGCCGGTCGAGTGCCAGTACGTGATCGACCACTCGGGCGCCCGATTCGTGATCGTCGAAGACGAAGCCCAGCTCGAGAAGATCCGCCAGGTCAGGGACGAGCTGCCGGGCCTGGAGAAGGTGATCCTGATGGTCGGCGAGGCCGAGGACGCGGTCTCGATGGACGAGCTGATTGAGCGCGGCAGCGACGGCGACGAAGGCGCTTTCCGCAGAAGCTACGAGAGCGTCACGCCCGACGACATCTGCAAAATCATCTACACGTCGGGCACGACCGGCCCGCCGAAGGGCTGCGTGATCTCGCACGGCAACTACCGCGCCATGCTCGACATGGCCGAGAAGGTCAACATCCTCGGGCCGGGCGAGACTACTTTCCTCTTCCTTCCCCTCGCCCACGTCTTCGCCCTGCTGATCCAGTACGGCACGCTCGACGTAGGCGGAAGGCTCGCCTACTGGGAGCGGGACCAGCTTCGCATCGTCCCGAGCCTCTCCGAGATCAAGCCCGAGAACTTCCCGTCGGTGCCGCGCATCTTCGAGAAGGTCCACGACACTGCTATCGCCACGTCGGCCGGCGACGGTGGACTGAAGGCGGCGATCTTCAACTGGGCGATCAAGGTCGGCAAGAAAGTCAACGCACTCGAACAGCAGGGCAAAGAGCCGGGAATGCTGCTGGCCCGGCAGCACGCGCTCGCCGACAAGCTCGTCCTGAGCAAGATCCGCGACATCTTCGGCGGCAACCTCAAGCTCGCCCTCACCGGGGCCGCGCCGATCGATCCCGAGATCATCAGGTTCTTCCACGCGGCCGGGGTTCCGGTCCTCGAGGCCTGGGGAATGACCGAGACCTCCACCGGCGGTACGGCCAACCTGCCGGGCGCTTCGAAGGTCGGTACGGTCGGCCGGGCCCTGCCCGGGGTCGAGGTCAGGATCGCCGACGACGGTGAGCTGCTGGTCCGCGGTCCGAACGTCTTCCAGGGCTACTACAAGAACCAGGAGGCGACCGACGAGACGATCATCGACGGCTGGCTGCATACCGGCGACCTGGCCACGATCGATGACGACGGCTACGTCAGCATCACCGGTCGCAAGAAGGAGATCATCATCACGGCCGGCGGCAAGAACATCACGCCGATCAACATCGAGGCACTCGTCAAGCGCCACCCGCTGGTCTCCCAGTGCGTGGTCGTCGGCGACCGCAAGCCCTACCTCGTCGCGCTGATCACGCTCGACGAGGAGGCGCTCAGCCGCTTCGCCGCCGAGCAGGGCACGCTCGACGAATCATCGGCGATGACCGACAGCCCGGTGGTCCGCGAGGAACTCGAGAAGCACATAGAAGAGGTCAACAGCCACTTCGCCAGCGTCGAGCAGATAAAGCGCTTCCACATCCTCCCGGCCGACCTCAGCCAGGAAGGTGGCGAGCTCACCCCGACGCTGAAGCTGAAGCGGCCGGTGATCTCGTCCAAGTACGAGAAGGAGATCGAGGACCTCTACGCCGGCTGATTCACGGGCGGCGCGGGCGCTGCCCGTGCCGCCGCAGCGCGGAGGACCGCGCGGCTGCGCTCAGGAGGAGCCGGTCTGGCGGAGCAGCGAGCCGGTGGTCTGGTCGAAGATCCGGCGCCAGACCGAGCTCTCGCTCGTCTCCTGCTCCCTGACCCGGCGGATCACCCGCTTCAGCCGGGTGGCCGATATCTCGATCCCGTGCCGCTCGGCGGCCTCCTTCAGGTCCGCGTAGTCGTCGGCGAGACGGGCCGTGACGGTCTCGAAGCCGTGGCTGGCGATCTCGATCCGGCGCGAGTAGTTCATGATCGAGGTCCCGAACATGAGCTCGTCGTCGAGCTCGGGCTCGAAGAGCACGATGTCGACGCCGGGGTACTTCTCGTTCCAGAAGTCGACCACGCCGTGGAGGCGCTGGTGGAGCAGCAGCCGGAAGGTCTGGTTCGCGATCGCCGGCACCCCCATGTCGGCGATGCGGCGCACCTCCTGGCCGGAGACGGTGGGCAGGTCGCTGTCGCGGTCGTTCAGGTACGGCACTATCGGGTTGATCACGACGATGAACTTCGCGCCGCGGTCAACCGCGACGTCGACGTTCGTGGTCGAGTAGATGCCGCCGTCGATCAGGGTCCGGCCGTTGACCTCGACCGGCTCGTAGACCATCGGCAGCGCGGTCGAGCACTCGACCGCCTTCGAGACGGGGACGCCCGACCAGCCGTTGTCCGGATCGCCGAGCACGATGCGCTCGCCGCTGTCGAGGTCGGTGGCGGTGAGGAACAGGTCGCGCTCGAGTGCCTCGAACGAGTCGTTGATCCCCTGCTTGGCGAGGGCCTCGCGCACGTAGCCGCCGATGCCGGCGTTGGAATAGAGGCCTTTCGGCAGGTGCTCGGCCAGCCCGTAGCCGATGTCGATCGCCGAGATGTCCCGGAACTGCGGAACCAGGCTCTTGGTCATCGAGGCGATGTGAAACGGCAGCGTCACGGCCTTCTTGACGTATTCGGAGGCATTGGGCCTCAGCATCACGTCCTGGCTCAGCCGGTCGATCGGGGTGTCCTCCTCGTCGGTGAGGACCCGGATCATCTCGTCCGGCGTGACGCCGGCCGCCAACATGCTGCCGATGAACGAGCCGGCACTGGTGCCGACGTACATGTCGAAGTCGTTGACGGTCGAGTTGACGGCGAGCAGGTCGAGGGCGCGCAATGCGCCGATCTCGTAGACGCCGCCCGTGAAGCCGCCGCCGCCGAGGACCAGGGCAGTCTTCGAAGGACGTTCCCGGCCTCCGGCCTTGCGTCTCTTCGAGGATGCGTCGATATTTACGACCTTCCCCATCGGCGAGGGATTATTGCACCAACCGGGCCGACGTGCCTTCAACCGGTTGAACTGCCGCTACTCTGGCACGACTCCCTGTTTATCACTCTGATGCGCAAGACCCTGCTCACATCCGCGACGCTCGCCGCGCTGCTCTCGCTGTCGGTTTCAGCCGCGGCGACGCCGCCGCTGCCGCTGCCGAATCCCGACCGTCCCGCCGCGACCCCGGTGCTGGGCCCGACCGCGGTAGCCAGCGCCAATCCGGTCTGTCCGGCACTTCGAAAGACGGCCAGAATCGGCAACGGCCGCGCATCGCTCATGGTCAAGAACCTCGGCAATGGCAAGCGTGTCTGCTCATTGAACCCGAACGCGAAGCGCTCGCTCGCTTCTAATACGAAGCTCTTCACGACCGTGACCGCCCTGGGCAAGCTCGGCAAAGGTCACAGGATGATCACCAAGGTGTTCTCGGTGGGCAACGTGCGCAACGGCGTCCTCGAAGGGGATCTCTACCTGCGAGGCGCGGGCGATCCGAGCCTCGGTACGCCGGCATTCCTCGAGGTCTACCTGGCCGGCGCGGGATCCAGCATCGACCGACTCGCAGCCGGCATCCGCGAACGGGGCATCAGACGGGTCACCGGCCGCGTCTACGCAGACGACACGGTCTTCGACCGGCGCCGTGGCGTGGCCGACTCCGGCTTCGCGACGAGCCCGTACATCGGCCCGCTCTCCGGTCTTTCGATCAACGCCGGCTTCACCAACGCGAGCCTGAACCGGTTCAGTTCCGATCCGGCGAAGCTGGCAGCCAAGTCGCTGGTCCGCAGCCTCGGTCGCAGCGGCGTCAAGGTCCGCGACGGCGTCGGGCTGAAGAAGGCGCCGAACGGGGTCCGGCGCCTGGCCGCGAGGCTGCCCTCCCCCGACATGGCCTGGATGTCCAGGGTTACGAACGTGAATTCGAACAACTTCTTCGCCGAGATGCTGATCAAGCACATCGGAGCCGAGGAAGGCAAGGCCGGCAGCACCGCGGCCGGGGCCAGGGTCGTCAGGAGCTACTCGAAGTCTCGCTTCGACGCGGTAGTCCGGCCGCTGGACGGCTCGGGGCTGACCTTCGGCAACCGCTCCAGCGCCGGCGACGTCGTGAAGCTGCTCAACCGGGTCCGCGGGACCAACTACGACCGCGAGTTCATCGACTCGCTTGCGGTCGCCGGCCGCAGCGGCACGCTCGCGGACCGGATGCGCGGGTCGGCCGCCGAGGGCCGCTGCCGGGCGAAGACCGGCACGCTGACCGGGGTAAGCGCGCTGTCCGGGTACTGCTTCAACCGCTCGGGTCGCAAGTACGCGTTCTCGATCCTGATGAACAACGTCTTCAATACGACGACGGCCCGGGCGGCACAGGACCGGATCGCCTCGATCGTCGCCGGTCTCTGAGCGCGGCCGGGTCAGCCCCGGGGACCCTCCGCACCATCGCCCAGCAGGCGCTCGAAGCCTTCCCGGTCGAGCACCGTCACGCCGAGCTTCTCGGCTTTCTCGAGCTTCGAACCGGCACTGTCGCCGGCCACCACGTAATCGGTCCTGCTCGACACCGAGCCGGTCACTTTGCCCCCGGCGCGCTTCACGAGCTCGCCCGCCTGCTCACGCGTGAGGTCCGGCAGGGTGCCGGTCAGCACGACCGTCTTGCCGGTCAGCGGTCCGTCGGACGGCCGGCGCTCCTCGTCGGACAGTGCCATGTTCAGGCCCTGCTCACGCAGCCGTTCGATGATGTGCCAGGTCCGCTCCTCCGCCAGTGACTCGCTTATCTGGTGCGCCATGATCGGCCCGACTCCCTCCGTCTGCTCGATCCTCTCCGGGTCGGCTTTGCGCAGCGACTCGATGTCGCCGAACTCGTCGGCCAGGGCCTCGGCGGTCACTGCGCCGACGCCGGGAAGCCCGATCGCGAACAGCACACGGGGGAACGGCACACTGCGCGAACGGTCGATCTCGGCGATCAGGTTGGCCGACGAGGTCGCGCCCATCCGCTCCAGGGCCTCGAGCTGTTCGCCGGTCAGCGAGTAGATGTCGGCGACGTCGGAGATCAGGCCCTCGTCGAGGAACCGCATGACCTGCTTCTCCCCCAGGCCCTCGATGTCCATCGCACCGCGGGATACGAAGTGCTTGATGTGCTGGAAGATCTGGCCGGGGCAGCCGGTCCGGTTCGGGCAGACCGAGAAGACCGAGTCCTCGGGCTTGATGATCTCCGTTCCGCATGCCGGACAGCGCTCGGGCGGTTTCGGCCTGACGGCGTCCTTAGGCCGCTTCTGGGGAAGCGCCGAGACGACCTGGGGGATGACGTCGCCGGCGCGGAGGACGACGACCTCGTCGCCGGCACGCACGTCCTTGCGCTCGAGGTCCTCCTCATTGTGGAGCGTCGCCGTCGAGACGGTGACGCCGCCGACCCTGACCGGCTCCAGCATCGCCCAAGGCACAAGGTGCCCGGTCCGGCCGACGTTCCAGTCGATCTCCTTGAGCAGCGTCGTCGCCGTGGTCGGCGGGAACTTCCACGCGATCGACCAGCGCGGCTCCCTGCCGGCGACGCCGAGTTCGCTCCAGAGGCTGAGCCGGTCGACCTTGACCACGACGCCGTCGATCTCGAAGTCGAGGTCCTCCCGGCGGTCCAGCCACCACTGACAGCGCTCGAGGACCTCGTCGATGCTCTGGTGCGTCGCGGTGTCCGGATTGGTCGGAAAGCCGTGTTCGGAAAGCCACGCGACCTCCTCCGAGTGGGTCTCGAACTCGAATCCATCGGTCACCCCGATCCCGTACGACCAGATCGCGAGCGGCCGCTCGGCGGCTGCCGCGGGGTCGTTCTGGCGGATCGAGCCCGCTGCCGAGTTGCGCGGGTTCGCGAAGGCCGGCAGTCCCTGCTCCGTCCGGCGGCGGTTCAGCTCGGCGAATGCCGGGACCGGCAGGTAGACCTCGCCACGCACCTCGATCAGCGGCGGAGCCCCGTCGATCTGCTTCGGCAGCGCCTCGATCGTCGCGATGTTGCGGGTGACGTCTTCCCCGACCCTTCCGTCTCCCCTCGTGGCCCCGCGCACGAAGCGCCCCTGTTCATAGGTCAGCGAGATCGCGAGGCCGTCGATCTTCGGCTCGGTCACCCAGGTGATCTCGCCGGCGTCGACGTCGGCCTTCTCCAGCCGGGTGCGGATGCGCTTCTCCCATGCGAGCAGCTCGTCAGCGGTCCGGGCATTCGCCAGCGAGAGCATCGGCACGGCGTGCTCTACGGGAGCGAAGGCTTCGCTGGGAGGCGCGCCCACCCTCTGCGTCGGGGAATCGCCGCTGATCAGCTCGGGATGCTCCGCCTCGAGGGCCTGGAGTTCGGCGAAGAGCGCGTCGTACTCCTCGTCGGAGATCTCCGGGTCGTCCTTCGAGTGGTAGAGGTAGATGTGGCGGTTCAGTTCGTCCCGGAGCCGGGAGATCTTCTGTTCGACCGACTCCCCCACGCCTGCCTCAGCCGGTGGCGAGCCCGAGGACCCGCTCGAAATCGCGCTGCCTGAGCCCGTCGATTCCGACGTGGTGGGTCAGGTCCAGGTGGAGTGGCGTGACGGCGATGCGACGGCGGGCGATGGCCCCGATGTCGGTTCCCGGCTCGTCGTCGAGACCGGGTTCGTAGCCGTAGATCCGGTATCTCCTGCGACCGTCATCCTCGTCGGTCTCGACCTCGCGAAGTTCGTCTTTGTACAGGCGACGCCCGAGCCTGGTCACGTCCACGCCCTCGGGATCGGCCCCGGGAACGTTGATGTTGAGCAGGGTTCCTTCGGGCATCGGGTGATCGAGCAGTTCCCTGACGGTCGCCGCAGTGAACCTGGCGGCGACCTCGAAGTCGTAGTGGCGCTGCGGCGTGTATCCCATCTCACCGCCGGTCGACTGCTGTGACACCGCGATCGCCGGGATTCCGAGTATCACCCCTTCCATCGCCGCCGCGACCGTGCCCGAGTAGGTCACGTCGTCACCCAGGTTCACGCCGTGGTTTATGCCGGAGACGATCAGGTCGGGCCTGTGGCCGACCAGGCCCACGTCGGCGAAGCGCACGCAGTCGACCGGGGTGCCGTCGGTGGCGTGGCCGAGGTCACCGTCCTCGAACTCGATCTCCTGGACCGAGAGCGGAGAGCGCACCGTGATGCTGCGGGCCGAGGCGCTGCGGTTCGAGTCGGGCGCGATCACGTCGAGCCGGACGCCCTCGATCTGCCGGAGCTCCCGCCGCAGCTCCTGCAGTCCCTGGGCGCCGATTCCATCGTCGTTGGTCAGCAGGATGCGCACACCGACAAGGATAGGTGAGAAGGTCGGCGACGGTCCGGCGCGGCTCGAGCCGGGCTTCAGTAGCGCACGCAGACCAGGTACAGCCCCTGTGGCGGCGCCGTCACGCCGGCCGCGGGCCTCTCGCGGCCTTCGAGCAGGCGCCGGAAGTCGTCGATCGTGCGGCTTCCGTCGGCGACCTCGACCATCGTGCCTACCAGGATCCTGACCATGCTGCGCATGAACGAGTCGCCGGTGACCCAGAACTGCAGAAAACCCTGGTCCACCGCCGCGGCGGGGACTGCCCCGACGGGCGGGACGAAGCTCGTCTCGGGAGTCCAGGTCGCCGAATGGATGACCCGTTCGAATCGCGTGTGGTAGGTCTCGGTCGGCGTAAACGCGGTGAAGTCGTGCTCGCCCACGATCGCCGCAGCACATTCGTCGAGCAGGCTCCTTTCGATGTGCCGGGAGACCCACCAGGCGCGACCCCGCGAAAACGGGCTGTCCGGCCGACGCAGCAGCACTCGGTAGCAGTAGGTCCGCGAGACGGCCGATCGTCGCGCGTCGAAACCGGGCGGCGCGGCGGTGACGTCGCGGATCGCGATCTCCGGCGGAGTCAGGCCGTTGAGGCTCCTGACGATCGCCTCCGGCATCTTGCCCTCGAACTCGAAGCTGGCAACCTGGCCGAGCGCGTGGACCCCGGCGTCGGTCCGTCCGGCGACCGTGAGCGACACGCCTTCGGTCCTCAGCGCGACCGCCAGCGCCCGCTCGACCTCGGCCTGCACCGACGGGCCATTCTCCTGTCGGGCCCAGCCCTTGAACGGCGTGCCGTCGTACTCGATGTCGAGGCGCCAGATCACGCGACAAGGATAGGTGTGCCGGTCGGGAAGCCGGAGTGGCTGCCCGGCCTGAAAGCCTCAGGCCGGGCACCTGGGCCTGATCAGATCGAGGAAGGAGCGGCTGCGCCTGCCCCACGCCTGCGCCCCGATCACCGCGAACGAAAGTGCCGCCGTCCAGAACAGAGCAGCCGACACGGGAGTCCGGTTCTCTCCCCTTGAGATTCTCATTCAGCCAGGCTTCGGATCAGGCAGCAGGCAGTACCCCCGGACACCCGCGTCGCCATACATCTGCGCCACTCGAATCCGGTGTTGCTGCTCCTGCGGTGCCAACTCGGGCCCTGTCCGTCGCGAAGGTTGCCGCAAGACCGGGCACACAGGGCGCCGTTCTGGAGAAGCCGTCGGCCATACCGGCCAGTGGCTGCGCGAGCGGGCCCAGGTGACCCACTTTCGACTCCAGTGCCTGCCGCCGGGCCCTACCACCTCGCTGTGCCGCCGGGCCCTGCCACCTCGCTGTGCCGCCGGGCCCCGTCGCCTCGCTGTGCCGTCGCCCGGGCCGGGCGACGCCCGGTCAGACCAGTTCGAGCAGGACCATTTCGGTCGAATCGGACTTGCGCGGGCCGAGCTTGACGATCCGGGTGTAGCCACCGGGGCGCTCGGCGTAGCGCGGCGCTATCTCGTCGAACAGCTTGTGCACTGCGAACTTGTCCTGGCGCAGGGCCGACAGCGCCTGGCGACGGGCGTGGAGGTCGCCGCGCTTGGCCAGCGTGATCAGCTTCTCGATCTCCGGCTTGGCCGCTTTCGCCTTCGCCTGGCTGGTTTCGATGCGCTCGTGCTCGATCAGCTGCTTTGACAGGTTGCACATCAGCGCCCTGCGGTGTGCCGAATCACGACCGAGCTTGTTCCTTTTCTTTCCGTGGCGCATCCTGTCTCTCCTCGTATGAGTACCGGGACTCAGTCCTGGCGGAGCTCGTAGCCGCGTCCTGCCAGGTTCTCGATGACTTCGTCGATCGACTTCTGGCCGAAGTTCGGGATCGCTGCCAGCTCGGACTCGGACTTCGTCAGCAGCTCGCCGATCGTCTCGATGCCGGCGCGCTTGAGGCAGTTGAACGAACGCACGCTGAGCTCGAGCTCGTCGATCAGGATGTCGTTGTCACCGCCCGTGGCAGCCGGTGCGTCGGCGATGGCCTCCGGCTCGGCCGGTTCACGGGCCGTCAGCTCTTCGACCCGGTCGGGATCGCTGAAGATCGCCAGGCTCTTGATCAGGATCTCGGAGGCCTCGCGCAGGGCGGTGCTGGGCTCGATCGAACCGTCGGTCTCGAGCTCGAGCGTCAGCTTGTCGAAGTCAGTGCGCTGGCCTACACGGGCCGCGTCGACGACGTAGGAGGCGCGACGGATCGGCGAGAAGATCGAATCGATCGGGATGACGCCGATCGGCTGGTCCTCGTCCTTGTTCTCCTCGGCAGGCCGGTAGCCGCGGCCGCGGCCGATGGTCACGTACATCTCGAGGCGCGTCTTCTTCTCGAGCGTGGCGATCGGGGCGTCGGGGTTGAGGATCTCGACGCCGGCCGGCAGGTCGATGTCGGCGGCGGTCACGTCGCCGGGACCGGTCGCGACGACCGGAGCCTCGACCGCATCGGCATCGGTGTGCATGCGGACCACGAGGTCCTTGAGGTTGAGGATGATGTCGGTTACGTCTTCCTTGACTCCGGCGATGGAAGAGAACTCATGCGAAACGCCTTCGATCCTCACGCTGGTGATCGCGGCACCGCTCAGCGACGAAAGCAGCACGCGTCGCAGGCTCGAGCCGAAGGTGTAGCCGAAGCCCTTGTCGAGGGGCTCGATCGTGAACGATCCCTTGTTCTCGTCTACCTGCTCGGAACTGATGCTCGGTACCTGGAAATCTGTGCTCATGTGGTCCTTGGTCTGTCGGGGGGGCGGTCGAAAAGCTTGTGTTGGCGCGGCCGGGCTCAGACGCGGCGGCGCTTGCGGGGACGGCAGCCGTTGTGAGCCTGCGGTGTCACATCCTTGACGCTTGTCACGTCGAGGCCGGCTGCCTGGAGCGAGCGCACGGCGGTGTCCTTGCCGGATCCGGCGCCCTTTGCGAAGACCTCGACCTTCTGCAGGCCGTGCTCCATGCCCTTCTTGGCGGCGGCGTCGGCGGTGACCTGCGCCGCGAACGGGGTCGACTTGCGCGAGCCTTTGAATCCGGCGCTGCCGGCCGACTCCCACGCGATCACGTTGCCTTCGAGGTCGGTCAGCGTGACGATGGTGTTGTTGAACGAGGTCTTTATGTGGGCCTGGCCCACGGCGATGTTCTTGCGAACCTTGCGCCGGGTGCGGGTCTTGGCGGGTTTCTTGGCTGCCATCTGGATTCCTTACTTGCCGCTCGGCGGCTTCTTCTTGCCGGTGACGCTCATCCGCCGCGGGCCCTTGCGGCCGCGGGCGTTCGTCTTGGTTCGCTGTCCGCGGACCGGGAGCCCGCGCCGGTGACGCAGGCCGCGATAGGAGCCGATCTCCATCAGGCGCTTGACGTTCTGCGAGCGCTCGCGGCGGAGGTCACCCTCGACGTCGAGGTTCTCGATCGCGTCGCGAAGCTTGATCACTTCCTCTTCGGTCAGGTCCTTGACCTGCGTATTGCGGTCGACACCGACCTGGTCACACAGCTCCTGCGCGGTCGACTGGCCGATGCCGAAGACGTAGGTCAGGCCGATCTCGGTCCTCTTGTTCAGGGGGATGTTGACCCCGGCGATACGCGCCATGTACTAGCCCTGCCTCTGCTTGTGTCGCGGGTTTTCGCAGATCACCATCACCCGGCCGCGCCGGCGGATGATCTTGCACTTCTCACACATCGGTTTTACCGAGGCTCGGACCTTCATCGTCCTTTGATTCCTTTGGGGAGAGATCTCCCGGCAGCCCCATTAAACGGGCAGCGGGCGTGAAAACAGGCCCATCAGGCCGATCGCGAACAATAGCAAGATGGCTCACGTCTCGTCCCAGGGGTTGAGTATCCTCGGTCCGTTTTCCGTAGCAGCGACGGTGTATTCGAAATGGGCGGCCATCGATCCGTCTTCGGAATAGACCGACCAGCCGTCGTCGTCCATGAATACCCCGGGGCCGCCGACGTTGACCATCGGCTCGATCGCGAAGACCATGCCGGCTTCGATCTCGGGGCCGCGTCCGGGCGTGCCGTAGTTGGGGATCTGTGGCTCTTCGTGCATGTCCTGGCCGATCCCGTGCCCGACCAGCGAGCGGATGATCGAGAAGCCCGCGGCCTCGACGTGGCTCTGGACAGCGCTGGATATGTCCCCGACGCGGTTTCCCGGGACCATCTGCGCGACCGCGAGGTCGAGCGACTCTTTAGTGACCTTCAGCAGCCTCGCGGTGGTCTCGTCCACCTCGGCGACCGGGATCGTGCTGGCCCCGTCAGCCACCCAGCCGTCGAGGGTGACGCCGATGTCGATCGAGATGATGTCGCCCTTCTTCAGTTCGTACGGGCCGGGGATGCCGTGGACCACCATCGAGTTCGGCGACGTGCAGATCGACCCCGGGAAGCCGCGGAAGCCCTTGAAGGTCGGAATGCCGCCCTGGGAGCGGATGAACTTCTCGGCCGCGCGATCGAGCTCGGCGGTCGTCGCGCCGGGGCGGATCATGCGCGTCAGCATCTGCATGCATCGGGCGTGGACCGCGCCTGCCGCGGCCATCTTCTCTATCTGCGCCGCGGTCTTGCGCTTGATCATCGAGCGAACGCCGGAGCCGTGGGGCTCACGAGCCTTCTTCCAGGCTCAGCGTGGAAATCAGCGAACGGACCGTCTCACCGACCCGGTCCGGGTCCTGGCTGCCGTCGACCTCGTTCAGCAGCGCCTGCCTGCGGTAGTACTCGACCAGCGGCGCAGTCTTCTCGTGGTACTGGTCAAGGCGGTGACGGACCACCTCGGTCTTGTCGTCGTCGCGCACGATCAGCTCCGAGCCGTCGATGTCGCAGACGCCATCCTGCTTCGGCGGGTTGAAGTCGACGTGGTAGACGTGCCCGCCATCGCTGCAGACGCGGCGTCCCGAGAGCCGGCGGACGATCTCCTCGTCGGAGACGTTGATCAGGATCACCGCGGCCAGCTGCCGGCCGAGCTCGCCGAGCTTCCGGTCGAGGGCCTCGGCCTGGGGGACGGTGCGCGGGAAGCCGTCGAGGATGAAGCCGTGGTCGGCCTCGCCGCTCTCGAGCCGTTCGGCGATCACGCCGATGATCACCTCGTCCGGCACGAGGTCTCCGCGGTCCATGTACTCCTTCGCCGCCTTGCCGATTTCGGTCTCGTCACGCACGGCGGCCCGCAGGATGTCGCCGGTCGCGTAGTAGGGAAGCTCGAGGTCCTCCTGGAGCCGCTCGCCCTGCGTGCCCTTGCCGCTGCCGGGAGGGCCGAGCAGGATCAGGTTGAGGTTGCGGTTGGGCATCGAAGCTCCCCGCCTAGCGGAGGAAGCCCTCGTAGTTGCGCATCATCAGCTGTGCCTCGAGCTGCTTGACGGTATCGAGCGCCACACCGACCACGATCAGGATCGAGGTTCCGCCGAAGAAGAAGCCGCCGCCGACCTGGTTGAAGAGGATCGTCGGGAACGCGGCCACGGCGCCGAGGTACAGGGCGCCGGGAAAGGTCAGCCGCGAGAGCACGCGGTCGAGGTACTCGGCGGTCGGGCGCCCCGGCCTGACGCCGGGGATGAAGCCGCCGTACTTCTTCAGGTTGTCGGCCTGGTCGACCGGGTTGAAGGTCACGGCCGTATAGAAGTAGGTGAAGATGATGATGAAGAAGACCTCGCCGACCACGTAGGCCCACTGGTCGGGAGCGAGGAATGCGGCGAAGTCGAGTGCGGCCGGCGTATTGATCAGCTGGCCGATGGTCGGCGGCAGGGCCATGATCGAGGCGGCGAAGATGACCGGGATCACTCCGGCCATGTTGACCCTGAGCGGAAGGTAGGTGGAGCCGCCCGAGGTCATCTTGCGCCCGACCACGCGTTTCGCGTACTGGACGGGTATGCGCCGCTGGCCTTCCTGGACGAAGACGATCGCGACCACCACGCCGAGGATGATGAACGGCAGCAGCACTACGAAGACCTGGTCCGGGTTGGTCCACCACGACTGGATGCCGGGCAGCACGCCGGCGACGATCGAGGCGAAGATCAGCAGCGAGATGCCGTTGCCGATGCCGCGCTGCGTGATCAGCTCGCCCATCCACATCAGCAGCACGGTGCCGGCGGTCAGGCAGATCGTGATCAGGAATACGTTCGGGAAGGTGAGGCTGCTGATCACGCTCTCGCCACCGGCCGGAGCGAGCGAGTTGAAGAGGAAGACGTAGGCGAAAGATCTGCATCGCGGCGAGACCGACGGTCAGGTAGCGCGTGTACTGCGTGATCTTCTGCTGGCCGACCTCGCCTTCCTTCTGGAGGCGCTCCAGGGACGGCAGCACGACGGTCATCAGCTGGAGGATGATCGAGGCCGTGATGTACGGCATGATGCCCAGCGCGAACAGCGACAGGCGGGAGAGGCTGCCACCCGAGAACAGGTTCAGGAAGCCGAGGATGTCGGAGCCGGTGAGCGAATCCTCGAGGCTCTCGATCGCATCGATGTTGACGCCCGGGACCGGGATGTAGGCCCCGAGGCGGTAGAGCGCGAGGATTCCAGCAACGAAGAGGAGCTTCCTGCGGATCTCCGGAACGGAGAAGGCCTTCGCGACGGTCGCCAGCATCAGGCTTCGATCAGCTCACAGCTTCCGCCGGCGGCTTCAATCTTTTCTTTAGCGGTGGCACTGAACCCGTGGGCCTTCACCGTCAGCGCCTTGCTGAGATCGCCCTTGGCGAGGATCTTCACCGGGTGCGAACGCGTCGCGAGGCCGACCGCCTTGAGGCTTTCGGGAGTGACTTCGGCCCCGGCGTCGAAGCGATCCTCGAGGTCGCCGAGGTTGACCGGCTGGGTGCTGGTCCGGAAGTTCTCGAAAGGCATCGACTTCTTCATGTTCGGCCCGCGCAGCTTGCGCATCCGGCGATGGATCGGGTTCTGGCCGCCTTCGCGGGCCGCGTCACGGGTGTTCCCCGAGCGCTGGCCCTGGCCGCCGTGTCCGCGGCCCGACGTCTTGCCGGTACCCGAACCCTGGCCACGTCCGATCCGCTTGCGCGGGCGGCGCGAGCCGGGCTTGGGGCTGAGGTTGTGGAGGCCGATCTCGTCGGCGCGGCTTTCCTGCTTCTTGGCCATCAGATCTCCTTGACTTCGACCAGGTGGGTGATCACCTTGAGCTGGCCCTGCAGCTGGGGCGTGTCCTCGCGCTCGACGGTACGGCCGCGCTTGCCCAGGCCGAGCGCCCTCAGGGTGCCGATCTGGTGAGGGTTCCGGTGGATGTTGGAACGGGTCTGGGTGATCGCGAGCTTCGGCATCAGGCCTTCTCCCCGTCGGCGGCCTCGATCTTCTCGGCGGCCTCGGCGGCCTCCTCGGCGGCCTGGACATCCTCGGCGGCCTGTTCGGTGCCGGCGTCGAGCTGCTGCTCGGCCGCAACCTCGGCTTCGACCTCGCTCGGTGCCACGGTCGAGGGGTCCTCGGCCACGGCTCCGCTCTGGGAGGCCAGGTCTTCGGCGGCCTTGGCCTCGAGCGCGCTGATGTCGGCCGGCGTCGATTCGTCTTCCGGCCCGTCTTCAGCCGCGGCGCCGTCTTCGGCGGTGGCGTCGGCTTCTGCCGCTTCACCGGCTTCGGCGGCGGCGTCGGCGGCCTCTTCGACGGCGGCCGTGCTGGCCGCATCTTCTTCGCCGCTGCTTTCGGCGGTGGCTTCCTCCTCGCGGTGGATGCCGAGCACTTCGGTGACGTTCAGGCCGCGCAGTTCGGCGACTTCCTCCGGGCGGCGCAGGCGCACGATGCCGTCCATCGTCGCCTTGACCAGGTTGATCGGGTTCTGGGTGCCGATGCTCTTGGTCAGGATGTCCTTGACCCCGCCGAGTTCCAGCACGGCACGAACGCCGCCGCCGGCGATCACGCCGGTGCCGGGGCTGGCCGGGCGCAGGACGACGTGACCGGCCCCGAAGCGGCCGATGATCTTGTGGGTGATCGTATCGTTGTACTTGGGGATGCGAACCAGGTTCTTGCGCGCGTTCTCGACCGCCTTCTGGATCGCGAGCGGAACCTCGCGGGCCTTGCCGTAGCCGATTCCGACCACCGAGTCTTCGTCGCCGACAGCGACCAGGGCGGTGAACGAGAAACGACGACCGCCCTTGACCACCTTGGCCACGCGGTTGATCTCGATCACGCGCTCCTGAAGGTCCAGCCCCTTCGGGCTGACCATTTCGACGTGAGCTGTATCCATACCCTTCATAATCAGCCGTTCACCGTAGCGAAGTCCATCAGAACTCCAGCCCACCCTCTCTCGCTCCCTCGGCCAGGGCCTTGACCCTGCCGTGGTAGCGGTAACCGCTTCGGTCGAACACGCAGCGCTCGACTCCTGCCTTCTTTGCACGTTCTGCCAGCAGCTCGCCGGCCTTCTTCGCCTGCTCGGTCCGTCCGAGCTCCCGCAGCTCGGGCTCGGTCCAGTTTGCCGCGGCGAGGGTCCTGCCATCGACGTCGTCGATGAGCTGGGCGAAAATGCCTTTGTTCGAGCGGTAGACCGAGAGCCGCGGCCGCTCCGCGGTGCCCGAAACCTTCGAGCGCACGCGGTGACGGCGGCGCTGGCGCCTCTGCCGGTTCGTCGTGGTCGTCATACGCGCTTGCCGACCTTCCTGGCGACGTGTTCGTCGCGGTAGCGGATGCCCTTGCCCTTGTAGGGCTCCGGCGGGCGGCTCTCGCGGATGTTCGCCGCGATCTGGCCGACCTTCTGCTTGTCGATCCCGCGGACGATGATCTCGGTCGGCTGCGGCACGTCGAACTCGATGCCCTCGGGGGCATCGATCGAGACCGGGTGCGAGTAACCGACGGCCAGCTCGAGTCCCTTGCCCTTGGCCGCGGCGCGGTAGCCGACTCCCTGGATGTCCAGACGCTTCTCGTAGCCCTCGGTCACACCGACGACCATGTTGGCGACGAGGCTGCGGGTCAGTCCGTGCAGGGCCCGGTGCGGGCCGCGGTCGGTCGGGCGCTCGACGGTGACCACGCCGTCATCGGCCTTGACGGTCATCTCATGCGAGATCTCCTGGGTGAGCTCACCCTTCGGGCCCTTGACCTTGACCAGTCCCGGCTTGATTTCGATTTCGACCCCGTCGGGGAGGTCGATTGGCTTCTTTCCGATTCGGCTCATGGTTTTCAGTCGTCCAACGTCCGGATCACCAGACGTAGGCGACGACCTCCCCTCCGACTCCGGTCTTCTTCGCATCGTGGCCGGTCATCACGCCGTGGGACGTGGTGACGATCGCCGTGCCCGTGCCACCCTGGACCCTCGGGACCGAGGCGTGGTTCACGTAACGGCGACGGCCGGGTCGCGAGACCCTCTCGATGCCCGTGATCACCGGCTGGTGGTCCTTCGTGTACTTGAGCTGCACGGTGATCTTCTCGCCCACGTCGGCCGGCTGTTTCTCGAAGCCGGCGATGTAGCCCTGCTCGGTCAGGATGCGCGAAATCTCCAGCTTGAGCCTGGAACTGGGGACCTCGACGGTCGCCAGACCGGCGCTCAGGCCGTTGCGGATGCGGGTCAGGTAGTCGGAGATCGGGTCGGTGATCATGCTCTACCAGCTCGACTTCGTCATTCCGGGGATGTAGCCCTCGTGAGCGGCCTCGCGCAGGCAGATCCGGCAGATGCCGAACTTTCGGTAATAAGCGCGCGGGCGGCCGCAACGGCGGCACCGGTTGTATTCGCGGGTCTTGTACTTGGCGGGGCGCTGCTGCCGCACCTTCTGGGATGTCTTGGCCATCTGGGCCTAGCCCTCCTGCTCTTCTTGGTCGGTGGCTTCTTCGTCACCGTCTGCGACCGGGCGGCCTTCCTTCGCGAAAGGCATGCCCAGGCCGAGCAACAGCTCGAAAGCCTCGGCGTCAGTCGGCGCGGACGTTGTGATCGTGATGTCGAGGCCGTGGGTCTCGTCAACCGAGTCGTAATCGATCTCGGGGAAGATCAGCTGCTCCTTGACACCCATGGAGTAGTTGCCACGGCCGTCGAACGAGGTCGCCTTGAGTCCACGGAAGTCGCGGATCCGCGGGATCGAGATCGAGATCAGACGGTCGAGGAACTCCCACATGCGGGCGCCGCGCAGCGTCACCGACACACCGACGGGCATGCCCTCACGGACCTTGAACGAGGCGACCGACTTCTTGGCCATCCTCGGGTTCGGGTGCTGGCCGGCGATCAGGGCCAGCTCTCCGGCGGCCTTCTCCCGGCGCTTGGTGTCCATGTGGGAGCCGAGCCCCATGTTCAGCGTGATCTTCTCGAGGCGCGGCGCGCGCATCGGGCTCGAATAGCCGAACTTCTCGATCAGCTTCGGAAGGACCTCTTCCCGGTAGGTGTCCCGCAGCCGCGGCGGCGGTACTGCCTGTTCAGTTGTCGTAGCTGCTTCCATCGTGATTCCTAGATTGCCTCGTTGGTCCGCTTCGAAAAGCGCTGGCGCCGGCCGTCGTCGGTGGTGCGCATGCCGATCCTGGTCGGGCGGTTGTCGCTGGGGTCCACAAGCATCACGTTGGAGACGTGAACCGGACCCTCCATCTCGATGATCCCGCCGTCCTTGCCCGGTCCCTGTCCGCTGGGGGAAGGCTGGGCACGCTGGTGGCGCTTGATCATGTTGAGGTCTTCAACATAGACGGTCTGCTTCTTCGGGTCGGTCCTGAGCACGCGGCCCTGCTTGCCCTTGTCCTTGCCGGCGATGATCTGAACGTGGTCGTCGGTGCGAATCCTCATCTCAGAGCACCTCCGGGGCGAGCGAGATGATCTTCATGAAGTCGCGGTCGCGCAGCTCGCGGGCGACCGGTCCGAAGATGCGCGTACCGCGCGGGTTCTTCTGCTCGTCGATCAGCACGGCGGCGTTCTCGTCGAAGGCGATGTAGGTCCCGTCGGGACGGCCGATCTCCTTGCGCGTACGCACGATCACGGCCTGGACCACTTCGCCCTTGCTGACGTTGCCCTGGGGGCTGGCCGCCTTGACGGTCGCGGTGATCACGTCACCGATCGACCCGTACTTGCGGTGCGAGCCGCCCTTGACGCGGATGCAGAGCAGCTCGCGGGCACCCGAGTTGTCGGCCACGCGAAGTCTCGATTCCTGCTGGATCATCGCCTACCTGGCCTTTTCGACGATCTCGACCAGGCGCCAGTGCTTGGTCCTGGAAAGCTTGCGCGTCTCGATCACCCGGACGACGTCGCCTTCGCCGGCCTCGTTGCGCTCGTCATGCACGTGGATCTTGTGGCGCTGGCGCACGATCTTCTCGTAGACCGGGTGCCGGCGGGCACTGTCGATCTGGACGGTGATCGTCTTGTCGCCCTTGTCCGAGGTGACCAGTCCCTGGCGCTCCTTCGGCTTGCCGGTACGCGTGCGCTCGGCGCGCGGAGTGCCTTCGCCGCTGCCCGGCTTCGCGTCGGCCCTGGCCTCGGCGCGGCGCTTGCGGCGGGCGCGGGCCTTCGCAGCGCGGGCCTTCTGGCGCTCCTGCTCGCGCTGCTCGGGGGTCTTCTCGGGGCCCGGGGCTCCGGACTCGCGGGACTTGAGCAGGCGCTTGCGCTCCTTCCAGGGAAGGTCGCCGAGCGGATCGGCCTCGGCGGCCGGAGCCGGCTCTGCAGCGGCCTCTTCGGCAGGCGCCTCGTCGGCGGCAGCTTCTTCGGCCGGAGCCTCGTCGGCAGCTGTCTCTTCGACCGCCGACTCCTCGGCTGCGGGGGTCTCTTCTTCTGTTGTCTCTTCTTTTTCTTCTTCTGACATCGGTTCTGCCTGACTAGTTGGAGCTCTGTTCGCGCTCGAGGTCGATGTTGCGCTGGCGGGCGACGGTAAGCAGCCGGGCCACGTCACGCTTGGCCTGCCTGAGTCCGGCGGTGTTCTCGAGTTCGCCGGTCGCATGGCGCAGGCGCAGGTTGAACGCCTCTTCGCGCGCTTCCTTCAGCTTGTCGACGAGCTCGGTGTCGTGCATGTTCTGGATCTCGCTGGCCCTCACTCGCCCGCTCCTTCGCGCTGGACGAACTTGGTCTTCAGCGGCAGCTTGTGGCCGGCGACGCGCATCGCCTCACGGGCGAGCTCCTCGTCGACGCCCGAGAGCTCGAACATCACGCGTCCGGGCTTGACAACGGCGACCCACGACTCCGGGTTGCCCTTGCCCGAGCCCATGCGGGTCTCGGCCGGCTTCTTGGTGATCGGCTTGTCCGGGAAGATGTTGATCCAGACCTTGCCGCCACGCTTGATCTTCCTCGTCATCGCGACACGCGCGGCCTCGATCTGCCGGTTGGTGACCCAGCCGCGCTCGAGCGACTTCAGGCCGTACTCGCCGAACGTGACGGCGGTCCCGCCCTTGGAGTTGCCTCTGCGGCGACCCCTCATGACCTTGCGGTGCTTTACGCGCTTGGGCATCAGCATCAGCGACGACCTCCCCCACCGCGGTTGTCTCCACCGCGGCGCCTGCTGTCCTGGGGCGGCGTGGGCTCGGACAGCTGGGCCGACTCGAAGCCCTCGGGCATGATCTCGCCCTTGTTGATCCAGCACTTGACGCCTATGCGCCCGGTGCCGGTCCTCGCCTCGACGAAGCCGTAGTCGATGTCGGCGCGCATCGTGTGCAGCGGGACGCGACCGTCGGAGTAGCCCTCGGTACGCGCCATCTCGGCGCCGCCGAGGCGGCCGGAAATCTGGACCTTGACGCCCTTGGCGCCGGAACGCATGGCCGAGGTCAGCGCGCGCTTCATCGCGCGGCGGAAGGCGACCCGGTTCTGGAGCTGCTCGGCGATCGACTGGGCGACCAGCTTCGCGTCGAGTTCGGGCCGCTTGACCTCGCGGATGTTGACCTTGACCGGCGTGCCGGTGATCTTGTGGAGGTCCTTGCGCAGGGCGTCGACCTCGCTGCCGGACTTGCCGATGACGATGCCGGGGCGCGCCGTGTGGATGTCGACCGCGACTTCGCCGCGCCGCTGGATCGTGATGTCCGACAGGCCCGCGTGGGCCAGCTTCGTCTCGATGTGGTCGCGGATCGCCAGGTCCTGCATCAGCAGGTCCGAGAAGTTCTTTTCGGCGAACCAGTTCGACTTCCAATCATGGATGTAGCCGACTCGGAAGCCTCCGGGATGGATCTTCTGTCCCATGCTCTTCTATTCCTCGTCTTCCGGGGTCAGGGCCACGGAGATGTGGCAAGTTCTCTTGTGGATCGGGGTGGCACGTCCCATCGCGCGCGGGCGGAAGCGCTTCAGGGTCGGCCCTTCGTCGATCCTGATCTCCTGGACGATCATCTCGTCGCCGATCAGGTCGTGGTTCGCCTCGGCGTTGGCGGCGGCGGACTCGATCACCTTGGCGATGTCGTCAGCGACCGTGCGAGGCGAGAACTGCAGCAGCGAGCGCGCGTCGTCGATGTGCTTGCCGCGGACCTGGTCGGCGACCAGGCGGGCCTTTCGCGGGGCGACGCGCACGTACTTCGCGCTGGCGCGCACGAGTACGGGCTCTTCTTGGGACTCGGTCCGGGCCACGGTCAGTCCTTGCCTCCGGTGTGGGAGCGGAAGGTGCGCGTCGGCGCGAACTCGCCGAGCTTGTGCCCGACCATCGACTCGCTGATGAAGACCGGTACGTGCTTGCGGCCGTCGTGGACGGCGATCGTATGGCCGACCATCTCGGGGAAGACGACGGAGCGGCGGGACCACGTCTTGACCATCTGCTTGTTTCCGGACTCGTTCATCGCGTTGATGCGGCTCATCAGCCTCTCCTCGACGAACGGACCCTTCTTGGTTGATCTGCCCATGGTCTACCTGCCCTTCTTCTTTCCGCGGCGTCGGCCACGCACGATGTAGCGGTCCGAGGCCTTGCCCTTCTTGCGGGTCCGGTAACCGAGGGTCGGCTTGCCCCACGGGGTGACCGGGTGGCCACCGGGGGTCTTGTGGGCCTCGCCGCCGCCATGCGGGTGGTCGACCGGGTTCATGGCGATGCCGCGCGACTGCGGGCGCTTGCCCTTGTGACGGTTGCGGCCGGCCTTGCCGATCTTCACGTTCTGGTGCTCGGCGTTCGAGAGCGCGCCGACCGTGGCGCGGCATTCCGCACGCACGAGCCGCATCTCCGACGACGGAAGGCGCAGCGTGACCATCTCGCCTTCCTTCGCGACCAGCTGGATCGCGGTCCCGGCGGAGCGGCCGAGCTTTCCGCCCTGGCCGGCCTTCAGCTCGACGTTGTGGACGATCGTGCCGACCGGCATCTCTCCGAGCGCCAGGCAGTTGCCCGGGCGGATGTCGGCGCCGGGGCCGGACTGGACCGTGTCACCTACCTTGATCTGTGACGGCGCGAGGATGTAGCTCTTGAAGCCGTCGGCGTAGTGGAGCAGGGCGATGTAGGAGCTGCGGTTGGGGTCGTATTCGACCGTCGCGACCTTCGCCGGGATGCCGTCCTTGTTCCGCTTGAAGTCGATCTTGCGGTAGCGGCGCTTGGCCCCTCCGCCACGGTGGCGGGAGGTGATGCGGCCGTTGACGTTGCGTCCGCCGGACTTGGTCAGTCCTTCGGTCAGCTTTCGCTCGGGCTCGGTCGCGGTGATCTGCTCGCGCACCTGATAGGTGGCGAAACGGCGCCCCGGGCTGGTCGGTTTTGTCTTTCTGATTGCCATAAGTCTCTTTCTAGCCCTCTACCGCCGCGCCTTCGAACAGCTCGATGCTGTCGCCGGGGGCGAGCTCGACGACCGCCTTCTTCCAGGATCGGCTGCGGCCCGAGTGGAGTCCACGGCGCTTCGGCTTCGACCGCACCTTCGAGGTGCGGACCTTGACCACT
This sequence comes from uncultured Solirubrobacterales bacterium, assembly GCA_963701635.1. GTDB lineage: Bacteria > Actinomycetota > Thermoleophilia > Solirubrobacterales > 70-9 > 67-14. The sequence goes on from CAVPAU010000003.1 coordinate 470,339, forward strand.
TCGACGCCGAAGGCCTTCTCCACGGCGTCCTTGATCTCGAACTTGTGCGCGCGGTCGTCCACCCGGAAGGTGTACTTGCCGGCTGCGATCAGGGCATAGGTCTTCTCGGAGATGACCGGTCTTACGATGACGCTGCGCGGATCCATCACTCACCGCCCTCTTCGCTCGCGGCTGCCGCTCCGGCGCGGCGGGCCAGGACCTCGAGCGCCGCTTCGGAGACCACGATCGATGCGGCGCCGATCACGTCGACGACGCCGACCGCGCCGACCTCCATGACGTCGACCCGCGGGATGTTGCGGAAGCTCTTCAGCAGGCCGGTCTCCTCACCGAGGATCACCACGAGCGTCGGGCGCTTCGCGCCCCACTTCTCCAGCGCCTCGGCGGCGGCCTTGGTCGAAGGAGTCTCGAAGTCGGCGGCCTTGGCGACGGCGACACTGCCACGTTCGGAATGGACCGAGAGCGCCGAGCGCAACGCCTTGCGGCGTGCCTTGCGGTTGACCTTGACCGTGTAATGGCGCGGCTTCGGACCGAATGCGGCACCGCCGCCGTAGCGGTTCGGCACGCTCAGGGCACCGACGCGGGCGCGGCCCGTGCCTTTCTGGCGCCAGGCCTTCGCCGTGGTCATCGAGACCTCGCCGCGGGTCAGCGTCGAAGCAGTGCCGCGGCGACGCGAGTTGGCGTCGGCGCGGGCCGCCTCATGCACCAGCGACTGGTGGAAGTCCTCGCCGAAGAGATCGGCCGGCAGGTCGGCCTTCGTGGTCTTGCCCAGCACGGGCACCTTTGCCGGCTTCGCGCTAGCCATCGGTCCGGATCTCCACGATCGAATTGCGGGAACCGGGAACGGATCCCTTGATCAGCAGCAGGTTGCGCTCGGCGTCGATGTCGGCGATCTCCAGACCGAGCTGGGTCGCACGCCTGTTGCCCATCTGGCCGGGCAGGCGCATGCCCTTGAATACGCGGGCCGGGTAGGCGCTGGCGCCGATCGATCCCGGCGCGCGCACGTTGTGAGAACCGTGGGACACGGGGCCGCGGCCGAAGTTGTGGCGCTTGACGGTTCCCTGGAAACCCTTGCCGATCGAGACCCCCGAGACCTTGACCTTCTGGCCGGCCTCGAAGTTCTTCACGGTCACCTGCTGGCCCAGCTTCGGCCCGTCGCCGTCGTCTTCGTCGCCGCCGTCGATCGTCGCGTCACGGAACTCGACCAGCACGCGCATCGGCGCTGCGTCGGCCTTCGCCAGGTGGCCCTCTTCAGCTTTGCTGAGCTTGCCCTTCTTGACCTCGTCGAAGGCGAGCTGGATGGCCGAGTAACCGTCCCGCTCGGGGCTGCGCACGGCGGTCACCGGGCAGGGCCCGGCCTCGATCACGGTCACGGGCACGACTTCGCCGTCTTCCCTGAAGATCTGGGTCATTCCGATTTTCTTGCCGAGGATCGCTGACATGGCTTCCTACAGGCGGATCTCGATGTCCACGCCGGCCGGGAGCGAATCCAGGCGCTGGAGCGAGTCGACGGTCTTCGGAGTCGGCTGCATGATGTCTATGAGCCGCTTGTGGGTGCGGATCTCGAAGTGCTCGCGAGAGTCCTTGTCCTTGAAGGGCGAACGGATCACGCAGTAGATGTTGCGTTCGGTCGGCAGCGGCACGGGCCCGGATACCGAAGCACCGGTGCGCTCGGCCGTGTCGACGATCTCCCGCGCGGCGCGGTCGATGGCGTCGTGGTCGTAGGCCTTGAGCCTGATCCTGATTTTCTGTGCGGCGATTGCGGCCACTTCTGGTCTCTTCTTGCTTTCTCGTTCTGTGGGCGTGAACCGGCTCCAGCCGGCACCCGCTGATGTCAAGGTCCCCCGCCGCCTGTGCCGCTCCGGCTTTGCCGGTCGCAGCGTGGTTCGGCTGATTGGGGTGGTGAAGGTCGTATCTGTTACTCGTACTGCCTGCCGCCCGGGGCGACAGTCGGGGCGGGAACCTCTGGTTGCCCGCCCCTGGTCAAACCGTCGCTACTCGATGATCTCCGAGACGACGCCCGAGCCGACGGTGCGTCCACCCTCGCGGATGGCGAAACGCAGGCCCTGGTCCATGGCGATCGGCTGGATCAGCTCGATCTCCATCTCGATGTTGTCACCCGGCATCACCATCTCCGTGCCCTCGGGCAGGTTGGCGACACCGGTCACATCGGTGGTGCGGAAGTAGAACTGAGGCCGGTAGCCCGAGAAGAACGGGGTGTGACGTCCGCCCTCTTCCTTCTTGAGCACGTAGACCTCGGCCTTGAACTTGGTGTGCGGCGTGATCGAGCCGGGCTTGCAGAGAACCTGGCCGCGCTCGATCTCCTCGCGCTTGGTTCCGCGCAGCAGGCAGCCGACGTTGTCACCGGCAAGACCCTCGTCGAGGATCTTGCGGAACATCTCGACGCCGGTGACCGTCGTGGTCGTGGTCGGGTTGATGCCGACGATCTCGACCTCGTCGCCGGTGTTGACCTTGCCCTGCTCGATGCGTCCGGTGGCGACGGTGCCGCGGCCGGTGATCGAGAAGATGTCCTCGACCGGCATCAGGAACGGCTTGTCGAGCTCGCGCTCGGGCTCCGGGATGTAGCTGTCCAGAGCCTCACCGAGCTCGACGATCTTGGCCTGGTAGTCGGCGTCGCCCTCGAGGGCCTTCAGCGCCGAGCCCTGGATGATCGGCGTGTTCTCGCCGTCGAACTCGTACTCGTTCAGCAGGTCGCGCACTTCTTCTTCGACCAGCTCGATGAGCTCCTCGTCGTCGACCTGGTCGACCTTGTTGAGGAAGACCACGACGTGCGGCACGTTGACCTGACGGGCGAGCAGGATGTGCTCGCGGGTCTGCGGCATGACGCCGTCGGCGGCGGAGACCACGAGGATCGCGCCGTCCATCTGGGCGGCGCCGGTGATCATGTTCTTGACGTAGTCGGCGTGGCCGGGGCAGTCGACGTGGGCGTAGTGACGGCCCTCGGTCTCGTATTCGACGTGAGAGGTGGCGATCGTGATCCCGCGCTCCTTCTCCTCAGGAGCGTTGTCGATCTCGGCGAAGCTCTTCGCCTCGGTCTCGCCCTGGTCGGAAAGCGTGGTGGTGATCGCGGCCGTCAACGTGGTCTTTCCATGGTCGACGTGACCGATGGTGCCGACGTTTACATGCGGCTTGTCGCGCTCGAACTTCTCCTTGGACATCGCTCTCCTTGAACCTTTCTCTTCTTCTCTTGTTTCTGTTTCTTTTTGAAGTGTTTTTGCGTCTGGCGGGGGTGCTAAAGCTTATGAGTCGGCAGCGGGTCCGCCCCGCCTCCGGGCGAACTTGAGAAATATAGCCCTTTGCCAGGCTCGGGGCTGTCTGCCTATGCCTCGGCTCCCGCCGGGGTGCCGGCCCGGTGGGCCGAGATCTCCTCGGCGATGTTCGAGGGCACCTCTTCGTACCTGTCGAACTGCATCGTGTACGCGGCGCGGCCCTGGGTCGAAGACCTGAGGTCGGTCGCGTATCCGAACATCTCGCTGAGCGGCACGAAAGCGTGGACCGCGAGCGCGTTTCCGCGCTGCTCCTGGCCCTGGACCTTGCCGCGGCGCCGGGAGAGGTCGCCGATCACGTCGCCGAGGTAGTCCTCGGGAGTGATCACCTCGACCGACATGACCGGCTCGAGCAGGGCCGGGCTGGCCTTGCGCGCGCCTTCCTGGAGGGCCATCGAACCGGCGATCTTGAAAGCCATCTCCGAAGAGTCGACGTCGTGGTAGGAGCCGTCTACCAGCTCGACCTTCACATCGACCATCGGGTAGCCGGCCTTGACGCCGTTCTCCATCGCTTCCTTGATGCCCTGCTGGACCGCCGGGATGTACTCGGTCGGGATCACGCCGCCCTTGATCCTGTTGTCGAAGACGAAGCCTTCGCCGGGTGCCGGCTCGACGTTGATCACGGCGTGGCCGTACTGGCCGCGGCCGCCGGTCTGGCGGGCGAACTTCGCGTTGACCTTGTCGACGCGCTTGCGGATCGTCTCGCGGTAGGCGACCTGCGGCTTGCCGACGTTCGCCTCGACGTTGAACTCGCGGATCATGCGGTCGACCAGCACCTCGAGGTGCAGCTCGCCCATGCCGTGGATCAGGGTCTGGCCGGTCTCTTCGTCGGACTCGATGCGGAAGGTCGGGTCCTCTTCGGAGAGCCGGGCCAGTGCGGCGCCCATCTTCTCCTGGTCCGACTTCGTCTTCGGCTCGATCGCGACGGCGATCACGGTGTCGGGGAAGTCCATGCTCTCGAGCTGGATCGGGGCGTCCGGCGCGCACAGCGTGTCTCCGGTGCCGGTCTGTTTCAGACCGACTCCGGCGCAGATGTCGCCCGAGTAGACGCGCTCGATCTCCTCGCGCGAGTTGGCATGCATCATCAGCAGCCGGCCGATGCGCTCGGTCTTGCCCGTGGTCACGTTCAGCACGCGACCGCCAGCCTCGAGGCTGCCGGAATAGACGCGGAAGTAGGTCAGCTTGCCGACGTAGGGGTCGGACATCACCTTGAAGGCCAGCGCTGCGAACGGACCGTCGTCGTCGGCCGGGCGCTCGCCGTGCTCGCGCTCCTCTTCGCCCTTCTTCAGCGGCAGCATCCCTTCGACCGGCGGTACCTCGACCGGCGACGGCAGCAGGGTCACGATCGTGTCGAGCAGCGGCTGCACGCCCTTGTTCTTGAACGACGAGCCACACAGGACCGGGGTCACGGTGATCGCCAGCGTCGCGGCCTTGAGCGCCTTCATGATGCGCTCCTCGGAAATCTCCTCGCCCTCCAGGTAGAGCTCCATCAGCTCGTCGTCCTGGTCGGCACAGGCCTCGACCAGCGCGGCGCGGTACTCCTCGGCCTGGTCCTTCATGTCGTCGGGGATGTCGACGACTTCGAACTCCTGGCCCATGTCGTCCTTGTAGATCGTCGCCTTCATCGTGACCAGGTCGATGATCCCGGCGAAGTCGCCCTCGGCCCCGATCGGCAGCTGGATCGGCACGGCGTTGGCGCCGAGCCGTTCCTTGATCGTGCGGACCGACATGTAGAAGTCGGCTCCGGTGCGGTCCATCTTGTTGATGTAGGCGATGCGCGGCACCGAGTACTTGTCGGCCTGGCGCCAGACCGTCTCGGACTGCGGCTCGACGCCGGCGACCGAATCGAAGACCGCGACGGCGCCGTCGAGCACGCGCAGCGATCGCTCGACCTCGACCGTGAAGTCAACGTGGCCCGGGGTGTCGATGATGTTGATCCGGTGGCCGAGCCACTCGCAGGCGGTGGCGGCGGAGGTGATCGTGATGCCACGCTCCTGCTCCTGCTCCATCCAGTCCATCGTCGCGGCGCCCTCGTGGACCTCGCCGATCTTGTGGGTACGTCCGGTGTAGTAGAGGATGCGCTCCGTCGTCGTCGTCTTGCCGGCGTCGATGTGAGCCATGATCCCGATGTTCCGGGTCTTTTCCAGTGGGAATGCGCGCGCCATTAGTTCTCTCTGCGTCTCGAAGTTTCGGTTGAGGTTGCCGCCCGGCTTGGCCGGAGGCCAAAAAAAAGGCCCGCAGCTTGCGAGGCCTGCCCGAGCGAATGCGGACTATACCAGAGCGACAGCCGATTCTCCGGGCTCTTCGCGGTGCGGCGCGACGGACACGAGGACGGCCGCTTCTCCGGCCTCTCGTCTAGGCTGGCAGGCCCAGAGTTGCTCCGTGGGAGGGGCCAGACCGTGGACTCAGAAAAACCCAAGCAAGACCCGCCTTCAGACCCGTCGGAGAAGGACGCGGCACGCCGCCGGGTCGAACACCTGACCGAAACCGACACCACCGGGCGCGACTCGGGCGACCGGTCACGCTCCGGTCCCGACTCCGGCGACCGGTCAAGGTCCGGGCGCGACTCCGGCGACCGGTCAAGATCCGGGCGCGACTCCGGCGACCGGTCAGGATCCGGGCGCGACTCCGGCGACGGTTCCGGCCCATCCGGCGAAGCCGGCAGCCCCAGCCCTCCCCGGCTGACCGAGCGGCAGCGCAGGGAGGCCAGGGAGAAGCGACGGCAGGAGCGGCGTGGCGGCCGCAGGCCGGGCCGGCGCCCCGGCTCGGCCGCGGCCGGCTCGAAAGCGCCCTCCGGCAACCCGCTCTCGCGCGGGGTCCGGGCCACATGGCACGAAGTCAGGCGGACCGCCGGCTTCATCTGGGGCCTGTTCCTGAGCGGGCTCGACCGTCTCGGCCCGGCGGTGCGCTTCGTCGCCGCCGGCCTGGTCGCACTGCTCGCGGCGGCGCGAAGGGGACTCGTGCGGTTGGTGCATGCCGTCGGGACCGGGATGTCGCTCATCGGCTCCTTCCTGCTCACGCTGGACCGCTTCATCACCCCGCGCCGGGCACTGGTCGCGGTCGCGGCGGCCGCAGCCGCGGCCCTGGTCGTCTCGCAGTTCACCGACTTCCGCGCCACCGAGATCGGCCAGACCGGCTACGACCAGATCCTCGACATCGCACGCGCCCCCCGGACCGACGTGATCACACCGACCGCGGCCCACTCGGTGGCCCTGCTGCTTGCCGCCGCCGCCGCGCTCGCCGGGATCGCCGGTTTCGCCGTGACCGGCAGGCGGATATTCGCGGGGACAGTCGCCCTGGCCGGGGTGGCGACAGTCGCGGTTTCGCTGCTGATCGACCTGCCGAGGGCATTCGACGTCGGCGAGGCCGAGATCAGCTACTCGGAGGTGGCCGCGGTGCTCCTGTCCGGGTTCTGGATCCAGCTGGGCGCCGGCCTGGTCCTGGCCGTCGGCGGCCTCGGCCTGATCCTGCTAGCCGGCGCGAACGAGCGGACCACGGCCGGGCGCGAAGCCGGATCCCAACGGCAGCGGAGCGCGCCCAGTGGGCAAAGGCCGAGCTCGGCGCGCGCCGGAGGGGTTTCGTGAGCCCTGCCCCACACGAGGGCGAGAACCGTCGTCCGGACTCTCCCGAAGGACAGCACAGTCGCCCGGCGACGGATCGGACCGAAGGCGTCGAAGAAGAGGTCGGCAAGGCGACGGCCGGCACGGCGCGCCTCGGCGCCGTGACCGTTCTGCTCGGAGTCCTGATCGCCCTGCTTTCGCAGTTCGTGACCGGCTACAGCCTGGTCGACGAAACCGACGCGGTGATCACCACCGTCACGCTGTTCGACACCCACGGCCTGATCACCACGTTCTTCGCCGTGGTCGCCGCAGGCGCGCTCGTCTTCGCCGTGGTCGCCGGTTCCAGGTCGGCGGTCGCCGTCGTCCTCGCGATGGGCCTCGGCATCGTGCTCGTATTCCTGATCGTCGACCTTCCCGATGTCGGCGAGACGGGATTCTTCATCGCCCCGGGCGTGGGCAACATCGACGCGACCGGAAAGGGCTCGGCCGGCCTGTGGATGGAGCTGGTCGGCGGCCTGGTGATCCTGCTCGGCGGAGCCGCGCTGGCCCGGCTCGACGAGTCCCGCCTCAGGGCCATCGCGCCGTCGGCCGCGGCAGGCCACGGTGATCCCCGGGAGAGCGGCAGGCGGGAGCAGACTTGAGGGTCGGGCTCCGGCGTTGGGGCACCGTGCTCGCCGCGATCGCTGCGGCCGCGGTGCCGCTGGCGGGCTGCTCCGGTGACGACGCGCAGTGGGAAGGCGAGACGATCAGGCTCGGCTCGATCTTCTCGACCACCGGCGACGGTGCCGCCTTCGGGCCACAGCAGCTCAGAGCGGCCGAGCTGGCCGTCGACCGGATCAACGAAGGCGGAGGAGTGAACGGAGCGGAGCTGACCCTCGACCAGCGCAACGACGCCGCCGACCCCGCCGCATCCGCGAAGGCCATGCGCGGCCTGATCGAAGGCGAGGGGGTGCTCGCCGTGCTCGGCCCCACGTTCTCGAATTCCTCGGCCGAAGCCCATCCGGTGGCCAACCGGCGGCGCACTCCGGTGCTCGCGGTCTCGAATACCGGACCCGGGATAGTCGGAGACTGCCCCTACCCCTGCGATTACATCTTCCGCGCCTCGCTCGGCGAGGAGACCGCGATCCCGGCCAACGTCGGCGACTACGTCGAAGCCGAAGACCCGAAGATGGTCGACATCCTCTATCCGGAGGGCGACGCCTTCGGGCAGAGCTCGGCCGCGACGGCCGTGCAGGCGTTCAGGTCCGCCGGCGTCCGGGCGGCGGCCGGCAGCGTCGGCCCCGAAGGCATCGAAGCGATAACAGCCGTGGTTCGGGACGCGTTCATGATCACCGCGTCCTCCGGCGAGACCGTCGTCGACCTGATCGGCCAGCTGAGGGATCTCGGCTACGACGGGACGATCCTCGGCGGCAATGCCTTCAACTCGGTCACGGCGGCCGGGGAACTCGGGGAAGCGGGCGAAGGCGCCCGCAGCGCCGCCGCCTGGTTCGCCGGCAACGACTCGGAAGAGAACCGTGGAGTTCATGGACGAGTACCGATCGGCCTACGGCGAGGAACCCGACCAGTTCGCCGCCCAGGCCTACACGGGAGTCGAACTGCTGGCCGCAGCGGCAGCCGATGCCGACCTGAGCTTCGACGACCTCGCCGCCGACCGCGAAGCCGTGGTACCCGCCCTGGAGCAGGTCGAGCGCGAAACCCCCCTCGGCGACTTCGCCTTCACCGCCGACCACGACGTGAGCCAGCCGATCTGGATCGTCGAGATGAACGGACAGGGCGGCTACGAACTGATCGAGGAAGTCCCCGCCCCGGCCGGCTGATATTGGCTAGTGGGGCAAAGGGGCGCGCCTGGCTCTCGCTCCGGGGCCCGGCTGCCGCCGGCACACCACCGCGGGCAGACCACCGCCGGCAGACCACCGCGGGGGCGATCGTCACGGCGATCACCGTGACGATCGCCCCGGCGCTGATTCTTCATCGCCCACCTGAGCTGCGCCCGGCCAGCGACTGAGCTGCGCCCGGCCAGCGACTGACCTGTGCCCGGTTCGGTCCGTTGGCGGCGCGCCCCACGTTCGCGGGGGCGGTCCTTACGCCGATCACCGTGACGATCGCCCCCACGAGCGTCAACAACGACCCGGCGGATCTCGTCCGTTCCCAAACATGAGAGGGGTGCACGGGGCGCTCCGGGGTGCGCCTGGCGAGGACCGGAGCGACCCGGCGAAGCGACTTGCCTCACGGCAATGAGCGAGCCGGGGGAACGACTGACGAAGCCGGTCGTGCACCGGTGCGTCCCGGGCGCCGCTCGCCAACCATCCCCGCAACAGGAAGGGCGCCCACCGGGCGCCCTTTCGAAGACTTCGACGTCAGCCGAAAGGCCGCATCCACACCTACCAGCGGTAGTGGGCGAAAGCCTTGTTGGCCTGCGCCATGCGGAAGATGTCGTCCTTGCGCTTGTAGGCGTTGCCCTGCTGCTTGGTCGCGTCGAGGATCTCGTTGGCGAGGCGCTCCGACATCGAGTACTCGTTGCGGTTTCGCGCGAAGTCGACCAGCCAGCGCACGGCGAGCGTGCGGGCGCGGCGCGAGGGAACCTCGACCGGCACCTGGTAGGTGGCGCCGCCGACCCGGCGGGAGCGGACCTCGAGGGCCGGGGTCAGCTGCTTGATCGCCTCTTCCAGGGTCTCGACCGGGTCCTCGCCGGAGCGCTCCGCGACCAGGGCGAGCGCGTCGTAAGTGATCTGCTCGGCCGTCGACTTCTTGCCGTGGCGCATCACCTTGTTGGTGACCTGCTGCACGAGGCGCGAGCGGTACTTGGTATCGGCCTCGAGCGGCCGGATCGAAGCGGCGGATCGGCGTGCCATCAGGTTGCCTTGACGCCGTATCGGGAGCGGGCCTGCTTGCGGTCCGAGACGCCGGCGGCATCGAGCGTGCCGCGGACGACCTTGTACCGGACACCCGGCAGGTCCTTGACCCGGCCGCCCCTGATTAGGACGACGGAGTGCTCCTGAAGGTTGTGGCCTTCGCCCGGGATGTATGCGGTCACTTCCATGCCGTGGGCGAGACGGACTCGGGCGATCTTCCGGAGGGCCGAGTTCGGCTTCTTCGGAGTCACGGTGGCGACACGGGTGCAGACGCCGCGACGCTGGGGAGCGGCGACCTTCTTCTTGTTGCCCTGACCGGACTTCAGGCCCGGGGTGGCCACCTTTTTCTTGGGCCGCTTGCGGCCTTTGCGCACGAGTTGGTTTGTATTTGGCACGGCGGCGAATACTACAGATCCGCGCTGTGCCGCGTCATTTAGCATGGTCGCGTGAACGAGCCGCCGATCCTCGCCATCGACGTCGACGGCGTGATCAGCCTTTTCGGCTTCGAGGTGCCTCCCCCGGCCACCACGGTGAGCTGGCATCTGATCGACGGCACACCGCACTGCATCTCGCTCGCGGCGGGGGAACGGCTGCGGCGCCTGGCTACGGCCTTCGAGCTGGTCTGGGCAACCGGCTGGCAGGACCGCGCCAACGACAGGCTGCCGCAGGTGATCGGAGTCGGTCCGCTGCCGGTGATCGAGTTCGACCTGCCATCCGGCGGGGGACGGAGCGGCGCAGCGGCCGGCGGCACCGCTCCGGCCGGATCACCGGCCGGCGGCACCGCTTCGGCCGGCTCGCTGGCCGGGCACTGGAAGCTGGAAGCGATCGACCGCTTCGCGGGCGGCCGGGCTGTCGCGTGGGTCGACGACTCGCTCGACGCGAGCTGCTTCCTCTGGGCCGAGAGCAGGGAAGCGGCCGGAAAACCGACGCTTCTCGCGCCCACCGAGCCCGGGATCGGCATCGAGGAAGGACATGTCGCCGCTCTGGAGGCATGGGCAGGCGGTCTCGGGCGGTCCTGATCCAGCAGGAAGCCCGGGGCCCAGTTGCGGCGACGGCTACAATTCCGGGCGTGCGCGAGTACTGGCCAATGTTCTTCATGCTGGTAGTGCTGAAGGTCCCGGTGCTGGCAATGATCTACCTCGTCTGGTGGGCATGCCAGCCGGTACCGGAGGTCGAAGCCGGGGACGATGACGGAGGGGATCACGCCCGTCGCGACAGGCGACAGCCGAAGTTCCCGCGCGGGCCGCGGCGCGGTCCTCACGGTCCCGGGCTCGGCAGCCTGCCCGAGAGCCCCCACGAGGGGCGCAGCCGTCAGCCGGAGAGAACGCGCTCCCGCGACGCGCGCCTGCGGGATTCTTCGCGCTCGCGCGACAGCGACCGCAAGTAGGGCTCGAAGTCGACCTGGATGGTGTGCCGCTTCGAGTTGACGTAGCGCCGGTCGGTCGCCGCCTGCTCGGCCGCGATGTCGCGGGCCATCGCAGCACGATCCGGCAGCTCGCACTCGCCCGTGATCAACTCGGCGACCCAGGCTGACTGGGCCTCGGCCAGCGGCATGATCGCGCCGAGCGGCTGGATCAGGCCGATGAAGTAGAGGCCGGGGTGCTCGACCGAGACGACGCGCCGGTAGAGCTCGATTCGGTTGTCGTCGGCGCTGACCAGGGATTCGTCGAAGAACGGGAACGTGATGCGGTAGCCGGTGCAGTAGATGACGAGGTCCACCTGTTCGCGGCTGCCGTCGGTGAAGACGACCGAGTCCCCTTCGAATCGCTCGATGTTCGGCTTGACCACGATGTCGCCGTGTCCGAGCCTGCCGAGCAGCTCGTCGGACAGCGTCGGATGGGCGTGCATCGGCTTGTGGTCTGGCTCCGGCAGGCCATAATCGCTGAGCTTGCCGACCGAAAGCCTGAGGATGCCGCGCATGACGGCGCTCTGGAGAGCCAGCGGTGCGTGGGCGAAGGGGCCGGAGGTGGCCCGGTCGATCGGCACCCCGCCGACGTACTTGGGCAGGATCCAGGCGCCGCGACGCATCGCGAGAAAGGTCCGGTCGGCGACCCGCGACGACTCGACCGCGATGTCGGTGGCCGAGTTGCCGATCCCGAGCACGAGCACCCGCTTTCCTTCGAGGATGTCGGGGGTGCGGTAATCGTGGGCATGCATCTGCTCGCCGGTGAAGGTGTCTGATCCGGGGAAGGCCGGCTCGGGCCAGCGGGCGTTCCAGTGGTGGCCGTTGCAGACCATGAGGTCGCTGTAGTCGCCGGTCTCGCGTTCGCCGTCGGGGCCTTCGACGGTGACCCGCCAGCCGCCTTCGACGGGAACTGCTTCGACCACCTCGGTGCGGAAGCGGATCCGGTCGCGCAGGCCGAAGTGGTCGACGTAGTCGTCGAAGTACCCGGCGATCTGGAAATGGCTCGGGTAGTCGGGGTAGTCGGCCGGCATCGGAAAGGCGCGGTACTCCATCATCTGCCGCGAGGTGTTGATGTGGAGCGAGCGGTAGGCGGCCGACATTCCGTTGTCGTTCTCGTAGCGCCAGTTACCGCCGACCGTCGAGCTCTTCTCGAAGCAGTCGAAGTCGATCCCGCGCTCGGCAAGGTTCTGGCAGGCGGTGATGCCCGATGAGCCGGCCCCGATTACGCAGACCCTCCGTTGCTGCTCGTCCATCGGCCAAGCATACCCAAGCCCGGTCACCTGACTGGTAACTGCCACCCTGCCGTCCCATCCGCGGTCCGGCGCCTGTGGCAGATACGAAAACGGCCCGCTGTTTCGCGGGCCGTTTCGTAAATCCGCTTCGCGGCCCTGGGGCCGGCTGCGTTACTCGGAGCCGTCGATGTCGCGGCTGATGCCTTCGAGCTCCTCGGCGAAGCCTTCGCCGAAGCTGTCGGCGCCGTCACCGTTGGAGCCGTTGGTGCCGGATTCGACGGCGAACTCGTCCTCTTCGAGCAGAACGGTCTCCTCGGCCGGCATGAACGGCTCGGCCGGTTCGACGGTGATCGAGCGGTAGCGCTTGAGCCCGGTCGCGGCCGGGATCAGCTTGCCGATGATCACGTTCTCCTTCAGCCCGACCAGGCGGTCGCGCTTGCCTTCGAGCGCGGCGTCGGTCAGCACCTTCGTCGTCTCCTGGAACGAGGCCGCCGAGAGGAACGACTTGGTCGCCAGCGACGCCTTGGTGATGCCGAGGATCTTCTCCTTCGACTTCGCCGGAGTGCCGCCGTCGGCCTTGACCTGCTTGTTGATCTTCTTCAGCTCGTGACGGTCCTCGAGCTGACCCGGAAGGAGGTCGGTCGAGCCCTTGGTCTCGACTTCGTCCTTCTTCAGCATCTGGCGCACGATGATCTCGATGTGCTTGTCGTCGATCTCGACGCCCTGGGCGTTGTAGACCTTCTGGACCTCGGCGACGAGGTACTGCTCGATCGCGGTACGACCGCGGATCGCCAGCACGTCGGCCGGGTACAGCGAGCCTTCGTTGAGCTGGTCACCGACCTCGACCTTGTCCCCCTGCTTGACATGCAGGCGGGTCCGCGGCGGGAACGTGTACGTGGTCTCCTCGCCGGAGGAGTCGAGCACGGTCACGACGGCGTGCTTCTCGTCGTGGTCGACGCCGACCTTGCCGGCGACCTCGGAGAGAACGGCCAGCCCCTTCGGCTTGCGGGCCTCGAACAGCTCGACCACCCTGGGCAGACCCTGGGTGATGTCCTGACCGGCGACACCACCGGTGTGGAAGGTGCGCATCGTGAGCTGGGTCCCGGGTTCGCCGATCGACTGGGCGGCCACCGTGCCGACCGAGTCGCCGATCGCGACCATGAATCCGGTGGCCGGCGCGACGCCGTAGCAGGAGCGGCAAACGCCGCGCTCGGCCTCGCACTTGAACGCCGACCGCACGGGCACGGTCGCCTCGTGGTCGTCGGTGTAGGCGTCGACGATCTCGGCGAGCTCCGCCTTGCCGATCAGCTGGTTGCGCTTGAGCAGCTCGCGGCCGCGCTTGGTCGTGAACTTCTTCGCGGCGAGACGGCCGACCAGGTTCGAGTTGACGTCACCGGAGGCGCCGTAGACCGGCATCTCGATGAAGTCCTTGGTCTTGCAGTCCTCGGTCCGCACGATCACGTCCTGGGCCACGTCGACCAGGCGGCGGGTCAGGTAGCCCGAGTCCGCCGTACGCAGAGCCGTGTCGGCGAGCCCCTTCCTGGCGCCGTGGGTCGAGATGAAGTACTCGCCGACCGACAGGCCCTCGATGAAGTTGGACTTGATCGGGCGCTCGATGATCTCGCCCTTCGGATTCGCCATCAGGCCTCGCATGCCGGCGAGCTGGCGGATCTGCTTGAACGAGCCGCGGGCACCGGAGTTGGCCATCATGAAGATCGGGTTGAGCTGATCGAGGTTGTCCTCCATCGCCTGGCCGACCTCTTCGGTGGCTTCGTTCCACTTGTCCGTGACCTGCCGGTGACGCTCCTCGGCGGTGTGCCAGCCCTCGTCGAACTCGGCCTGGATCTGGGCCGTCTCCGAATCGAAGCGCTCGAGGATCTCCTCCTTCTCGGGCGGCGGGACCACGTTGTTCTTCGACACCGTGATGCCCGCGCGCGAGGCGAAGTTGAAGCCGAGGTCCTTGAAGGCGTCGAGCACCTGCGAGATCGTCGGGGCGCCGAACGAATCGACCAGCCACCCGACCATGTCGTTGATGTCGCGCTTCTTCAGCGACTTGTTGATGAACTCGTACATCTCGGGGTCGTAGTCGCCTTCGAGAGCCACCTTCAGCGCCCGCTCGATGCGGTCGTTGAAGATGATCCGCCCGACCGTGGTCAGGAAGTGCTCGTGGCCGGCCCGCCGGTACTCGGCGAAGTCGTGGAGCCCGACCAGGCCGTTCTCATACGCGAGCTCGGCCTCCTGGGCGGTCCGGAACGGATGCGGCCGCTTCTCGAGCGTCGACGGATCGAGCTCGTCGACCTCCTGCTCGGAGAACGTCAGGTAGTACAGACCCAGCACCATGTCCTGCGTCGGCGTCGCCAGCGGCGCGCCGTGGGCAGGCGAGAGGATGTTGTTGGCGGACAGCATCAGCACGCGGGCCTCGGCCTGCGCCTCGGCCGACAGCGGCACGTGGACGGCCATCTGGTCACCGTCGAAGTCGGCGTTGAACGCCGCGCAGACGAGCGGGTGGACCTGGATCGCCTTGCCTTCGACCAGGATCGGCTCGAAGGCCTGGATGCCGAGGCGGTGGAGCGTCGGGGCGCGGTTGAGCAGCACCGGGTGCTCCTCGATCACTTCCTCGAGCACGTCCCAGACCTCGGGAACCATCGACTCGACCATCTTCTTGGCCGCCTTGATGTTCTGGACGGCCTTGCGCTCGACCAGCTGGGCCATGATGAACGGCTTGAACAGCTCGAGCGCCATCAGCTTCGGCAGACCGCACTGGTGCAGCTTCAGCGACGGGCCGGAGACGATGACCGAGCGGCCGGAGTAGTCGACGCGCTTGCCGAGCAGGTTCTGGCGGAACCGGCCCTGCTTGCCCTTGAGCATGTCCGAGAGCGACTTCAGCGCGCGGTTGCCGGGCCCGGTCACGGGTCGGCCGCGACGACCGTTGTCGAACAGGGCGTCAACCGACTCCTGCAGCATGCGCTTCTCGTTGTTGACGATGATCTCGGGGGCACCGAGGTCGAGCAGCCGCTTGAGGCGGTTGTTCCGGTTGATCACGCGCCGGTACAGGTCGTTCAGGTCGGAGGTGGCGAAACGGCCACCGTCGAGCTGGACCATCGGCCGCAGCTCCGGCGGGATCACCGGGATGCAGTCGAGGATCATCCACTCGGGGCGGTTGTCCGAGTTGAGGAAGGCCGAAGTGACCTTCAGCCGCTTGACCGCGCGCGCCTGCTTCTGGCCCTTCGCGGTGACGATCTGGTCTTCCAGCTCGGCGCAGGTGGCTTCGAGGTCGATCTGCTCGAGCAGGTCGCGCACCGCCTCGGCGCCCATTCCGCCGCGGAAGTACTCGCCCCAGCCGAACGGCGAACCGAACCGGTCCTTGAGCTCGCGGAAGTCGGTCTCGTCGTTGATCACGTCCTTCGGCTTCATCGTCTGGAAGGTCTTCCAGACGCGGTCGAGGCGGTCGATCGCCTCGTCGATGTAAGCCTCGGTGTCGCTGATCTCGGCTTCGAAGTCCTTGTTCAGTTCCTTGATCCGCTTCGACTTGTCCTCGTCGCTGAGCTTGCGCAGCTGGGCGGCGGTCAGGCCGAGCGAGTCGGCCCACAGGTGGTCGTCGTCGGAGAACTTGGTCTGGTCACCGGACTCGATGTACTTGATCCGCCGCTTCAGCGACTCGTTGAGCAGCTGGGTGCTCTTGCTGCGCTCGGTCTCGTACTCGGCCTGGACGCCCTCGACTTCCTTCTCGAGCGACGGCATGTCCTTGGCCCGGGCCTCCTCGTCGATCCACGTGACCATCGAGGCGGCGAAGTACAGGACCTTCTCCAGCTCCTTCGGGGCCATGTCGATCAGGTAGCCGATCCTCGAGGGAACGCCCTTGAAGAACCAGATGTGGGAAACCGGCGCGGCGAGGTCGACGTGGGCCATGCGCTCCCGGCGGACCTTGGACCGCGTCACCTCGACGCCGCAGCGCTCGCAGACGATGCCCTTGTACCGGACCCGCTTGTACTTGCCGCAGTAGCACTCCCAGTCCTTGGTCGGACCGAAGATGCGCTCGCAGAACAGGCCGTCCTTCTCCGGCTTCAGCGTGCGGTAGTTGATGGTCTCCGGCTTGAGGACTTCGCCCCACGACCACGACCTGACCTTCTTCGACGAGGCGAGAGCGATCTCGATCGCGTCGAAGTTGTTGATGTCGATTACGTTGCTCATTCCTTTGCACCTGCTTCCTCGGTGTCGCCGGCACCATCCGCGGCGGCATCACCTTCACTTGCGTCGGCTTCGAGTGCCTCGTCGGCGGCACCGTCGCCGATGGCGTCGGCCCGGACCTCGGTCAGGTCCATGCCGAGGTCCTGGGCGGCCTGAAGCAGGTCGTCCTCCTCCTCGGCCAGTTCGCCGACTCCCTCTTCCGAGACCACGTTCGCGTCGAGCGAGAGGGCCTGCATCTCCTTCAGCAGGACCTTGAACGACTCGGGGATCGACGGCTCGGGGATGTTCTCGCCCTTGACGATGGCCTCGTAGGCCTTGACCCGCCCGACGGTGTCGTCGGACTTGACCGTGAGCATCTCCTGCAGCGTGTACGCCGCGCCGTATGCCTCGAGCGCCCAGACCTCCATCTCGCCGAAGCGCTGGCCGCCGAACTGCGCCTTGCCGCCCAGCGGCTGCTGGGTGACGAGCGAGTACGGGCCGGTCGAGCGGGCGTGGATCTTGTCGTCGACAAGGTGGTGCAGCTTGAGGATGTACATGTAGCCGACCGTGACCTTGCCCTCGTAGGGCTCGCCGGTGCGGCCGTTGTAGAGCTGGACCGAACCGGAACAGCGGGCACCCGGCCGGGCGTCCATGTCCACGTCCATGTCGATGCCGCGGTCGGCATGCTCCTCCGACCACTTGACCAGCGCGTTGTCGACGTCCTCGACGGTCGCGCCGTCGAATACCGGGGTCGACACGTAGACGCGGTCGCGGGTCTCGGCCTTGTTCTTGAAGGCCTCGCTGCCGTCGTCGTACCAGCCGTTGCCGGCCACCCACCCGAGGTGGGTCTCCAGGATCTGGCCGATGTTCATACGGCTCGGGACGCCGAGCGGGTTGAGGATGATGTCGACGGGGGTGCCGTCGGCGAGGTGGGGCATGTCCTCCTCGGGCACGATCTTCGAGATCACGCCCTTGTTGCCGTGGCGTCCGGCGAGCTTGTCGCCCTCGGAGATCTTGCGCTTGGTCGCGACGTATACGCGGACCAGGTCGTTGACACCGGGTGCGAGGTCGTCGCCGTCGTCGCGGCTGAAGGTCAGCACGTCGATCACGACTCCGCCTTCGCCGTGCGGGACCTTGAGCGAGGTGTCTCTTACCTCACGCGCCTTCTCCTTGAAGATCGCGCGGATCAGCTTCTCCTCGGCGGTCAGCTCGGTCTCGCCCTTCGGCGTCACCTTGCCGACCAGCAGGTCACCGGAGACGACTTCGGCCCCGACCCTGACGATGCCGCGCTCGTCGAGGTTGCGAAGGCTCTCTTCCGAGCGGTTCGGGATGTCGCGGGTGATCTCCTCGTCGCCGAGCTTCGTATTGCGGGCGTCGATCTCGTACTCCTCGATGTGGATCGAGGTGAGCTCGTCTTCCTTGACCAGGCGCTCGGAGAGGATGATCGCGTCCTCGAAGTTGTAGCCCTCCCACGACATGAAGGCGACCAGGCAGTTCTTGCCCAGGGCGATCTCGCCACCGCCGGTCGACGACCCGTCGGCGAGCACCTCGCCGGCCTTGACCTTCTGGCCCGGGTTGACGATCGGGCGCTGGTGGATCAGCGTGCCCTGGTTGGAGCGCATGAACTTGAACAGCGGGTAACGGTCGCTGCCGTTCCTGTGCTTGACCTCGATCACCTCGGCGTCGACGTAGGCGATCTCGCCGGCATGCTCGGCGAGCACGACGTCACCGGTGTCGGCCGCGGCGCGCTGTTCCATGCCGGTGCCGACCAGCGGCGGATCAGGCCGCATCAGCGGCACTGCCTGGCGCTGCATGTTCGAGCCCATCAGGGCGCGGTTCGCGTCGTCGTGCTCGAGGAACGGGATCAGGGCCGTCGCGACCGACCAGATCTGGGTCGGGGAGACGTCCATCAGCTCGACCTCGTCCGGCGTCGCGTTGGTCCAGTCGCCGTCACCGGCGCGGCAGAAGACGCTCTCGCCGAGCAGCTTCATCGTCTTCGGGTCGAACTCCGCGGACGCCTGGGCGATCACCTTGTCTTCCTCCTGGGTGGCGTCGAGGTGCACGACCTCGTCGGTGATCACGCCCTTCTTGACGATCCGGTACGGGGTCGTCACGAAGCCGTGCTCGGAGATCTGGGCGTAGGAGGACAGCGACCCGATCAGGCCGATGTTCGGTCCTTCCGGGGTCTCGATCGGGCACATGCGGCCGTAGTGGGTCGGGTGAACGTCGCGGACCTCGATCGGTGCGCGCTCGCGGGTCAGGCCTCCGGCGCCGAGCGCCGAGAGGCGACGGCGGTGGGTCAGACCGGCCAGCGAGTTGTTCTGGTCCATGAACTGCGAGAGCTGCGAGGAGCCGAAGAACTCCTTCTGCGCCGCGACGACGGGCCGGATGTTGATGATCGTCTGCGGCGTGATCGCGTCCGAGTCCTCGGTCGTCAGGCGCTCGCGCACGACGCGCTCCATCCGGTACAGGCCGATGCGGAAGGCCTCCTGGATCAGCTCGCCGACCGTGCGCAGCCGGCGGTTGCCGAAGTGCTCGTACTCGTCGAGGTGGTCGGAGACGTTCTCCCGCGGGTAGGTCAGCGCCTCGGCGGCGTAGTCCTTGATCGGG
Organism: uncultured Solirubrobacterales bacterium; assembly: GCA_963701635.1. Lineage (GTDB taxonomy): Bacteria > Actinomycetota > Thermoleophilia > Solirubrobacterales > 70-9 > 67-14. The sequence continues at coordinate 489,449 of CAVPAU010000003.1, forward strand.
TTCTCCTCGTCGATCTCTTCCGGCATGCCGAGGATCTTCGGCAGGCTGACCAGCTCCCGGATCAGGGAGATGATGTCGTCGTGCGTCAGCACTCGCGTGTCGAGGTCGACGTCGAGGCCGAGCCGGGCGTTCAGCTTGTAGCGGCCGACCCGGGTCAGGTCGTAGCGCTTGGGGTCGAAGAACAGCTGCTCGAGCAGTCCCCTCGCGGCGTCGACCGACGGCGGCTCGCCCGGGCGCTGCTTCTTGAACAGCTCGATCAGGGCGCCTTCCTCGGTGCTGGTCGCCTCGGTGTCGGCGAGGATGGTCTGCTGGATGTAGACCGAGTTGTCGAACAGGTCGAGGATCTGCTCGTTGGTGACGTAACCCATCGAGCGCAGCAGCACGGTGATCGGCAGCTTGCGCTTGCGGTCGATGCGCACGTAGACGCGGCCCTTCTTGTCGATCTCGAGCTCGAGCCACGAGCCGCGGGCCGGCATCAGGTTGGCAGTGAAGACCTGCTTCTCCGCGTCCTTCGGGGCCATCACGTAAGCACCCGGGGAACGGACGAGCTGGGTGACCACGACGCGCTCGGTGCCGTTGATCACGAAGGTGCCGCGATCGGTCATCCACGGGAAGTCGCCCATGAAGACGGTCTGCTCGCGGATCTCGCCGGTCTCCCGGTTCTGGAAGGCGACGGTGACGTTCAGCGGTCGCGAGTAGGTCAGATCCCGCTCACGACACTCTTCGAGCGTGTGGCCGGGTTCGTCGAACTCGAAATCGCCGAAGACGATGGCGAGGTTTCCCGTGTAGTCCTCGATCGGCGAGATGTCATCGATCGTCTCGCGCAGCATGCCGCTCTTCGGATCGGTCAGATCCTGGAACGAGCGACGCTGGATGTCGATCAGATGGGGGGCTTCAAGAGGCGTGTCGAGACGGGAAAAACTCCTGCGGGCAAAGGGGGCATCGATCGGGCGTGCCAAGGTTGGCAACTCCTCAAGGGGTCAGAGATTCACGTGAACGGGCGCGGAAGCGAGTAAATCTGAGCGCAACTTCGCGCAACGATAAAAAATAGCACACACGGATTGCAGCGCAAACCGGGCCGTGCTGACGGCATGAAACCGGGCCGCTTCCGGGCCCGGAAACACGACGGCGGGGCGCGACGGTGTGCCGCCGCGCCCCGCCTCGGATGCGGGTCCTACTTGAGTTCGACGGTGGCGCCGGCCTCTTCGAGCTCGGCCTTGAGCTTCTCGCCCTCGTCCTTCTCGACGCCTTCCTTGACCGGCTTCGGGGCCTCGTCGACCAGGGCCTTGGCTTCCTTGAGGCCGAGTCCGGTCGCGGCGCGCACGACCTTGATGACCGGGACCTTCTTCTCGCCGACCGCGGTCAGCACGACGTCGACGGTCGAGCCGGCTTCATCGTCGCCGCCGTCGCCGGCGTCTCCGCCTCCGCCTGCTGCGGGGGCTGCTGCGCCCGCCGCCACGGCGGTGGCCGATACGCCGAACTCCTCTTCGAGCGCCTTGATGCGCTCGGAGAGCTCGAGTACCGAGATGCCCTTCAGTTCTTCAATCCATTCTTCTGTGGTCGATGCCATTTGCTGCTCCTGTTCTTACTGGTTCAAGTTGGTCTGCTGAAAAAATCCGTGAGACGCGCCGGGCTACTCGTCCGATCCGCCTTCTTCACCGCCGGCCTCGGCTCGGCTCGTCGGCCGGCGCTTCGTCGGCCGGGGCCTCCGCGGCCGGTGCTTCAGCCTCGGCTGCCTCTTCCGCGGCCGGCGACTCTTCCGCCTCGGCCGAAGCATCGGGTTCGGTCTCCGGCGCGCCTTCGGCCGGAGCTTCTGCGTCAGCCGGAGCTTCCTCGGCGTCCGCCGGAGCTTCCGCCTCCGGCTCGGCCGGAGCTTCCTCCGCGGCCGGAGCCTCTTCGGCCGCGGCCTCCTCGGCCGGAGCTTCCTCTCGGCCGGAGCTTCTGCTTCAGCCGGGGCCTCTTCGGCGGCGGGCTCGGCCTTGCCCCCGACCAGCCCCTGCTCGGCGACCTGCTGGAGCTGGATGGCGAGGCCGGAGATCATCGACCCGAGGCCCCTGGTGAGAGTCACGATCGGGCTGGCGACGACGCCTGCGAGCTGGGCGTTCAGCCTGTCGCGCGAGGGCAGCTTGGCGATCGCCGTGAACTTGCCCTCGTCGAGCGGCATGTCGCCCATCAGGCCGCCCTTGTAGGAGAGCACGTCGTGGACCTTGTTGAACGAAGTGATCGCCTTGGCGGCCTGGGCGGTGTCGCCCTTGACGAAGGTCAGCGCGGTCGGGCCTTCGAGCACCTCGTCGAGGCCGGTCACGCCGGCCTTCTCGGCGGCGATCTTCGTCAGGCGGTTCTTGACCACCTTGAACGACGCGTCGGCCTCGCGCAGGCCGTTTCGCAGTTCGGCCGCCTGGGACACCGAAATGCCCCGGTAGTCGATCGCGAAGATCGCCTCGGAGGCCTTGATCTCCTCGCCGATCTCCTCGATCGCTGCTGCTTTCTCTTCTCGGTTCATGTCTGTTGCCTGGCTTCTCTCAAGTGGATGGCGACCGTTCGGGCAAAAGAAAACCCGCTCGCAGGCGGGCGGAAGGAAGCTTCCTTCGGCTCCACCTACCCTGGCTTTACGGGCTATCGCCCGACCAGCGGTCTATGGCAGGTGGCGAACGATAGCCGATTCAGCCCCGGCGGGGTCCCCCCGCCCGGCGGCGCCTCAGTGCGCTCCGTTGCGACGCAGTGCCCGGATCGAGGTTCGTATGGTCAGGCGCCCGTCAACCGCCGGCCACTCGGCCCGGGCCCGAAAGCGAGAGGATGGCCGCAGCTACGGTCTGGTTGCTTCTACGTAGAGCGAGTGGTCTTTGTACTCCGTGCCGTCGGGGTTCACGTCGAGTCCGCGGCCCAGGCTCTCCCAGCCTTCTATTCCAGAAGAATCGAAGCTCCGCTGGACGACGTCGACGAAACCGTTGCCCTCCAGAAGCGACTCCAGGTTCACCCGGTCGTACATCCACTGGTGGGTTTCTCCACGCCGCCGCGCCCCTCCCAGCACAAGATTCTCGACGAACCGCCTTGGGGCCGACTGCCCGGCCGTGCCCAAAGCCTCGCGCCGGACCGACTGCTCGAGGATCGAAGCCACGGTTTCGTCATGCGATGCCGCCGGACCACCCTGGTCGACCCGTTCGAGACTGGCCACGTAGCGCTTGACCAGGAGCTCGAGGTCCGGAACCACGATGCGTTGAACTCCGCCGGGTCGAAGGACTCGACGGATTTCGCTCATGAATCCATCGGCGCCGTCTCGATCAATGTGTTCGAGAACGTGGGAGTGGTAGACGGCATCGACCGAGCCATCGGGGAAGGGAATCCCCTTGCGAAGATCGTGAACCAGGATGTTGTCCGGCACGGACGAGAGCCGTTCGCTTCTGTCCCGGTCGAGAAGAAGGGGGCGAGGCGCCGGAGCATCGGATTCCTCGCTATCCGAAGGTACGGCGACCAGTCGATGTTGACCGCGGACGGATCCACGCTGGGTTTCATCCCAGATCCGAGGTTCAGGAGCCGTACCACGCGCCGAGCGTACCGACTCGAACCTGTCAGGGTCGATTCGACTCGAGCCAGTATCGCGGCCGGCAGACGCTTCGAAACCCGGATGCATGTGGTGGGTCGACCGGCGTCAGAAGGGTCGCGGTTCAGTGCGCGCCGTGGCGCCTCAGTACCGCAGCCAGGGTGCGGATGAGAAGGTAGATGTCCTTTCTCAGGGACCTGTCCATGGCGTAGGTGTAGTCGAGCTTGACCATGTCCTCGAAGGGGATCGAGCTTCTTCCGAGGGCCTGCCACGGACCGGCGATTCCGGGCTTGACGCTGGCGCGGACCTCGGCCAGATCGCCTGCCTGCCGGGCCTCTTCGGGCACCAGCGGCCGGGGTCCGACCATGCTCATCTCACCCTTCAGAACGTTCACCAGTTGTGGCAGCTCGTCGAGCGACCAGCGGCGGAGCGACCTGCCGACCGGGGTCACACGGGGGTCGTTTTCGAGCTTGAACAGGACGTCGTCGTTGCCCTCGTCCACGGTGGCCTCGCGCAGCTCGGGGCGCATGCTGTGAGCCCCGTCGACCATGGTCCGGAACTTGTAGATCCTGAACTGCCTGCCTTCGAGCCCGACCCGGGTCTGCCTGAAGATCACCGGGCCCTCCCCCTCGAGCCGGATGCGAAGCGCACACCAGACCAGGATGGGGGAGGCCAGGACCAGGCTCGAGATCGAGACGAGGACGTCGAAGACGCGCTTCATCGCCAGCGAGAACGGCCGCTGGACCCCGGGCCGCAGGCTGACCAGGGGAAGACCCTCGATGTCCTGCAGCAGCGCGGCCGGATAGAGGTTCTCGGGCCCGCCCGAAACGATGTCGACCCCGATGCCGGTGTCGTGGAGCTTCTGGATCAGATCGGTCTTCGATGCGAAGCCACCGAATACGCCGGCTCCGCCGACCAGCACCGCACGCACAACGCCCGAAGAATCGACCAGGCTGCGCAGCCCGGCTTCATCGAGCACGGCATCGCTGCCTCGGTCGACCGCCAGAAAGGTCAGCGCCGAATCGTCGCGTGCGTTGCCGTCTCCGGTTGCGTTCGCCAGATTGGACGCGAGGATTTCCAGCCTCACGTCGATACGCCATTCGGGATGGCGGGCGATTCGGTCGCGCAGGGAGGCCAGTCCGGCGTCGTCCCCGATCAGCGCTACCGGCTGGAGGTTCCACGACCGCCGCGCGACATAGAACCGGACGCCGGCCCGTCCGGCGATCAGAAGCGGCGTGGCGAAGAACCAGACGAAGACCGATGTCGCGATCAGGTCGACGTTGTCGGTCCAGAAGGTAAGCATCATCAGCAGCAGCCAGGACCAGGCCATCGAGATGACGACGATGCGGCCGGACTCGTCGACGAAGTTGCGGTCGATCCGCTGCTCGAAGTCGTGGTAGAGGTTGGCGGCATAGGCCCCCAGGGCCCAGAGCGGCAGCGAGAGGCAGAGGGCGATCAGCAGGCCGTCCCTCTCCTCGGGCCGGTCGAAGGCGCCTGCGGCGAGCAGCCCCGCGGCAAAGGCCACGACCAGGGCCGAAAGGTCGCTGGCGACGAGCATTCTCCGGGTTCGCGAGCTGCCGTCCCTGAACTCGACGCGGCGCCGGGTCCTGGCGCCGGTTTCGGGTGGCAACCGGTTCGGGCGGAGAGCCGGGGCTGCCTTCGGACTCGGCCCGGCCTTGCGAAGGACCTGGTCCGGAGGCGGTTCCGGCGCGACTCCCGGAATGGCCGAGGCTCTCGACTCCCCCCTCGGCCGAAGATGAACCTGCTTTTTCCGGGAGGTCCTGACTCAATTCGGGACTGCCTTTCCGACGGACGTTGACACTGGGTCCGCGATCCTGGGGACCCCGACTGCCTCGAAAAACACTAGCAGCGGGTTCCACCGGTCGGCGGTCTGTCCTGACAACCCTCCAGCGGCAGGTTCGATTTGGTGCGACGAAGGAACGCGCGGGCCGATCGGGGCCGGGAATTCTGTGATCGCCGCTGCGCGTCGCTTCGGCTTCGCCGAGCGGAACCGCGCGGTCTTTCGAGACACCTCGGCAATAGAGTGCCCGCCCATGTTCGTTGCGCGAATCCGCAAGTTGGCGCGCCTGATCGCCGACCGGCGTTACTGGCGCCCGCTGTCGCGTGGCGTGGCCGCGTCGGTCGAGCACAACCCGGTGCCCTTCCGTAGCGATCACCGGACGGTGCTCGACGTCGGTGCCTCGAAGGGTCAGTTCGCCTTGTTCGCGCAGGGCCGTTTCCCCGAAGCGCGGATCTTTTCCTTCGAGCCCCTCCCCGGCCCCGCCGCGACCCTGCGGGAAGTGACCGGCGACCGGGTGACCGTCGAGATGGTCGCCCTGGGGTCGCAGGCCGGTTCGGCCGAGATCAACGTTTCGGGGCGGGACGATTCGTCATCGCTGCTGCCGATCGGCGAGCGCCAGGTCCGCGAGTTCCCCGGTACCGCGACGCGGTCGACGGCGACGATCGAAGTCTCCACGCTCGATTCTTCGGTGAGCAACCCGGTGGCCAGGCCCTGCCTGCTGAAGATCGACGTCCAGGGTCTCGAACTGGAAGTCCTGAAGGGCGGCCCGGAGGTTCTCGCCCAGGTGGACGAGGCGCTGGTCGAATGCTCCTTCGTCGAGCTCTACGAGGGCCAGGCGCTGGCCGACGAAGTGATCGCTTTCATGCTCGAAAACGGCCTGCGGCTGTCCGGCGTACACGGCACCGTGCTCTCCGGAAGCGGTGAGCCGGTCCAGGCCGACTTCCTGTTCCGACGCGAGGGCTGAGCAGATGGCTGCCGGAGGCGAGCTGCCCGAGCGCTACCGGAAGCCCTGGCGGCAGCCCTTCGAGGAGGCGGTCTTCCAGCGCCTGGAACCGCGTTGTTCCGTGCTCGACATCGGCTCCGGGCGCCACCCGGCGATTCCGCCGGCCGACCGGCCCTCCGGCACCACCTACACAGGCCTTGACATATCCCTGGCGGAACTGCTCGAGGCCGGACCGGATGCCTACGACGAAGCCGTGGAGGCGGATGCGTCGGTTTTCCAGCCCGGCCTCGCCGGCAGGTTCGACCTCGTCGTGAGCTGGCAGGTTCTCGAGCACGTCAGGGACCTGGAGGCGACGATCGCGAACGTCCATGGCTATCTGAAGCCGGGCGGCAGGTTCGTCGCGCTGTTCTCCGGTTCCTGGTCACTGTTCGGGCTGATCAACCGTGCCCTTCCGAACCGGGTGGGCTCTCGGATCGTCGACCGCACGATGAAGAGGAGCGAAAACAACATCCCTGTATTCCCGGCCTACTACGACGATGCACGGCGAAAGCCCTGGGACCGCTCTTCGGGCAGTGGTCCGACTACGAGCTGACCCCGCTGTATCGGGGGGCCTCCTACTTCAACTTCCTGCCGCCGCTGAGGCGGGCCTACCTCGTTTACGAGAACTCGATTCATCGGCGCCGGGCAGCGAATCTGGCGACTCACTACCTGGTCGTGGCCGAGCGCTGACGGTCGGCTTGAGTCAGGCCGCCTTGCGCGCCTCGACGAACAGTCCCCGCTCGCGATGCTCGATGCTGTCCAGCTCAGGGATCGAACCCTGCCGGAAAGAACAGCGCTCGACTTCACCGAATCCCGCTTCGCCGAGAAGCCGCCGGAGACCCTGTTCGTCGTACAGCCACTGGTGGTTGTCGCCACCGGCCAGCTTTCTGAGCATCCGGCGAACCTGGTTGCCGGGATCGTCTGCGTAGGCACCATATTCCGCGCAGAAGGCATCCGATGCCGTACGGCCTTCTTTCATGAGGGGCGAAGTACCGTCGAGGTAGTCACGGACGATCAGTTCGAGGTCGGGCGTCGCCAGCCGCAACCGGCCACCCGGACGAAGGACCCGGTGGCACTCGCGCGCGAAGTCGAGTGCCTGCCAGCGACTCAGGTGCTCGATCATGTGCGAGCAGTAGATGAACTCGACCGAGCCTGATCGGGCCGGGATCCGCTTCGAGACGTCGGCGAAGACGACACCTTTCGGGAAACCCCTGGCCTGCTCGGGGGTCAGGAGCTGCAGCTTGAACAGCAGCCTCCGGAGCGCCGGGAACCTGCTCAGCAGCGCCGAGGGCGACTTGTCGATGTTCACCCAGCCCGGCAGGACGGAAGGTCCACATCCGATGTGAAGGCGCTGATCCATCGCGCCAGAGTAATCACCCGCGGCGATCCGGAGCGACCGGACCGGCGGTCCGACCGTCGTTGCCGCCACTCAACGTGCTCCGGTAGACGTGTTCGAGCGCGTCGAGGTAGGCCGGACGCGAGTGCACGTTGGCCACCGCTGCGCGCCCGGCGTGGGAGAACCGGTTCCAGGCCCGCTCATCGGAATGAACCGAAGAAACGGCGCCGGCGAGGCTCGACGGCCCATCTTCGCCGGACAGGACCACGCCTGCCCCGGCGTCGGCGATGTATTCGGCCAGCCCTCCCCGCGCGTAGGTGACTACCGGAGTGCCCTCGGACATGGCCTCGAGGCCGACCAGCGAGCCCGGTTCATGCCAGAGCGACGGCATGAGGCAGACCCGGGACCTCCGCAGCAGATCCCTGCCGACGGCGTTGTCGACGAAACCCCTGAATTCGAGGTTCGCCAGATCGGCCGCGGCGGCGGCGACACGATCGGCCAGCGAACCCGTGCCGACGATGGTGAACGGGATCCCGAGGTTGTTCCTTGCGGCCTCCAGAACGTGTTCGACGCCCTTTTCGCGGCTCAGCCGGCCGACGAAGACGACTCCCGACCTGGACGAGAACGGAACCGGCGCCGCCGTTGAGGGTTCGGTGAAGTTCGGGATGACCTCCATCTCGATGCCGGCCTTCTCGCGATACCTGCCGGCGAGATCGCGCGAGACGGCGATCCACCGGGAGACCCGCGGCCGGTGCAGGAACCGGCGGGCCAGCATCGTCGTGCTGTTCAGCGCCCGGTACGAGAACCTCGACTCGTCCCGGTCCCACGCGTGGCCTGCGGAATCAACCGGGCTCGCCGACATGAACTCGTAGTCGTGGACCGTCTGCAGAACAGGGACGCCGTGCCTGGAGGCAACGATGACGGGGGCAACCGAGAGCTGCACGTAGGCCTTGTGTACATGGACGACGTCGGGACGAAACTGCCTGATCAGGCGATCTGCCTCAGCGGCGGCATGCGGGTTCCACAGCGCCCAGCGGGCCGCACGAAGGCGGTCCCGGGTACCGAGGTGTTCCCGGCTGTCCGCATCCACACCGGCCGGCACGAACGCCCCGGCGACCTCGAGATTCTGATCCGAAGCGGTCGCCAGCCACCTCACTTCGTGACCCCGCTCCCTGAGCCCCTCGGTCAGCTCCAGGCAGTGAAGGTCGGCGCCTCCGGTGATGCGCGCGAAGTTGTTGACGAGAAGAACCCTGATCGGGGCAGAGCCTTTCACAGCCGGTTTCGAACCAGCGAGGCCCTGGCCACGCCGAAGGCGCGCTTCAGAAACGGGGGACGGTCGTAGGCGACGGTGAAGTTCCGGGCGTCGAGAGCGGAGTCCCTCCCGATGTTTCCGGGGTGGTTCAGATCCCCGAGCGACTCGAGCGGCAACCTGCCGAGGCCCTTGTAGTCCTTCCAGGCCTTCGTATTCGCGGCACCGGCACCGAAGCCGATGTTCTTGACCAGGTTCCTGGACGGGTACACCGAAAGGCCGCCGGCGCGCCCAGATCGAAAACGCCCAGCCGTAGTCCCAGGTCTGGAACTCGCCTTCGAAGTACCTGCCGCAGGTGTCGTACCAGAATTCCTCCTCCCTCGGGGTCGAAAAGTACGGCCGGATCCGTTCGAATTCGGATTCGAAGTCGCGGCTGGACGAGGAGTAGTGGGCCCAGGCATTCCTCCAGGTGGCCCATCCCCAGACGTGGGGATAGGTGGAGAAGAAATAGCTGTAGTCCAGCTCGAGGTCCGACAGGAAGCAGTTGCCGCCGATGTGCATGACGCGCTGCTCATCCCGGTACCGGTCGAGCAGCTCTTCGCAGTCGGGGAAGAAACTCGGATCGGCGACGCAGTCGTCCTCGATGATGATTCCCTGCTCTTCATGCTCGAAGAACCAGTCGATGGCCGAAGGAACCGCGCGGCGTGCGCCGAGGTTGCCCTGACGGAACAACGTCTTGACCTCGCAGTCCCAGTCGATCCGGTCGAGCACAAGACGCCGGGTGGCCTCGGTGGCGGTCCGCTCGCCGCGACGGCCGGCCCTGGGGCCGTCGCCGGCGACGTAGAGCCTGGGCGGCATCGCTGTTGCGATCTGTTCGATCGCCCGGCTGGTCAGGTCGGACCGGCGGAATATCAGTAAGAGGACGGCTGTATTCACTCTGGCGGACGGATCGTGTTGACGCGAGGCAGCATTCCGCCGGAATCGCCCGACGCGATGCCGACCGTGCCCCTCGGCGGCCGTGAGCCCTTCAAATCCGACTTCGGGCGAGCGAGGCCCTCGCCATCCCCAGCGCCCTGGCCAGCAGCGGCGGGCGGTCGAAGACGACGCTGAAGTTCTGCTCATCGAGCTCGGGGCTCGGTTCGACCGCATCGGGGTGGCGCAGATCACCGAGTGAAGCGAGTGGAAACCTGCCGAGGCCCTTGTAGTCCTTCCAGCGCTTCGTATGCGAGGCGTCGGCAGCGAAGCCGATGTTGCGGACCAGGTTCACCGCCGGATAGACCGCCAGGCCGCCCTCGCGCCAGATTGAGAAAGTCCAGCCGTAGGCCCAGCTGTCGAACTCCCCGTTGAAGTAGCGCCGGTACGTGTCATGCCAGTAGGCCTCCTCCCTCGGCGATGAGAAGATCGGCCTGATTGTTTCGAACTCCGACTCGAAGTCGGCGCTGGTCGAGGACCAGTGGGCCCAGGCATCGCGCCAGGTTGCCCAGCCCCAGACATGGGGGAACCTCGAGAAGAAGTAGCTCGAGTTGAGTTCGAGGTCCGGGAGAAAGCAGTTGCCACCGATATGCATGACCCGGTCGTCGTCGCGGTACCGGTCCAGCAGCTCTTCGCAGTACGGGAAGAAACTCGGGTCGGCGAAACAGTCGTCCTCGAGTTATCACCCCCTGCTCCTCGCTTTCGAAGAACCAGTCGATCGCCGAGCTCACCGCCCACTTCAGACCGAGGTTCTCCTCCCTGAAGAGGGTTCTCACCTCACATTCCCAATCGACGTTCTCGACCACCGTGCTGCGCGTGGCCTCGACGAGCTCCGTTTCCTCCGGGCGGTCCGTTCTCGGTCCGTCGGCTGCGAGCGTGAGGCGCGGAGGCCGAGGCTTCCGGATCTGCTCGAACACCCGCGCCGTCAAGTCCGGACGGCGGAATATCAGTAGGAGGACGGGCGTGTTCAAAGGGTGCTTGATCTGGGCCGACCGGCCCGGCCATCCGGACCGGCTCAGCCGAACGGAGGCTGGAAGTAGTCCTTGATCGGCTTCAGCTTGAACGGTAGCGACTTCGCCTGCCCGAGGGTCTTCGCCGATCCGCCCTTGACTTCGGCCTGCAGCCGGCCCTTGTCGCCCTTGCCCTTGCGCGTCTTGATCAAGGCGCTGAAGACGCCGTTGCCGGCAGAGCGCAGGGTCTTGATCTTGCTCCAGCCCCCGTTCGCCCGGTAGCGGATCACGACCTGAGCCGAGTTGCCCGCCGGCGTGCGACCCCAGACCTTCAGGCCGGAGTTCTTTCGGTAGGCGACGAACGGAAATCGGAAGGCGCGCAGGATCGGCTTCGGCTTGTCGGCGGCCAGCGTCGCGCCGCGGAAGTACAGCCCGGATTCGATCGTCTCGCTGTACGGCAGGCCCGGGGCCCTTCCAGTCCCGCAGGGAGAGCCAGAAGAACTTCGACACGCCTGCCTTCCAGGCACCGTAGAGCGCTTCGGGCACCCATTTCTTGAGCGTGCTCATCTTCGCGGCTCCCGGGTCCGGCCCGTTCGAGTCCCAGCTGAACTCGGTCACCCAGAGCGCCGGCTTCTTCGGCCTGGATGAGACTTCTCGTAGCGGCTCGCCGCCCTGATCACCTGCTTGACCTTCGGCAGGTCGCCCAGCGAAACATCATCGGGTCCGGCTGACTCGTGGGTGGGCCCGCCGGTCGTATAGGGGTTGTTGGCCCAGATGTGGACTGGCGCTACATCCCTGGATCGGCCTGGGGTCCGAGCGCCCCTTCAGGCAGAGCAGCCTGCGCATGAAGTCGAGCGGACCGAGACCGCCCGGACGCTGCCACGGCGCCAGGCCGCCGCCGACCACCAGGTTGGTCGGGTTGGCCGCCCGGACCCTGGTCGCGAACTTGTTCAGCATCGCCCGGTCGAGCGTCGGCGAGACCTTCTTGCCTCCCTTGAACTGAGCAGAAGAGGTAGAGGTTCGGCTCGTTCCAGGCCTTCCAGTACTGCCCCCGAGCTGGGGTCCGGAGCCGTCGTAGCGCTCGGCGGCGGCCTCGGTGAAGTCGGCGAACATGTCCGGATCGGGGTCGCAGATCCCGGGGACATCGGCCTCACACCGTTCTGCCCAGGACGGTGCACGGAAGACCGAGGCGATCACCCGGACGCCGGCGTTGGTCGCGTTCTGGATCGCGAAGTCGAATTCGGACCAGTCGTAGTTGGGGTCCTCGTGGTCGGTCGGATCCACGATTCCGGCTGCTCTTTCGGCGCCACATCGGACCAGCTGATGATGACTCTGGTCAGATTCGCGGCCGGCGGCCTTGATCCCCTCGTATGCCGACTGGTCGGTCCGGGCTGCGTCAGGCGTCGTGACGCCGGTCTCGGCCTCAACGCGCCCCGCCGATGAGGGCAGGCCAAAGGCCACCACCAGGGCAGCAACCAACGCGAGCAGGCACAGGCGGGACCGCTTCATCGCTCAGTCCGGATTGTCGGCGCTGTCCCGGTGACGGGATCGGCGAGGGCGAAGACCGCCGCGACCAGGAGCAGGATGAGCGGAAAGCCGAGGCCGAGGCTGGAAGACTCGGTGACGACGGTCGCGGCCGGCTCTGGCTCCGGCTTCGGTTCGGACACCGGCTCGGCCTTCGGGTCCGGCTTGTCTTTGCCGGACTGCCTGCCGGGAGCGTCCGGATCCGATCCGCTCGGGAGCCCCGGGCTCGACGGTATCGACGGGGGCCGGTGCGGCACCGGCTGCGAGGCCGGAGCGACGGCTCTGCTGAGCCGTTCGACTGACCGCCTCCTGCAGCGCCTCCCGAGCTTCCGTTCCCCGGGCTCGACGGACTGCCCGGATTCGGGTTGAAACCTTCGCCGCCGGGGCTGGGGGGTTCTTCTGTGTACTGGTCGACAACACTGCTTGAAACAGCCGGGCTCACCGAAGTTGCGCTGAAGGCGAGCGAAAGCAGGGCAATCGGTCTCAGGCGGGACTTCATTCGATCGACGGTACCGCACGCCGAAACGGCGCCGGGTGCAGGAGACCGGCCGTCAGGGTCCGCCCGCAACCTGTGGCAGCCCGGTTTCGGCTAGCTTTGTGCCGGTATTTCGCCGCCCCGGCGCGACCGCCCGGGCCGGGCGGCGCGACCGCTCGTAAACCAACAGGCCGACAGATCGGCACGCGAGGACGCCGGATGCAGGCGAACCCAGAATCCGCAGGTCCCGAAATTCAGATCTGGTCCTACAACTACGACCCTGAGCCCCAGGGAATAGCTCCGATCGTCGGAACCGTGGCCCGGGGCCTGGCCTCGCTCGGCAACGGCGTGAGCGTGGTCGCCTCGCACCCGCACTACCCGGAGCCGTCCTGGGGAACGCCGATCCGGCCCTACCGCGAGAACCGCGACGGGCTGACGGTATTCCGGCTCCCGATCTGGCCCGGCAGGGAATCGGGCTCGAACGGATCCGGCAGGACCTCACTTCCACGGCGGCCGCCGGCCTGGTCGCGCCTTTCCTGCCCGCTTGCGACGCGGTCATCGCGGTCTCGCCGTCGCTGCCGGGTCTGTCGGCGGCGATGTTTTACTCGGCCCTCCATCGGATCCATGGATCCTGGCTACACGACATCGTGACCGACGGCGCCGTCACCACGGGAGAGCTGCCCGCCGGAGGACCACCCCGCGCTGGTGGCAGCCCGGGCCTTCGAACGGCCGGCCTACCGCTCGGCCGATCGCTTCGTCGCGATATCGGGAGCCTTCAAGGCCAGATTGGTGGAGCAGGGCGTACCCGAGCACAAGATCTCGCTCGTCTTCAACCCGACGACACGCGAGCCTCCGGCACGCCTTTCGCGGAGCGCGAACTGAGCTCTCCGCCGCGGATCCTCGCGATGGGCAACGTCGGCCGCACGCAGGGGCTGGAGGCCGTGGTGGAGGCCCTCGAGGCCGACCGGCGGCTCGCCGAC
>CAVPAU010000004.1:0-333613 GCA_963701635.1 uncultured Solirubrobacterales bacterium
GCCCCCGCTATGTTCGTCAGGGGGACCGGGTCGCGGCGCAAGCTGACTCGAACCGCCGTCCCTATCCGTCCCTTCGTCCCGGGGACGGCAGGGGACGCGCCCCTGAACGAGTTGCGGGCCACCGCTAGCCCGATCCGCACCTTTCCTCGATCTGCGTCGATTCCTCCGGTACTCGAATATTCGGAGAGGCCGGAAGAGGCTCGGAGATGTCTTCCGTGGACAAGGAGAGGTATGCGTGTGCACCCGGCGGCGGTCGAGCCGGTAGTCGAGCCCAAAGGTTCGAATCCTCGGGTCACAGGCCGGGCGGCCCCGGCCTGACGTCGGGTCTCAACCCGATCCTGACGTAGGTGTAGGCTCATGCCCCACAAGGGCGAACACGCTTCTGTCTACGTCTCGCGCGGCTACCCCAGGGAACCAACCCCCTCCGGCGACTTCACGGGCTGTCCACAGTCTCGAATAAGCCAAACCGAGTGACTTCACCAGGGGGTAGGCGAACCGTGAATATCAACAGAAGCCGGATCAGGCTCACGCTGATCCTGACCGCGTTGTTCGTTGCGGTGGTACCTGCGGTCGCATCCGCCGCCCCACAGGGTCCTTGGCAGGTTCCCGCGACTGATCTCTCCGCGCCCGCACCAAACATGGTCCTACCTGACGTGAAAATCGGCCCCGACGGCAGCGCCATCGCTGTCTGGTGGAAGGATGACGGCGCCAACAACTCCATCCAAGCCGCGACCAGGCTGCCAGGAGGCGCTTTCGGCACAGCGTTCGATCTCTCCGGGCCAGCGGAGAACGCCGTAGCGCCGAACGTCGCGATCGGCTCTGATGGCATGGCGGCCGTGACTTGGCTGCGGGTAGACGGTCCCAACCGTGTCGTCCGAGCAGTGACCCGGACCCCGGGAGGTTCGTTCGGCGAACCGGTAAACCTCTCAGAGGCCGGGCAAGACGCCTTAATCCCAGGATCGGGGTCGGTCCTGATGGCACAATCACCGGGGTCTGGAGTCGCAACAGCATCATCCAGGCCTCAACCCGACCCCCCGGCGGTCCGTTCGGCGCACCGGTGGACATCTCGGCGACCGGAGCGAACACCCGTGAGGAGATCGCGATTGGTCCCGACGGAGCAGCCACCGTTGTCTGGGAGCGCGCCGGGATTATCCAGGCCTCAACCCGACCCCCCGGCGGTTCGTTCAGCGCACCGGTGGATCTCTCCGAGAGCGGTCAGAGTGCGTTTGGGGAGACGATTGCGATCGGACCCGATAAGACGACCATTGTCTCCTGGCGTACAGGCTCGGGATGCGACGTCTTCCCCCCTTGCGTCATCCAGTCTGCGACCCGCCCTCCGAACGGCTCGTTTGACACACCGGAGGATCTCTCGGACGCCGGCGGGACTTCCAGAGGACAACAGATCGTGATCGGTCCCGACGGAGCTGCCACGGCGGTCTGGCAACTGTTCGACGGCACCTGGTGGATCGTCCAGACCGCAGACCGCCCACCAGGTGGACCGTTCGGAGCGCCGGTAGACCTGACCGAGATTGGCGATTACTCCACTGTGCCCTCAATCGCTATCGGCCCGGACGGCACGAAGACCGTCGTATGGCAATTCAATGCCGCAACTTTCTCCACGCCCGGAGTCATCCAGTCGGCAACCCGGCCACCTGGCGGCTCTTTTGGCACAACCGCAAACCTTTCCGCGAGTGGTCAGGATGCAGATGGTGCGATTGGTCTTGAGATCGCGATCGGTCCCGACGGTACGGCCACCTCGGTCTGGAGCAGCTCCGACGGCATCAACCAGATCATAAAGACGGCGTCCACCGTCTCACCCTTGTACGCCCTGGGCGTGAACAGGAGCGGCTCGGGCCAGGGAACGGTCACCTCGAGTCCGGGGGGGATCGACTGCGGGGATGAATGTGTGGAGGTCTTCACTTCCCTGACCGAGGTAACACTCACCGCCACTGCCCCTGAGGGCTCAGAGTTCACCGGATGGAGCGGGGCCTGCTCGGGGACCGGCAGCTGCGTGGTCACCATGGACCAGGCCCGTTCGGTTTCGGCGACCTTCGAGCTTCAGCAACGCGCTCTCACGGTCACAAAGAACGGCAACGGCACAGGCTCGGTGACCTCGACTCCGGCCGGCATCGACTGCGGCCCTACATGCTCGTCTGGTTTCGACTACGGCACCGAGGTCACCCTGACCGCCGCTGCCGCTGAAGGCTCCACCTTCACCGGCTGGAGCGGGGCCTGCTCGGGGACCGGCAGCTGCGTGGTCACCATGGACCAGGCCCGTTCGGTCTCGGCGACCTTCGAGCTTCAGGAAAGCCCTCTCGCCGTGGCGAAGATCGGCAAAGTGAAGGTCAAGGGCCCCGCCAAGGTCAAGAGGGGCAAGAAGGCCACCTACAAGGTCAAGATCACCAACTCCGGCAACGCCAAGGCCACCGGAGTGAGGCTCAAGGTCAAGGGCAGAGGCGTCAGCTTCAACACGTCAATCGGCAAGATCGGCGCGAAGAAGACCAGGACGGTCAAGGTCAAGCTCAAGTCAAGAAGCCCGGCAAGGTGAAGGTCGACCTTCAAGGTGACTTCCTCGAACGCCGGAGGCAGGAGCGCCAAGAAGAAGGTCACGGTCAAGAAGTAGCCCGGTTTCAGGCGGCCGTTCGCTCCACCAACCGGGCGTCCCCCCGAAAGGGGTTACTGAGGAGGGCTCTTAGGGGGACCAAGTCGCAGCGCGGAATCCTCACGCTGCCGTCCCTATCCGTCCCTTCGTCCCCGGGACGGCGAGGGACGCGTCCCTGGGCAGGCTTGCCGGCTATCGCCAGTTCGATCCGCGCCCTTCCTCGATCTGCGTCGATTCCTCGGGTACTCGAGTATTCGGAAACGCCGGAAGGGGCTCGGAGATGCCTTCCGTGGACGAGGAGATGTATGTGGCGATCTGTGCGGGGTCAGTCGTTCACCTTCGCGGGTGGCTTTCAGTAGTAGCTACCGATGAAATCCGGCTTCAAAGTCCTAACCTACGTGAGGTGCATCGGTTCTTGAGCGCAGTCGCCCGCAGGGGCAATCAAGGGTCGCAACAGACACCGCGCCAGCAAACGCACTGAGCCAGGAGGATTACGAATGGACCGGGATCGAATGAATCGACAGGGGCAGGCAGCGGGAGCGATGAACAGGCCAAGGCTGGCTTTGGCAGCCGCGCTGGTCGTCTTGAGCTGCGGGCTGGCCGCGTTTCTGGTGCTGGGCAGCACTGCCAACACCCAGGACGTCTCGGCTTCAAGCGCTGCCGAGGTCTCCCAGGTGGAGCCGATCACCGGCACCCTCAGCAAGCCGGGCTACACGGTGATCGCGCTCGCCGCCGACGGCATCGCAAAGACCGACCTATCGGCCGCTGACGGCTCCTTCAGCGTCTCGCCGCCGGCCAAGAAGGTAAGCCTGCACCTGCGCGCTCCCGACGGCACCTACGCCGGCCCGATCGTGCTCGAAGAAGGCTGGAACGTCGTCAAGCGGGCCAAGAAGAAGCTCAGGCAAGCCAGGAAGGACCTGAAGCGGGCCAAGAAGAAGCTGAAGAAGGCCGAGAGCAAAGCGGCCAAGCGCAAGGCGAAAAAGAAGGTCAAGCAGGCAAGCAAGAAGCTCAGGCAGGCAAATATGGCGCTCAGGCAGGCCAGAACCCGCGCCAGCGGCAGGCGGGCGATCCTCCGCCTCCAGGCCGGGGCGAAGCTCGGCAACGTCACCGCAAGGCCCGCCGCCGGCTACGCGAAGGCCAGGCTCAACGAGCGGCAGTGGAACAGGTGGATCGTCGAGAAGACCCAGGCGCAGGCCAAAGGCGGCGTGCCGATCGGCGCCGGCAACTTCGGCCGGGTCCGCTCAAGGCAGCTCACCGGCTCCGCGATTGGCGACCTCGACCGCGACGGGGTCTCTGACCCGCTTGACATCGATGACGACGGCGACCTGGTGCTCGACAACCTAGATGCGACGAGTCGAGGCAGCGCGGGCGTTTCCGCGCAGGCATCAGAAGACGGGGGCTCTCCGCTTGCCGAATCCTTTACTGCCTACCCATGGCTCATATCCAGAGACCCTGCGAACGCCAACGCGCTGCCGCCGGGACCCGAAAGCGACGCGTTGATCGAGGCCACGCTCCAGGGCGACGGACGCGTGGTCATCTCCCCGGGACGCCTTCTGGAAGCCGATCCGTCGATCAGCTCAGTCGAACTCGACTGCGGAAATCCACAAGGCGGCGAGGAGCCGGGGCTCACCTACTGCACGTTGGGAGGCTCGGGCGAAGCTGATACCAGCTCACCTGGCGAAGCATCATCGGTTCCCTATCCCGCATGTTGTGACACAGACGGGGACGGATTCGGGTCACTGTTTCCGTATACGATTGGGGCCGACGAGAATGGCCTCGGGCTTCTCCATCGCGCCACGTCTGAACAGATCGCCACCGGGGACGTCCTGATAGCACGGATCGAGCATTCCGACGGAAGCCCGGACGAGGAGGTCGTGACCTCTTTGGCGTACGTCTTCGCTACCGCGCCGGCGCTGGTTTCCTACGACGACGGGCAGGGCAACTCGGTCACGATTGACTACCCGCCGCCGTCGGAGAACCCCGAGTACCCCGTCGAGGCTGGTCCCGGTGGCGACGTGGTCCTGACACTGACCTTCTGGCGCCCCCAGCGCCCCTCGATACCACCGGAGGAGGACGGATGGATCGACGTGGGCGGCCTCGGCCACGGTACGGTAGCCGACGGTGCCGACATAGCAGATCCAGGCCTTTGCGATCAAACCACCTACTCCAATTTGGAGCCGGGCTTCACTCCAATCCAGGTGGGCGGATACTTTGGCGGTGACGGACTTCGGGACCCAGTCGAGGATCGGCCGGCGAGCCCGAACAATACGTTCAGCTACCAAGTCAACCTGACTGAGTGCCGGGAACTGAAGGGGGGTACGTTTGGCCCCGGTGAGAGGCGAGGCTTCTATTTCGGCGCTAGCACGGCCAGGCTAGACGCCGAGGACACGGAAGACGTTGCCGCCAACAGCGTCTCCTTCAAGCGGGAGTAGCCATCAAGCGCGGCTTTTCTTACACCTACGAGTTCGCCCTGAAACAGCTGATGTGCCAGGAGCCACCGAAGAACGAAGGAGTCGATAGATGTTGAGAACGAAAGCCGCGCTGGCGGTGCCGATTATCGCTTTGGGCGTGGGGGCTGCCTCGAGTTCTACCGCTGCCGCCGCGACGAAGTACCCGGCCTCGTTCAAGAAGTTCTACAAACTCAAGACGTCCGCCGAAGTCAAGGGCCAAATAGGTTCGCCGGAGAGCAAGTGCTTGAAGCAGCGAAAGGTCAGGATATTCCGGAAGTACAAGAAGGGTTTCCGGCAGACAGCTAGCGGGTTGACGAATTCGAAGGGCAAGTTCAAGATCGGCCCGACGGTGACGGGCTACATTCCTCCTAGAGTGATCCTTTACGCAAAGGTCGACAAGAAGAAATTCGACAGCGGTAGAACGGTCTGCCTCCGCTCCCGGACGAAGAACAAGAAATTTTCCACGGGACAGTGAGGAAAGTGATCAAGGTCAGGAAGCAGGCAGCAACTCAGACCCGCGAGCTGTGAGCTGCGGCTTTGAGCTCAGGCTGCCACCCGCTCCAGTATCCGGGCGTCCTCCTGAGAAACGAAGCGGGCCCCCGCTATGTCCTTCGGGACCACCGCCAGACCCTCTCTCGCCAGGGGTTTCGGGTGGTCGATTAGGAAATCGGAGGCTCACCGGGGGTGCGGATAGTCTGCGTTCATGTCTGGCGATGCGCCATACGTTCCTCAGCTTCCCGAGCATCCCGAGCTGCGCGAACTCGCGCTGGCGATCGAGAGCTTCGGCGCTTCGGCCGAGATCCTGGATTCGAGTTTTCGCGTGGTGTTCATCTCCACTGAGACGGTGAAGCTTCTGGGTGTGTCGCCGGAGGAGGCGAACCGGCTCTACGGGTTGTCGATCATCCGTCGGGACACCGACGGATCGGACGTGGATGTCATGCGGACCTCGAGGGAGAGCGCCTCCGCGTGGTTTCAGCACAACGCACCGATCATGCGCCACTACCTGAACCCGGGCGATGCCGAGTTCGCGGAGGTCTTCGGCCGCACGGCGAAGCTGGCGGAAGAGACCGACCCGCTTGACGTGGTGCCCCGAGCCTGGCACGACAGGGTTTCCTTCTCGCCTGGCCTGCGGTTCCGCCGATTCGTACTCGGCGACTCGAACCAGCTGCAGGTGCGGCTGAACGACGACCAGGGGCGATTCCTGGGGATCCTGTGGCAGCAGCGCGGCACCCTGCCCGAGAGCCTGATGGCGCTGCTCGGCCGCGGAGACGAGCAGCTGTTCGAGCGCATGAGCCGCGTCAGCGAGCCGGCCCGCCGACCTGCCGCGATCCTGTTCGCGGATCTCGAGGCCTCCGGCGCGCTCTCGCGGCGCCTGCCGTCAAGGGGTTACTTCGAGCTGATCCGCGACCTGACCGACCTGATCGACTCTTCCGTCGTCGACTTCGACGGGATCGTCGGCAAACACGCCGGCGACGGCGGCTCGGCCCTGTTTCTGGCCGAGACTTCGAAGGCGCGGCGAGTCGGCGACGGCTCGCGCGGCGATTGAGGCCGCGCGGGCGATCCGCGATGGCGCCGCGAACCTCGGCCCGGATGACGTCACGGTCAAGCTGAATATCGGCCTTCACTGGGGCGCGACACTCATGGTCGGCCAGGTTGCCACGCGCGGGCGTCTTGAGGTGACGGCATTGGGCGATCAGATGAACGAAGGTGCCCGTATCGAGGCAGCAGCGAAAGACGGGGCGATCCTCGCATCCAAGGACCTCATTGAACGCCTCGATGACGCCGACGGCGGAGGCGATCGGACTCGACCTCGACGCGCTCTCCTACACGCCGCTGGGCGAACTCGAAGGCGCGAGCGACAAGGCGATCCGGGACGCCGGGTCCATCCCGGTCACCGCGGTCTGACCGCGGCCGGTCGCGCCGCATCCACCTGGTTCCAGCCAGTTACCCGCTCCAGAGCAAGGGCGTCCCCTGGGAAACGAAGCGGGTTCCGCGCGATGTGCGGTTTCATTCCCACTAGACGGTCACCGGGGCTTCTGCGAGCTGGGCGAAGGAACGGCGCTCGAGCCTGTAGGAGGCGCCCCTGATGAATCGTCCGGCGGGACCCCAGAGTGCAACCCAGGCAATCACCACGAAGGTCTGGGCGAAGAGGGCCTCGATGCTGTCACCGTCGCTTCCGCTGCTGATCAGCACCGAAATCGCCATCGCCAGGACGAAGACGAGGAACCCGATGCGGGTCTCCCTCGCAGCGAGACTGCGGCGGATCCAGTGGTGGCGGGTGTCGACGCACATCTGCTCCATGTCGAGGTGAAACGCGGTCGCGATCACTTGCTCGAGGCCCGCTTTCTGCTCGGCCGCGGGCAGGATCAGGCAGATCCCATCGGGCGGCTGGTGATCGAGACGGCCCTCATCCCGGGCGTCAAGCATGCGTTGCCGCGCGTCGTCGTCCAGGGGGGTCTCGAGTGGCTCGGCGCTCCACTCGTCGAACAGCCCGTGGACAGACGGAACCCTGATCATGACCTCTCGCATCGGTGCTCAGTTTGCCCTACAGGGGGCGACGACGCGGGCTTGCTGCGGTGGCTGTCGGAGGCGTCTCGCCGCATGAAGGTCACGATCGGTCAGCGACGATAGGTGAGGTGAGCGACTTGAGGGGTGACGCGGCTACCCACCGGAGTGAGCTCCAGTTCGTCGATGCCGGCGAAGAGCCGCTCACCGCCGCCGGCCACGAATGGCGCGATGTGGAGTCGCAGCTCGTCGACCTGGCCGGCAGCCAGGTACTGGTTCAGAACGTTCGGGCCGCCCGCGATCGACACGTTCTTCTCGCCGGCCGCCTCCCGGGCGCGCTCGAGCGCCACCTCGATCCCTCCGGTCACGAAGTGGAAGACGGTGCCACCTTCCATTTCCAGGCTGGCCCGCGGCCGGTGGCAGAGGACGAACACGGGAGCGTGGTAGGGAGGGTCGGCGCCCCACCAGCCGGTCCAGTCCACGTCCCACTCACCTTCGCCGGCGTCGAACATCCTGCGGCCCATGATGAAGGCGCCGGCGTCGACGATCCGGTCGGCCTATTCGGCGTCTTCGTCCCGGTGGTGGAACATCCAGGCGTGGAGACGCTCGGCCTCGATGTGGCCGAAAGGGCGCTCGCGGCTCTGGCCCCGTCCGCTGCCGTAGCCGTCGAGAGTGATCGACATGTCCGCCGTCACTTCACTCATGGTCCTCCAGCCTTTCGGGAATCCGTGGTCTCGACTTCGAGCGGGGTGAGGTCGGGGCTGCCTCCGCTCCACACCTCTTCAGGGGCCGGCGGCCCGTACTTGTCGGTGATGCCGCGGTCATCGGCGCCGGCCCGGCGCATGTGCCGGTACCAGCGGTGGTAGAGCGGGGCGAGCAGAACGGTCAGGCCGGTCAGGACGAACAGGCCGGCGATCAGCCACAGGTGCTCGCGCAGGATCTCGCCGCTGCCGGCATCGAGGGAGGCGAGGCCGACCAGGCCGACCGAGACGAGGATCCCGACGTAGTAGTCGAGCGGGAAGCGCCAGATCCACGGCACCTCGAACCACCACACGTTCCCCCGCCTGAAGCGCTTCACCGTGTAGGCGGGGTTGAGCACGAACCAGCAGTAGTCCCAGACCACCGCGAGCACGAAGTACTTGGCCAGCGTCGCCAGCTCGGCCGGCAGCGACCAATCGACCCCCATTCCGAAAGGCAGGTGAAGGATCACCAGCGGGATCGTGAACGCGTACACGTGGTAGCCGGTCAGCGGCCGGTGGCCCATGAACCACGAGTAGGCCCGGCCGGTCCTGCCGCGCTTCAGGTACCAGGTCGGCAGCCTCTCGGCCCAGCCGTAGCCGCCTTCGATTTCGATCTCGATCGCTCCGAGGCCGAAACACCAGAGGAACAGCAGGACGGTGAGCGTGATGTTGAGGTCGTCGAACACGGGTCAGCCTGCGTAGCGCGGGGAGGTGCCGGCCGCGTCGACCAGACCGGGGACGGTGACGAAGTCGTATCCAAGCGGGCGGTAGTGCTCGAGCAGGTTCTTCGTCGTCTCGACCGAGCGCCCCCGGTCGAAGGCCGGCTCCCGGTCATAGCCGTCATGCAGCAGGATGATGTCGCCTTCGCCGGCCTTGAGGCAGCGGTGGGTGATCTCCTCGGTGGTGATCCTGGGCCGCCAGTCGTAGCCGGTGATCGACCAGGTCACGCCGATGTACCCCTTCTCCCTGAGGACGCGCAGCGTTCCCGGACGGCGGCGTCCGTAGGGGGGACGCATCAGCATCCTGCCCTCGACGGTCGAGAACTCGACGCCGGCCGATTCGACCGCCTCTCGGCAGGCGTCGAGCTCTTCGCGGATCCGCTCGTCGCTCTTGGCCGGCATGGTCGGGTGCGTGAACGTGTGGTTGCCGATCGCGTGCCCGCGCCGGACCACTTCCCGGATCAGCCCGGGTTCGCGTTCGGACCACTTGCCGATCAGGAAGAACGTCGCTTTCGCGTCGTGCTCGTCGAGCAGGTCGAGCAGGGCCGGGGTCCAGGCCGGGTTCGGACCGTCGTCATAGGTCAGGCAGAGTCTCTTTCCGGCGCCCGGCTCACGGCAGATCGTCCGGCCGTAGATCTGGGCGGTGGGGACCTGGGCGCCGTAGAAGGCCAATCCGGCTGCCGTGAGGGCTCCGGCCCCGAGGGCGAGCCCTGCAGCTCTGCAGTTCACCCGGGCGCCTTCCTAGCCTGGCGCCGGGCCCTGGCCCGTTCGCGGCGACTGTCTTCGGCTGCTGATTCGACCGTCTTCGTTATCACTGCGAGCGCTTCCTCGTTGTCGTCCTGCGAATAGCCGGCGAGCTTCTCGTCAAATCCGTCGAGTCCGTCCAGGAAACCGTTCAGCACCGCCTCGTCGATTCGCGTTGCACAGACACCGTAACCCTCCCGCTCCAGATAGCGCGCGTTCATCAGCTGTTCGAACTGGCCCTTCAGCGGCATCGAAAGGACCGGCTTGCCGAGGTAGACGGCCTCGGAGAGCAGCGAGAAGCCGCCGCCGGTGATCACCCCGCGCGAGGTGACCAGGTCCTCCAGGAAGCCGTCGGTCGAACGCGGCCTGAATTCGATCGCCCCGTCGACCGTCCCGACCTGGTCGCCGTCCCGCATCCCATAGAGGTGGATCGGCAGGGGAGCCTGCCGCAGCGTGTCAATCAGGTCGTCGCCGCCACCCGAGTAGACGACGAGGTGGTTGCCGCGGCTCGGCTTCGAATCGATGATCGCGTTCCGGAGGATCGAAGGGACCAGTGTGGTGCGGCCCTTGCTCACCTCGGGACGGAAGAAGGTCGGGATGACGTAGTCACCGGCATGGGGAACCATCGCCCGGACGACCGTCGTGGCGAGCCGGTAGTCATCGAGCGCCTGGTGGGTTATCTCCCGGTCGTGGTGGCAGCGATCGACCATATGGATGTTGTCGACACATACGAGCGGGGTGCGGGTGAGTCGGGCATAGATCCCGGTCAGCGGCTCGAAGTCAGTCACCACGACGTCCGGTCTCCACTGCTCGGCGGCCGACATCCAGTTGGTGACGTTGCCGGGCAGCTCTCGCCGGGCGGAAGACAGCGTGCCCGTGAAGGACGCCCACCGCAGGATCTCTCCCTGGTCCATCGCGAAGGAGGGTCCGAAGACCTCTTCCACGGACTCGAACATGCCGCCGAGGTAGCGGTAGGCCGCACCCGAGGCCCTGATCTGCACCTCGTGCCGCTCGAGAAGCGACGAGATCACGAGCTCGGAGCGGGTGGCATGTCCCATGCCCTCGCCGTTGACTCCGTAGAGCACCTTCATTCCCGGCAGCCTAGCCGTGGCGGTCGTCGGGAACCAGTCGCGCCACGGCGAGGCGCGGCGCCTGCGTGCCGGCGCGCGGTCAGCTGGGCTCCCGCAATTCCCACAGCTCGATGAAGCCGACGTCTGAGAAGCCGAGGCGCTCGTAGACCGGTGCCCCGGCAGCGCTGGCCTGCAGCGTGCCGGTGCGCATCCCGCGATCGCGGCCCTCGCCGAGAAGGCGGGCCACGATCGCGGCGGCGAGCCCCCGGCCCCGATGAGCGGGATCGGTCGCCACGGCGGTGATGCTTATGTCGTCGTCGCCGTCGATCGCGATTGCGCATGAGACAGGCTCGCCTTCGACGTTCACACCGAGAACATGGCAACGCAGGTCTGGATCAGGGCCGATCGCCATCTGCCAGCCGGGACCTTCGATCCCGTAGGCGAGGTCATTGATCCGGCCTGCCTCGGCGAGGTCGAGCTCGACCATTTCGGCGCCCGCGGGAAGTGATCCCGTCGGCGGCCGCAGATCCTCCAGGTCGAGGCCCATCGAGCGCGGCGAACCGTCCAGCGTGTGCCCGCGCCTCTCGAGCAGCGCAGCCGTCTCACGGTCGTAGTCGGGCACCCAGACGGTCCAGGCGTTCACCCCGGCGCTGTCGTAGGCCGCGGCGAGCTCGTCGATCGAGTTGTCCAGGGCATCCGAGTCGGTCGCAATGCCCGAGTTGAAGATCGAGCGCTCGGGCGTAAGGGGAGAGAGGGCCGCGACAACCCCGGGGAACCTCAGCAGCTCACCCGGCTCGGACGACGCGAACAGCTCGATCTCGAGCCCGAGGCCGGCGATGCCGCGCCGGTGGAGTTCGCTGTTCCGATTCATCGGTATCCAGCCTATTCCGGGCCCGTTAGGATCGGGCCATGGCCGAACTCGGAGAGATTCGGTACGCGCAAAGTGATGGGGCATCGATCGCCTACCGCGTCTGTGGAGGAGGGCCGAGCGATCTGCTCGTGATCAGCGGCTTCATCAGCAATCTGGAAATCGTTTTCGAATCTCCGGCGATGCGGCACTTCGTGGATCGACTGGGCGCTTTCGCGCGGGTGATCCTCTTCGACAAGAGGGGGATGGGGCTCTCGGATCGAAACGCCGGCGCCTACACGATCGAGAACGTGACCCGGGACGCGATCGCCGTGCTGGAGGCAGTCGGGTCGGAGCGGACCGCGCTGCTCGGCATCTCCGAAGGCGGACCGGCCTCGGTGATGATCGCGGCTTCCGCACCCGGAACGCGTCTCGTCGATGGTGCTCTACGGCACCTACCCGCGCATGTCCCGGGCCGATGACTTTCCGGAGGGTGTCCCCGCCGAGGAGCTCAGGGTCGAATGGACCAGGATGTCCGAGACCTGGGGTGAACCCGAGAAGCCTGCGAACATGGGCGCCGAGCGTTGCCGATGACCCGGAGACGCGCGAGTGGTGGAGTCGACTTCTGCGTTCGGGCGCGAGCCCGGGTGTGATCAAGACCCTCGGGAAGATGTACGAACGGCTCGACGTCCGACCCCTGCTCGGATCGGTTCAGGCCCCGACGCTGGTACTCCACCGCAGCCACGACCTGGCTGATCCCGTCGGCGATCGGCCGGCGTACTTGCGGCGGGGATCCCCAACGCCACCTTCGGGAACTCCCCGGCGAGGATCACCTTTTCGCCGCGGGCGATACGGATGCCTTGCTCGACCAGATCGAGGAGTTCCTCACGGGCAATCCTCCGGCGCCGGACCCCGAGCGGGTCCTGGCGACCGTGATGTTCACCGATCTCGTCGATTCGACGAAGACCGCAGCGGAGCTGGGTGACCGCGACTGGCGCTCGCTGCTCGACAAGTTCGAGCGGCTGTCGCGCCGCGAGCTGGACGGCTACGGGGGCAGGCTCGTCAAGACGACGGGTGACGGTTTGCTGGCGACCTTCGACGGACCGGCCAGGGCCATCAAGTGCGCGCAGTCGATGGGCGAGGCGGCGCGCAACCTTGGTGTGGAGATGCGGGCGGGCATCCACACGGGGGAACTGGAGATGCGTGGCGACGACGTCGCCGGAATCGCCGTCCACATCGCTTCCCGCGTCGAGGGACTCGCCGCACCGGGCGAGGTGGCCACGACCGGCACGGTGGCCGACCTCGTCGTGGGCTCGGAACTGCGCTTCCGCGACCTTGGCGAGAAGTCCCTGAAAGGGGTTCCGGGCAAGTGGCCGATCAAGGTAGTCGCCAACAGCGAAAATCGAGATCGACGCGAGACGGTACGCGATGGTTTCGGGCCCGGTCAATCCTCGACGGAGTAGATCCGCCACGGTCCCGGCACGCCCTTGAGCTCGTGCTCGCCCCGGTCGGCGAGCGTGATGCCGGAGCCGACGATGAGGTCGCGCACAGTGCTGCTCACCAACACCTCTCCGGGACCCGCAAGGCTGCTCACGCGGGCACCGATGTGGACGGCGAGTCCGCCGACATCGTCATCGGGCAGCAGCTCGCATTCGCCCGTATGAAGCCCGGCCCGGATCTCCAGACCGATCTCCTCGACCCGGTCCCGGGCGGCTGTCGCGGTACTGATCGCGCGGCTTGGACCGTCGAACGTGGCGAGCGCGCCGTCGCCGAGCGACTTCACGAAACGGCCGCGGTGGCGTTCGACTTCTTCGCGGATGATCCTGTCGTGACGGGCGAGCAGGCTGCGCCAGGCTTCGTCGCCCAACTCGGCGGCGCGCTCGGTCGATCTGACGATGTCGGTGAACAGGACCGTGGCCAGTACGCGGTCGCTGACCACGGGTGGTCTCGCCCCGGTGAGGAAGAGCTGGATTTCGTCGGCCACCGCCTTCTCGGCGCCGACCCAGAGGACACCGTCCCCCGCAACCTCGACGTATTCGGCCCCCGGAACGTGTTCGGCGACGTATCTCGAGTGCCGCTCGTCGAGGTAGGTGTCGCCTGTCGTGCGGAGCACCAGGGTCGGACACTGCACGCTGCCGAGTACGTCCCGCACGTCCGTCTCGCCGATCGCAGCCAGCGTCGCGGCGGCGGCCCCCGGGCTCATCGCGAACCGCTGCATCTTCGCCGCGATGCCTCGCATCCGCTCATTGCCGCCGGCGAGGACTGCGGCCATCGGGTTGTCGGGCGAATCGATGCCCCACGTCTCGACGATAGCGTCGACGATGCCGGCGCGTTCATCTTCGGTGGGAGCCCACTCATACCCCGGCCCGGCAACCAGTCGCGGTTGCGGCAGGACCAGGACGAGCGCGCGAACCAGGTCCGGGTGGGAGGCGGCGAACAGTGCCGCCAATCCGCAGCCTTCGAGGAACGACATCAGCACGGGCTGCTCGGAGCCGCTCGCGTCGATCACCGCCTGCACGTCGTCGATCGTCTGCTCGAGGGGCGTCGCACCCGCGACCCCGTCGGACATGCCGCTGCCGCGCCGGTCGAAGAGGATCAGCCTTGCGAAAGAGGAGATCTGGCTGAACAGGCGCGAGAAACTGGGCAGCTCCCAGACCATTTCGATGTTCGAGAGGTAGGGGGAGACCAGGATGATGTCGAGCGGCCCCTGGCCGACGCTCTGGTAGGCGATCTGCAGATCGCCGCTTCTGGCGTAGTGGGTCCGGGGTACCTCCACACTCCCACACTAACCCCGGTGGCCTGTCTACTCGACGACACGCAGGGTCGATGGCACGTCCATCCGGCGCAGCCGGCGCACGGTGAGCACCGGGGCCAGCGCCATCGCGCCGATCCCCGCCACGGCGGCAAGCAGAACCGAACCGGATGACAGCGTGGTGACCGTGCCGAGTTCGGGCAGGACCTCTTTCAGGTTGACGTTGACCACCCAGCCGAGGATCGCCACTCCGAGTGCGATGCCGATCACGGTCGCCAGCACGCCCATGATCAGGCTCTCGACCACGGCAAGCCGGAGCACCGACCTGAGCGGAACCCCGTAGGCGAACATCGTCGCGTGCTCGCGGGCGCGCTCGTCGGCGTTGATCGCACTCGAGTTGAACGCGATCAGCAGCACGAGCACCACGGCGATCATCACCACCACGCGGATGATCGAGCCGAAGTCTTCCAGGCCCTGCTCCAGCGCTTCGCCCGGGGCCGATGCGGCCTCGACCGAGGCGACCCCTGGCAGGCCGGCCAGCGACTGCTTGGCCGCCTCATCCGTCAGACCGGGGGAAGGGACCAGGTCCACCGAGTTGACCGTTCCCGGCACGCCGAACAGCTCGGAGCCGGCGGCCGCCATGTACACCGGGAACCGGAACGGATCCGGGTGCGTGCCGCTGACCGTGACCTCGGACTCCACCGACTCGAAGCGGTCCGGTCCGGTGCTTCTCGGGTGAAGCAGGGTCAGCGTCTGACCGGGTTCCACCCCCAGGTCGGCGGCCGCGCTTTCGGCGACCATGACCTCGTCGGGCCCCCGGGGAAGCCTTCCGGCCGACACGGTCGGAGTCCAGACCGCGTCGTCGGCAGGCAGCGTATTCACGAAGACGTCGAACTCCTCGCCGTCGGAGCCTCTCATCCGGGCCGGGATCGTCAGCTTCTGATCGGCCTCCGTCACCGACGGGCTCCCGGTCAATCCTCTGATCTCGGGGGAGCCCTCCGGATAGAAGCGGTCGAGGGTCACGGTGAGGCGGTCGGGCGCCGTCTTCACGGTTTCCTCGATGTTGCGGTCGACGGTGGCCTGAAACGAGTCGAGCATCCCCGACATCGAAACCGCTACGGAGATCACCGCACCGCTGGCCAGTACCGTCAGCAGGGTCCTCCTGGGGGCCCTGAGGACGTTTCGGGCGGGCATCTGGGCGAGGCTGTCACCGGGCAGCGGAAGGCGGGCGAGCAGCGGTGCGAGGCCGCCTCCCCGGGCCGAGCGGAACCCGGCGTGGATCGCCTCTATCGGGGTGACGCGCACGCCGCGGATCACCGGCCAGGCCGCTGCCAGCAGTGGGATCACGAATCCGATCGCCGCCCTCTGGGCGAAGGTCCCGACCCGCAGGTCGGTCTCGACGATCGGAAGCGGGAGCTGGTCGGCCAGCAACGTGCGCAGCCACTCATTCACCACAAGGCCGACGAGCACGCCCATCAGGACCCCGACCACGGCGATCTGAAGTCCCATCATCATCGGCCGTATGGCGAGTCGGCGCGGCTCGAGACCGAGCGCCATGCCGACGCCGATCTCGCGCCGCTGGGCTTCCACGGTCCGGCTGATCAGGTTGAACGCGCCGAACGTGGCACCGGCGAGGATCAGGAAGGCGAATACGTCGAACAGCTGCTGGTCGTTCTCGGCATCGTCGTAGAGGATCCGGTATCCGTCGATGTCCCGGGTATCGCTCACCCTGATGCCGAAGCCCGGAAGGATCGTGGCGATCTCCCGCTCGAGCTGCTGTGCGATCACGGTCGGATCGCTTCCCGGCTCGAGAACGATCGCCAGGTCGTTGACCCGGCCGGGACGGCCGGCCAGCGCCTGGGCCGTCTTCAGCGGCGTGAATACCGGGCTGAACCCGGCCTCGGAGCTGAAAGCTCCGCCGGGGCCCTGGACGACGAATGTCTCCGGGGAGTAACCGAGGCCGACGATCTCGATCGTTCCGCCACCGGCCAGATCGGCTCTTGCCGGCAGATCTATGTCGTTGGCTTCGGCATAGGTCGGGTCGAGCATGCCGACCGCCGCCGGCCCTCTTCCGTTCAGGCCCTCACCGGCCTCGACGGCGATCGAATCCACGGCCGGTCCCGTGACTGCGACTCCGTCCAGTTCACGTTCCGGCCCGGTCTCGACTCCGATCATCTGGCCCGGCGTGACGACCGGCCGGCCCGTTCCCGAGGTCATCGAAATCTGGGTGGGCACGATGAGCCGCTCGCTGGCGGAGGCGATCGCCTCCGCCTCGGGTATCGCCCGGACGGCCTTCAGCAGCGATCCGGCCGGTGCGAAAGAGCCCTCTTCGGCCTCGATCCTCAGATCGTGGACGTTCAGGGCACCGAAGCTCGCGTCGTTGGAATCGACCCGCCAGTCGCGCATGCTGCCCAGACCCGCCGCGAGGCCGACGCCGCCGGCCAGCAGCAGTCCGATCGCGATGATCAGCGGCCAGCGGCGGCGCAGGTCCCGCCATGACCAGCGAAGCCAGAACCGGGGTCCTCGGGCCTTCAAGGCGCTACCAGTGGAGTTCCGCCATGTCGGCCGGCTCGTTCGCCCTGTCCGACCGGATGCGACCGCTCGAGAGCTCGACGATCCGGTCGGCGACGCGGGCGATCTGGCGGTTGTGGGTGACCACGAGCACCGCGGCGCCGGCAGTCTCGGTCACCTCGCGGAGCAGCTCGAGGATCTGAATCCCGGTCTCGAAGTCGAGTTCGCCGGTCGGCTCGTCGGCGAGCACGACCGGGTTGCCCGCGACGAGGGCACGGGCGATCGCGACGCGCTGCTGTTCACCGCCCGACAGTTCATGGGGAAAGTGGTCGGCCCGGTCGGTCAGGCCGACCTGGGCCAACACGCTCAACGCCGACTCCCGGGCGTCTTCGCGACCGGCGATGTCGGCGCCGAAGCGCACGTTCTCGAGGGCGGTCAGCCCCGGGAACAGGTTGAAGCTCTGGAAGATGAAGCCGATTCTGGTCCGACGGAGGGCGAACAACTCTCTTCGGGAGGACCTGCCCAGGTCCTGTCCGGCGATCTCCACGGATCCGACGCTCGGCGTGTCGAGTGCTCCGATCAGGTTGAGAAGAGTGGTCTTGCCGCTCCCGGACGGTCCCAGGATGACCACGAACTCTCCGGCTCCCACGGTCAGGTCGACTTCGTCGAGAGCCTTGAGGGTGCCACCGGCGATCTCGTAGTGGCGGCCCGCGCCCTTCAGGCTGACGAGCGCCCCGTCCTTGTCGTCGGTCGTCTCTTCTGCCGTCTGCTCCACGACACAAGCCTAGCCCCGTGGCCGAGCGGATGGTGGTCGGCCGGTAGGCTGCCGGTGCCGTGCCGGCACCCGACGCATATTCGATTCGAACTCCGGACGACCGGGCCGGTTCAGCCGAGCTCCACCCCGAGCCCGGGACTGCCGTACCTGCGTTCGTGGCCGAGTCGGTCAGCCTTTCCCTGGCCTTCTCGGCGGCTCGGCGCGCCCACTATGGACATACGCGTGGCGGACACGGAAGGCCCTATTTCGAGCACCCGATCCAGGTTGCCCAGCTGCTCCACGACCAGGGCTACGACGAGGAGATCTGCGCCGCCGGACTGCTTCACGACACGGTCGAGGATTCGAACTTCACGGTCGAGGACGTCAGGCAGAGCTTCGGCGAGCGCGTCGGATCGCTGGTGGCGGCCCTGACCGAGAACCCGGCGATCGAAGACTGGGAAGAGCGCAAGCGCGCGCTGCGGGAATCAGCGGCGCGCTCGGGACCCGACTGCGCGGCCATCTACATCGCCGACAAGCTGGCGAACCTCCATGACTGGCGCACGGTCTATTCCGAGGTCGGCGAAGGCTCGGTCGAGTTCTTCAAGGCGCCGACGCTCGACGCCAGGATCCGCGCCTGGCGGTCCGACCTCGAGATGGGCGAGCAGGTGGCGCCGCAACTGGGCCTGAACGCCTACCTGAGATCCGAGCTCGAACAGTTCGAGCGGGACCGGCAGGACGGCAACTCCCGCCCCTGATTCCGGGCCCGGCGGATGCGGACCGGGATCGGCTGTCGATTCGGGAACGTATAGCCTGAGCCGGGGAGGGCCCACTTGAACAAGGAACGCCTCAATCCACTGGCTCCGGTCACCGAGAAGATCGCCGACGGCGTCTGGCGTCATGCCGGGGACGTCAGGCAGGGGATGAACGTCTACCTGATCGAGGAGGAGGACGGCAGCGGCGTCTTCGCCTTCGACTCCGGTACGAAGATGATGGCGGGCGGTATCCGCCGCGCCGCCGAAGGCCTCGGCGGGCTGACCCGGGTCGTGCTCGGCCACAGCCACGTCGACCATCGCGGTTCGGCCCCGAAGCTCGGCGTGCCCGTGTACTGCCACCCGGAAGAGGTCTTCGACGCGCAGGGCGACGGCGGTGCCCACTACCAGCCGCTCGGGGAGGTCCCGGTCTTCTACTCCCGCTGGCTGTACCGGATGACGTATCCGATCTGGGATGGTGGTCCGGTCGAGATCGCCGGCACTTTCTCGGAGGGCGAGCGCGTAGCCGGCTTCGAGGTCGTGCACCTGCCCGGACACGCCCCGGGCCAGATCGGCTTGTGGCGCGAGAGCGACCGGCTCTGCCTCTGCAGCGACACCGTCTACCTGACCGATTCGATGCGGCCGCTCGGCCACCACCCCGGCACATACCCGCCACACCCGGTCTTCGACAGGGATTCCGGACAGACGCTGGAGAGCGTGCGCAAGCTCGCGGCCCTCGAACCGGAGATCATCGCCCCGGGGCACATGGCGCCGCTCACCGGCGACCGCGGTGAACTGCGCTCGCGGCTCGAGCAGGCAGCCGAACGCCGCACCGGCTGGTGAGCGCCGGACCGGGCTGTAGCTTGGCGCTATGGGTCGGCGACGGGCGGAGGGCTGAATGGCCGCGGTCTTCGCGTTGCTGGCGGCGTTCTGCTTTGCCCTTGCTGCGGCACTGCAGCAGAAGGGCCAGTTCCAGCTCGCCGAAAAGGGCCTGCGGGTCAGCGGGGTCGGCAGCCTGTTTCGAATGCTCGCGGTCCCGGTATGGCTTCTCGGAAGCCTGACCCTGCTGGTCGGCTACGCGGCCCAGGCGATCGCGCTCGGGGAGGGCAGGCTCGTCGTGGTCCAGCCCCTGCTCGTCATGACCGTCGTCTTCGCGCTGCCGCTCGGCTACTGGATCACTCAACAGTTCGTGACGGTGCGCCAGGTGGCAGGGGCGATCGTGATCATCGCGGGCCTGGTCATGTTCACCCTGGTCGGTGACCCCGACAGCGGCGTCAGCTCGGCGCCGGTGCTCGAGTACCTCGCGGCGATAGTCGCCGTCGGAACGCCATCGGCGCTGCTGGTCATCTACGGAGGCCGCCTGTCGCCGGCCGGCAAGGCGGCCGCATTCGGAGTCTCGGCCGGCCTGCTCTTCGGGCTTTCCGCGTCGTTCGCGAAGACGACGATCGACCAGCTCTCCGGTGGAGTCCTCGATGTGCTCGGCCATCCCGAGCTCTACGCCCTGCTGGGCATAGGGCTCACCGCATTTGCGATCCAGCAGCTCTCGCTGTCGACCGGCCAGTTTGCTCCGGCCATGGCGGCAGTGGCCGTGGCCAATCCGGCGATCAGCGTGATCCTCGGCGTCGCCCTGTTCGACGAGAAGCTGACCCGTCCGGACTGGCACGTGCTCGTGGCCGCCCTCGCCCTGGTGGCGGCCTTCTACGGTGCCTACATGATCACCGCCGCGAACCGTGAACGCGAAGTCCCCGGGAGCCCGCTGCCCCGGTCCGGGGCAGGCCGCTGACTCAGACCCCGGCCAGCCCTCGCAGCAGCAGCGCAGTGCCCATGGCGATGGACACCGAGATCACGATCGACCTTGTGTTTCGCCGGGCCCAGTCGTTGACCGAGCCGACCATGTCCCGGGCGGCAGCGGGAGCGATGACGCACAGCGCCAGGGCGGCGATCGGCACCGCGAACCAGATCGCGTTGTAGATGAGGACTTCGACCAGGCCGACCACGACGCCGGCCCGGTGGGTGACGATCACGTTCAGGGCGACCAGGTAGAACAGCCCGGGGATGTGCGTGACGGGCCCCGCGAGGGCGGCGGTCTTGACGGTGAGCCTCTGCTCGAGCCGCCGGGTCCACCTGCCGCCGGGCCTGGGGGCGTCCTCGGAGTGCGGGCCGCCGACCAGCCCCGTGATCGTCGCCACGGCGAAGGCAAGCAGCGCAGCGCCGCCCGCGATCTCGGCCACCGCCTCGGTCTGGTCGTTTCCGGAACTCAGCGACACGCCGTTGAACGCCCATACGACGAGCAGTCCGAAGCCGGTCGTGAACAAGAGGCCGGAAGCGCAGTAGACCATCAGCAGACGTCGGGAGCGACCGGTGCAGAGGATCGCGTATACGGCGGCGAGACTCGTCGGCCGGATCGTGCTGGCCAGCGCGAGCAGGATGATCTCGATGGTCATTCGGCAGCCACCGTACCCTGATCGGCGCCGGCGCAGGGCCGCTGGAGTTTGCCGTCGCCGGAGTGCGGGTATCGCCTCGGAATTGACCTGCGGAGCAAGCCGAGCGCGACCGGGCGCTGACCATGGAGATCGAGCCGACCGCCCTGGCGGCGGGGTAACTGACCGGCACGGCGCGAGACAGAGCTATTCCTGGCAGTCCGCCGACAACGGTGGAGGGACCGGGCGCTACTCGCCGGCCGGGTCTGCGAACTTGGCCGGCTCGTTGGCGACCCCGGCCATCACGGCGGCCATCTGGTTCGGCGATCCGAGCAATGTGGTCTGAAGATCGGTCTCCAGCTCCAGACCGGCGCTGCCCGACGTCGGCCACGTGGCCTCGAACAGCTTCTTCGCCGCCCGGACCGCGTCGGGGGAGCGGCCGGCGATCTCGCGCGCGAGGTCGCGGGCCGACGAAAGCGGGTCATCGGCGACCCTGGTCACCAGTCCGCATCGGGCGGCCTCTTCGCCGCTGACGATCCTGCCGGTGAAGGTCAGCTCCTTGGCGGCATCCAGCGGCACCAGCCTGGGCAGGGTCGCACTGATGCCCATGTCGGGGATCAGCCCCCAGTGGACTTCCCTGATGCTCAGCTTCGCATCCGGTGAAGAGATCCGGATGTCGGCACCGAGGGCGATCTGGAGGCCGCCACCGAAGCAGTTTCCGTGGATTGCGGCGATCACGGGTACGGGAACTTCGATCCAGGCGGTCGCCACGCGCTGGAAGATGTTGGCCCCGAACCCGTCCCTGTCATCAGCCCGCTCGGCGAAGCCGTTGGTCTGCGCTCCGGCCAGCCAGCCGACGTCGATGCCCGAACAGAAACTCGGGCCTTCGCCGTGGAGAACGACGGCCCGCAGGCCCTGCTGCGAGCGAAGACTGCTCGCGGTTTCGACGATCGCCTCGAACATCTGTCCATCCAGGGCGTTGTGTTTGTCGCCGCGGGAGAGCGCCACCTCTGCGATGTGGTCTTCGAATGAGATCCTGAGACGGTCGTCGTTCATGTGCTCAGCGTACTGCGGCGTCGTCGCACGGGCGCCACCGTTCCGCGGCGCCGGGCGTCAGGTCGCGCTCGGCCTCTACGGGTTTCTACTGATCCACCGGACGGCCTTTCCACCGTGGAAAGCGGCCGCCGGAGCGCCTATGCTCTACGCATGAACCGTGACTCGGATCTGATCGCAATCCCGTACATCATCGGCCTGCTGGCCGCAGTTCTGATCGTGATGGCCGGGTTCTTCCTGGTCGGGGCCGCCGTCGGCTTCCCGATGCTGATAATCGCGATGGTGGTGGTCGCCTACGTCGCCTATCGCGGGCTGAGCGCGAACGGCGGCAAGTCCGGACGCGGCGAGTAGTCGCCGGGCCGGCTCCCGCCTACTTGACCAGGTAGCGCTCGGGCACGTAGGTCTGGCTGTCTGCGGGGGGCCGGATGTAAGCGCGCTCCTGGCGCGGCGGCAGCTTGATCTTTTCGTGCTCGACCGTCTCGTACGGAATCTGGTCCAGCAGGTGGCTGATCAGGTTCAGGCGTGCGGTCTTCTTCGAGTCGGTATCGACCACGAACCACGGCGTCTGCTTGGTGTCCGTGTAGGCGAACATCTCGTCCTTGGCCTCGGCGTAGTCGACCCAGCGTGCCCGTGACTCGATGTCCATCGGGCTGAGCTTCCACTGCTTGGCCGGGTCCTTGATCCGGGCCTTGAAGCGGCGCTCCTGTTCCTCATCGGAAATCGACAGCCAGTACTTGAGCAGGATGATCCCGGAGCGCTGGAGCATGCGCTCGAAGCGCGGCGCCGAGCGCATGAACTCGTGGTACTCCTCGTCGGTACAGAAGCCCATCACCTTCTCGACTCCGGCGCGGTTGTACCAGCTGCGATCGAAGAGCACCATCTCGCCGGCGGCGGGCAGGTGGGCGACGTAGCGCTGGAAGTACCACTGGGTCTTCTCGCGCTCGGTCGGGGTCGTCAAGGCGACGGTGCGGATCACGCGCGGGCTGGTCCTCTCGGTGATGCGCTTGATCACGCCGCCCTTGCCGGCGGTGTCGCGGCCCTCGAAGACGACGACGACCTTGGCGCCCGACTCGACGATCCACTCCTGCATCCGGACCAGTTCGATCTGGAGCCGCTCCAGTTCCTTCTCGTATTCGGCCTTGTTCAGCTTCTTCGTCTTCACTTCCCCCTCTTTCATCGGGCCAGATTATCCCGGACGCGGAGACGGCGCTGCCGGAGGGCCGCGACCGGCAGCGGCGGATCGAGACCGGGCGCCGACCGCAGGCGCTCGGTATCGTTGCCCGCGTGTCCCGGTCCCTACTGACTTTCCCCGCCGGGCGCAGGATGCGCTGGCTCATCGTCTTCGTCTGGTTCGCCGCGATCTTCGCTGCGTTCGCTTTCAACATCCCCGGCAAGTTCGCCGACGCCGAGAACAACGAGTCGATCTCCTACCTGCCCGACGACGCGGAATCGACTCGCGCACTCGAACAGGTCGAGAAGCTGACCGACGGCGAACAGGTCGGAATCGTGATCGTCTACAGCCGCGACGGCGGGCTCACCGGAGCCGACCGCCGGCAGATCAGGTCCGACGTGGCCGAGCTCAACCGCGAGGTCGAGGGCACCAGCGAGCCGTTCGCCCTGGGGCAGGTCTCCGACGACGGCTCGGCGGCTCTGGTCCTCTCCAACATCGAGGCGACCGGGGAGGCCGAGACCATCCTCGACCCGGTAAACGACATACGGGACCGGGTGAGCGGCGACGAAGGCGGGCTCGAGGTCGCGGTGACCGGTGCCGCCGGCTACGCCGCCGACTCGATCGAGGTCTTCGAATCGATCAACAGCACGCTGTTCGCCGCCGCCTTCACGCTCGTCTTCATCCTGCTGATCCTGATCTACCGCTCGCCGTTCCTGCTGTGGTTCCCGTTGCTGACGGTCGGCTTCGCCGAGATCCTCAGCCGCGCGATCGGATTCGGCCTGACCGAGATGGGGGTGACGGTCAACGGCCAGTCTTCGTCGATCCTCTCGGTGCTCGTGCTGGGCGCCGGCACCGACTACGCGCTGCTGCTGATCGCCAGATACCGCGAGGAGCTGCGAAGACACGAGAGCCGGACCGAGTCGATGCAGATCGCGTTGCGCGGGGCCGGTCCCGCGATCCTCGCCTCCGGCGGAACCGTGATCGCGGCGCTGCTGTGCCTTTCGCTGGCCGAGCTCAACTCGACCGCGAGCCTCGGCCCGATCGGGGCGATCGGCATCGCCTCGGCGATGCTGGCGATGCTGACCTTGCTGCCGGCGATGCTCGTGATCTTCCCGCGCTTCATTTTCTGGCCGAAGATCCCGCACTTCGGCGACGAGGGAACCGACGTCGAGCACGGGCCCTGGCGGCGCCTCGGAGACCGCATCTCCCTAAGGCCGAGGAGGGTCTGGATCGGAGCCCTCGCGATGCTCGTTGTCATGTCTGCGGGCCTGCTGGTCTACGACGACAGCCTGACCTCGTCCGGCGGCTTCCGCGACGACGTCGAGGCGGTGCAGGGCGAGAACCTGATCGCCGAATCCTTCCCCGGCGGCGCCAACGTGCCGACAGACATCGTCGTGGCGGATCCCGGGAAGGCCGAAGCCGTCGCGGCGGCGGTGACCCGGGTCGACGGCGTCGCGGTCGTCCGGCCGGTCGCCGAAGGCGAGAACGGCGTACTGCTCAACGCCGTGCTCGAACCCGAGGCGTACTCGACCGAGGCCTTCGCGCTGATCGACCCGATCCGCGAGGCGAGCAAGGCTGCAGGGGGGCCGGATGCGCTGGTCGGCGGCGGCACCGCGGTCGAGTACGACATCCGCGAGGCCAACAAGCGGGACATCAGGATCGTCGTCCCGCTCGTGATCCTCGTGGTCTTCCTGATCCTCGTGGCCCTGCTGCGGGCGCTGGCGGCGCCGCTGCTGCTGATCGGGACGGTGCTGGTCAGCTTCTTCGCGGCGCTGGGGGTGGGTGTGCTCGTCAGCGACTGGGTTTTCGGCTTCCCCGGCACCGATCCCTCGCTGCCGCTGTTCGCCTTCGTCTTCCTCGTCGCGCTCGGCATCGACTACAACATCTTCCTGATGGCCCGGGTGCGCGAGGAGACGGTCCGCCACGGCACGCGCGAGGGAGTGCTGCGCGGCCTTGCCGTCACCGGCGGCGTGATCACTTCGGCCGGGATCGTGCTCGCGGGCACGTTCCTGGTGCTGTCGGTCCTGCCGCTCGTATTCCTGACGACGCTGGGGATAACGGTCGCCTTCGGCGTGCTGCTGGACACCTTCCTCGTGCGTTCGGTGCTCGTGCCCGCGCTGACCCTCGATATCGGGCCGCGGATCTGGTGGCCCTCGCGCCTGGCTGACGAGCAGGAAGCCGATTCCGGCGACCCGGTGCCGTGAGTATCGTCAAGTCCTGCGGGTCCGGTCCGGACCCGAACCAAAGAAAGGTTGTGAGTCCGTGAAGCTCTACGTCTGCTGGGGAACGTTCGAAGTTCCGTTCCACGAACATCCATGCCGCGAGGCGCTGCTGGCGCTCGAGAAGGCCGGTTTCGAGCCAGAGGTGGTCAAGGCCCGTGGACTCGGTCCGCTGCCGATGGCGCTGCAGCCCCCGGCCCGGAAGATGCTCAAGGAGAAGACCGGAAGCCAGTGGGTCCCGGCGCTCGAGACCGACGACGGCGAGTGGGTCAGCGGGTCGCAGCAGATCATCGACTGGGCCGCCGAGCACGCGGCCGGGGCGGCACCGGCTTGAAGACCCGGCTTGCGCGAGGGTAAGGTCTGCCGATGGAACCGATCGTGGCGGCGACCACTTATGAACTCGCGTTGTGGCTGCACATCGTCGCGGTCATCGTCGGTCTCGGCTCGACGTTCGCGATGATCGTGCTGACTCCGGTGGCGATGGGCATGGATCCCGTCCACCTGCCGTACGTTCACAGGGTCCAGGTCGCGATCAACAAGTACATGGCGAGCCCGGGGCTGCTGCTGATCATCGCGACCGGTGTCTACATGGTCATCGACGGAAACTGGGACTTCGGTTCTTTCTGGGTCAGCGCCGCCTTCCTGGTCGTCTTCGTGCTCGGCGCGATGCAGGGCGGTTACTTCATCCCGACCGACCGCAGGCTCGAACAGATGGCCGCTGCCGACATCGCGGCATCGGGAGGCGGTCCGGTGAAGCTCTCAGACGAATACCTGTCCAAGTCGAGGGCGTCGGGCATAGCGGGCGCGGTCGCCGGGCTGCTGGTAGTGCTCGTCACCTACCTGATGATCACCAAGCCCGGCGCCTGAGCCGGCCCGGGCTCTCTGCGGAGAAGTACGGTGTCGCTCGGCGGCGGTCGCCACTATCCTGACCGGTCGACCCGTGCCGCAGGAGGACGGATCCACAAGGGGAGCGCCGCATTCGTGCGGAACGCCCATCGACGTCGAGGAGGGAAGTCTGTGTTCAGGTTCGATCGGTTGGCTGGTGCCGCGGGGCTGTCGTCGCTCTTGCTGGCGACGATGATGCTGGCACTGGCCGCTATGGCGCCGGCAACCGCCGGAGCCGGCGGATCGACATCAGGCACGGTCCACATCCGAGGAGTCGTCTATTCGTTCTTCGGAATCGACGAGCATGCACCCGGGGCGGTCATCAGGGTGGATGAGTTTCCGGAGCTCTCGGCGCCCGTCGGGCCCGACGGGGCCTATGACATCACCGTCCCCGACAACGCCAACGTCACGCTCTACGCCGACCCTCCTCCGACCTACTCGAAGACCTACCTGCAGACCTTCCGTACCTCAGGGCAGGACATCGAGGCGGCGCATTTCCAGCTACCGCGTGATTGGCACTACGACGCTTTCTCGAATCTGCTCGAGATTCCGAGGGACGAACAGGGCAAGATCGAGCAGTGCGTGATCGTCTCCACGTTCTCGATCCACGAGGCGCGCGACGCGACCGAGTTCGACCCCGGGTTCAAGGACGTGTACCCGCACGGGCTGGCGGGCTCCACCGCAACGATCGAGCCGGCGGCCCAGGGCATCAACGGCCCGATCTTCTTCGATGCTCCGCCGACGATCATCCCCAACGTCGAACTGACCGCCTCGACCGATGACGGCGGCGTCCTGTTCACCGAGGTTCCCCCCGGCTACTACTGGCTCCAGCCCGAACACCCGACCGAGAGGCTCGCTCCGTTCCTGGCCCACTGTGAGAACGGCCGTGTGGTCAATGCCAGCCCGCCCTGGGGCTTCTACGAACTGAAGCCCGGAGAGGAACCGGACCCGGCGGTCATGGCCGTGGCGCCGGACGAGTCGCTCCAGGCGAAGGTGGCCGGAAAGGCCGTGGTCAAGCGCAAGGGCAACCGCAGGCGCGGACGCCGGCTCGTCTCCGTCCGGATCAACGCGAGCGAGCCCGTGCGCGCCACGGTTACGCTGCGCCGCGGCAGGCGCAGGCTCGGCCCGAAGCTCTCGAAGCAGCTCGGGGCCGGCAAACACACCGTTACCGTGGCCGTGCGCCGCAACGTGCGCAGGGGCAGGGCGAAGCTCACCGTCGTCCTCAGTGATGGAGCCGGCAACTCGATGACCGCCGGCAGGAAGGTTCGAATCCCGCGCTAGGCTTGCCCGATGGATGCCTCGGTGAGCCTCGCTGCTGCGGCGGCGGTGGCCGCAACAGCGTTGGCCTTCTGGCTGGCCAGCCTGCGGCTCAGAGATGCTTCGATCGCCGACGTCGCCTGGGGTCTGCTCTTCGTCATCGTGGCCTGGGTCGGTTTCGCGGTCGGCGAGGGCGGTTTCGCCATGCTGCTGGCCGCCCTCCTCACCACGGCCTGGGGCCTGCGCCTGGCCTTCCACATCGGCAGGCGCAACCGCCGCCACGGTGAAGACCGCCGCTATGGGGCGATGCGGGCCAGGAGGCCCGATCGGTTCTGGATCTGGTCGCTGTTCGGGGTCTTCCTTCTTCAGGGCCTTATCGCTCTGTTCGTCTCGCTGCCGCTCCAGTCGCTGGCCGCGTCGGCGGGAGCGATCGGTCCGCTCGTCCTGGCCGGCGCGGCGTTGATGCTGGTGGGGCTGGGTTTCGAAGCGGTGGGAGACGCCCAGCTGAGCGCCTTCAAGCAGGACCCTGACAGCCGGGGCCAGGTGATGGACCGGGGGCTCTGGCGCTACACGCGGCATCCGAACTACTTCGGCGACGCCGTCGTCTGGTGGGGCCTTTGGCTGCTGGCCGTCGGTGGCGGGGCCGGTTGGTGGACTGCGATCGGACCGGCGCTGATGACCTACCTGCTGCTCAGGGTCTCGGGCGTTGCGATGCTCGAATCCGACATCGCCGGCCGCCGGCCGGGCTACGCCGACTACGTGCGGCGCACGAGCGCCTTCGTGCCGAGGCCACCTTCGCGGTGAGCGGACCGGGACCGCCGTTCATGCCGTCCGGGTGATATCACTCCGCGGGCTGCGGGTAGGATCCAGCGACGATGGCGAAAGCGAAGAAGAAGTCGAAGAAGGCCGAGAGGATCCGGAAGGAGACGATGGAGGAGGTTCCCGAAGCCGGGCTCCACGTCGTGACCGGCCGCGCCGAAGGCAAGGCGGCGCGCAAGGCCGTTCCGCGCTCTTCGCTCGCCGACCTGCCGCTGCCGGAGGACCGCCCCGATCCGGTCGACCAGCTCGAGGCGCAGGCCGAGTCGCGGGTTGCCGCAGCTGATCCCTCTGCGTTACGGCCGGATGCTGGTATCGGCCTTCACCTTCTACCGCGGTGCGGCAGCGATCATGGCATCGGACCTCTCGCGCAGCCCGATGACCGGGATCAACGTCCAGGCCTGTGGCGACGCCCATCTCTCGAATTTCGGTGACTTCGCCTCACCCGCAGCGACGGCTCGTCTTCGACATCAACGACTTCGACGAGACCCTGCCGGGACCGTGGGAGTGGGACGTCAAGCGGCTCGCGGCGAGCTTCGAGATCGGCGCGCGCGATCGCGGCTTCAAGAAGGTCGGAGCGCCGCGGGTGGTTCTCGCCGCGGCCCGCGAGTACCGGCAGGCGATGAGGGAGCTGTCCGGGATGAGCAACCTCGATGTGTGGAACGCCCACGTCGACGTCGAAGACCCGATCACGCGCTACGGTCACCGGCTTCGGCGAGAAATAGGCGAACTTTCGCGAGGAACGTGACCAAGGCTCGGGCAAGGACAGGCTCAAGGCCTTCTCGAAGCTGACGCATGTCGTCGACGGCAAGCTGCGGATCATCAACGACCCGCCTTCGGTGTGCCGCTCGACGAGTGGCACCGGACGCCGATCAGGCCGCCGATCTCGACGACCGGGTGAGGGCGATCCTGCGTGCCTACCGTGAGATCCTGAGCACCGACCGGCGCGTCCTGTTCGACACCTACGAGTACGTCCATGCCGCGATGAAGGTCGTCGGCGTCGGAAGCGTCGGCACGCGGGCCTGGATGGTCCTTATGGTCGGCCGAGACCTGAATGACCCGCTCTTCCTGCAGCTGAAGGAGGCGCAGGCGTCCGTACTCGAGCCGTACGCCGGCCGAGCCGCTACGCAAAGCAGGGCCGGCGAGTGGTCGAGGGACAGCGGCTGACCCAGACGGTGAGCGACATCCTTCTCGGCTGGACGACGGTCGAGGGATTCGACGGGGTCGAGCGAGACTTCTACGTCAGGCAGCTCTGGGACCGGAAAGGCTCGGCCCGCATCGACAAGATCAACCCGAAGGCAATGGAGCTCTATGGGCGAATCTGCGGCACCGTGCTCGCCCGGGCCCACGCCCGGACGGGCAACCGCTTCGCGATCGCCGGCTACCTCGGCAAGAGCGACAGCTTCGACGAGGCGATGGCCGATTTCTCGGTCGCCTACGCCGACCAGAACGAGCGCGACTACGAAGCGATGCTGAAGGCGGCCGCCGAAGGAAGGATCGAAGTCGAGACCCCGGAAGGCTGACCGGCCCGGATCGGACCGCGGACACGGACCCCGGCCCGGGCCGGGGTCCCGCCGATGACTCACGGGGTCAGGCCGCGCGACCGGCTCGCCGCGGCGATCGCCCTCGCGCTGGGCGTGGTCTCCGCTCTGCTCGCCCTCGAGTTCGCCTCATCGAACTTCCCGCGCGGCGTCCTTCTCGTCTTCTGTGCGGTCGCTGCACTCGCTCTGGCCTGGTATGCCCTGGTCGGCGCCGGTCCCGCCCGGTTCCTCGGGATCGC
This sequence comes from uncultured Solirubrobacterales bacterium, assembly GCA_963701635.1. GTDB lineage: Bacteria > Actinomycetota > Thermoleophilia > Solirubrobacterales > 70-9 > 67-14. The sequence goes on from CAVPAU010000004.1 coordinate 30,045, forward strand.
CGGATCGGTCGCCGCGCTGGTCACCGGGCTCATCGTGCTGTCCGGCGGGGATGAGCTGTGGCGCTTCATCGTCACCGCGGCGGCGCTGGCCCTGACCGCGGCTGCGGCCCGCCGGGCCTTCAAGGTCAGGGTGCCGCTGCCCGACGCGCCCGACCCGCTCCGGCCGGTGCTGTTCTTCAACCCGAAGTCGGGCGGCGGCAAGGCAGAGAGGTTCTCGCTCGCCGAGGAGGCGGAGTCGCGAGGGATCAAGCCCGTCGGGATGGAGCCCGGCTGCGATCTCGAGAGCATGGCGCGAGAGGCGATCGAGTCGGGAGCGGACGCGCTGGCGATGGCCGGCGGAGACGGCTCACAGGCCGTGATCGCCGCCGTGGCTGCCGAGCACGGCCTTCCCTACGCCTGCATCCCGGCGGGCACGCGAAACCACTTCGCCCTCGACCTCGGGGTGGACCGCGGCGACGTCGTCGGGGCGCTCGATGCTTTCGTCGGCGGAGGCGAGAGGCGCGTCGACCTCGGCGAGCTGAACGGCCGCGTCTTCGTCAACAACGTCTCGCTCGGGCTCTATGCCGAGGCGGTGCAGCGCGACGGCTACCGCGAAGCGAAGATGAAGACCCTGCTGGAAACCGGAGTCGAGATGATGGCCCCGGAACAGGATGGCCAGAAGCTGAGCTGGAAGAGCCCGAGCGGCCGGCAGCACACTTCCGGGGCGGCGATTCTCGTCTCCAACAACGAGTACCGTCTCGGCAGTGCGATCGGTTCCGGGACACGTCCGAAGATCGACGACGGCAAGCTAGGCGTGACCGTCTTCACCGACCCGCGCGACGCCCGCCGGGGCACCAGCCGCTTCCAGCGTCCCTGGAGGCAGTGGGCGGCGACCGATTTCACCGTCTCCTCGGAGGCTCCCGTGGCGGCCGGGATTGACGGCGAGTCGGTCAGCGTGGAGCCGCCGCTCCACTTCAGGATCAGGCCGGCCTCGCTTGCGGTGCGGATCGCGCGCGCCCATCCGGGTGCGTCACCTTCGGCGGCGATACCCGGGGGCTTCCTGGGCGGGATCCGGGCACTCTTCCTGATCGCGTGGGGCCGTCCGCCGGCCGAGCGCGAGAAGGTGGTCCGGGCGGTCGGCCCGGAGCGGGGGCCCGGGAATGGCTGAGCCTGAAGCCGCCGCTCCCGAACCGGGCGGTCCACTCGAGACCCTGCGCGAACTGAAGCGGCTCGATCAGGCCGTTTACGCCGCCGTGGCGGTAAGCCCGACACCGTCGCTCGACAACGCCCTGCGCCGCCTTTCGCATGCCGCAAACTACTCCCGCATATCGTTCACGCTGGCCGCGGGGCTCGCGGTCTTCGGTGGCGAGGCCGGCCGCCGGGCCGCGATCCGCGGCGTCGCGTCGATCGCCCTGACCTCGGCGACCATGAACGTCGCGATCAAGCCCTGGGCAAGGCGGCGGCGTCCGGATCGTGAATCGGCCCGCGTTCCGACCGCCAGGCACGTGCGCATGCCGAGTTCGCATTCCTTCCCGTCGGGCCATTCGGCCGCCGCATTCGCCTTCGCCGAAGGGGTCGGGCGCAACCTGCCGTGGACCGCGCCGCCGCTGACCGTGCTGGCGTTCCTCGTCGCTTACTCTCGGGTCCACACGGGCGTCCACTATCCCGGTGACGTGATCGCCGGCGGGCTCTGTGGAGTCACGCTGGCCGAGGTGGCGAACCGGGCGCTGGACCGTTTCGAACGGTGAAGCCCCGGGGTCCGCGCCCGGCCTGCCCGCGGGTCAGTCGAGCGCGGCGCGGGCCGCGGCGACCCTGGCCACGGGGATCCGGTAGGGCGAGCAGCTGACGTAGTCGAGCCCGGCGGTGTGGAAGAACTCGACGCTGGCCGGGTCGCCACCGTGCTCACCGCAAACCCCCAGCGAAAGCCCGGGCTTGGTCGAGCGCCCCTTGGTCGCTGCGATCCGGACCAGTCCACCGACGCCATCGATGTCGATCGTCTCGAAGGGACTTCCCGGGACCAGGCCCTGCGCGAGGTACTCGGGCAGGAATGCCCTTTCCGCGTCGTCTCGAGAGAGGCCGAGCGCGGTCTGGGTCAGGTCGTTGGTGCCGAAGCTGAAGAAGTCGGCTTTCTCGGCGATCTGCTCGGCCACGAGGCAGGCCCGGGGCAGCTCGATCATCGTGCCGATCGGCACCTCGAGGCTCTTCCCTGTCTCATCGAACACTTCCTTCAGGGCCGCCTCGACCGAGGTCCTGAGCAGCTCCAACTCGGTTTCGTAGGCGATCAGCGGCAACATGATCTCGACTCTGGGAGTAGGTCCGTCGGCAGCCACGTCGAGGGCAGCCCGGGCTATCGCCTTGGCCTGCATCTCGAAGAGTCCGGTGAGGATCAGGCCCAGGCGCGAACCGCGGGTCCCAAGCATCGGGTTGACTTCCTGGAGGTCCCGGGCAACCGCGAGCCGTGTCTTGGCCTTGCCCGCAGCCTTGCGGTCGCCGCGGTCGCGGGCGTCGTTGAGCGCGCGTTCGAAGGTGGCGACCGGGATGAACTCGTGGAGCGGCGGGTCGAGCAACCGGATCGTAACCGGCAGTTCCTCCATGACCTCGAGCAGCGCGCGGAAGTCGTTGCGCTGGATTTCACCCAGGCGCTCCAGGCCGGCCTCGTACTCGGCTGCGAGCGGCCCGGCCTTCGCGCTCTCATCGTGGAGGCGCTCGCGACGGGCCAGTTCGCCGGCGATGAACATCTCCCGGACCATTATTTCCCGGTCTTCGCCGAAGAACATGTGCTCTGTGCGGCAGAGTCCGATTCCCTCGGCGCCCATGTCGCGGGCGTGACGGGCGTCCTCCGCGGTGTCGGCGTTGGCCCGGACCCCGAGCATGCGGATCTCGTCGGCCCAGCCGAGGACCTCCTCGAAGTACTTGTCGATCTCCGGTCTGACCAGTTCGACCTCGTCGGCCGTGACAATGCCCGTCGATCCCTCGATCGCGATCCGGTCGCCCTCGCGCAGGACGCGGTCGCCGATCGTCAGCGTGCCGCGTTCGGAGTCGATCTTCATTTCCGAGGCTCCGACGACACAGGGACGGCCCATGCCGCGGGCGACGATCGCCGCATGAGAGGACTTGCCACCCTGGGCAGTGAGGATGCCGCGCGCGGCGTGGAAGCCGGCCACGTCGTCAGCCGAGGTGAAGAGCCTGACCAGAATCGTGTCCTCGCCTTCGTCGGCCAGGGTCTGGGCGGTCCTGGCAGTCAAGGCGATGGTTCCCGCTGCTGCGCCGGGGGATGCGGGAACTCCGCGGGTCAGTTCCTCGAATTCGGCATCCGGCGCGAAAGCGGGGTGGAGCAGGGCGGTCAGGCTCTCTGGCGGGATCGTGCGAAGCGCATGTTCGCGGGAGAGGAGTCCCTCGCGGACGGCGTCACAGGCGAAGCGCACCGCGGCCTTCGCGTGGCGCTTGGCCCCTCGCGTCTGGAGGATGTAGAGACGACCGTTCTCGATCGTGAACTCGATGTCCTGGATGTCGCGGTAGTGGGCCTCGAGCTGGGCCAGGCTGTCGACCAGCTCGCCATGCATTTCGGGCATCTGCCGGTGCAGGTCATCGAGGTCTTCGGTGTTGCGGATCCCGGCGACGACGTCCTCCCCCTGGGCGTTCAGCAGGAAGTCGCCGAGCGGTTCCGGCGCGGCGGTAGTCGGGTCCCGTGTGAAGGCCACGCCCGATCCCGACTGTTCGCCCATGTTCCCGAAGACCATGCGCTGGACCGTGACCGCGGTTCCGAGTCCGTCCGGGATGCCGTTGAGCCGCCGGTAGGTGACCGCACGGTCGTTGTCCCAGGAGTCGAAGACGGCGCGCACGGCCTGGACCAGCTGCGAATGCGGATCCTCGGGGAACGGCTCGCCGGTGTGAAGCTCGAAGATCTCGAGGTAGCGGGAGACGAGCTCGCGCAGCGCGGCCTCGTCGAGTTCGCTGTCGATCTCGACCCCGCTGCGGTGCCTGGCCGCGACGAGCGCGTCCTCGAAGGCCATCGCCGGGACTCCGCGCACGACCTCGGCGAACATCTGGATCAGGCGCCGATACGAATCCCAGGCCAGATGGGCGTCGCCGGTCTGGCTTGCCAGGCCTTCCACCGAGCGTTCGTTCAGGCCCAGGTTGAGCACGGTGTCGAGCATTCCCGGCATCGAGACCGGCGCTCCCGAGCGGACCGAGACCAGCAGCGGATCGTCAGCGTCGCCGAGGACCTTGCCCGCCTGCCGTTCGAGCTCGCCGAGCGCCTCGCGGATCTGCGAGTCCAGGCCGTCCGGCATCTCGCCTCCCTGCTCGCGGTACTTCACGCAGGCGGCGGTCGTGATGGTGAACCCGCCGGGAACGCGGTCCGGCCCGAGGACCTGGGTCATCTCGGCGAGGTTCGCCCCTTTGTTGCCGAGCAGCGCGCGCATCTCGGCCGTGCCTTCGGCGAAGCCGATGACCCAGGGCCGTGTCTCGGGGGTCGCTGCAGTCGGTTCCAAGGTCCATATTCATAGTGCTTTTTCCAGCCGGATAGTGTGTCGGCCATGAAGGGGGACCTGAAGATCCGCGGGTACACGGTGGGACAGTTCCCCAACCCGCCGCTGATCGCCGCGTTGATCGGCCTGATCGCAAGCTGGGTGCTGTCCTCCGGGTCGACCGCATACGCGCTGGCCAGGGCGGTCTTTTACGTGGGGCTGGCGGTCTGGGCGTGGCTCGAGCTGAGCGACGGGGTCAACGGCTTCCGGCGCGTCCTCGGTGCCGGCGGCCTGCTCTTCGTGCTCGTCTCCCTGGCACGCGACCTCGACTGAGATCGAGACAAGGGCCTGCCGCGCGCGTTATGGTGGTACGGCGCGAAGCGGGGAGGACCAAATCGCGCGACGACCGTGGAGAGGGTCCCACCTGTTCCAGCAAAGCCCGTTCGCCGCTGCCCCCGCCCGCAGGCTCGGCTCTGCGCTGGCCGCAGCCGCGGTGCTCGCCGCCGCCCTGTTGCTCTTCGCCGTTGGCGCAGACCACGCAGACGCCGGGAAGAAGAAGGCGCGACCCAACGTCGTCCTGATCCAGGCTGATGACGCCGTGGTCAGCGACCTCAAGTACATGCCGAACGTGAGGCGGCTGCTGAAGCGCGGCGGTACCAGCTTCTCGAACTACTTCGTCTCATATTCGCTGTGCTGCACGGCCCGGACGACGCTGCTGACCGGTCAGTTCTCCCACAACCACGGCGTGCTCAGCAACTTCAGGTCGAATGACGGTGGCTACTACACGTTCCGCGACCTTCCCGGCAAGCGCAACCAGAAGAACTCCCTCGGTCCCTGGCTCAAGCGCGCCGGCTACCGCACCGCACTGATCGGCAAGTACCTGAACGAATACGGGGCACTCGACCGGACCGAGGTGCCGCCGGGCTGGAACCGCTGGGTCGGCCTGCTCGACAACTCGGTCTACGACTACTACAACTACGCGCTCAACATCGACGGCAAGGTCCGCTATTTCGGCGATCCCGATTACGCGAAGGCGCAGCTGGACCTCGCGACCTCGGTGATCAACGACCCGGCGACCAGTTTCCCCGACCTGCTCAACAAGCTCCAGTCGGTCTTCCAGCCCTACGACTACTTCGGCTGGCAGCGGGAGAAGGACTACACGATGGACGTCGGCGGGACCTTCGCTGCCAAGTTCGTCAAGAACTCGGCCCCGCGCAGGAAGCCGTTCTTCCTCTACTACGCCCCGCCCGGCCCGCATGCCGAGGATACGAATCACGTCCAGGGATTCCGGCCAGGCGCACCGGAACCGGACCCGCGACCGCCGGCCAGGTACGCGAACACCTTCGACGACGTCGAGCTGCCGATGACCGCGTCATTCAACGAGGCCGACGTCTCCGACAAGGAGACGAACCTCAGCGGCCTGCCGCTGCTCAGCGCGGCCCAGATCGAGGAGATCACCGACAACTACCGCGGACGACTCGGCGCGGTCAAGGCCGTCGACGACCAGGTCGCGAAGATCGTCAGGCAGGTCCGCAGGGCCGGCGAGATGAAGAACACGTACTTCATCTTCAATTCCGACAACGGCTACCTGCAGGGCGAGCACAGGCTGCGTGGTTCGAAGTTCCTCCCGTACGAGAACTCGATCCGGGTCCCGACGCTGATCAGCGGACCCGGTATCGACAAGGGCCGGACGAAGACCGGCAACTCGACAGACGCTGACCTCGCGCCGACGATCCTCGACATGGCAGGAGCGAAGCCCGGCCGGGTCATGGACGGAGTGTCGCTGTTGCCTGTGGCCAAGGGCAAGCGGCGCCTGCCGAAGCGCGACATCCTGCTGCAGGCGTTGAGACCGCTGCTCAAGTTCCCCACCCCTTTCACTGCCTACGACCTGCCGTTCTACGGGGTCAGGACCCACCGCTTCAAGTACCTGCATTGGTCCTTCGACGCGGTCGAGCTGTACGACCTGAAGAACGACCCCGACGAACTGGTGAACCTGGCCGACGAGCCGGAGTGGGCCGGCAAGGTGGCCGAGCTCGAGGCGGTCGCGAAGCGGCTCAGCGAGTGCCGCGGCTCGGCCTGCCGCTGATCGGTAGTCTCGCGGGGCAATGAGCGGGCCGACGATCGAACCGAGCCGCGAGCAGATCGCCGCGCTGGCCTCCTCCGGAGCTGAGGGCCCGATCGCGATGCTCAACCTGCTGCGCTTCCGGGACGAGGCCCTCGAGCCCGACACGGGCATGAGCGGTGCCGAGGCCTACGGCCTCTACGGCCAGGGAGTCGCCCCGTTCCTCGAGGCCGCCGGCGCCACGGTGCTGAGTGCCGTCCGCTGCGAGCTGAGCGTGATCGGACCGGCCGAGACCGAATGGGACATGGCGATCATCGTCGAGTATCCGTCACGCCAGGCCTTCATCGGCATGGTCAGCGACCCCGGTTACCTCGAGGTCGCGGCTCACAGGACCGCCGCCCTGTCCGACAGCCGCTTGGTGATGTCGGCAAGGGTGACATGAGCGGCGGCTACTGGCCGCGGCCCTGGACCTGCGAGGACGGCGGGCCGCGCCGCTGGGGGAACCCCGGTGACCAGCCCGGGCTCGACATCGGGCCGGGCGAGAAGCTTCGCGTCGAGGCGACGATGGACGCCTTCGCCTCGGACATGGTCATCCGGCGTGAGCCGGGCGAGCTGTACGCGCTACGGCACACGCTGCCGGTCGGCGGTGACCCGCTGGCCGGGGAAGTCGAAGGCTGGGTGGAGCGGCTCGACCCGAAGACACTCGAGGTCGTGGCTTCGTCGCGCCGTCTCGCCTCAGGGAGATACTGGCCGGGCGGCATCGCGGCCCATTCGAACGGAGACATCCACATGGTCTTCGGCAACTCGGCACACCGCCTGACGCCGGACCTGGAGGTGCTGGCGTCGAGGCGGCTGCCTGTGGACCGGCCGTACAACTCCTTCGTCTTGCTCGACGGTGGGGAACTGGTGACCAAAGACTGCGATGCGCCGGCCGGTCTGGCGCCGTCGACCGTGTCGGTGCTCGATCCGGAGACGCTCGAGTCGCTGGCACCGGAGCTGCCGCTGCCCGAGCCGAGCATCGCGAGGCTGGCGTCGGACGGCGACAGCGTGATCGCGGTCGGCACAGAGACCGTCTTCAGACTGCTGTTCGACAGTGAAAGGGGGCGGATCGAGATCGATGAGAGCTGGAAGCCGAGGTACGGACCCGCCCCCGGCCGCAGCTACGGATGGGACCCGGTCGTCACCGACGAGCACGTCTTCTGGATGGACCAGGGGAAGAACTCGACCGACCGGGCGATGGTCGGAACCGGGGATTCCCCGGCACCGGTGAGGCTGTGGTGGGCGCGGATAGACGACGCGCAGGCCCTGCGCTCGTTCGAGATCAGCGGCCTTCCTTTCGGCACGGAGTCGAACCCACCGGCCTGGGATCCGGTCAACCGGATCGTGGTCGCATACGACGCGGGCAACGCGGTCCTGCGCGCCTGGAAGATGGACGGCGACGAGCTCGAGCCGCTTTGGCGTCGTGACCGCTTCGCCCATGCCGGACACCTCGTGCTGTACCCCGACACCCGCGAGCTGGTGGCCCAGGACTGGAACGGCAACCGCCTGCTGCGCCAGCCGACGGTCCGTAGGCTCAGCCGCCCGGCGCTCTGGCGAATGAGCCATTCGGCGAGGGTGCGGCGTCTGTCCAGCGTGCTAGGACACGACCAGCTCGTAGTGCTCGACCTCGACAACGGTGCCGACAAGGCTCGCGTCAACGTGCCGTCCGGGAGCCAGGCCTTCCTGTTCCCGGCCCCGGGCTTCGACCGGGACTTCTATTACCAGTCGCTGACCACGATCGCCCGCGTGGCGGTGGTCTGACCGCGGCCGCTACTTCGAGGTCATGCCGGGTTTATGCTGCGGGAGGGTTCGCCGCACCGGGTGGCTCTCGACAACACACACTGATGCCGGACGGTGGACGGCGGGAGAGGGAAACGGCTTGAACCGAGGCGAGAGTGATCTCATCATTCGGGTTACCCGGGCGATCGCGCCCTTCGTTTCGGTCGCGCTCGTCGCTTTCGGCCTGGCTGCGGCATCTGGCGCTTCTGCGCGTGACGCCGGACCGGGGCCTGCTTCGGAACTCGCCAGCCAGCTTCTGCCGATCAGGGGAGGCGGTGACCGGCAGATCACCGCCGCAAGACAGGCCGACCTGACGATCTCGAAGGCCGGGAGGGTGCTGGTCCAGGTCTACGTCTCAGGACGCGCCGACGCTGCGGTCCGGCGGCTGGAGGAGTCGGGAATGTCGGTCTCCGCCACCGCGGACGAGCCTCTGCCGGTGGTCGAGGGAAGAGTCCCCGCGACCGACCTGGCTGCGGTGGCCGCGCTGGAGGTGACCACTGCCGTGATGCCGGTGCTGGCCGGGGGAACCGATGCCGGCCTCGTCACCTCTGAGGGCGTCGCCGCGCACCGCATCCCGCAGGCGCTTTCCTCGGGCGCCTCCACCGGAGAAGGAGTCGATGTCGGCGTCATCTCGGACTCGATCGGCCGCGTCGGCGGCGGCGTCGGCGCATCGCAGGACAGCGGTGACCTTCCCACTACGGTCACCGTTCTGAAGGAGGACTTCGGTGCCGACACGATCGACGAAGGCCGCGCCATGGCCGAGATCATCTTCGACGGCGCGACCGGAATCGACAGCATCCTCTTCGCCTCGGGTACGGCCGCCGGGCCTGCAGACAAGGCCGACTCGATCGACCAGCTCGTCGCAAACGGGGCCGAGGTGATCGCCGATGACATCTTCTGGCTTTTCGAGCCGTTCTTCCAGGACGGAGTGGTCGCCCAGGCGGTCGACCGCGCCCGGGCAGCCGGTGTCACCTACATCGCTTCGGCCGGCAACCGCGCCCGGCAGAGCTGGGAGGGCACCTACACCGACGCCGGCGGCGATCCCTCATTCCACGATTTCGACCCCGGCCCCGGCATCGATCAGGTCCAGGCCCTCACCACGATCACTAACGGGAACTCCATCCAGCTGGTATTTCAGTGGGACGAGCCGTGGGGCAGCGCTGCGAACGATATGGACGTCCAGTTGGTCAAGGCCGATGGTGGCCCCTTGCCTTGCGCGGCACAGAGTGGTGGAGAGGACGACAACCCGGGCGTGACCAAGGTGCCACTGGAAATCGTGACCTGGGTCAACGACTGTGCCGGCGACACCGAGGTCGGTCTGAAGATCAATCGCTTCTCCGGCACCCTGAATCCATTCATGAAGTACATCGCCAGGGGCGGCTTCGCGAGCTTCAACCCTGAATACGCGACGAACTCGAATACGATCAACCCCGACGCGGCCTCGGCCGACGGCGCGCTGGCGGTCGCAGCGGTCGACGCACTCGACCCCGGTCTCGACACGCCGCGGCCGTACAGTTCGCGCGGCCCGGTCTCGAAGCGGTTCGACGACCTCGGCCAGCGGCTGCCCTCTCCCGAGGTGCGCCAGAAGCCGGAGCTCGCAGCCGCCGACGGCGTCGCCACGACTGTGCCCGGGTTCGAGCTGTTCCAGGGCACGAGTGCCGCCGTGCCGAGCGCGGCGAGCATCGCCGCGATCCTGCGCTCGAGCAACCCCGCGGCCCCGGCCGACGAGATCGAGCGGCTGATGACCGATCCGGCGAACGCGATCGACTGTACGGAGAGCGCCGCGGTCCCTGACCCCGACTGCGGAGCCGGCTTCCTGCTCGCGGATCTGGCCTTCGGTGCGCTCGACCGCGACGGCCCGGTGGTCACCCCGGTGCTGACGCCGGCCCGCCCGAACGGCAGGAACGGCTGGTATACGAGGCCGGTGAGCCTCGAGTGGCGGGTTTCGGACCCCGGTTCGCCGATCGCCTCGCAGGACTGCCCGCCTGTCCTCAAGGCATCCGACGGCATCGCGACCTTGACCTGTGTAGCGACGAGCGGCGGGGGTACGAGCAACGCCGCCGTGCGCATCAAGCTCGACTCGACCAAGCCGAAGAAGCCGCAGATCCGCGGCCTGAAGTCCAGGACCTATGCCCGTTCGGGGAAGAAGAAGCTGCCGCGAAAGAACAAGATCCGTTGCCGCTCGAAGGACCGCACCTCTGGACTCGCGTCGTGCCGGATCGACGGCTACAGCCGCAAGCGCGGCCGCCATACGCTCGTGGCAAAGGCCACCGACAAAGCCGGGCTCAGCTCGGTCAGCAGGCTGCGCTACCGCGTGCGCTGAGCGGGAAGCTTCTCCGCGAGCAGGGCGGCAAGCTCGGGGCCGGTGGTGCGGTCGATCACGTTCAGGGCACGCACGCCGGTCATCTTCTCGATCAGCCTCACGCCGGCCTCGGTGCTGGTCGAGCGGCCCGATACGAGATCGGGCTTGATCCCGAAGGCCTTCATCACGCCGAGCACGGCATAGGGGTCGGAAGCGCAGAGGACCGTCATGGCGACGTTCTTCTCGAGCACCTTCATCGCCACGTCGCCACAGTACGGCTCCAGCGGCGAGGCACCGGCCTCGACGATCACCACGTCGGGATCCGACCCGGCGAGTTTCGAACAGAGCAGCTCCAGGCTGTGCTCGTACTCGTCCGGCGGGACGACTGTCGAAGGCAGCCCGACGTCGACGAAGTCCATGATCGGCTCGGCGCCGACCTTGCCCATCGCCAGGATGTCGCGCAGCCGGCCGACGCCGGTCACCTTCGCGCCGGCGACGCGCCGGCCGGCCGCCACCAGTTCCCTCACCGCCGCCACCGCGGCCACGGTCTTGCCGGAGTCCATCGAGGTTCCGATGATCAGGACGACGGGCGCCTCCAGCTGACCGTCGTCCGAGTGCGTGACGAAGTCCTTCATCCGGCTGCGCTCCCCGTCGCGGAAGGCGTGTCCGACGTAGCGCACGTTCGCGAGCTCGGCGCTCTGCAGCGCGGCTGAAGTGCATACGCCCAGGACCCCGGCCGCGGTCAGTGTCTGCATCTGGAGGTCATCGGTGATCTCGCGCCAGTCGCCGACTACCTCGAGCGTCGCGGCCCGGGTCCCCAGTGCGCCGACCATGCGGTCTCCCGGGAACATCTCGGCCATGCTGCCGTCGGCTGTCTCGACCGAGTACGACGACGGTCCGTCTTCGAGCATCTCGACCACTACGTAGTCACCTCGCGACCACTTTTCCCGGGGGACCGGCACGGCCCCGGGAGGTCGCACACCGAAATCGGTGATCCGGGTCAGGCTCGGCAGGAGCAGGCGCTCTTCTCCCATTCGCTCGTTCACGCTTCTCCTTCCCCGTTGCCGGTGAGCAGGCATGCCAGCAGCGCGGCCCTCTCCGGCATGCGCTCGAGCACTACGTGCTCGTGTTGTGCGTGCGCGCCGTCGCCGACCGCGCCGAGTCCGTCGAGCGTCGCGGTCAGCGCGCTCGCGAAGTTGCCGTCGGAGGCGCCGCCGACCTGCGCTTCTTCGATCTCGATCCCGAGGTCCGCGGCGGCCGACAGGGCGCTCTGCCACAGCTTCCTGTTCCGCGGCGTCGGTTCGAGCGGGGGTCTGCGGAACCCGCCCTCTATCCGGAGCTCGAGCCTCTGCCCGCTCGGCTCGAGCCCGCGGATCGCCGACTCGACCGCGTCGGCATCGGCGGCTGTCCGGACCCTGGCCTCGATCTCGGCCCTGGCCTCGGGGGCGACGATATTGGCTCCCATGCCGCCGTCGATAGTGCCGACGTTGACGGTCACGCCGCGGTCGGCATCGTTCAGCTCGAACAGCCGTTCCACCTGATGGGAGACCTCGAGGATCGCGCTTGCGCCGGCCGTCGGGTCGAGCCCCGCATGGCTGGCCACGCCGGTCACCTTCAGGGTGAAACGGCCGACCCCCTTTCGTCCCGTCTTGAGCCTGCCGCGGCGTCCGTAGGAAGGCTCCATCACGAATGCGCGCTCTGCCCCGGCTGCCAGCGCCTCGACGTGGCGGCGGGAGTCAGGGCTGCCGATCTCTTCATCGCTGTTGAGCAGGACCACCGGTGGGCACGGCATCGGGATTCCGAGCTCCGAGATCGCCTCCAGCGCGAACAGCGTCTGCACGATGCCCCCCTTCATGTCGAAAACCCCCGGTCCGTAGAGGCGTCCCTCGCGTATTTCGACCGGCATGTGGGAGATCGTCCCGACCGGCCATACGGTGTCGAAGTGACCGAGCAGCAGCTGGTGAGCAGTCGCGGCCCCGTCGGCGACGGCGCGCAGGTGGTCGCAGCCGTCGATTCCTTCGAGGCGCTCCACGTGAAGACCGAGGTCTTCGAGCCTGTCGCGGAGGATCGAGCGCACGACCTCCTGGGCTGCGCCGTCCCGCGACGGGGATTCGGCCGCGGCGAGCTCGATCAGCAGCCCGGTCATCTGCTCCTGGCGGTCGCGCAGCCAGCCGAGAAGTTCCGGTGCGGCGGGCGTCAAAGCCGGAAGTTCGTGTGGAACGGGAACGAGTAGGTCTGTGAGATCCGGGCGAACCTCCCCGGGCTCACGTAGGCGAGCAGGGGCGAGTTCGCGATCAGGTCGCTGTCGTCGGCTTCCGATGTGCGCAGCGAGCCCTCGGCGGCAGCGGCGGCCACCACCTCACCGACGATCAGTGTGTTCTCGCCGAAGCCCTCGACCACGCGTTCGAGCCTGCATTCCAGCCACAGTGAGGCGTCGCGGACCAGGACGCCGTCAACTTCGCCGGCGGGAAACGTGGCCACGGCCTCCAGGGCGGGCTTGTCGCCCTCTTCGTCGCGTGGGCCGGCAGTGAGGCTGGTCTCGACGATCTGCTCCGGCCTCGGGAAGCTGACCGTGAACTCGCCGCTGCGCTGCGCGTTTCGCTGCGTAGCATGGCGCGGGCTGCAGGCGAAGCAGAAGTAGTTGCTCCACCCGAGTGGCATCGCCATGTGCTTCGGTGCAAGGTCGGCGCTGCCGTCCTCTTCGACGGTACCCACGATCACCAGTGGGGCCACCGTGAAGAACGAGGACCAAATCGGTGAATCGACCTGCAGCGGTACGGCCTGCCGGGCCGAAGCTTCCTGCTCATCAGCCATGCCACGAGCCTATAGCCGAACGAGGACGGCCGTACACGGGTAAACCCGACTCCGAATCGGTATTTCCTACGGACCGGGTCCGCGCGGTACGGGTCTATCGTGAAAGGGAAGGGCGATCCGTGACCGCCAGCGACGGCCGGATCCGAATCCTCGAATGCAAGGCGGCAAATTGAGTTCTTCCGTTAACGGTTCCAAGCGGGCGGTGATCGTCGGGTCCAGTTTCGCCGGACTGACGGCAGCGTTCGAATTGCGCAGGCACCTCGATCCCGGCCATGAGGTCGTGGTGATCGAGCCGCGAGACCACTTCACGTTCATCCCCTCGCTGATCTGGGTGCCGTTCGGCATGCGCGATCCCGACGACGTCACCTTCAAGCTCGAGCCGGTCTATTCGAAGAAGGGGATCGGCTTCATCAACGAGTGGGCCACGGGGTTCGATCTCGACAACCGCAGCGTGCTCACTTCCGGCGGCCAGGAGGTCGCCTACGACAGCCTGCTCATCGCGACCGGTCCGCGCCTTGCCTTCGAGAAGATCGACGGCCTCGGCCCGGAGAACGGCTATACGCAGTCGGTCTGCAACCTCGAGCACGCGATGCTGACCCGCGAGGCCTGGGAGGCTTTCCTCGAGGACCCGGGCCCGGTCGTGGTCGGCACCGCGCAGGGCGGTTCGTGCTTCGGCGCGTCATACGAGTTCCTGCTCAATACGCACCACCGGATCAAGAAGGCGGGCCTCGAGAAGGAGGCGCCGATGACCTTCATCACTGCTGAGCCGTTCCTCGGCCACTTCGGCCTCGGTGGTGTCTCCGATTCGCAGCAACGGGTCGAGAAGTTCTTCGACAAGCTTGGGATCGAGGGTGTGGCGAACAACGTGATCGAGGAGGTCCGGGACGGTGAGATCGAGCTGCAGGGCGGCCGCACGTTGCCGTTCGCGCTCTCGATGATCGTGCCGCCGTTCACCGGCGTGGACGCGGTCATGGAGACCGAAGGACTCGGCAACCCGATGGGGTTCATCCCGGTCAACGACGAGTTCCGGCACGCAGAGATGGAGAACGTCTACGCGGCCGGCGTGGACGTCGCGGTCGCTCCGCCGCAGAAGACCGAGGTCCCCGCCGGTGTGCCGAAGACCGGCCAGATGAGCGAGGTCATGGCCAAGGTCGCGGCGCAGAACATGGCCGCCGACATCCAGGGCGGCGAGCGCCGCGAGATGCCGATGTCGGAGATGGAGGCCGTCTGCATCCTCGATGCCGGCAACGCCGGCATCATCTTCAAGGCCGACCACGTACTGGGCGAGTCCGAGCACCCTCACGTGATGTCCGGACCACAGGCCCACTGGGCCAAGATCGCCTTTGAGAAGATCTTCATGGGCAGCCGCAAGCGCGGCCATCCGATCCTCTAGAAAGGTGACCATGCACAACGTCAACACAGAAGCCGTCGGGCAGACCATCGAGATGGGCGAGAAGGACCCTGCCGCGCTGGTACAGAAAGTGAACTTCGACGGCGAGTGGCAGACCTCGGAGGGGGCACCGCAGTTCCGGACCGAGATCCCGCTGCCGAGCGGCGGCTCGATTCCATTTGAAGCCGATTACCCGCCGCACATGGGCGGAACCGGCAGCGCTCCGAACCCGCTCGCCTACTGCTTCTGGGGAGGCATCGCCTGCTTCGCGATGACCTATGCGCAGGAGGCGGCGATGCGCGGAGTAGAGCTGAAGTCGCTGAGGGCCAGGGTCGAGACCGACGTCGACATGAGCCGCGCGCTCGGGGTCAGCGACCGGCCCCCGGTCGAAGGCATCGACTGGCACCTCGAGGTCGAGTCGGACGCCGCGGACGAAGTGCTTGAGCAGATCAAGGCCGACTCGGACGAGCGCTGCCCGGGCGCGTACTGCATCAGCAACCCGATCGAGCTGCGAACGCACCTGAACCTGGTAAACCGGGCTTGAGCACGCCGAGCCCAGCCGAGGTCGAACGGCGGGCCGACCGGGTACACGGCAGCGGCCTGTCGGCGCGGCTCTACGACCCCTTCCTGTGGTGGGGCGAGAAGAGCGGGCTCTCGAAGAAGCGCGACCGGCTGCTCGAGGCGGCGAGCGGCGAGGTTCTCGAGATCGGGGCCGGCACCGGGCTCAACCTGGCCCACTATCCGACCGGACTCGACCGGCTCGTTGTCAGCGAGCCGGAGCATCACAAGGCCGAGCTGCTGCTGAAGAAGGCCGGTGAACTCGATCTCGACGCCGAGTTCGTGCGCGCATCAGCCGAGGCGCTGCCGTTCGAGGACGACAGTTTCGACACCGTGGTCTCGACGCTGGTCTTCTGCACTGTGGGCGAGCCCGAAGCCGCGATCGCCGAGGTGAAGCGCGTGCTGCGTCCGGAGGGCTCGTGGCTGTTCATTGAGCACGTACGGTCGGACCGGCCGGCGATCGGCAGGATCCAGGACCGCATCGCGCGTCCGTGGGCGAGCCTTGCCGACGGCTGCCAGTGCAACCGCCGCACGATCGAAATGATCGAAGCCGGTGGATTCGAGGTCGAGCTGAGGAGCGTCGCCGACAAGGCGCTGATGCCGCCGATCGCGCGCCCGATCGTCGCCGGCGTGGCCCGCCCGCTCGTCTCCTGATGCTCGCGGCCGGCGCTTTCGCAGTGTGCGACAGCGGCCATCTGCGACGCTTGTTCGATGAGTGAAGCGGTCGTCGTCGGTTCCGGTCCCAACGGCCTTGCCTGCGCCGCGGTCCTCGCCCGGGCCGGAGTCGGGATCACCCTCTACGAGGCGGCCGCAACGATCGGTGGCGGCACCCGGAGCTCAGAGCTGACAGTGCCCGGCGTGCTGCATGACCACTGCTCGGCGGTCCACCCGATGGGCGTCGCTTCACCGGTCTTCGAGCAACTGCGGCTGCATGAACACGGCCTCGAGTGGCTGTGGCCGGAAGTCGATATGGCCCACCCGCTCGACGGCGGAACCGCAGGCGTCATGCACCGCTCGATCGCCGAAACGGCCGACGGCACCGGCGCCGACCGCGAAAGCTGGCTCAGGCTCTTCGGGGCTGCTGTCGCGGGTTTCGGGGACCTGCGCCATGAGATCCTCGGGCCGGTCCTCCACCTGCCCCGGCACCCGGTGAAGCTGGCCCGTTTCGGACTGCCCGGCCTGCTGCCGGCGACCACGCTGGCCCGTTTCTTCAAGACGCGCGAGGCGAAGGCGTTGATCGCCGGCGCCGCGGCACACTCGTTCAGCCCGCTCGAGCAGCCGATGAGCGCCGCCGTGGGCATCGCGCTGATCGTCTCCGGGCATGCCGGCGGCTGGCCCGTGGCCCGCGGCGGGTCACGCTCGATCAGCGACGCTCTCGCCTCGGTGATCCTGGAGGAGGGTGGCTCGATCGAGACCGGTCGCCGTGTCACTGACCTTCGCGAGCTGCCGCCGGCCGACGCGGTCGTGCTCGACCTCGGTCCGAGGGGGGTGGTCGACGTCGCCGGAGACCGGTTGCCGGAGCGCGTGCGCCGTTCCTACGCCGGCTACCGCTACGGACCGGGGTCGTTCAAGCTCGACCTCGCCGTCGAGGGCGGTGTGCCTTGGACCGATGACGCATGCCGCCGCGCCGGCACCATCCACGTCGGTGGCTCCCTCGAGGAAATCGCCTTCGCCGAGCGGGAGGTCAACCGCGGCAAGATGCCGGAGCGGCCGTTCATCCTCGTCGGGCAGCAGTATCTGGCCGATCCTTCGCGGTCGAACGGTGGCGTGCACCCGGTCTGGGCCTACGCCCACGTGCCGGCCTTCTACGAAGGCGACGCGAGCGAGGCGATCCTCGACCAGATCGAGCGCTTCGCCCCCGGCCTCAGGGAGCGCATCGTCGGCAGCTTCGCCCGCTCGGCCCCGGGCTTCTCCGACTACAACGAGAACTGGTTCGGCGGCGACATCGCCACCGGCGCCAACACACCGGCCCAGATGCTGATGCGCCCGCGGCCCGGACTAAGGCCGTACGAAACCGGCATCCCCGGCGTGTTCATCTGCTCGTCTGCGACGCCACCCGGTGGCGGCGTGCACGGCATGTGCGGGGCCAATGCCGCTGCGGAGGTGCTGGCCCGCCTGCAGGCTGCCTAGCGCCACGAAGGTGTGGCGGCCGGGAAGTATCGGCGGCGAAGCCACAGCGAGACGTAGACGAGGCCGACCAGGACCGGCACCTCGATGAGCGGCCCGACGATGCCGGCCAGCGCCTGGCCCGAGGTCGCGCCGAAGACCCCGATCGCCACCGCTATGGCCAATTCGAAGTTGTTCGAAGCCGCGGTGAACGAGATGCTCGCCGTCCGCGGGTAGCCGAAGCCCATCGACCTGCCGATGAAGAACGAGACGAAGAACATGACGGTGAAGTAGATGAGGAGCGGAACCGCGATCAGGGCAACGTCGAGAGGGTCCGAAGTGATCGCGTCGCCCTGGATCGCAAACAGCATCACGATCGTGAACAGAAGGCCGTAGAGCGCGAACGGAGCGATCCTGGGGATGAATTCGTCCTCGTACCACGCGGCGCCGCGCCGTCGCACTCCGACCAGCCGGGTCAGGAACCCGGCGAGCAGCGGAATCCCGAGGAAGATCAGCACGGTCCGGGCCACCTCCCAGATCGAGACCTCGAACCCCTGGGTGTCGAGGCCGAGAAGGGATGGCAGGCCGGTCAGGTAGAACCACCCGAGCAGGCTGTAGGCGACGATCTGGAACAGTGAATTGACCGCCACGAGCAGGGCGGTGGCCTCGCGGTCGGCGCAGGCGAGGTCGGTCCAGATCAGGACCATCGCAATGCACCTCGCGAGACCGACGATGATCAGTCCGGTCCGGTATTCGGGCTGGTCCGCCAGGAAGATCCAGGCCAGGGTGAACATCAGGAGCGGACCGATCACCCAGTTGAGAACCAGTGATGTGAGCATCAGCCTGCGTTCGCCGCCGAGGTGGCCGATCTCTTCGTAGCGGACCTTCGCCAGGACCGGGTACATCATCAGCAGAAGGCCGATTGCGATCGGAAGCGAGATCGTGCCGACCCGAAGTGCGTCCAGCGCGTCGTTGATCCCCGGGACCAGCGAACCGAGCGCGAGGCCGGCGGCCATCGCGACGGCGATCCAGAGCGGCAGGAACCGGTCCAGGGTCGAGAGCTGCTGCATCACCAGCGACTCGTCGCCGGACTCGTGTCTGGTCATCGATGTGGATCCGCCCTCGCCGGATATCCCCGGTCGGCCAGATCGGCGATCAGGGTGTCGACTCTCCTCCGGATCTCGTCGCGAATCTCCCTGACCTCACCGATCGGCCGTCCGGCCGGGTCGTCCAGCTCCCAGTCGACGTACTCCGTGCCCGGGACCCACGGGCAGGAGTCACCGCAGCCCATGGTCACGACTACGTCCGCCCAGTTGCCGAGATCCGGGGTGAACGGCGCCGGTGTCAGCCTTGCCAGGTCATGGCCGACTTCAGCCATCACCTCGACCACGGTCGGATCGATCTCCGCCGCCGGGTGAGTACCGGCCGAGCGCGACTGCAGCGGTTGGTCTTTCGAGGAGGATGCAAAGAAGGCACGGCTCATCTGTGAGCGGCCGGCATTCTGAACACACACGAAGAGGACGTTGGTCATGAGGTCGGGAGGAAGCTATCAATCGAGAAGCATCGATCTAACTGCTTTCATGTTCTTCGATGCGCTGTTCGCTGACTTCGGACGGCGCATCGTCAGCGGTGTCGCAGGCTCGTTCGTGTTTCTCTCCCGCGGCGACTCCGAAGCCCCTGGCGAAGCAGCCTACGAGGCGATCGGTCCTTCGTCGACCGCCACCTCGCTGAGCCGGTGGGACTCGACGTCGTAGACGAAGCCGCGGACCCGGTCCCGATGCAGCAGGAAGTCGGATCGTCGAACCCTGAGGATCGACTGGCGCACGTCGGCTTCGGCGTCGGTGAACGACTCGATCGCGAATGCCGGTGCGACGCCGGTCGCTTCCTGGAGCTCTGCCCTGAAGCCGTCGTCGGTCAGCGTCTGCATGCCGCAGTCGGTGTGGTGGATCAGCATGATCCTCACTGTCCCCAGCAGTCGCTGGGAAATGGCGAGCGAGCGGATCACGTCGTCGGTGATCACGCCGCCGGCGTTGCGGAGGATGTGCGCCTCGCCGTCCTTCAGGCCGAGCGCCTGGAAGACGTCGATCCGCGAGTCCATGCAGGTCACGATCGCCAGCTGCCGCGAAGGCCGCAGGTCGAGCTGGTTCATCGGGACCGAGTCGGCGAATGCCCGGTTGTTGGCGAGAAGCTCCTCGATTACGTTCATGGTCAGCCGCCCGTCGCGGTCATCGCGAGCGCGCCTAGTTGATCGAGATCATGTCGACGATGAAGACGAGCGTGGCGTTCCCCGGGATGTTCGGAGGGCTGCCCTGGGGGCCGTAGCCGAGGTCCGGCGGGATGATCAGCTCGCGCCGCCCCCCGGCCTTCATGCCGACCAGGCCCTGGTCCCAGCCTTCGATCACCGTGCCGCCACCGAGGGTCAGCTGGAAGGGCTCGCCGCGGTCCCACGAGGCGTCGAACTCTTCGCCGGTGTCGTACAGCGCGCCGACGTACTGGACCGTCACGTCGTCGCCGTCGTTGGCTGATGGACCTTCGCCTTCGACGATGTCATTGGTCACCAGCTCGGTCGGCGCCGGCTCGCCGGAGACCTCGACTGCCGGCTTGACCGAAGTATCGGTCAGGTCACCCGAGGAACCGTCGTCCGAGTCCCCGGCGATCAGTACCACCGCGACGATCACGGCGAGCAGTGCAGAGGCAGAGATGAGCGTGACTATTCGGCGGTCCATGTCGGCAATACTAGTTCGAAGCGGGCCGTACCGTCACGAACCGCTCTGCGGTGAGACCATCCAGCCTTCGGCCGGTGGCACGCCTCCGGTGATCATCGCCTTCCACGTCGATTCGACTCCCTCCGGTCCGTCGGCGGTCCTGATCTCGAGCCAGTCGCCGCTCGAATCGATGAACTCGTCCTGCGCGGCGGCGACGCGGCGGCGGACCTCGGCTGCGCCCCAGTCCTCGTTTCGCTTGGCGACCCGGGTCGGGGCGAAGAACAGTTCGGGAGCCGGGCCGGCCAGCGGCGTGCCTTCACCCGAGGGCGCGAGCTTCTCCCAGTCTGCGGCGCCGACAACGGTGCTCGAGAGCAGCGACTCGCCGAGGTGGCTGTGGATCTGCTCGCGCAGCCCGGCGTTGCCGGAGAAGTCGAGGTAGGCCGTGGGCTCGCTCTGGCTCAGGTCCGAGACCGTGTCGTAGCTGACCACCTTGTCGTAGTAGCCGGTTGCCGCGACGAAGTCCATGTTGCCGGTCGAGGTCAGGCCGACCAGCTCGATCCTTTCGCCGTCGTGGCGCTGGATCAGCCAGGCCAGGCCCAGCGCCGTCTTGCTCGACGCACTCGAGACCAGTACGCGCCGGGCGCCGAAGAAGTCGACCTCGTCGAGCCAGTCGTGCGCGAGGAAGGCGGTCGTGAACAGCGGCGCGAACAGCGCGATGTAAGGCTCGCGCTCCGCCGTGTCGCCGGTCTCCGCAGTGGCGAAGCCGTACCGGTTGTAGACGGCGGGCAGCCCGGCCCGGTGGGCGGCTTCGTCGACGAAGCCGGTCTCGGAGACCCTTCCGGGTTCGAAGACGACGTGGCTGGCCATCGGGAAGAAGCCGAATACTCGCGCGCCCGCCTCGACCCCGTCCGCCTGCGACCTGTCGACGTCGGCGTAGCCCCAGGCCGGTACCTTGCCCCAGCCTTCCGGAGCAGGGAAGAACTCGAAGTACTTCATCGCCTCGCCCATCGCCCCGTAGGTGACGTTGTTGGCGGTGACCGAGAAGGTGTCTATGGCCAGCAGCGCCTGTCCGTCTTCGAGCGTGATCTCCTCTTCTGCCGGACCGGGCCGGATCTCGGTCGCACCCAGGTCATCGCGCTTCACCAGAAAGTCGAATGTCTCGCTCATCGGCGGAGCGTATCCGGAATTCATCCGGCTTCGAGAGCGGCGGCCGGTTCGCGGGCGGCGGGGTGGAGGCGAACGACGTCGGGCCAAAGCCTGGTCGCGAGCCTGAGCTGGAGCAGCGAGCTGCGCAGCAGGGTCTCCCTGGCCGGGTCCCAGGAGAAGCCGTACATCGCCCGGATCTCCTCCGGGAGGAAGCCGACCGAGCTGAGCTTGATCGCTTCGCCGACCGGGGTCATGACGAGCTTCAACCAGCCGTCGAAGGGCGGGTCGAAGATGATCGCCTTCGAACGTTCGGCAACCTCCTCCGAGATGTAGAGGCTGCCGTCGGTGAGCCGGCCGCGCACGTACTCGCGCAGCTCCGGCTCGCTCGCCGGCATCGAGGCGGCCGGCATGCCGAGCAGCATCCCGATCTGGCGGTAGTCGGACCAGTAGGCCTCGCGGTCTTCCGGCTCGAGCCGACCGAATATGCGTTCCCGGTACAGCAGCGCCGAGTCGGCGAGCGTGGCGAGCGTCCACAGCATCAACTCCGGGTCGGATGCCGAGTAAGTCGTCCCGGCGGGGACCGGGCCGTACTGCTCCTTGACCGTGCCGTTGACGCGCTCGTGCATGGCCTGGATCTGCTCACCGGTGCGGAGTGCCATCTCGCGGTCGCCGAAGTACATCCGGCTCATCCGGCGGTCGGTGCTCATCAGGCGCTTCCTCGGGTCGTCGAACAGGATCGAGTGGCGGCGGAATCCGACCACGGCGAGCGGGTCGCATGCCTGCATCAGCAGGGCCCGTATCCCGGAGAAGGCGATCAGCCGTTCCGAGTGGAGCCGCCGGATCATGCTGCCGGCCGGGAAGAAGCCGTCGACTTCGCTCGCCGCCGGGTCCCCGTTCCCCTCTCCGCCGCGGCCGATCCCGAGCGGCGACAGCAGTCCGAATGCCTTCAGTGCGGAGTCCATGCTCAGGCAGTCCTGACGCTTTCCCGGACTGCCTCGGCCGCCTTGCGGCCCGAGACCAGAGCGCCCTGTATTGAGGGGGATTCGCGGTGGTCACCGCAGACGAAAAGGCCCGAGTCGAGCTTCGGCGCAAGGCCCCCGGCCCTGAACCTGCCCGGGGCGAACTCGGGCAGGGCGTCATCGACGCGCCGGGTTGCGATGTGGTTCCAGCGATCCACCACTGGCTTTGCGAACCAGCCGGACAGCTGCGAGCGGACCGCGTCAAGAAGGTCGTCGCGCCGGGCTTCGGCGCCGACCGCGCTGACCGAGACCAGCGAGCGACCGCGCGGGGCGTAGCCGTCGGCGACCGAACTCGGGACCGCGACTTCGTTCACCGGGCCCTCGCCGGGCGGGGCGAGCACGAGCAGCCGGCCGCTGACGTCCTCCTCCGGCGCGTCGAAGTAGACGCAGGCCGTCGTGCGGCCGCCGGTCGGCGGATCGGTGCCGAGAAGGCGGCAGGCCTCACGTTCTTCGGTGGCGACGACGACGGCCGATGCATCGGACCAGTCGCCGCCCTCGAGCCTCAGCCCGTCGGCCCGCACCTCGGCGACGCGCTGTCCCAGCCGGACGGTGCCGGGTTCGAGCCGGCCGGCGAGCTGCGCCGCCATGGCGCCCATGCCACCCGAGGGCAGCGCCGCCGAGCCCGAGGCAAAGCAGCGGAAGAAGATCTCCATCAGGCGGCTCGAGGTTTCCAGCTCCGGGTCGATGAATACGCCGCCGAAGAAGGGTGTGAAGAAGCGGTCGATCAGCTCATCCGAGAAGCCGCGCTGCTCGAGTGCCTGCCGGGCCGGGCGGTCTGGCCGGGCCAGAATTCGTCCCGGTTTTCGGCGGATGAGGTCCTCGCGCATCCAGCCGAGCCGCAGCTTGTCGGTCAGCGAGCCGACCGGCGAGCGCAGTACCGCAGGAGCCGAGCGCGGCCGGCGCAGCGGGTCGGAGAACAGCTCGAAACCTCCGTTCATCCTGACCATGGCCCCCGGTTCGAACTCGCCCAGGCCGAGCGCGTCGAAGTCGAGCGCCCGGCGGGCTTCGGGGTAGGCGGTGAGCAGAACCTGGAAGCCGCGGTCGAGACGGAACGCGCCTTCGGCATCGGTCCTCGCCCGCCCGCCGACGCCGTCGGAGGCTTCGTGGACGGTCACCTCGTAGCCCTGCTCGACCAGCAGCCCCGCACAGCGCAGGCCGGCCAGGCCCGCACCGACGATGGCGACCGGCCGTGCGCTCACTTCGCCTTCAGCGCTTCCTTCAGGCTCTCGGCGGCATGGTCGCCGACCCTCCTGAATATCAGGGAGAACAGCGGGTCGAGAACCTTCGCGACTCCGTGCGGCAGGATGTTGGCTTCGTAGCTCACGATGCTTCCGTCACCGTCGGCCTCGAACTCCATCACGTCTTCGATCGTGGCCATTCCTGTGCCGCTCCTGAGAACGACCCGGCTCGGACGCTCGATCTCGGTCGTTTCGTAGGTCAGCGTGAGGTCGCGGCCGGCGAACGCGGTTACGACCCTGTACTGCGCGCCGACTTCGTAAGGGTCGCCCTCGATCAGGTCGGAGGACTTCGTATTCGCGTCCCATTCGGGCGCGTTGCTGAAGTCGGCCAGGAAGCTGAAGGCCTCGTCGACGGACATCGGGCTGTGGAACTTCGCTCTGTAGGTCGCCATGGCCGCGAATGATTACTGATCGGGCCGGCCGGCCCGTGAGATGCGCACGATCAGTCCGTCGCTTCGTTGCCCCGGTAACCGTTTATTAACAGCAGGGCTCGCCGCGGGGTCTAGCTTGGTTGCTCCGTCGAGTGCAACCGAAAGCTCCCGAAATCGACTCAACAGGCGTCATCTCGTGTCCTCTCCTTCCCGCGAGTTCGGCGTTCGGCGCAACCGGCAGGTGCGCCATGGAACCCCCGCGGCAGGGGTACCCGTCGTTTTCGGACGAGCCCGGCACGACAGCCTGGTCCGGGGCCTGAAGGCCCCAGCGACCAGGCTGTCGTGAGCTCGGCGGCTCCCCGGCCGGTTTCCCGGCCACGGGTGCGCGCTACGATCGCCCGGTGACCACGAAGCCGGCCGGCCCACTGATCGCCGTGATCGCGGTCGCGGTTCCGCTGGTCATCCTCGGCAATGCGCTGATCGTGCTGCTGATCCCGTGGTTCGCCCACTTCCAGTACGCGCTGCCCGGCTTCCCGGACGATCCTTTCGGCCTGGCCGGCGGCGATCGATCATCGCTCGCGGCGACCGGCATCCGGTCGATCTGGCCGGTCGGACCGGGACCCGAACTGCTCGTGGACGCCAGGTTGCCCGACGGATCGGCCGCTTTCGGGCCGGTCGAGATCCGCCACATGGACGACGTGCGAGGCCTGGTCCGGGCCTGCTTCGTGCTGTGGTCGCTTGCGCTGGTGTCCGGCGCCGCCGCGATGCTCAGGCTGCGCCGCACCGGACGTGGCGAAACGGTCGGCCGCGGGCTGAGGCTCGGCTCGACGATCACGATCGCCGCCATGGCGGCCGTGGGCCTCGCGATGCTGGTTGCCTTCGACGCCGTCTTCGACGGCTTCCACGAGATCTTTTTCGAGCCGGGCACGTGGCAGTTCGGCGACGACGAGACCCTGCGTCGTCTGTACCCGGATGCGTTCTGGGGCATCGCCTCGGGCCTGCTTGCCGCGCTCGCCCTCGCGCAGGCGCTGCTGCTGCGCTTTCGCTTCAGTCCAGCGGCTGGGGAACGACGAAGAACCGGTCGGGGTCGAAGGTCTCGCTCAGCCTCCTGAGCCTTTCGGGTGCGGCCCGGGCGGTCAGGCCCGGGCGCGACGCTTCCAGGGCAGGCGGCTCCTGCGCCGGTCCTTGAGGATCTTCTGGGCGGCGTTGTGGCCCGAGGCCGCGGTGACGCCGCCTCCCGGGTGGGTGCCGGCGCCGCACAGGTAGAGGCCTCCGACCGGAGTCGAGTACTGGGCCATGTCGGGCGTGGGGCGCATGAAGGCCATCTGGTTCATTCCCTGTTCGCCCTGGAAGATCGAACCTCCCTGCAGGCCGAAGATGCGCTCGAGATCCGGCGGCGCGAGCACCTCGTGCTCGAGCACCGAATCCTTGAAGTTGGGCGCGAACCGGTTCAGCTGCTCGATGCAGGTCTCGCCGTAGCGCTCGCGGTCGCCGTCCTTCCACTCGGACGCTTCAGAGGGCCCGTACTGGGTGAACATGGTCATGATCCAGCGGTCGTCGTCGGTCAGCGTCGAGTCGACGGCCGACGGGAGCTCGGCTTCGACGTACGGGTGGGCGGCGGGCCTCCCGGCCAGCGCGTCCTGCCACGAAGCCTCGAGGTAATCGATCGACGGGCAGATGTTCACCCCGGCGCCCATCAGCATCTTCTGCTCCTCGGGCGTCACGCCTTCGTACTGCGGCGCCTCCGAGAGCACGAGGTTGACTTTGACCGAGCCACCGCGGGTGCGGTAGCGCTTCATGTCGGTCGCGACTTCGTCGGGGAACTCCTCGCTGCCGACCAGGTCGAGGATGGTTGACTTCGGATGCGCACCCGAAGCGACGATCGGCGCGCGCACCTGATCGCCGCCGGCCAGGGTGACGCCGGTGACCACGCCGCCGCGCACGTCGATGCTCGCGACTTCGCTGTCGGTGCGGATCGTCGCGCCGGCCGCCTCGGCCGAGCGGGCGATCGACTCCGAGATCGCGCCCATGCCGCCGACGACCTGTCCCCAGACGCCGGGCATTCCGTCGAGCTCGCCGAGCGCATGGTGGAGCAGGTTGTAGGCGGTGCCGGGCGTGCGCGGCCCGGCCCAGACCCCGACCACACCGGTCGAGGCGATCGAGCCCTTCAGGCCGTCGTGCTCGAACCAGTCGTCGAGCAGGTCGCCGACCGACATCGTGAAGATGCGGATCAGGTCGTTGATGTCGCGCCGGCTGAGGCCGGCGGCGCGCGCACCTTCGCGCAGCAGGCTCGCCACGTCCCCGGGGGAGCGTGAGCCGAGCGCCGGCGGCTCCCTGAGCAGCGTAGGCCGCAGGAACGAGGCAACGCGTTCGAGCAGGTCCTCGAAGTCGGCGTAGACCGCGGCGTCCTTCGGGGAGAACTTGGCGATCGACTCGACCGTGCGCTCGACTTCGTTGAAGAAGAAGATCGGCCCTTCTTCGGTCATCGCGGCATACGCCGGGTCGAGCGGCATCGCGTGATAGCCGAACTGCTTCAGCTTAAGGTCGTCGACGACCTTCGGCTGCAGCATCGAGACGACGTAGGAGCAGCGGGAGACCCGGGCCCCGGGCCAGACCTCTTCGGTGACGCATGCGCCGCCGAGGATCGGGCGCCTCTCGAGGACCAGGGTGTCAAGTCCGGATCGGGCCAGATAGGCCGCGGTCGTCAGGCCGTTGTGTCCGCCGCCGACGACGATCGCGTCGTATTCCGGCTTGAGCGGTCCGGTCCGTGAGAGGTCGCCAGGGGCGCGGGTGTCGGAACTCGTTGCTGCCTCCATGCCGGAACAGTAACCGAAAGTGCGGTTGACTACAAGATCAAGCCAGCGGTCGAGGCAGGTTCAGCCGCGACGGGAGGTCACGGCCAGCGCATCGAGGGCCACGGCCCCGTCGGCGCGCGCAACCACCGGGTTCAGCTCGAGCAGGTCGAGCCCGCTCTCGACGGCGGCGCGCGCCGCCACCTCGGCGAGCCGGGCCAGCGAGGCGAGGTCCACGGACTCGCCGCCGCGGCCGCCGGCAAGCAGCTGTGAGCCACGGAGCCCGCGCAGGCCGGCCTCAATCCTCGCGGCGCCGGCCGGCAACGGGATCAGGGCCACGTCGCCGAGCAACTCGGTCCAGATGCCGCCGAGCCCGATCACCAGCACGGGCACAACGGCGTCGCGCCGGACGGCGACCAGCAGCTCGACCCCGGGCTGCTCCATGCGCTCGACCAGCAGCCGGGCGCCGTCGGCTTCGGGCAGGGCGAGCAGCTCGGCGCAGGCCCGGACCAGCTCCTGCTCGTCCCCGATGCCGGTGCGGATCGCGCCGATGTCGCTCTTGTGCTGGATCGCGGCGCCGGAAAGCTTCAGTACCAGCGGCCAGCCGAGATCGCGCGCCGCTTCCACGCATTCGTCCGCCGTGCCCACCGCTCCGCCTGCCGGCACTGCCACGCCGGCCTCGCGCAGCAGGTCCTTGGTATGCGCCTCGGAGAGCCAGGCTGTATCGGTGCCCGGCCCCCTGCTGCGGGCGATGCGGGCGATCTCACGCAGGCGGTCTCCGTCGCCGGGCTCGAGCCCCATCGCGCGCGCGGCCGATATCGCGGCCGGGATGCCGCCGACGGCCGGGATGCCGGCCTCGGCGAGTTCGACCCGGGCGTCGCGGTCGATCAGGTCGGGAAGCGTGGAGGCCAGCACGGCCGGGGTCGAGCTGCGTATGGCCCCGTCGGCGAGCGCACGGCGCACGTCCGCCCATTCGCTCTCGTGTTCGGGGCGCAGGTCCTCGGGGTGGTCGTGGAAGAGGATCAGCCTGTCGATCGCCGGGTCGCTGCCGGCGGCGGCGACGATCGCGGACAGCCTCTCGGTCTCGGTCCAGAGCAGCGACGTGTAATCGAGCGGGTTGCTCGGCGTGGCCGCTCCTGGAAGCAGCCCGGCCAGCCGTCGACAGGTCGCTTCGGAGAATGCCGGCAGGTCGAGGCCGGCCCGCTCGGCGAGGTCGGCCGCGATGCCGGAGTCGCCGCCAGAACAGGTCAGCACTGCGGTACCGCCGGCCCGGCGCGGGGTCCGGTCGAAGGAGAGCACGCGCGCCAGTTCGAGCAGTTCATGCGGGTCCTCGGCCCACGCGACTCCGGCCTCTTCCATCAGGGCCCGGAAGACACGCTGGTCGCCGGCCACCGCGCCGGTATGGGCCGCGGCAGCCCGGCCGCCGGCCTCCGAGCTGCCGACCTTCAGCATCGCCACCCTGACGCCGTTGTCGGCGCAATCGGCGAGCGCTTCGGCCAGCGTTGCCCCGTCGCCGTCGGTCTCCTGGAACATCGCGATCGATCGCACGCCGTCGAGCCGCGCGATCGCGCCGAGCCAGTCGCCCGTATCGAGCACGGCCTGGTTGCCCGTGGAGACGACGGTGTGGAAGTCGATGCCCCGTCGGGAGCCCAGGGCGTTGACGGCGACGTTGCCGCTCTGCGAGATGACGGCCACCGGACCGGGACGGAGGGCGGGCAGCGAGTCTCCCCAGATCGAGGACCTCGACGCCACCGAGACGATGCCGTTGCCGTTCGGGCCGCAGACCGGAAACGAGGCGTCGAGAGCGAGCCGTCTCAGCTGCGACTCCAGGGCCCGGCCCGCCTCGACCTCGCCGAATCCGGCCGAGACCACGACCGCGCCGCCGCAGCCGCGCTCGATCGCGTCGGCGATCGCGGCCGGGACCGCGACGGCCGGGATCGCGACGGCCACGGCGTCGACCGGCTCGGGAAGGTCGAGCAGGCTCGGCAGACAGCGGTGGCCGTAGACGCTCTCGCGACCGGGGTTGATGCCCCAGACCTCTCCGGCATAGCCCGCCTGGTCGAGGTTGCGGATGATCGTGTCGGAATACGAGCCCGGCCTCTCGGTCGCGCCGACGACGGCGATCGAGGCGGGCGAGAACAGCGGCGTGGGGTCGGGCGGCTGCTTCATCGCCTCGCTCAGCCGAGAAGCGTCTCGACTCCGCGCTTCTCGAGGCCGCGGGCGATTATCAGCCGCTGGATCTCGCTCGTCCCTTCCCAGAT
Organism: uncultured Solirubrobacterales bacterium; assembly: GCA_963701635.1. GTDB lineage: Bacteria > Actinomycetota > Thermoleophilia > Solirubrobacterales > 70-9 > 67-14. The sequence continues at coordinate 59,075 of CAVPAU010000004.1, forward strand.
CCGGTCGACCCGGAGCTCCCGCAGGAAGCGCTCGGCGACGTTCGAGCGCATGTATCCGCGACCGCCGAAGGCCTGGACGCAACGGTCGGCGCAGCGCCAGGCGGCCTCGGAAACGAAGAGCTTGGCCATCGAGGCGCGGTGGTGGCAGACCTTTTCGTCACCTCCGGCGTCGATCAGCTCGGCGACCCCGAGGGTCAGGGCCCTTCCGGCCGCGGCGTCGGCCGCCGAATCGGCGAGCGGGAACGAGACGCCCTGGTGGTCGAAGATCCTCGAGCCGCCCTGCTCGCGCTCGGTCGCCCAGTCCACGGTCTCGTCGAGCAGCCGCCACATCGAGCCGATCCCGCGCGCGGCGATGCCGAGCCGCTCCTCGGAGAACCACCGTCGCTGGAGATCGTCTCCTCCGCCGACGCTGCCGATCACGTCGTCCGGACCGACCTCGACGTCGGTGAAGAGGATCGTCGGGTGGCCGTCGGGATAGCTGTGGGTGAAAGCCGGGTCGGCGATCGTCTCGATGCCCGGCAGGCTCTTGTCGACGACGAACAGGGTCGGCAGCTTCTCGCCGTCCTCGACCAGGTTGGCCATGACGATCAGCACCGAGGCGACGTCTCCCGAGGTGACGAACCACTTCTCGCCGTTGATGACGAAGCCGCCGTCGCTGCGCCGGGCGGTGGCTTCGATGCCGGATGGGTCCGAGCCGGCGTTCTTCTCGGTCACCGCGTAGGCGTCGCGGACCTCGCCGCGAAGGGCCGGCCTCAGCCAGCGCTCGGCCTGTTCTTCGCTGGCGTGACGCCACACGTTGTAGGCGTTCGGGATGTGCCAGCTGATCGCGTTGGTCGAACGCCCGAGCTGCTCCTCGACCAGGAACCACTCGGTTGTGTTCCAGTCCTGTCCTCCATACTCGGGAAGGTGGAGACCGCCTGCCAGCCCGGCGGCGATCGCCCGCTCCTTGACTTCGGCGACGGTTGCATCGGGCAGTTTGCCGCCCAGCGACTCGGCCTCTTCCTCCAGCGGGATGAGCACGTCCTCGACGAAGGTGCGCGCGCGTTTCTGGATGTCGAGGGCGCGCTCGCTGAAGCCGTCTTCGACGGCGGGACTCTCGTTCATTGCTCGGCCTTCCCCTCGCTGGTCGCGTTTGCGGACCGCTTTCCCGGTCCGCTCGCCGGCGAGCCTACATGCGATTGACTACAAGGTCAACTGTGGCTATAGTCGCGTCGAGGCCGACGAGGAGCGGCCCTCGAATCAGGCGACAGAAGCGAAAGGACGCCCGGCAACCATGAGCACGTCAAGCGGCTTCGGCCACCGCAACGGCGGCGACGCAGCGGTCTCCCCGAGCCTCGACCTCGATCCTGAAGCCGTGCGGCGCACGCTCGCCCCTCTGGAGAGGGCATCGATGCTGCCGCCGAGGGCCTTCACCTCCCAAGCCGTCTTCGAGTGGGAGATCGAAAACGTCTTCGCCGGCAGCTGGATCTGCCTCGGCCATGCCTCGCAGGTCGCGCAGCAGGGCCAGTACCTGATGCGGGAGATCGGCGGCGACAGCGTCGTCGTCGTGCGCGGCGAGGACGGCGAGCTTCGAGCCTTCCTCAACGTCTGCCGCCATCGCGGCGCCCGTATCGTCGAAGACGGGGAGGGGCGGGTCAAGCGGCGCCTCCAGTGTCCGTACCACGCGTGGTCGTACGGACTGGACGGTTCGCTGGTCGCGGCGCCGCACATGGACGAGATCGAGGACTTCGACTTCTCCTGCTTCGGACTGATGCCGGTCAGGCTGGCCGTGGTCGGCGGCCTGATCCTGGTCAACCTCGACGGTGAGGCCGGGGAACCGGAAGGCTGGGTCGGGGACCTCGTCGAACACCTCGACAGGTACCGCACCGGCGAGCTGGTCAGCGGCGGCCGCGTCGACTACACGGTCGAGGCCAACTGGAAGGGAATCGCCGAGAACTACAACGAGTGCCTGCACTGCCCCGGCGTCCATCCGGAGCTCAATGCGCTCAGCAACTACATGAGCGGCGACGACATCGTCGGGGCGGGATCCTGGTGCGGCGGCTCGATGTACCTGACCGCCGAGGACGCGGTGACCATGGGCAAGGAGGGCGGCCACCGCTCCGACCGCCCGCGGATCGAAGGCCTCGGTCCGGAAGACGAGAGGGCCATCCTCTACTTCGCGCTGTTCCCGAACGCCCTGGTTTCGATGCACCCCGACTACGTGATGCTGCATACGCTCTACCCGCGCGGGCCCGGCCTCACCGAGGTGATCTGCGAGTGGTTCTTCGAGAAGCGCGCCGTCGAGGCGGACGGGTTCGACCCGTCCGACGCGATCGAGTTCTGGGACATGACCAACCGCCAGGACTGGTACGTCTGCGAGCTGACCCAGAAGGGGATCACCGCGCGCGGTTACGAGGCGGGCCGCTATTCGGCCCAGGAGAGCACCGTGCACGCCTTCGACGGCATCCTCGCCGGCATGTACCTCGACGCGCTCGAGGACACGGTGCCGGAGGTGGCGGCATGAACGCGATCGCCGATGTGCTCGGCGAAGTAGGGATGCCCGAGCCGCTGAGCGCCCTCGCCGGACGGCATTGGGATTCGGTCGTGGTAGGGGCCGGCCACAACGGCCTCACCGCCGCGGCCTACCTCGCCAGGGCCGGGCAGAAGGTCCTGGTGCTCGAGAAGGGCGAGCGCATCGGCGGCGCCTGCACCCTCGAGCGACCCTTCGGGGACGACGGATACGTGGTCAGCCCCTGCGCCTACGTGGTCGGCCTGCTCGACAACCTCGTGATCGACGAGCTGGAGCTGCGCAGGCGCGGCCTGCGCTTCTTCACGGCCGACCCGAACCTGTGGGTCCCGTTCGAGGACGGGACCTCGTTCGGACAGTTCCTCGACGACGGGCGCACCCGGCAGAATCTCGATGCGCTCGGTGTCTCCGCCGCCGACCAGAAGGGCTACTGGGCCTACGAGCACCTCTTCGACCGGGTCAGGGTGCTGCTGAGAAAGGGCGAGCGCGACACCTGGGTCGGCGACACCCCGACCCGACCCGAGATCGAGGCGATACTCGGACATGACCAGGAGATGATCGACCTCGTTTTCAAGGACTCGATCGCCGACGTACTCGACCGCTACATCGACAACGAGAAGCTCAGGACAGCCCTGTACGGCCAGGGAGTGATCGGCACGTGGGGCGGCCCCTACGAACCCGGCACCGCCTCAATCAAGCTGATGCATTACCAGGGCGACCTCGAAGGCCAGGGCCCGGTCTGGGGATACGTCGAAGGCGGCATGGGGATGGTCAGCTTCGCGATCGCCGACGCAGCGGTCGAAGCCGGAGCCACGATCGCCTGCGGGGTCGAGGTCGGGGAGATCCTCCCCGGACGGGGCGTCGTGTGTACGGACGGCACGGTCATCGAGGCCGGCACGGTCGTCAGCAACACCGATCCGAAGCGCCTGCTCTCGATGGTCGACCCGTCGGCGATGGATCCCGGCTACCGGTCGCGCCTGGAGGACTGGAAGATCCGCAGCCCCGTGGTCAAGTTCAACGCGGCCCTCGACCGGCTGCCCGACTGGGCCGCGTCCCCGGGGGAGACCTGGACCGCGCAGGCGACGATCGACGCCTGCGGGACGATGGACGAAGCCCAGGCTGCCTTCGAGCGCTGCGCCGCGGGCGAGCCGGCCGTCGGTTTCGCCGAGATCTACATCCAGACCGGCTACGACCCGAGCGTCGCGCCCGAGGGCAAGCACCTGATGAGCGTCTTCGGACAGTACGCCCCGTACGAGATGAGCGAAGGCGACTGGGACTCGCGCCGCGACGAGGTCGCAGGGCAGTTCATCGACCTGATCTCCCGCTTCGCGCCCGGCTTCGGCGACTGCGTGATCGAGCACGAAGTGCTCGGGCCACCCGACATCGAATCCCGTGTCGGCCTGACCGGCGGCAACATCTTCCAGGGAGAGGTCACGCCCGACCAGATGTGGGAAGGCCGGCTGGCCGCGAGGACGCCGGTCGACGGCCTCTACCTTTCCGGGGCCGCCACCCATCCGGCCGGCAGCGTGATCGCGCTGAACGGAAGGAATGCGGCGATGGCGGTCATCAGCGACGACGCGGAGCTGCGTGCCGCCGCCTCGTGACCCGACCCGGACGACCAGTCAAGAACCGGGACCGGCCCGGAAGCTAGGCTCAGCCGATGTCCGCCCAGACCCGCGACCGGATTCTCGAAGCTGCCTGCGAGGTGATCGCCGACGAAGGCATCGACGACCTGAGGATCGCGCGGGTGGCAATGCGCGCCGGTGCCTCGACCTCGCTCGTGCATCACTACTTCTCGACCAGGGAAGAGCTGCTGGAACAGGCGCTGATGCATTCCTACGAGTTGGCTGCCGAGGACCGCTTCGGAAACCCGGCCGACCCCGACGCATCGGCCACCGAACGCATGCGCGTGATGATCGACGAATGCCTGCCGCTTCCGGGCAGGCAGCGCAACGAATGGGCGCTGTGGGTCGAGCTCTGGCTGCGCGCGACGCGGGATCCGTCCCTGCGCCCGATGGGGGCGCGGCTCTACCGCAGGTACAGGGAGTGGATGCTCGAGGTGATCGTCTTCGGTATAGAGCGCGGCGAGTTTTCCTGCGACGATCCCGAGGCCAGCGCCGACGTGGCGATCGGACTGCTCGACGGTCTAGGTGTGCGGGCGCTGGTCGAGGACCCGACCATGGACGTGGAGCGCGTGCGAACGCTGGCCGCGCAGCGCATGGCGGACGAGCTCGGAGTGCCGGTCTCGGCGCTGTCCGGCTGAAGCGGCTACATTCTTTTCGAACCGAACTCGAGGAGAGGAAGGTGTACCGGTGTCGGAGAATGATCTGAACCGACGGCAGCTGCTTGCGGCGGGAGCCGGGCTGGTCCTGGCCGCCTACGGAGTCTCGGGCTGCACGGTCGGCCGGCCGCTCGACCGCTCTGCCGCGGGCGACATCGTCGAGCCGAAGATTGACGGCGACCTGCTGATCTACAACTGGGCCCAGTACATGGACCCGGCTATCAAGAAGGACTTCTCGGAGAAGTACGGCGTCGAGGTGACCGAAGTCAACTACGACAACCTCGAAGCGATGATGACCAAGCTCAGGGCAGGAGGGAAGTACGACCTGATCTTCCCCAGCGGCGAGTACGTGAACCGCCTGCGCAAAGAGCAGATGATCCTCCAGTTCGACCGGGCGGGGCTGAAGAACGTCGATGACATCTCCCCGTTTTTCGAAGCACAGTGGTTCGACCCGAACGCCGAGTTCTCACTGCCCTACACGTATTACACGACCGGGATCGCGTGGCGGACCGACAAGGTCGACACGATGACCGAGTCGTGGAACGACATGAGCAACGAGCAGGCGCTGGGCAAGATCTTCATGCTCGACGACTTCCAGGAGGGCATCGGCCAGGCCAACCTGCTCAACGGCTTCTACCTCAACACCGCCAAGCCGGAGCAGCTCGAGGTAACGAAGCAGACGCTGCTCGACCAGAAAGAAGGCCTGCGCGGCTTCTCGACCAATTCGAGCACCAACCTCGTCTCGGGGGCCGCATGGATAACCCAGGCCTGGAACGGCGACCTCGTCTACGCCAGGAACCAGGTGGAGGATCCGTCGATCTTCGCCTACGAGACATGCAAGGAGGGAGTGCCGGTAGGCACCGACGCGATGTGCATCCCGATCACCGCGAAGAGCCCCGGAACGGCGCTCGTCTTCATGGACTACCTGCTGTCACCGAAGAACGCATTCAGGAACGTGATGTGGAACGGCTACCCGCAGCCGGTGGCCGGTGGCCGTGAGGCGTTCGCGAGCCTGGTCAAGGACGAGCCGTCGATCGACGTCAACCTGGACGAGCTGAAGGGCGGCCAGAACGAGTTCCGCCTCGACGATCCCGACGCCCGGAAAGAGTGGAACCGGATCTGGACCGAGGTCAAGGCATGAGGACCGAGCGGTTCTGGAACTGGTTCCTCGCCCCGGGAGGCGTGTGGATCCTCGTGCTGTTCGCGATACCGCTCGGGCTGGTGCTGGCTCTGTCTTTCGGGTCGGTCGACGACTTCGGCCGCGGGGTCTACGGTTTCCGCCTCGACAACTACGCCGACGTCTTCAACGCTGTCTACGGGCCGGTACTGCTGCGCTCGGTCGGTTTTGCGTTCGCGACCGTCGTGCTCTGCCTGCTGATCGGCTACCCGGTCGCCTACTACATCGCCCGCTTCGGCGGGAAGTGGCGCTACGTGCTGATCGCCGCGCTGGTGATCCCGTTCTTCGTCAACTACCTGGTCCGGACCTACGCGTGGGTCGCGCTGCTCGCCGACGAGGGCCTGGTCAACAACGCGATCATCGACCTCGGCCTCTCGGAGGCGCCGATCCAGTTCCTCAACACGCCGTTCGCGGTCATCGCCGGGCTGACCTACGGCTACGTCATCTTCATGATCCTGCCGCTCTACGCTTCGATAGAACGGCTGGACCGATCGGTGATCGAAGCCGGCCGGGACCTGTACGGCTCGTCTTTCCAGACCTTCATCCACGTGACCATCCCGGCGACCCAGGCCGGCATCCTCGCGGGCTCGGTACTGGTCTTCCTCCCCTCAGTCGGTGACTTCGTATCTGCCCAGCTGCTCGGCGGACCCGACACCTACATGGTCGGCAACCTGATCCAGGACCAGTTCTTCGCCGCGTCCAACTGGCCGTTCGGATCCGCCCTGACCGTCGTGATGATGGCCTTCCTGGCGATCTTCATGGTCTATTACCTGCGAAGAGCGGGCAAGGGCGAAGCGGAGGCGGTGCTGTGAACGAGACATCCGCTTTCGACAAGCCGCGTTTCCTGCGCCTCTGGACGGGGCTCGTCTACCTGTACCTGTTCATCCCGATCTTCGTGGTGATCGTCTTCTCGTTCAACAGCCAGAAGTCGCTGCAGGTGATGGAGGGACTCTCCTTCCGCTGGTACGAGGAGTTCTGGAACGACAATACGCTGCGCGAGTCGCTGTTCATCTCGATCGAGATCGCGCTGATTACGATGCTGGTCGCGACGATCGCCGGGACCGCTCTGGCCATCGGCCTGGTCAGGGCGCATTCGAAGACGGCGAAGGGAACCAACTTCCTGATGCTCGTCCCGCTGATCACACCGGAGATCGTCGCCGGAATCTCGGCGCTGCTGATCTTCTCCCAGCTCGGCATCGCGCTGTCCTTCTGGACCATCGTTCTGGCCCACATCACGTTCTCGATCTCCTACGTGACGATCGTCGTGCGCGGCCGCCTGGCGACGATCGGGGTCGAGGTCGAGGAGGCGGCGATGGACCTCGGAGCCAGCAAGTGGGGTTCGGTCCGGCTGGTCCTGCTGCCGGCGCTGTGGCCGGCTGTCGTCGCTGCCGGCCTGCTCGTCTTCGCGCTCTCCTTCGACGACTTCGTGCTCTCCTTCTTCACCACCGGCGAGGAGTCACAGCCCCTGCCGGTCCGGATCTGGTCGATGATCAGGTTCGGCGTTTCACCGACGATCAACGCGGTGGGGACCGTGATGATGGTCGTCTCGATCAGTGCCGTGGCACTCGCCGTGCTGATACCGAGAATGTTCGGACGCCGCGACAGCAGCGTCAAGGTCCTGACCGGAGCGAAAGGCTAGGCATCTGATGGAGGCGATCAAACTCGAAGGCGTGACCAGGCGTTTCGGCGACTTCACGGCCGTCGACAACATCGACCTGGAGATCGAGCAGGGGGAGTTCTTCTCGCTGCTCGGTCCTTCGGGCTGCGGCAAGACGACCACGCTGCGAATGCTCGCCGGTTTCGACGTGCCGACCGAGGGCAGGATCCTGCTCGAGGGCGAACCGGTCGAGGACGTGCCTCCCAACAAGCGCAACGTCAACATGGTCTTCCAGAACTACGCGCTGTTCGACCACCTCGACGTCAACGGCAACATCGCTTTCGGACTGAAGCGCAAGCGTGTTCCGTCCGGCGAAATCCGGCAGCGGGTGGCCGAAGCGCTCGAACTCGTCGACCTGTCCTCCCGTGGAGAAGCTCGGCCCTCCCAGCTTTCCGGCGGCCAGCGCCAGCGCGTGGCCCTGGCCAGGGCCCTGGTCAACCGCCCGCGCGTGCTGCTGCTGGACGAGCCGCTCGGTGCACTCGACCTGAAGCTCAGGCGCCAGATGCAGGTCGAGCTGAAGGCGATCCAGCGCGAGGTCGGCATCACTTTCGTCTACGTGACTCACGACCAGGAGGAAGCGCTGTCGATGTCGGACCGGATCGCGGTGATGAGCGAGGGGCGCGTGGTCCAGTGTGGTCCGCCCGAGGACATCTACGAGCATCCGAAAGAGGAGTTCGTCGCCGGCTTCATCGGGATCTCGAACCTGCTGTCGGGGACCTCCGAAGGAAGCGGTCAGGTCCGCGTCGGCGACGTCTGCCTGCCGGTGCCGGACCTGCCCGCGAGCTATGGGCCGGGAGAAAGCGTCCAGATCGCGGTGAGGCCGGAGAAGATCGCCGTCGACGAGCTCGATGCGGATTCGCAGCGCATCGAAGAAGACATGTTCAAGGTGGAGGGCGAGATCGAGAGCATGGTCTACCTCGGGATCGGCAACCAGCTGACGCTGAAACTCGCCGGCGGCGGCCGTGTGGTCGCGCTGGAGCAGGCCACCTACAGGGTCCGCTCCGAAGACCAGTGGCAGGTCGGGCAGCGGGTCCGGCTGGGCTGGCATCCCGAGCACTGCATGGTGCTCAGCTCGAACGGAACAACGGCCTGACCGGGCCCGGTCGCCCGGGACCGGCCGGCCTGCCACCGGCCTTTCCCGTTGCGGGTGGGGCTATCTTTCCCGGATGCTGAGCCGTTCGCTGGATCGCAGGCGTGGCCTCGATGCCGACCTCGAAGCACAACACACGCCGGAGGGCGTGAAGCTCAGGTTGTCCGCCTCGCCCACGGTCAGCTACGTGAGGGATTTCGTGTACGGGGCGATCGACGGTGCGGTCACGACGTTCGCCGTCGTCGCCGGCGCCGCGGGGGCGAACCTGGAATCGAGGGTGGTGGTGATCATGGGACTGGCGAACCTGTTTGCCGACGGATTCAGCATGGCCGTGAGCAACTTCCTCGGCACCCGGGCAGAAGAGCAGCAGCGGCGGATCGCAAGGGATGCCGAGCGGCGGCACATCGAGCTCTATCCGGAGGGCGAACGTGAGGAAGTCCGGCAGCTCTTCGCCGCCAAGGGTTTCGAAGGGGAGGACCTCGAGCGGGCGGTCGAGGTGATCACAAGCGACCGCGAGCGCTGGGTCGAGATGATGATGCGGGAGGAGCTCGGATTCCCCGAGGGCGGGGGTTCGGCGACCCGGTCGGCCCTGGCGACGTTCACCGCCTTTCTGGTCATCGGCGCGATTCCGTTGCTGGCCTTCCTCGTGAACCTCGTCGCGGCCGATACGTTCGGCGAGCCTTTCCTGGCTGCCGCGGTGCTCACCGGCGTCGCATTCGCGCTGGTCGGCCTGCTCAAGGCGCTGGTCATCAGGCAGTCGCTGTGGAGGGGCGCCGTGGAGACGGTCGCCCTCGGCGGTGCCGCGGCGCTCGTTGCCTACCTCGTCGGCGTGCTGCTGCAGGGGATCAGCTGACCCGCGCTGCCGCGCGGCGGCCGCATCAGGCCGACCAGTAGGCGCCGATCCTCGTTACGAAGGCCTCCGGATCCTCGGCGTAGAGACGCCGGGCTGTGGGGAGGGTCCGCTCCAGCATCCTGGCCTGCCGATCGCGGATTGTCTCCTCGAGGACCGACAGGTCCTCGCCCGCCGGCTCCCGCTCGGGATCGCGGCCGGCGCGGTTGCCGATCTCGTCGAGCAGGACCGAAAGGTCGTTGTACTGACCGAGCGTGTCGGCGAGCTCGTCGGCCGCGTCGGTAGGTCCCTTCAGGCCTTCGGTCCACGTGTCCTGGAACAGACGCAGCGCATACCAGAGTTCCTTGACCCGCTTGCGGAAAGTATGGACGTCTCCGGGCTCGGGCAGGCCGTCCTCTTCGCGGTGGCGCTCGACCGCCGCGAGCGCTTTGCGTCCGCCACGGTAGGAGCGCATCAGGCCGCCCTCGAAGAGTCTCCAGTCGGAGTGCCTGAGCGGCCAGTCGTCGATCTCCGATCCGCCGGCCTCGATTTCGTCCGCCACCAGACTGATGGTCGCCTCGAGGGATTCGTCGGCACCGGCCGCAGAGACCGAGTGGCGGCGCGCCTCGAGGTCGGCGACAAGCCGGTCCACGGGCGGGGCATCCGGCGGATAATCCTCGAGCACCGAGGCCAGCGTCGCGGCGAGAACCTCGGCGTCGCGGGACTCGGAGAGCCTCTTCGCCGCCTCGCCGAAGCGCTCGTTCTCTCGCCTGTAGGCCTTCTTGCCGAGCTCGCCGCGGACCAGGGTCAGAACGGCGCGCAGTTTCTTCATGTCCTTGCGCGCCGTGTGGATAGCATCCGCCTGGTCGCCGCCGGGCATCTGCCTGAGGCTCGAGACCGCTGAATCGACCCTGCCCCTTGCGACCTTCCGTACCTCCTTGACGGGATCGCCGGAACCGAGGCGGTACCTCGCATGCTTCACCTTCCCGACGTCGGGGCCGGCCTGCGGCGGCTGAAGTCGGGCCGGGGTGGCCGGTGGGGATACGGCGGCGCGGCGCGGCTCCGGCCCTGGCAGCCCTGCGGGCATGGTGCCCGGCCCCGCGACGGAATCCGGTTCTTCGGGCGGCAGCGGCTCTCCGATCTCGATCGAGAACTCGGCCACGTCGGTCTCGCCGGGCTCGACCGAGGTCAGGTCCCTGCCGCTGATCAGCGCATTGGTCGGGGCCTTCATCGGCTCGAAGCAGATGAAGTCCTCCCCGAGCGGCGCGTAGACCTGCGCGGCGTGGAAGCCGCGATCGAAGCTGACCGTGACTCGGGTGCGTTCGTCGGCGACCGAGAATTCCGCCGCCTCGGGTACGCCGGAGAAGGCTTCGTCGAGGTCGAGTTCGTCGAGGCGGAACCGGGTCGCCTCGACCGGCGAGCTGTTGCCGGTCGGGATGTGCCGCGGGTCGGTTTCGAGTGACGTCATCGAGGGCAGGCTCACCTGCCAGTCGACGCGTCCGCTGTCGGGGAGGGTCAGGTAGGGATGGAACCCGTAGGCGAGCGGCACGGCGTGCTCGCCGGTCGGCGTCACCGACGTCCTCACCGAGAGGCGCCGGCCGGTCAGCCGGAACTCCAGCTCGAGTCGATGGGGAAAGGGAAAAGTGGCCAGCAGTTCCGGATGCTCGCCGAACTCGAGAGTGGCCGCCAAGCCGGCCGAGGCGAGGTCACCGCCGGCCGAGGCATCCCCGACCTTCCAGAAAGGCGACGCTGCCAGCGTGCCGTGGATCGCGAGGCCGTTCGTGTCGCGCTTGACCCGGTAGGCACCGGGGTCGATCCTCGCCGGGACGGAACCGAACTTCCAAGAATCGCGCGCGAGCCGGTTTGCCCACGGATACAGGATCGGGATGCCCATCGTGCTGCCCGATTCGACGTACTGGCCGAGTCCGCCGCGCTGGGCCAGGTACGAACGCCCCTCGAAATCGAGCGAGACGCAGACCATGCCGGCGCCCGGAACGAAGGTCGCCGACAGCCCGCCGCCCGAGTCGAGCCGTATCGCCTTGAACGCCATGCGCTAATGATGAACCATGGATCACAGGCGGGTGTTAACGGCTCTCGACCCCCGGGGGGTACGGTCCTGAGCGCCGACGGACGGCAGCGGGAGCTCGTGGATGCCGTGTCTCGGGCCATCGGGGCCGGTGTTTCGGCGACGTCGCCGTGCGCGGGCGGCGACATCAACCGGGCGCTGCGGCTCGAACTCGACGACGGCCGGCGGGCCTTCGTGAAGTTCCGCCCCGGGGCCCCTGCCCGGGAGTTCTCCGACGAGGCCGCGGGTCTCGCCTGGCTGGCCGAGCCCGGGGCCCTCGCCGTTCCGCGCGTTCTGGCGGTCGTCGAGGCCGGCGGGTCCGCCGCACTCGTGCTCGAGTGGATCGAAGCAGGCCGCTCACGCTCGCCCGAGCGCGAAGAGGACTTCGGCCGCGGGCTGGCAGCCGTGCATGCCTCGGGCGCCGAGCGGCATGGCGGGCGGCCTCCCGGAGCCGAGAGCCGGGACATCCGCTTCGCCGGGGCGAGCCTCGCGGCCGCGCCGGGCGACCGGCCGGACATCGGCTTCGCCGAGCTCTATTCAATCCGGATCGAGGACCTTGCACGGCAGGCGGTCGATGCGGGCGGGCTAGATCCTGCCGGAGCCTCGACCGTTTCGAGGCTGGCCGGGGCGATCGAGCGGTACTGCGGCCCGCCGGTCTCGCCCGCACGCCTGCACGGCGACCTGTGGTCCGGCAACGTGATGAGCGGCGAAGACGGACGGTCGTGGCTGATCGATCCGGCCGCCTACGGCGGCCACCCCGAGGTCGACCTGGCGATGCTCGAGCTTTTCGGCTCGCCCACGAGGCGCTTCTACGAAGCCTACGACGAGGTTCTGCCGCTTCCCGACGGTCGCCGCGAGCGCATCGCGCTGTGGCAGGTCCAGCCGCTGCTGGTCCACGCGGTGCTGTTCGGCGGCCACTACGGGAACTCCGCCCGGGCTGCGGCCGAGCGCTACCTCGGCAGGTGACGCACGGGCATTCTCAGCCGGCTCCGCATTTCTCCATGCCGTACTCGCGGGCCATGCTGCTCGCCTCTTCGAACTCGGCCGGGGGCTGTTGGATCGCGGCCGAAGGGTCGTCGGCAATCTGCTGCACTGCCGTTTCCAGAGTCGAGTAGATCTCCTCGACGGTTTCTTCGTCGCCTTCCGGCGGAGTCAGAGCCCGCAGTTCGCTGATCTGAGCTTCGAGATTGGGGACCACGAGATCGCTGGTGAGCGCGACGATCTGCTGCCGGTCCGGCTGTTCGGTCCCGACCCTTTCCTGCACCTCTTCGTCGAGGGCCTCGTCGGCCTGCTGGCAGATCTCGTCGGCCTGGGCCACGTATGCCTCCTGCGAGGGGGCGTCGTCACCTCCACATGCGACGCCCGGCAGCAGGACCGCGGGCAATACGAACAGCAGGCACAGATGCTTCGCGTTCATCCCGTTCCCCTCTCGTCGTCTTGTCCCGGTTCGGCCTGATGCCGGAATGCCGGGGCAACCTGAGCTGATCCTAGCGCCCCTCGAAGCGTGCGTGGCCGGGACCCTTCTCGAGGAAGGTACTCACGGCTTCCTTCAGGTCTTCGGTCGCGAACAGTCCGGCGGCGTCGCGCCGGGTGACCCGGTCTGCCGCCGGGACACCGCCTTCGACGTAGGCGCGCAGGATGCGCTTGGTCATCGCGTGGGCGAGCGTCGGACCGTGCGCGAGGCGTCTCGCCAGTTCGGTGGCCCGCTGTCCGAGCTGCCCGTCGGGCACGACTTCGTTGACCACGTTCCACCCCTCCAGTGTCCTCGCGTCGAAGAGGTCGCCGGTCATCACCAGCTGCCTGGCCCGTCCCGAGCCCGCGCGCTCGGCCAGCCGCTGCGGACCTCCCATCGAAGGCGTCAGACCGACCACGATCTCGACCAGTCCGAAGCTGGCGGATTCGGAAGCGACGATCAGGTCACATGCGAGCGACAGCTCGAAGGCAGCGGTCAAAGTCAGGCCATGCGCGGCGAAGACGACCGGCAGCGGCAGCGCCTCGATCCGGTCGACCAGCCCGAGCAGGTCTGACCAGAGCTTCGAGCCGCGCTCGGGGGTCAGCCCTTCGAACTCGGCGACGTTGACACCGCCGGAGACCACTTTGCCCTCGGCCCGGATCAGCAGCGCCCTGGGGGTGTCGTTGCGTACGTCCTCGATCGCCGCGTCGAGGTCCCCGACCAGGGCCGTATCGAACAGGTTGAGCGGCGGACTGTCGATCGTGATCGTGGCCAGCGGGCCGTCCCGGTCGAGCGTTGCGAGGCTCATGTGCGTTCCTTTCCTCGGAGCGAGAGCTCCAGTTCGAATCTGGAATCAGGGTCGTCGAGGCTGTCGCCGAAGAGCTCCCGCAGCCTGGCGACGCGGTAACGCGCCGTCTGGGGGTGGATGTGGAGCGCCCGGGCCATCTCTGCGGCGTTGCCGCGGTGGTCGAGCCATGCCGCGGTGGTCTCCGCCATGCGGGTCCGGGCGTTCGGCGTCAGGCCTTCGAGCGGTGCCAGCCTGCTCCGGCCGAGGCGGGAGATCAGGTCGCGGCTCTCGAACAGGGCCAGGTCGACCAGGTGCTCGTCGACGCGCACGAGTCCTCCGGTCCGGATCGCCCCTGCTTCGACGGCCCGCAGCGCGCTTCGGGCCAGACGCCATGAGCCCGGCAGCTCGCCCGGGCTTACCTCGGGGCCGAGCGCGGCCGGCCTCTGGCCGACCGCCGTCCTGAGCATCTTCAGCCTGCCCGGACCGCCGGAATCGGGGACGAGCACGCAGCCGGTCGCATCGACCGTGGCCGAGATCACCTCGTTCGGGAGGAAACGGGTGATCTCGGCCAGGTCGCGCTCGTGGCAGGAAAGGGCTGAGACTCTGTTCGGCATCCGCCAGTCGACGGCGGAGCTGAGGGATTCGATCTCGCCGGCCGCCGGCGGCGGTGAGCGCAGCAGCGCCGTGACCAGGCGCCGCTGCCGGCGGATCCTCTCGCCGAGACTCTCCGACTGGGCCTCGGCGAAGCCTTCGGTGGAATCGGACGAAAGCTCGTTGATGTAGACGAAGATCGATTCCGCCAGCAGGCTCAGGGTCTTGCCGTCGAGGCCGGCCGCCAGCCCGGCGGCGGCGATCCGGCGCCAGGCGATGCGGGCTCCGACGCGGTACGCCGCCTGCAGCGAATCGAGCGCCCTGCCCGCCCGGAATTCGCCTCGCCCGAGCTCGAAGTAGACCTCGCGGCCCGGGCCGCGGTCGGCGTCGGGTTCGAGGATCAGCCCGACGAACTGGCTCAGGGCCGCCGCCACGCCGCGGTGTACGCCGCGGCCGAAGCTGCCCTCGAGCGGCATCGCGTAGTCCGGTATCTCGCGGCCGATCGTCTCGAGGATCTCGGCCGAGACGACCGGAAGCTCGGGCTCGATCACTGCCGCGACCTCAGGCGCGAGGCCTCTCCACGGTTCTTTCTCCAAAGAAACTATAAGTTGACTTATAACAACTGCGTCAGATGCTTTGACTGTTGGCTAAGAATTGCGGTCTGATTGATAAATAGTCTTGCCCGATGGAAAGCGCGACGCAATCTTCAGCCGGAGCCGTGGCGCCCGGGGCGCGAAACACGACGGCCAGCGATGAGCAACCGCCGCAGATGGCGACGGCCGACAAGGTGGCGAACATCGTTTCGGTCGCGGTCCCGTTCATTGCGATCGTCGGCGCGGCGGTCGTCTTCTGGAATCAGTTCGTGAGCGTGACCGACCTCGTGATCCTGCTTGTCATGTACGTGCTGACCGGACTCGGGGTGACCGTCGGCTTCCATCGCCTGCTCACTCACCGGGCCTTCCAGACCCACGACGCGACCCGGTACGGCTTCGCCGTGCTCGGCTCGATGTCGGTTCAGGGCCCGGTCAACACGTGGGTCGCCGACCATCGCAAGCACCACGCCCACACGGATGTCGAGGGCGACCCGCACAGCCCGCATGTCGGCCACGGCGACGGCGTGCGAGGCGTGCTGGGCGGCCTCTGGCATGCGCACATCGGCTGGTCGTTCAAGGACCACGGCCTGGCCGACGAGAAGAAGTACGCCCGGGAACTGAACGAAGACGCAGGGATGAGGTGGATCAGCAAGTACTTCCTGATCTTCCTCGTGATCAGCCTGGCCATCCCTGCGGCGGCCGGCTACCTCGTCAGCGGCACCATCGCGGGGGCCGCGACCGGCCTGCTGTGGGGCGGCCTGGTCCGGATCTTCCTCGTCCACCACATCACCTGGAGCATCAACTCGATCTGCCACTTCATGGGGACCCGCCGCTTCGACACCGACGACGAGTCGACCAATGTCTTCTGGCTGGCACTGCCGTCGTTCGGCGAGGCCTGGCACCACAACCACCACGCCTTTCCCCGTTCCGCCGACAACGGACTGCGCCGGCGCGAGCTCGATCCGTCGGCCTGGGTCATCACCGGTCTGGAGAAGCTCGGCCTCGCCTGGAACGTCGTCAGGATCAGCCCGGAACGGCAGCGGCAGCGCCTGGTCGAAGACCCGGCAGTGTCGCCCGGGCCCGAATAGGGCAGACTACGCTGAGATGAACCTCCTGTTCAGACCCGTCGGCCTGGTCGCCGGCTTCGTCGCCGGCTTCATCGCGCGAAAGACCTTCGACCAGATCTGGGTGAGGATCGACGACTCCGATCCGCCCGACTCCGGGGAGCGCGACATCCCCAAGGGCAAGTTCGTCGTGGCGCTCGTTCTCGAGGGGATCATCTTCACCGTCACCCGCGGCCTGGTCGACCACTATTCGAGGGTCGCCTTCTACCGCTACACCGGCGCCTGGCCCGGCGAGACCGAGGACGAGTGAGGGCGGGCGCCGCGATCAGCCGTCCTTCGCGGGTCCGCTGAAGGCCTTGACGACCAGCTCCTGAACCCGGGCGCGGTCCTCTTTCGCAACCATGGGCGCGTCCCTGGTCGGCACGACCAGCTGGAAGAACTCCCGGCGCTCTTCTTCGCTGAGGTTGTTGTACAGGCGCTGGGTGTGGTGGCTCAGCCAGCGGGCCCTCATCCAGACCGCGGGCCAGTCGACCCGCTTCGCGTAGTCCCAGGTCTTCAGCGCGATACCCGCCGCGGCTCCGGCCCTCGCTGATTTCGACTTCTTCGCCACGTTCAGACCAGCCGGGAGATCGTGAAGGTGCGGCTCCCCTTCGGCGTGCTGACCTCGACCTGTTCTCCGACCGAGCGGTTCTGAAGAGCCTGTCCGACCGGCGATTCGGCCGAGAGCCTGCCGTCGGCGAGGTCCGCCTCCGTCGAGCCGACCAGGGTCCACTCGTGCTCGCGTCCCTCCGAGTCGGTGACGATCGCGGTCCGCCCGAAGCTGAAGGAACCGGCCGAACCTTCGCCGGCTTCGACCACCACGGCGTCGCGCAGCCGCTCGCGCGCGCGCTTGATCCTCGTCTCGAGGTGGGCCTGGTCCTCCTTGGCGATGTGGTACTCGGCGTTCTCCTTCAGGTCGCCCATCGCCCGGGCGACCTTGAGCCGCTCGGATATGCGCTCGCGGGCCGGGCCCTCCATCTGCTCGATCTCAGCCCTCAGGGCCTCGAGGCCTTCGGCCGTGATCGGTTCCCCGGGTGCTTCGCCTTCTGCCATCGCCACACTCTACGGCTTTGCCGGCCGGGCCTGCGCGCGTTCCGCCGTCCCGCGACACGGCTTGCTGATCGGCGTCATCCTGGACCAATATGGTTGGAGCGTGGACCGCTCGGTCAAGCTCTCGCTGTTCGCCATGGCCCTCGGCGTACTCGTCATCGCCAACGACATCACGGCGATGAACGTGGCGATACCGGCGATCGAGGAGGACTTCGACACCGGCGTGACGACCGCGCAGTGGGTAGTCAACGCGTATGCGCTGAGCTTCGGCGTGCTGATCGTCACCGGGGGCCGCCTGGCCGACCTGTTCGGCCGCCGCGAGGCTTTCTTCCTCGGGGCCGGGATATTCGGCGTGATGTCGCTGCTGGCCGGAGCCGCGCAGAGCGAGGCGTGGCTGATCGCGGCCAGGGCGCTGATGGGCGTTGGTGGCGCGCTGATGTGGCCGGCCGTTCTCGGGATGACCTACGCCGCGCTTCCGGCAGAGAAGGCGGGCTTCGCCGGCGCCCTGATTCTCGGGGTAGCCGGCATCGGCAACGCGCTCGGACCGGTTCTCGGCGGCGCGCTGACAGAATTCCTCAGCTGGCGCTGGATCCTCTTCCTGAACGTGCCGATCACGCTGGTCGCGATCCTCTGCGTCTGGCTCTACATGCACCAGCCGAAGCCCGAGACCGCCGACCGGCAGGTCGACTACGGAGGCATCCTGACCGTCAGCGGAGGCCTCGTGCTGTTCATGCTCGCGCTCGATCAGTCGGTCGACGTCGGCTGGGAAGATCCGCTGATCATCGGTGCGGTGGTTGTCGCGGTGTTGCTGCTGGTCGCCTTTGCGGTGGTCGAGCGCCGCTCGGGCGAGCACGCTCTGATCCCGCCGAGCGTGATCCGCAACGAGAGCTTCGCCGCGTCGTGCCTCGCCATCCTCTTCATGTCGGCGGTCTTCTTCGGCGCGCTGTTCTACCTGCCCCAGTACATGCTGAAGGAGTTCGGATACACCGCTTTCGAGGCGGGCATCGGCCTGTTGCCCTTCATGACGCTGTTCGCGGCGACCTCTTTCATCTCGGGACCGCTGTACAACCGGCTCGGCGCCAAACCGATAGTCACGGTCGGCGCGGCCGGCATCGCGGCCGGTCCGCTGATCATCTCCTTCGGCATCTCGGCCGGCGGCTCCTACGCGGCGCTCGTTCCGGGCATGGTCGTGCTCGGGATCGGGGTCGGGCTCTTCTACTCATCGGCGACCACATCGGGCGTGACCTCGGTGGCCGAGTCGCAGACGAGCCTGGCCGGCGGGATCATCTACATGTGCCAGATCGCGGGTGGGTCGGTCGGGCTGGCCCTGACCACGACGGTATTCGCCTCGCAGTCGGATCTCATAGCGGGCCTCCATGCGGCATTCCGCCTCGACGCCGGACTGGCCCTTGTCGGCTTCGTGATCGTGCTGCTGTTCGTCGGCGGGCGGCTCGGGAGAAGCCGCGAACAAGCCTCCTGAGCGATTCCCGAAAACTTTTTCCGGGATCGTCAACCGATTCCGGTCGAGCCTCCGTATAGCGGGTAGATGTCAAACCAATTACGGAGGTAGTTTCGATGTTCTCAACAGCAATACTCAGGGAGGAACGAGGCATTGCGCGCCTGGCAGGGGCCAGTTTCGCGTCTCTCGTGGCTCTCGCGGTGATTCTCTTTGCCGCTCCGGCGGCGTCGGCCAACCCGATCGCAGCCGGCAGCACCAAGCTCACGGTTGACAAGAAACCGGCCAAAAAGCTGAAGAAGAATAAGATCGCGGTCAAGCGGGTCAAGCCGGCCAAGGTCCAGAAGGGCTCGTTCGTCTTTCCGGTCACCGGTGGCAATCTCAAGCCGACCGATCCGAGCACTGGGGTGATCAAGCACTCGGGTGGCCTGAAGTTCCAGAAGGGCAAGCGCAAGCTCGTCGCCAAGAAGTTCGTCATCAAGGTCGCCAACGGCGTGGTTGTCGCCAAGGTCGGCGGTGGTAACGTCAGGCTGCTGACTGTTGACCTCAGCAAGGCCAAGATCAGCCGCGAGGACTACGGCATCAACGTGAGCCGCGTCGGCCTGTCGCTGACCGGCGCCGCCGCCAAGGCCCTCAACAAGACCCTGAAGACCAAAGCATTCAAGAAGGGTCTGCGACTCGGGCACGCGGTCGTGAAGACCCAGCCCTCGACGGTCGGTCTGGCCGCTGAAGGCAGCACCGACGTGACCGCCGATGCGGGTACTGTCGCGCTCCTTGTTGGCGCCGGCATCATCCCCGCCCCGATCGCCCCTGCATCTCTGACGCCGGCCGGTGACTTCTCGTTCCCGATTACCGGAGGGCGCCTCGCAGACAATACGTTCGAGGGCGAGATCAGGCACAGCGGCGGCATCTCCCTGACCCAGGGGATGAACGTGCTCGAGCTGACCGACTTCACGATCAACGTAGACGGTGACCCCGACCTCACCGCGGTCGTGAACGGCGGGACCAGGGTCTCGATCCTGGACCTCGACCTGTCGGGTCTTACGGTCGACCTCGACCCGCTCGACATCACGCTGGGCAACGTCGCAGCCAACTTCTCGGCTGATGCGGCGACTGCTCTCACCGACACGTTCGGAGTGCCCAACGTCACGGGTGCTCCCCTCGGCATCGCGAAGGTCAACGCGGTCGCCAACTAGCAACGACGAGCCGAAGCGGGCGGCCCTTCCCCGGGCCGCCCGCTCGCCGGCCGTTATCTGAACGAACTTCACTTACACGCAACACGCAACGAAGCAAGACCAATCAAAGCGAAGGAGAAACGAACAATGGACATCAAGAAAGCACTGCTTCTGGGCCTCTGTATCCCGGCCCTCGCATTCGGAGTCGCTGCCTGCAGCGATGACGACGACAGCGACGACAGCGCCACGACCGAGCAGGTCGAGGAGGCGCCGGCTGAAGAGGGCGCAAGCATGGACATCGTGGAGACCGCCCAGGCGACTCCCGACCTGACCACGCTGGTTGACGCTCTGCTCGCGGCCGAACTGGTCGAGACCCTTCAGGGTGACGGCCCCTTCACTGTGTTCGCGCCGACCAACGAAGCCTTCGCAGCACTGCCGCCGGCAGAGCTCGAGCGTCTTCTGAAGCCGGCCAACCGGGAAGAGCTCGCCAACATCCTCACGTACCACGTCGTGGACGGTGACGTGATGTCGTCCGACCTCTCCGACGGCCAGAAGGTCGAAACCCTCCAGGGTGGAGAGCTGACCGTCAAGATCAACGGCGACAAGGTCATGATCAACGACGCAGAAGTCGTCCAGCCGGACGTCGAGACGTCGAACGGCACGGTCCACGTGATCGACGCCGTGATGCTGCCCAGCAGCTGAGGAAGTGGGGGATGACCGGCATGAATTCAGCAATGGACATGAATTCAACAGCCTGGTCATCCCCCGTTTACCTTCCTTTCAGGGGCGTGATTGACTATCTGGCGACGTTGCTTACGAAAAGCACAGAACCAGATGAACAGATTCTCGCCGACAGACTGGCCGAGCGCGACGAACTCGCGCTCGCCGACGTCTACGAGCTCTACTCGCGCCCCGTCTTCACTTTCCTCCTGAGGTTCACCGGCGACCGCAGCGCCGCCGAGGACGTGCAGCAGCAGGTCTTTCTGGAGGTCTGGCAGAAGGCTTCGAATTTCGACCCCGGCCGGGGGAGCATGCTCACCTGGATCATGACCATCGCACGCAGCCGCGCTATCGACCACAGCCGCCGCCGCGTGCCGGAGCCCCACGACCCGTCTTCCGCCGCCGAGCTCGTGGGCTCCGGTTCGGGGGGCCACTCGGAAATCGACCGCGCGGTCGACGACTGGCACTTCAGCCAGCTGGTCGAACAACTGCCTCCCGACGAGGCCAGGCTTCTCAAGTACCGCTTCCACAACGAGATGAGCCAGTCTGAGATTTCGGAGAAGACCGGGATCCCGCTCGGGACGGTCAAGTCGAGGATGGTCAGCGCACTCGAGAGACTTCGAACACGGATGGAGGTGGAGGCATGACTTCCGGCCAGCGCCAGCGCGCCGTCGACTACCTGCTCGGCGAGCACACTGCCGATGACCTCGACGGCTTCGAGGCTGCTCTGCTGCAGGATTCGGATCTGCGGGCCGAAGTCGACCGGCTGCGACCGGTGGTCACGAGGCTCGAGGAACTGCCCGAAGACGCCTGGGAGCCCGCCGAGCCGCCGCCGCTCGACATTGCCGCCATCACAGGGGCTGCGGCCGGCTCCGCATCGGCCACTGCGGCCCCGCAGGCTCCGGCCGCGCCGGCTTTGTCGGGCGAAGACGCCCCGGACGGGGCTGTCCGGCAGGATCCCAGGCGACCGAGGCGCAGCCTCGCAGAGCGCTTCGGCTTCGCCTGGCCGAGCGTCGCGGCGGCGGCCTTCTCGGCGCTGCTGGTCCTCGCGGTCGGAATCGGCGTCGGTACCCAGCTGGGCGGCGACGGTTCAACTTCACCGGGCGAGCCGATGACGACGCTTTCGCTGGACACGATCGGCAACGAAGTGCCCGACGAGGCTTCGGGCGAGGTCCTCCTGACCGGGGATTCCGGGGACCAGCTGACCCTCGACGTCTCCGGGCTCGAGCAGACCGGCGACCGCGAGTACTACGAGCTCTGGCTGCTCGGCGAAGAAGGTGAACTTGTCTCGCTCGGCTCGTTCCGCGTACCTCCGGACGGCAGTTCCGAGATCGAGGTCCCGCTTCCCGTCAATCCGGGCAACTACAGCTACTTCGACGTCTCGATCGAGCCGGAGAACGGCAGCCCCGGGCACTCCGGCAGGTCCGTGCTCAGAGGCCTGACCCCTTCTTGACGCCCGACCAGGTCGTTCTCGGAAGCGGCGGCGTCCTCGGCGACACATGGATGAGCGGGCTGATCGCGGGCCTGCTCGACTCGGGCGGGCCCGACCTGAGGCTGGCCCGTCGCTTCGTCGGGACCTCGGCCGGGTCGATCGTGGCGACGAGGCTGGCTGCCGGCGAGGACCTGCGCCGGTACCTTGATAGACGCTTCGGCGTCGCAGGTGCCACTCCTGCAGACGACAGCCGACCGGCAGGGCCGAACGCAGGTGCGAATCCCGGAATCGGCACCGGGGCCGCGTGGGCGCCGGCGGCCGACCTGCTGCGCTTGGCCCGTCCGGCCGGCAGACTGGCGCGTCGGACCGCATTGAGGGCTGTGCCGCCGGGCGACGAAGAGCTGTCGCGGCTCGGCCGCAGGATCGAACGGCTGATGCCCGACTGGGACGCCCGCCTCAGCCTCGTCGGCGTCAAGCTCCAGCGCGGTGACCGGGTCGTGATGAGCGGTGAAGACAGCCTCGGGCTCTCGGTCAGCGAAGCCGTGCGCGCTTCGTGCGCGATCCCCGGCGTCTTCCGCCCAGTCGACAGCAAACGCGGCCCGATCGTCGACGGAGGGGTCTGGAGTCCGGTCAACCTCGACGCGGTCGTGCCCGAACCCGGCTCCACGGTGCTGTGCCTTTACCCGTCCGGCTACCGCAGCCGGCCGAGCCGCCGCAAGAGCGTGGTGGCCGGCCTTTCGCGGACCCGCGTATCGCTCGAAGCAGCGACCATTCGTTCCCGTGGCGCCCGGGTGACGGTCGTGAGCCCTGATTCCGCTTCGGCGAGTGCGATCGGCCCCGACCGCATGGACCACGAGCGAGATCCGCTCGTTGCCGCTTCCGCCTACCGTCAGGGGCTGGTGCTCGCGGCCCACCTCGACGGCCGGCCCGGCCGTTCTGCGGCGGCCTGACACGCCGGGCCCGTGCTTCAGGGCGGTTCCGGCCATCGGGACGCATGTCACACCGACCACTGCATCCGATCGCGCTGCCGCGCGCGTAGCCAAGAGTAATGAAAGTAGCGGTAATCGGAACAGGGATCTCGGGCCTCGCAGCGGCCCACCGGCTCAGCGACCGTGCGGATCTGACCGTATTCGAGGCCGATCGACGGACGGGCGGGCATGCGAACACAGTCGTCGTCGAGTCGGAGCTTGGCTTCGAGGCGGTCGACACGGGATTCATCGTCTTCAACGACCGGAATTACCCCGAGTTCACCCGGATACTCGAGCAGATGGAGGTCGCGTCGCGACCGTCGTCGATGAGCTTCTCCTACAGCGACGGCGAGTTCGAATACGCCGGCCGTGACCTGGGCAGCCTGTTCGCACGGCGCAGCAACATGGTACGGCCCTCGTTCCTCCGCATGCTGGCCGAGTTCGTCCGCTTCCAGCGGCTGCTCAGGCAGCTCGTCGAAACCGGCGAGCAGGGTCCGTCGCTGGATGAGTTCCTCGCCCGGCACGGATTCAGCCCGGCTCTCCGGGACCGCGTCGTCGTACCCCTCGTCGCCTCGGTCTGGTCGGCCGATCCCGGCCAGATGTCGAGCTTCCCGGTCGGCTTCCTCGCCCGGTTTCTCGACAACCACGGTCTGCTCTCGCTCAGGGGCCGGCCGAACTGGCGGACGATCGAGGGCGGATCGTGGCAGTACGTCGAGGCCCTCACGGCCCCGATCCGCGACCGGGTCAGGACAGCGACACCGGTCGACCGTGTCGTGCGCTTCGACGACTGCGTCGAGGTCGTGCCCCGGGGCGGGCCTGCCGAACGATTCGACGAGGTGGTGATCGCCACGCATTCCGACCAGGCCCTGAGGATGCTGGCCGACCCGAGCCGCGCCGAGCAGGAGGTGCTCGCTTCGATCGCTTACCAGAGCAATCACACGATCCTCCACACCGACGAGTCGGTGATGCCGGACCGCAGGGCGGCCTGGGCCAGCTGGAACTACCGGCAGACCGGAGGACGAACCGGACGGGCGACCCTGACCTACGACATGAACCGCCTCCAGGGCCTGTCCTGCCGGCGGCGTTTCTTCGTCAGCCTGAACATGGAGGAACTGATCGACCCCGGTTCGGTGCTCGCTGAATTCGACTACGAACACCCCGTCTTCACGCCCCGGACCGTGGCCTCCCAGGCGCGGTGGGAAGAGATCAGCGGCGTGCGCCGGACCCACTTCTGCGGTGCCTACTGGCGCAACGGCTTTCACGAAGACGGGGCGTTCAGCGGTCTGCGGGCGGCCCGTGCCGTCGAGTCGAGGATCGAAGAGGGCGGCACAGGACGGGGCAGCGAGGTCCCCAGCGAATGGGCCTGAACAGCGCGATCTACGAGGGTGAGGTCCGGCACCGCCGTTTCGGGAAGGTGGAGCGGCAGTTCTCCTACCGCGTATTCATGACCTACCTGGACCTGGCCGAGATTCCCGAAGTGATGGCCGTGCATCCGCTGTGGTCGACGCGGCCGCGCTCGCCGGTCAGCTTCCGTCGTGCCGATTACCTCGGTCCTGCGGACAAGCCTCTCGACGAATGCGTGCGCGACCGCGTAGAAGCACAGACCGGCAACCCGGCCGCAAGGCCCGGTCCGGGTGCTGACCAACCTCCGGTTCCTCGGGCTGCTCGAGAACCCGGTCTCTTTCTACTACTGCTTCGACCGTACGGGACGGCAGCTCGAGGCGGTCCTGTCCGAGGTCACGAACACCCCGTGGGGCGACCGCCACTGCTACGTCTCTGACGAGGTCCGGCATCGAGGGACGGTTGTATCCTCGCGGGTCGAGAAGGCCCTGCACGTTTCCCCACTGATGGACATGGACCACACCTACGAACTCACCTTCGGTCTGCCCGGTGCTTCGCTGCCGGTCCACATCGACAGCAAAAAGGACGGGCGAAAGGCTTTCGACGCGACGTTGAAGCTGTCGAGGAAGGAGATCGACCGGGCCGCGCTCGGCCGCCTCCTGCTCACCTATCCGCCGATGAGCTACAGGGTGCTGGCCGGGATCTACTCCCAGGCTGCGGTCACCTGGCTGAAGGGAGCCCGCTTCCACGCCCGTCCTCCAGCCGCGAAGGCCGGGTCCCGGCAGCCGGCTGCGAACGGACGAGGCCCCGAGGCCCGCCCCACATGCCCCGTATGAATCCTGTCCGCGCCGCTGTGCTGCGCTTCCTCGACGGGATCGGCTACGGCTCGATCCGGATCAGCGAACGGGGGCACCTGCACGTCGTCGGTCGGGGTAACCCGGGCCCGTCCGCCGATGTGGAGGTCCACTCGCCGAAGCTCTGGACCCGGATGCTGCGGGGAAGCACCGGCATGGCCGAGAGCTACATATCAGGCGAATGGGACTGCGACGACCTGGTCGGACTGGCCACCATCGCCGGCCACAACCTCGAGCGGCTCGACCGCATCCGCCGTCCCGTCCACGGCCTGGTCGGTCCGGTCCAGCGGCTCGGCGTGACGATGCCACGGACGACGAAGTCCCGCGGCCGCCGTCAGATAGCCGCGCACTACGACCTCGGCAACGACCTCTTCTCGCTCTTTCTGGACCGGTCGATGAACTACTCGTCGGGCGTGTACCTCGACCCTGGTGACGATCTCGAGACGGCGCAGGAGAACAAGATGGACCGGATTGCCGAGCGGCTGGAACTCGGCCCGGCACACCACCTGCTCGAGATCGGGACCGGATGGGGCGGCCTGGCGGTGCATCTCGCCCGCCGGACCGGCTGCCGGATCACCACGACGACGATCTCGAAGGAGCAGGCTGCACTCGCACGGCAGAGGGTCGAGGCGGCCGGTCTCGCAGGCCGGATCGACGTGATCGAGGTCGACTACCGCGACCTGGACGGCAGCTACGACCGCCTGGTCTCGGTCGAGATGATCGAGGCGGTCGGGTGGAAGGACTTCCCGACCTACTTCGCCAAGTGCTCTTCCCTGCTCGCGCCGCACGGCGCGATGCTGCTCCAGGCGATCGTCATCGACGACGACGCCTACGAACTGGAAAAGGCGTCGAGGAGCTTCATCAGCCACTTCATCTTTCCCGGAGGCTGCCTGCCGTCAGTCGCCGAGATCACGCGCTGTCTCGGATGCGAGACCGACATGCGTACCGTCTGGATGGACGAGATCGGCGGCGACTACGCACTCACCCTCGCCGACTGGCGGGAGCGCTTCCTCGCGGTGACCGACCGGCTCGAGGAACTCGGGTACGACCGGCGCTTCCGACGGATGTGGCTGCTCTACCTCGCCTTCGCGGAGGGAGGCTTCCGATCGGGCCGCAACGGTGACGTACAGATGCTGCTCGCCAAGCCCGGGTTCCGGGCTACGGCCGGTGAAGGTGCTCAGGCGGCCCTGGACCTGACCCAGCCTTCGGGAAAGGCGCCCGCCGGGACCAGCCCGGCGTAATCGGGGAAGTGCCTCATCGCGATACGCTCGGCGGCGCTTCCCTCGAGCAGTGGCCGCAGGTCTCCCACGGTCAGCAGCACGCGCACGGTCGCGCCGATCTGGAGATCGGCCGCAGTGGGCTGGTCGCCGTCGATCAGCCCCCTTTCGGCGTATTGCTCGATCCGGTCGACCATGCCGGGCAGTTCGGCGAGGTCCTCGGCCATGCGCACGGCGGAGATCCCGTGGTACTTCCAGGTCGCGCGGATGAACTTGATCGCGTAGTCGGTGCCGGGCGGATCCAGTGCTCCCGCCCCTCCGAAGCTTCCCATCGACTCGGGGCGGAAGTGCAGTGCGGACCACGGCAGGCGGCGGCCGAAGTCCTGCAGGTCGCCGTCGGCCCATAGCTCGGCCTCGCGGACTTCCTCGCGGATCGCCTGCGGGTACAGCGGGTGCTCCGGGAAAGTCCTGCTCAAGCTTCCACAGGATCGCCGTCGAGCCGTGGACAGTCTCTCCGCCGATCGTCATGCCGGGCACGGTGCGCCTGCCTTCGCCGTAGATCCGCTCGACCTCGTCCTGGTGCTTGCCCATCGCGAGGTTGACGAGCTCGTACGTCAGCCCTTTGTGCTTCAGCGCCGCCTCAGCGGTCATGCAGGGGTGCGACGGCGGGAGGACGTGAAGGGTGATCGGCCGGGTATTCGACATCGCCGAACCCTATGTCGGCGGCCGACCGGGCCGCAGGCCGGTTGCGACCGGTACGGTTCAGCAATGAACGCCCGCATCGCAGCCAACGCCGGATTCGGCCTGAGCCGGGTGCTTTTCGGCATCGTTGCCGCCTCGGTCCCCGAGAAGGTGGGGGAGACATGGGTCGGCGAGGACGCCTTCCGTCCCTCCAGCAGGACGATCTTCCGCGCAATGGGCTTCCGTGACATCGCGCTGGGCCTCGGCGCCACCGAAGCGGCGCTGCGGGACGAGGCCGGCCCCTGGCTGGCCGTATCGCTGCTGGCCGACATCGGTGACGTCGCCGCGACCCTGATCTCGGCCGGCAGGATCGATCGCAGGGGAGTCGTCATGACGTCGGCCCTGGCCGGCTCGGCCGCCGTCGCGGCGGCGGCGCTGCTGGCGATCGACATGAACTCAGACTGAGGCCTGGCCGTTGGCGTGCGCAGGTGATCCGGGCCCGTCGGCGGAGGCGATCGCCGTGCCGCTCGCAACCGGCCCCGGTCGCCCCGCGCGTTTCGAGCTCGGACCCGCGGCACGTGGCCCGTGGCGGCCGGACGCTGCTCACGGTGGCGCCCCCGCGGCCCTGCTGACCCGTGCCATCGAGGCCCACGGTGCCGAAACGGGCATGAGGCTGGCGTCGTTCCAGAGCGTATTCCTCGGCCCGGTGATGCTCGGCGAAGTCGAGCTCGAGACCGAGGTCGTGAAACCAGGCCGGCGACAGATGGTCATCGCCGCGAGACTCACCGACGGCGATCGCACGCTGGTCGAGGCGAGAGGCGTGCTGCTCAGGTCGGGGCGGATCCGACTGCCGCCCGGTGCTGCGGAGCACGCGGGCGCGGGCGATGCGATGCCGCCTCCCGACGGATTCGGTGCGGCCGAGGAAGGGCGCTGGGGAAACGACGGAGAAACCGCCTTCCACAAGACCTCGAACACGATCCGTGTGGTCGAGGGCGGCCCGGAGCAGGTGCGTTCCGACGGGGCGGCGTGGTTCAGGCTCGACGCCCCGGTCGTTCCGGGCGAGGTCCCTTCGCCGGCCCAGCGCGCCGTGGCCGCGGCCGACTTCGGGAACGGGCTCGCACACCCGGTCCCGTTCGGCGACTACGTCTTCGTCAACTGCGACCTCAACGTATGGCTGCTTCGCGAGCCGCAGGGGGAGTGGATCGGCCTGCGCTCGCTGACCGAGGTCTCGGCGAATGGTTCCGGCGTGACCCGTACCGCGCTCCACGACAGCGACGGCCGCTTCGGTACCGCCGGGCAGTCGCTCTACGTGGACGTCGCGGGCTGACGCACCAGCGTCTCGAAGAGGCGCGTCAGCTCGGCCGCGGGATCGGCCGTCAGGCCCGCGTGGACCTCGGACGGCTGGATCGCGGTCGAAGACGGGGCCACCAGCCAGCCGAAGCGCTCGGACTGCGACAGGCCGGCCAGCGCGCCGGCCTCGGGCTCGCCCTCGATCACCGTGGCAATCTGTTCGAGCCGCTCGGCCATCGGCGCCGGGTCCATTCCCGGCGCGAAGTTCTCCAGCCGCTCCGGGTCGACCCCGGTCTTCATCGCGAGGAAGCCCTGCTGGCGGCAGAACAGGACGACACCCACGTTCAGGCACTCGCCGCGCTCGATCGACGGAACCGCCCTGAGCAGGGCATAGGAGAAGGGCAGTCTCTGGGCTTCAGGCATCCCGCTTCAGGTCTCCTTCGATCAGTTCCCGGCTTTCCAGTCTCGCCTCGAGGAAGAGCCTGAACTGCTCTCTCGTGGCCTCCGGATCGGCGCCGAGCCATTCTGACGGAACCGCGGCGACCGCATCGCCGATGGCCCGGCCTGCACGATCACCGAGCCGTCCGGCCGCCGCCTCGATCGAGCCGGCATGGGGCAGCAGTACGTGCTCGCTGAGCATCGGCGTAGGACGCCCGGCGGTGAGGGACAGCGGTACCGGCCCGTGCTGGCGGAAGAACGCGGCGCCGTGGTCGATCAGCCAGACGCGGCCGTGCCAGGTCAGCAGGTTCGGATTGCGGGGGGTCCGGTCGATGTTGGTCGTGAGCCAGTCGAACCAGACGATCGCGGCCGCTTCGTCAGGGTCGATGCCGCGGCTGCCGACCGAGTCGAAAGGCAGCGCGCCCGGCAGGAAGTCCATGCCGACGTTGCTGCCGTGGCTGGCCTCGATCAGTTCCTTGATCTCCGGATCGGGTTCGGCGTGGCCGATCTCGGGAGCGATGTCGATCACTACGAGTTCCGGGACCTGCAGGCCTATGGCCCGGCCCAGCTCACCGGCGATCACCTCCGAGACGAGCGCGCCGGGACCCTGACCCGCGCCGCGGAACTTGACCACGTACAGCCCGTCGTCATCTGCCTCGACGAGCCCGGGCAGCGAGCCACCCTCTCGCAGGGCGGTCACATACCTTGTCGCCTGCACATGACGCATCGCTGAAGCTTCGCAGGTGGGTAGGCTTCAGCGGTCTCGATGTCCATGTGTTCCTGACTAAAGAAGGGTCTTGATGTCCACGTTCACTGAGGCGGCTCCGTCTGCCCGAGTTCCAGTTATCGCCGATGTCTTCGCCAGCAGCCGTGTGCGCACCGCGCTGATGGTCCTGGGCGGCGCGCTGTTCACGGCGCTGATGGCCCAGATCACGATCCCGATGACCCCGGTCCCGATGACCGGCCAGACCCTCGCCGTCGTGCTCGTCGGCGCATCGCTCGGCTGGAAGCGCGGCGCGGCCGCTCTCGCGCTGTACGTGTTCCTCGGTTTCTTCCTGCCCTTCTACGCCGATGGTTCGAGCGGAGCCGAGAACGTGCTCCAGGTGGGCAGCATTGCCGGCGCGACCGCCGGCTACCTGATCGGCTTCATCTTCGCCGCCGGCATCGTCGGCTGGTTCGCCGAGCACGGTTCCGACCGCAAGGTGCTGTCGGCTTTCCTCTCCTTCGTCCTCGGCCAGCTGGTGATCTTCGCCTTCGGGCTCGCCGGCCTGAAGCTCGCCGCACCGGAGCTGGTCGAGGCCGGTTTCATGAGCAGCTCGAGCTGGGGAACGGTCATTCACGATGGCTTCACGATCTTCATCGTCGGCGGCCTGGTAAAGGCCGCATTCGGCGCGCTGCTGATGCCCGCGGCCTGGAAGATCCTCGAGGCGAACCGGGAAGGCCGCGACTGAGGGACCGGCCGGCCGGCCGTGTGGCCGGATAGGCTGAACGAAAAGGGGCCTCCCCAGCGGGGCGGTCCGCCAGAGTCACCGAAAGGAAAAGCCCTTGCTCCTCGCCGCATACGATCTCGGAGACGCACTGCTCACAGCACTTGCGATCTTCTTCTTCGTGATCTGGATCTGGATCGTCATCGCGATCCTCATCGACCTCTTCCGCAGCGACGACCTGAGCGGATGGGCGAAGGCCGTCTGGGCCCTGTTCTTCATCGTCGCCGCGCCGTTGACCGCATTGGTCTATCTGATCGTCCGCGGTTCCGGCATGCGGGAGCGGGCGATCCAAGACCAGGTCGAGTCGAAGAATCAGTTCGACGAGTACGTGCGCCAGACCGCCGCCACGTCGCCGGTCGACGAGCTCCACAAGCTCGACCAGCTCAAGCAGAGCGGTGGCATCACCGAGGACGAATACCAGCAGATGAAGGCGAAGATCCTCGCCTGAGCCGTCACCTGATTGCGATTCCCGGACCGGCCGCGCAACAGCGCGGCCGGTCTGCGTTTCGGGCAAGAGCCCGCTCGGGACGCTCAACAGACTTGCGCGGTGTCCCGAGCGGTGCTCACCGTCCTCTCCCTGGCCGTAGCGCTGATCGCCGGCGTCGTGGCCGTGACCGCGCTCAAGCCTTCTGATGAAGAGGCGGCTCCGCCGGCGCCGAGCTGTTCTCGGTCGGCACGGAGCTGAAGTCGCTCTCCACCGACACCGAAGCCTGGAATGCCGTGATCGAATCGGTCCGAGAGAAGTCCGGCGGCGAGCTCGCCTATGCCGCGAACTGGGACGAGGTATGGCAGGTCCAGTTCTGGGACCGGCTCGACATGATCGGCGTCGACGCCTACTTCCCGCTTTCGCAGGAGGGTGAAAAGCCGACCGCGGAGTCGCTCGCCACGGCCTGGCAGCCCAACGTCGACGGTCTCGCCGCATTGAGCGGGCAGTGGCGCCTTCCGGTACTCGTCAGCGAAATCGGCTACCCCAGCCAGGCCGGCGCGACCGCCGGGCGAGCGGAAGCAGGGCCTTCTGGCCGCGCCCGCGAATCCCTCCGCCTGCAAGGCATGTCCCAGTCGAAGGGTCTGCCGGGGATCGTTACGGCATCCGGCTAGCTTGGCGGTCCGGCCCGGATCGGCCGACCCTGATGCGAGAACGACTTTCAGAGAGAAACGGCGGCATCCGCCGGCACCGTCCCGCTGCGGCCGCTTCGATGGCGGCCATGTTCGTCTGTCTGCTGTTGCTGGCCGGCGACCCGGCCGGGGCCCTGACTCCGCAGCAGCGCTACGACCGCGCACAGGAGAAGCTCGCCGAGATCGCCGGATCGGTCGACGAGCTGCGTTCGCAGGTCGCGGCCGACAACCGCCGTGTCGACGAATTGCTGGGCGAGCTCGCCGGGCTGCGCGGCACGGCGGCTTCGCTCACCGCGAAACTCGAAGCCAAGCAGGCCGAGCTTGAACGCCTGGAGGCCGATCTCGAGGCCGAGCGTGATCACCTGCGCGAAGTCAGGCGCCGGATGGAACGCGCCCTCGAGGTCCTGCGCCGGCAGCTGGTTTCGCTCTACATGGCCGGCACGCCCGACGTCTCGGACATGGTCCTCGGTTCCTCGGACTTCTCCGAGATCGTCTCGAACACCGAATACGCAGAGAGCATCCAGGACCGCGACGAGGCCGTGGTCCGCAGGGTCCGGGCCCTTCGTGAGCAGATCAGGCGCTCGGTGGCGCGCATGGAGGCCCAGGAGCAGCGTCTCCAGAAGGTGCGCGACAGGGTCGCCGCGGAGCAGCAGGCCGCGGTCGCAGCACGTGACCGGGTCGAAGCCCGCCGGGCCGAGTTCCTCGCTACGCGCGACATGCGTGAGCAGCGCATAGCCGCCCTCCAGGATCGCGCCGGCACGATCGAAGGCAACCTCCCGGACCTGACCCTGGACCCGGCCAGCAGCTCGGCGCCGGCCGCTCCGGCGCCGGTTTCCGGCCAGACGGCAGTACTCGGCGCCGACGGACTCGCCGCCGCGCCGGCCGGGGCCCCGCAGGCAGTCAAGGACGCGATCGCGGCCGCCAACGCGATCGTCGGCATGCCGTACCTGTGGGGCGGCGGCCACGGCTCGTTCGAGTCTTCCGGCTACGACTGCTCGGGGGCCGTCAGCTATGCACTGAACGGTGCCGGGCTCCTGTCGAGCCCGCTTGACTCGACCGGGCTGACCACGTGGGGCGAGCCCGGCGAGGGCAACTGGATCACCGTCTACGGCAACTCGGGTCACGTCTACGCGGTCATCGCCGGCCTGCGCTGGGACACCTCCGACACCGGCGGCACGGGACCGAAGTGGCATAGCGACCTGCGCGACAACGCCGGCTTCATCCCCCGCCACCCGTCGGGGCTCTAGGCCCCGGACCCGCGTCCTCGCGACCGACCCGGCTCAGGATCCGGTCGACTCGCCACCGTCGTTCTCGCCCGGTTGCGACGCCGAGAGGAACTTGCGCGCGATGGCGCCGGTCAGCATCGAGATGAAGGTCACGCCGGTGAGCAGGATCACGACCGAGGTTATCTCCGAGCCGACGGTCGTCGTATCGATGTCGGAGCCGAGCGTGGCCATCGTGGTGATCGCCCAGTAGACGCTCTCCCACTCGCTCACGTTCTGGTTGCCCGCCTCGAAGGCGCGAAACAGCGAGCCTCCGGAAATCGCCACGACCAGGGTCATCAACGCGGCGTAGGCGAGGCCCTGGCTGGAGAAGACCGACCTCGAGAGCTTCTCCAGCTCGAGCAGGCGCAGCAGGCGGAGCAGGCGAAGGGCTCTCAATGCCTCGAGGCTGGC
This sequence comes from uncultured Solirubrobacterales bacterium, assembly GCA_963701635.1. Lineage (GTDB taxonomy): Bacteria > Actinomycetota > Thermoleophilia > Solirubrobacterales > 70-9 > 67-14. The sequence continues at coordinate 92,108 of CAVPAU010000004.1, forward strand.
CGGCAGCACCGGCGGGGTCAGGAATACGACGATGACGTCGATCGGATGGTGCCGCAGGTACTTGCGCCGGTCGGGGACGAGGGCCAGCATGAGCACGAGGTTGAAGGCGAAGACGAGCCAGGTCCCCCAGTTCAGAGCCGTCGCAACGTCATACATCAGGCCAGGGTCCGTCGTCTCGCCGAGGATGACGCTGGGAAGGGTGAGCAGGGCCGCGATCATCAGCGGCGCATTCATCAGGTCCTGGGCACGTCGTGCCCGAGGTCCAACCACACCGTCATCGGCCTCGAACCGGCCCGACAGTTCGAGACCCGCACTGTGGACGACCTGCTTTCTTCGCTCCTGCCCTTCCATTCGACGGGACTTTCGCCGTTTTCGGCGCGTTGCCTGTACGCGCAACCGATCGCTCATGCATCAGGCGAAGCAAGTGCGCAGCAGCCGCTGCGGGAGTGGGACATACCGTCAGACAAATCGTCAGACGTAGTCGGGCCGCCGACGGCCGCGCGGTTCCGGCGTCGGGCCGAAGCTCCATGCTTTAGCCTGCGGGAACCTTGATCCACTCAGCGCACGGGTACTGGATCGACGAGGCCGGCCTCCCGGCCCAGCTGCCCGCGTTGAGCGCGGATCTGGAAGTCGACGTGGCCATCGTCGGAGGCGGTTTCACCGGCATGTGGACCGCCTGGCACCTGTCGGCGGCCGAGCCCGACCTGAGGATAGCGCTGGTCGAGTCCCACCGGATCGGATGTGGCCCCAGTGGTCGCAACGGTGGTTTCGCCGATTCGATGTGGGTCTCTTTCGACAGCATGAAACGCCTTTACGGACTGCCGGCCGCGCTGCGCCTCGCCCGTGCCTCCGACGAATCGGTGCGCCAGATCGGAGAGTTCTGCGAAGAGCAGGGTGTCGACGCGTGGTACAACCCGGCCGGCTACCTCAACGTCTCGACCTCTGCCGCCCAGGACGGCGTAGGCCGCTCCAACGCCGAGGCCATTCTCGAAGCCGGCGTCGACGGAGAGGTGGACATCCTCGACCCGGCGGCGGTGGGGGAGATCTGCCGCTCGCCCAGGTTTCGCGGCGGTGTCTTCTACGAGAGCGTCGCCACCGTCCAGCCGGCCCGCCTGGGTTTCGGGATCCGGAACGCATTGCTCGATCGGGGCGTGGAGCTGTTCGAATCAAGTCCGGTCACGCGTGTGGACGACGGGCCGGGACGGGTGAGCGTGCAGACCGCCGCCGGCCGTTTGTCCGCCGCGCAGGTCGTGCTCGCATCCGGTCCTTCGCTGGCCGGCCGGGGTTCGCCGATCAGCCACGGCGTGACCATCGCCTCGAGCCACATGGTGATCACCGAACCGGTGCCGGAGGTGCTCGAAGAGATCGGCTGGACCGGCGGCGAGGCGATCAGCGACTTCCGCGCCCTGCTGCACTATTTCCGCACCACGCCGGACGGCCGCATCGCCTTCGGCTGGGGAGGCGGCCGCATCGCCGCCGGCGGTCGCCGCTTCGGCCGGTCCGAGATCGACCCCGACGTGGTCCGGCAGGTCCAGGCTTCGCTGCTCGACTACTTCCCGGCGCTGGCCGGCAAGCGCATCGAGCATGCCTGGGGCGGGCCGATCGACGCGTCGGCAACGCACCTTCCCCATGTGGTCCGTCTGCCTTCCGGGCGCGGATACGCCGCCTTCGGCTATACGGGCAACGGCGTCGGTCCGTCGCAGATGGTCGGCCGCTGCATTGCCTCGAGCCTGCTCGACAGGCAGGACGAATACTCGTCGCTGCCGATCGTCCAGCCCGTTTCGGCACTGACCAGAGTGCCTCCCGAGCCCTTTCGCTGGATCGGCGGCACGATCATCCGCGAAGCGATCGGCCGAAAGGAACGGGCCGAGGCCGAGGGCCGGCCGCCCGGCGCTCTCGCTTCGGCGATCGCCTCCGTGCCGAAGCTGATCGGCTTCCACATCGGCCGCTGAACCGGGTTGCCGCCGAGCGAAACGGCCGCCCGGAGCAGGCGGCCGTTTCGTGTCTCATGCGGATCCGGACGGGATGCGTCCGGTGACGGTGAGCGGCTACTCGATGTAGCCGGCTTCCTTCAGGTAGTCGGACGCGACCTGCGCCGGCTGCTGCTTGTCGATGTCGACGCGCGCGTCGAGCTCCTGCATGACCTCGACCGTCAGGCCGCTCTGGACCTTCTCGATCGTCTCGGCGTAGTCGGGACCGGCTTCGTCGATCGTCTCCTGCTTGGTCATGAATACGACGTTGCCTGCCGGCAACACGCCCTGGTCGTCCTCGAGGATCGTGTACTCGTCCGACGCCCCGAGCTGGGCGTCGGTCGTGAATACGATCGAGAGGTCGGCCTGGCCCTTGTCGAGCACCTCGTAGCGCAGGCCGATGTCGACCGGGGTGAACGACTTGAACTCGAGGCCGTAGTTTTCCTCGAGCCCGATCAGGCAGTCGATCCGCTGGCGGCACTCGGGCGAGCCGTAGAGAGCCAGGTCCTGGCTCTTGCCTTCGAGGTCGGAGATCGTCTCCACCTCGAGCTCAGCCGCCTCGGCGGTGAGCAGGCCGACCGCGTTGGCGCTCGAGAACGGCGTCGGCGGCAGCGCCACGAGTCCGTCGGCCTCGACCTCCTGGCTGACCGCGTCGAATGCCTCGTCCGGGTCGGCCGGCACCTGGTCTGCTTCCTTGCCGTAGAACGACGTGAGCGCGGTGCTCACGTATTCGGGGTAGCCCGAGATCTCGTCCTTCTTCAGCGCCTGGAGGGCGATTGTCTCGGAACCGAGGTTGAGGTCGGTGCTGACGTCATAGCCGGCGGCTTCGAGGCCCTGGGCGTAGATCTCGCCGAGAACGATCTGCTCGGTGAAGTTCTTCGATCCGACCGTCAGGCTGACGTCCGAGTTGTCCGGGTTCGACTGGATCAGGTCACCACCGCCGGAGGAGTCCCCCGAGGTTGAATCGTCTCCGTCGTCGCTGCAGGCGGCAAGCCCCAGCGAGAGCGCGAATACGGCGACCAGCAGCAGGTACTTCAGTTTTCTGAACGGCATGTTTCTCCTTCGTTGGTGGGTACAGATCGGTGGCGCGGGATCATGTCTTCTGGAGCTTCAGTCCTTTCGAGGTCATGGCCCACTGGGCCCCGGCGAGCGTCATCTCCAGCGCGATCGCCATCAGCGCGACCAGCACCGCGCCGGCGAGCACCCCGGCATCGCCATAGACGTTCCGGGAGATGATGAAGTCGCCGAGCGTGAGTATGCCCGCCAGCGGGGCGATGGTCGCGGTGGCGATGATGTTGATCGCCGACGTGCGCACCCCGCCCATGATCGTCGGGATCGCCAGCGGCAGTTCCACGCGCGTCATGATCTGGCGGTCGCTCATGCCCATGCCACGGGCCGCTTCGACCGAGGAGCGCTCGACCTGCCTGATGCCGACGAACGTATTGGTCAGGATCGGCGGGATCCCGAGGATCGCGAGCGCGACCACGAGGTTGAACAGGCCCACGCCGATAGCCGCGGCCATCAGGGCGATCAGCGCCAGCTCGGGAATCGCGCGGCCGGCGTTACCGACCGACACCGCGAGGAACTCTCCCTTGCCGTAGTGACCGAGGATCAGGCCTGCCGGCAGTGCCAGCAGAAGCGAGACGCCGAGTGCCAGCAGCGTGACCTCGAGCTGCGTCAGCGCCAGGTCGGCGACCTGCTCCGGTCCGCCGACCATGACGCCGCCGGTCGCGGCCTCCTGTTCGCTGAAGACGAAATCGAAGGCGTCGCCGAACAGGCCGAGCGCGGCGAAGTTCACGGGAATCACCGGGCCGCCTTCGTCCAGGGCGTCAGCAGGCGGCCGGCGAGCAGCAGCAGCGCGTCGAAGAGGATCGCCATCAGCACGGCTATCGAGCCGGCTACGATGATGCCGGTCTTGAAGGTGATGTTCGAGCCGACGACGATCTCGGTCCCGAGGCCGCCGCCGTTGGCGAATACGGCGAGCGTGGCCAGCGCGACCGTACTGACCGTGGCGATCCTGAGACCGGCGATGATCTCGGGCATGGCCAGCGGGATCTCGACCCGCCACAGCAGCTGCTTCTTGGTCAGACCGACGCCGCGCGCCGCGTCAGTCACCTCATTGGGCACGTTCCTCAGGCCCGTGGTCATGTTGCGGAAGATGATCTGCAGCGTGAAGGCGGTAAGCGCGATGATCGCGGTCACCGCACCACGTCCGGTGATCGGCAGCAGCAGGAAGAAGAAGGAGATCGACGGGATCGTGTACAGCACGCCGGTCGCCGCGAGGAAGGGGGAGGAGAGCCAGCGGTGGCGGTGGGCGAGCACGGCGAGCGAGAAGGCGATCACGAAACCGGCCGCGACGGCGCTGACCACGAGCACCACGTGCTGGAGCGTCGGGTCGACGTACCGGTCGGCGTTTTCGACGACCCAGCCGGGGCAGAACAGCCTGTTCTCCTCGATACAGCCGCCCCCGGACCGGTCCCGGAAGAAGTCGTCCGAGACCTGGGCCAGCACCGGAAAGTCAGCCGCCGACACGTTCCACCGCCGGAATCGAAGCCTCGGTGGCTTCGTCGGAGGAAAGGAAGTCGGAGATGATCTCGACCGACAGGATGCCGTCGAGCCGGCCGCGGCCGTCGGTGACCACTGCGTACTGCGGTCCGCCGGCGAGCAGGGTGGCGAGGCCGTCCCGCAGCGTCGTGTCGCCGTCCAGCATCGGTTCTGCCGCCGAGTCCGGGCGGGCCGGCACGATCTCTTGGTCGAGGTCACGGCCCGAGAGCCAGCCGAGAGGGCGGTTTTCTCCGTCGACCAGCACCGCATGCGGCACCTCGGCCAATTCGACCGCGGTCCTGACCGGACCGGTCGCCTCACCGGCCCGTGCCACCGGCGCCTTCCAGAGGTCGACGTCCTTCACCCGGATCAGTGCCAGGCGCTTCAGTGCCCGGTCGGCACCGACGAAGTCCTCGACGAACTCGTCTGCCGGCTCCATCAGCAGCTCGGTCGGCGTTGCGTACTGCGCCAGCTCGCCGCCCTTCTTCATCACGGCGATCCGGTCGCCCATCTTGATCGCCTCGTCCACGTCGTGGGTGACGAACAGGACCGTCTTGCGGATTTCGGCCTGGAGCCTGAGGAATTCGTTCTGCAGGCGGGAGCGGTTGATCGGGTCGATCGCGCCGAACGGCTCGTCCATCAGCATCACCGGCGGATCCACAGCCAGTGCCCGGGCTACGCCGACGCGCTGCTGCTGTCCGCCGGAGAGCTGGGCCGGGTACCGGTCTGCGAACTCCGGGTCGAGGCCGATCAGCTCGAGCAGCGTCTCGACCCGCTGCGCGATCCGGGTCTTGTCCCAGTCGAGCAGCGTCGGAACGGTTCCGATGTTCTCGGCGATCGTCCGGTGCGGAAACAGCCCGATCTGCTGGATCACGTAGCCGATCTCACGCCGGAGCTTGGCCGGATCGCCGTCCTTCACCGACCGCTCGCCGATCAGGATGTCGCCGGAAGTCATCTCGACCGTGCGGTTGGCCATTCGCATGGCCGTCGTCTTTCCGCATCCCGAAGGCCCGACCAGAACGCAGATCTCGCCGGCCGGGACCTCCAGGCTGAGCTCGTGGACGGCGAAGCCTTCGGCCCCCGGATACTGCTTCGAGACGTGCTCGTAGCGGACGGGGGAGGCCGCGTGGCCTTTGGCAGGGTCTTCCCGGACTGGGTCGTCTCCGACGGACACTCCGTGGATCGTACGGGTCGGCAAGGACCTCTTGCGGGAAAACCCTGAGCGGACAAGGCAACCGGCGGGCCGGACGCCGGGGCGGGGCCGCATTCGGCAAGCCTCCATGCAGGATCCCGGCCGGACGCGATCATTTGTTAGCAACTGCTTACACTTCCCGCAGTGCAAGCTCCCAGACCCCTCAATACGCGGTCGGTCCGCTCCCGGCTGCTGTTCGTGCTGTGCGCGCTCGGCCTGTCGTTTGTCGTCTGGTCGCAGAGTCCCGCTCTGGCGACGGTCGAGGACCGGCTCGACCAGACCGAGGACAGGCTGGCCGAAGCCAACGACAAGAAGGGCGTGCTCTCGGACGAGATCGCCGGCCTCAGCGACCGGATAAGCGAATTCGAGGCCCGGGTCTCTGCCCTGCGGGCGGAAGAACGCGCGGTCGAGCTCCGCCTGGCCGCCAAGCAGGCAGAACTGGACCAGGCCGAGGCCGACGTCGCCGAGGCCTACAGGGAGCTGCGCGTGCTCGCGGCGCGCCTCAAGCGCTCGCTCGAGATCCTCGGCGACAGGCTGGTGGCCATCTACCAGAGCGGCAGCACGGATGTGGCCGACCTCGTGCTCACTTCCGCCGACTACGGCGAGCTGATCGAGCAGTCGGAATACCTCGAACAGATTCAGAACCAGGACGAGACCATCGTGACCAGGGTCCGCGACCTGCGTGACCAGCAGCAGGCCACCGTGATCCGGCTCAAAGAGGCCAAGGAGACGATCGAGGCCGCTCGTGACTCGATCGCCGCCGAAGAGCGCAATCTCGCCACGGCCAGGCAGGCCGTCGAATCCCAGCAGGGAGAGCTGATGGCGGCCCGCGGCGAGCGCAGGGCGGTCCTGGCCAAGGTCGACCAGCGCGTCGGCCAGCTCGAGGAGATCCAGGCCGACCTCCAGGCGAAGATCCAGGAACAGATCGCCGCCGCCTCCGGTCTCAGCCCGCTTCCCGCGGGGCCGATGTCGGCCCCCAGCGCCGCCGGCCTGATCTGGCCGCTCGACGGGCTGCTCACCTCGGGCTTCGGATACCGCTGGGGACGCATGCACGAGGGGATCGACATCGCCGTGGCAGAAGGCACGCCGATCAGGGCCGCCAAGAGCGGCACGGTGATCATGGCCTCGTACAACGGCGGCTACGGCAACTACACCTGCATCGACCACGGCAGCGGACTTTCCACGTGTTACGCCCACCAGTCGGCCTTCGCGGCTTCCTCGGGCCAGTCGGTCAACCAGGGCCAGGTCATCGGCTACTCGGGCAACACCGGCAGCAGCACCGGCCCCCACCTCCACTTCGAGGTGCGCATCAACGGCGCCGCGCAGGATCCGATGGGCTACCTGTAGCCCGCGTCAGGCCAGGCCGAGCCGCGCGGCCCGTTCGCGCGCCTTCGCCACCACTTCCGCGGATCCGTCGACTTCGCCGCCGTCCATGAGCACGCGGCCGTCGACGACCGCCGTCTTCACCACCGATCCCGACGCGGTGTAGACCAGGTTGGACGTGAGCTCGCCGAGCGCCAGTTCGTAGGCGTCGGGATCGAGCAGGATGAAGTCCGCGGGCTTGCCGGGCGCCAGCGGGTCGGGGTCGCCGATCAGGCCGGAGCGCCGGCCCGTGGCAATTGCCCACGCCTCCTCGACCGGGATCGCCTCGGCGCTCCGGGCCGCGTGGCGCTGGGTCAGCGCGAAGACCTTGAGGTCCGCCATCAGGTCGAGGGAGTTGTTGGACCCGGCCCCGTCGGTTCCGAGCGCCAGCCTGACCCCGGCCCGGCGTGCATCCGGATAGGGCAGCACGCCGCCGACCGCGAGCTTCATGTTGGCGACGGGGTTGGCGACCACGGTCGCGCCGCGCTCTGCGATCAGGTCGAGTTCGTCGCGGTCCAGCCAGACCCCGTGTGCGAGCACCGTCGCTTCGTTCAGCAGGCCGATGCTGTCGAGGTAGACGGCCGGGCGGACCCCGTACTTGGCGAGGCAGTCGTCGACTTCGGGCTGCGTCTCGGAAAGGTGGATCTGGAGCGGGATCTCACGCTCGGCGGCCAGGGCGGCGGCCTTCTCGAGGCCGTCGGTGGCGACCGTGTAGATCGAATGGGGCGAGACGGCCGGCGTCACGCGCGGTCCGCAGCCGGCGAGCTGGTCGAGCTGCTCGACCAGGGTGCGGTCCCGGGCGCCGACCTCGGACACCGCACCGGGATCGATCATCGGCGGCCCGACCACTGCCCGCAGCCCGGAGTCCTCGACCGCGCGGGCGACGGCCGCGGGCTCCCAGTACATGTCCCAGAACCTCGTCGTGCCGGTTCGGATCATCTCCAGGCAGGCCAGCCGGGTGCCCCAGTAGACGTCTTCGGCTTCGAGCTTCGCTTCTACCGGCCAGATCGCCTCCTGCAGCCATCGCATCAGCGGCAGGTCGTCGCCGTGCCCGCGGAACAGCGTCATCGCGGCGTGGGTGTGGCCGTTGACGAGCGGAGGAACGAGGATCGCCGCGCCGGCATCGAGCACGTCCTCGCCGGGGGCGGGGGTCACGCCGGGGCCGATCTCGTCGATCAGGCCGCCGACCGCGCGCAGTCCGGCGGGCTCGCCGTCCAGACTCGCGTTGACTACGCAGATGTCGCGGTCCGCCTTCAACGCGCCTTCGCCTTCGTCAAGTGTTTCTGGCGCAGGAACTCGGCCGATCCGAAGAACGGGGCCACACAGCCAAGTACCGCGATAGCCACCGCAAGTCGCAGGTTGATGACGCCGTAGCGCACGGCGAGCACGCTGACCACCGACATCGCGATCCAGATCAGCCCGTGGGAGAGGCCGAGGATGAACGTATATGGCTGTGGCCCGCCGAGCGCGAAGGCCGAGACCAGCAGGCCGAAGTAGATCGCCGAATGGGTCAGGCTGACGATTTCGAGCCGGTCGAAAGTGAAGACTTCGGAAAACACGCGGCCGAAGCCGCTGTCGGCCCGGTGGGGGCCGGGCGACGGCCGTTCCGCGATCCGGGATGTGGGGGATGTCCGGGCCACCGCTGGAAGCTTCGCATGACCAGCTTCCGGCCGGGCGGCGGCGTCCGGGGCTCCTGGCAGGACGGTGCCGGCGCGGTCACCCCGCAAGCCGGTTGAGCCGTTCGATCTCGGCGGCCAGCAGCGAGGTCAGCTCGGCCGGAAGGTCCATTTCGCCGATCACGGCCAGGTCGCCGCGCCAGGCTTCGATCCTCCTCCTGGCCTCGAGCGAGTCGGCGTCGTGCCCTTCGGCGAGAAGTTCGCTCATGCGGCGCATGCCGTCGACGCGGTCGTTCGCGTAGATCACCTGAGCCTTCCAGCCCGCATCCCGGATCCGGTGCCGGTGCTCGGACCGGCGTTCGACCCGGTCGGCGATGCCGGGGTCCCGGCTCAGGGCCACCACGAGCTCGCGCATCTCCTGGCCGAACTCGGCTTCGATCACTTCTGGGGTGACCCCTGTCTTCTCGACCGTATCGTGGAGGTAGGCCGCCGCCTCCATCACCGGGTCGCCGTAGACGCTGACCAGCTCGGCCACCGCGACCGGGTGCTCGATGAATTCACCGAGTCCGTAGCGGTCCGGCCGGCCCCGGTGGGCCTTCTCGGCGAAGGCGTAGGCCTTGCCGGGCAGATGCAGCGGCGCCGCGCCGGCGACGCGGTCAGGGTGATCGCGGCGTACGAAGCGCTCGGCGCCGTGACGCAGCTCCGGGTCCGCGAGCAGCCTGTCGAAGCACTCCGCCTCGACCTCGAGCCCCTCTTCCAGCGGGCGCCCGAAACCGCGAACCGCCGCTTCGAGGTCGGTCCTGAGTGCGGGCTGGGGCAGCGCTGCGACCTTCCCGGCCAGCTCGAGGGCCCGCTCCACGCAGTGCCCGCTCGGCGTCACTTCGTTGACCAGCCCGATCCGCTCGGCCTCGCCGGCGCCGATCACCCGGCCGGTGATGATCAGGTCCAGCGCAGGTCCGAGGCCGACCAGCCGGGGGAGGCGCTGGGTCCCACCGTCGCCGAGGCCGACGTTCCAACGGCGGCAGGTGACGCCGAACGACGCATGGCGGTCGGCGATCCTGAGGTGGGCGAAGCAGGCCCATTCGAGCCCGCCGGCGTATGCCGCACCGTTCACGGCGGCGATCACCGGTTTGTACAGGTCGGTCCTGCGGGTGGGCCCGATGTTTCCCCCGGGAGGCGAGGCGGGACTTTCCGGGTCGACCTCGAAGAGCGGCCGCTCGCCGACCCCGGGTGAATACATCGCGGCTACCGCCCGGAGGTCGGCACCGGAGCAGAAAGCCTGCGTGCCTGCGCCCGTGATCACGAGGGCATTCGCTGAATCGTCGGCCCGGAACTCGTCGAGCGCCCGGCCCAGGCCGTCCGCCTCGACTGCGCCGATCGCGTTCATGCGCTCCGGGCGCGAGATCGTCAGCAGCCGGACCCCGGGATCGGGTCCCTTCTCGTACCTGATCGTCCCCGGCCGGGTCGAAGCGGGGCCCTCCATCACTCGGTGGGAATGCCCGGCAGCGGGACCGTCGTCTCACCTGTGGTCCCGGTGTCGGGAAGCGCGGTTCCCGGGTCGGTGCTCCCGGTTTCCGGCAGCGTGGTCGAAGGTGCGACACCGGAAGCGGCCCCGGCGGCTTCGAGGGCCTCGATCCGGGTCTCGAGCGCGCTTATCCGGTCGGCGTCGCTGTTCTTGGTCACCGCTATGTAGATCGCAGCGGCGCCGGCCCCGACGGCGAGGCAGGTAAGGACCAGGGCGATGATCGAACGCTTTTTCAGTGACCGGTCGAGTTCGTTCAGCCATCCGCGCTGGCCGTCTAACCGGGTGGCCAGATCCGGCTGCGGTCGCGGTGTGGCGCCGACCGGCACGCGCCTTCCGGCGCCGGTGCCCGGCGGCTTCGCGGGTGGAGGAGTGGTCCCGGTCGGCGGCGGATTCGTCCCGCCGGGGCGCGGAGGAGTACTCATCGCAGGCAATCTACCCGGCCCGGCGGGCTCGAGTTCACTAACTTTCCCGTTACAAGAATCGGCCCGAGCCACTTACCCGGCCGAAATCGACCAAGGAGAACCTCCGAATGCCTGAAGCAGTGATCGTGGACACCGTCCGCACCCCGATCGGCCGCGCCTTCAAGGGCTCGCTTTCCCAGCTCCGCCCTGACGACATCGGCGCCTGGACCATAGACCAACTCCTCGAGCGCAACCCGGGCGTCGATCCGGCCGCCGTCGAAGAGGTCTTCTGCGGCGTCGGCATGCCCCAGGGCAAGCAGGCGTACAACCTCGCCCGCATCCTCGTGCTGCTCTCGGACAAGCTGACCCAGGCGACCACCGGCGTCACGGTATCGCGCTATTGCGCCTCAAGCCTCGACGCGATCCGCCATGCCTCGAACGCCGTCAAGAACGGCGAGGGCGACATCTACATCGCCGCCGGGGTCGAGTTCGTCAGCCAGTTCAACGCGCGCACCGAGATCGCCGGAGCCCGCGCCGCCGGCGAAGACGACCAGCACGAGCACCTGATCGGTGAGAACGGCGACACCAACGCCTACATCGACATGGGCATCACCGCGGTCAACGTCGCCGAGAAGTACGGCGTGAGCCGTGACGCGATGGACGACTACGCGCTGCGCTCCCAGCACCTCGCCGTCAAGTCCCAGGAGGACGGCTTCTTCGATCGCGAGATCGTGCCCGTCACGCTGCCCGACGGCAGCGTGGTCTCCAAGGACGACGGCCCGCGACCCGACGGCGGCGACATGCGCGAGAAGCTCGCCTCGCTCCCGGATGCCTTCGGCGGCGGCGGCGTCACCGCAGGCAACTCCTGCCCGCTCAACGACGGTGCGGCGGCCGTGCTGGTCATGAGCGATACCAAGGCCAAGGAGCTGGGGCTCACCCCGCGGGCCCGCATCATCACCTCCGCCACGGCCGGCAACGAGCCGGAGTACATGGGAGTCGCCCCGATCGGCGCGGTCAAGAAGCTGCTCGACCGCTCCGGCATGACGATCGAGGACATCGGCACCGTCGAGCTCAACGAGGCGTTCGCCGCCCAGGTGATCCCGATCTCGGAAGAGGTCGGCATCCCGATGGACAAGCTCAACACCCACGGCGGGGCGATCGCCCTCGGCCACCCGTTCGGCATGACCGGGGCGCGCATCATGGGAACGCTGCTCAACGTAATGGAGACCGACGACCACCAGTTCGGCATCGAGACCATGTGCGTGGCAGGCGGCCAGGGCGAGGCGATGCTCGTCGAGCGCCTGTAGGACCGCTGCCCCGGGAGGGGCCGCCGCGTCGTTCGAAAGCGCCCCCGGCCGGGGGCGCTTTCTCTTTTCCCGGCACCGGACCGGTCTACTCGAAGAACTCCTCGAGGAAGCTGCGCTTTCGGCTCTTCTTCGGCTTCGAGTGGCGGTGGTCTTCGTAGCGCGGCTGTTGCGGCTCCGGCCGGGAGTCCGCCCGGGGCACCGCCGGTGGCGGGCCCTCGTAGAACGCGCTCTCGGCACTGTAGAGGCGCTCGAGCTCGCCCCGGTCCAGGAAGAGGCCGCCGCAGCCCGTGCATTGGTCGACCATGACCTGGTTGCGCTCGTAGTTGCGCATTTCCGAACCGCATTTGGGGCAGGTCAATGTCTTTGGCATAGCGACATGCTAAACCGGAAACACAAAGCGCAATTCAAAGGGCGGTATTCATTCGAGCCGGTCGGCGATCAGGCGGGCGAGGGCAAGGGCCGAGGTCGCGGCGGGCGACGGGGCGTTCCTGACGTGAATGGCCGGGCCGGTGCGCTCGACGACGAAGTCTTCGGTCAGCGTTCCGTCGCGGCCGAGGGCCTGGGCCCTGATCCCGGCCGGCCCGCGTTCCACGTCTGCGGCACGCAGCGCGGGAATCATGCGGCGCGCTTCACGGACCAGCGAACGCGGGCTCAGCGAATGCAGGACCTCGCGGGCGGCCGCCGAAGGGAAGCGACGGATCAGGTGCCAGGTCCCCGGCCAGCACGCGGTCTCGCGCAGGTCGTCAGCGCGCAGCGTCGTGAGGTGGTAGGCGTCCCGGGCCGCGACCAGCATCGCCGTCGGCCCGATCAGGACCGAGCCGTCGTGGCCGCGGGTCACGTGGGCGCCGAGGAACGGCAGCTCCGGATCGGGCACGGGATAGACGTTGCCGCTGACCAGCCGCGCACGCCCGGGCCTGACCCTCAGCCACGAACCACGGACCGGAACGATTCTTGGCTCGACCTCGCCGCCTGCCATCCTGGCCAGCCGGTCGGCCTGGAGGCCGCCACAGAACGCGGCCCTGCCCGCTTCGAGGCTGCCGGCCCCGGTCCGCAGGGTGACCCGGTCGGCGCCGGGTTCGACCCCGGTCACAGGAGCGCGGAGGTGGATCGAGCCGCCGAGCCGTTCGACGTCGCCGGCCAGCGCTCCGCCGACCCGGCTGAAATCGACGACGGCGGTGCTCGGGGAGTGCAGGGCCGAGATTCCGCGCGCTTCGGGCTCGATCCCGGGGATTTCGCCGGGGCCGATCCTCGCCAGCCCCGGAACGCCGTTCGCTCGCGCCCGGCGTTCGAGTTCGTCGAGTCGCGGGACCTCGTCGGCCCTGGTCGCGATGACCAGCTTGCCGTTGCGCCGGAACGGGATTCCCCGGTCGGCGCAGTATTCGGCGAGGGACGCAGCACCTTCGGTACACAACGTCGCCTTCAGCGAGCCGGGCTCGTAGTAGACGCCCGCATGCACGACGCCGCTCGAATGCGAGGTCTGGTGTGCGGTGAGGCGGTCTTCGGCCTCGACCAGGGCGAGCCTCGCGCCGCGGTGCCGGGCGAGGATCTCCCGGGCGACCGCGAGGCCGACGATTCCTCCCCCCACCACCGCGAAATCAGCCTGCGGTGGCGGGGGGAGATACCGGTCCATGACCGGCATTATCGCCCCGGCGCTCAGACGAGTTGCTCTTCGGCCCCGCTCCGGCCGGCCGCGGATGCGAGTTCCTCCAGTTCGGCCAGCAGCGAGGCGAGCTGCTCGCCGGTCTCCGCGTCGCTGAGTTCGCCGTCATCTCCTACCTTGGCGTCGATCTTGCCTATCGCCAGCTCGGTCTCGACCACCGGGGTGCCGGTTATCGAGAGGATCCGCCGCAGGTGCTGGTTGGCCCACGCACCGCCGAACGGGGAGGGGGAACTGGAGACGATCGCGGCCGGCTTGCCCATCAGTGCGGATGAGCCGTGCGGCCTCGAGGCCCAGTCCACAGCGTTCTTCAGCGCACCCGGGATCGATGCGTTGTACTCGGGCGTGAGCAGGAGGATCGCGTCTGCGTCCTCGATCTGATGCCGGAGACGGGCCACGGCCCCGGGCGTACGACCGGGCTCGAGGTCCTGGTCGAATGCGGGGATCGAAGCGAGCCCCTCGTACAGCGCGACCTCGACCGACTCCGGTGCGAGCTCGGCGCTTGCGCGGGCCAGTGCGGTCGTATACGCGCCGCGCCTCAGGCTTCCCGATATCGCGAGGATCTTCATCGTCACTCACCTGCCTTCACGGCTTCGACCTCGAGCACGAGCCTGACCTTCTCGGATACGACGGCGGCGCCGCTCTCGACCGTTGCGCCCCAGGAGATGCCGAAGTCGTTGCGGTCGATAATGCCCGAGGCGGTCAGCGAGATCACCGGCGTGCCGTCCATCCCGGGGCCGGCCCCGTCGACCGTGACGTCGAGCTCGATCGGCCGGGTCACTCCGCGCAGGGTGAAGTCTCCGCCGACGACGTAGCGGTCTTCAGCGTCCCGCCTGACCGACGTCGAAGCGAAGCTGCCGGACGGGTGGTTTCCGGCGTCGAAGAAGTCGGGGGAGAGCAGATGCCCGGCGAGCGTACTGTCGGGCACGTCGACGCTACCGACTTCGATCGAGCCCCCGATCGCCTCGACGCCGGCCGGTCCGACGGCGACCGTGCCCTCGAATCCGGAGAACGACCCCCTGAATGTCGAGATGCCGAGGTGCCTGACCTCGAAGCCGACGCGTGAGTGGACGGTATCGACGGCGTAGGTGCCGGTTTCGGTCTGTGGTGCTTTCTCAATCGTGCTCATCATTGCCTTTCGTTTTCCTGAAGCGGTCTGTTTCGTAAGTCGTTGCCTGAGCAACCATTGCGTGAGCACCATAACACATTGGTTGCGTCGTCAACGATCCCCGCTACAATGTCGGCATGAACCCGGCCGTTTCGAACACCGCAGTTGAAGTCCCGGCGCTCCCGGCGACGTTCGAAGACGCATGGCAGGCGGTCCGCGCCACCAACCAGTTGCTCTCCGACAGGGTCAGCATCGAGCTCTCCGAGGCCGGACTCCCCGAGCTGTCCTGGCACGACGTGCTCGCCCGGCTCGACGAGTGTCCCGAGCCGCTCAGGCCGAAGGACCTGCTGTGCCGCGTCGGGGTCACCAAGAGCGGGCTGACCCGGCTGCTCGACCGGATCGAGGCGGCAGGCCTGATCGAGCGCACCTCCTGCCCTTCCGACCGGCGCGGGACCTTCATCGTGATCACCGACGACGGGCGGCAGACGCTGTCAGAGATGCGCCCGATCAGGAACCGGGTATTCGCCGAGCACTTCGCCGGCAGCCTCAGCTTGGCGGAGGCGCAGTCGCTGGCCACGATGCTCGGGCGGGTCGGCGCCAGCCTGCGCGATGAGCTCGAGGGCGACGGGCGCTGCGAAGTCTGACCGCTGCGCTCAGCGCTCGAGCGGCGGGAAGTCCTCTTCGTCGGTCGCTTCCCAGTTCTGGATGAACTGCAGTCGCCACATCAGGCTGGCCGCGACCAGTCCGAGAGCCGCCGAAAGCATCGTGATGAACCACTCGCCGGCGCCCAACATCGACATCTCGAAGAACTCGCGAAGCGGGGCCACGGCGAGGATCCCGGCGAACAGCGCACCGAGACCGGCGACCATGGCAAGCATGTAGCTCTGGATCGCGATGTGGTCGCGCCCCGGGCCCCTCTCGAGCAGCAGCACGAAAGACAGGCCGAGCACGATCAGCGTCGTGGTCGCCGCGGTGCGGCCGTCCTCGATGGTGCCCGCGAAAACCCCATCGACGAGCACGAACGAGAGGATCGAGGCGAGCGCGGTCGCCAGCCCGGCAGGCAGCGCGAACGCACCGAGCGCCCTGAGCAGCCTGCCGCGGTACAGCGGGCCGTCGCTGGGTGCGAGGGCAAGCACGAAAGACGGGATGCCGATCGTCAGCAGGGCGGCGAGGGTCAGGTGGCGGGGCAGGAACGGGAAGGCGAAACCCGGCACCGAAACCAGCAGGATCAGCGCGGCGGCATAGACGGTCTTGGTCAGGTAGAGCCGGCCGAGGCGGTGGATGTTTCGGGCTATGCGGCGGCCCTCGGCGACCGCCTCCGGGAGCCGGGAGAACTCGTCCTGGAGCAGGATCACGTCGGCGACGCTCTTGCTCACCTGGCTGCCCGAGCCCATCGCCACTGCCATGTCGGAGCTCTTCAGCGCCGGCACGTCGTTGACGCCGTCGCCGATCATCGCCGTGTAGCAGCCGGCGGCCGACAGGGCGGCGACCAGCTGCTTCTTCTGCTCCGGCTTGATCCGGCAGAAGATCGTATTGGCGCGAACGACCTCTGCCAGCTCTTCCGGGTCTTCGGGCAGCTCGCTGCCGAGCACGACGCCGGAGTCGTCGGGGATGCCGACCGCTCCTGCCACCGATACGACGGTGGCCTCCGCGTCGCCCGAGATCAGCTTCAGGTCGACCTTCTCGTCGCGCATCAGCTCGAGCGTCTCGCTGACCCCGGGTCGCAGGTTTTCCGAGAGCACGACCAGTGCGATCGGCTCGAGGCCCTGTGGCGGTCCGTCCCCGGGATCGGACGGCAGCGCCTGCGTGGTCTGGGCCAAGGCGACGACGCGGTGGCCTGCCTCCGTTTCGGCTTCGAGGCGTGCCGCCATCTTCTCCGGCAGCACCAGTGCTCCGGATTCGATCATCACGTCGGGGGCGCCGAGCACGAGCGTCAGGTCCTGTCCGTCACGGTCGAAGGTCAGCCCGCTCCACTTCCATTCCGAGGAGAAGACGACCTCGTCGAGCACGGTTTCGGGCGACTCGGGGAACTCCCCGGCTATAGCCTCGAGCGTCCGGTTGCGCTCGCCGGCATTGGCGGCGAAGGCCCCCAGCTCTCTCGCAGCCAGCTTGCTGTCTGTCACGTAGGCAGGTTCGATGCCGACCAGGCTCAGGTCGCCGTCGGTCAGCGTGCCGGTCTTGTCCACGCAGATCGTGTCGACCGATGCCAGCGATTCGGTCGCGCTCATCTGCTGGACCAGGGTGTCGCGCCGCGCGAGCTTGACCGCGGCGACGGCGAAGGTCACGCTCATCAGCAGCACGAGGCCCTCGGGGATCAGCGTGATCAGCCCGGCCGTGGCCGTCTGTGCCGCTTCGACCAGGTCCACCTGCCGCACGATCAGCGAGCCGATCTGAAGCACGGCCAGCGGGAGCAGCACCCACGTGCAGGCGACGATGACCCGGTTGACCTCGTGCTGGAGCGGTGACGGTGCGTGGCGGAAGGCTTTCGCCTCGCCGGCGATGCGGCCGGCGTAGCTGTCGTCACGGACCGCGGTTGCCTCGCAGTAGCCCGAGCCAGACAGGACGAAGCCGCCGGAGAGCACCTCGTCGCCCTCCGACTTCGGTACGCCGTCGGACTCGCCGGTCAGCATCGATTCGTCGAGGGTCAGGCCGCGCGATGACACGACGCGCCCGTCGGCGACGAGCTGGTCGCCCGGCACCATCCGGATCAGGTCCCCGGGCACGACCTCGTCGGCGAGCAGCTCCGTCTCGTGGCCGTCGCGGACCACGGCGGCCCTGGGCGCCACGAGCACAGCGAGCCGGTCGAGGGTCTCCTTGGCCTTCATCTCCTGCCGGATGCCGATCCACGAGTTGACGATCGCGATCAGGCCGAAGATCGCGTCGGCGAACAGGCCGAGCGAGAGGATCAGGATGAAGAAGACCCCGATGATCGCGTTGAACAGCGTGAAGACGTTGCCGGCGACGATGCTCGACGTGGAACGCGACGAGTGCGGCTGGGCCGGGCCGAGTTCGCGAAGGCGCCGCTCGGCCTCCGCCGCGGAGAGGCCCTGCTCGGGGAGCACTTCGGTTTCGGTCTCCAGCACGGCCTGATTGTCCCTGTTTCGGGGGTCGCCCTGTCGCGCAGGCACCTGCGGCCGGCCCGGGACCGCGGAGTTCGGGCGCCGGTGTTCTCCCGCGGCTGCCCGCCCCGCCTTCCCGGCGCGGTGCCGGTCCGATCCGTATATGGTGCGCGAATGGCGCTGAAGCTAGGTTTGTATCTCGGTTACTGGGGCATCGGTCCGCGCGGTCAGGAGGCACTCGACGCGGTCCGGTTCGCCGAAAAGGTCGGTTACGAGTCGGTCTGGGTGGCCGAGTCATACGGCTCGGACGCAGTCAGCGTTCTGGCCTGGCTCGCGGGCCAGACCGAGAAGATCAATCTCGGCGCGGCGATCATGCAGGTTCCCGCGCGCCCGCCCGCCGCGGCCGCGATGGCCGGCGCGACGATCGACGCGCTGTCCGGCGGTCGTTTCATGTTCGGTTTCGGGCCCTCCGGTCCGCAGGTCTCGGAAGGCTGGTACGGCGTGCCGTACTCGAAGCCCTGGGGACGCACTCGCGAATACGTCGAGGTCGTGCGGGAGATCATCGCCCGCAGGGAGAAGCTCGACCACCAGGGCGAGCACTACCAGCTGCCGTTGCCCGAGGGCCAGGGCAAGCCGCTGAAGCTGAACTTCAAGCCGGAGCGCGACTACATTCCGGTATTCCTCGGTGCGATCGGCCGCAAGTCGGTGGAGATCGCCGCCGAGATCGCCGACGGCTGGATCCCCATCTTCTTCAGCGTCGACCGGTTCGAAGAGGCCTGGGGCGAGCACATCGAAACCGGCCTGGCAAAAGGCAACCGCAACCGCGAGGACTTCGAGATCTCGCCATCGGTACAGGTGGCGATCGACGGTGACCTCGAGGCGGCGCGCAACATGGTCCGCATGGGCCTGGTCCTGTACCTCGGCGGCATGGGCAGCCGCAAGACGAACTTCTACGTCGACCTGGCCCACCGCTTCGGCTTCGGCGAGGTCGCCGACGAGGTCCAGGAGCTGTTCCAGGCCGGCGACAAGGAGGGGGCCTTCGGTGCCCTGTCGGACGACCTGGTCAGCGCGGTCTCGCTGATCGGCACCGAGGACGAGGTGGCCGGGCGCCTGGCCCGCTTCCGCGAGAACCGGATCGACCGCCTGATCGTCACGCCGGTCCACACGGACCCGGCCGAGCAGCAGCACACGGTCGCGCGTCTGGCCGAACTCGTCGCGTGACGTCGGCGATCGGACTACCCGGTCGGCTCTCATTGTTTAGGCTCATCCGGTCTTGTCGATGAAGATCGGAGTACCGAAAGAGACCGCAGAAGGGGAGCGCCGTGTGGCGCTGGTCCCCGACGCCGCCCGATCGCTCTCCAAGCGCGAGGGAGTCGAGGTCGTCATCGAATCCGGGGCCGGTGTGGAAGCCGGGCACCCGGACGAACAGTACGAGCAGGCCGGGGCCACCGTCGGCAGCCGGAGCGATGCGACGTCGGCCGACGTCGTGCTCTCGGTCGCGGTACCCACGACCGCGGAGATCTCCGGGCTCGGGTCGGGCACGGTCCTGATCAGCCACCTGGCGCCGTGGACCTCGGCCGATACCAACCGGGCTCTCGCCGCTGCCGGCGTCACCGCCTTCGCGATGGAAGCGGTCCCGCGGACGACCAGGGCCCAGGCCATGGACGCGCTTTCTTCCCAGGCCACCGCCGCCGGCTACTCGGCGACGATGATCGCCTCGCGCGAGTCGGGACGCTTCTGGGGAATGCTCACGACGGCGGCCGGAACGATCCGTCCGGCCAAGGTGCTCGTGCTCGGGGCCGGCGTGGCCGGGCTGCAGGCGATCGCCACCGCGAAGCGGCTCGGCGCGATCGTCACCGGCTTCGACATCCGGCGCGCAGCGTGGGAACAGATCGCATCGCTCGGCGGACGGCCGCTCGAGCTCGACTTCATCCCCGACGCCGAGGGCGAAGGCGGATACGCGCGACCGCTGACCGAGGAAGAGAACGAGCAGGTCCGCCAGGCACTGGCCGAGAACGCCACCCGCCAGGACGTGATCATCACGACGGCCGCGATCCCCGGCCGCCCGGCGCCACTCCTTATCACGGCCGAAGCTGTCGCGAACATGGCCCCCGGCTCGGTCGTCGTCGACCTCGCCGCGGAGACCGGCGGCAACTGCGAACTGACCGAAGCCGGCCGGACCGTCGAGTCCGGCGGCGTCAAGGTCATCGGCCCGACCAACCTGCCATCCGACCTGCCGGGCCACGCTTCCCAGCTCTACGCCAAGAACCTCGAGAACCTGCTCGGCCTGATGGTCACCGATGACGGCGGGCTGGAGCTGAACTTCGAAGACGACATCATCGACGCCGCCTGCGTCGCCCACGAAGGCGAAGTCCGCGGCGAGAGGACGGCGAAGTAATGGACCTGGTCACCGAAATCACGATCCTCGTCCTCGCGGCCTTCGTCGGCTTCGAGGTGATCTCGAAGGTCCCCGCGACCCTGCACACGCCGTTGATGTCGCAGACCAACGCGATCCACGGCATCGTGCTGCTGGGTGGGCTGATCGTCGTCGGGTTCGCGAACAGCACCCTCGACGAGGTGATCGGCTTCGTCGCGATCGTCTTCGGCACCGTCAACATCGTCGGCGGCTTCATGGTCACCGACCGCATGCTGGAAATGTTCGGCACGAAGAAGAAGCCGAAGGAGGCAGCCCCCGAGAAGGCTGAGAGCTCTGCGGGCGAGGACGGCGCGTCATGACCCCGCTCGCCGCGCTCGACCCCACCGGCGGCACCGTCGGGCTGCTCTACATCGTCGCGTTCTCACTGTTCATCTTCGGCATCAAGCTGGGAACGCATCCGACTACGGCCCGCCGCGGCAACGGCCTGGCCGCGGTCGGCATGGCGATCGCGGTCGCCACGACGCTGGCCCAGAAGGACATCGGCAACTGGGGCATCATCATCGGCGGCATCGTGGTCGGCTCCCTGATCGGTGCGGTCGCCTCGAAGCGGGTCAAGATGACCGAGATGCCGCAGATGGTCGCGCTCTACAACGGGCTCGGCGGTGGCGCCATCGCCCTGATCGCCTGGGCCGAGTACCGGCACTGGGTCCACATCGAAGACCTGCTTTTCGGAGGATCGGGCGGGGCCGTCGAAGAGGGCATCGTCGAGGCCGACAAGGCAGGGCTGACGGGCCAGATCTCGCAGGCCTTCGACATCTCGGTGTCGGTGCCGCTGGAGATACTCATCCCGACCCTGCTGGCGATGATCATCGGATCGATCTCCTTCTGGGGCTCGAACGTCGCCTTCGGAAAGCTGCAGGAGCTGATCCCGGGTCAGCCGATCGCGCTGCCCGGCCAGAAGGTCATCAACGGCCTGCTGCTGCTGGTGCTGGTCGCCGGATGCATCTACCTCGGCGTGAACAACGACCTGGCCGACCTCAGCCAGCCCGTCTTCATCCTCATGCTCGTCGTGGCCGCGATCCTCGGCACGATGGTGGTGCTGCCGATCGGCGGCGCCGACATGCCCGTCGTGATCTCGCTGCTGAACGCCTTCACCGGCCTTTCCGCGGCCGCGGCCGGCATCGCGCTCGACAACACCGCGCTGATCGTCGGCGGCACGCTGGTCGGCTCCTCGGGCACGATCCTCACGCTGGAGATGGCGACCGCGATGAACCGTTCCGTGCCGAACATCCTCTTCGCCGGATTCGGCGCCCCGGTCGCGGGCGTCGGCGGCGACCAGGAGCAGCGCCCCTACCAGTCGATGGGCGCGCAGGACGCCGCGATCCAGCTCGCCTACGCCGACTCGGTCGTGATCGTGCCCGGCTACGGCCTGGCCGTGGCCCAGGCCCAGCACGCGGTGCGCGAGATGGCCGACGAACTCGAGAAGCGCGGAGTCACCGTCGAGTACGCGATCCACCCGGTGGCAGGGCGCATGCCGGGACACATGAACGTGCTGCTGGCCGAGGCCGACGTGCCGTACGAGAAGCTGCGCGAGATGGACGACATCAACCCCGAGCTGCCGCAGACCGACGTCTGCGTGGTGATCGGCGCCAACGACGTGACCAACCCGGCCGCCAAGAACCGACGAGTCGAGCCCGATCTACGGAATGCCGATCATCGAGGCCGGCGAAGCGCACCAGTGTCTTGTCCTCAAGCGCTCGATGAGCCCCGGATTCGCCGGCATCGACAACGACCTCTTCTACGACCCGAAGACCTCGATGGTCTTCGGCGACGCAAAGGCGATCGTCTCCGAAATCGTCGCCGAGCTCGGCAACCTCTAGCCCCCGCCTGACACCGCGGTCGCCCGCCCCTTGACGGCACCTCCCGGGACGTAGGCTGCGCCGGACCTTCGCCATGGTCCGGACGATGAGCCGGGAGGGGTGGGGGTCTATGGGCTGGAGGGGTAGGCAAAGACCCCCATCCCTCCCGGCTCATCCTGCCCCGGCTCATCCTGCCCCGGCTCATCCTGCCCCGGCTCATCCTGCCCCGGCTCATCCTGCCTTGGCGGTAAGTCGCGAAGGTCGCGTATCGTCCGCGGGGTGAGCCGCGGGCTGAAAGAGAGCGAGGTGATCCTCGGCGACAACCTCGAGGTCCTGCCCCGCTTCCCCGACGGCTCGTTCCAGATGATCTACATCGACCCTCCGTTCAACACGGGGGAGACCCAGACCCGGCGCAGCATCTCGACCGTCGCCGACGAGCGCGGCGACCGGACCGGCTTCGGCGGGCGCCGCTACCGCACCGACCTGCTGGAGCAGTCCTCTTACCGGGACAGCTTCGACGACTACCTGGCCTTCCTCGCGCCGCGCCTCGAACAGGCACACCGGCTTCTCGACGACAGCGGGACGCTCTACTTCCACATCGACTACCGCGAAGCCCATTACTGCAAGCTGCTGCTCGACGAGGTCTTCGGCCGGGACTGCTTTCTGAACGAGATCATCTGGGCCTATGACTACGGGGCCCGCTCGAAGCGGCGGTGGCCGGCCAAGCACGACACGATCCTCGTCTACGTCAAGGACATCGGGAGCTACTACTTCGACCCCGAGTCGGTCGACCGCGAGCCGTACATGGCACCGGGGCTGGTCACGCCGGAGAAGGCTGCGCGCGGCAAGCTGCCGACCGACGTCTGGTGGCACACGATCGTGCCCACCAACGGCGCCGAGAAGACCGGTTACCCGAGTCAGAAACCGGAAGGCGTGCTGAGGCGCATGGTTGCGGCGTCCACCCGGCCCGGCGACTGGTGCCTCGATTTCTTCTGCGGCAGCGGCACGCTCGGCGCCGTGGCGGCGAAGATGGACCGCCGCTACGTGCTGGTCGACTCCAGCCCCGAGGCTGTCGAGACGGCCCGCTCGAGGATCGCCTCGATCGGTTCTTCCGGCTGACCGCCGGCCCTCACCACCGGAGCCGGGACGCCGGCGCGTTCAGTCGTCCTTGCGGTGGCGGTTCACGATCGGCGCGAGATAGCCGATCGCGACTCCGACCAGCGCCGCACCCAGCAGCAGCAGGATCAGCGGCGCCGAGGTGTTGATGAAGAGCAGGTTGAAGTCGACCGTCTGGGAGTTCTGGAGGACGATGATCAGCAGCAGGGCGACTGCGGCGAGCAGCGCCCAGCGCTTCCAGTTCGTCGCTGATTCGGCGGGATCGTTTCGTGACCTGGCTGGACTCGGCATGGCGCAACCTTAGCGGGCCTTGCGGGGGCGTCGGTCCTTTGGGGCGAAGGCGTTCGAGTTCGCGTGCACGGTTGGCGGCACCCGTCTGTGGGGCCGGGCTAGCGTCACCACATGTGCGGGCGATCGCGTGTGAGGCGGCTTGTCGACCGGAGCGGACAGGGGACCGTGGAATGGGTCGGCCTGGTCGCTCTCGTGGCAGTCACGATCTCCGCCGTCGCTTCGTTCGCCGGCCTCGTGCCGGGCACGGCACTGGTCCATTCGGTGAGCCGCAGCCTGCTCTGTGCCGCGTCGCTGTCGGAGGACTGCCTGTCCGAGGGGTCGCTCGAGCGTGCCTACGGGGAGCAGAACGCCCGCCTGGTCAGGGCGAATGCGCCGGAGATGCTCTTCGGGCCGGACCTGCTCGGCCTGCCGGTCGACTACCGCTCCTGCCGATCGCCGGCCTGCGCGGATGCCGGCGGCACGGGCGATGTGTCCGGCTCCAGCGCAGGAGAGCCCGTGACGCTGTTCACCAGGGTCCTCGAGCGGGACGGCACGACCTGGATCCAGTACTGGGCCTACTACCCCGAGAGCGCCTCGCTGAGAAGTGTCCCGGTACTGGAGGACCGCGGCTACCACCCGCATGACTGGGAGTCGGTCCAGGTCAGGATCGGCCCTGACGGGGAGGTCGACCAGCGGGCGTCATCGCATGCCGGCTACAACCACAGCGCTCGGTTCCAACTGGGGCTCGGACGCAGGTTCCGGATTCCTGCGAGACGCGGCCGAAGCCGCCGGACTGCGGCCTGAAGGCGGCTGGGGCGGGGCCACCGGCAGATGGCTGGTCGCCGGAGGCAGTCATGCCGGGAACGTCGACGGCGACATCGACGAGGGCAGCTATCCGACCCGCGTCCCCGCATCGCAGCTGCGGCTGATCCCGCTGGAGCAGGTCCGAGGCGGTCCGCTGTCCCGGGTGGCACGCTTCGATCCGATCACCCCGCCGTGGGAGAAGCAGGTCTGGACCCACCCCGAGGAAGAGGGCACGGGCTGATGGACCAGCGGCGCCGGGAGACGGCGCCTCCTCGGCCCGAAACGTCGTCGGCACCGCCTCCCGGCCCCGTCTGGTGACAGCCGCTCGGACTTGCGAACCGGGGGATTCGCTGCCCCGTTACGGTGCGAGCGCGGTGATCAGGCCCGACATGTTGTCGGGCGTCGTGATCGGTGTGACCACGGGCAAAGTGATGCCGCCGGCCACGTATTCGTCGAGGCGGGAACGGATCTGCTCCGGCGAACCCAGCAGAAAGGTGTTTTCGATCAGCTCCCACGGCGCTTCGGCCGCGGCCTTCGTGCGGTCGCGCGCCTCCCAGGCCTCGACCATCGGCGCGATCGCCTCGCCGTAGCCGAGCCAGCGGAAGAAGTTGGCGTAGACCGGAACGGTCACGTACGAGGAGAACATGAACCGGGCCAGCGGCTCGACCTGTTCGCGCTCCCCGGGGATGCAGAAGAAACGGCACAGCAGCTCGAAGTCCGGATCGGCACCTTCGATCCCTTCGACGACCCGGGGCAGGCCGCCGAGCGGCAGGAAGTTGGTGAAGGCCCCGTCGGCCTTGTTGACGGCCAGCTTCAGCATCTTGCCGCGCAGCGCCGCCAGGACGATCGGCGTCGGGTGGGCCGGTGAGGTCTCGAGCTTGAAGCCGGTATCGGTGCGCTCGCCGGCCAGGGCCACGCGCAGGAAGTCAACGGTCTTCTCGACCTTGCTCAGCGGCTTCACGAACGGGATCTCGTTCCAGCCGGCGACCATGCGGTCTGACGACGCGCCGATACCCAGGACGAACCTGCCCGACGAGGCGTCGGTCATTGCGGCAGCCTGCTGGGCGAGCAACGCCGGCCCGCGCTGGAAGACCCCGACGATCCCGGTGCCGAGGCGGATGCTCTCGGTCCACGCTGCGCTCAGGGCCAGTGGCGTGAAACCGTCGGGACCGCCGGTCTCCCCGGTCCACAGGTCGGTGTATCCCTCGGCCTCCGCCTGCTGGACGAAGGGCCGGTGGTCAGACAGCGGTGTGCCCGGCAAGGGCAGGGTCAGTCCCCATCTGGATGAGCTCACGGGGCCACCCTACATCGCGTCGCGGCAGCCGGCCGCCGGGGGGCGCCGGGCCGTTATACCCTTGCGGCATGAGCGTTATCTCGCACGACGTACGGTCAGGATCGAAGCCCGATCGAAACCTCGCCCTGGAGCTGGTGCGTGTCACGGAGTCCGCCGCGCTGGCGGCCGCCAGGTGGGTCGGACGCGGAGACAAGCTCGCGGCCGACGGCGCCGCGGTCGACGCGATGCGGCTGCTGCTCGACACGGTGCCGATGGACGGCGTCGTGGTCATCGGCGAAGGCGAAAAGGACGAGGCACCGATGCTCTACAACGGCGAGAACATCGGCGACGGCAGCCCGCCCGTGGTCGACATCGCAGTTGATCCGCTCGAAGGCACGACGCTGACCGCGCGCGGTTTCGGTGGTGCCCTCGCGGTGATCGCGCTGTCCGAGCGTGGCTCGATGTTCGATCCCGGGCCGTGCGTCTACATGGAAAAGCTGGCGACCTCGTCCGAGTTTGCGGACCTGCTCACCTTCGATCAGCCGCTCGGGGACCTGATCCGGGCGATCGGGGAGCGCAAGGGTGGCGGCCCCGAAGAAGTGACCCTCACCGTGCTCGCCCGGGACCGGCACGATGACGGCGTAGCCGAGATCCGCGAAGCCGGGGCGACGATCCGCTTCATCACCGACGGTGACGTCCAGGGCGCCCTGCTGGCGGTCAGCGAAGACACCGGAATCGACCTGCTGTGGGGCATCGGCGGTACACCGGAGGGAGTCCTCGCGGCGGCCGCGATCAAGTGCCTCGGCGGCGAGATCATCGGCAGGTTGTGGCCCAGGAACGACGAGGAACGCGATGCGGCGCTCGAAGCCGGCTACGACCTCGAGAAGACGCTCACCTCGGCCGACCTGATCAACGGCGACGACGTCTTCTTCGCCGCCACCGGAGTGACCGACGGGGACCTGCTCGACGGCGTGCGGCGCAGCAAGGGTTTCGCCACGACCGAGTCGCTGATCATGCGCTCGCGCTCGGGCACCGTGCGCAAGATCCAGGCCCGCCACGACCGGGCCAAGCTGCGCGAAGTGACCGGTGGCCTCTACGGCTGAGCGCGTACTGATCGCCGGCGCCACCGGCTACATCGGTGGCAAGCTGGCCCGCCGGCTCGTCGAGTCGGGCGTCCCGACGCGCTGCATGGCGCGCAGGCCCGGGTCGGCCGAGGATCTGGAGGTGCTCGGCTGTGAGGTCGTGAGGGGGGACGTGCTCGAACCTGAAACGCTCGGTCCGGCCCTCGAGGGAATAGGTGTCGCCTACTACCTCGTCCACTCGATGGGCCGCGGTGGAGGGGGGGACTTCGAAGAGCTCGACCGGCAGGGCGCCCTGAACTTCGCGCGAGCCGCGGCCGACGCCGGGGTGAGGCAGATCGTCTACCTGGGCGGGCTCGGCGTGGGCGGCTCCAAGCACCTGAGGTCCCGGCACGAGACCGCCGAGGCGCTGGCCTCCACCGGCGTCCCACTCACCTATCTGAGGGCGGCCGTGGTGCTCGGCGGCGGCAGCGAGTCGTTCCAGACCGTGTACCACCTGATCAAGCGGCTGCCCGCGATGGTCACCCCGAAGTGGACCACGACCCGGACCCAGCCGATCGCCGTCGACGACGTGATCAGCTACCTGGCGGCGGCCGGCGGAGAAGGCGAGTGGGTCGGTCGCGAGATCCAGATCGCCGGGCCCGACGTGACGACCTATGGCGGCATGATGGAGGTCATGGCCGACGCGATCGGCAAGCGCAGGCCGCTGATGATCCGCATCCCGGTGCTGACTCCCCGGCTCTCATCGCTGTGGATCGGGCTGGTCACGCCGGTCGACACCGGCGTCGCCCGGCCGCTGGTCGAGGGCCTCTCGACCGAGACGGTGATCACCGATCCGCGCGGCATGGCGATGTTCGACATCGAGCCGACCGGCATGGTCGAAGCGATGGAGTCGGCTGTGGCCGAGCTCGAGGACCGAGGCCGGTAGGCGGACGCCGGCTCAGTCGGCGACCGGACCGGCCTCCGGATCCTCGCCCTCGCGGATCACCGATGACGGCAGGTCGGCCAGCGAGCGCAGGTAGCCACGGGTCACCCACAGGTGGATGCGCAGCTGGGTCTGTGCGTAGATCCACGTGCCTGTCCTCGCGAACCAGCCGGTCCCTCGCAGCCACGGGTAGAAGTTCACGACCTCGCTGGTCACGGTCATCGCCTGGTGCCCCGGCTTGGCCGGCCGCTCGGCGTCCCGCCTGACTTCGATCCTCAGGTAGCCGCTGCCGCGACCCTCGCGGGCGACGAGTATTCCCCGGTCGATCGGCCACTTGACGCGGCCGAAGTCGGCGCCGGTCTCGAATTCGGGCTCGCGGAACCGCAGCAGCGGGATCCGCCTGCTGACGAGGTTGACCGAGCGCGAGCCCGTGCCGTAGCTGGTCCGGATCAGGCCGAGAGACCGCCGGCGGATGAAGCGCCAGTAGGAGCGGGCAAGGAGCTCCAGCGTCGACGGGGTCCAGATCTGCTCGAAGACCTCGTCGTCGACGGTGATCAGCGCGGTCTGGGCGCAGCCGACCGGTCCGGTCTTGGCCAGCCCGTGCCGGACCGGGTCCGGCATGAGGTCGATTTCGACGCTCACTCCCGGTCAGTCCCTGTCCCGGCCGGCCCGGATCGTGACCTGCTCCCCGGCCGGTTCTTCGCTCGCAGGGGCTTCGCGCGATCCCGGCCGCGGTCGGCTGGGACCGGGTGCGGTGAGCGAGCGGTAGGGCTCGGCCGCCGGCGGAAGCTCGACCTCCGCCGTCGGCGGGTCCGCGGCCAGAGCGGCGCTGCGGCTGACGATGCCGTACGGGTAGTTGCCGGTTTCGTGGAGTTCGTGCCGGAGCGAGTTGATGACCGCGCCGGCGAGCACGGTCAACGCGACGAGGTAGAACCACAACAGCGCGACCAGGATGAATCCGAGCGTCGATCCGAACCTCGAGAGGGTGGACAGGTTGCTCAGGTAGACCGGGAACAGCCAGTTTGCGAGGCCGGCCACGACCGTGGCGAACAGCGCACCGGGCCAGACCGCGCGCCACGGCATGTGACCCTTCGGGACGAGCCAGTAAATCATCGCGCAGACGAGGAAGTTCAGGGTCAGCGTTACCGAGACGAGCGCCACGCTGTCGAGGTTCTGGACCTCGTTCAGGCCGAATGGCAGGTTGTCGGTCGATCTGATCAACGCCCCTTCGATCGCCGGCAGCACGACCGAGCCGAGGATGAACAGGGCCACTACGAACAGCATCGCCAGCGAGAAGCGCTTCTGTTCCCACCAGCCGCGGCACTGGACGTGGTAAATCCGGCAGAAGGCCGTATCCATCGCCCCCCAGAACGATGCCCCGATCCAGATCGAACCGAGGAAGGCGACCACGCCGATCGTCGCCGAGTTCGACTGGATGCTCTGCAGCACGTTGTTGAGCGTCTGCTGCTCGGCGTCCGGGAAGAGGCGCTGGAGGTCGGCCGTCACCCCCTGGTCCACTCCGTCGATCCGCAGCACCTGGCTGAAGATGAACAGCACGAGCAGGACGAACGGGAAGATCGAGAGCAGCAGGTTGTAGGCGACCATTCCCGAGAGTCCGGTGATGTTCTCGCGATAGGCCCTGGTCCAGAACGCCTGGAGCCAGTGGAACCGGGGCCACGGCGCGGACACGGTCGGTCCTCCGGTATCCCGGTCTTCTCTCGGTTCCTCGTCGCAGTCAGCGCAACTCAATGGCCCGGCGCGAGTTTGGGTGCATGACGATCAGAAACATTGACTTTACTAAGTGAAGCGGCTATTATCTTTACACCCGTTCGACCACTTACCCCATAGCAGCGGCTTTCGGTCTTCCTCTCAGACGGGAGCAGAAGCGGATTCCGGCGGGTGATCCGCAATAACAGGATACGGCGCCTCCGCGGCGCTCACAGACAGGAAAGCCCTGCCCCCAGGGAAATCAGATAGGGAAACGATGCTCGTAGCGGAACTCCAGGAACTAGAAGAAGTGAAGACCCTCATCAACCGTGGGCAGCAGCTCGGCGTGCTCACCTTCGGCGACATCGCGACATCCGTCAAGGAGGTCGACCTCGACGAGTCCGACATCGAGGATCTCTACGGACACATCGAGAAGCAGGGCATCGAGCTGGTCGAGGACGTCGACCCGGCGCTGAAGGCCTCGGCCGAGAACGAGCGCTCCGACGGCCGCCGCGGCCGCCGGCGCAAGAAGGACTCGCTCGATCTGAAGCCGGACATGACGACCGACTCGCTCCAGCTCTTCCTCAAGGACATCGGCAAGGTCCGCCTGCTGACCGCCCAGGAAGAAGTCGACCTCGCCAAGCGAATCGAGCGCGGCGACCTCGACGCGAAGCAGAAGATGGTCGAGTCGAACCTGCGCCTGGTGGTTTCGATCGCCAAGAACTACCGCAACCAGGGTCTGCCTTTCCTCGACCTGATCCAGGAGGGCACGCTCGGCCTGGTCCGCGCGGCCGAGAAGTTCGACTACCGCAAAGGCTTCAAATTCTCAACCTATGCGACCTGGTGGATCCGCCAGGCGATCGCCCGCGCTCTGGCCGACAAGGCCCGGACGATCCGCATCCCGGTCCACGTCGTCGAGAAGCTGAACAAGATCGGCCGCGCCGAGCGCAAGCTGGTCACAGAGCTCGGCCGCGAGCCGACGCCCGAGGAGATCGCCGAAGTCACCGGCATCGATCCGGAAGAGGTCGACTCGATCAAGCGTTCCGCGCAGTCCCCGGTTTCGCTGGAGAAGCCGGTCGGAGACGAAGAGGAGTCGGAGTTCGGACAGTTCATCGCCGACGAGAAGGCGGAGTCGCCGTTCGACCGCGCCGCCGACCTGCTCACCAAGGAGGCCCTGAAGGAGTCGCTGGAGAACCTCTCCTACCGCGAGCGGCGCGTGCTGGAGCTTCGCTACGGACTCGGCGGCGAGCACCCGCGCACCCTCGACGAGGTCGGCCGTACCTTCAACGTCACCCGCGAGCGCATCCGCCAGATCGAAAACCAGTCGCTGAAGAAGCTGCAGAGCCTCAACGAGGCCCAGAAGCTGCGCGAAGCGACCTGATCCACAGTTTCCGGCGGCCGCCTCGGGCCGCCGGCAAGAGCTTCGAAGAAGGCGACGGGCGACCGTCGCCGTTTTCGTGCGCCGACGATCCTCGCCGGGTCGCAGTCAGTTGCACTCCTGTCCGGCAATCGTTGCCCCCGTAACCGACTGCACGACGGGCGGCGCGCGAGCATCGCGCCATGTCGCCTGTCGCCGCACTGCTGGTCACGCTGGTTCTGCTGGCTGCGTCGGTCACCGACCTGCGCCACCGCGTGGTGCCCAACCGCCTGACCCTCGGCGCCGCGGTCACAGGACTCGCCCTGGCCGGGGCCCACAGCGTTTCGGAACTCGGCGCGGCGCTGGCGGCGGGCATCTTCGTGGCCGCGCCGCTGATGGCGGTCTCGCTGGCCAGACCCGACGGCCTGGGCATGGGGGACGTCAAGCTGGTGGGCGTGCTCGGCATCTTCATGGGCTGGCTGGTCCTGCCGGCGCTGATCTGCGGCTGCCTGCTGGCTGGACTGGCCGGGGTGCTGATGTCTCTCGGCAGCCGACGGCCGCCGTCCGAGGTCGCGCTGCCGCTGGTCCCGTTCCTGACGCTCGGCTCCCTGCCGGTCGTTCTTTCGTCGGTGTAGCTGCTTCAGTTTGTGAAGCGATGTGCCTATACTTGTTGAAGTGATGCTTCGATGAGCGCCGCAAGCAATGAGCAGTGTCCGGTGTGCCGGACCGCCGACGTGATCGCCGGCAAGTGGACCTTGCTCGTGATCCGCGACCTGGCCGCCGACAGCCGCCGGTTCTGCGAGCTCGAGCGTTCGCTCGAGGGCATCAGCCCGCGCACGCTGTCCCTGAGGCTGCGCACGCTCGAGGACGAAGGCATCGTCGAGCGCCGGACCTTCCCCGAGGTCCCGCCGCGCGTCACCTACGCACTGACCGACAAGGGCAGGGCACTCGTACCACTGATCGAAGACATGCGGTCCTACGGAAACCGCTGGCTCGGCTGCGAGCCCGCGCAGTCCGAAGCCGAAGCCGTCCCGGCCTGAGTCCGCTGCAAGCAAACCTGCACCTGAACTCAGCCGGGCAGGGATTCGCCGTGGGACGGGGAACTCCCGGACCATGCACGATTCGGTACTCAATGAAGCTCTGAAGCGGCTCGCAGCCGAGGCGTCGACGCGTTTCACCTCGCTGGTGGCGACCGGGGACGAGATCCCCTTCGACGTCGCCGAGAACAACGGCGAGAGCTCCCACTTCTACCGCTACGTGCCGCTGACCTCGAACTTCATCGACGCCCACGCGGCCGAACTCGGCTCGCTGCCCGGCTACGGCCCCGCCCGCGGGGCGGTCGTCGCCGCTGGGGTGGCCGCACCGTTCCTCGAGTCCCGCGGCCTGCCGGTGGCCTCCGATCCCGACCGGCGCGCCGAGTCGATGATCGAGATCTTCATCCGCGAACTGTGGGAGGGCACGACGGAGTTCTCGCTCGACCTGAGCCGGGTCGAGCAGGCCCTGGCGAAGCTCGAAGTCGCCGCGCGCGACATCCATGAAGCCGACCTGCTGATCGCGCCGCTGACCGGCTTCGAGATGACCCCCAACGAGGTCGAGCTGTTCGGCGGCATCCGCATCGTCCAGGCCGATTCGGTCGACGCTCCGCTCGAGGCGACCTCGAGCGAAGGCAGCGAGCGAAGCGCATGGCAGCCGGCCTACCTGGCGATGGTTCCGCTGGCCGATACTTCCGACGGTCCTCGGGCCGCGCTCGACACGCTGCGCAACCTGGTCAGGGCCCTGCGCCTGTTCAAGGAAGGCAGCGTCGGCCTGGGCCCTTACGCGTATGCCCCGGTCGGTGACGACTCGTGGCGCCGCATCGAGACGGCTGCTTCGCCGAACCGCCCCGGCAGCTACTTCCTGATCGAGTCCGAGGTTCCCCGGCTGGAGGAGTTCATCCGCAGCTTCGTCGAAGGCTCGCCCGTGATCGACCGGCTCGGATTCGCCGAGCAGCGTTTCCAGTTCGGCTGCGATCGCAGCCGCCCGCTCGATGCCCTCAGCGACCACCTGCTGTCGATCCGCTCGGCCCTTGGTGGCGAGGGCGTGATCGACGCTCCGCTTTCGGCCCGCGCGGCAGCACTGATAACCGGCGAAGCCGATGATCAGAAAGCGCGAGACAGGATCGAGGCGGCCATGGACCTCGAGCTCAGCCTGATCAACGGCGAGGACTCGATGATGGCCGGCAACGAGTCTTCTGCCTACCTCGCCGCCTGGATCGAGGATTCGGCCCGCCACATCCTGCGCGAGGCCGTACTCGGCAACTTCGGCCCCAAGCTGAACGTGGCCGCCGAGGAGACGCTGATCACCGGTGGGCTTCGCGGCGGAGAGGTCAGCGCCGACCAGATGGGCGCGACCGCGGAGTGGGACGTGGCCGCCACGGAACAGGACGAGGACGCCGGTGCGCCGGCAGAGCCTCCGCGCGAAGCCGAGGTGCATCTGCTCAGGCCCTCTGCCGCGAAAGACTTCGGTCCGCAAGTGGAGGCAGGGGTGGACCCCCTGTTCGGATCGGTTCCCGAGTTCGAGCCCGAACCGCTGCCCGAGGCGTTCGAACCAGAGCCCCTCAAGCCGATGCCCGAGATCGAGGCTGCCCTCGGCATCGGTGCCGAACCGGCGCAACCCGCCGACAACGGGAGTACGGCCGAGAGCGGTTCGACCCGGCTGCTCGAGCCGGTTCCGGACCCCGGTGAGATCACGGTCTCGGCATCCAGCGAGATCGGCTCGACCCTGCGCGAGGACTGGCTCAGCGAAGCGAGACCTGGTGCCACGATGGAATGGCCTTCGGTCGCGTCGGGTCGCAGCCGCAGCCAGAGCGCGCGCGAACAGGATCATCCGCCGCGCGACCCGCGCCTCTTCCCGAGCCCCGATACGACCGAGTGGTCGGTCGGCGAGCTCGAGTACCGCCGCCGCCCGGCACGCTGAGCGCGCCGCCCCGGTTCAGCCGGTCGCCAGCTTGACCCGGGTCTCTTCGTCGGTGAAGAGGAACCGGTTGATCTCGCACAGGCCGGCCACGTCGTGTACGTCGGTGTCGAGATACGGAATCCGGATCACCGGGTCGCCGCCCAGCTTCTTCGTCAGCCCGGCGATGTTCTCGGCATCGCGCCGGGCCAGCATGTCGTATTCGATCAGGTTGCGCGCCGCGCGATCGGCCAGATCGGCGTCACCGGTCTCCGCTTCGACCTTCGCGGCCAGGGCCCTGAGCTTCGGCACCTTGCTGCCGAGCCGGTAGCGGACCCGGTTGACGACGGCCCCGGCGAAATTCATGTCGGCTTCGATCAGCTTCGAGTGGAAGAAGACCGCCTCTTCGACCGGCTCGGACTGGGGTCCACAGACGATCACGAAGGCAGTCTCGTCATCCCGCAGCAGCGTGTTGACCCGGTGGGCCCTCTCCTGGAACCCGTCGATCATCCCGCTGAAGGCGGTGAAGAACTCCGACAGGTCGGCGAGCAGGTCGAAGCCGACGATGCGCTTGAGGATCGACAGGACCACACCGGTGCCACGCGTCGCGACCCGGGCGGCGAAACCGGTCGGCCTGATGAACAGCTGCAGCGAACGGCCCTCGATGAACTGGGTCATTCGCATCGGGGCGTCGAGGAAGTCGAGCGCGTTGCGGCTGGGCGGCGTGTCCAGCACGAGCAGGTCGAAGCGGCCTTCGCTGTGGAGCTCGAAGAGCTTCTCCATCGCCATGTACTCCTGCGATCCGGCCAGCGCGCTCGAGATCTGCTGGTAGATCCGGTTGTCGAGGACACGGTCGCGGGCTTCTGCGTCTTCGGCGTGGCGGGCGACCAGGTTGTCGAAGGTCTCCTTGGCGTCGAGCATCATCGCCCACAGCTCGCCGTCACCCGTCACTCCGTTCTCCGCGAGCAGCGCCGGGTCGACGCGCGATGCCTCGTTGCCGAGCTCCTCGAGTCCGAGCGAATCGGCCAGCCGCTTCGCCGGGTCGATGGTCAGCACGCAGACCTTGAGCCCGCGGTCTGCCATGCCTAGCGCGATCGCAGCCGACGTGGTCGTCTTGCCGACCCCGCCGGAACCCGCGCAGATGCAGATTCCCCTGTCTTCCAGCACAGTCTCTACCGAAGGCATCAGGAGAGCCCTTCCGCCAGGGTGCGGGCCGCCTTCAGCGTGATCTCGGGCTCGAAGACGAACGGCAACGTCGTTATCGGGGCCGAAACCATCTGGCGCAGCCGGTCGAACTGCTCCTGCTGGGCGGCCGAGCGCCGTGACTGGGTCAGCGCCGCCCGCTGGACCGCGCGCAGCTCGGGATCGTCGCTGTCGGCCAGCGGCTTCAGCTTCGCCATGTCCTTCTTCGGGAAGCGGTCCGGGTAGAGCGCGTTCATGATCACGCGGTCGACGGCGACGCCGATGTCGCCGGTCAGCTCGCCCTCCAGGGTCGCCGTCTCGTTCACCGGCATCTCTTCGGGCAGGGAAACGATCACGCTGCCGGTCAGCCTGTGGTCGGTGATCATCGCCTCGAGCTCACGCGCCTGGTTGTGCATCGGGCCGACCTTGGCGATGTTGGCGAAGGTGCGCGGCGTCTGGAGGAAGCTGATCCCGTGGCCGGTGGCCGGTGAATCGACGATCACCAGGTCGTAGCGGCGGCCGTGCTTGATCTTGCGGTCGGGCTGGGCGAGCTCCCAGATCTTGCCGATCGTCACGAGTTCGTTCAGGCCGGGCGTCGCATCGGCAAGGTAGGTGAACATGCGACTGCGGAAAAGCAGGTCGCGCATTGCCTTGACTTTGAGCTGCAGCAGCACGTATTCACGCATCGAGTCATCTGGGTCGATCGATATCGCCCACAGGTCGTTGGCCACCTCGACCTCCTTGTAGCCGACCTCCTCCTGCCGGAAGATGCGCGAGGTGTTTTCGGTCGAAGCCACCTCGACCACGATCGTACGCTTTCCCTCCAGCGCCGCACGGATGCCCATGGCGATCGCCACGGTTGATTTTCCGACGCCGCCCTTGCCCGTCACGAAGATCAGGCGCTTGTCCAGATAGTCGAGCATCAGGACATTCAACCGGAATTCGCCGCCCGGCAGAGCCGCATGGCAGGAAAACACGGCCATCATGCGAATAACGCGTCAAATGCGAATTCTGAGCCGCAGGAAGCACGAGCAAGAGAAGAGCGCCGCCGAAGAGACGGCCCCGACACCCGTTGCCCCGGGTCAGGCTCCCGAGTCGCCGGCCGCTGAGCAGCCGGCCCCGGCTCCGACCGGTGCCGAAGCCGCTCCGGAGACTCCTCCGGCCCCGCCGCCCGGCAGCGCCCCTCAGCAAAGCGCTGATCTCCCGCAGCCGGCTACGGCGGCCGAGGCCCCTTCGGTCGAGCCGGCTGAAGCGAAGCCGGCCGGTCCCGCTCCGGCAGTCGAGGAAGAGCTCGCACAGGTCGAGGAGGAGGCCGCCGCAGAGCAGACCGAGATCCGGCTGAAAGCGGCCGATCTGCTCGGTCCCGACATGCGCACCATGCATCGCCCGAAGACCGAGGAGCCCGAGGTCCCGGTCGACTACGCCGAGGTGATCAGCCTCGCCAACCAGAAGGGTGGCGTCGCGAAGACGACCTCTACGCTGAACCTCGCGGTGGCGCTGGCGGAACTCGGCAACCGCGTTCTCTGCATCGACCTCGACCCCCAGGGCAACCTGACCATGAGTCAGGGAATCGACCCGGACAAGGTCGAGAAGAGCATGTACAACGTGCTGGTCGACGACATGCCGATCTCCGAAGTGATCGCCCATCGCGAAATCGACATCGCCGTCGCTTCGCTCGACCTGGCCGGGGCCGAGATCGCGATGAGCACGAAGATCGGCCGCGAGCGCTCGCTCGAGAAGGCATTGAAGGAAGTCCAGGGCGACTACGACTACATCTGCATCGACACGCCGCCGAGCCTCGGCCTGCTCACCATCAACGCGCTCACCGCGTCGGACAAGGTGATCATCCCCGTGCAGTGCGAGTACCTGTCGATGCGCGGGCTGGTCCAGCTCCAGAACACCCTCACCATGATTCAGGAGAACCTCAATCCGGACGTCCAGATCGCCGGCATCCTGCCGACCATGTTCGACTCGCGCACCCTGCATGCGAGGGAAGCGGTGTCGATGCTGGAGGAGACCTTCGGGGACCTCGTCTTCAAGTCCCGGATTCGCAAGGCTGTCAAGTTCGCGGAAGCCCCGGTGCGGGGATCCAGCGTGCTGAAGTACGATACGCAGAGTCGTGCGGCTTCGTACTACCGAAACCTTGCCAAGGAGGTCCTGAGCGATGGCTCGTCGTAAGCGCGCAAGCATGCGCGAAGGTCCGCTCGCGGACCTGTTCCGGTCGACCTCCGGGGAGTCCGGCTCCGGCGATCCGAAAGAAGCCGAAGATAGTTTCCACGAGGAGCAGGACGAGGCGGCCGAGCACCGGCTCGAACCCCGGACCGACGATGCTCCCGGCGGCGAACCGGCCCTCTCCGGGCCCGATCCTGCCTCGGCCGGCAGGTTTGGCCGCAGCGACCCGCTCGAGCGTGAGGCCGCCCGGCCCGCACCGCCTGCCGCGGCCCGCGAGGAGCGCCCCCCGATGAAGCCCCCGCAGCCGGCGGCCGAAGGATCCGGCGCCCCGGACCCGCAGGACCGGCTCAGGCGGATCTTCTCCGAGACGCCTCCGGGCGCAGCCGACGACGGTCCGCGCTACGGCCGTCAGGACTCATCCGGCGGTTCAGGCGTCGGCGTTCCCCACACGCCGGTCATCCGCGTGATCGGGGTCGGCGGCGGTGGCGTCAACGCGATCAACCGCATGATCGAGGCCCAGATCCCCGGAGTCGAGTTCATGGCGGTCAACACCGACCTCCAGTCCCTGCAGCTCTGCCTTTCAGAGCTCACCGTGCACATCGGCGGCGAGGAGACCAAGGGCCTCGGGGCCGGCGCAGACCCGTCTCTCGGCTTCAGGGCCGCCTTCGAGGAGCAGGACCGGATCAAGCGGCTGCTCAAGGGCTCCGACATGGTCTTCATCGCGGCCGGCGCCGGAGGTGGTACCGGGACCGGCGCGGCCCCGGTCATCGCGAGGCTGGCCCGGGACATCGGCGCGCTGACCGTCGGCATCATCACCAAGCCTTTCACCTTCGAAGGAAGCCGCCGCGCCAAACAGGCCGAACAGGGCATCGAGGCCCTTGCCGGCGAGGTCGACACCCTGATCGTGATCCCGAACGACCGGCTGCTCGAGGTGCTCGACCAGTCGACGCCGATGGTCGACGCCTTCCAGGTCGCCGACGACGTGCTGCGCCAGGGCGTCCAGGGGATCTCCGACCTCGTCACGCTGCCTTCGGTAATCAACCTCGACTTCGCCGACGTGCGCTCGATCATGTCCGACGCGGGCAGGGCGCTGCTCGGGATCGGCATGGGGGCGGGGCCCGACCGGGCGATGATCGCCGCCGAGAAGGCGATCTCCTCGCCGCTGCTCGAGACCCCGATGGACGGCGCGCGTTCGATCCTGCTCTCGGTGACCGGGGGATCCGACCTCTCGCTGATCGAGGTGTCCGAGGCCGCGCGCGCGGTCGGGGAGGCCGCCCACCCCGACGCGAACATCATCTTCGGCGCCAACATCGACGAGGAACTGGACGACCAGGTCTGGATCACCGTCGTGGCGACGCGCTTCGACGCCAAGACCGGTGGTCGCAGCCGCTCGGAGCAGCCACGCACCACGGCCTCGGGCAGGTCGCGTGCGGACGAGCGGGATCGCTCGGGCGGGGATTCGATGCCCGCGGTGAGCGGGGGCGACGTCCCCGAGTTCCTGTCCTGAGCCTTGTCTGCGCGCGGGGTCGTCGCCGCCGGACACCCACTGACCGCCGAGGCGGGCGCGACCGTCCTGCGTGAAGGCGGCAACGCCGTCGACGCCGCGGTCGCCGCGGTGCTCGCCTCGTTTTCGGTCGAGAGCGCGCTGACCGGTTTCGGCGCCGGCGGCTTCATGATCGTCAAGGGTCCCGGCCGGCCGGCCACGCTCATCGACTTCTTCGTCGCCGCCCCCGGCCTCGGCGGCCACGAACTCGGTGACGAACTGAAGCCCGTGCCCGTCCACTTCGACCCCAAGACGACCCAGATCTTCAACGTCGGTGCCGCGTCCTGTGCGGTGCCCGGTACGGCCGCCGGGCTTTCGCTCGCGCTCGAACGCTTCGGCTCGGCACCGATCGGCGACCTGATCGGGCCGGCCGTGAAACTGGCCAGGGACGGCGCGCCGCTGAACCGGCAGCAGGCCTACGTGCTGAGGATCCTCGAGCCGATCTACACCGCGACGCCTGCGGCCCGGGAGATCTACGCACCTGAAGGACACATCCTCGGCGAGGGCGAGGTCTTCCGTTACCCGGACCTGGCGCTGGCCATAGAGCGCTTCGCCGCCGAAGGCAGCCGCTCGGTCTATGGCGGCGGAGTCGCCGCGGCACTCGAGGAGTTCGTCTGCTCGCGCGGGGGCCTGCTCTCGGCGACCGATCTCGGCTCCTACGAAGCGATCGAGCGCGAACCGGTCGCCGCCGGATTCGGAGGCCACGATG
Source organism: uncultured Solirubrobacterales bacterium (assembly GCA_963701635.1). GTDB lineage: Bacteria > Actinomycetota > Thermoleophilia > Solirubrobacterales > 70-9 > 67-14. The sequence goes on from CAVPAU010000004.1 coordinate 131,153, forward strand.
TGCTCAGCAACCCTCCGCCGTCGGCGGGCGGGCTGCTGATCGCCTACAGCCTGGCCCTGCTCGAGATGATGGGAGGGTCGGGCACGATGGAGATCGCGCATGCGATGGCCGCGGCCAACCGCGCCCGCGCCGGCGGCTTCACCGAGTCGCTGGAGGTCGAGGGCTTCGCGGCCGAATTCCTCGACGAGGCCACGGTGGCCAGGGCACTGTCGGTCGACGACCGTCTCGGTTCGACCACGCATCTGGCGGCCATGGACGGCGACGGGCTCTGCGCGTCGGTGACCTGCTCGAACGGGACCGGCTCCGGCATGGTCGTGCCCGGCACCGGAGTGCACCTCAACAACATGCTCGGCGAAGAGGACCTCAACCCGCTCGGCTTCCACCGCTCGCGACCCGGCTCGCGCATCAGCTCGATGATGGCGCCGACCCTGCTGCTCGAGGGAGGGGAAGTCGTCGCAGGGCTCGGCAGCGCCGGCTCGAACCGGATCCGGTCAGCGGTGCTGCAGACCACGGTCAACCTGATCGCCGGCCGCATGGATCCGCAGGCAGCTGTCGATGCGCCGCGCATCCATCTCGAGGCCGGCGTGCTGCAGGCCGAACCGGGAATCGACGCGGCGGCGCTCGATTCGCTCGAATCGGCGGGTGAGGTCGTGCGCTGGAGCGAGCGAAACCTGTTCTTCGGTGGCGTCCAGGTGGTGGCGAGGGACCCGGCTACCGGATCGCTCGCAGGTGGCGGAGACCCACGGAGGGGAGGATCGGTGGCCTTTGCCTGAACAGATCGACTTCGAGGTCGAAGGGCTGCTGGCCGGGGTCGGGGAGTCCGGTCGCCCGGCCCGGATCAGGCTGCTGGAATGGCTGCTCGAGGCCGGTGTGAGCCTTGAGCAGCTGAAGGCTGAGGCGGCCGCCGACCGGCTTGCGCTGGTACCGGTCGACCTCGTGCTCGGTGTCGACCGCAACCGGTACACGCCACGCGAGATAGTCGCCGAGACGGGTCTGGAGCTGGAGGACTTCCTCAGGCTGATCGCGGCGCTCGGCTTCCCCCGGCCCGACCCGGACCAGCGGACCTTCGACGATGCCGACGTCGCCGCCGCGATCCGGCTGAAGCGCCTCGAGTCGGCCGGCATCCCCCCGGACAAGATTTTCGAGGTGACGCGCGTGGTCGGCAGCGCGGCCTCGAGGATCGCCGAGGCCCACCGCGAGATCGCGGCCAGCGGCCTGATCGATCCCGAGGCCGACGAGTTCGAGGCGGCGATGGCGCTGCGCGAGGCCGCCGAGGAGCTGCTTCCGCTCGGCGAGCAGGCTGTCTCCTACGCCCTGAAGCTCCACTTCGTCGACCAGATGCGAAACGAGGTCATCGCTGCTGCCGAACCCGGGAGTTTCGGCAGGGTCAAGCCGATCGAGGTTTCGATCTGCTTCGCCGACCTGGTCGGCTTCACGCGGCTCGGCGAGCGCAGCGAACTCGAAAGGCTCGGAACCGTTGCCAAGCTGCTCGAATCGGTCGCGATCGAGGTCACCAACCCCGAGGTCAGGCTGGTGAAGCTGATCGGTGACGCGGCGATGCTCGTTTCCGAGGATGGTGCTGCGCTGCTCGACGCGGCACTGCGCTTCATCGAGGTCGGCCGGGAGGCGGGCGCTGAGCTGCCGGCCCTTCGGGTCGGCGTGGCCAGGGGCGATGCGATCCCGCAGGGAGGCGACTGGTTCGGCCACACCGTGAACCTGGCCAGCCGGATCACCGCAGTGGCCCGGCCCTACAGCGTCCTGGCCGAAGCACGCGCGGTCGAGGCGGCCGGCGAGGGCTTCGCGCTCTCGAGCGCCGGCGAGCACCGCTTCAAGGGGCTCAGCAAGCCGGTGAAGCTGTTCAGGGTCAGGCGCCCAGCCTGACTTCCCGGAAGCGGTCCCAGGCCGCCGCCAGCAGGGCGACCACGGTGAAGACCTCGAGCCTCCCGGCGATCATCAGCACGCAGGCAACCGCGCGATTGAAGCCCGAGAGGGCCTCGTAGGTCTGGAGCGCGCCGATCTCTCCGATCCCCGGCCCGACCATGTTCAGCGAGGCCGAGGCCGCGCTGAACGCGGTCAGCGGGTCGAGCCCACCAGCAGCCATCGCCAGCACCCCGAAAACGTAGACACCGATGTAGATCAGGAAGAAGCCGAGCACCGCGCGCCTGACTTCCTCGCGGTAGACGTGGGTTCCGATCCTCAGCACACGGACCGCGTTGGGCCGGGTCTGGCGCTGCAGCTCCTGCATGGCCGCCTTGCCCAGCAGCATCACCCGGATCACCTTGATCCCACCGGCGGTAGAGCCGGCACAGGCGCCGATGAACATGCTCAGCAGGATGGTCGAGCGGGCGAAGGAGTTCCATTCGTCGAAGTCGGCGGTCGTATAGCCGGTCGTGGTTATCACGGTCGTGACGCTGAAGACCGAGTCGAGCACGGTCCGCCCGAACCCGGCGGCTTCGCCTGAAAACCACAGGCTCACGCCGACGGCCGCCGAGATGAACGCGAGGATCCCGAGAAAGCCGAGTACTTCCGAAGACTGCGGTCGCAGTCCCTTTCCCCGGATCGCCCGCCAGTAGAAGGCGAAGTTGACACCGCCGATGACCATGCCCGCGACCGCGACCATCTCGATGGCGTCGGAGTCAAAGGCGCCGATCGAGGCGTCCCGGGTCGAGAATCCGCCGGTGGCGATCGTCGTCATCGAATGATTGATCGCGTCGAACGGGCCCATCCCGGCGACCAGGTAGGCGAGCCCCGCCGCGATCGAGAGCACGAGATAGATGCCGGCGATGATCTTCGCCGTGTCGATGATCCGCGGGGTCAGGCGGTCGCTGGCGACGCTCGAGGTCTCGGCGTAGAAGGCCTTCTGAATGCCCGGACCGCTGATCGGCGCGATCGCGACCACGAGCACGACGATCCCGATCCCTCCGAGCCACTGCATCAGGCTGCGCCAGACCAGCACCGCGTCGGGCTGTGCCTCGATATTGCCGAGCAGCGTCGCGCCGGTAGTGGTGAAGCCGCTGACCGATTCGAAAAAGGCGTCGAGCGGCGAGTCGAATGCACCCGACGCCAGCAGTGGCGCGACGCCGGTGGCCGAAGCGAGCGTCCAGGCCATCGTTACGGCGAGCAGGCCGCCGACCGGCGTCACCGTGATGCTGCGCCGGTCGGGATCGAGTCCCGTCCTCAGCAGCACGAGGCCCAGCAGCGTCGTGACCGTGCCGGGGATCGCGAAGGCCGGTCCTGCCTCGCCGCCGGCGAAACCGACCACGGCGCAGACGAGCATCGCCAGCCCGCTGGCGGTGAAGGTGCCGCCGAGCGTCAGCCCGATCAGCGGTGAGACACGCATCGTCGCGGGCGTGCTCAACCGTCTCCCGCGAAAGCCTGCTCCACCTCGTTCATCGTTCCGAAGGGTCCGAGCATGAGCAGCCGGTCACCGACTCCGATCTGTGATCCCCGTTTCGGGATCGAGACTTCGCCTTCGCTGAGGATGGCGCCGACGCGACAGTGCCTGAGCAGTCCGTGGGTCTCGCCGATCGCCGTCCCGACGAGCGGAGCGCCGGGCCGGACTTCGAGCTCCATCGCCTCGAAACCCGTCCGGTGGAGGTGGATGCCTTTGACGCTCTTCGTGTGGACGAACTTGAGGATCGCCTCGGCAGCGATCAGTCTCGGGGAGAACGCGGCGTCGATCGCCAGCGCGTCGACCAGCGGAGTGAACTCCTCCCGTGACACCGTGGCCAGGCACATGCGGGCGCCGAGGCGCTTGCCGTTGATCGCCGCGAGCAGGTTGGCGCGATCGTCCCCGGCGCAGGCGACGAAAGCGTCGGCTTCGTCCACTCCGGCCGAACTCTGTGCCTCCTGGCTCACTCCCTCGTCGTGGAGCACGGTGATGCCGGGAAGCCTCTCGGCCAGCACTCTGGCGCGGTTCTCGTCGCGCTCGAGCACGGTCGTGTCGATCTTCGCCTCCCCGAGGTGCCGGGCGAGCTGGAGGCCGATCTTGCCGCCGCCGAAAATCACGCAGCGCCTGACCTCCTCGACGTGGCCGGCCAGGTGGGCGACGGTGCTGCGCACGTATTCGCTGGGGCAGGTGACCAGAAGGTGGTCACCGGGCTGGGGTACCATCTCGGGCCTGGTCAGCGTCGCTTCACCCGCATGGGCAATGCCGACGATGAAGGCCGGGTGCGGTCTGTCGCGCTCGCTCAGCGGTATTCCCGCCAGCGGCGAGCTGTCGGTGACGATCACCTCGGCGAGGGCGAGGCTGCCTTCGCCGAAGTACTCGACGGAGACGGCCCCGGGCAGCTTCACCGCTGCGGCGATGTCGGCCGCAGCGGCCCGGTCGGGGTCGATCACGAAGTCGATTCCGAGCAGCTGCTTCGCGAAGGCGCCGTCGCGGCCGAAGAAGTCGGGGTCGCGTACGCGGGCGACCGTGGTCTTGACCATCAGCTGGTGGGCCGCCGCGGCCGCTGCGATGTTTACCTCGTCGATCGCGGTCACCGCGGCCAGCAGGTCGACCGACTGGCAGTTCTGTTCCCTCAGCACCCTGGGGCTGGCGCCGTTGCCTTCGACCACGAGCGCGTCGAGCTCGTCGCGGGCCTGTTCGCAGCGGACCGGGTCAGTTTCGATCACCGTCACCTCGTGCCCGTCAGCGCTCAGGGTGCGGGCGACGTTGGTGCCGACTTCTCCGGCACCGATGACCAGCGCTTTCATCCGCTCGACGCTCATGGACGGGGGCTCACCATACGGTGGTAAGCCTACGCCGGTCTGCGGGCGGACAAAAGCAGGTTGTAGAAGAGCTCGGCCGGCAGCCGCGGCTCCAGCAGCCTGACGTCCACTTTCTGGAGCGCCATGTAGCTGCGGAAGGCGAAGGTGCGCCAGCGCTCCGGCACCGACTCGGGCACCGCGCTCGATTCCAGCGAGCGCATTCCCCAGCCCCAGACGTTGGCGACCAGCTCCTCTCCGTTCACAACGGTCTGCTCGAAGCCGGCCCTGGGAGGGATAGCCCTCAGGTCGGCAGGAACGAAGGCGTGGACGTCGACCTCGGGTTCGAGGCAGTGTTCGTCTTCGTGGAGTTGCTCGGCACTGTGCGTGAGCCGCTCGGCACCGAGCAGCCGTCGCCAGACCGGGGCAAGGGCCGAGCCGGTCAGCTTCGGCACGGCGGCAAGCCGGTCGCCGTATCGGGAGGGCTCCCCGCAGAAGACGATCGACCCGCCGGGCCTGAGCACTCGGAAGAATTCGGAGAAGGCCCGGTCGAGGTCGGGGATGTGGTGGAGGACCGCGTGACCGAGCACCACGTCGAAGCTCTCGTCCTCGAAGGGCAGGATCTCGGCTTCGGTCACCATGGTGGTCACGGGGACCCCGAGGTCCACGGCCGTTGTCTCCAGCGATGCGAGCATGCCGGGCGAGATGTCGGTGGCGGTCAGGTTGCCGATCAGACCCCGGCTGGCGAGGTTGAGCGAGAAGTAGCCGGTTCCGGCGCCGATCTCGAGCGCGTCGCCGAATGCGGGGATCGTGTCCGATCCGAGCGCCTTGCGGACCTTCGCTACAACCTGTTCCTGGCCGACCGGACCGAAGTCGATACCCCACTTGCTGTCGTAGGAGACCGCCGCCGCGTCGTGGTAGCGGGTGTTGACGTCCTTGATGTGCTCATGCGTAGCGGTCGGGGAAGCGGGCACGAGGGCGAAAGATAGGGAAGAATCGCCGTCGTTGACCGATACGTACGTACAGAGCGACCAGCCGGAGGGCGTGCCGCCACTTGAGCTGACCGGCGAGCGCACGCTTCCCGACGTCCCCGAAGAGAACTACTGGTACCGCCGCCACCTCGTCGTCTACGAGTGGATCGCCACGCGGGTGGCGGGTTTGCGCGTCGTCGATCTCGCCTGCGGCGAGGGTTACGGTTCGTCGGTCCTGGCCCGGACTGCGGCCGACGTGATCGGAGTCGACGCCAACCCCGAGGCCTTCGCCCACGCGCAGGCCAAGTACGAGGGCGGCAACCTGAGCTTCCGCCGCGAACTCGTCGAGAGCTTCGACGAACCGCGTGACGCCGTCGTTTTCCTCCAGACGATCGAGCACATCGCCGACCCCGGACCGCTGCTCGCCGGCTTCGCACGCCTGGCGCCCGTCTCCTACGTTTCGACCCCGAACCTGCTGACCCTCGCACCGCCCGGCGCCGAGAAGTCGGACAACCCGTGGCACGTCAGGGAGTACCGGCTCGAGGAGTACCGCGCGCTGCTCGAACCCCACTTCTCGCGGGTGGAGGTACTCGGGCTCTCCCATGCCCGGATGCTGCGCTGGCACGACCTCGCCCTCTCGCTCGGCTGGGACCGGGTGCACAAGGCCCTCGGCCTGAGCAAGCCGTTCTACGACCGTTTCACGCCGGCGATCTCGACCTCAGACTTCCGGCTCAGCACCAACAACCTCGAAAGCGCACTGGATTTCATCGCCGTCTGCCATGTCTGAACGGGCCGGTGACCTCGCGATCGTCCTCCACTCGCACATGCCCTACGTCGAGGGCTTCGGCACCTACCCCTTCGGCGAGGAGTGGCTGTTCGACGCCGTCGTGCATCTTCACCTCCCGGTGCTCGACACCGCCCGCGACATCACCGTCACGGTGACGCCGGTGCTGGCCGACCAGCTCGAAGCGCCCGGGGTGCACGAGCGGCTCAGGGCGTTTCTCACCGAGAACCGCCTCGGCGCTGCGTCGAAGGACGTCGAGTCCAGCGAGCCGCGCTTCAGGAGCGCCGCCGCCGCGGGGCGTGACCGGTACTCGGCGTCCCTCGAACTGCTCGATTCGCTCGGAGGCGACCTGCTCGCAGCCTTCGCAGCGGCTTCGAAGGAGCGCGGAGTGGAGCTGATGGCCTCGAGTGCCACGCACGCCGTGCTTCCGATGCTGGCCAGCGAGCGCGGGGTGGACCTCCAGGTCGGTACCGGCATCGCCTCCCACCGTCGCCGCTTCGGCTGGACCGGCGGCTTCTGGCTGCCCGAATGCGCGTACGAACCGCGGCTCGAGCACGCGCTCGCACGCCACGGGGTCGAGTGGTTCTGCACCGACCAGAGTCGCTTCGAGAACGGAGACGAGGCACTGGCGCCGGTCCTGACCGAAGCCGGGCCGGTGGCGTTCACGATCGACTGGCCTGCCGTCTCATGGCTCTGGGACATGGACGGATACCCGTCCTGGCCCGGCTACCTCGACTTCCACGCGCTGTCGATGAATGGGGTCAGGATGTTCCGCATCGACGGCGGGCCCTACGACCGGGAAGCTGCGCTCGGGATGGCCCGGCGACACGCAGCCGAGTTCCTCGACGCCGCGTCCGCGAGGTTCGACGGCTATCGCGGACGCACCGGATCGCCCGGGCTCATGGTCTTCGCCTGCGACTGCGAGCTGCTCGGCCACTGGTGGGCCGAGGGGCCGGTCTGGCTCGAAGCGGTTCTGGCCGGGGCCGCAGAGCGTGGGATCCGGCTGACCACGCTCGGCGACGCCGCCGCGCGAATCGCGGCCGGGGAGGGGTCGGACCCCCGCGAGGCCACTCTCGGGCTGTCGACGTGGGGCGAAGGCAAGGACCTGCGCACCTGGGACTGCCCCGCCGTCGCCGACCTGGCGACCGGCGCGCGCAGCCTCGAGCTGGCCGTCAACCGGGCCGTCGCCGCCGGGCTCGCAAGGGACCGGGCGGAGCGCGCGGCACGCGAGCTCCTGGCCGTCCAGTCCAGCGATTGGGCCTTCCTCGACGGGAGGGGGGAGGCCGGTGACTACGCCTTCGAGCGCGCGGTCGACCACGCGGCGCTGGCCTTCGAGGCCATAGACTCCGCAGGCGCCGCATCCGTGGAACCGAAGCTGCGCTCGCTGGCACCGGACCTGTCCCTGGCGCCGCTGAAGGTTCCCTGAGCCGCCGCCAACGAACCATGAACCGAATCCTGATCGTCTCCTGGGAGTACCCGCCGCTGATCGAAGGCGGCCTGGCCCGTCACGTGAGGAAGCTCTCCGAGGCGCTGGTCGAGCTCGGCGTCGAGGTGCACGTGCTGACCCGCGGTGGCGAGCAGGCGACGATCGAAGAAGAGACGGCCGGCGTCCAGATCCACCGGATCGTCGAGCCCGAGCGCCCGACCGACCTGGCCCAGTTCGTGACCTGGGTCGAGCGAATGAATTCCGACATGCTGGCCGCCGGGGTCGAGCTCGGTGACCGCTACGACTTCGACCTCGTGCACGGCCACGACTGGCTCGTCGCCTCGGCCTGTGACCACCTCGCCCGCCGCTACGGCACTCCGCTGGTGACCACGATCCACGCGACCGAGTTCGGACGCCACCAGGGCTGGGTCGAGAAGCACCCCCAGGCCCACATCCACGGGGTCGAGAAGTGGATCTCCAACCGCTCCGACCGGGTCATCGCCTGCTCGCTCTTCATGAAGGAGCAGATCGGCGAGATCTTCGCGATCGAGCCGGAGAAGGTGACGGTCATACCCAACGGGATCGATCCCGGCGACATGCCGCCCGAGGATCCCGAGGCCCTGGCCAGGCTGCGGGCCGAGTTCGCCGGGCCGGAGGAGAACCTCGTCCTTCTGATCGGCCGCCTCGTCTACGAGAAGGGCTTCCAGCTGGCCCTCGAGGCGATGCCAGAAGTGATCCGCCAGGTCCCGGATACTCGCTTCCTCGTTGCCGGCTCCGGTACCCACGAGGCCGAACTCCACAAGCAGGCCGAAGACCTCGGACTGATGGACCACGGCACGTTCCTCGGCTGGATAGGCGACGACGTGCTGCACTCGCTCTACCGGATCTCCGACCTCACCGTCGTCCCTTCGATCTACGAGCCGTTCGGCCTGGTCGCGCTCGAGGCGATGGCCTCGGAATGCCCCTGCATCGCCGCCGACACCGGCGGCCTGCGGGAAGTCGTACCGGTCGAGGGCGCCGGATTGAGGTTCCGCGCCAGCGACCCCGAGCACCTGGCCGAGGCCGCGATCCAGGTCCTCGGCGACGAGGCGCTGAGCCGGCAGATGGTCGAAGAGGGCCTCTCCCACATCCGCCTCTTTGACTGGGCCGATGTCGCCCGCCAGACGCTCGCCCTCTACGGCGAAGTCACCGCAGTAGCCGACCCCTCGTAGCTGCGCAAACCGACAGTCAGCGGTCATGGGGGCGGCAGGGGGAGGGTCTCCCGCCTACCCCGCCATCCCAACTCGACCCTCCCCCTGCCGCCCCCATCGCCGGGACGCCGCCGTCGACACCGAGCCCGACCTGGTGCCGGGGTTACCGGCTCGATGAGAACCCGGGCCAGGAGGTGGCCGGCAGGGGTCGCTGTATGGGTTGGCGGGGTAGGCGCAGCGACCCCTGCCGGCCACCTCCTGCGTCCAGGCAACACTGTTCGGGCTCTGTCAGAGCTGCTGGGCGAGGCCGATTAGCAGTCCTTCGGGGCCGCGGATGTAGCAGAGCCGGTAGGAGCCCTCGTACCGGACCACTTCGCTGCTGACGAGCTGCGCGCCGCGCCTCTGCAGCCGGCTGAGGGTTTCGTCGATGTCATCGACCGCGAACATGACGCGCAGGTAGCCCAGGGAGTTGACCGGTGCGCGGCGGTGGTCTGCGACGACGTCCGGTTCGAGGAAGCGCGAGAGCTCGATCCGGCCGTGGCCGTCCGGCGTACGCATCATGGCGATCTCCACGCGCTGGTCGCCGAGCCCGGTGACGCTTCCGGCCCACTCGCCCTCGACCATGCCTTTGCCTTCGAGCTCGAGACCGAGCTCGCCGAAGAACTCGATCGCCGGGGCGAGATCCTCCACGACGATGCCGACGTTGTCCAGGCTGAGAGCCATCTGGCGAGACTACGACATGCTCGGCCGGGGTCAGGGGATGTCGAGGACTCCCGGCTCGGAGGGGTCCGGCTCGACCGGGTCGGGCCAGGTCAGGTGTTCGGGGCGGTCGCGCATCCGCAGGACGCGGGCCGGCACGCCGCCGACGACCGCGTTGGCCGGAACGTCCCTTGTCACGACAGCGTTGGTGCCGATGATCGAGTTGTCGCCGACCGATACGCCGCGCAGGATGCAGGCGCCGTAGCCGATCCAGACGTTCGAGCCGACGCGCACGTCCTTCATGTATATGCCCTGGTGCCGGATCGCGCGCTCGGTCTCGACCACGCCGTGGTCGAAGTCGATGAACATCGTGCGGTCGGCGATTACGCATTCGGCCCCGATCCTCACGTGCCGGTAGGCGGAGATCGTGCATTCCTGGCCCATCACCGTCTTCGGCCCGATCTCGACCAGGCCCTCGTGGCAGCGGATCTTCGTACCGTCGCCGATCCAGACGAAGCGGCCGAAGCTGATCGACGCGTCCTTCCCGGTCTGAAGCTGCAGGTTGCGCCCGAAGAACACCGGGCCGTCCGTCTTCCATCTCCAGCCGGTCGGCGTGAACAGCCTCCGGCGCAGGTAGCGAAGGAAGAGCCGCGCGTACTTCGGCGTCAGCATGCGGTGCCGGTAGAAGAAGTCGATCGAGTGCCTCAAGACGACCCTGAGACTATTGCCCGCCCGGATTCGTGGGCTGCCGGATCAGGTTCTAGACTGGCCCGAGATGACGGAATCGACGACCGAGCCGACGCCTGCGCTTTCTTCCCTCGCCGAACGCCTGGTGGCGGGCGACAAGCGCGCGCTGGCGCGGGCGATCACGCTGATCGAGTCCGACGACCCCGCCGGCTGGGACCTGGTCCGGGAGATCTTCCCGCTCACCGGCCGGGCGCGAATCGTCGGCTTCACCGGCCCGCCCGGGGTCGGCAAGAGCACTCTGATCGGGGCGCTGACGAAGGAACTGCGCAAGGAGGACCGCCAGGTCGCGGTGCTTTCGATCGACCCTTCGAGCCCTTTCACCCAGGGCGCCCTGCTCGGCGACAGGATCCGGCTCAGCGACCACTTCCTCGACAAAGGCGTATTCATCCGCTCGATGGCCTCCCGCGGCGCGCTCGGCGGCCTCTCGGAGGCGGCGCTCCAGGCGGCGCTCGTCATGGACGCCTCGGGCAAGGACGACGTTCTCGTCGAGACCGTCGGCGTCGGCCAGGGAGAGATCGACATCGTCGACCACGCTGACACCATCGTGCTGGCCCTGATGCCCGGCTCCGGTGACTCGATCCAGGCGCTGAAGGCCGGCGTCATGGAGATCCCCGACGTGATCGTCGTCAACAAGGCCGACCACCCGATGACCGACACGATGATCCGCGAGGTGCGCGGGGCGCTTTCGCTCGCCCACGAGCCGGGCGACTGGCGTGTGCCGATCCTCAGGACCGAGGCGGCCAGGGGGGAGGGCATCGGCGAACTCGCAGCGAAGATCGCCGAGCACCGCGTCTTCATCGAGGGCGCCGGAACGCTCGCCGAGCGCAGGGCCCGGAACCTTCGCAGCGAGGTCCTCGGAATCGCCACGGCGAGGCTGCGACGCCGCCTCGAGGCCGCGATCGGCGATGATCCCGCCGTGGCCGCGCTGCTCGACCGGGTGGTGAGCCGGGAACTCGATCCCGCCTCGGCCGCCGCCGAACTACTGGAAGGAGAGTTGGATGGCTGAAGAAGAAGGTGAGAAGACCACGGCCCCGGCGGACGAGCCGGCCGCCGCACAGGTACAGCCGGGCCTCGAGGACGTCAAGGCCTGGGAGGGCTACCAGCTCGACGAGATCAGCGGCCAGGGCGTAGCCAAGGTCGAAGGTCTGTTCGTCGACAGCGAGACCGGCGAGCCGGCCTGGGTGCTGGCCAAGCTCGGCCGCTTCGGCAAGACCGTGCCGGTTTCGGTGCGCGAATGCGCCGCCGCGGCGGGCAAGGTCTGGGTCCCCCACGAGCGCGAGGTGATCCGCAACGCTCCGGCGGTCGATCCGTCGATGCCGCTGAACCGGGAGCAGGAGCTGCAGCTCCTCGAGTACTACGGCATCCCCGAGTCGGTGGGCCGAGCGGCCGAGATCGCCGACCGCCCCGAAGGCAGCGTCACCTCGAAGGCGCCCGCCTGAGCGTCGGGCTCAGCAGCCGAGGGCCCGGGCGATGACCATCTGCTGGACTTCGTCGGTGCCTTCGCCGATGGTCAGGATCTTTGCGTCGCGGTAGAAGCGGCAGACGGGGTACTCCTCGATGTAGCCGTATCCGCCGTGTATCTGGACCGCCTCCTCGGCGGCACGCACGGCGAGGCGGCCGGTTATCAGCTTGGCCTGGGCCGCGGTCAGGCTGAAGTTCTCGCCAAGGTCCTTCTCGGCCGCCGCCCGGTAGGTCAGCAGCCGGGCCGCTTCGATTTGCGCCGAGATGTCGGCGATCTTGGCCTGGATCGCCTGGAACTTGGAGATCGACTTGCCGAAGGCCTGGCGCTCCTTGGCGTACTTCAGCGCTTCGTCCAGCGCGCCCTGGGCCAGGCCCACGCCCATGGCGGCGACCGAGATCCGGCCACCGTCGAGGATCTGCAGGAACTGTTTGAAGCCTTCTCCGCGAGGCCCGAGCAGGTTGCCCTCGGGCACCCGGGCGTCCTCGAACGTGAGCGGCCGTGTGTCAGAAGCGTTCCAGCCCATCTTGCGGTACGGCTCGCCGATCACGTAGCCCTCGGTCCCGTTGGGAACGATGATGTTGGAGATCTCCGGGCGGCCGCGATCGTCCTGCCCGGTGACTGCGGTGATCGTCACGCAGCCGGAGATGTCGGTTCCCGAGTTGGTGATGAACTGCTTGGCGCCGTTTACGACCCACTCGCCTTCGTCGAGCACCGCCCGGGTCTTCGTATTGCCGGCGTCTGAGCCGGCCTCGGGCTCGGTCAGGCCGAAGGCGGCCAGCCTGCGGCCGGCGCAGAGGTCGGGCAGCCACTGCTGCTTCTGCTCTTCGGTGCCCCAGTTGTAGATCGGCGAGGTGCCGAGCGACGTGTGGGCGGCGAGCGTGATCCCGACCGACGAGTCGATCCGGGCCAGTTCTTCGACCGCCATCGCGTAGGAGAGGATGTCGCCTCCCCCTCCGCCGTACTCCTCGGAGAACGGGATGCTCATCAGGCCGAGGTCGGCCATCTTGGCGACGATCTCGTAGGGGAAGGACTTGGTGCGGTCGAGCTCCTCGGCGACCGGGGCCACTTCGTTTCGGGCGAAGTCGCGGACGGTGTCTCGGATCAGGCGCTGTTCGTCGGTCAGGTCGAAGTTCATGCGCCGAATCCTAGAGTCGCCGGCCCTCGGTCGGCTTCCGCCCCATCTGGCTTCTGGTCAGGATCGTCACCGGATACCCGGGGAAGATCCTGACCGGACGGGGCCAGCAAGCGCTGGCCCACGACGGCCCGGTGGCGAAGCGGGCTGACCGTGGCCCGGGCGCGATCCGGGTTCAGCTGCCGGCCAGGTCCCTGGCCAGCGCGACGAGCAGGTGGACGCCGAAGCCGGTCGGGCCCTTGCCCCAGTACTCGCGGCCGGTGTCCCACGCGGTGCCGGCGATGTCGAGGTGGGCCCACGGCCGGCCTTCTGTGAACTCCTCGAGGAACGAGGCCGCGTAGATCGTGCCGGCCTTGCGCTGGGCCGAGGCGTTGACCAGGTCGGTGATCTCGCCTTTTGTCAGGTCCTTGTACTCGTCGTGGAGCGGCAGCCGCCAGACCAGCTCGCCCGAGGCCTCGCCGGCGGCACTGACGGCGGCGGCGAGATCGTCGTCGTTGGAGAGCAGCGCGGCGTAGGTCGAGCCGAGGCCGATCAGCACGGCACCGGTCAGCGTTGCGAGGTCGACCATGCGGTCGGCGCCCTCGCGCGCACAGTGGACCAGCGCGTCGGCGAGGATCAGCCGCCCCTCAGCGTCGGTATTGGTGACCTCGACCGTCTTGCCGTTCAGCTGGGTGATGATGTCGCCGGGCTTCAGTGCGGTGCCGGAGGGCACGTTCTCGGTAGCCGGGAGGACGGCGATCAGGTCGAGCGGGATCTCCAGCTCGGCTATGGCGGCGACCGCCTCCAGCACCGCCGCCCCTCCCGACATGTCCATCTTCATCTCGTGCATGCCGGCCGAAGGCTTGATCGAGATGCCGCCGGTGTCGAAGGTCACCGACTTGCCGACCAGGCCGAGCTTCTCGCCGCTGCCGCGGCCTGTGTACTTCAAGGTGATCAGCCGCGGTTCGACGTCCTCTCCGCCTTTGGCCACCGCCTCGAGCCCGCCCATTCCGGCGGCGACGATGCCGGCCCGGTCCAGCACCTCGACCTCGAGCGAGTCGAACTTGCCGCCGATCTCGCGCGCCCGGCCAGCCAGGTACTCGGGCGTGGCGACGTTGGCGGGAAGGCTCTGCAGGTATCTGGCCCGGTTGCCGGCGTTGCCGATCGCCTCCGCGATCCTGACCGCCTCGGCGATGTCGGCCGAAGCCGAGACCTCGACCGCCTTCAGCTCGGGCGCCGCCTCTTCGCCGTCGGAGCCGCTCTTGAAGCGGTCGAAGCTGAACGATGCGAAGGCCGCCCCTTCGACCAGCGCTGCGGCGATCGGGCCGGGCCCGGGCCCTCCGTCTCCGGCGTCGGGCAGCATCCAGCCCAGAGCCTCGCCCTTGGCCTTCTTCAGAGCCGAGTGCGCGACCGCCCCCGCGACGCGCGCCCGCTCCGCGGTGAAATCTTCCTTCGCGCCGAGACCGACGATCGCCATGCGCTCCGGCTTGCCGGGATAGACCGTGACCGAGGCCTTGAACTCGGAAGATGCGTCGTCCGCGCCCGGCGTGCTGCCGAGCGGCTCGCTCAGCTCTTCACCTTCGAAAAGGCCGACCGCGACGAGGTCGGCGTCGAGTTCGGACAGGGCAACATCGCTTGAGTAGGCCTTCATTGGCCGCAGTCTAGATAGCCCGGCCCCGCCTCCGGTCGCTATCTTGAGCATGTTCTTCAATCGACCCACCTATGAAAGGCGGCAGATGCCCCGCACAGTGATCCTCTCCTCCGCTCGTACGGCCTTCGGCAAGATGGGCGGCGGCCTCGCACCGGTTGACGCGACCGAACTCGGAGGCGTGGCGATCGCCGGCGCCCTGCAGCGGGCCGGGGTCAGCCCCTCTGAAGTCGAGCTGGTCAGCTTCGGCCAGGTGATCCAGGCAGGCCAGGGGCAGATTCCCTCGCGCCAGGCCCAGATCAAGGGCGGCATCCCGAAGGAAGTGCCTTCCGAGACGGTCAACAAGGTCTGTGCCTCGGGAATGCGTGCTGTCGCCCTGGTCGACCTCGCGGTCCGCGCCGGAGACGTCGAGGTCGGCGTCGGCGGCGGCATGGAGTCGATGAGCAACGCGCCTTACCTGCTGCCCGGCGCCCGTTTCGGTTACCGGATGGGCGATACGAAGTCGGTCGACTCGATGACCCATGACGGTCTGACCAACCCCTTCACCCACCTCCAGATGATCAACGAGGCCAGCGAGGTCTCCAACCACCTCGGCGTCGAGCGCGACGAGATGGACCGCTTCGCCGCCCGCTCCCACGAGTACGCCGCGCGTGCCCAGGAAGACGGCGTCCTGGCCGAGGAGATCGTGCCGGTGACCGTCAAGGGACGAAAGGGCGAGACCATCGTCGACTCAGACGAGGCGATCCGGCCCGATGCCACGCAGGAGAGCCTGGCCA
This sequence comes from uncultured Solirubrobacterales bacterium, assembly GCA_963701635.1. GTDB lineage: Bacteria > Actinomycetota > Thermoleophilia > Solirubrobacterales > 70-9 > 67-14. Next base: position 146,656 of record CAVPAU010000004.1, read on the forward strand.
AGCTGCGTGCGATCGGCGACGAGACCGCGACCCACACTGCCGGCAACGCACCGGGCGTCAACGACGGTGCCGGCGCACTGGTCCTGGCCTCAGAGGACTGGGCCGAGGTCAACGGCAAGGAAGTCATGGGCACGATCGTCGGCTACGGCCAGATCGGCGACGAGTACGCCTTCCTCGCCAAGACCCCCGCACTGGCCGCCAAGGCCGGCCTCGAGAAGATGGGCCGCTCGGCCGAAGAGGTCGATCTGTGGGAGGTCAACGAGGCTTTCGCATCGGTCGCGCTGAACACCGTGGACATGCTCGGCATCGACGAAGACAAGGTCAACGTCAACGGCGGCGCGATCGCCCTCGGGCATCCGATCGGTGCATCGGGTGCGCGCATCATCGGCGCGCTGGTGCGTGAGCTCCAGCGTCGCGGCGGCGGCCTCGGTTGTGCGGCGATCTGCTCCGGTGGCGGGCAGGGCGACGCGATCTTCATCGAGGTTTGAGGGCGCGGGGCGGAGCGGGGGCGGGGTCGCCCCTCCGCGCCTACCCCGCCAACCCATACGGAGGGGCGTCCCCGCCCCCGCTCAGCTGAGCGCCCCCTCCGAGCGTCCTCCGAGGCGTGCGCTCCGCGGCTGCGATCCGGGTCGGGGAACCGGCCCTACCCCGCCAACCCATACGGAGAAGTCCCCCGGCCCTCCCACCGAGCCAGTCGGGGGGTTCGGCTCGGTAAGTTGGCCGGGATGAACGAATCATCTGGAGCGGCGTTTTTCGACCTTGACAAGACCCTGATGGCGGGGTCGAGCGGGATGGAGTTCGCGAGGGTGGCTCGCAGGCGTGGGCTGATCTCGCGGGTCCAGATCTTCAAGTGGGCGCGTGACCACTTCCGGTACCGGCTGAAGGGCGCGACCGACGAGCAGACCAACGAGGTCCTGAAGATGGCCCGCGACACGCTGTCGAACGTGTCGGCGCGGGAGATCGAGCGCATGTGGCCCGAGGTCCTGGCCGGCGTCCTGCCGCGGATCTACCCAGAGATGCTGGCCGAGATCCACAGCCAGCAGGACGCAGGCCGCAAGACCTTCATCATCAGCGCCGCCGGCCACGACCTGGTCGAGTCGATTGCGGGCGTTCTCGGCATGGACGGTGGTGTCGGCACGCGCTACGTGATCAACGACGAGGGCGTTTACAACGGACGGCTCGACGGCCGCTTCGTCTACGGGCCGGGCAAGGTCGAGGCCATGAAGGAACTGGCCGGAGAACACGGACTCGACCTCGAGGCGTCATGGGCCTATTCCGACTCGACTTCGGACCTGCCTATGCTCGGCGCGGTCGGAAACGCCGTCGCGGTCAACCCCGACGGGCCGCTGACCAAAGCCGCGAAAGAGAATGGCTGGCGCATCATGCGCTTCGACCGGCTCGGCCGCAACCTGCTGGTCGCGGGAACCGTCGCGCTGGCCGCAGCGCTCGGAGGCCTTGGCAGTTACCTCTCAAAGCGCGGCTGAGCGCTCCGGGTGGCGGCGGCTTTGGCTCTAGTATCTGGTCCCATGGAACCTGCGTCCACTCCCGCAGCCGGTGAGACCGCGGCCGAGCCTGCCGGGTCCGCCGAAAAGAACTTCACCACGATGTCGGGCAAGCCGGTCAAGGCGAAGTACGGGCCCGAGGACGTGCGCGGCGAGCACGCCGACAAGATCGGCGAGCCGGGCCAGTACCCGTTCACCCGCGGACCGTACGAGTCGATGTACCGGGGCCGAAACTGGACGATGCGCCAGTTCGCAGGCTTCGGCACGGTAGAGGAGACCAACGAGCGCTTCCACTACCTGCTCGAGCACGGCCAGACCGGCCTCTCGACCGCCTTCGACATGCCGACGCTGATGGGCTACGACTCCGACCACGCGCGCTCGCTCGGCGAGGTCGGCCGCGAGGGCGTCGCCGTCGACACGCTCGATGACATGGAGCGGCTCTACCAGGGCATCCCGCTGGACAAGGTCAGTACCTCGATGACGATCAACGCGCCGGCCGCGATGCTGCTCGCCTTCTACGTGCTGGTCGGCGAACGCCAGGGGGTCAGGCCGGACAAGCTCGCCGGCACGATCCAGACCGACATCCTCAAGGAGTACATCGCGCAGAAGGAGTGGTGCTTCCCGGTCGAGCCGGCGATGCGGCTGGTGACCGACATGGTCGAGTACTGCACCGACCACATGCCGCGCTGGCACCCGATCTCGATCTCCGGCTACCACATCCGCGAGGCCGGGGCGACCGCCGCCCAGGAACTCGCCTTCACTCTGAAGAACGGCTTCACCTACGTAGAGCGAGCGATCGAGCGCGGCATCGATGTCGACGCCTTCGCCCCGCGGCTCTCGTTCTTCTTCAACGCCCACATCGACTTCTTCGAGGAGATAGCCAAGTACCGCGCCGCCCGCCGCATCTGGGCCCGCGAGCTGAAGGAGACCTACGGCGCGAAGAGGCCCGAGTCGATGAGGCTGCGCTTCCACACCCAGACCGCCGGCGTCTCGCTGACCGCCCAGCAGCCGCTGAACAACATCGTGCGCACCGCGATCGAGGCGCTGGCCGGCGTTCTCGGCGGCACCCAGTCGCTGCACACCAACTCCTTCGATGAGGCGCTGGCCCTGCCGACCGAGGAGGCGGTGCGGGTGGCACTGAGGACCCAGCAGATCATCAAGGAGGAGACCGGCGTCACCAATACGGCGGACCCGCTCGGCGGCTCGTACTTCGTCGAGGCCCTGACCGACGAGCTCGAGGCCGACGCCTACGACTACTTCCGCCGGATCGACGAGCTCGGCGGCATGGTCGAGGCGGTCCGCCAGAACTTCCCCCAGCGCGAGATCGGCGAGGCGGCTTTCACCTTCCAGCGCGAGCTCGACGACAAGGAGCGCCTGATCGTCGGTGTCAACAGCCACGTCCACGACGAAGAAGAAGTGCCGCTGCTCCACATCGACCCGGCGCTCGAAGCCAAGCAGGTCGAGCGCCTGAAGAAGACGAAGGAAGAGCGCAGCCAGTCTGAGGTCGACGCGGCGCTGGCCGAGCTGAAGAAGGTGGCCGAGGCCGACGGCAACATGATGTATCCGATCATCGAAGCGGCCCGGGTCAGGACCACCGAGGGCGAGATGATCTCGGCACTTCAGGATGTCTTTGGCACCTATACCGAGACCCCGGTCTTCTAGGAGTGAAGTTGAGCGACGAGACCGAAACAGCGGGCGCCTCCTCCGGCACGATCAACCGCAAGATCCGCGTGGTCGTGGCCAAGCCCGGACTGGACGGGCACGACCGCGGAGCGAAAATCATCGCGCGCGCCCTTCGCGACGCCGGCATGGAAGTGATCTACACCGGCCTCCACCAGACCCCCGAGCAGATCGCCGAGACCGCTATCCAGGAGGACGCCGACGCGATCGGCATCTCGATCCTCTCCGGCGCCCACATGACCCTGGTCCCGAAGATCGTCGAACTGCTCGAGGAACAGGGCGTCGACGACGTGCTGCTCACCGTCGGCGGAACGATCCCCACGCGCGACATCGAAGAGCTGAAGAAGATGGGTGTTTCCGGCGTCTTCACCCCAGGTGCACCGACCGACGAGATCGTCGAGTTCATCCGCAGCGGAGTCGAAGGCCGCAGCCGCGAGATCTGAAGTACCGGTTGACTGTTGCCCGGGAGGCAGGGAAATCCTGCCTCCTCGACCCGAAACGTCGTCGGCAGGAATTCCCTGCCTCCCGGGTCCGAAACCGTGTCGGCGGAACCTCGTGACGTCGATGCTCGATACCGGTCGTGAGTCCGCCCTTGCGCGGGCAGTCGGGGTGACGCGCCGTCGCGAGGTGGGACAGGGGGTGCCGCCGACGACGTTTCGGGCCGAGGAGGCGGTGCCCCCTGTCCCACTCGCTGTCAGCGAGACGACTCGAAGCCGGCCAGGGTGGCCTCGACCAGCGGGCCGACGTTCTCGAGGTCGTAGCCGCCTTCCTGGACGATCACCGTCGGCAAGTTCAACTCGCCGAGCAGGCGGCCGGCTTCGCGGTAACCGTCGATGCTCACCTCGAGCGGGCTCTCGGGGTCGTGGTGGGCGGCGTCGACGCCGAGCGGGACCACCAGCGATCGGGCGCCGCCGGCCTCGGCCCACTCGATCAGCGACGCCACCCCGGCCAGCCAGCCTTCGTCGCCGGTACCCGGCTCGAGCGGCAGGTTGCGGTTGCTTCCGACTGCCCGACCCGCGCCGCTCTCGGAATCGAAGCCGAGGAAGTGTGGAAACCAGCCGTGGCCCGGATCGACGTGGATCGAGGCGGTCAGCACCTCCGGGTCCTCGTAGAAGATCGACTGCGTGCCGTTGCCGTGGTGGGCGTCGACGTCGATCGCCGCGACCGGGCCGCGGCCGGAGTCGGCGAGGCGGGCCGCAGCCAGCGCGGCGTTGTTGAGATAGCACGAGCCTCCGATCGCGTCCCGGGTCGCGTGGTGGCCCGGCGGGCGGCAGCAGGCGTAGGCGGCCGGTGCGCCTTCGATCACGAGCTCGGCCGCGGTCAGCGCGACCGCGGCGGCGGCCTGTGCGGCCTCCCACGTTCCGGGCCCGATCAGGGTCATCGTGTCGTAGGTGAAGCGGCCGGCGCGGGCGGCAGCCGAGGCAGGCTCGGCCGGAGCGAGATCGCCGAGCAGGCCCGGGGTGGGGAACAGGTAGGGCACGACCCGATCCTGGCCCGGGTCGTCTTCGTGGCCCGAGCGCTGCCACTCGGGCCAGGCGCCGGTGAGGTATTCGATGAGCGCGGGGGAGTGGACCCTTTCCAGGGCGGCGGCAGGCAGCGGCCGCGGCCCGATCGGCTCCGGGGCTCCCGCCTCGAGCAGGGTTGCCAGGATGCGGTCGGCCCGCTCGGGGTGCTCGGTGCCGGGGATGCGCACGCCGACCCAGACCTCGCCATCGGGGCGGTGTTCCCGGTGGGTTTCGCTCCAGACGATCGGCATCCCAAGTCCCATATTGCGGCTTTCGGTGAGGCGCTCTTGACGAAAGAGGCAGATTTGCTCTAGCCTAACGGTCGTTCATGAAGCTCAGTGGACGGGCTTCGAGTCGTTCGGGGGATTTCGGGTGGAGGTAGACGCAGAGCAGCTGGGCACGGCGAGGGTCATCGACCCACCGCATGCGCTGCCGCAGCCGGCCCGCCGGCTCGACGCATCGCGACCGCTCCGCCCGAGCGAGTTCGAGATCGCGGTCGAGCGGCTCTGTCTGGACTCGACGTCGCACCGGAACATCCGCGAGTCCTGTGACGGGGACCCGGAGCTGATGGCGCTGAAAGTGATGGAGATCGTTCGCGCCCGCGGCAAAATGCACAACCCTGAGACCGATTCGGGAGGCGTCGCGCTCGGCATGGTCACAGCGGTCGGTGAGCGCTACGCCGATCCGCCCGCGGTAGGTGACCGCGTGGTCACGCTGGCGTCGCTGACCCTGACCCCTCTTCGCATTGACTCGGTCACCCACCTCGACCCCGACTCGGCCCAGATCGAGGTCGAAGGGACGGCTTTCGTATTCGACAGCGCCCCGTGGGGCCCGCTGCCCGAAGACATCCCCGTCGAGACGGCTATCGAGGTCTATGACGTCTACGGCGCCGGCTCGCATGTGCGCGATCTGGCCCACCAGGGCGCGACGGTCGTGGTCATGGGTGCCGGGCACGCCGGCAAGCTGGCCATGGCGGCGGCGCAGGAGACGGTCGGCGACGGCACAGTGGTCTGCCTCGACGTCGACGAAGTAGCCGTGGCCCGGGCGATCCAGCTCGGCCTCTGCGACATCGGCCTGACCGCCGACCTGCGCGACCCGGCCGGCACGCTGGCTGCGATGGCCGAGGCCGGTGTGCCGGCGGCCGACCTGACCGTGGTCGTGGTCAACGCTTCGGGCTGCGAGCCATCGGCGATCGTTGCCACGGCGACCGGCGGCACGATCCTCTTCTTCTCGATGGCGACCAGCTTCCAGACCGCGGCGCTGACCGCCGACGGCATCGGCCGCGACATCCGCATGCTGGTCGGCTCGGGCTTCACGCCGGACGTCGGCGCCTACTCGCTCGACCTGCTGCGCCGCACGCCGGCCCTGCAGCAGGCCTTCGGCATGCAGGGAGCGAGGACTTGAGCGAGTTCCCGGTCGGCATGCGCTGGCGCGACATCGACGGCCTCGGCCACGTCAACAATGCGGTCGTGCTGACCTACCTCGAAGAGGGCCGCGACCGCTTCCTCGAGAGCCTCGGCATGGACCGCAGCCAGTACGTGGTCGGTCGCTGCTCGGTCAGCTTCAACCGCGAGCTGACCCTCGAATCGGGCCCGATCGCCTTCGACTGCGAGGTCTCCCGGATCGGCAACAAGAGCTTCGATACGAAGGAGGTCCTGCGCGACGCCGGCGGCGAGACCGCGGTCGAGGCGGAGTTCGCGCTGGTGATGTGGGACCGCGAGGCCGGCGCGTCGCGTGCGCTGAGCGAGCGAGAGAGGGCCGCCTTCGAGCGGTCGGGGAAGGAGATCCGATGAAAGCATGGGACAGCGATCCCGTCGTCCTGACCGTCGCGGTGACCGGGGCCGACGTCTTCCGGGACAACAACCCGAACATCCCGTATACGACGCAGGAGATCGCCGACTCGGCGATCGAAGCGGCGGCCGCCGGGGCCAACATCGCCCACCTCCACGTGCGCGAGGACGACGGCACTCCCAGCGGGCGACCCGAGCTGTTCGTTGACGTGATCGACCGCATCCGCGCAGGCAGCGACCTGGTCACGATGGTCTCGACCGGCGGCAGCAACGACATGACGATCGAGGAGCGCACGACCGGCCTCGAGGCATCGCCCGACATCTCCGGCGTCGAGTCGGGCTCGATGAACTTCGGCGACGAGACCTTCATCACCGCGCCGCCGGCCGGCCGCGGCATCGTCAAGCGTGCGCTCGACTCCGGCATTGCGCTCGAGGTCGAGTGCTTCGACGTCGGCCATGTGGTCAGCGCGATCCGGTGGCTCGAGGACGGCACGCTGCCGGGCCCGCTGCGGATCAACCTCGTCTTCGGCGTGCCGGGAGGAATCGACGCCTCGCCCGAGGCGCTCGACGCGATGCTGAGGCCGCTGCCCTCCGACGCCTTCTGGACGGTCACCTGCATCGGCCGCCACCACCGCCGGATGATGGCGCTGGCGCTGCTCAAGGGCGCTCCGGGCATCCGCACCGGGCTCGAGGACGTCGCTTACATCAGCCGCGGAGTGCACGCGCCGTCGAATGCGGCGCTGGTCGAGGCGGCTGTCGGGCTGACCCGCGAACTGGGCCGCGAGGTGGCCGACCAGGCGACGGCGAGGGAGTTGCTCGGACTTGACTGAGACCGATCCCAGGGACCCGACTCGCGAGGGCGTGGAGACACGCGACGAGATCGAGGAGGCCGCGGTCGACCTGTTCGCCCGGCTCGGCTACCACGCGACCTCGATGCGCGCGATCGCCGAGGCCGCCGATATCCAGCCTGCCGCGATCTACCACTGGTTTCCGTCCAAGGAGTCGATCCTGATCCAGCTCCAGAACGACTTCATGGAGCGACTGACCGACGCCGTGACCACGGCGATGGCGGCGGTCCGGCGGCCGGCCCTGAAGCTCGCCGCGGCGGTACGCGAGCACGTCGTCTACCACGGCCTGAATACTCGTGAGGCCTTCGTCACCGACAGCGAGATCCGCGCGCTTTCGGATGGTGCCCGAGAGGCGCTGCTGGAGAGTCGCGACGGGTACGAGGAGGTGTTCCGCTCGCTGATCGTCGACGGCATCGAAGAAGGCGAGCTGAAGACCCCCGACCCGGCTGTGGCGACCTACGCGATCCTGCTCCAGTGCACCGGCGTGGCGCTGTGGTACCAGCCGGACGGGCCGCTCCCCCTCGAGCGCATCGCCGAGCTCCACATCGAACTCGTGCTCGGTTCGCTGCGGGCGGAGGATTCCCTGATCGACGAAGCGGTCGGCCTGGCCGCAGGAAGGACGAGTTGAGCCGCATCAAACCCCCCGCCCTGCCCGAGAAGGCGAAGATCGCCGTCGTGGCTCCGGCCAGCCCCCCGCAGACGCGCGGCGAGACCGAGCAGGCCACGCGCTACTTCGAGTCGCGCGGCCACGAGGTGGTCTTCGGGCCGAATCATCGCAACGTCCATGGCTACCTCGCCGGAACCGACGCCGAGCGAGCGGCGGACCTCAAGTGGGCGCTGAGCGAGCCCGGGATCGACATGGTCCACACACTCTGCGGCGGCTACGGCTGCGCCCGCCTCTACGACCTGGTCGACTGGGACGACCTCGGCGATCCACGCATCGTCTGCGGCTTCAGCGACATCACCGGCCTCCACCTCGCGCTGGCGGCGAAGCCGGGCTGGGTCACGTTCTACGGACCGAACTTCCTGCGCTTCACGCGCAAGAAGGAGGAACTGACCAAGGAGACCGAAGAGTGGTTCCACCGGGCCTTCCGACCCGAGCCGCTCGGCACGGTCTTCGAGGACCCCGACGACCCCTACGTGCTGACTGTCGGAGACGGCGTGGCCGAAGGCGAGCTGGTCGGCGGCTGCCTGACCCTGGTCAGCGCCAGCATCGGCACCCCGTTCGAGGTCGACACCGACGGCAAGGTCCTCATGGTCGAGGACCTCAACACCGACCCGTACCTGATCGACACGCTGCTGAACCACCTGGTCCGGGCCGGCAAGCTCGACAACGCGGCCGGTTTCGTCTTCGGCACCGACGTCAACCTGCTGCCGCCGAAGGCGCCCGAGGGGCCGGAATCGACGCTGTCGATCGAAGAGGTGCTCGACGAGCTGATCGGGCCGCTGGGGATCCCGGCGATCGCCAACGTGCCGTGCGGGCACGGCAAGCACATGGCGACGATGCCGCTCGGGGCCGGAGTCCGGCTCGACGGCACCGGAAAAACACTTGAAGTTACGGAGCCGGCTGTCGGGCCGGCGAAAACGAAGGAGGAGAGGTAACGATGGGCCTGAAGCAAATGAAGAGACTGATCGCAGCCGCGTTTGCGGCGATGGTGCTGATGATGGTCGCCGCGACGCCGGCACTGGCCGAGACCACCGGAGAGACCGGAGCGGCAGGGGATTCCGGTGAGGACATCCTGAGGATCGGCTGGGCCCAGGACCCGCAGACGCTGAACCCGTTCATCGGCCTCGACGAAGAGAGCTACACGGTCTGGGCGATCAACTGGGACCTGCTGGTCAACTTCTCGACCGAGGACCTCTCGCCCTCTCCCGGCATCGCCGAGAGCTGGGAGGTAAGCGATGACCGCAAGGCCGTCACCTTCAAGCTCGACCCCGACAAGGTCTGGTCCGACGGAACGCCGGTGACCTCGAAGGACGTCAAGTGGTCGCTGGAGACGCTGGGCAGCGAAGGCGAGCTGTTCACCAGCTACACCAACAACGTCACCTCGATCACGACGCCGGACGACGAGACCGTCGTGATCAAGACCTCCAGGCCCGACGCGAGAATCGTCGGCGGCCTGTTCATCTACATCCTGCCCGAGCACATCTGGGGCAAGGTGCCGCTGGAGGAGCTGACGACGACCTACCAGCCCGAGCTGCCGATGGTCGGGACCGGTCCGTTCATCGTCACCGAGTTCGAACGCGGCCGCATCATCCGCATGGAGCAGAACCCTGAGTTCTCCGGCGAGACACCGAAGTTCGACCAGGTCCAGTTCGTCAAGTACGGCACGCAGGACGCGACTGAGCGGGCGCTCGACCTCGGCGAGATTGATTCGGTGATCGAGGTCCAGGCCACGACGTTCGACAGCCTCGGCAACAAGGAGAACATCGATACCGTGGACAGTCCGTCCCCGTCGTTCACGCAGCTCGCCTTCAACCTGTGCCCGGAGAAGCTGTGCCCGGACGCCAACTTCAACCCGGCGATCCAGGACCTCGACGTGCGCAAGGCGATCGCCTACTCGATCGACCGCGAACGCGTAAACGAGATCGCCAACCGCGGTACGTCGTTCGTCGCCAACGGTTTCCTGCCGTCGTTCTACGAGTCCTTCTACGAGGAGCCGGACGAGATCTACGCGTTCGACCCGGAAAGGGCCAACCAGATCCTCGACGACGCCGGCTGGACCCGTGAGGGTGACGGGATCAGGACCAAGGACGGCGAGGAGCTCTCGTTCGACCTGCTGGTCCGTTCCGAGTCGCAGAGCAACATCCAGGCGGCGAAGCTGATCTCCGAGATGACCCGCGAAGTCGGCATCGAATACAACGTCGAAGTGGTCAGCGTCGACAAGCTCACCGAGTTGACGATCCGCTCGGTCGACGGCAAGCCGGCGCCCGACTTCGACTCGTTCATCTGGGGCTGGGGCGGCGATCCATACGACCCGAGCTTCCTGCTGAGCCTGATGACCACCGACGAGATCGGCGGCTCATCGGACTCGTTCTTCTCGAACGAGGAGTACGACCAGCTGTTCACCGAGCAGGCCGGCATCTTCGACGTCGAAGAGCGCAAGGAGCTGATCAGCCGGATGAACAACATCCTCCAGGAGGAGGTCGCCTACGTCGTGCTGACGGAGGACCCGAACCTGCAGGCGTATCGGACCGACCGCATCGCCGGGGTGGAACCCGCCTGTCCGGCCGAGAGCGGCGACATCATCTGCGAGCAGGCCGGATACGGGCCGCTGCTGACCATCGAGCCGGCTGCGGGTTCCGATTCGTCAGGCGACGGTGGCGGCAACGGCGCGATCATCGCGATCATCGCGATCGTGCTGATCGCCGGCGCAGGATTCCTGATCCTGCGGGCCCGCAGTCGCCGGGACAGCGAACCGATGGAAATGGAGGAGTGATCGCGGCTTGACTCGGGGGCGTGACACGAGGCCCGCGGAATGAGCGGGCGCTGGCTGGCCGGGAAGGTGGCGGCAGCGGTACTGACGCTGCTGTTCGTGATCCTGTTCAACTTCTTCCTGTTCAGGGTCATGGGCGACCCGACCACCCAGCTCGCCCGCCTGCCCCGTGCCACGCCCGAAGAGATCGAGAAGCTGCAGGCCGCATACGGCCTGGACAAGCCGCTTGCGGGGCAATTCGTCGACTACGCATCGGACACCGCCCGCTTCGACCTCGGTACCAGCCAGAGGTCGAGGCGGCCGGTCTGGGACGAGATCGTCGACGCCTTGCCGTGGACTCTGCTGCTGGTCGGAACCGGGACCGTGATCGCCACGCTGCTCGGCAGCTGGATGGGGGTGATCGCCGCCACGCGGCGCGGACAAAAGGCCGATGACGGGCTGCTCAGTTTCAGCCTGTTCACCTACGCGTCGCCCGAATACTGGATCGGCATCATCCTGATCCTCGTCTTCGCGGTCTGGATACCGATCCTGCCATCGGGCCTGCAGGTGACGCCCGGGGTCGAGTTCTCGAGCTTCCTGGCCGAGGCGGCCGACGTGGCCGAGCACCTGATCCTGCCGGCGACGGCGATGACGCTGATGCTGCTGGGGCAGTACTTCCTGATCATGCGCTCGTCGATGGTCGACGTGCTGACCGAGGACTTCATCACAGTCAAGCGGGCCACCGGCCAGCGCTGGGACCGCGTCGTCCGCAAGCATGCCGTGCCCAACGCGCTGCTGCCGCTGGTGACGCTCTCGGCGATCCAGTTCGGGGCCGTGGTCGGCGGCGCGATCACGATCGAGACCGTCTTCTCGTGGCCCGGGCTCGGCGAGCTCACCTTCCAGGCGATCAACGACAAGGACTTCCCCGTGCTCCAGGGGACCTTCCTGATCTTCTCCTTCGCCGTCATCGCGGCAAACCTCGCCGCCGACATCCTTTACTTCTACCTCGACCCGCGGGTGAAGGCGACATGACCTGGTCCGGCGTCTTCTCGCTGCTGGTCGGAAGCTGGCGCGGCCGCTTCGGCCTCTTCATCATCGGCCTGGCGGTCTTCGTCTCGATCTTCGGCACGCTGATCGCCCCGTACGACCCGGAAGCCTCAAGCCTCGACGTGCTGCAGCCGCCGAGCTTCGACCACCTGCTCGGGACCACCGAGAACGGTGCCGACGTCTTCTCCCAGATCCTGGTCGGGGCGCGCGTCTCGGTCGTGGTCGGTTTCGCCGCCGCCTTCATCTCGGCCGTGCTCGGGTCGATCGTCGGCCTGGCCAGCGGCTACTACGGAGGCTGGACCGACCGCATCCTCGACGCCCTCGAGAACTGGTTCCTGGTCATCCCGACGCTGCCGCTGATGATCGTGCTCGCCCGGCTGCTCGACCCGTCGCTGACCGTGCTGATAGCGGTCATCGGCCTGACCTCGTGGGCCGGCACCGGACGCATCGTGAGGGCCCAGGTGCTTACCCTGCGCGAGCGCGCCTTCGTCGAACGCGCCCGCGCGCTCGGGGCCGGTGACCTCTACATCATCCGCAAGCACATCCTGCCGAATACGCTGCCGCTGATCTTCGCCAACACCGTGCTGATCATCGCGGTCGCGATCCTGTCCGAGGCGGCGCTGTCCTTCCTCGGCCTCGGCGACCCGACGCGCATCTCGTGGGGCACGATGCTCGAGAACGCCTTCAACTCGGGCGCCCCGAGCGCCGGCGCGTGGTGGTACGTGATCCCGCCCGGACTCTGCATCACGATGCTCGTACTCGCCGTCTCGCTGGTCGGCTTCCTGTTCGAGGAGTTCATCAACCCGCGGCTCCAGAAAGAGTCCGACCAGGCGGCGATCGCCGAAGAAGCCGTGACCCCGCTGACCCAGAGGCAGTCGTGATGAACCTGCTCGACGTCGAAGACCTGAGGGTCGAGTACCGCGGCCGTCCGATAGTCGGCGGGGTCAGCCTCAGCCTCGCCAAGGGCGAGTCGCTCGGGCTGGCCGGCGAGTCCGGTTGCGGCAAGACGACGACGGCGCTGTCGCTGATGAAGATGCTGCCCGACGGGCTGAAGCAGTCGGGCGGGATCACGCTCAGGCCCGAAGGCCTCGACGAGCCGATCAACATCGGCAAGCGAACCGAAGCCGGAATGCAGGTGGTGCGCTGGCGGCACGTGTCACTGGTCTTCCAGGGGGCGATGAACTCGCTCGATCCGGTCAAGCACATCGACTACCAGATCGCCGAGGTGATCCGGCTTCACGAGAAAGGTGTCTCCTCAGCGGCCGTCAAGGAGCGGATCGACGATCTGCTGACCACGGTCGGCCTGACCCCGGCGCTCGGCAAGCGCTATCCGCACCAGCTCTCCGGCGGCCAGCGCCAGCGCGTGATGATCGCGCTGGCCCTGGCCTGCCGGCCGTCGCTGGTCATCGCCGACGAGCCGACCACTGCGCTCGACGTGGTCATGCAGGCGCAGGTCCTGGAGCTGCTCGAGAAGCTGCGCGAGGAGCTCGGGCTGTCGCTGATCCTGATCTCCCACGACCTCGGCGTGCTGGCCGAGACCTGTGACCGGATCGCCGTCATGTACGCGGGACGCATCGTCGAGTCGGGCTCGGTCGAGTCGGTGTTCACGAACCCGCAGCACCCGTATACGAAGCGGCTGCTCGACTCGCTGCCGGTGATCGGCGGCGAGCGCGGCCTGGCGCCGCCGATCCCGGGCTCGCCGCCCGACCCGGGCAAACCGCCCGAGGGCTGCGCCTTCCGCCCGCGTTGCCCGTATTCGAAGGACGTCTGCCGCACCGATCCCGAGATCCGCGAGGTCGCCCCGGGCCACGTCGCCGCATGCCACTTCTCGCCGTGGAGCAGCTGGCCCGAGGTCGAAGCGGCCGGAACGGCGGTGAAGCGATGAGCGAGGCGCTGATGGGCGTGAGCGACCTCGAGGTCACGTTCCGCCAGCGCCGCAGGCGCTCCCGCGCCCTCGACGGCATCTCGCTGGAGTGGAAGCGTGGCGAGGTACTCGGCGTGGTCGGCGAGTCCGGCTGCGGCAAGTCGACGCTGGCCCGGGCAATGCTCGGCCTGCAGGAGACCTCGGGCGGCGAGGTGCTGCTCGACGGCCAGGCGATCGGCGGGCGCTCCGGCACGAAGGACATGCGCCGGCGGATCCAGATGATTTTCCAGGACCCGTACCAGACGCTCAACCCGCGCCAGAAGGTCGGCGCGATCGTCGCCGAGCCGCTCGTCGTCCAGGGGGTCGAGAAGCCCGTCCACGAAGAGCGCATCACCAAGGCCCTGACCGACGTCGGGCTCGACCCGGCCACCTACCTTGACCGCTACCCGCACCAGCTGTCCGGAGGCCAGCGCCAGCGAGTCGCGATCGCCGCGGCGCTGGTGCTCGAGCCGGAAGGCCTGATCTGCGACGAGCCGGTCTCGATGCTCGACGCCTCGGTGCGTTCCCAGATCCTGACCGTGCTGATGGACCTGCAGAAGCTCAGGAACCTGGCCCTGATCTTCATCACCCACGACCTCAGCCTCGCCTGGTCACTCTGCGACCGGATCGCCGTCATGTACCTCGGCCGCGTAGTTGAAGTCGGTACCGCCGTCGACGTGATCGAGAAGCCGAAGCACCCGTATACGGCGGCTCTCGTCGCCGCGGTCCCGGTGCCGGCGGTCGGCAAGGGCGAAGCGCGCGCCCTGCTGAAGGGCGAGCTGCCCGATGCGACCGACCTCCCGGCCGGCTGTCGCTTCAACCCGCGCTGCCCGAAGCGCTTCGAGGCCTGCGAATCGGTCGATCCCGTGCTCGCCGACGTCGGGCCGCGCGGCCAGCGGGCCGCCTGCCTGCTCTACGACGGCGCCGACCCCTCGGGCAGGACGGCCGCCCGTCCCGAGGCCCCACCCGAGGATGCGGGCGTGCTCGATGCCTGACCCACGCTGGCGGGACCTCGCCGGCCCGGTCGGCGTGCTGCCGACCGGACCGGGCAACCGGATCACCGACGTCCCGGGCGTGCTGGTAGGGCATTCCCAGGCGGGTAGCGGCGAGAAGAGCGGTGTCACGATCGTCGCGCCGCCCGCGCTGCCGGCGCCGGCGGCGGTGACCACGGTCAACGGGGTCGGCGAGCTGACCGGCAACCTCGAGATCAACGAGCGCGGCGTGATGGAGACGGCGGTCCACCTGTGCGGGTCGCATGCGATCGGCACCGTGCTGCAGGCGGCGATCCTCGCCTCAGGCCGCGGTCCGGAGAACATCGTGCTGCCCGTGGTCGGCGAATGCGACGACGGCGAGATGGCCGACTCGCGAACGGTCACCGCCGAAGACGTCACCCGGGCCCGCGACGGCCTCGGCGCCGAAGTCGCCGAAGGCACGGTCGGCGCCGGCACCGGCATGACCTGCTTCGACTTCCCCGGCGGCATCGGCACGGCCTCGCGGCGGGTTGGTGCCCACACGGTCGGTGTGCTGCTGCTCTGCAACTTCGGCGACCGCGAGTACCTCGACCTGCTCGGCCACCGGCTCGACCCGGCCCCGCGAAAGGCCGACTCGCACGGCTCCTGTATCGCGGTCTGTGCGACCGATGCCCCGCTCTCGGTGAGCCAGCTGAGGCGGCTTTCGCTGAGGCCGCAGCTCGGCCTGGCCCGGGCCGGCTCCTACGGCGGCGAAGGATCGGGTGAGATCGGCATCGCCTTCACCGTGGCCGGCTGCGAAGGGATCGCCAACTCGGACCTCAATCCGTATCTCGCGGCCGCGTGGGAGGCCGGACACGAAGCGGTCTACAACTGCCTCGTCGCGGCGCGGCCTTCGAACCGGCGCGACGGCACTCCGCAGGCCGCTTTCCCGGTGGACCTCGTCCGGCGGCTGGCCGCGGAACGGGCCGCCGCGGCGCCCGGGGAGTCCTGATGGAGACCGAAGCGGGCGGCCGGACGGCCGAGAGCCTCGAGGCCGAAGTAGTCGGGCTCGCCCGCGAGTTGATCCGGATCGATACGTCCAACCCGCCCGGAAACGAGACGCCGGCGGCCGAACTGCTCGCGCGCTACCTGCGCGAGGCCGGGGTCCAGTGCGAGTTGGACGGCCCCGACCGGCACCGCCTCAACCTGGTCGCGCGCCTGCCCGGCACCGGCACCGGACCGTCGCTGATGCTGATGGCGCATACCGACGTCGTGCCGGCGCCACCGACGAACTGGACCGTTGCCCCGTTCGAGGCGACGCTGCGCGACGGACACCTGATCGGTCGCGGCGCCGTCGACATGAAGAACGAGCTCGCGGCCCGGGCCGTGGCGCTGGCCGAATTCGCCCGCAGCGGCGTGCGGCCCCGCGGCGACATGGTGCTCGTGGCCGAGAGCGACGAGGAGCGCAACACCGCCGACGTAGGCATGTCGTGGCTGGTCCGCGAACGCCCCGACCTGAAGTGCGACTTCGCGCTAAACGAAGGCGGCGGACAGCTGCTCGAGCTGGCGAACGGACGCCACGTGATGACCGTGTCGGTGGGGGAGAAGAAGGTCACGTCGCTGCGGGTCAGGATCAACGGCGTCTCGGCCCACGCCTCGGTGCCTGACCGCGAGCACAACACGCTGCTGTCGGTCTCGAAGGCGATCGAGCGCCTGTTCTCGCACGAGTTCGAACCCCAGGTCTCGGATTCGGTGCGGGCCTCGCTCGATGCGATCGAGGCACCGGCCGGGGAGGATTCCGAGCGACTGGCCTGGGCCGCGGCCCAGCATCCGGTGCTAGCCGACTTGGTCCCGGTGATGACGAGGATGACGATCACGCCGACCGGCCTGGCCACCTACGAGCCGAGCAACGTCGTCCCGCCCTTCGCCGACATCACGTGCGACTGCCGGGCCCTGCCCGGCCAGGACGAAGACGACGTGCGCCGCCACCTGGCCGAGGCGATCGGCGACGGAGTCGACTACGAGGTGGAGTTCCTCGAGCCGCTCGAGGGTGGCTACGAGTCACCGTCCGGGACCGAGCTGTGGGAAGTCTGCGACGAATACCTTCAGCAGCGCTTCCCCGGCGCCACGCTGCTGCCGATGATCACACCGGGCTTCACCGATTCGCACTGGGTCAGGCAGGCCTTCGGCACCGTCGCCTACGGCCTCGCACCGGTGGTCGACACCGGCGTCGACGTCTACCTCGACTCGATGCACGGTGCCGACGAGCGCCTCGAGGTCAGCGACCTAGCCGGAATGGCCGAGTTCCACCTGTTCGTCCTGAACCGCCTCGCCACCGGCTGATCCCTGCCCCGACGCCCGCGCCTGCGCTGGCGTAGGCTGGCCTTTCGGCAATCCGGTGAAAGGAGCTCAGTGGTGGCAATGGTCAAAGGACGTGCGGCGGACCTGGTCGATTCGGCTCTGGATCTGACCATCGTGCCGGGCTTCAGCGCGATCGGCTACCGGGCCAGAAAGCGCATCTTCGGCTGGGAGGCCGACCGGCTCGAGGGCCGCTCGGTCATGGTCACCGGGGCCAACGCCGGCATCGGCAAGGCGATCTCGCTCGAGCTCTGCCGGCGCGGGGCGAGGGTCCACATGGTCTGCCGCAATCCCGAGAAGGGCGAGGCGGCGCGCGAGCAGATCGCGCTCGAGAGCGGTGTCGAGCCCGAACTCCACATCTGCGACGTCTCCAGCCTCGCTTCGGTGCGCGAGTTCGCGACCGCGTTCGTCGCCGGGGAGGAAGAGCTCGACGTGCTGATCAACAACGCCGGCGTTATGCCGCCGGAGCGCAGGCACACCGACGAAGGCTTCGAGTTGACCTTCGCGACCAACGTGCTCGGGCCCTTCCTGCTCACCGAACTCTTGCTGCCGAGGTTGCGCGAGAGTGAGAACGGCCGCGTCGTGATGATGTCTTCGGGCGGCATGTACTCGAGCGGCTTCAGGCTCGACGACCCCCAGCTCGAGGGTCGCGACTACGATCCGACGAAGTTCTACGCACATACGAAGCGGGCCGAGGTCATGCTGGCCGACGAGTGGCAGGACCGCGAACCAGAAGGCGGGCCGATCTTCTGCTCGATGCATCCGGGCTGGGCCGAGACCCAGGGAGTCAGCGAAGCGCTACCCGCATTCAACAAGGTCATGGGCCCGATCCTCAGGACCGGGGCGGAGGGCGGGGAGACAGCCGTCTGGCTCGCCGGGGCCACCCACGGGGAGGCCCCCGGCGGCGAGTTCTACATGGACCGGAAGCCGCGACCGAAGCACCGGATCCCCGGAACCAGGGAGACGGCCGACGATCGCCGCAGGCTCTACGAGCTCTGCGAGAGCCTGACTTCGGACTTACCCGATTGACTCGTCAGTCAATAAGCCGCCCCACTCGCTAAGATTGCCTCCTGAAGATCAACTTTCGGCTCGCCAATTGGATTTCTGACGAGTCAGCAAGTAACGAAGCCCTAAGGAGGCTCCCCTTGAAAATCTGCGTCCTGGTCAAAGAGGTGCCAGACGCCGCGGTTCAGAAGCGCATCGACACCGGCACCATGCGGCTCGATCGCAGCGGCGAGAACAATCTCAACCCCTTCGACACCCACGCCATCGAGGCCGCCATGCAGCTGAAGGAAGGCGGCGAAATCGAGGTCGACGAAGTAGTCGCCGTGACGATGGGCCCCGGTTCGGCCCAGCGCGCGCTGCAGAAGGCCGTCGCCCTCGGCGCCGACCGCTCGGTCCACCTGACCGACGACGCGCTTGTCGGCTCCGACGTCTGCGCCACCGGCGTCGCCCTGGCCAAGGTTCTCGAAGCCGAGGGTCCCGACATCGTCCTGCTCGGACAGCAGTCCGACGACGGCGAGTGCTACACGATGGGGGCCGTCCTGGCCGACCATCTGAAGATGCCGTCGCTGACCCAGGTGGTCAAGATGGACGTCGAGGACGGCAAGCTGCGCTGCGAGCGTCAGGCCGAGTACGGCTACGACACCGTCGCGCTCTCGCTGCCGGCCGTGATCTCGGTCGGCGACGCGATCAACGAGCCCCGCTACCCCAGCCTCAAGGCGATCATGGGCGCGAAGAAGAAGCCGCTCGACACCAAGTCGGCAGCCGACGTCGGACTCGACGCCGGGGAAGTCGGCGAGGCCGGCTCGAAGACCACCGTCGTCGCGCTCAACCCGCCGCCGCAGAAGGAAGCGGGCGAGATCATCGAAGACGAAGACACCGCCGAGACGGTCGAGAAGATCGTCAACTGGCTCGACGAAAGGAAGCTGATCTGATGGCCGGCATCCTCGTATACGCCCTGCATGACGATGAGGGCAACTTCAACAAGAACTCCCTCGGAGCCCTCTCCGAGGCGGCCAAGCTGGCCGGGGAGCTCGGGACCGAAGCGGCCGCGGTCGTGGTCGGCGACGTCTCCGACGAAGGCGCCCAGGGCCTGGGCAACTACGGAGTGACCAAGGTCTACCGGGCCAAGGACGTCTCCGAGGGACTGGCCCAGCCGATCGTCGACGTGATGGCGAAGGTAATCACCGACGACGGTTTCTCCTACGCGCTGTTCGGCGGCGGACTGCTCGGCTTCGAGATCGGGGCCGGACTGACGGCCCGCCTCGGCGCCGGCGTGACCATGGAGGTCACCTCGGTCAAGGTCGCCGACGGCAAGCTGGTCGCCGAGCGTCCGATCCTGCAGGACTCGCAGATCGCCGACGTCGGCTACGTCAGCGAGCCCGGCATCATCATCGGGCGGCTCAACGCCTTCGACGTCAAGGAATCCGGCGGAAGCGCCGAAGTCGTCGACGTCGACGTCGAGCTCTCCGAGTGGTCGACCAAGGCCGAGATGATCACCCGCGGCGAGCAGCGTGGCGCCGACGTCGACATCGAGGCAGCCGACGTGCTGATCGGTGGCGGCCGCGGACTCGGCTCCGCCGAGGGCTTCGACGCCTGCGAGGATCTCGCCGGCGCGTTCGACAACGGCGCCGTCGCCGCCACCCGCGCGGTGGTCGACGCCGGCTGGTACCCCTACGCCGCCCAGATCGGCCAGACCGGCAAGACGGTCGCGCCGAAGCTGTACCTGGCGGTCGGCGTGTCGGGGGCCATCCAGCACAAGGTCGGAATGATGAACTCCGAGGCGATCGTCGCGATCAACAAGGACGCGAACGCCCCGATCTTCGAGTTCTCCGACCTCGGTGTGGTCGGCGACCTGAACAAGATCATGCCCAAGCTCACCGAGGCCATCAAGGCCAAGAAGGGCTAGGCACAGCGCGCCCCGGCCGGGAAGGCGGGTACCCGCGAGGGTCCGCCTTCCCGGTCCGGTCCGCTGTTTACGCTTCATCCGACGTGTAATTCCCGAAAGGACCAGCAATGCCCCCCGTAGCCCCTTCCGCGTATCCGCCCCCTTTCCAGTCCGAGAGCGTGATCTCCCGGCCGACCGATCCGGAGGACGAGCGCATTGAAGTCGGCGCCGCCATCGTCGGCGGCGGACCGGCGGGCCTGGCCTGTGCGGTCAAGATGCTGCAGCTGCTCGAGGACCGTCCGGAGCTGACCGAGAAGCTCGGCGAGGTCCCGGTGGCAGTGGTCGAGAAGGGCAAGGTCGCGGGCGCCCATGCGATGTCGGGGGCCAACATGCGCCCGTCGGCGATGGAGGAGCTGTTCCCCGACATGCCGAAGTCCGAGTGGCCGGTCTACCGCGAGGTGACCAAGGACGCGGTCTACCTGCTGACCGAGAAGCAGGCGCTGCCGCTGAAGCCGATGCCGCCGAACTTCAAGAACCACGGCAACTACGTCACTTCGGTCTCCAAGCTTTCGCGCTTCCTCGCCGACAAGGTCGAGGAGATGGGCGGGTACATCCTCTCCGAGACCTCAGCCGACAAGCTGCTGGTCGAGGACCAGATCGTGAAGGGCGTGCGCTCGGGCGACAAGGGCCGCGGCAAGCAGGGTGAGGAGCTGGCCAACTTCGAGCCGGGCTCGGACGTGATCGCGAAGGCGACCGTGCTGGCCGAAGGCACGATCGGCCACCTGACCTACGCCGCACTCGACCACTTCGACATCAACGGCGTCGACCCGCAGCGCTGGGAGCTCGGCGTCAAGGAGATCTGGGAAGTCGAAGAGCCGCTCGACCAGGTCATCCACACGATGGGCTGGCCGCTGCGCAAGGCCGCCAAGTACAAGGAGTTCGGCGGTTCCTTCATCTACCCGATGGAGGACAACAAGATCTGCATCGGCCTCGTGGTCGGCCTCGACTACACCGACGCGACGCTCTCGGTCCACGACGGGCTGCAGCAGCTGAAGACCCACCCCTTCATCAAGAAGATCCTCAAGGGTGGCAAGCGCGTCGGCTGGGGCGCGAAGACGATTCCGGCCGGTGGCTACTGGTCGATGCCCAAGCGCCTCGCGGTGCCCGGCATGTGCATCGCCGGTGACGCCGCCGGCATGGTCAACGTGGCCGAGCTCAAGGGCGTCCACTACGCGATGCACGCCGGCATGTATGCGGCAGAGGCGATCGTCGACGGTCTGGAGAAGGACTCGGTCGACTTCTCGGCCTATGACGAGAAGATCCACAACTCACTGATCGAGAAGGATCTGTACAAGGTCCGCAACGCAAGCCAGCCGTTCACGAAGGGGTTCTTCGTCGGTGGAGCGCTGGCTTCGGCGATGACCATCACCGGCGGGCACTTCCCCGGCGGGCACTGGAAGAACCACGACGACGCCACGTACAAGATGGAGATCGGCAAGGCCGCCGACGACTATCCGGCGCCCGACGGCGAGCTGACCTTCGACAAGCTCTCCTCGGTCTTCCTGACCGGCAACGCGACCCGCGACGACGCGCCCAACCACGTGCGCATCCAGACCGAGGTCCCGCGCGAGGTGGCCCAGACCTGGGTCTCGATGTGCCCGGCGCAGGTCTACGAGATCCCCGAGGACCAGCTCGAGTCGAATGCCGAGATCGTCGACGTACACGTGACCGCCTCGAACTGCGTCCAGTGCGGAGCGATCACCGCAAAGGGCGGAAGGCTGACCCTGCCCGAGGGCGGAGACGGCCCGCTCTACACCGAGACCTGATCGCCGGCCCCGGGAGGGCCGGCCTGCGAGTCAGAGATGCCGGGCGCCGGTCGCGCCCACCGGAGCGGCGCGGTCGAAGGACGGCGCCGCTTCCGCATGAGGGGCAGCGTCCCGGCCGGAAACGAGGGAGAAGCCGTACCTGCGGCCCGGCGCGGGGCTCGGTGCCGCCGAAGAGAGTGTCTGCTCAGGCGGCCCGGCGGAAGTCCGTCTGCGAGTCCTGGAAGCGCAGGGCCTGTGCGTCGAAGATCGACTCTTCGTACTGCCGGCGCCGCTTCTTCGGGGGTATCGTCCACTCGTCGCAACCTGCGAAGGCCTCGGCGAAACGCTGCGCCTTCGTGCTGCGGGGCTGAGCCTGGTCAAATACCTCTTTTGCCATAGGGGCAATCCTCTCCTACCGCGGGTGGTTATTGGAAGTGTCTTCGCCCCGTCGGACGGAAAACCTGCCGCAAATCGCGGAATTTTTCACCCGGCTCCTGAGGGTCCGCGATCACACACCCGGTCTGGCCTCGTGATGCCTCTGCGGACGTTGCTCTAGACTGGATCGGATGAAGGCCGACATCCACCCCGAATATACGCTCGCCAACGTCCACTGCTCCTGCGGCAACCAGTTCTACACCCGCTCGACCAAGTCGGACCTGCATGTTGAACTCTGCTCGGCCTGCCACCCGTTCTACACCGGCAAGCAGAAGCTCGTCGACACCGGAGGCCGCGTCGAGCGCTTCCAGCGCCGCGCCGCGAAGCGCGACAAGACCGGCGCCTCGAAGAGCTGACACGCACCCGCGCCCGGCCACCGCTCGTCGGAACAAGGTGGCCTGTCGTCCCGCGCGCATTCGGTCTGGCAGCGATAGCCACCGGCTTCCCGGGGACGATCCTCTCCAGACCCGTAGCGATCGCCACCGGCTTCCCGGGGACCATCCTCGCCGGGGCGGCCGGGCCGTGCAGCGATGAGTGAAGGCCCGCTTCCGGCCGGCAGGGACGCCCCGATCGGCGGTCAGGCCGTGCTCGAGGGCGTGATGATGCGCGGCGTCGGCACTTGGTCGGTCGCGGTCAGGAAGCCTGACGGCGAGGTCGAGATCACGACCCGGACGATCGAACCGTGGGGACGCCGGCACCGGCTGCTGCGGTGGCCGGTGATCCGCGGCATGGTCGCGCTGGCGGAATCGCTCGGCATCGGCTTCCGGGCGCTGGCGATCTCGGCCGACGCGCAGCTCGAGGGAGAAGGAGGGGAGGAGGAAGAGATCGGCGGCTTCGCCTGGGTGATGACGATCGTGCTCTCGATGCTGGCTGCGGTCACGCTGTTCTTTCTCGTGCCGGTGGGCCTGACCAGCGTCTTCAAGGACCAGCTCGGATCGGCCGTGGTCTTCTGGCTGGTCGAAGGGCTGCTCCGCACCGCGATCTTCATCGGCTACATCGTGATGCTGAGCCGCGTTCACGACCTCAGGCGCGTATTCGAGTACCACGGCGCCGAGCACAAGGCGATCTCATGCCACGAGGCGGGCGACCAGTTGACGCCCGAGCGCGCCGCGCTCTACCCGCGCCTCCACCTGCGTTGCGGCACCAGCTTCCTGCTGATCGTCATGGTGCTGGCGATCTTCGTCTTCGCGCCGATCGGCCTGCCGGCGTGGTACTGGCTCCTCGCCTCGCGCGTGATCGGAATCCCGCTGGTCGCAGGTCTGTCCTATGAGGTGATCCGGTGGGCCGGGCGAAACAGCGGACAGGCCTGGGTGCGCACGGTGATGTGGCCCGGCCTGGCGCTCCAGAACCTGACCACGAGGGAACCCGACGAAACCCAGCTCGCCGTCGCGATCAGCGCGCTCGAAGCAGTTCTCGAGGTCGAAGATCCGGAGGCGAATGCAGGTCTCGAGCCGATCGAGATCGTCGCCTGAGCCGTACCGGCCCGCCAGTCGGGCGAACCCTGCATGCGACCCCCGGGGGCGCCCGTCAGACTAGGGGCGATGATCGAGAGACTCGCCGAACAGATTGAGACGCGTTTCGCCGAGCTCGAACGCGACATGAGCGACCCCGAGGTGATCGCCGACCGCGGCCGGTACGCCGAAGTCGGCCGTGAGTACCGGCGGATCTCACCGGCCCACGAACTGGTCGTCGAGTACCGCAAGCTGAGCGACGACCTCGAGGGCGCGCGTGAGCTGATGGAGGAGGAAGACACCGACGACGAGCTGAGCCGCGTGATCGAAGAAGCTCCGGCCCGGCTGGCCGAGCTCGAAGAAGAGATCCGGCTGGCCATGGTCGAGCCCGACCCGAGCGACGAGAAGAACGTGATCGTCGAGATCAGGGCCGGTGCCGGCGGCGACGAAGCCGCGATTTTCGCCGGGGATCTGTTCAAGATGCTGACGCGCTACGCCGCCGAGCGAGGTTTTCAGACCGAGATGCTCTCGCACTCCCCCGCCGAGCAGGGCGGCTTCAAGGAGGTCACTTTCGAGATCCGCGGTGACGGTGCCTACTCGGTCTTCAAGTTCGAGGGCGGGACGCACCGGGTCCAGCGCGTCCCCGAGACCGAGTCCCAGGGCCGGATACACACGTCGACGGCGACGGTCGCGGTCCTGCCAGAAGCCGAGGAGGTCGAGGTCCAGATCGACCCGAACGACCTTCAGATCGACGTCTACCGCTCCTCCGGCCCGGGAGGCCAGTCGGTCAATACGACCGACTCGGCAGTGCGCATCACGCACAGGCCGACCGGAATCGTTGTCTCGATGCAGGATGAGAAGTCGCAGCTCCAGAACCGCGAGAAGGGCATGCGCGTGCTGAGGGCCAGGGTCCACGAGCGCGAGCTGGCCGAACAGCAGGCGGCGATCGCCTCGGAGCGCAAGTCCCAGGTCGGCACAGGTCAGCGCTCGGAGAAGATCCGCACCTACAACTACCCACAGGGGCGGGTGACCGACCATCGGATCAAGCTGACGTCCCACGATCTCGACGCCGTCATGAACGGCGACCTGGCCGGTTTCACCGGGGCGCTGGCCGGCGAAGAAAAGCGCCGGCTGCTCGAGGCGCAGGCCTCTTGAGGTCCGTGGCTCGCGCGGGGTCAGCCGGGGCCGGGGCCCGGGAAGCGCTCGGCGCGGCGACCGACGCGCTGGCGGCTGCGGGCCTGCCGACTCCGCGGATCGACGCCGAGGCGCTGCTCGCCGGCATCACCGGCCGCCCGCCGGCCGAGCTTGTCGCCGACCGCGATGCGTCGATCGCCCCGGCCGAGGCGAGGGCGTTCTCCGAGGCGGTGAGGCGGCGCCTGAGGCGCGAACCGGTGGCCTACATCCTCGGCCGCAAAGGTTTCCGGCACATCGAGCTCGAGGTAGACCGCCGCGTGCTGATCCCGAGGCCGGAGACCGAGATGCTGGTCGAGCTGGCACTGTCGGTTCGCCCGGAAACGGTGCTGGAGGTGGGCACGGGATCGGGCGCGGTTGCGCTGGCGATCGCCGACGAGATCCCCGGCTGCCGGGTCACGGCGGGAGACACGTCGGCCGGCGCCCTGGCCGTCGCCACGTCCAACGCGGCGAGGCTCGGTCTGGGGGACCGGGTCGAATTCTTCGAGGGGACCTGGCCCGGGTCCGGCGGCTTCGACCTGATTGTCTCCAACCTTCCCTACGTGGCGTCCGGGGACGAGCTGCCTCCCGAGGTAAGGGACTGGGAACCTCCCGAGGCGCTGTTCGCCGGTGACTCGGGCCTCGAGGCTTTCCGCGCCGTGCTCGCTTCGCTCGACGACTCAGGGGTCGAGGCGCCGGTGATCGCGCTCGAGATCGGCCACGGCCAGGGGCAGGACGTCATCGACCTGGTCCGCGCGGCGGGTTTCGGTGAAACGCGGCTGCTGATGGACCTCGCAGGGCTGGAGCGCGTCGTCGTCGGGCGCAGGCCGGCAGGCGCCGCCTGAGATGATTTTCCGGTGAAGGTCGTGGCAACGGACATCAGGGGCGGCGACGCCGCCCGGCAGGCGCTGGAGAGCTGCATCAGCAAGGGCGGCGTCGCGCTGTTTCCGTCCGACGGTCTGTACGGGCTGGCCTGCGACCCGCTGAACGAAAAGGCGATCGCCCGGATCCACGAGATCAAGGGGCGCGACGACGGCAAGCCCTCTGCGGTCATGTACCTGTCACCGCTGGCGATGCGGGAGCTGGTCCGCGACCTCGGCCAGCGGGTCAGCGAGGCATTCGCCAGGCTGCTGCCCGGGCCGGTGACCCTGATCGTGCCGAACCCCAGGCACCGCTATCCGCTGGCCTGCCGCGACGATCCTTCACGCCTCGGGGTCCGGGTGATCGGCGGCCCGCTCGCCGGCGTGCGCTACCCGCTCTTCCAGACCAGCGCCAACCTCAGCGGCGAGCCGGCGCCATCGAGCTTCGCCGGGGTCGTCCCCGAGGTGCGCGAAGCGGTCGACCTGGCGATCGACGGAGGCCGCCTCACGGGACTGCCTTCGACGGTGGTGGACCTGACCGAACTGGACGAGAACGGTGTCTGGACGGTGCTGCGGGAGGGCGGCATGAGCCGGGGCGACCTCGTCGCGGCCCTTGGCCGCTGAGCGGCGGCGTCTCCGGGTTGGGGTAACCTCGGCCGCGTGAGAATCGCCATGGCCTCAGACCACGCCGGTTTCGAGCTGAAGCAGGCCTGAAGGACCGGCTGACCGCGGACGGCCACGAGGTCGAGGACGTCGGAACGCACTCGACCGATTCGACCGACTACCCGCCGCTCGCGGCGAAGGCCGCGGCTCTGGTCGCCACCGGCGGGGCCGAGCGAGGGGTCCTCGTCTGCGGGTCGGGAAACGGTGTCGCGATCGTCGCCAACAAGGTCGCCGGCGTCCGTGCGGTCAACGCTCACGACCCCGAAGAGGCCGAGATGAGCCGCCGCCACAACGACGCGAACGTCATCACGCTCTCGGGTCAGAGGCTCAGCGAAGAGGATGCGGTACCGATCGTCGAGGCATTCCTCTCGACCGGATTCGACGGCGGCAGGCACGAGCGCCGCGTAAACGGGATCAGGGACGTCGAGAGCGGCGACCATCAGCCGCGCTGAATGAGCGTTCCCGGTCGGGCGCCTCGACTGGTGGTTCCCGGAGTGGCTGGGCCGGATCGTGCCCAAAGTGGACATCGAAGGCGACGAGTACTTCGAGAAGCCGCAGGAAGCGCAATCGCGCACCTGATCTGACCTGCCGCATTGCTAGGCTGAAAGTCCGTTTTCAACCCCGGAACCCGGCCCTCGGCCAGGTTCGTCCGAAAGGCCGACCCCTGAAATGAGCACCCTCTCCGAGAACCTTCTGGATGCCAGGCTGGCAGATGTCGATCCCGAAGTCGCAGCGGCGCTCGACGGCGAGCTCGCCCGCCAGCGCGACACGCTGGAGATGATCGCTTCCGAGAACTTCGTACCCCAGGCGATCCTCGAAGCGACCGGCTCGGTGCTGACCAACAAGTACGCCGAGGGCTACCCCGGCCGCCGCTATTACGGGGGCTGCGACCAGGTGGACATCGTCGAGACCCTGGCGATCGAGCGCGCCAAGGAGGTCTTCGGCGCCGAGCACGCGAACGTACAGCCCCATTCCGGGGCCCAGGCCAACAACGCCGTCTACATGGCGCTGCTCGAGCCGGGGGATACGATCATGGGCCTCGCGCTGGACCACGGTGGACACCTCAGCCACGGGATGAAGCTCAACATCTCTGGCAAGCTCTACGGGGTCGTTCCGTACCACGTCTCCCGTGAAGACCAGCGCATCGACATGGAGGAGGTCGCCAGGCTGGCCGAGGAGCGCCGCCCGGACCTGCTCATCGCCGGTGGTTCCGCCTATCCGCGCCAGATCGACTTCGCGGCCTTCCGCGAGATCGCCGACTCCGTGGACGCGAAGCTGATGGTCGACATGGCCCATTTCGCCGGACTGGTCGCGGCGGGCGAGCATCCGAATCCGGTGCCGTATGCGGACGTGGTCACCAGCACCGTCCACAAGACCCTGGGCGGGCCGCGCAGCGGGATCATCCTGTGCAGAGAAGAACTGAAGGCCGACATCAACCGCGCCGTCTTCCCCGGCCAGCAGGGAGGTCCTCTCATGCACGTGATCGCGGCCAAGGCAGTCGCCCTGAAGATCGCCCAGAGCGAGGCCTTCGCCGAGCGGCAGCGACGCACGATCGCCAACGCGAAGGCGCTCGGGGAGGGCCTGATCGACGGCGGCATCGACATCGTCACCGGCGGCACCGACGTCCACCTCGTCCTGGTCGACCTGACCTCGACCGGCCTCGATGGACAGGAGGGCGAGGACCGCCTCGACCAGGTCGGCATCACGGTGAACCGCAATACGATCCCGTTCGACGAGAGGCCGCCGATGAATCCGTCGGGACTGCGCATCGGGACCCCGGCGCTGACCACGAGGGGTTTCGAGCCGGAAGACATGCGCGAGGTGGCAGCGATCATCGCCGCCGCCCTTTCCGACCGCTTCGAAGGCGAACGTGACTCGCTGATCGCTCGCAGCCGGGCCCTGATGGACCGCTACCCGCTGTACCCGGGCCTCGGTTGAGGCTCCCCCCGGGGCCTCCCGCTCCGGGGACGGCACCCGGGGCCGTGCGATGAAGGTCTGGTTCGACTGCACCGCGGCCGCGCACCCGCTCGTCCTGCGGCCGGTGATCGAGCGCTTCGCCGCCGGCGGGGCCGAGGTGCTCGTGACCGCGCGCGAGTACGGGCAGACGGTCGGCCTGCTCGAGATGCTCGGCATCGAGCACACGGTCGTCGGCTCCCACGGAGGGGCCTCGAAATTCGGCAAGGC
Source organism: uncultured Solirubrobacterales bacterium (assembly GCA_963701635.1). Lineage (GTDB taxonomy): Bacteria > Actinomycetota > Thermoleophilia > Solirubrobacterales > 70-9 > 67-14. The sequence goes on from CAVPAU010000004.1 coordinate 175,113, forward strand.
ATTCGCGCTCGGCTCCCGCTCGGCGAAGCTCTCCCGGACAGTCTGGAAATTTCGCCCGGAACTGGCGGTGGGCCACGGGTCGGTCGACCTCGCCCTCGTATCGGCGGCGCTGAGGATCCGCTCGGCCCAGCTGCAGGACTACGAGTTCGCCGGCCTCCAGCGCCAGCTGGCCTTCCGGATCGCCAAGCGCGTGCTCGTGCCCGATTCGATCCCGCCCGAACGCATGGCCAAGGTCGGCGCCAAAGGGCGCAAGCTGGTGCAGTACCCGGGCCTGAAGGAGGACTACTACCTCGCCGACTTCGCTCCCGACCGGGCCGTGATCGAGCAGCTCGGGCTCGACCTCGGGCGCGTGCTCGTCGTGGTCCGGCCACCGCCCGAGACCTCGGAATACCACGCCGACAACCCTCTCTACGAGCAGGTGCTCGACCGCCTGGCGGCCGCCGATGGGGTGACCGCCGTCGTGATCCCGCGGACCGCAGCCCAGGCCGAACGGGTCCGGGCCCGAGGCTCGGAGAACCTCGTCGTGCCGGACCGGGCGATCGACGCGCAGAGCCTGATCGCCTTCAGCGATCTCGTGGTCAGTGCCGGCGGCACGATGAACCGCGAGGCGGTGGCACTCGGCACGCCCGTGTACACGACCTTCGCCGGCAAGATGGGCGGAGTGGACGAGAAGCTGATCGCCGACGGTCGCCTCGCAGTACTCGAAGACGCCGACGGCTTCGAGCTGGTCAAGCGCGGCGACGAAGCCGGCCCGCGCGAACCGAGGGACCCGCAGATCCTCGTCGACGGCATCCTCGGCGCACTCGGCTGACCGGCGCGGCTCCTCGGCGTCATCCACTGACCGGTGCGGCTCCTCGGCGTCCTCCACTGACCGGTGCCGCGAAGCTTCCGGCCACCGGGTATTCGCTCGTGGCCCGGCGCGTCCGCCCACTTTCGGTCGCACCCCGGCCGGAGCGATCACCCACCCGGACGGGCCGGTGTGCGCTCTTGTCGTGCCTACCGGGGACAAGGTTCTCGCCTCGGGCTTGTTCAGCAACCATCGGGCCCGGACCATCGCCACATGTCAGGCAGTGGTCAAAGCGTCGATTCCGCAATCAGCCGGCTCGCCGAGCGCCAGCACGGGATGGTGTCGAGAAGGCAGCTCCTGAACCTCGGCATGACCGGCAGCCAGGTTGCCCGAAGGGTCGAGAACGAGCGCCTGAAGACCGTCAGGAGGGGCGTCTATGCCGTCGGACACCGTGCGCGTGGCCTGAAAGGCGTCTGGATGTCAGCCGTACTGTTCGCCGGCCCGGCAGCAGTGCTCTCGCACCGGAGCGCGGCAAGTCTGTGGGGTCTGGGACAGTGGCGGGGTCCGGTGGAGGTTGCCAGCCCTCGAACAGGCCGCACGCGGGGTTGTCGCTGCCGTGGTCTGTTGCCTCCACCTCTGGTCAGGCGATCGAGCCTCGATCCCTCCCAGGTGTCCGTGGTGGACGGCATACCGGCTACGACTGTCGCGCGCACGCTCGTCGATCTCGCCGCAGTCCTCAATGAGACCGGCCTGTCTACGGTCCTGAACGAGGCGGCGATCGAGAAGGTGCTCGACCTCACTGACCTTCGCAGCGTGCTGGCCGCGAGTGCCGGCCGCAGCGGGATCGGGACCCTTCGTCGGCTGGTGGAGCTCCACCATCCACAGACGGGGGAGACCAGGTCTCAGCTCGAGGCCAGGTTTCTGAGCTTGCTCGACGGGATCGATTTCGAGAGGCCGCGGGTGAACGCCGTCGTCGAAGGCTGTGAAGTCGATGCATGGTGGCCCGACCTGGGGCTGGTCGTAGAACTCGACAGCCGGAGGTTCCATGGCACGCCCCGGGCGTTCGAGCGGGATCGGGAACGCTCGGCCCGTCTCGAGTTGGCCGGACTTCGGGTGCTCCGGCTCACTTGGGACATGGTCGTCCACCGGCGTCGGGAGACCGAGCGCAAGCTCCTCGCGTACCGCAGCCTGATCTGCGATGGCCGGGACTAGAGGCGACGGAAGAACAGAAGGCGCAGAAACTCCCGCCGGCGGGAGTTTCTGCGCCTTCTGCCTGCCTGCTCGCCTGGCCGCGGTATGTCGACCGGTACCGGGGCGGGACGCGCTCCGTCGGCCCGGAGTGAGACTCTTTCGGCATGGTCGATACGTGGGATGCCGTCTTCGCCTTTGTGGCAGCGGCGCTGATCACCTGGGCCTTCGTCCCGGTCGCCGAGAAGCTCGCGAGGCGGGTCGGGGCGATCGACGAGCCCGGGCCACGCAGCCAGCACACCGTTTCGACCCCGAGGATGTCGGGAATCGCGATCCTGGCCGGCATCGAGGTCGCCGGCTGGATCTGGCTGCCGCACGACTCAGAGGCAACGACCATCCTGCTCGGGGCCGTGGCCGTGACCCTGGTCGGGGCGCTCGACGACGTCTTCGACCTGCCGGCCCTGGTCAAGCTGCTCGGCCAGATCGCGGCGGCGACGATCCCGGTCGCAGGCGGGGTCCACCCGGACGTGCTGACGATCCCGTTCATCGGCGGATTCGAGCTGGGGTGGACCGCGTGGCCGCTGACCGTGCTCGGCATCGTCGCGGTGATCAACGTGATCAACCTGATCGACGGAATCGACGGACTCGCAGCCGGGGTCTGCGCGATCGCGGCGGCGGCCATGGCCGTGATCGCCCTGTCGCTCGACCGCACCGAGGCGGGCATCCTCGCCGCGCTGACCGCCGGAGGGGCGCTCGGCTTCCTGCGGCACGGCTTTCCGCCGGCGACCAGCTTCATGGGGGACGCCGGCTCGAACCTGCTCGGCTACATGATCGCCGTGGCCTCGATCCAGGGAGCGCTGAAGACCAACGCCGTGGTCGCCCTGGCCTTCCCGCTGGTGATCCTCGCCGTGCCGATTCTCGACACGGCATTCGTCGTCGCCAAGCGGATCAAGTACAGGCAGCCGATCTACCAGGCCGACCGCTGGCACTTCCACCACCGCATGGCCAACCTGGGCTTTTCCCAGCGCCGCACGCTGGCCTACCTGTACGGCTGGACCGCGGTCCTCGCGCTGCTGGCGCTGGCGCTCAGGTTCGTCCCCTACAGCGACAACCGCGGCAATTTCGACCCCGCCTGGACCGCGCTGATGGTGGCGGTGATCCTGGCCGCGGTGGTGGTGACCGCCTACCTGGTCGTCGTGCTCGAGATCGTCAAGCTGAAACGGACCCAGGACGACCGGACCTGAGCACCGCGGCGGGCCGCTGCGTTTGGCTCTGACAAAGGATTAGTTACGGTTGCCACCAGCGGCACCGGACCGCGCTGGCAGCGCCGTTCGGATATAGTCGCGGTCCCTTGACGACGCTTGCCATAGAACGACCCCGAGAGGGCCACGATGGCGGGCGCGGTATCACCTTGCTCAAGTACGCCGACCTAGCACTGATTGCGCTCGCCCTGCCGGTATTCCTGATCACCGGACTCCCTCTGCTGGGCTGGGCCGGTGCCGCCGTCGGCTGGTCGGGCCAGCGGCTGATCCAGGCGCTCGTCGAAGCGAAGGCGAGCCGGACCGAAGATACGAAGAGCTTCTTCCAGCTGATGGCCGGATCGATCATCGGCCGCTCCTGGTTCCTCGTGATCTCGATCATCACCGTCGGCCTGATCGAGGACGAGGCCGGCCTGACCGCCGCCGTGATGTCGGCGATCCTGTTCACGGCCTACCTTGCGGTCACGCTGATCACCCGCGAGCCCCCCGCCAAGGCGGACCGGGCATGAGCCTGCTGAATCGCCGCTTCGCGCTGTTCGCCTGGCTGACGGTCATGGCAGGCGTCCTGCTCAACCCGTCGGGCGCGATGGCCGCCGAGGAGTTCGACCCGGCCGAAGAGTTTGCGCTCGAACCGTGGGTCTCGATCGAGGTCTTCGGCATCGACATGTCGATCAACAAGGCGGTCGCGTACATCGTCATCGCTGCGATTCTCACCACCGTCGTGATCAGCGCGATCGCCCGCACCATGAAGGTCCGTCCGGAGAGCCGGACCCAGACCACGGTCGAGCTGGCCTACGGGCTGATGAAGGACAACATCACCGACGGCAACCTCAATCCGAAGATGGCCGCCCGCTGGTTCCCGTTCATCGGCACGCTCTTCCTCTTCATCTGGTTCTCGAACATGATCGGCTACATCCCGCTGCCCTTCAACTCGACCCACACGATGAGCATCTTCGGGCTCGAGCTACCGTCTTTCGCCCTCTACGCCGCGACGGCCAACATCTCCATGCCGCTGGTCCTCGCGCTCATGGTCTGGATTTCCTACCACGTCGAGGGGATCCGGGCCAAAGGCGTCGTCGGATACGTACGCGGCTGGGTACCGGCCGGCGTCGAGGGCTTCATGGTCGGTCCGATCCTGCTGATCGAGATCCTCTCCCAGTTCGTCCGGCTGATCTCGCTGTCCGTGCGTCTTTACGCCAACATCCTCGCCGGACACCTGCTGCTGCTGTTCATGGGCGGCGGCCTGGTCGTGCTGCTGGGGATGGGAGTCATCGGCTCGACTATCCTCGGCCTCGCGACAGGCGTACTGGCAGTCGTCTTCTTCCTGTTCGAGATCGGCCTGGTAGCGACGCTACAGGCATTCATTTTCTGCACTTTGACCGCGATATACCTCGACGGCGCCGTCGCCGAGGAACACTAAGGAGAAACAGAACAAGTGGACCCATCAATCATTGCCGCCGTTGACGTCGAAACCGCCAGCGCCTACGCAGAGACCGCCGGACGCGCCATGGGCCTCGGCCTGGGCACCGGCCTCGCCGCACTCGGTACCGGTATCGGCCTCGGCTTCATCTTCGGCAAGACGATCGAAGCCGTCTCGCGCCAGCCCGAACTGAAGTCGGAGATCCAGAGCATCCAGTGGCTCGGCTTCGCGCTCACCGAGGCGACCGTCTTCTACGGATTCATCGCCGGCCTGATCGCCTTCTTCGTATAAGCCGATGCTCGGCGAACTGCTGAACACCGCGACGCCGCTGCTCGTAGCGGCCACCGAAGGCACAGAAGAGGGCCTCAGCCCCCTGGTCAAGGTCGTACCCGGCCTGATGATCTGGACGATCCTCGCCTTCGGCGTGGCCATGCTCGTGCTCAGGAAGTACGCGTGGCCGCCGATCAGCAAGGTCCTCGACGAGCGCCAGGAGTTGATCAACGACTCGATCGCATCGGCGGAAAAGACCCGTTCGGAGGCCGATCTGCTGCTGGCCGAGTACCGCCAGAGGCTGACCGAGGCCCGCGAGCAGGCCGACGAGATCGTCACCCGTGCGCGCAAGGCCGCCGACGCGACGAAGTCCGAGGCCACCGCCGAAGGACAGGAGAAGCGCGAGGAGCTGGTAGAGGCCGCACGCCGCGACATCGAGGCGGAGACGCGCAAGGCGCTCGAGGACATCCGCAAGGAGGTCGCGAACCTGACCGTGCTCGCGACCGAACAGGTCACGCGCAAGTCGCTGAGCGAAGCCGACCAGAAGCAGCTCGTCGAAGAGGCGCTGCGCGAGGTCGACTTCTCGAGCCTGGCCGGAGAGCGGAACAACTGATGGAAGAACTGGCCCGCGTATATGCCGAGTCCCTCTTTGGCGTCGCCAGGGACAAGGGGACTCTCGACACCGTGCGCGAGCAGCTCGGCCAGTTCAGCAGCACCCTGGAGGGTGACAGGGACCTGCAGGTCTTCTTCTTCAGCCCGGAGTTCTCATCGAAGGAGAAGCTCGACGGACTGCGGCTGTCGGTCAGCGACGCCGACCCCGAGCTGCTCAACTTCCTCGAGCTGCTGATCGAGAAGCACCGGATGCCGGCCATCTTCCGGATCAACAGGAAGTTCGAGGAACTCTGGAAGCAGGAAAACAAGCGGATCGAAGTTACCGTCACCAGCGCGATCGAACTCGACCCGGCGATCGCCGAGCAGGTCGGCGCCGAGGTCGAGAGACAGACCGGCAAGCAGGTAGAGCTGACCAGCCGCGTCGACGAGGGCATCATCGGCGGCCTCGTGCTTCAGGTCGGGAACATGGTTCTCGACACCAGTATTCGAAATAACTTGGAGAAACTCCGCCAGAGCGTTGCTCGGGCGGCCTAAGGAGGATCAGAACCGAGATGCAGATCAAGCCAGACGAGATTGCCAGCATTCTGCGGCAGCGCATCGAGGGCATCGAGCCCGGCAGTGCCGATCTTTCCGAGGTCGGCACGGTGCTGTCGATCGCCGACGGCATCGCCCGCATCCACGGCCTCGACAACTGCATGTCGCTCGAGATGCTCGATCTGCCGCACGGGGTGACCGGCCTGGCGCTGAACCTCGAGCAGGACAACGTCGGCGCCGTGCTGTTCGGCGAGTGGGAGAAGATCGTCGAAGGCGACACGGTCAAGCGGACCAACCGCCTGCTCGAGATCCCCGTGGGCGAGGAATTCCTCGGTCGCATGGTCGACCCGCTCGGGCGTCCGCTCGACGGCAAGGGCGACATCAACGCCACCGAGTCCCGGCCGGCCGAGTTCAAGGCCCCGGGCGTGATCAGCCGCCAGCCCGTGCGCGAGCCGATGCAGACCGGCATCAAGTCGATCGACGGCATGATCCCGATCGGCCGCGGCCAGCGCGAGCTGATCATCGGCGACCGCCAGACGGGCAAGACGACGGTCGGCATCGACTCGATCATCAACAACAAGGACACCGGGGTGATCTCGGTCTACGTGGCGATCGGCCAGCGCATGGCGACCGTGGTCCAGGTCCGCGAGGTCCTCGAGGCGGCCGGAGCGATGGAGAACACGATCATCGTCGCCGCACCGGCCGACGAGGCCGCCCCGATCAAGTACATCGCGCCTTACGCCGGCACGGCGATGGCCGAGTACTTCCTTTACAAGGGCGGTGCCGCCCTGTGCGTCTACGACGACCTCACGAAGCACGCCTACGCCTACCGCCAGATGTCGCTGCTGCTGCGCCGCCCGCCGGGCCGCGAGGCATACCCGGGCGACGTCTTCTACCTGCATTCGAGGCTGCTCGAGCGGGCGGTCAAGCTCAGCGACGACGAGGGAGGCGGCTCGCTGACGGCGCTGCCGATCATCGAGACCCAGGCCAACGACGTCTCGGCCTACATCCCGACCAACGTCATCTCGATCACCGACGGCCAGATCTTCCTCGAGTCGGACCTGTTCAACTCGGGCATCCGCCCGGCGATCAACGTCGGCATCTCGGTTTCGCGAGTCGGCGGCGACGCCCAGACCAAGGCGATGAAGAAGGTCGCCGGCAAGATGAAGGGCGAGCTGTCGCAGTACCGCGACCTCGCCGCATTCGCCCAGTTCGGCTCCGAGCTCGACGCCGAGACCCAGAAGACCCTGGCCCGCGGAGAACGGCTGGTCGAACTGCTCAAGCAGAACGAGCGGAACGCCCTCTCGGTGGCCGACCAGGTCGCTTCGATCTACTCGGGCACCGGCGGATTCCTCGACCGGATTGCGGTCGAGCGCGTCCAGGAGTTCCTCGAGGGCCTGCTGACCCGCCTTCACACCGAGAACGCCGCGCTCTGCGACCGGATCAACGAGACCGGCCAGTTCCCCGAAGAAGACGAGCAGGAACTGTCTGCCGTAATCGCCGGATGGGTCGACGATTTCGGTGCCGACTTCGACGAGAGCGGCGAGCCGATCTCCGACGGGGATACGAGCCGCATGGACGAGGCAGAGGCAGCGACAGAAGCCGCGAAGGCGAAGCTCGACGAAGTGAAGGAAGAGACCGCCACCGCGCTGAGCGCAGGTGCGTACTCATCAAGCGAAGACGAGTAGCCGATGGCCAACCGCAAAGAAGTCGCCACACAGATATCGAGCGTCAAGAACATCCGCCAGATCACGCGGGCGATGGAAGCGGTTGCGGCCGCACGGCTGCGCAAGGCTGAGAACCGGATAGCGGCCCTGCGGCCCTATGCCCAGGCACGTCGCACCCTGACCCGCCGGGCGGCGGCCGAGGCCGGAAACGTGCCCCAGCTGGGGATCCTCGACGAGCGCGAGGACGTGAATCGCCTCGCGATCCTGCTGATCACCGGCGACCGCGGGCTGGCCGGGGCCTTCAACGCCAACATCATCCGCGAGGGGCTCCACGTGCGCGATCGCGCGATCGAAGCGGGCCAGGAGGTCGTCTTCTACGTGGTCGGCCGCCGCGGCGACGGCGCGATGACCTTCCGCAAGCAGAACATCGGCGAAGCCTGGACGGGCTTCACCGACCGGCCCGCCTTCACCGATGCGAGGACGATCGGCGACGCGCTGACCTCGGCCTACATCGACAGGGAAATCGACCGGATCGAGGTCGTCTACAACCGTTACGTCTCGCCGCTCACGCAGTACGTACAGACGCTCACGCTGCTGCCCGTCCAGCAGGCCGAAGTGGTCGGCCAGGGAACCGAGGACGAGAACGGTGAAGAAGAAGACAGCGAACTCGCAGAGGCCCACGGGCAGGCCCTCTGGGACTACGAACCGGAACCGGAGGCATTGCTCGCCCAGCTGATTCCCGACTACATCAACACTTCGCTCTACCGCACCCTGCTCGACTCGGCGGCATCCGAGCTCGGTGCGCGAATGACGGCGATGCGCAGCGCCGCCGACAACGCCGAAACCATGATCGACGACCTCACTCTCGAGATGAACCGGGTCAGGCAGGCGGAGATCACTCAGGAAATCCTGGAAGTCGTCGGAGGCGCGGAAGCGCTCGGCTAGACGCCAGACAGACACTGGAAACTGGAGATATGTCAGAGAACAACGGCAAGAACGTAGGACGAATCGAAGAGATCACCGGCGTCGTGGTCGATGTGGTCTTCCCCGACCAGCTGCCAGAGATCTTCTCGGCGATCGTGATCGAGGTAGACGAAGGCAACGGCCGCGAGGCGATGAGCGTGGTCTGCGAAGTCCAGCAGCACCTCGGCGACGACCGCGTGCGGACCGTGGCCATGGACGCCACCGACGGGCTCGAGCGCGGGGACCGCGTCGTCGACACCGGCGGACCGATCACCGTTCCGGTCGGCGACGAGACGCTCGGCCGTATCTTCAACCTGCTCGGCGAGCCGATCGACGGCGGCGACCCGCTGCCGGCAGACATCGAGCGGTGGCCGATCCACCGCCCGTCTCCCGAAGCGACCAACCTGACGCCGACCCAGGAGATCCTCGAAACCGGGATCAAGGTTGTCGACCTGCTCGCCCCTTACGCGAAGGGCGGCAAGATCGGCCTGTTCGGCGGCGCCGGCGTCGGCAAGACGGTGCTGATCCAGGAGCTGATCCACAACATCGCGCAGGAGCACGGCGGCCTTTCTGCCTTCTGCGGAGTCGGTGAGCGCACCCGCGAGGGCACGGACCTCTACATCGAGATGACCGAGTCCGGCGTGATCGACAAGACGATGATGGTCTTCGGCCAGATGAACGAGCCCCCGGGAGCCCGCCTCAGGGTCGCGCTTTCGGGCCTGACGATGGCTGAGTACTACCGCGAGTCCGGCGGCCAGGACGTGCTGCTGTTCATCGACAACATCTTCCGCTTCGTCCAGGCGGGCTCGGAAGTCTCGGCGCTGCTCGGCCGCATGCCTTCGGCCGTCGGCTACCAGCCGACGCTGGAAACCGAGATGGGAACGCTCCAGGAGCGGATCACTTCGACGTCGCGCGGATCGGTGACCTCGATCCAGGCCGTGTACGTGCCGGCCGACGACTTCACCGACCCGGCCCCGGCTTCGGTGTTCGCCCACCTCAACGCCACGACCGCGCTCTCCCGCGCGATCTCGGAGAAGGGCATCTACCCGGCCGTCGACCCGCTCGACTCGACCTCGACGATCCTCAAGCCGGACATCCTCGGCGAGGACCACTACCGGACGGCGACCGACGTCCAGGAGATCCTGCAGCGCTACAGCGAGCTGCAGCAGATCATCGCCATCCTCGGGATCGACGAGCTCTCCGACGAAGACAAGGTGCTGGTCTTCCGCGCCCGCAAGATCGAGCGCTTCCTCTCCCAGCCGTTCTTCGTCGCCGAGCAGTTCACCGGCAGCCCCGGCCAGTACGTGCCGGTGGCCGAGACGGTGCGCGGCTTCCGGATGATCCTCGACGGCGAGCTCGACGACTACCCCGAGAGCGCCTTCTACATGAAGGGCGCGATCGACCAGGTCACCTCAGAGAGCAAGAGCGCGGCGTAGGCCTTGGCCGGCGAGTCGACATTCTCGGTTGACGTTCTCACCCCCGAGGGTGAGGTCTTCAGCGGCGACGTCGTCCAACTCTCGACCAGGACGGTCGACGGCGAACTGGGTGTGCTGGCCAACCACGTGCCGGTCCTGGCCGGCCTCAGGCCGCACCGTCTGCGGCTGCGCGTTTCCGACTCCGAGGTTCACGAGTACGCGCAGGCGCACGGGGTGCTCCAGGTATTCGCCAACAAGGCCCAGGTGCTGCTCGAAGAGGCAGTGCCGGTCGACGAGCTCGACCTGCCGCTGCTCGAGCAGGCGCTCAGCGACGCCGAGCGGCGTCTCGCCGACCGCAAGCTCGGCGAAGCCGCCCGGGGAGTCGCCGAGCGCGACCTCGAGCGGGCGCAGGCGTTCATCGCGATCGCGAAGGGTGAGTAGGCAGTCTCTGACCTGCACGCTCTCGCCCGGCGGCTGATCGCCTACGACACCTCCCGCGTGGACGGTGTCCACGAAGCCGCCGGGTTCATCAAGGGCTGGCTCGACGCCCGGGGCATAGAGGCCGAACAGGACGAGTGCCGTGGACTGCCGGTGATCCGTGCCGCGGTCGGCGAGCCGGGCGGCGCCACGGTGATCCTCCACGGCCACTTCGACGTGGTACCGGCCGAGCCGGGACAGTTCGAGCCGAGGATCGAAGGCGACATGCTGATCGGCCGCGGCGCCTATGACATGAAGGCCGCGCTCGCGGCGATGATGATGGCGCTGCCCGACCCCGACCGTCCGATCCCGGGCCTCCGGGTACTGCTCGGCATCGTCTCCGACGAAGAGTCCGAAGAAAGCGAGAACCGCGGCAGCGACCATCTCGTCGCCACCGGACTGACCGGCGACTTCGCCATCACCGGAGAGCCGACCGACTTCCACGTCGGGGTCGCCGCCAAAGGTGTCCTCGGAATCCGGCTCGGGGTGGGCGGGCGCTCGGCCCATGGCTCCACCCCCTGGCTCGGTGACAACGCGATAATCAGGGCGGTCGAGATGTTCCGTGCGATCGAGTCGCTACCGTTTGCAAGGGAAAGCTCCGAATTGTTCGACCGTCCCTCGATCAGCCTTGGTCGGATCTGGGGCGGAGATGCGCTGAACAAGGTCCCCGACTATTGCGCCATAGACGTCGACATCCGCTTCCTGCCCCATCAGGACCCAGAAGAGATCCGCGAACAGATTCGCGGCCTCGGACCCGTGTCGATGGAGCCGATAATCACGCTGCCGCCGATCCGCAGCGATGCCGAATGCCCTTGGGTGAGGCGGCTGATCGAGGTGGCCGGCAGGCATCACGACGGACCGACAGTCTCGGTCGGCCGGGACGGCGCCTCGGATGCGCTGTCGTTCATCAAAGCCGGCATTCCGGCCGTGGAATTCGGGCCGGTCGGGGCCGGTCACCACGGACCCGACGAATGGGTCTCGCTGACCTCACTCGATACCTTTCACCGCACCCTGCGCGAGTTCCTGATCGAGAGCGCCTCGCCCGGGGTGGCAGAAGCCGATGAGTGATCACGAAGAAAAAGACGAATCGACCGAGGAATACCTGATGGGCGCAGTCGGCAGACCCGGCGACGAGACCCCGTCCGGCGATGCGGTGGACCCGCCCGAGCCTCGGGAGGCGCCAGACTCCGAGCCTGCGGAAGAGGGTTCCGGGCCGGCTGACGCCGAGCGCGCGGAAGAGGGTTCCGGGCCGGCTGACGCCCCCGGATCTTCCGAGGCGCTGCCAGGCTACGAGGACCAGCCGACCGAGGAGGTCTTCGCGCTCGAAGCGCGACTGCGCGAGGGCGAAGAAGACGTCCCGGAGCTCGACCCGGTTTTCCGCGCCGCCCTGCTCGAGAGTTCCGAGAGCGCCGCGGTTCCGGAAGGACAGGCCCCAGCCGGGGCCGGCGCCGAAGCGTCCGCGGCAGAGCCTGTGGAGGCAGAGCCCGTCGAGGCGGAAACGGGTACCGGCGAGCACGTCGAGCAGGAGCCGCTGCCAGAGGACGGGGAGCCGTCGATCACCGAAGAGCAGACCGCGATCCTCACGGCCGCCGCGAAGAGCGAAGTCCACGATGTGATCGAGGCCGCCCGCCGGACCGGCAAGCCGTTCGATCCGCCGCGGCCACCGGTCTCGGGCGACTTCGAACCGCCACCGAAGCGCGACGGACTGCTCTGGCGCTTCGGCCTGGCGACCCTGATCATCGTGCTCTCGTTCGCCGGTGCGACGTCGGCTTCGGTCCTGAACCTCGTGGACGACATCACCAACCGCCTTTCCGACCCGGCCTTCGAGCAGCTCGGCGACAGGATCCTGCCCGACAGCAATGGCGGACCGCAGACCATTGCGATCCTCGGTTCCGACGTGCGGACCGGAGGCGGCGCGCCGGAGGACGATCCCGGGCGTTCCGATACGACCATCCTGCTCAGGCTCGATCCGGCAACCGACCAGATCGCGATGCTCTCGATCCCCCGGGACCTCGAGGTCGATATTCCCGGCTACGGCACCGACAAGTTCAATGCCGCCTACAGCTATGGCGGCACCAAGCTGACGCTGAAGACGATCAAGCAGGTGACCGGCCTCGAGATCAACCACGTGATCAACGTCGACTTCCAGGGCTTCGCGTCGGTCGTCGACGCTATCGGCTGCGTCTTCATCGATGTCGACCGCGACTACTTCAACGACAACTCAGGGCTGGCCGTCTCCGAGCAGTACGCGGAGATCGACATCGATGCCGGCTACCAGAAGCTCTGCGGGCCCGACGCGCTCGAATTCGCCCGGTACCGCCACACCGACACCGACCTGGTCCGCGCATCCCGCCAGCAGGACCTGCTCGGCGAGGTTCGCAACCGGCTCTCCTTCGACGAGATCCTGAAGCGCCGCAGCGAGCTGATCGACGCATTCGTCGATAACACACGGTCGGACATCTCGGGATCGAAGGAGTCTCTCGAACTGCTCAAGCTGCTCTTCGATTCACGCAACGCCCGGGTCGTGGAGGTCAAGTTCCCGGCCACGCTCGGCCCTAGCTACGTGACTGCGACCCCGGACGAGATCCAGGCGGCGGTGGACAAGTTCCTCGGCTTCGAGGACGCCTCGGGTCCGCTCGGGACCTTGGCCGAAGGAAGCGGAAAGAACCAAGCCAAGAAGCGCGGCAAGGCGAAGCTCAAGAAAGAAAACGAGAAGATCGTCGCCGGCGGAGCACCCGGCAAGGAGGACGACGAGCTCGTCGATGCCTCCCAGGCCGGCCTCGACGAAGCGGTGAAGATCCAGGGCGGCCGCAACAGCCGCAAGTTCAGCGTCTTCTATACGAAGCGCCTGCCGTCGGGCACGCTGTATTCCGACGGCAGCCGGGCATACCACCTTCGTGATCCCGACAAGAACTCGCATGCGGCTTACCGCATGGTCATGGTCCTCCAGGCCTCGGATGGCCTCCACTACTTCGGGCTCCAGGGCATACGGGGGTGGCAGGACCCGCCGATCCTCGAAGCACCCCACGACGAGATGACGATCGACGGCCGTGATTTCCGCGTCTACTCCGAGGGCGACCGGATCCGCCTCGTCGCGTGGTTCGACCGCGGCAATACCTACTGGATCTCGAACTCGCTGCTGCTTACGCTCACCAACAATCAGATGCTGGGGATGGCGCGCGCCACGCGCGCCTTCACGCCGAACTAGGAGGAGCCATGGCGACGGGCAGTCCAGAGAAGCCGGCTATCGGCGTAATCGGGGTCGGCTGGGTCGGGCTGGTGACCGCGGCGTGCTTCGCCGAGCTCGGCCACGACGTGGTTGCGCGTGACGTGGTGCCGGAGAAGATCGACTCGCTCAGCCGCGGCGAGGTGACGATCCACGAACCGGGGCTTGCGGAGCTGATCGAACGAAACCGGGATCGCCTTCATTTCACGACCGAGATGGACGACGTACTCCAGCGGGCACGGCTGCTGTTCGTCTGCGTCGACACGCCGCCGACCTATTCCGGCGACGCCGACCTGTCCCGGGTCAACGCCGTGGTCCGGGACCTCGGTGGCGACACCCGGCACGTCCTGGTGATGAAGAGCACCGTTCCGGCCGGCACGGGGGAGAAGGTCCGCCGTGAGCTGCCCGGCATGCCGTATGTGTCGTGCCCGGAATTCCTCAAGGAGGGAACCGCGGTCGATGACTTCATGCATCCGGACCGCGTCGTCATCGGTGCCGCCGACGAGGACGAGGAGGCGGCCCTCGAAGTGGCGGCGCTGTACGAGCCGCTCGGAGGCGAGACGGTCAGGACCGACATCTCGAGTGCCGAGATGGTGAAGCTCGCCTCGAACGCCTACCTCGCGACGCGCATCTCGTTCATCAACGAAATCGCGAATGTCTGCGAGGAGGTCGGTGCCGACGTCGGCGAAGTTGCGCGCGGAATGGGTCTCGACGAGCGCATAGGGCCGCATTTCCTCCGGCCGGGGATCGGTTTCGGGGGCTCGTGCTTCCCCAAGGACGTCAGCTCCCTGAAACTGCTGGCGGGCAACTCCGGCTACCACTTCCAGCTGCTCAACTCGGTGATCGAGGTGAACGAGCTGCAGAAGCGACGCGTCGTCAGCAAGCTCCACCGTCACCTGGGGTCGCTGGTCGGACGGCGCATCGCCCTGCTCGGACTCGCCTTCAAGCCCGAGACCGACGACATGAGAGAGGCGTCGAGCCTCGTGTTATCCGCTCGTTTACGCGGTGAGGGTGCGGAGGTTGTTGCATTCGACCCGGTGGCCATGGACAACGCAAGGGATCTCCTTCCCGGGGTGGAAATGAAGGATACGGCCCTTGAAGCCCTCGAAGGTTCCGACGCAGCGGTGCTGGTCACCGAATGGCCGGAGTTCCTCGAGATCGACTGGGCCGGGGCAGCCGAAAGGATGACTCGGCCACTGGTAATCGATGGAAGAAACTTCCTTGACGTCGAGCACCTGAGGTCAGCCGGATTCGCCTACGAAGGCATCGGCCGCCCGGGAACCGGCAACGAAACGGAGTAGCGACTTTGCAGGCACTGGTTCTGGTCGGAGGGAAGGGCACCCGCCTTCAGCCGCTGACCACCGACACCCCGAAACCGATCCTGACCCTGGTCGACCGGCCTTTCCTCGGCTACATGATCGATTGGCTGGCTTCGCACGGCGTTGACGAGGTCGTGCTCGCCTGCGGCTTCCTTCCCGACCAGCTCCAGGAAGTGCTCGGAGACGGCGCCGGCGGCGGCCCGCGGCTGCGCTACCTGGTCGAACCGGAGCCGCTCGGCACCGCGGGCGCGATCAAGTTTGCGGCGCCCTACCTCGAGGAGCGTTTCTTCGCGCTGAACGGCGACGTGCTGACCGACCTCGACCTGACCGCGCTGTGGCAGTCCCACGAGAGGAGGAAGGCCCGGCTCAGCCTCGGCCTCTACCCCGTGGACGACCCGAGCAACTACGGTCTCGTCGACGTCGACGCCGACGGCGCCGTCCTCGACTTCCACGAGAAGCCTGAACCGGGCCATTGCGGCCCCGGGCTGATCAGCGCCGGCGCCTACGTGATCGAGCGAGAGGTACTCGACATGATCCCCGAAGAGCGCAACGTCTCAATCGAGCGCGAGGTCTTTCCGCTGCTCGTCGGCGAAGGGCTCTGCGCCCTGCGGCTCGACGGCTACTGGAAGGACATCGGAACGCCCGAGCGCTACCTGGAGGCCAGCTGGGACATCATCGAAGGGCGGGTCGACACCGCCGTTTCGAGGGATGAAGGGGGCGTCTTCGTCTCGCCCGCGGCCGAGGTCGCGGCCGGCGCGCAGATCGGCCCCCGGGCCGTGATCGGCGACGGCTGCCTCGTGGCCGCCGGCGCGAGGGTTTCGGATTCCGTGCTGCTCGACGGCTGCCGGATCGGCGAGAACGCCGTCGTCACCGACTCGATCTTCTCGCCCGGGGTGACCGTTGCCGCCGATACAGCGGTAGGGAAACAGGTACTGGGGAAGAATGAGCGCGTAGATGCTTGACGACATCCTCGACATTCCCGACCACATACGCGATGCGATCTGGCGTACGGACTCGGCGCGGCTCGAGTCTCGTCCCTCGTCCGGCTTCATGGTCTGCGGCATGGGCGGTTCGGCAATCGGCGGCGAACTGGCCAGGGGGCTGCTCGGCGAACGCCTGACCGGTCCGATGGTCGTGGTCAGGAGCTACAGGTTGCCGCGCTGGGTCAACTCGGGCTGGGCCGTACTCGGTTCGAGCTACTCCGGTGACACGGAAGAGACCTACTCGGCCTTCATCGAGGCCGGAGCCGTCGGCGCGCACCGCTGGGTCGTCGGCACGGGCGGCAAACTCGGCGAGTACGCCCGCGAGCAGGGGATCGGCTTCGTCGGCCTGCCGGGCTACTTCCAGCCGAGGGCGACGGTCGCGTACATGACGGTGGTCGCCTCAGTTGCCGCCAACCTCGCCGATGTGGCACCGGACGTGAGGGATGAACTCAACGGCGCCGCGGACTTCCTCGACGACTCGAAGGAGGAACTCCAGGAGTTCGCTGCCGACCTCGCACTCGGCATGGACGGGATGCCGCTCGTGGTCCACGGCGAGGACATGACCGTTCCGGTCGCGCGCCGCTGGGCCAACCAGATCAACGAGAATACGAAGCAGTTCTCATTTGCAGCCGAGATCCCCGAGGCCAACCACAACCTGATGGAGGCCTGGGCCGCCGGAGACGGCGGTTTCGGCGCGGTCTTCCTGCTGGACCGTGACCTGACGCCACGGGAGCGGCAGCGCATGGAGCTGACTGCAGAAGCGGTCGAGCGCACCGGAGCGTCGGTCTTCACGGTCGAGTCCCGCGGCGAGACGCCGTCGGACCGCCTGCTGTGGTCGGTGATGCTCGGGGACCTGGTCTCGATCAACCTCGCCGAGCAGCGTGGAGTGGACCCGCTTCCGGTCGATCAGATCGTCGACTTCAAGAAGAGGCTGGGAGCCCGCTGATGAAGGCAATGGTGCTCGCAGCCGGCCTCGGCACGCGGCTGCGTCCGATCACCTATTCCGTGCCCAAGCCGATGGTCCCGGTGCTCAACCGCCCGGTCATGGAGCACATCATCGGACTGCTGAGGGGCCACGGCTTCGACCAGGTGATCGCGAACCTCCACTGGTTTCCCGAGACCATCACCGGTCATTTCGGCGATGGCTCCGACTTCGGGATCGAACTGAGCTACAGCCCGGAAGAGGCCCTGCTCGGCACCGCGGGCGGGGTACGCAACGCGTCGCACTTCTTCGACGGGGACTTCCTGGTGATCTCGGGCGACGCGCTGACCGACATTGACCTGGCCGCGATGCGTGAATTCCACGAGGGCCACGACGGCGTCGCCACGCTCGCCACCCGCAAGGTGGAGGACACGTCCCAGTTCGGAGTCGTCATCACCGACGAGCAGGGGCGTATTCAGGGCTTCCAGGAGAAGCCCGAACCCTCCGAGGCGCTGTCCGACCTCGCCAACTGCGGCATCTACATGTTCGACCGCGCGATCTTCGAGTTCTTTCCCGAGCCGGGCGGCAGCAGCCTCGCCTCCGCCGACGATCCCGACGGCTTCGCCGACTGGGCGATGGACGTGTTCCCGGCCCTGCTGGAGTCGGGCGAGACCTTCTATTCACACGAGGTCGACGCCTACTGGAACGACGTCGGCACGATCGGCGAGCTGCTCCAGGGCAGCTTCGACGGCCTCAACCGGAAAGTCGGCCTCGAGATATCCGAGCCCGAAGTCGAAGCCGGCGTCTGGGTCGCCGAGGGCGTCGCGGTCGCGGACCTCGAGATAGAAGGTCCGGTCCTGATCGGCCCGGACTGCCGGATCGCTCCCGGGGCACGACTGACCGGCCCGGCGGTGATCGGGGCAGGCTGCGAAATCGGCGAAGCGACCACGGTCAAAGAGGCGGTCCTGCTCGACGGGGCCGTGCTCGGCCCCCGCTCGTACGTGGCCGGCGGTGTACTCGGCCGCCAGGCGTCCTGACCGGCGCTGCGCCGGAACCGGGCCGGACACCGCCCCGGGCCGGCATGCACGTTTGTTGCGCTTGCGTTCGAAACCGGTATGGGCTCCGGTCAGAAGCGGAACCACCAGTGACGAATGTGCGGCCAGCATGGTCGCGTGGACTTCGCAGCACTCTTCAGGGCCGTTTCTCCTCCGGCCTGCGTCACCTGCCGGTCGCCGTGTCCGGTCCGAGCGCCTGGCTCTGCACCTCCTGTGTCTTCGAGCTGAACGCGAGGCCCCGGTCTGGGGCGACCCGCCGCCGGGCCGGCCAGCGCGGTGTCGAGCTTTCGCCACGAAGGCATTGCCCGCCGGCTGCTCGCGGCCTTCAAGTTCCGCCGCATGCCGGGGCTCGCGCCGCTGCTGGCCGGATACATGGCCGAACACGTGGCCGTCCGGACCGACGGACTCACCGTCGTCCCGGTCCCGGCTGCCTCCTTCCGCAGGCGCCTGCGCGGATTCGATCCGGCGGAGTTGCTGGCCCGGCGGGTCTGCCGCGATGCCGGGCTGCCGGAGCCGGCGGTCGATGTAATCGTGCGCAGGGGCCGCGGGCGCCAGCGCGGCAGGGGGCGGGACGAGCGTCTCGGCGCGCCGCCGTCGATCGAACCGGTCGCATCCGTCCCGGGTCCGGTCCTGCTCGTCGACGACGTGATCACGACCGGAGCCACGGCGAGCGCGTGTGCGGCGGCGCTCCGGCAGTGCGGGGCGGGCCCGGTCACCGCCCTCAGCTTCACCCGCAGGATCTGATGCGGGAAAACCCCCTTGCCACCGCCGGGCGGGGTGGCTAGGATCCGGAAAAGGTTCACAACCCCGTAACGGAGGTCCCATGCGAATAGAGATTCGTGGTCGCAACGTCGAGTTGACGGACGAGTTGCGCGAGCAGGTGGCCCACAGGTTCGAGGGGATAGGCAAGCAGGTCTCCCCGCTTTCCCGAGTCGAGGTGGTGCTCTCGGAAGAGAAGAACCCCGCGGTGACGAACAAGTTCGTCGCCGAAGCCAAGCTCCATCTCAAGGGCGTCACGCTTCATGCCCACGAAGCGACTCCCGACATGATCCGGACGGTCAACGAGCTGGCCGAGGACATGAGGCGCCAGGTCAAGCGCCACCGGGAGAAGCGCCGCAAACGCAAGGAGACCAGACGCCTGGTCAACCAGATGCAGGGCCGCTCGTCGGGAGGGGCTTCGGCAAGTCTTTGAAAACCCCGCGCCCGGCCACGGGTGCGGCCAACCGAGCGAGGTGATCGCGAGGGCCCCGCAAGGGGCCCTCGCCGCTCCCCGGGAGCCCCCGGACCCGGCAGCGGCTAATCTTGACCCATGGCGAAACAGCTAATCGATCGTGCCTTGAGGCTGGGCGAGGGACGCAAGTTCAAGGCTTATGAGAAGCGGGTCGACTCGATCAACCGGATCGAACCCGAGATGGAGATCCTCGAGGATCACGAACTCCTGGAAGAGGCCGACGCGCTGCGTGAACGGGCCCGGGGTGGAGAGTCGCTCGACGACCTGCTGCCCGAGTCGTTCGCGCTGACCAGGGAGGCCGCGCGCCGCACGCTCGGCGAGCGCCACTACGACGTGCAGCTGATCGGCGGCATGGTCGTCCACGACGGTGCGATCGCCGAGATGAAGACCGGTGAGGGCAAGACCCTGACCAGCACGCTCGCGATAGTGCTCAACACGCTGGCCGGCGGGAGCGTCCACGTGGTCACGGTCAACGACTATCTCTCCAAGCGCGACGCGCTGTGGATGAAGCCGATCTACGACATGCTCGGCGTCACGGTCGGGTGGATCCAGGAAGACGACGAGCCGGAAGAGCGCCGTGAGAAGTACGCGTGTGACGTCACCTACGGCACCAACTCCGAGTTCGGTTTCGACTACCTGCGTGACAACATGGCGACCTCGATCGAGAACAAGGTGCAGCGCACGCACGACTTCGCGATCGTCGACGAGGTCGACAACATCCTGATCGACGAAGCCCGGACGCCGCTGATCATCTCCGGCGCGCCGGAGCAGGCGGCGCAGACCTACTACACCTTCGCCCGCCTCGCCAAGCAGCTCGACGGCGTCCCGGCGAAGACCAAGCTCAAGTCGCAGGGCGAGACCCGCGACACCTCCGAGGCCGAGTACGACTACGAGTACGACGAGAAGCACAAGACCGTCGCCCCGACCGAACGCGGCGTCGAGAACGCCGAGAAGTTCCTCGGTATCGAGAACCTCTACCTGGCCGAGAACGGCAGCCTGGTCAACCACCTGATCCAGGCGATGAAGGCCGAGTCGCTGTATCGCAAGGACAAGGACTACGCCGTCGTCGACGGCGAAGTGATGATCATCGACGAATTCACCGGCCGCATCCTCGAGGGCCGGCGGTGGTCAGAGGGCCTCCACCAGGCGGTCGAGGCGAAGGAGGGGGTCGCGATCCGAGAAGAGAACCAGACCCTGGCGACGATAACCCTGCAGAACTACTTCCGGCTCTACGGCAAGCTCTCCGGTATGACCGGCACGGCGCTGACCGAGGCGACCGAGTTCATGAAGATCTACAAGGTCCCCGTGGTCGAGGTCCCGACCAACAAGCCCACCGTGCGCGACGACCAGAACGACCAGATATTCAAGACCCGCGACGGAAAGTGGCAGGCCGTGATCGAGGAGCTGGTCAGCCGTCACGAGACCGGTCAGCCGATTCTCGTCGGCACGGTCTCGGTCGAGACCTCGGAGATGATCTCCAACGAACTGAAGAAGCGCGGCATCGAGCACGTCGTGCTGAACGCCAAGCCCGAATACGCCGAGCGCGAGGGTGAGACGATCGCCCAGGCCGGCCGAAAGGGCGCAGTCACGATCGCCACCAACATGGCCGGCCGTGGTGTCGACATCAAGCTCGGTGGCGACCCCGAGGGCATGGCCCACCCGATCGTCGCCAAACGCGGGCTGGCCCCCGAAGACGAGGGGTACCGCGAGGCGGTCGACGAGCTCGCCGCGGAGCTGCGGCCCCAGTGCAAGGCCGAGGCAGAAGAGGTCAAGGAACTCGGCGGCCTGTTCATCTGCGGCACCGAACGGCACGAGTCGCGGAGGATCGACAACCAGCTGCGCGGCCGCGCCGGCCGTCAGGGCGACCCCGGCGCCTCACGCTTCTTCCTCTCGGCCGAGGACGACGTCATCCGCCTCTTCGCCGGCGACCGCATCTACAAGATCCTCGACCGGCTCGGCCCGGTCGACGAAGAGGGCCGCGAGATGCCGCTCGAGGCGAAGATGCTGACCAAGACGGTCGAGAACGCGCAGAAGAAGGTCGAGGAGCAGAACTTCCTGATCCGCAAACGCGTTCTCGAGTACGACGACGTGATGAACGAGCAGCGCCGAGTGGTCTACAAGTACCGCGGCGAGATCCTCGAAGGACGTGACATGTCGGAGATCGCCCGCGAGGAGCTCAACGGCGTCATCTCACGCCTGGTCGACGAATACACGCCCGGCGACATCATCGAGGAGTGGGACCTGCCAGAACTCGACACCCAGCTCCACCTGATCTGGCCGTGCTCGATAGACGTGGCGGGCATGCAGCCGCACTCGGTCGAGCGCGAAGGGCTCAAGGCCGAACTCCACGAGGACGCGCAGGCCGCCTACGACGAGCGGGAGAAAGAGCTCGGTGAGGACATCATGCGCTACATCGAGCGCACTCTGCTGCTCCAGGTGATCGACAACCGCTGGCGCGAGCACCTGTACGACATGGACTACCTGCGCGAGGGCATCCACCTGCGCGGCTTCGCCCAGATCGATCCGCTCGTGGCCTACAAGAACGAGGGCTACTCGATGTTCTCGGAGCTGATGAACGCGATCTGGGAGGAGTTCAGCAAGCTGGTCTTCAACGTCGAGGTCCAGCTCGAGCCGGACGAGGTCCAGCGGGCGTTCGCCGCGGCCGATGAGGGTCCGGAGGAGCTCGACTACTCCGGTGGCACGCTCGAAGGCCAGCCTTCTGCACTGGCCGAGGTCGCCGCAGGCGAGACCCCCGGCGGACCGGCCGAGGCGGGCGGGATTCCGGGAGTCGTTCCCGGCGGCATGCCGAACGTCGGTGGCGCGCCGGCCGGCGGAACCGCAACCAAGGTGAAGGACGAGCGCGAGAACATCGGTCGCAACGATCCTTGCTGGTGCGGCTCGGGCAAGAAGTTCAAGAAGTGCCACGGGGCCTGACCGGCGCCGCGCTCGAATTCGTGCGCGCCTTCAACGAAGGCGACCTCGACGCCTTCAACGAGGTGCTCCACCAGGACATCGAGATCCATTCGGCGCGCGGCCTGCGCACGGGCCGTGACGCCGCCAGGGCCTGGGCCACAAGGGCACCGGGAGGCGTCCAGCAGACAATCGAGGTCACCGGCTCCGAGCAGAGCGAGACCAGGGTCCTGCTGACGGTTGACCGCCACTGGCACTGGGAGGAGGACGCCAGCCACGCCGCCACCGACGAGCTTGCCTGGCTGTTCGGCTTCCGCGACGGGCTGATCTGCTCGTGGCGGCCGTTCGAGGACCGCGCCGCGGCCCGCGCCGCCTTTGAGGCTGAAGGCCCCTACTCGCCCGAGCTGCCGTAGGCAAAAGAGCCCCGGCGCACCATCGTCAAGGCCCACGTAGTCCGGTTCGAGTTTCAGCCGGTCCTCGACACCTTCTCGAACCGGATGCCTGCCGGCTGCAGGCGGGCCTTCTCCGGTTCGAGTATTTGCCGGAGGTTGACGCTTGGTCGAACCGGAGGTCGGGAGACGGAGTCAGGGTGATCAGTGTGACTTGAGCCACTGGGTGAATGTCGATCCGGCGCCCGGGGCGTCCGGGGCGGTCAAGGCGCCGTCCTTCAGCGCGCGGCCCGTCTTTCCGATCAGCGGCAGCGGCACGACCACGCACCTGCGCCGCCTGGCTGCCCGCCAGGTCCGGGAGAGTTCCCCGATCGTCGCGACCTCGGGGCCGGCGATCTCGTCGGCTGCGTTCAGCGCGGGCCCGCGGGCGATCGCGGCGAGGCGGGAGCCGACTTCGGAGGCGGCGACGGGCTGGAATTTCGAGGTCCCGCCCGGCAGCAGGCGCAGCACGGCGGTCCTGGCCATCACACCGTCGAGCAGTTCGTGGAACTGGGTTGCGCGCAGCAGGCTCCACGGCACCGGACTGCGGCGGATCAGCTCCTCCTGACGGACCTTCGCGCGGTAGTAGCCGATGCCCACGTTCTCGCAGCCGATGATCGAAATGCCCACGTAGTGCCCTGTGCCGGCCGCGCCGCAGGCGTCGAGCAGCCGCGAAGTTCCGTCGAGGATCACCTTCCCGGGTCTGGTCGAGCTGTTGGCCAGATCGACCAGCACGTCGACGTCGGCAACAACTGATGCGGGATCGTCGGAGGTCAGGTCGAACGTCACGTGGCCGGCGCCCGCGGGAAGTGCCTCCGGTGGATTCCGGCTCAGCACGACGACATCCTGGCCGGCCGCACACAGGCTGCGCACCGTCTCGGATCCGGCCGTCCCGGTTCCGCCGACGACCGCGATCACGGCTCCGCCCGGTCCAGTTCGGTGTCGGCGAACGACAGCGGGTCCTCGACCGGTTCCAGGTGGGTGAACACCGTCGCCGGCTCGACGGCGCGGCGCAGGTCCTGCTCCACCTTCTCGGCGAAGTCGTGCCCGTCCTGCACGGTCCACTCCCCGGGCACGAGGACGTGGACCGTGATGAACGAGCGGCGGCCGGCCTTGCGCGTCCGCAGGGCGTGGAACTCGACGCTGCCGTCCGAGTAGCGGGCCAGCACGTCATTGACCGCCGCCATGTCCTCGGGCGGCAGGGCCCGGTCCATCAGGCCCGACATCGAATCCCTGACCAGCCCGGACCCGGTCCTGACGATGTTGACCGCGACCAGCAGGGCGATCACGGGGTCGAGCCGCTCGAGACCGGTGAGCCAGACCAGCGCCACGCCGACGATGACGCCGGCGGTGGTCCAGACGTCGGTCATCAGGTGGCGTCCGTCGGCCTCGAGCGTCATCGACTGCTCCTGCCTGCCCGTACGGATCAGCAGCGTGGCCGCACCGAGGTTGATCAGCGAGGCGACCACCGAGATCGTCAGGCCGATCCCGATCTCGGTCAGCCCGGTGGGGTGGATCAGGCGGTCGATCGCGGCGTAGGCGATCGTGAAGGCGGCCAGCAGGATCAGGGCCCCCTCGAAGCCGGCTGAGACGTAGTCGGCTTTCTCGTGCCCATAGGCATGGTCCTCGTCGGGGGGCCGGGTGGACCACAGGATCACGATCAGCCCGACCAGTGCGGCGACAAGGTTGACCACCGACTCGAGCGCGTCAGAGAGCAGACCGACCGAACCGGTGAGCAGCCACGCAGCGGTCTTCATCGAGATCGTCAGCAGCGATACGGCGATCGCGACCGAGATGATCGTTATCAGCCGCTTTCTGCGGCGGCTCTCCTCGCCGTTGCCGGTCATCCGCTCAATACTCCCAGAGCGTTAGGCTGATCCGGTGGCCGAGGCAGTGAACACAGACTCCGTTCCGGCCCGGATCGCCTCGATCCGGGAGAACCTGGCCCTGCTGGCCGAATACCTCGACCTGAGCGAGCTCGAACGCGAGATCGAACGGCTCGAGAACGAAATGCAGCAGCCGGGCTTCTGGGACGACCAGGATTCCGCGGCCGCCGTCTCGGCCGAGCATTCGCGCAACCAGCGCAAGCTGGAGGACTTCCGGAGGCTTGAGTCCGAGGCGGCCGACCTCGCCGACATGGCCGAGATGGCGGAATCCGACGACGAGATGGCCGTCGAGCTGGCCGGACAGCTCGAGTCGATCGAGGCGCGCCTCGAGGAACTCGAAGAAGCGCGGCTGTTCAGCGGCGAGTACGACGCCGGCGACGCCCTGGTCACCGTGCATGCCGGTGCCGGCGGCACCGACTCGCAGGACTGGGCCGAGATCCTGCTTCGCATGTACCTGCGCTGGGCCGAGCGGCGCGGCTTCAAGGTCGAGATGAAGGAGGCTTCCGAGGGCGACGAGGCCGGCCTGAAGTCGGCCACCTTCCTGCTCAGGGGCGAGAACGCCTACGGCCTGGTAGCCGCCGAGCGCGGCGTGCATCGCCTGGTACGGATCTCGCCTTTCGACTCCTCCGCCCGCCGCCATACGTCCTTCGCCCAGGTCGACGTCGCGCCCGTCGTCGACGAGACGGTCGACGTCGACATCGACGAGTCCGACCTGAGGATCGATACCTACCGGGCCTCCGGCGCCGGCGGCCAGCACGTCAACAAGACCGACTCGGCCGTGCGGATCACCCACGAGCCGACCGGTGTGGTGGTCCAGTGCCAGAACGAGCGCTCCCAGACCCAGAACAAGGCCGTGGCCATGGACATGCTGCGCTCGAAGCTGATCGAGCTGGAGGAGCGAAAGCGGACCGAGGCGGTCAACCAGGAGCGCGGCGAGGTCAAGGACGTCGCCTGGGGCTCCCAGATCCGCAGCTACGTGCTCCACCCCTACACGATGGTCAAGGACCACCGGACCGAGTACGAGGTCGGCGACGCCCAGCGCGTGCTCGACGGTGACATCGACGGTTTCATCCGCGAATACCTCAACCGCACCGTCTGAGGACCACCTGGCGCCCGTGGGTCGCGGTAGCGCCGGGAAGGGACGCATTTGGTCATGAGACCGGTCGGGGGAGGGTCTCCTGCCTACCCCATCCATCCCTGCTCGACCCTCCCCCGGCCGGCCTCATCGCCGGAGCGCACCGCCGGGAGCCGCCACCGGGTCCGGGTTTGTTTAGGGTCGTGGCATGAGCGAGCTTCCTCCGGGCACGACCGAGCTGATCGAGCGGGCACTGGAAGAGGATCTGGGCGCCGGGGACGTGACCTCCGAGGCGACGGTTCCGGCGGATCTGGAGGGCGGGGCAAAGATCGTCCTGAAGCAGCCGGGCGTCATCTTCGGGCTCGACGTAGTCGAGCAGGTGTTCCGGCAGGCCGGCGCCACGGGGTTCGACCGGATGGCGATGGAAGGTCATTGGCACGCTGCCGTGCCGCTCGACGTCGCCCTGATCCGGGGCCCGGCAAGGGCGATCCTGGCCGGCGAACGTGTTGCGTTGAACTTCCTCGGGCACCTCTCGGGCATCTCTACGCTGACCGCCCGGTTCGTCGACGCCGTGGCCGGCACCGGCGCGCGCATCCTCGACACCCGAAAGACCACGCCGGGCCTGAGGCTGCTCGAGAAGCAGGCGGTGTCATGGGGTGGGGGGTTGAATCACAGGATAGGCCTCCACGACGCCGTGCTGATCAAGGAGAACCACATCGCGGTAGCCGGCGGCATCGCCCACGCGGTCGCGGCCTGCCGCGACGCGCAGCCGGAGTCTGCGATCGAAGTCGAGGCCGAGACCGCCGCTGAAGTCGAGCAGGCGATCGCCGCCGGTGCCGACCGCATCCTGCTCGACAACATGGGACCGGAGCAGCTGCGCGCCGCGGTTGCCGCACGCGACGCCGCCTCCGCCGGCCGCGAAGACACAGCACCCGGGCTCGAGGCATCGGGCGGGATCGACCTCGGCAACGTGCGCGAGGTGGCCGAGACCGGAGTCGACTTCATCTCGATCGGGGCCGTGACCCATTCGGCCCCGGTGCTCGATTTCAGCCTGCTGGTGGAGACCTCCGGCTGAATCCCTTCACGCGGCGGCAACATGTCGCCGCACCACCGGAAATAGCCTGAGCCCGATGAACGGGGACTCGTCCGCCGAGTCAGTGAAGGGACCGATCAGGCTGCCGCTGGGGGTCTCTCTCGACCGGGCGGAGTTCAGCCGTCTGCACCGCAGCTTCTGGATGCTGGCCGCGCTCGGGATCATGCTCGACGGCTTCGACTTCTTCATCATCGGCGTCGCCAACCCGCTGATCGCCAAGGACTTCGGCACGAGCGCAGCCGAGACGGGCCTGGTCTCGGCCGCGGCGATCCTCGGTGCCGTATTCGGCGCGGGGCTGCTCGGTCCGCTCGGCGACCGCATCGGCAGGCGTCGCATATTCCGGTTCGACCTGGTCCTGTTCGTCGTCTTCTCGCTGCTCTGCATCGTCGCGTGGGACGTCTGGTCGCTGATCTTCTTCCGCTTCATGCTCGGTGTCGCGGTCGGCCTCGACTACCCGATCGCCGCCAGCTACATGGCCGAGGTGCTGCCGAGCAAAGGCCGCGGGCGCTGGCTCGTCGCGGGCTTCGCCACGCAGGCGGTCGGCATCCTGCTCGGCGCGCTGGTCGGCGTCGTGGTGCTGAGCCTGCTGCCCGAGATCTCGTCCTGGCGGCTGATGCTCGGCTTCGGCGTGATTCCTGCCCTGGTGATCATCTTCCTGAGGCGCAAGGTCCCCGAGAGCCCGCGCTGGCTGGCCCAGAACGGCAAGGAGGAAGAAGCCGCCGAGGTGGCCGCGAGGCTGGTCGGACATCCCGTCGAGGTCACCGACGCCGACCGCAGGCGCAGCGCACCGGTGCCGGAGGGGCTGAAGGCCTTCATCCAGCCGGCGCTGTTCCGGCGCAACATGATCCGGCGCACGGTTTTCACCTCCGTCCCGTGGTTCCTGATGGACATTGCCACGTACGGAGTCGGCATCTTCACCCCGACCCTGATCGCGGCGATCGTCGCCAGCGGCGCCGATACGACGTTCATCGCCGACGATCTTGCATCGACCAAAGCGACCGCCCTGCTCGACATCTTCCTGCCGGTCGGCTTCGCGATCGCGATCATCCTGGTCGACCGGGTCGGGCGCATCCCCCTGCAGCTGACCGGATTCGCGGGCATGACGGTCGCGCTGTGCCTGCTCGGCGTCTCCGAGCTGCTTCCGGGCGGGGCAGACTCGCACCTGGCCCTGGTGCTGGTCGGTTTTGCGATCTTCAACACGTTCATGAACGCCGGTCCGAACGCGACCACGTTCGCCCTGCCGGCCGAGGTGTTTCCCTCGGACATGCGCGCGGCCGGGCACGGCTTCGCCGCCGCCAGCGCCAAGCTCGGTGCGGCGATCGGTGTCTTCTTCTTCCCGATCCTGATGGACGACATCGGCACCGCCGCCCTGCTGTTCGTGGTCGCCGGCTGCACCACGCTCGGCTTCGCGATCACCGCGATCTTCAGGATTGAACCGAAAGGCCGATCCCTCGACGAGGTGTCGGGGCAGCAGGTCGCGACCGCCGCTCCGCGAGTCACCCCGCCGTGAGTCTCCTGATGTGAGGCCGGCCGGGGGAGAGTCTCCCGCCTACCCCATCCATCCCGACTCGACCCTCCCCCGGCCGGCCTCATCGACGCTCGTCTGTGCTCGCGCCGATCCCGGCGGACCGGGTGGTGGCGCCCGGCGATGCGGGGTCCGGTGGGGGTCGCTATACGGGTTGGCGGGGCAGGCATGGCGGCCGCCACCGGACCCCTCGCGACCTCTGGCTCCCACGGGAGACCCGGCGGCGCTGGACCGGGCGGCTCCGGGGAGGGCGTACAATCGGCCTATGGCGATGAAGGAACTCCCCATGGTGCCCTCGGGCATGGCGGTTCAGCTCGAACCGGCGACGATCGAGCAGCTGAGCGCCGAGATCCGCGATCTGGCGAAGCAGCGTGACGCCGTGATCCTGGCACACAACTACGAAGTCCCGGAGATCCAGGACGTGGCCGATTTCACCGGCGACTCACTGGGCCTTTCCCGCCAGGCTGCGGCGACCGGGGCCTCGGTGGTCGCCTTCTGCGGCGTTCACTTCATGGCCGAGACCGCTTCGATCCTGTCGCCCGAGAAGCGCATCCTGATTCCCGACCTCGACGCCGGCTGTTCACTGGCCGACTCGATCGACGCCGACCAGCTGCGCGAATGGAAGGCGAAGTACCCCGGGGCGATGGTGGTGATGTACGTGAACACGTCGGCCGAGGTCAAGGCCGAGACCGATTACTGCTGCACGTCTTCGAACGCGGTCAAGGTCGTCGAGCACATCTGGCGCGAGCACGGCGAGGACACCGAGATCCTGTTCGGGCCCGACATGTGGCTGGGAGAGTTCGTCGCCAGGGAGACCGGCCTCGCCGACGACCTCGAGCGCTCCGAGCGCTTCCACGTCTGGGACGGCGAATGCCACGTTCACGCCGGCATCCGCCCCGACGACATCAAGCGTACCCGCGAGGCGAACCCTGACGCCGAGTTCCTCATCCACCCGGAATGTGGCTGTGCGACCCAGGCCATGGAGTACGTCGCCGCCGGCGACCTCGACCCCGAAGGCGTCCAGATGCTCTCGACCTCCCAGATGATCGAGTACGTGAAGGGCAAGCCCAAGGGCAGCTTCGTGATCGCCACCGAGAACAGCATGCTCTACCCGATCCAGAAGGCCGCACCCGAGGCGAACCTGATCGAGGCCAATCGCATGGCGTTCTGCAAGTACATGAAGATGATCACGCTGCCGAAGCTGCGCGACAGCCTTCGGGACATGAAGTTCGAGGTCAAGGTGGACGAGGAACTCGCCCGCCGGGCCCGGCTGCCGATCGAGCGCATGGTGTCGATCGGCTGATCGTTGATCGACCTCCTGGCCGCGGCCACACAGGTCTTTCCCGCCACCGACGCCTTTCCGGCCGTCGACCAGGACTACCTCCTCGAAGCGCGCCAGATGCAGGCGCTCTCGTTCGCCATGCACATTCCGCTGGTCTGCTTCGGCGTCGCCTTCCCGGCGATGGTGATCTTCATGGAGTGGCTCGGCCTGAGGACCGGCAAGGCCCACTACACGGCGATCGCCCGGCGCTGGTCGAAGGTCATGATCACGCTGTTTGCCGCCGGCGTGGTCACCGGCACGCTGCTGAGCTTCGAACTGGGGATCCTGTGGCCGGGCTTCATGTCGGCTTTCGGCGACGTCTTCGGGCTCGCTTTCGGGCTCGAGGGGTTTTCCTTCTTCATCGAGGCGATCTTCATGGGCATCTACGTCTACGGCTGGGACAGGCTGTCGCCGAAGAAGCACCTGCTCTCGGGGATCCCGGTCATGGTCACCGGTTTCACCGGCTCTCTGATGGTGATCTCGGTCAACGCCTGGATGAACAACCCGTCGGGGTTCGACATCGTCGGGGGCGAGGTAACGAACGTCGAGCCGTGGGCGGCACTCTTCGGCAACGGCCGGCTTTGGCCGCAGCTGACCCACATGTATCTCGCCGCCTTCATCGTCGTCGGCTTCCTGGTCGCCGGGGTCTACGCCTTCTCGTGGCTGAAGGGCCGCCGCGGCGACTATTTCCGCACCGCGATGGTGATCCCGCTGGCGAT
Source organism: uncultured Solirubrobacterales bacterium (assembly GCA_963701635.1). Lineage (GTDB taxonomy): Bacteria > Actinomycetota > Thermoleophilia > Solirubrobacterales > 70-9 > 67-14. Next base: position 205,398 of record CAVPAU010000004.1, read on the forward strand.
CGCATGCCTCGCCGCGCCGACCCAGCTGCTGATCGGTGACTGGGCGGCCCGGACCGTGGCCGAGGACCAGCCGATCAAGCTGGCCGCCTTCGAAGGCCTGTACAAGACGACGAAAGGTGCGCCGGAGACGATCCTCGGCTGGTATACCGACGACAATACGATCGAGTACGGGATCGAGATCCCGAAGCTGCTCTCGCTGCTCGCCTACCACGACCCGAACGCCACGGTGCAGGGGCTCGAGACCGTGCCCGAGGAGGACCGGCCACCGATAAACGTGGTGCGGATCGCATTTCAGACGATGGTCGGGATCGGCACGGGACTGGCTGCGCTCGCGGCGTGGTTCCTGCTCTACTGGTGGCGGCGAAAACGGCTGCCGGCGACGAAATGGTTCTACCGTGCGGTGATGGTGGCCGGGCCGGCCGCGGTCGTGGCACTGATCGCGGGCTGGGTCACGACCGAGGTCGGCAGGCAGCCGTGGGTCGTCTACGGCGTCATGAGGACGGAGGAGGCAGTGTCCGGGGCCGACGGAATCGTCTTCGGCTACGCGGCGCTGGCCGTCGTCTACGTCGCGCTGATCGTCGCCACGTTCTGGGTTCTGCGCAAGCTCGCGCGGACCCCGCTGCCGCCCGGGATCGCCGCGCTCGAGCACGGACCCGCCGGAGGCGCGAGCGACGGTTCCGCCGGGAAGGAGGGCGAGGATGGAGCTGGCTGAAGTGCCGGTGCTGCTGATGCTGCTCGGCATCGCCGCCTACGTCGTCCTGGCCGGCGCCGACTTCGGCTCGCCTTTCTGGATCCTGACCGCACGCGGAAAGCGGTCGGAGGAGATCCGCGAACAGACCCACAACTCGATGGCCCCGGTCTGGGAGGCGAATCACGTATGGCTGATCTTCGTCCTGGTCGTCTGCTGGACCGCCTACCCGGAGGTCTTCGCATCGATCTTCTCGACGCTGTGGATTCCGCTGATCCTCGCCTGCATCGGGATCATCATGCGGGCGGTCGGCTACGTGGTCGGTGGCTACGCGAAGCGGGACTGGGTCACCTGGATGGCCACGGTCGCCTCTTTCGTCACTCCCTTCATGCTCGGGGCCGTGGTCGGCGCGGTCGTATCCGGCCGGGTGCCGGTCGGCAACGCCGAAGGCGACCTCGTCTCGAGCTGGCTGAACCCGACCTCGGTCACGATCGGTGTCGTCGCGGTGACGCTCTGCGCCTATCTGGCAGCCGTATACCTCGCCGCCGACGCCGACCGCAAGGGCAGGTCCGACCTCGCCGGGGCGTTCCGCGTCCGGGGGCTCTGGGCCGGCCTCGTGACCGGCCTGGTCGCGGCGGCCGGCGTGGTGGTGCTCCAGGACGACAGCAAAGTGGTCTACGACGGGCTGACCTCCGGCCTCGGCCTGGCCGACCTCGCCGTGTCCGCGATTGCGGGCGTCGCGACCATCGCCCTGCTCGCCGCGCGCCGCTTCCCGGCGGCCCGTTACACCGCGGCAGCTGCCGTGGTGACGATCGTCGCCGGCTGGGGCATCGCCCAGTCTCCGTACATCCTGCCGCCGGACCTGACCGTCACCGAGGCGGCAGCATCCGACAACGTGCTGATTGCCCTGCTGGTCGCCATCGTCGTCGGGCTCTTCGTTCTCGTCCCTTCGCTGATGCTGCTCTACGGGCTCGTCCTGGCCGGTCGCTTCGACCCGGCCGGCGACGACGTGGTCGACCACCCCGATCTGATCGAGGGCCCCGGGGGAGAATTGCTCGCGCCGCTGGGTTCACCCAGGCGCCGCTCCGTCGTGGCGACGATCGCGGTCGCAGCGGTCGGGGCCGGCCTGACCTTCTCCTTCGACGGAGGCGCCGGGCTCTACGTCGGCGTGCTGCTGCTGGTCTCTGCGCTGGCGACCGGCTGCGTTCTGCTTGCCGTCTCGCTCACGGCACAGCCGGGGAAGGGGGAGGGGGCGTGACGCCGCCGCTCCCGTTCCCGCCGCCGTCCTTCTTCTGAGATCCCTGTGACTGGTCCGGGCCGCCGGGGCGGTCGGAGATCGAGCTGTCGGGCGCGTCTGGATCGCGGTCGCCGGCGCTGTCGGGGCCGTTGCCGGGGCCCGTGCTGCCGGTCGCGGCGGATCCGCCTGTCTGGCCCGTGGTGCCGGATTCGATTCCCGGGACCGGTTCGGCGTCGTCTCCGCCGCAGGCAGTCAGTGCGAAGGCCGCGACCACCGCCGTGACTGCGGCGGTCGCGAGGCTCGTGCTGGCGGAATCCTTCATCTCGGGATTGTGACCTGTCGGGCAGCCGCGCTCAGGGGTTGAGCCAGACCTGGATCCTGTTGCCGGGCGGGGTCAGCCAGCCCTGTGGAAGGCTTGCGAAGCTGATCCGGCCGGACCGGCCATAGGAGAAGCGATTCTTGCGCACGGCGCCGAGCCGGCAGCCGGCCAGGCTCAGCGCCCGCCTCGCCTGGGAGAGATTCCTGCCGGTCAGGTTCGGTACCCGGCACCATGGTCGCCGCGGCGGCGCGCTCCCATCGAATCCGACCGGGTCCGTCCCGGAGACCCTCAGAGCGGTCTCCCGGATCCAGCCGCGGATGGCCCTGCCCGCCGCTTTCGCGTCGACCGACGGCACGGTCGTGCTACAGAAGGGGTCGCCGAAGCTGGTCACCCCGATCAGTCGCCAGCCCGTGCTGACCCGCGATACGAGCGGCCCGCCGCTGTCGCCGAAGCAGGTCGACGTATTGCCGGCCGGACCTCCGAGGCACAGCATCGTGCGCGACTGGTAGCTGCGTCCATTGTCCCGCTTGCAGACGGCGTCGGGCAGTACGACCTGCGTCGCGACCTTGAGCCTGTTGCTGCCGAGCCTGTTCATCGGCTCAGTCACTCCCCATCCGGTCGTCTTGACCAGGCTGCCCTGCTCGAGCGCCGCAGTCTCGGGGCCGCCGGCGAGCTTGATCGGCTCGGCAGGAAGGCGGCGCTTCAGCTTGAGCAGCGCGATGTCCCATGCCGGCGCGGCCCTCGAGCCCTGGTACTTGAAGCGGCCGTTGCGGTTTCGCGGCATGAGGCGGCTCTTCACGAAGGCACTGCTTCCCGCGTCGCTGCTCAGCCAGGTGCGCCCGGCGATGACCTCGATCCTTCTCAGCTGGGAAGGCCGCAGCCGCGCGACGCAATGCGCGGCCGTGAGGACCAGGTCGCGGGCAATCAGCGAGCCGGCGCAGAAGTAGCGCTTGCGGGCCGACTCGTTGCGGCGGCCGGCGAAGACGATCGCCACCTGCCAGGGCCACGCGTTGGCCTGTGTCCCCTTGCCGTTGATGATGCTGACCCCGGCTCCCGCCGCGGCGTCATGGCTGTTGTCCGACGCGGCCGCCGGGACCGGGACGAGTACAAGCATCGCAAGCGCGGCGAGACCGCAGCCAAATGCGGCTCGGAGCTTCGCCGAGTGGGCATTCCCGACCATCCCGACACGATACCGGTTGGCTCATATTAGGAAGTGCTAAGTTTTCGCTCACTTTTTGCTGACTGACCGCGTGGACATTCTCTACCGGCAGCAGGATTCGGGACGCACCTCGTGAATAGTCGAGACCAGATGGCACTCAGAAAGAAGAAGAAGCAGCAGCAGGTCGAAGCCGAGCTCGAGCAGGCGCGCGAGCGCAAGGCTGCCGGGCGCCCGCGCAAGGGCGGGACCCCGATCATCGAAATGCGCGACGTCAGCAAGGTCTACCCGGGCGGCCACCTCGCGCTCGACCGCGTATCGCTCGCTGTGAACCGCGGCGACTTCGTATTCCTCGTCGGCCCGACCGGCTGCGGCAAGTCGACGCTGATCAAGCTGCTGATCCGTGAGCTCGAGCCGACCGACGGCACCGTCTCGATCGCCGGCCGGGACGTCGGAACCCTTTCCGACAAGAAGATCCCCCAGCTCCGCCGGAACATCGGCACCGTCTTCCAGGACTTCAAGCTGCTCCCGAGCAGGACCGTCTACGACAACGTCGCCTATGCGCTCCAGGTGATCGGCGCCTCGAGGGCCGAGATCCGGCAGAAAGTGCCGGAGACGCTGAGGCTGGTCGGACTCTCGACGAAGCTCCACAACTATCCCGACGAGCTCTCCGGCGGCGAGCAGCAGCGTGTCTCCGTCGCCCGTGCCTTCGTCAACCATCCGCCGCTGCTGCTGGCCGACGAGCCCAGCGGCAACCTCGACCCGGTGACCTCGGTCGGGATCATGCAGCTGCTCTACCGGATCAACAAGACCGGGACCACCGTCGTCGTCGTGACCCACGACCGTGAGATGGTGGACCGCATGCGCCGCCGCGTGATCGAGCTCTACGAGGGCAGGGTCATCCGCGACGAGGTCGCCGGTGGCTACACCGAAGAGTCGACGACCGAATTCGGTGTGCGCATGCGGGCCGAGATGGGCGTCGGGCTCGAAGGCCACTCGAACGGAGTCCACTGATGGGAAAGATCTTCTTCTTCACCGGCGAGGCGATCAGGGCCATGCGCCGAAACGTCGCCCCGACCACCGCGGCCGTCGTGACCACGGTGCTGACGGCGATCCTGATCGGCGTGCTGGTGCCGATCTTCCAGACCACCCAGAGCAAGAGCGCCGAGGTCCGTGACCAACTCGAGCTGCGGGTGTTCCTGTTCGACGATGCGACCAGGGCCGAGATCAACTCTCTCCAGCGCGACATCCAGGCGATCCCCAACGTCCAGGAAGTCGACTTCCTGAGCAAGGCCGACGCGTTGGCCGAGTTCCGTCGCGACTACGGCCAGGAGAACCGCGACGTGCTGAAGGAGCTGCGCGGCAATCCGCTTCCCGCCAACTTCATCGTGCGCCCCGACGACGCCGCCAACCTTGATGCGATCCGGGCCGCGATCCAGCCTCCCAACCAGAGCGGCAAGCCGACCTACATCTCGCCGATCGTGCAGCAGGTCGACAACCGGCAGGCCACGGCGAACAAGATCGAAGAGGTCACGGGCGCCCTGAAATTGGTCCTGACCGTGATCACTGCCTTGCTCATCGGGGCGTCGCTGCTGCTTATCGGGAATACGATTCGGCTGTCCATATACACGCGTCGCCGGGAGATCGAGGTCATGAGGCTGGTCGGCGCGACACGCTGGTTCATCCGCTGGCCGTTCATGATCGAGGGCGTGGTGGTCGGGATCCTCGGCGGGGCGATTGCGATACTTGTCCTGTGGATAGGCAAAGTCACAGTGGTCGACCCGCTCTCGGAGAGCTTCGCCCTGATGGAGGCTCAGGATTCGATGTCTTTCATCGTCCTCGCCGCCTGCCTGTTCGGCGCCGCGATCGTCGTTTCAGCGCTCGGTTCGGGCCTCACTCTGCGCCGTTTCCTGAAGGTCTGATCTCCGCAACCCGCCCGGTCGCGAGTTGAGGACGGCCTGGGCACTGCTGGCGACCGCCGTGGTCGCGCTGGTTGCGGGCATCTGGATCGGCGGTCATCCCGAGAACCTGCCCGACGGGGTCAGGGACGTCTTCGTCGAGTCACGGATCGCTGCCGAGGAGTCCGCCAGCGACGACGCCCTCGGGGTCATCGAGGACAATTACTTCCGGGAGACCGACGTGGCGCAGCTCGAGGACGCCTCGATCCGGGGGATGGTCAGGAGGCTGCGCGAGCAGTACGACGACCGCTTCTCTCACTACTTCGACTCGAAGCAGCTGGCGAGGTTCACCGAGGCGATCGACGGCAGCTTCAGCGGCGTCGGGATGACCGTCGGCGAACTCGACGAAGACGGACTCCGGGTCGGCAGCGTCTTCAAGGGCTCGCCTGCCGACGGGGCGGGTCTCGAGGCGGGGGACGTCATCGTCGAGGTCGACGGCGAATCGATCCTCGGGGAGAACGTCGACCTGGCCGTCGCGAAGATCAAGGGGCCGGAAGGCTCCGACGTGACCCTCGGCGTGAAGGTCCAGGGCAAGGGCAGGACCATGCAGTTCGAGCTGACCCGCGAGGAGATCGAGGTCCCGGTCACCGCCGAGCGGGTCCGCGAGGTCGGCGGTCGGACACTCGGCTACGTGCGCCTGAGCACGTTCAGCGACGGCGCCGCCGCGGCATTGAGGCGCTCTTTCGGGGAGGTCACGGGCAAGGGTGCCGAAGGAGTGGTGCTCGACCTGCGGGCCAACGGCGGAGGACTCCTGCCCGAGGCGATCCTCACCTCCAGCCTCTTCATCCCTGAAGGGGACACGGTGGTCGAGACGAGTTCGAGGACGCAGGGTGACAGGACCTACGAGGCGGTCGGCGGCGACATAGGCCCGCCGCCGATGGTCGTCCTGGTCGACCGTGACACGGCGTCGGCGGCCGAGATCCTCGCCGCCGCGCTGCAGACGAGCAACGACGACCCGGTGGTCGGGACGCGCACGTTCGGCAAGGGCGTCTTCCAGCAGGTGATCAACCTCGAAAACGGAGGCGCGCTCGACCTGACCATAGGCGAGTTCCTGACTGCCGAGGGCGTTTCGCTGGCCGGCGAAGGCCTGAAGCCCGACGTCGTCTCACCTTCCCGGCCCGAGGCGAAGCGCGACCTCCAGCTCGACCGGGCCTTCGAGGTCCTGGGCGACGAGGTCGACGCCGCCGAAGGCTCGTAGTGGCAGTCGCCCGGGAGCCGGGGTCGCGCTCGCGCCGGCGAGAGACATGTCGCTGCCCTCGGCCGGAGGGGGCGTTTCTCGGTCGCCAGGCCGCTGTTCGAGCCTGGTGAGCAGGTCGCCCTGGACCGCAGGGCCCGGGCCGCCGAGGGCCGCATCGCATGGGTCGAGTTCCGTGGCGGCCGTGCCCGGCTGCTGCGCGAGCTGGGGCGGATCGACAACGCCCGCGACGTCTGCGAAGCCCTCGCCCTCGAACGCCTGCGCCGGCGCGGCTTCTCCGGGGCCATCGAGAGCGAGGCCGAAGCCGCGGCTGCGGCACCGGTGGAGCCCGTCGAGCGGCGGGACCTGACCGGCCTCGCGACGTTCACCGTGGACCCCGCTACTGCCCGCGATTTCGACGACGCGGTCTCGGCCGAGGCCGAGGGCGATTCGCTGCGGCTGTGGATCCACATCGCCGACGTTGCGGCCTACGTCAGGCCGGGATCGAATCTCGAGGCTCTCGCATGGGACCGGGGCAACAGCGTCTACGTCCCCACGTCGGTCGAGCCGATGCTTCCGAAGGTGCTGAGCGCCGGGGTGTGCTCGCTCTCTCCCGGTCAACAGCGACTGGCCGTCACAACCGAGATCCTCCTCTCGGGGTCGGGCGAGGTCGTCTCGGCGGCCTTCTACCGCAGCCGGGTCATCTCCGACGCCCGTCTCGACTACGAGCAGCTGGATCGGGTCTTCGCGGGTCGCGAGCGTCCTCCCGGAGGAGTCGCCGAGCCGATCCGGCTCGCTCGCGCTGCATCGGCGCTGCTGGCCGAACGCAAAGGCGGAACGCGGCTCGAGGTGAGCTCGAGCGAGCCGGGCTTCACCTTCGACGGCGAGGGCAACGTGGTCTCGGCGACAGCCGACGTGCAGACCGAGGCCCACCGGCTGATCGAGTACCTGATGGTGATGGTCAACGAGCAGGTGGCCGAGCTGCTCCGGCAGCATCGGACTCCGACGCTGTACCGGGTGCACGAGCAGCCGGACCCCGACCGCATCTCCCGTCTTGCCGGACAGCTCGCGTCTCTCGGCCTGCCGGCGCCGGCCGTCGCCGATGGCATGGGACCGGCGGCCGCCGGCAGCTACGCGGTCGAGGCGTCGCGCACGGTCGCGGCCGAAGCCGAGCGGCGCGGTCATGGCGCGGTCCCATTCGGATCGCTGATCCTCCGGTCGCTGAAGCCTGCCCGGTACTCGGCGCGAAACCTCGGACACGCCGGCCTCGGCAGCGAGGCCTACTGCCACTTCACCTCGCCGATCCGCCGCTTCCCGGACCTGCTGGTTCACCGCGGCCTGCTTTCCGAGATCGGCGGCGGGGAGGAGGCACCCGACCCGGGAGAGGCCGCAGACGCGGCCGAGCACTGCTCCGACCGCGAGCGGGAGGCGGCCAGGATCGAGCGCGATGCCGACGACGTCTGCGCGGCTTTCCTGCTGGAGCGCGAGCTCTTCGAGGGCGGCTGGAAACGCCGGTTCGAAGGCGAGATCTCGGGCGTGATCGGGGCCGGCGCCTTCGTCGCCTTCGGCGGCGAACTGGGTGACGTCTACGAAGGCTTCATCCCGGTCAGACGGATGCGAGGCGACCACTACGACCTGAACGAGGAGGAGACCGCTCTGGTCGGGGGCAGGAGCGGCAAGGCCGTCCGCTTCGGCGACCCGGTCACGGTCACGGTCCAGCGGGTCGACGCCGTGCGCGGCCGGGTCGACCTCGATCCGGCAGACGGCTAGATTGGGACGCTATGGGCAAGAAGAACAAGAAGAAGCGCGCGCCTGCTTCGGGTGACGTCGCGACCAACCGGCGGGCCCGCCAGAAGTTCGAGCTGATCGAGAAGATGGAGGCCGGGATCGTCCTGCGCGGGACCGAGGTCAAGGCGCTGAGGGAGGGCAATGCCCAGATGGTCGATTCCTATGCGTCGATCGAGGACGGGGAGGTCTGGCTGAGAAACCTCCACATCCCCCCGTATGCGCCGGCCACGACCAACAACCACGAGCCCGAGCGGCCGCGGAAGCTGCTGCTGCACCGGGCCGAGATCGAAAGGCTGATCGGGACCTCACAGCAGAAGGGCCTGACCCTGATCCCGTCGCGGATCTACTTCAAGGGTCCGAGGGCGAAGGTCGAACTGGCCCTGGCCAAAGGCAAGGAAGGCCGCGACCGGCGTCGCGAGATCGCCGACCGCGACGTTCAGCGTGACGTTGAGAGGGAGTTCAAGGGCAGGTATCGTTCCTGAGCCTCGAGACCGAGGCAAGATGCACACCAGCACCGCCCCGGCCCCGAGCCGGAGCCCGAGTCGGCATGAGAGGATCCAGCCAATGAAGACGAGATTCAGCCCGGCACACCTGCTCGTACTGCTTGCGTTGCTCATCGCCATGCCCGCCACGCGCGGCGGCCGAGGGAGACACCGGTGGCGTAGCCCCGGCGGCCACCGATGCCGCATCGCCCGAAAGTGCCCCGCTGACCCTTGATCAGGACGAGATCGCCGCGCTGGAGCAGGCCGCGGCCGCCGACGAGGGCGCCGATTCGAGCGTCGTCGACGACGTCGGAGACTTCATCAGCGACAACGCGCCCTGGTTCATCATCGGCATCGTCGTCCTCGCGGCGATCATCGCCGGAATCCTGATCATGCGCGGCCGCCGCAGGGGCGCAGCAAGGCCCGGCACGCAGCCCGCGCCGCGTCCGGCGCGCCGCGGAGCTGCCGGGCGCCCGCCGCCGTCCCGAGTGCGACCGAACTCCGCCGCCGGAAGCGGGCCGCGATGCAGAAGGCCCGCGAGGAGGAGCGACTCCGGCGACGCGGAGGCAAGGGCGCGGCGCGTGCCGCAGGTCGGCGGGCGCCGCCGCTACCTGTCGACCCGGTGCGAGGCCGAGAAACAGGCCGCCCGCGACCAGGCCAGCGCCGCCGGCGCCGTCGCCCGGACGGGCTCGGCGATGCCCAGCTCCGCGACCGAACCCGTGACTGCGACCGGTGCGGTTCCCGGCCCCGGTCTCGCCGAGCCAGACCGCCCCCGCGGCCGGAGTGGTGACCGCCGGGGCCGCGGCAGCCGCCGGCGCCGCAGCCGGAGCCGCAGCCGGCCGCGCAGTCGACGCCGCGTCCGGCGAGGCCGCCGGCACCGGGCAGGCCCCACCGGCCCTGGAGCCCGACATCCAGACCTCTTCCGAGTGCGCGCCCCGAGGAGATCCCGGGAACGGGGACGATCCAGCCGCCGGCCGAGGCACCGACAGCGGTCAACCAGCTGCCGGAGACCGACGGCGAAGAAATGGTCGCCCCGGGACCCGATGCCACGGTCGGCCGCGCCGCCGCCGCATTCGCGGCCGGAGCCGCCGGTGGTGCTGTTGCGGGCAGCGCTGCCGGCGCGAAGCCGGACGACCCGCTCGAGGCGAAGGTGGCCGAGATCAAGGCCGCCCAGGCACAGCCCGAAGAGCAGGGACTGCCGGCCGAAGCAGAACCCGCTTTGCCCCTGGCCGGATCCGATGCCCGGAAGCCGGTGACGACCGGACTCCGGCGACCTGCGGCCGAGCCCGCCGACGAGCCGGTCGTGCCCGAGCGCCCGGACCCCGACCGGCCCGCGCCGCCGGAGATTCCCGGCCTCGCAGGCGTGGAGCGCCAGCTGACCGCCGACCGGGCAGAACGTGACCGCGCCCTCAGGCAGGCCGAAGCAAAGGCTGCACGAGATCGAGCGCCGCGCCGAAGACGCCGAGAGGCGGGCGGCCTTCGCCGAGCGCCTTGCGCAGCTGAAGATCGAAGAGAGCGAGCGGGAGCGCCGCCTCGACGAAGTCATCTCGGGCATCGACCGGGCCGAAGAGCGCGCACGCGAGGCCGAGATGCGGGCCGAGGCCGCCGAACGCGCCGCCGCCGACGCCCTCGAGCGCGGCAGCACCGCCCGTGGGCCCGTCGCTCCGCCCGCAGCGCCGGCCGAGGACGAAGCCGGGCCGGATCAGCAGGAAGCGGCCGAGGCCGTTCAGATTTCCGGAGCCGCGCCGCCCGTCGCACCGCCCTCCGGCGGGCCTTCGGGCACGGTGAACCTCAACACGGCATCGTTCGAAGAACTGCGGGAGGCCGACCTTTCGGTCACGCAGGCGACGCGGATCCTGGCCTACCGCGAGCGTTTCGGCGGCTATGCGTCGGTCGAAGACCTCGAGAAGGTCCCGGGATTCCCGGCCGAGACAGTTGCCGGTCTCGGCGGCCGTTTCACGGTCTAGTCGATCTCGAAGTAGCGCCCTGAGGGGCCGAGGTTGACCACCTCGGTCGCTCCCACCGTGGAGCTCTGGCCCCAGGCTTCGTGGATGTGCCCGCAGACCGCGAGCTTCGGCTGGGCCCGCTCGATCGCGTCGAGGATTGCCGTGCTGCCGAGGTGAAGCCCGTCCGAGCTCGCATCGCAGTGGCCCTTGGGCGGTGAATGCACGACCAGCACGGCTCCGGAGTCCAGTGACTCCAGCGCCGCTTCGGCCTCTTCTTCGCGGAGGTCGAAGCTCCAGTCCCACGGAGTGACCGGTATCCCCGCACCGAGACCGAAGAAGGTCTGGCCGTCGATCTCGGTGGAATCGCCATGGAGGACCCGGGCCGACGGCCAAAGCTCCGCGACCGCGGTCGCAAGGGCGTCGCGGGTCTCGTTGTTGCCGGGAACGAGGACGGCCGGGATCTCGATGCCCGAGAGGGCGCCGATCGTCTCCTCGAGTCCCTGGTGGACCGAGGCGAAGTCGCCGGCGCCGATCACGACGTCGGCGTCGGCGGCCATTCCGACGAGCGTCGCCGCCTGGTCGAGGTCACGATGAAGGTCACTGAAGGCGAGTATGCGCATGGCCGCAGCCTAGTCAACCCTCCCAGGCCTCGGCCAGCCGCAGCCAGACCTCGCTGCGGGTGGGAAAGGCCGGCACCGCATGCCGGAGAGTGGCGAGCGGGACCTCGCCGATCACGGCGATCGTCGCGGCGTGGATCCACTCCGCGGTCTCGAAGCCGGTGAAGGTCGCGCCGACCGGCACTTCGCGCCCGCGGTCGACCACCAGCCGGCAGGTTCCGTCGACCCCCTTGCCGTTGAACGACGCTCCGGCGGTCGACCCGGTCGGCACGTCGACGGCGACTGCATCGAGCCCGGCCTCTTTGGCGGCATCCAGGGTCAGCCCCACGGCAGCGACCTGCGGGTCGGTGAACGTGACACGCGGCGACCCCTTCGCCTCCGACGTGGCCAGCGCCGTCCGGCCGAGGATCTGTTCGGAGGCGACCCAGGCCTGGTACTTGCCCATGTGGGTCAGCAGCGCCCGTCCGTTCACGTCTCCGACCGCGTAGAGCCAGTCCCGGCCGCCCACCCTGAGGTCGTCCCCGGTCTCGAGGAAGCCGCCGCCCTCGAGACCGACCGTCTCGAGCCCCAGGTCCTCCACATGCGGCCTTCGCCCGATCGCCACCAGCAGTTCGGAGGCACTGATGCTGCGGCCGTCTTCGAGCTCAAGCGTGGTGCGGCCTGCATCGCGAGCCACCTTCACTGCCTTCGCACCGGTCACCACGTCGACTCCATGCCGCTCCTTCAGGGCGGCTTCCACCTGCTCGCCGGCAAATGGCTCCTCTTTGAGCAGCAGGCGGTCCGCGGCCTCGACCAGCGTGACTCCGGTCCCGAACGAGGCCCATGCCTGTGCCAGCTCGCAGCCGACCGGTCCGCCACCGAGCACGATCATCGATTCGGGCGCGCTCGTGCTCGTCGTCCCCTGGCGGTTGTTCCACGCCCCGGCCGTGTCGAGGCCGTCGATCGGCGGCATCGAGGCGCCGGTCCCGGTGGCGATGACCACTGCCCGGCGGGCGGCCAGCCGAACTCCGTCGACGACCACCTGCCGCTCTCCGTCGAGGCGGCCCTGCCCGCGGAAGAGCTCGATGCCCCTGTCCTCCAGCCAGGGGAGCTGTGCTGAGTCGTCGAGGTCGTGGATCACCTCGTCGCGGCGGGTCAGGGCCGCTTCGACCCCGATTTCGCCGGTGACCGCCTCGCGCGTGCCGGACACGCGACGGGCCTCGTCCAGCAGTTCGCCGGGCCGGAGTAGCGCCTTCGACGGCATGCAGGCGTAGTAAGAGCACTCTCCGGCGACGAGGTGCCGTTCGACGATCGCCACCGACAGTCCTGCTTCGGCCAGCCTGCCGGCCAGCACTTCGCCGGCGGGGCCGGCTCCGATCACGATCGCGTCGAATTCGGTGCTGCTCTCGGGGCTGCTCAATTCGGATCCTTTCGGGTGCCGGGATGTATCAGGTCGAGTCCGCCGGTCGGACCCCTTATACCCGTCTGAGACCGGAATCACAGGCTTTCGGTTCGCAGGCGGTAGAATGGGTTTGCTTCAACCGCGGGGACGACAGGCTTCGACGCAGTCGTACGTGCGGAGAGTTGCAGGTCGAGGATGTCGATGGCCTCGTAAAAAATCGGCAAAAAACCAATACGTGCGGACCATGAGTTCGCCCTCGCCGCTTAGCTAGAACCTAAGCGATGAGAGTCGGTCCTCCCTCGGCCCGTGGGGAGGGGCACCGGCTTCAGAAACGGGCTCACCCGCGAGGATCGCCTCGACTTCAAGGGGACATTTCAGGGGCTTTGTCTTCCGCAGTGCCTGCCGGCGCGGACCCCGGGAGACGAGAACAAAGAGCCGGCTAAACCTGTAGACGCTTTTCGTCACGCGGCCGCGGACGCGGGTTCAATTCCCGCCGTCTCCATCACGAGGGATCTGGAAATCCAGCAGATCAGCCAAGCCGACCCGCCCTGGCGGGTCGGTCTGCGTACCGGGTGTCATCCGTCCGCGGCGGGGCTGCTCAAGATGCCGACCGGGTGGATGGGCGAGGGCCGGCACGCTCGGATTCGTGGGCCGGCACGCTCCGGTTCGTGGGCCGGCACGCTCCGGTTCGAGAATGCGCCGTGCACCGATCACAACTCGAACCGGAGCGCGGGGAGGGGAGCCGAGCGCCGCGCCTGGTTCGAAAACGCGTCGAGTACCGGTCACAACTCGAACCGGAGTTGGGTCGTGGCCAGCCGGGTCCGCCGTGGCCAGCCGGGTCCGGTCAGGACAGCTGCCACGCGGTCAGCGTGACCGCGAGCGAGACGGTGATGTTGAGCGGCAGGCCGGCGCGAACGTAGTCGGAGAACCTGTATCCGCCGGGGCCGTAGACCATGGTGTTGGTCTGGTAGCCCATCGGGGTCAGGAACGAGGATGAGGCGACTACCGCGATCGTCATCGCCATGATCCGCGGATCGAGACCGGCCGAGACAGCCACCGCCATGGCGATCGGGAAGACGACGACAACGGCGGCGTTGTTGGTGATCACCTCGGTCAGCATGGTCGTTGCGAGTACGAGGCCGAGGATGATCCCGAAATCCCCCCAGCCGTTGAAGACGTCGAGCAGGCCGCTGGCGAGGGTCTCGGCCAGGCCCGTCGACTGCATCGCTTCGCCGATGCCGAAAGCGGCAGCGATCAGCAGGATGACGCTGAAGTCGATCGCCTCGCCGGCTTCCGAAAAACTCAGCGTCTTGGTCGCCAGCAGCGCGCCGGCGGCCAGCAGGGCCGCTTCGAGGATCGACATCACCTCGAAGGCGGCCAGACCGATCACCGCGAGCGCGAGAATGCCTACGAACGGGGCCCGCCTGGTCGCCGACGGCGGCGGGCCGCCCAGACGCGTGACCAGCAGGAAGTCGCGGCTGCGCCTCGAGTGGGCGCGGAAGTCGGGGCCGGCGAGCAGCAGCAGCGTGTCGCCGGGTTCTAGCTCGACGCGCCCGAGTCCACCCTCGATCCTCACGCCGGCGCGATGTACGGCGACCACGGCGGCCTGGTAGACGCCGCGGAAGCCGATCTCGGCGAGCGTGCGGCCGGCCAGGCGCGAGTCGGCGCCGATCACCGCCTCGAAGAACGTGTGCTGCGGGCTGTCGATTTCGAGCATGTGCTGGCTCTCGGCCGACCGCAGGCCCGGGGTCCTCTGGAATCCGACCACCGAGTCCGAGTCACCGGCGAAAGTGAGCCTGTCACCGCCCGACAGGCGCCGGGACGGGGAGACGGCGGGCAGCACGGCGCCGTCGCGTTCGATCTCGACCAGGAAGACGCCCTTCAGGTTTCGAAGCCCGGCCTCGGCGATGGTCGAACCGTCGAGCGGTCCACCTTTCACGACCTCCATCTGCAACGTGAACTCGCGCAACTCCTCCGCGAACTCTTCGATCGCCGCCCGCCGTGCCGGCAGCAGCCGCGGCACGATGAAGACCAGCACCGTCATCGCGCACAGCACCGAGATGCCGCTCACCTTGGTGATCTCGAAGATCCCGATCGGCGGTTCGCCGGTCTCCTGGAGCAGGCCCGAGGCGACGAGGTTGGTCGAGGTCCCGATCACGGTCAGCGTGCCGCCGAGGATCGCCGCGTACGACACGGGCAGCAGCAGCTTCGAGGGGGAGACGCCGCGCTGGTTGCACCAGGTCGTGATCTGGCCGATCAGCATCGCGACCAGTGGGGTGTTGTTGATGAAGGCCGACAGCACTGCGGTCGGGGCGTTGAGCCTCGCCTGGGAAGTCTGGGTGATCCTGCCCTCCTTGCCGAGCATGCGGTTGACCAGCGGCCCCAGCAGCCCGGTCTTGTCGGCCGCGTAGGCGAGCACGTAGAGGGCGGCGACGCTTAGCGGGGCCGAGTTGGAGAAGCCCGAGAAGGCCTGGGCCTCGTCGATCACGCCGGATACGAGCAGCGCCACCGTGGCGGTCAGCACCGTCGCCGCGGGCGGCATCAGGTCCAGCGCCAGGGAGGTCAGCATCAGCGCGACCACGGCCGCCGTTATCCAGGCATCGAGGCTCATAGCGCGGGCACGATACACGAGCCGGCTGCGGTTTGCGTACTTACCTGCGCAACTTGGTCAAGAAGGGCCGCGATGGTGCCGGCCGCAAGGGCGGGCGACAACTGCAGGCCGGTCGCACGGCGCCGGCAGCCCTCCGGCCGGCAGCCCTAGCCGGTTCTCAGGGGAGCTTCGGGTTTTCCTGCTCGGCCCTGATCACGTGCATTACCGCGTTGATCAGAGCCAGGTGGGTGAAGGCCTGCGGGAAGTTGCCGAGGTGGCGCCCCGAGCGCGGGTCGATCTCCTCGGCGTAGAGCTGGAGCGAGCTGGCGAAGCCCAGCAGGCGCTCGCAGAGCTGGGTGGCACGGTCGAGCTCCCCGATCTCCACGAGGGCGCTGACCAGCCAGAACGAGCAGATCGTGAAGCTCCCCTCCTCGCCGGCGAGGCCGTCGTCGGTCTCCTCGACCAGGTAGCGCATGACGAGGCCCTCGACCGTCAGCTCGTCGGCGATCGCCAGCACGGTGTTTCGGATCCGCGGGTCGTCAGGGGGCAGGAAGCGCAGCAGCGGCAGCAGCAGGCACGACGCATCGAGCGCGTCGGTCTCGTAGTGCTGGGTGAAGACGCCGCGGTCGTCGACCGCGTTCTCGCAGATGTCGGCGTGGATCTCGTCGGCGGCGAACTGCCATTGCGCCGCGAGGTCGAAGTCCTCGCGCAGACGCGCCAGCCGGGCGCCGCGGTCGACGGCGACCCAGCACATGACCTTGGACGAGGTGAAGTGCTGGCGGGCGCCGCGCACCTCCCAGATCCCGCGGTCGGTCTTGCGCCAGTTCTCCAGCGCCGCGTCAACCTGGCGCTTGAGGATCGGCCAGATCTCTTCCGGCATGCTGTCGCGCGACTTCGTGTGGAGGTAGAAGGAGTCGAGCACGGCTCCCCAGACGTCATGCTGACGCTGGTCGTAGGCACCGTTGCCGATCCGGACCGGGGAGGCCTTCTCGTAGCCCTCGAGGTGGACGAGGATCTCCTCGTCGAGGCGCTTCTCGCCTGCGACGCCGTACATGATCTGGAGGTCGTCCGTATCGCGGGTGACGTCAGCCAGGAAGTAGAAGAAGTCGTTCGCCTCCCAGTCGAACCCGAGCGTGTAGAGACCCCACAACGTGAACGTGGAGTCCCGGATCCACGAGTAACGGTAGTCCCAGTTGCGCTCGCCCTTCGGGGTCTCCGGCAGCGAGGTCGTCGCGGCGGCGATCAGCGCGCCGGTCGGTGAGTAGGTCAGGCCTTTCAGGGTCAGCGCGGATCGTTCGAGGTAGCTGCGCCAGGGGTGGTCGGGGAAGGTCCCGCGGGCCAGCCAGTTCTGCCAGTGGTGGGCGGTCCAGACGAGCCGGTCGTGCGCGTCTTCGTAACTCGAAGGCGCCCTGTGTTCTGACCACGAGAGGGCGACGAATCGCACGTCGCCTTCCTTGAGCAGGGTCCGGGCCGTCGTGCGCGGCCCTTCGAAGCCGAGGTTCATGTCGCTGGTCAGGCGGAGCTCGATGTCGCTGTCGGGCGACGTCGCCAGCCCCTCGTGGTAGCCGTCGCCCGTGTACTGCCAGCCCACGGGGCTGCGGCCGTAGTCGAAAACGGGCTTGCAGTCGAGTGTCAGCTGCACCTCGCCGTGGACGCATCGCACCATTCGCAGCAGGACGTGGTCGGCGTCGTAGTCGGTGGGCGCCCGCCGGTGGGTGTTGGAGCGGTCCCGATCGTGGTGCCACGGGCCGATCAGCAGCAGGTCGCGCACGATGATCCAGCCGTCGCCGGTCCCCCAGCTCGTCTCCAGAACCATCGTCCCGGGGATGTATCGGCGGTTGGTCGGCACGTGGATGTCGGCCGGGCCGAGCCGGAAGTTGCCGGCGCTGCGGTCGAGGATCGAGCCGAAGACGCTGGGCGAATCGAAGCGCGGCAGGCACATCCACTCGACGTTGCCGCTCGGGGCGACGAGGGCGGAGACCTCGCCATCGGACAGGAATCCGTAGTCGGCGATCGGCGGGTAGGGGGAGACTCCCGGCGCCGACTCGGTTATCGGCAGCTGGCTCTCCCAGGTCGAGCCGTAGTGGGGCCCGGGACCGGGGTTGTCGGAGAAGGCACCGTTGCTCATGGAGCGGGGATGCTGGCACACGGGGCAGGCCGCTGTCCACTCTGGTCGCAGCCCTGCACGCGTAGTTGGCACACTGATTTCCACGATGGCAGTGGTGACCGCAACCGGCATCGGCATCCACCTCGGTGGCGAGCCGATCTTCTCCGACGTGTCGTTCAAGCTGACGCGCGGCGACCGCATGACGCTCTCGGGCCGCAACGGCGCCGGAAAGTCCACGCTGCTCAGGATCCTGGCGGGTGAGGCGAGCAACGACTCGGGCAGCGTCAGCTTCCAGAAAGGCGTCCGCGTCGCGCTCCACGACCAGCGCCCGCCCCGGGAGTCGGGCCTCAGCCTGCGCGAGTACGTCTTCACCGCCCGCAGCGACCTGATCGAGGCCGAGGGCCGTCTCGAGGCGCTCGAGAGACGGATGTCCGAAGGCGATCACTCGGAAGACACGATGCGCGCGTACTCGTCGGCGCAGCAGAAGCTCGAGGTCGCCGGTGGCTACCGGTGGCGCGACGACGTACTCGTCGTGCTGCGTGGCCTCGGCTTCACCGAGGACGAGTTCGGGCGCAGCCTAGGCACCTTCTCGGGGGGAGAGCTGACCAGGGCGTCGCTGGCCCGGGCACTGGCGACCGGAGCCGACCTGCTGCTTCTCGACGAGCCGACCAACCACCTCGACATCACCACGCTCGAATGGCTGGAGGAATACCTGAAGGGGCTCGACGCGGCCGTGGTCCTCGTGGCCCACGACCGCTGGTTCCTCGAGTCGGTCGGCACGGCGGTACTCGAGATCGAGGCCGGTCGAGGCCGGTACTTCTCCGGGCCCTGGCATGCGTGGCGCCGCGAGTACGCGGCGCGCCAGCTGGCGCTCGGCAAGGCAATCGAGAAGCAGCAGGCCGAGATCGCGCGCATGGAGAAGTTCGTCGAGCGTTTCCGCTACAAGGCGACGAAGGCTCGCCAGGCCCAGTCGAAGCTGAAGAAGATCGAGAAGGTAAAGGAGAACGCGGCGACGATGGCGCCCGAGGAAAACCGGCGGCTGGCTTTCTCCTTCGTCCAGCCCGAGCGGGCGAGCAAGGTAGTGATGAAGGTGGTCAACGCGAAGGTCGAGGTCCCGGGCCGCACGCTGCTCGAATCCGCGTCGTTCGAGCTCGAGCGCGACGAGCACGTGGTGCTGGTCGGGCCGAACGGGGCCGGCAAGACGACGCTGATGGCCACGCTGGCCGGCGAGCGCAGGCCGGCGTCGGGCACGGTGAGGCTCGGTCACAACGCGAAGGTCGGATACCTGTCACAGCATGCCGAGAGCGCGTCGGGCGAAGGCTCGGTGATCGATGCCGCGGCCCGCGAAACCGGACTCTCCGGGCAGAAGGTCAGGGACCTGCTGGGTGCCTTCCTGTTCTCGGGAGCGGACGTCAACAAGTCGCTCGCCGACATCTCGGGCGGTGAACAGAGGCGGCTGTCGCTGGCCATCCTCGTCGCCTCGGGTGCCAACGTGCTGCTGCTCGACGAGCCGACCAACCACCTCGACGTCGAGAGCCGGGAGGCACTCGAGGACGCCCTGCTGGCCTTTCCGGGTGCGCTCATCCTGATCTCGCACGACCGTGCGCTGCTGGAGGCCGTCGGCAGCCGGACCCTGGTCTGCGAGGACGGCAGGCTGGAGAACCACCTGAAGGGCTGGGCCGAATACCAGCGCGAGCGCGACGAGCAGCGCGATGCCGCGTCAACGGCGGACCGCAGCCGGCGCAGGCGCAGCGCCAACGCCGCGCGCGGAGGCTCACCGGGCAGGGAGAGGGCGAAGGCCGAACGCAGCGCGGCCGGCCTGGAAAAGAAGATAGAGCGGGCCGAGGCGGCGCTGGCCGAACTCGAAGACGAGCTCTCGGATCCGGGGCAGTGGTCGACGCCCGAGAAGTCGGCGAAGGCGACGCGACGACATGACCGGGCGAAGCAGAAAGTGGCCGACCTCTACGAGATGTGGGAAGAGGCCGAGTCAGTCATCTGAACGTTCCCCGAGCCGCCTCTTCAGGCCGGCTATCGCGGTCTCGCTGACGAACAGCGCCGCGATCGCGCCGAGTACGGCGGCAATGATCAGCAGGATCAGCTGCTTCGTGCCGTCTTCGACGTTGTACTCGATCGTCGCCAGCGAAGGGCAGCGCTGTCCCGGCGGACACCGCCACAGCCACGAGCCGCTGAAGTAGCCGCTCGGCGCCGGCGCCGATTCGGTCGTATTCACCGAAAGCTCGTTCGCCAGCGAGAGCTTCACCGTCGCGCCGGCCTGGTTCCCGCTCACGGTCGGCAACTGCATGAAGCAGGAGAGCAGCCCGCGCTTGGCGGACGGGTCGGAGAAGGTGAAGGGCGCCCGCCCGTCGCGGTCGAATGCGACCCGCTGTACGCCGTCGGCATCCGAATAGATCCTCGCGAACTGCCGGCCCTCCCCGGAGCGGGGCGCGATCACGACGCCGCGCACCGACTCACCGCAGTCGTCGAGTTCGAGCTTGACCGAGACCGGGCCGTCGATCCCGGTGGTCCGGATCGAGGGCGTGGTGTCGGCCGGCGGTCGGTGAAGGTTCACGGTCAGCGCCGCGAGCACGACTATCAGCACGGTCAGCCCGGCGATCAGCGCGCTCACGGCGCGCAGGCCGACGTACCGGCCGAGCATTCGCAGGCGACGGCCCCAGGGGAGGTCGGTGTGGCGTCGCCAGCGCAGCGAAAGCAGTCCGATCAGGAGCAGCACGCCGAAAACCAGCAGGGCTACCTGCAGCGAGAGGAACAGGGCGTCCGAGAACGTCAAGGCCCCGCGAGTCTACCCGCGCTGCGCGCGGGAACCGGCCCGTGTCGTAGGCTTTCGGCGTCCGAAGTCCTAACCGGGAGGCCCGTTCCATGTCCAAGACCCGACTCGTCTCGCTGCTGTTCGCCGTTTTCGCCATGGCATTCGTCGCCGGCTGTGGAAGCGACGACTCCTCGAGCGATGAATCCGACGGCACGACGACGGCCGTGACCGCCGCCGACTGCACGCCCGAGAACCTCAACACGTATGAGGACGGCGTGCTGACCGTGGGAACGGACAGCCCGGCCTACTCCCCCTACTTCGAAGACGACGACCCGACCAACGGCAAGGGCTTCGAATCGGCCGTCGCCTACGCGATCGCCGACCGGCTCGGATTCGACCGCTCGACGGTCGAGTGGACCACGGTTCCGTTCAACGCGTCGTACGCGCCGGGCCCCAAGAAGTTCGACTTCGACGTCAACCAGATCTCGATCACCCCTGCGCGC
The DNA here is from genome assembly GCA_963701635.1 of uncultured Solirubrobacterales bacterium. GTDB lineage: Bacteria > Actinomycetota > Thermoleophilia > Solirubrobacterales > 70-9 > 67-14. The sequence goes on from CAVPAU010000004.1 coordinate 226,111, forward strand.
GAGAAGGTCGTCGACTTCTCCATGCCGTACTACACGGCTTCCCAGGGAGTGCTGGTCGGCAAGGGCAGCGACTTCGAGGGCATCACGAGCCTCGACGAACTCAAGGACGCCGAGATCGGCGTGCAGATCGGCACGACCAGCCTCGAGGCAGTGAACGACGAGGTCGAACCCAGCAACGAGCCCAAGGTCTTCGACAACTCGAACGACGTCGTCTCGGCGCTGAAGACAGGACAGGTCGACGCGATCGTGGTCGACCTGCCGCAGGCGATCTACCTGCGTGACGTGGAGGTACCGGGATCCTCGGTGGTCGGCCAGTTCGACGCTCCCGGTGGCGACGAATGGGGTGCGTTGCTGTCCAAGGACTCGGACCTGACCGAATGCGTGAACTTCGCGCTGGAGGAGATGACCGAAGACGGCACCCTCGAGGAAATCACCCGCCAGTGGATGAGCGACGCCGCGAGCGCCCCTGAACTCTCCTGACGACAGTACCGACCCGGCCATAGCCGGCCGGGCCGGCAGCCGCGCTCTGAAGAAAGGGGAACGGCGCGCGGCACGCGAGCGGGCCAAGGCCGCCCGCTCGCGCCGCGGTCAGGCGATTGCCGTGGTCTCCTCGGTAGTCGTGCTCGGCGGCCTGGCGCTGCTGGTCCTGACCAGCCCCGGCTGGCCGGACGTCCAGGAGACGTTCTTCTCGCCGGAGGCCTTCCGCAGCTCCTTCCCCGACATTTTCGACGCTTTCCTGCTCGACGTGCAGATGTTCCTCGTGGTCGAGGTCGTCGTTCTCGTGCTCGGCCTCGTGATCGCCCTTGTCCGCACGAGCCGCAGCGCCGCGCTGTTCCCGATCCGGATCCTCGCGGCGGTCTACTGCGACCTTTTCAGGGGGGTCCCGGTGATCCTGCTGGTCTACCTGTTCGGCTTCGGCATCCCGACCCTCGGGACCAGCGGCCTGCTGGCGGAGCCGATCTTCCTCGCCGGCCTGGCGTTATCGCTCGCCTACGGGGCCTACGTCGCCGAGGTCTACCGGGCCGGGATCGCGTCGGTCCACCGCACCCAGACCGATTCGGCGCTGGCGGTAGGGCTGACCCAGTTCCAGGCCCTGCGGCACGTGGTCCTGCCGCAGGCGGTCAGGCGGGTCCGGCCGCCACTGCTCAATGACTTCATCTCGCTGCAGAAGGACGTCGCCCTCGTTTCGGTACTCGGGATCCTCGAGGCCTTCCGCGTCGCCCAGATCGAGACCGCCGCCACCTTCAACTACACGCCGCTGATCGCCGCGGCCGTGCTCTACCTCGCCGTGACGATCCCGATGGCCCGGATCCTCGACCACATCACCAGACGCGGGGAGATGGCCCGATGAGCGTGCCGGTCCTCGGCATCCGGGAGGTCACGAAGTCCTTCGGCGAACGCCTCGTCCTCGACGGAGTCGACATGGAAGTCGCCGAGCACGAGGCGGTCGCCCTGATCGGCGCCTCGGGATCGGGCAAATCGACCCTGCTTCGATGCATCGACCTGCTCGAAGAGATCGACGACGGAGACGTCTTCCTCGACGGCGAAGTGATCACCGACCCTTCGGTCAACCCGGTCTCCGTCCGCCGCCGGCTCGGCTTCGTATTCCAGGCGTTCAACCTGTTCCCGCACATGTCGGTGATTGACAACGTGACGCTCGGGGCGGTGCGCAGCGGCACGATGCCGAAGAAGCAGGCACTCGAGCGCGGGCGCGAGCTGCTCGACCGCTTCGGCCTCGCCGGGCGCGAGCAGGACCGGCCCGACCAGCTCTCGGGCGGACAGCAGCAGCGGGTGGCGCTGGTCCGGGCCTTCGCCTCCCGGCCGCGGGCCCTGCTGCTCGACGAGGTGACCAGCGCTCTCGATCCCGAACTCGTCGGCGACGTGCTCGACGCGGTGCGCGAGATGAAGGAGGAGGGCATGACGATGATCATCGCCACCCACGAGATGAGCTTCGCCCGGGAGGTCGCCGACCGGGTCGCCTTCCTCCACGAAGGGCGGATCGTCGAGGCGGGTAGCCCCGACCGGATCATGGACTCCCCGGAGCGTCCCGAGACGCGGCGCTTCCTGCGCCGCCTGCTCGCCGCTGGCCGGATCTGATCTCTCAGGGGCGAGGCCGGGGCTCTGCGGTCAGCTACGCCGCGGCTCCGGAGCGCTTCCAGATCTCGGGCTTCTCGTGCGGGGCGTCGGGGTCGGTCGGGTCGATGAAATAGACCACCGTGTCGCCCATGCGGTCGAGGAAGCCGCGGCGGTCGACGCGGATCAGAACGCCGAGAAACGGGATCCCGAGGGCAAGTGCGCTGAGCCAGAAGCCGAGCAGCCTTCGCCGCGCGGCACGAGAGCCGATCCGATGGTCGCCGTCCTTCTCGATCCGGATGTCGAGGAAGCGCATTCCCGGCGTCTGGCCCGACAGCGACCAGAATACGTACAGGTAGAGCGAACTGAAGAGGAACCAGATGCCGGCGCCTACAGCGAAGAGCGAGGGGTTGACCCCGTCGCTCGTGATTCCGAGCGCGTTGCCCAGGGCACTCACCGCCGCGGCGAGCAGCACGAGAGAGAAGTTCACGATCAAGGCGTCGATTCCGAGCGCGAGCACCCGCGTGAAAAATCCCACGCGACTTGTCGCCTGGCTGCGCTTCGGCCTCCACAGGAGCCGGCGGGCGATGCGCTCTCCGATGAAGTCGAGGATCCTCGTCACCTTCGAGACCTGGTACCCGAGGTCACCGACCAGGCCGATGCCCTGTGCGGCGATGGCGCTCCTCACCTCGGGCGACTCCGCGATGCGCTCTATCAGCCGCTGGGTGTGGGGTCCGTCGAGCACGTGGTCCCAGACCCGCTCCGCCATCTCGCTGTCGAGCGCCTCGACGATCGCCTTCTCGACCGACTCGCTCGCCATCGCCTCGGCGACCGCCTGTTCGACCAACGGCCCGTTGATGACGCGGGCGATCGCGTTCTCGGTGGCCTCGCTCTCGATCGAGCGCACGATGGCCTCTTCGACCGCCGACTCGATCGCTTCGTCGAGTCCCGAGATGTCGGCGAAGCGCTGCGCGCCGCGACTTCCGGTCGAGAAGATCCGGCCGGCCAGCGAGCGGCCGCGCGCGTCGCCGTTGGCCCGGTCGGCCCCGGCGCCGGCACCTCCCGGCTGCTCGTCCGCCGCTTCGTCCCCGGACTCGGGACGGAAGGCGGGGTCGCCTGGAATTGGAGGCTCTGCTTCCGGATCCATCGCCTCAGACTACCCCGGAACCGGCTGCGTTGTCGCCCTTCAGCCCGGGGAGAGGAAGTCGCAGGCCCTGGCGCGGGCAGCGGCGGTCGTCTCGGCGTCGAGTCCGGTCTCGACCAGGCGGGAATCGTCCGAAATGCGGCGCAGCAGGGCATCTTCCACAGTTGCGAGCTCGACCTGCCCGAGTTCGTCCTCGACTGCTCCCACGGTCGAAGGGTTCCATTCGAGCCCTAGCGACGAGTAGACCGGCTCGAGCACACGGCGGATCAGGCCCGCGTCGCGCACGGCGATTACGAAGCCGACGTGGGCCGCCCCGCGGATCATGCGCTGGCCGATGCCGACCAGCTTGACCCGGCCTCCGCCGTTGACGCTGAAGGCGCCGGGACAGTACTCGCCCTCGACTTCGCCGATCCTCGCATCGACCCCGAGATCGGCCAGCGCCCCCCGGGCCACGGCGGCCGCGTACTCGAAGCGCCGGTTGGTCCGCTTCGCCGGGGTCGGGTCGGCGAACGTCATCGTCAGGCTGAGCGTGCCCTCCGTGTACGCGGCGGCCCTGCCGCCCGCGATGCGCTCCATCGCCTCGAAGCCGACTGCGCGCGCTGCGGCGATTGCCTCAGGGTAGCCGGGTGAGGTCGTGTCGCGGCGGCCGAAGGCCACGACCCTGCCGGGGCGACTGAGCCGGACGGTCGGTCCGCGCCGCCCGGCCGCGACCTGGTCGAGCAGTTCCCTCGACAGGGCCGGGCCCATGGCCGGTTCCCCGGGGAAGGCGTCGCGCAGAAGCTCGAACTCAGACTGCATGTTTTTCATGGCTTTGATATGAGTATTTGCTAACAGTTACCCTGTTTCCCCTCTTTCTTACACATTTTCCCCTCCAGGAGTGCCGATCCTCAACATGAAGACATCCGCAGCGCTGCTCGCAGCCCTGGCCGCCGTACTCGTCGCCGGCAACTTCCTGGTCTCCGAAATCGGAGACCGGGCGGCGGTCGGCACCGGCCAGGCCGCCTCGTTCACCGTAGACAACGCCGACGACCCCGCGGCTCTCGTCTTCGATTTCCGGGGGCGGCTCGAGCAGCACCGCGTCGACCGCGCCGCCGCGGCGCTCGCCCGCCAGCAGGCCCGGATCGAGGCCCGCCGCGAGCGCATGCGCGAGTTGAAGCCGTTCCTCGAGCTGCCCGCGGGTGTCTCCAGGTCGACTCTCGAATCGATCGCTTCCTGCGAGTCGGGCGGAGATCCGACCATCGTCTCGTCGAACGGTCTCTACCACGGCAAGTACCAGTTCAGCCCGGCGACGTGGGCGGCAGTCGGCGGCAGCGGCCTGCCGTCTCAGGCTCCCGAAGTCGAGCAGGACTACCGCGCTGCGCTGCTGTACGTCCAGTCGGGCCCCGGCCAGTGGCCGGTCTGCGGATCCTGAGCGCCGGTCGCCGCAGTCCGGGCAGACGCAGGTCGACCCGAAGCCCGGCGCTTGCGTGCGGGTCGGGAAAACTGCGAGGATGGTCCGGATTTGATCCTGGGGGCCATTGAGATATCGGAGCGCGCCACGCGGCTGAGGGTCGCCGAGGTGGGGAGGAGCGAATCCCGCCGTGTGCTGGACCGCAGCAGTCTGGTGTCCGCCGAGCTGAGCAACAGCGAACGCCTGACGGCTCTGCTGATGGCCGAGGTCGAGACCGCCAGGGACGCCGGCGCCGAGCGGGTCGACGTGCTTGCCTCCAGATCGCTCAGGGGAACCCGCCTGCTGCGCCTCCTCGACCGCGTATCCCGCGGGTGCGGCGCGGGAGCCATACGGATGCCGGATCCCCGCGAACGCCTTGCGTCGACCTTCCTCTCGATAACCGTGCCGGCCGCCGGCCGACTCGACGGGACCGTGGCCGTGGCGAGAGTGGGGGAGGCCACGACCGGAGTCGCGGTCGGGCCGGCGGGCGAGCGACCGGCATGGGTCGGCTCGCGGCCGGTCGGCTGCCGCACGCTGACCCAAAGGGCCCGCTTCAGCGATCCACCGAGGCCGAACCAGATCGAGGCGGCGGTCAGCGCCGCCGTGAAGAAGCTCGAGACGCTCGCCCCGCCCATCCCCGATCGCCTCTTCGTATCGACCCCGTTCTCGGCCGCGCTTGAGCGCATCTGCGGACCGCGGATCGATCGGGAATCCGCCCGCCGCGGACTCGATTCGATACTGGGCCAGACCGGCGACGACCTCGCCGCCTGGTTCGGCGCCGGGTCGGGACGCGGCAGGCTGTTGCCGGCCACGATCATCTGCTGCCTCGGGCTGGCCGAAGTCTTCGCGGTCCCGGTCGAGCCGCGCGAAGGCGACCCGGTGGCCGGCCGGTTCTGGCTGGCCCGTGCAGACGGATCCGCGGCGGCGCCGGGGCGGGCGGCCTGATGGCGAAGAAACCGGCCGGAAAGGAATCCGCCGAGGCGCGCGCGGTCGAGCCCGACCGGTCCTCGCGCAAGGGGATCGTCTCGGTGTCGGTCAAGGCGCCGACACGCGGCAACCGCAAGCTCGAGCAGTTCCTCGACGCGGTCAACGGCGACACCCAGGTCCGGGCCTGGTGGTACATGGCCCAGACCCATGCCGAGCGCCTCGGGATGTCCGACCACTCCTGGGTCCACATGCAGATCGTCCTGAACATCGCCCTGCGTCTGAGCCGCCTGCTCACAAAGGGCGGGGTGCAGCCGGCGATGGTCACCGACCACGCCATGTCGGTCAAGGACGCCGAGGTCGTGGTTGCGGCCGGTGCACTGCTCCACGACGTGGGCATGTCGATCCACCGGGTCGATCACGAGGCCTACAGCCTGTTCCTGGCCCGCGAGGCCCTCGAGCGGCTGCTCGAGGGGATCTACCCCGAGCCGGAACGCTCGATCGTCATCGCCGAGGCCCTGCACGCGATCATCGGCCACCGCCGGCGAGGCCAGCCCTACACGGTCGAGGCCGGGATAGTGCGCGTGGCGGACGCGCTCGACATGGCCGAAGGCCGGACCCGGATCCCGCTCGAGGCAGGGCAGGAGGGCATTCACTCGATCTCGGCCGCCGCGATCGACGAAGTACGGATTTCAGCCGGTGAAAGCCGTCCGGTCCGGATCGAGATCGAGCTGAACAACTCAGCCGGGATATTCCAGGTCGACGATCTGCTCGCCACGAAGATCCGTGACACGCCGCTGGCCGGCCACATCGAGGTCGTCGCCGAGGTCAGCGGCGAGTCGGAGAAGCGCCTGCTGACTGGATTCCGGCTACCGGGGTGAGCCCGGACGGTTCAGAGCCGCGCTCCACGGGAATCGTCCTGCTGCCCGGGCACGAGCAGCACGAGACCGGCCGCCACCCCGAGAACGCGGTCCGGATCGACGCCGTGATCGAGCACCTGGAGAGCGGACCCGACCGGGAGCGCCTGACCGTGCTCGAGGCCCGCCGCGCCGACGAACAGGACATAGCGCGCGTTCACACCCCGGCCCACATCGAACTGGTCCACGACCACGCCGTCGCGGGGCCGGTCTGGATCGATGGCGACACGGTGGTCAGCAAAGGGACCTATGAAGTGACGATGAGGGCGGCCGGGGCCGCGATGGTCGCGGTCGACGCGGTCTGCACGCGCGGGGAGACGGCGGACGGCGACGGCCCCGACAGCCTCTTCGCCCTGATCAGGCCGCCCGGGCACCACGCGACGGCTGACCGGGCGATGGGCTTCTGCATGTTCAACCACGCCGCGGTGGCGGCCAGGTACGCACAGCAGGTGCTCGGCATCGAGCGCGTGGCGATCCTCGACTGGGACGTCCACCACGGCAACGGCACCCAGGACATCTTCGATGCCGACCCTTCGGTCCTGTTCGTCTCGCTGCACCAGTGGCCGCTCTATCCCGGGTCAGGCTGGCTCGACGAGGTCGGGAGCGGCGATGGCCGTGGCTTCACGGTCAACCTGCCGATGCCCCCGGGCTCGGGCAGCTTCGAACACGCAGACGCGCTGGACCGGGTCGTGCTGCCGATCATGGACGAATTCGATCCCGGCCTGGTGATCGTCTCCGCGGGGCAGGACGGCCACGTCGCCGACCCGCTGTCGAGCCAGGAGCTGACCGTCGCCGGCTACAACGAACTGGCGGCGAAGACGGCGGCGTTCGCGGCCGGGCGAAAAATCGGGCTGGTCGCCGTCCACGAGGGTGGATACAACCCGGAGACGCTGCCCACGCTCGACCACTCGATCCTCGCGGGCTTCGCGGGCTTCAGCAGCGTGCTGTTCGATCCATGGGCCCGGAACACGGTCACGGGGGTCGGTGGCGGAGCCCATGAAGGATGGGCCGAGAGGCGGTCACAGATCGAGCAGGCTCAGCGGGCCTTCTGGCCCGGCGCGTTCAGGAGTTGAAGCGGTCCAGATCGTGGCGACGCCGTTCCTTCTTGGCGTCGAGCCGGCCCTGGATCAGCGACATGACGATCACGAAGGCTGCGAAGAAGGCGATCACGCCGAAGCAGAAGAAGGTGATGAACTTGTCGTCGACACGGCCTGCGAGCCCGACGCCGTCGGCGGCCATCGCGGCCGGCGCCAGTACGAGGAAAGCGAAGGCTGTTATGGCGGAAACCGCCGCCGCTGCGCTGGTTCGGACTTTGCCCACGACGTGAAACTTAGCGCAACCCGATGTCGGACGGCCGCGGCTGGCCCGACGGCCGGTCAAGGGTCGGGGCGGGGCTTGTGACCGGGATGTGAAAATCGGCGACCCACCGCCCTTTTCCACCTCCGATACCCCTACACTTGTGGCAATGAATCCAGCACGGTCCACGCTGCGGGTCGCGGTCATCGACAACGACTCGGGCTTCATCCGGGTTCTGGTCAACCGAATGGACTCGGCCGGCTGGCAGCACCGGGTCCTCGCTTCGGCCGTTCCGCCCCAGGAGCTCGTAGCGATGAAGGTCAACGCGGTCCTCGTCGACATCAGCGTGATGGCGGAAGAGGGCTGGGCCTATCTCGAGCGAATCTGCGGGCTGCTTCCCGATCTCGGAGTCATCGTCTGCACGGCCGACGGCACGGTGTCGCAGCGGGTTCGAGGCCTGCGGATCGGCGCCGACGACTGGATCAACAAGCCGTGCCACCCCGAAGAGGCGATGGCGCGCATCGAGGCCGTCGCGCGTCGCCGCCGGCGCGTTCGCAACGAGACGCAGAAGGGTCCGCTCGTGGTCGGTGAGATCGAGATCCGCGTCGATCAGTACCAGGCCCTCGTCGCCGGCGAGAGCCTCGACCTGACCCGTCGCGAGTTCGAACTCCTCCAGCTGCTGGCCGAGAACGAAGGCAGCGTGCTCGAGCGCGAACAGATCTACCAGCGGGTCTGGGGTTATGCGATGGCCCACGGCGACCGCTCGGTCGACGTCTTCATCCGCAAGCTCCGGCACAAGCTTGAAAAGCGTTCCCCGGGCTTCAGCTACATACACACCCACTTCGGCGTCGGATACCGCTTTGCGGCTGAGGCGTCGGTTCCGGAGCCTCCCACTCCGGACAAGGAAGGCTCCGACCGTACGGCCCCTCAGAGCGCCGACACGCTCTCCGCCCCGGTCTAGAGCCATTTCCTGGTAGTGCGAACGTCCTTCCGGGGCGTTCCACCTCTTACTTCAATTCTTCACATTTCTTTTACATCTCTGAAACACGGATGTAACAATCTTGCCTTCCGGCGCTGCGACGCTTCCCCCGTTCAATCAGTGAGTGTGCCGTCACAGGGACGGCCGTACCGGGCGAAAATGCCCGTCAAGAATCCGAAAAAGGAGACTGTGTGTCCAGTTCCAAGTCCAAATTTCTAGCCGTGCTCGCCACTGCCGGCGTGCTCGCCTTCGGCGTCGCAGCCTGCAGCAGCGACGACGACGGTGACTCTTCCGGCGGCGGTGACCTGTCGGGCAGCATCCGCATCGACGGTTCCAGCACGGTCGCTCCGCTGACCGAGGCGATGGCCGAAGGCTTCCAGGCCGAGAACCCCGACGTTCGCGTCACGGTCGGAACCTCCGGAACCGGCGGCGGCTTCGAGAAGTTCTGCGTCGGCGAGACCGATGCCAACGACGCCTCGGACGCGATCGACGAGGAGACCGAGGCGATCTGCGCCGAGAACGGTGTCGAATGGGAGGAGCTCCAGGTTGCCAACGACGCACTTTCAGTGGTCGTCAACCCGGAAAACCCGGTTCAGTGCCTGACCGGAGCAGCTCTCCCAGATCTGGGACGCCGGGTCCAAGGTCAACAGCTGGAGTCAGGTCGACGGCCTCGAGCCGCCGTTCGACGACGAGCTGACGCTGTTCGGACCGGGTACCGACTCGGGCACGTTCGCCTACTTCACCGAAGCCGTGAATGGTGAAGAAGGCGTACAGCGCAAGGACTACAACAACGTCGGTGAAGACGACAACCAGACGGTCACCGGTGTCTCGGGTGCCCCGGGAGGCATGGGCTACTTCGGTTTCTCCTTCCTGCAGGAGAACGAAGGCAAGATCAAGGGACTCGAGATCGACAGCGGTGACGGCTGCGTGCCGCCTTCGTCCGAGACCGTCCAGGACGGCACCTACACGCCGCTGGCCCGGCCGCTGTTCATCTACCCGTCGGCAGAGGCGCTTGCTCGCGAAGAGTTCGACGCCTTCATGGAGTACTACCTCGCCAACGTCAACAGTGTCGCCGAGAGCATCGGCTTCATCGGTCTGACGGAAGATCAGCTCTCGGAAAACGAGACCAAGCTGAACAACCTGATCGAGAAGTCGGGCGGCTCGACGAGCGAGTCCTGAAGATCGCTGACTGAAGACGCTGACCCAGCGATAGAAAAAGGTTCCAAGTGGAATCCAGCTACACGCTGATATTCGAGGAGGGGGGCCGGCCGAGGCCGGCTCCCCTCGCTCGAAGCTCCATCGCCTCGCTACGGGGAGAAGGCGATCGCGGTCGGCCTCGGCCTGGCCGCGGCCCTGTCGGTCCTGACGACGACAGCGATCGTCATCTCCCTTCTGCTGCCGACCATCGGTTTCTTCCAGGAGGTCGGCTTCACCGAGTTCCTGTTCGGGACCGACTGGTCCCCGACCTTCACCCCGCCGTCCTTCGGAGTCCTTCCGATCCTGGTCGGCACCTTCACCGTGGCCCTCTGGGGGATGGTCTTCGCCGTTCCGATCGGCCTCGGTGCCGCTGTATACCTCGCGGAATTCGCATCGCCGAAGACACGCAAGACGATCAAGCCGATCCTCGAGGTGCTCGAGGGCATTCCCACGGTCGCGATCGGCATCTTCGCGCTGGTCTTCCTCAGCCCCAACGTGGAGAAGATCTTTCCTTTCATGGTCAACGTGCCACCGTTCAGCGCCGGCATCGCCGGCCTGGCCGTCGGGCTGATGCTCGTGCCGACCATCTCGTCGATCTCTTCCGACGCGATGATGTCGGTCCCTTCGGGCCTGCGCGAAGCAGCCTACGGACTCGGTGCTACGAAGATGAAGGTGGCGACCAGGGTAATCTTCCCGGCGGCGATCTCGGGAATCGTAGCCTCGTTCGTGCTTGCCGGTTCGAGGGCCGTCGGTGAGACGATGATCGTGCTGCTCGTCGCCGGCTCTTCGCCGAACCTGACGATCGACCCCGGCTCTTCGGTGCAGACGATGACCGCTTTCATCGGAACCACCGCGACCGGTGACATCGCCACCGGCACGATCACCTATGACACGATCTTCGCGGTCGGCGCCCTGCTCTTCGTGATCACGCTTGGTCTCAACATGTTCGCGATCCGAATGGTGCGCAAGTACCGGGAGGTCTACGAATGACCCGGGGCAAGGACAGGACTCCCGGGACAGAGCGGGTCAGGCTGGCCACCGCCGGTGCCCGGGCGACCACGGCCGGCTCGCTCGGGCAGCAGCCGAAGTCCGACGTCTGGAAGGGCAACATCTTCTACGCTTTCCTGCTGCTGGCAGTCGTGCTGGCGCTGGTCGGCCTCGCGCTGATAATCATCCAGGCGGCGGTCAAGGGAGCGCCCGCGTTCAGCACGAAGCTGTTCACCAACGGGCCCTCAACGGTCAACCCGTCCGAGGCCGGTTTCCGACCCGCGATCATCGGGACGATCTACCTGATCCTCGGTGTGATCGTGCTGATCGTTCCACTCGGCGTGAGTGCGGCCCTGTACCTCGAGGAATACGCGAACCGCGAGAGGTGGTGGAACCGCCTGATCGAGCTGAACGTGCAGAACCTGGCCGGAGTGCCTTCGATCGTCTTCGGCATTCTCGGCCTCGCTTTCATCGTGCGCGGCCCGCTCGACCTGGGCTTCATCCTGATCGCCGGCTCGATGACCATCGCACTGCTCGTCTTGCCGACGGTGATCCTCGCCTCGAGGGAGGCGATTCGTGCCGTTCCTCCGTCGATCCGCGAGGGATCGCTGGCCCTCGGGGCGACCAAGTGGCAGACCCTGCGGAGGCAGGTGCTGCCGGCAGCGATACCGGGTGTGCTGACCGGTGTGATCCTCGCCGTGGCGCGGGCGATCGGCGAGGTCGCACCGCTGCTGCTGGTCGGGGCCTCGACGTTCGTGACCTTCAATCCGAGCTTCGCCGGCGATGACGGGTACACGGCGCTGCCCGTGCTGATCTTCAACTATGCGACCCGACCCCAGGACGAGTTCCGCGTACTCGCCGCAGCAGGCGTGATCATGATGCTGATCGTGCTGTTGGCCATGAACTCCTTCGCGGTCTGGCTGCGCAATCGATACGAGCAACAGTGGTAGGGGAATAGGGTGAACGAAGACTTGACGAAAAGCCGAACTGAGGACGGACAATTGAGCGCCGACGAAAGCAAAGACGATCCGGGACGTCCCGACAAGGGCCTCTCCCAGCAGATCGCGGTCGCAGACGAGCCCGCCCCGGGCGGCGATTCGGTCTGGAAGAAGGAGAAGGTATTCGAGCTCGGGACGTAACCGTCGCCTACGCCGGCAAGCCGGCCGTGAAGGACGTCTCGATGGACATCTTCCGGCACGAGATAACCGCGCTGATCGGCCCTTCGGGCTGCGGCAAGAGCACACTGCTGCGCTGCCTGAACCGGATGAACGACCTCGTCTCCAGCGCCACGGTCGACGGCGAGATCATGTACCACGGCCAGGACCTGTACGGGCCGAAGGTGGACCCGGTGCAGGTTCGCAAGATGATCGGCATGGTCTTCCAGAAGCCGAACCCGTTCCCGAAGTCGATCTACGACAACATCGCCTTCGGCCCCAGGGTGCTCGGTCTCGACAACATCGACGAGCGCGTCGAACGGGCACTCGAAGGCGCCGCACTGTGGGATGAAGTCAAGGACCGGCTCGACGAGAACGCGTACGGGATGTCGGGAGGCCAGCAGCAGCGGCTCTGCATCGCCCGCACGATGGCGGTCGATCCCGAGGTCATCCTCATGGACGAGCCCTGCTCCGCCCTCGACCCGATCTCGACCGGCAAGATCGAAGACCTGATGATGGAGCTGAAGGAGGAATACTCGATCGTGATCGTCACCCACAACATGCAGCAGGCGGCCCGCGTCTCCGACAAGACCGCCTTCCTGATCGTCGAGCTCGACGCCACCGAGGACAACCGATGGGGCCAGCTGGTCGAGTACGACGAGACCGGCAAGATCTTCACCAACCCGCAGGATTCGAGGACAGAGGATTACGTCACCGGAAAGGTCGGCTGACATGGCCCAGATCAAGGACAGCCACCGGATCCGGATCGAGTACCAGGAGGAGCTGGCGCGCCTGGAGGAGCAGACGATGGAGGGCTTCGACATGGTCGTGCTCGCCCTCGACCGGACCCTCGAGGCCGTGGCCAACCAGGACATCGAGCTCGCCCAGATCGTCATGGACAACGACGACCAGGTCGACGGCCGCTACCTCGAGGTCCACCAGGGGCTGATCACGCTGCTGGCCACGCAGTCGCCGGTCGCCACCGACCTGCGCCTGATCGCAGCCCTGCTCCACGTGATCAAGAACCTCGAGCGCATGGGCGACCAGTGCGTGAACATCTCGAAGCTGATCCCGCTGACCGGCCACGAGCCGCCGGTAGACGACCGTATGATCCAGCGCATCGTCGCGATGGGCAAGCAGGTGCGGATCGAGGTGGTCCAGGCGAAGCGGGCATTCCTCGACCGGGACGTGCCGATGGCCCGCAACCTGGTCGTGCTCGACGACGAGGTCGACCAGCAGAACCGCGAGTGTTTCGCGCTGGCGATCGAGATCGGTGACGAGCCCGACCGGCGCGAGTGGGCGATGACGATGCTGCTCGCCGCGCGGGCCCTGGAGCGGATCGGCGACAACGCCGTCGACGTCGGCGAACAGGTCGCCTTCGTCGTGACCGGGCTGTTCCGCGAGTTCGAAGACGCCTCGCACCCCGAAGCCTCGTAGCCCCATCCGGGCGTTCTGCGAAGATCGCAGACAGGAGCTCCAATGATCTGCGCTGCCATCGACATCGGCTCGAACACCACCCGGATCCTCGTGGCCGAACCCCAGGACGGCCAGCTGACCAAGGTGATGGAGCAGAGGGCCTACACTCGGATCGGCAAGGCCCGCGACGGTCGGGGAAGAATTTCGCGCGAGAAGAGCGAAGAGGTCGCCGAGGTCGTCGAGACCCAGGTCAAGCTCGCGCGTGAGGTCGGCGCCGAGTCGTTCCGGGCCGTGGCGACTGCTGCGATCCGCGACTCGAAGAACGGCAAGCGCGTGGCCGAGGCGATCGCCGACAGGGCCGGCATACCGGTCGAGATCGTCAGCGAGCACGAGGAGGGCCGCCTGGCCTTCATCGGCGCGACGAAGGCACTCGGGCACCCCAGCGGTGGCAAGATCGCCGTTGTCGACGTCGGCGGCGGCTCGACCGAGATCACGATCGGGACGCTCTCCGATGGGGTCGAGCAGGTCATGTCGTGGCCGATCGGTTCGGGCCTGCTGGCCGACGAGCTGATCGCCGGCGATCCGCCGTCGGCCTCGGAGATCCGCAAGGCACGTGACCGCATCGATGACGTCTTCGACGGCGTCGAGATCGAGCGGCCCGAGCAGGTGGTCGCGGTCGGCGGCAGCTCCACGTCGCTGCGCCGCCTGACCGGCGTGGTCCTCGAGTACGAAACCCTCGAACGTGCGATCCGGGTCCTCTGCGGTGACGACAGCAACGCGGTTGCGAGGCAGTTCGAGCTCGACCCGGTCCGGGTCCGGATCCTGCCGACCGGCGTCCTGATCCTCGAGAAGGTTTCCGAGCTGCTCGGCCGGCCGCTCCAGATCGGCAAGGGAGGGATCCGCGAGGGCATCGTCCTCGACATGCTGAACGGCCAGGTCGACGCCACGGCAGCGGCGATGGTGGGCTGATCCGGCTCTCGGCCCGTGGTCGCTCCGTCCCCCGACTGCCCAGGCGGGGCCTGGCCGCGGCCGAGGCAATAGTCTGCCAGCCGTGAGTGCAGCGAAGTCGGCGGGCGAAAAAGACGAGGAGGTGCGGCACTTCCGCGAGGTGGCCGCGGTCGTGCTCGAGCAGCGCGTCGACCAGATGGCCGAAATCAGCCGTGGCCTGCTCGATGTGACCGACACCGGGCCGGCCGAGTCGATGTGGCTGGCGTCCCGGAGGCTCAGGGCGGCTCTGGAGATGTACCGCCCGGTCCTTTCGAAGGCCCAGTTCTCCGGCACCCGCGACGAGGTCAGGCAGCTGATCAGGAGCGTCGGGCGCCGCCGGGACGTCGACTCGATGATCACCGCCTTTGAAGCCGTCGCCGCCGAGATGGACGAGGGTGGCGAGTACGGCCTGGCGCGCCTGGTCGACTCGCTGCGCGCCGACCAGGCCGCCTGCAACCGGAGGCTGGCCTCGCTGACCAACGGCCGCCGGCTCCAGGCCCTGAGGGTGAGGGTCGAGGATCTGACCGGGAGCAACTTCGATCCCGAAGGTTCGGGCGGCCGGGCCGGCTACCGGACACCCGAGCAGATCCCGAAGAGTGCCCGGCGGCTGGTCGGCCGCAGGCTGGAGCGCCTGCGAAGCTCCGTCCCCGAGGCGCTCGAGCCCGCCGCGGTGCGCGAGCAGCAGCGCATGCGCGTATCGGCCGAGCGTCTGCGCTACTCGCTCGAGCTGACCGCCGAAGCGCTCGGGACCCAGGCCCACACGGCGCGCCGCGCCGCCCGGGGGCTCCAGGAGGTGCTCGGCGAGATGCGCGACTGCGACCTCGCACTGCCCGCCGCCCGCGAGCAGGTCCGCGTCTTCGAGAATGAAGACGTGAAGGCGATCGTCGAGCGTTCGCGTGGCAGCCGCGACCTCGATCCGGTCCTCGTGCAGGCCGCCCCCAACCGAATGCTCTACCGCGGGCCGCATCTCGCCGCCGTGCATCTCCAGGCGAGGCGGCAGATGCTTTTCGAGCGCTTCCGCCGCCTCTGGCACGAGCAGTCGAGGCAGGGGGTCTGGGTTGCGCTCGAGAGTTCGCTCGGTGACTGACGGTTGACAACTCGCCTTTGCCGAACGGTTAGGATTGGACGCCCTTGACCGATCTGAACGACCCGTCGCTGTTCTTCAACCGCGAACTCTCCTGGCTCGACTTCAACGAGCGCGTGCTCGAACTCGCCGAGGACGAATCGGTACCTCTCCTCGAGAGGGTCAAGTTCTGCGCGATATACGGCTCGAACCTGGACGAGTTCTTCATGGTCCGGGTGGCCGGCCTCTGGGACCAGGCTGACGCCGGCATCGATGCGCGCGGGCCCGACGGACTGTCCCCGTCCGAGCAGATCAAGGCGATCCGCTCGCGTTCGATGGAACTCGATCGCCGCCTCCACTCGTGCTTCGCCGGCGAACTCGAGCCTCTGATGGAGGCCGAGGGCATCCGGATCTCCAAGCTCGAATGGCTGTCTGCCGAGGAAAAGGCCGACGTCAACCGGATCTTCGAGCGCCAGATACTGCCGGCCCTGACCCCGCTCGTGATCGGCCTCGGCAGGCCCTTCCCCTACATCTCCAACCTCTCGCTGAGCCTCGCCGTGCTGCTGCGCGATCCCGAGACTTCGACCCGGGTGATGGCCCGGATCAAGGTTCCGACCGAGCTGCTCGGCCGCTTCATCGAGGTGGGCCAGGACGACGACCGCATCCTCGTACCGCTCGAAGAGGTGATCGCCGGCAACCTGGCACTGCTGTTCCCCGGCGTCGAGGTGCTCGACCACGGCGCGTTCAGGGTCACGCGGGACGCCGACTTCACGATCAGCGACGAAGCCGACGACCTGCTCGAGGCCGTCCAGAACGAACTGCGACGGCGCAAGTTCGGCGAAGTGGTGCGGCTCGAGGTCTCGGAGAACATGATCGACGAACTCCGGGAATCGCTGATCGAGGTGCTGAGGCTCCAGGACGACGAGGTCTTCATCAGCGCGGGGCTGCTCGGCATGGCCGACCTGTGGGACGTGGTCAAGCTGCCCGGCTACTCGAGGCTGCGCGACGAGCCGTGGAATCCGGTCACGCAGCCGAGGCTTCAGGGCGAGGAGGACGGCGCCTCGATCGACATGTTCGCCGCGATCCGCCAGGGCGACATCCTGGTCCACCACCCCTACGATTCGTTCACGACCTCGGTCGAGCGCTTCATCGCCCAGGCGGTCAGCGACCCGGAGGTGCTTGCGATCAAGCAGACGGTCTACCGCACCAGCGACGACTCACCAATGGTCGGCGCGCTGATCCGCGCCTCCGAACGCGGCAAGCAGGTCGTCTGCATGCTGGAGCTCAAGGCGCGTTTCGACGAGCAGGCCAACATCGAATGGGCCAAACGCCTCGAGGAGGTCGGAGTCCACGTCGTCTACGGCATCCCCGGGCTGAAGACGCACATCAAGGCCCTTCTCGTGGTTCGCCGCGAGGGCGACCGGGTCCGCAACTACGTGCACATCGGAACCGGCAACTACCACTCGACCACGGCCCGGCTCTACACCGATCTCGGAATCTTCACGGCCGACGAGCAGATCGGCGCCGACGTCTCCGACCTGTTCAACGTGCTGACCGGCTACGCCCGGCCCGACGCCTACCGCCGCGTTCTCGTCTCCCCGGACACGATGCGCCCCGGAATCCTCGAGCAGATCGAGAAGACGGTCGAAGCCCATCAGGAAGGCCAGCAGACCCGGATCTCGCTGAAGCTGAACTCGCTCGTCGACCGCAAGTGCATCCAGGCGCTCTACGAGGCCTCACAGGCCGGGGTCGAGATCGAGATCAACGTACGCGGCATCTGCTGCCTGAGGCCCGGCGTTCCCGGCGTTTCAGAGAACATCCGCGTCGTATCGATCGTCGGCAGGTTCCTCGAGCACTCGCGCATCTATGCGTTCCGGCGTGGCGACGAGAACACCGTGCTGATCGGCTCCGCAGACCTGATGCCGCGAAACCTCGACAGCCGCGTCGAACTGGTTACGCCGCTGCTCGACGAGACCGCACGCGACCAGGCCCTCGACGTGCTCGAGCGCTGCTTCGCCGACAACGTCAACGCCTGGATCCTGGACAGCTCCGGCAACTGGTCCCGCCTGCAGCCCGAGGGCGGCGGGCGGCGCGAC
This sequence comes from uncultured Solirubrobacterales bacterium, assembly GCA_963701635.1. Taxonomy (GTDB): domain Bacteria; phylum Actinomycetota; class Thermoleophilia; order Solirubrobacterales; family 70-9; genus 67-14. Next base: position 243,773 of record CAVPAU010000004.1, read on the forward strand.
GTCCAGAAGGAGCTGCGCGAGCGTCACCACGCGCTCGAGGCCACGACCGCCCCCCAGCTGGCGGGCTGAGGCCGGTTTGCGTTTCCGACTCTTCGCCAGGGACCGCGGCTTCTTCGACCTCTTCAACGAGGCCGGCCAGAACACGCTGCGCTCGGCCCGGCTGCTGGAAGAGATGATGGCCGCGTGGCCTGACGACTCGGGGCTCAACCGGGAGATCCTGATTACCGAGCAGGAGGGCGACCGGATAACCCATGACATCATCCGCAAGCTCAACTCGACCTCGTTCACGCCGATCGACCGCGACGAGATCTACGCGCTGGCGACGAAGCTCGACGACGTCGTCGACTACATCGAAGAGGCGGCCGATTTCCTCGGGCTGTACAAGATCGAGGCGCCGATGACCCAGGCCTACGAGCTGACTTCGATCCTCGTCGCCTGTTGTGAGCAGCTCTCCGAGGCGCTGGCGAAGCTGAAGGGCTTCAGGGACCTCGACCCACACCTGATCGAGATCCACCGCCTCGAGAACGACGGCGACCGCGTCTCGCGCGATGCCGTTGCCGCGCTCTTCTCGAACGGAATCGACCCGATGGTCGTGATCCGATGGAAGGACATCTTCGCCGTTCTCGAGAAGGCGATCGACTCGACCGAGTCGACCGCCCACATCATCGAGGGCATCCTGATCCGCAACGGCTGAGCGGCCGGGTAGCATCCGTTTCCCTTGGTGGCCGCCAGAAACATCGCGATTATCGCCGTGCTCGCGCTCGGCGTAGCTTTCCTGCCGCGCGGGGGCGACATCGCATCGGCCGTCTTCACGCTGATAACGATGGCCTTTCTCGCCGTCATCGTGCTGGCGCTCTACCGTTTCTCCCAGGCCAACCAACTGACCCTTTCGGGACTGCCCGATTCGCGCCGCTTCGTGCTCTATTCGGCGCTCGGCCTGGTCGTGCTGCTCGTCGCCGGTGCCTCGACCATGTTCGAGACCGGCCTCGGGACGCTGGCCTGGATCGTGCTGCTGGGATCGGCCGGCGTCGGCATCTGGCTGGTCTGGTCGGAGGCGAAGAGCCTCTGAACTGGCGCCTGCTGGCCTGGAACCTGTTCCACGGCCGTGACTTCCCGCCGGAACCGGAACCGGGCGGGGCCGCGTGGCGCCTGCTCGGCCGGCCCGTCACCGGTGACGATTACGCGCTCGTCAACCGCGATCTGTTCTACGAGTTCGCGGCGGTTCTCTCGGCCGCCGAGTGGGATGCCGCGCTACTCCAGGAAGTGCCGCCGCGCTGGGCCGAGCGGCTCGCCGGGGCGACCGGTTCCGAGGTCAGGAGGACGCTGACTTCGCGCAACTGGATGAGCCCGCTGACCGCGATGCCGGCGCGGGTCCGGCCGCACCTGACCGGAAGCTGGGAGGGGGGAAGCAACGTGATCCTGGTCAGGAAGGGCAGGCCCGGGGCGTCCATTGCGCAGCACCGGCGGGCGACGCTGCGGCTCTGGCCCGAGCGGCGCGTCGTCTCGATGGCGGTGACCGATTCGGAGCTCTGCCTGGCCAACTTCCACGCTTCGACCGGTGCGCGCGCCGAAGCCGACGTGCTCGAAGCCGCGCGGCTCGCGGTCGAGTGGGCGGGCGACGCGCCGCTGGTCCTGGCCGGCGATTTCAACCTCAGGCCGGCGTCCTCGGAATCATTCGACCGGCTCGAGCAGCTGTACGGACTGACCGGGGTCACCGACCCCGGGACCATCGACCACGTGCTCGGACGCGGGACCGTCGTGCTCGACCCGTCCTGGGCCTGGCCCGACGCCCGTCGCGACGTACCGGATCCGGACACCGGGCTGAAGCTCCGACTCTCCGACCACAGCCCCGTGGTCTGCCGCGTTTCGACCTGAACCGGGCGGCAGACGCCGGTCGTTGAGCGATTCGTCACGCTCATTTCTGGCCTGGCGAAACACTGTTGAGGGGAACCGGACGAACCTCGCCTCATGGCGAAGCACAGCGATACCGGCGGCCCGAGGGCACGAGACGACGGCTCGGCGTCGCTCGAGCTCGTAGGTGCCGTGCCGGTAGTGCTGCTCTGCCTGCTCGCGGCGGCCCAGATCGCGCTCGGCGGCTACGCGCTGTGGTCTGCCGGCCTGGCCGCCAGGGCCGGGGCCAGGGCCGAGCTGACCGGTCGTGACCCGGCCGGAGCGGCCCGGCGCAGCCTGCCGCCGGGGCTGAGCGCCGACGTGCGCGTGGTGGACGGACGCGCGGTGCGCGTCGGCGTGCTGCTGCCGCGTGTGCTGCCCGTGCTGCCGGAATCCCGGGTCTTCGGCTCGAGCGACCTGGGGGGCGACTGAAGTGCGGCCGGGCTGTCCCGCCGGCAGACGGGCCCAGGCTTCGCTCGAAGCCGTCGCCGGCATGGCGGTCCTGCTGCTCGCGGCGCTGCTCTGCTTCCAGCTGCTGGCCACCGGCTACACGGCGACTGTCGTGGACGGCGCGGCCGAGGCAGGCGCCGTCGCCGCGGTTCGCGGCCGACCGGTCGGCGACGCGGTCAGGAGGGCCCTGCCGGGCTGGGCCCGGTCCAGGGTGTCGGTCCTGCGCCTCGGTGAGACGGTCCGGGTCCGGGTCAGGCCCCCGTCGCTCCTAGACTCGATTTCCGAGAGGCTCGCGGTCAGCTCGAGCGCCAGTGCGAGGGCGGGATGAACGAGCGCGCGAGGCACGTCGTGCTGGTGACCGCCGTCGCGATCGGACCGGAGCTGTCACTCTCTGCCGCCGCCGCCGTCGTCGCGGCCTGCATGGCGTCAGAGGTCGCGAGCGACGACGAGGTGCCGGTACTGGTCGAGGTCGACCCGGTCCGAAGGCGTGTGCCGACGCTGCTGGCAGCCGCAGGCGCGAAGGACGTCGCCGACAGGATCCGGGCCGTCGACGGTCAGGCAGCGGTTGCCGTGCGGGGGCGGATCTGCACGGTGGGGATCGAGTCCGGTGCCGAGGCGGCCCGACGCGCCGCCGCTTTGGTCCGGGAAGCGGCCGGTGGCGGTCCCGTAGCCGTCGTGGCTTCCCCCCGTGAGTACCGCGCGGTCGCCGAAGCGCTCGCCCCGTTGCTTGACACGATCGCGCTGCTGCCCCCTCGGGACCCGTCACCCGGGGACCGGGCGCTCATCGAGCTGTCACGGGCCGAGGCGCACGCGATCGCCGGCAACGTCGAGGTGGTCACCGGGCAGCCGGGCCGTATCGCTGCCCGCCGGGCACTCACCGGTTCGCGGCGCAGGCGCGCCGGCCTCACAACGGACGAGGGCCCGGGGCTGTCGTGGCGAGACCGCCTGCGGGCGAGGCTGGCGGGCCAGGGCGGCCAGGCGACACCGCTCGTACTGGGCGCGGTGTTCGTGCTCGTCGCCGGCGCGGTCGCGCTCGCGGCGATCGCCGGCGCGGTCACCGGCAAGGGGAGGGCGCAGGTCGCCGCCGACCTGGCCGCGCTGTCCGCTGCGCGTTCGATGAAAGACGATCTGCCACGTCTGCTCGCGCCGCCGACCCTGCCCAACGGTCTTCCCAACCCGTCTCACATGCCGAAGCCCGTCTACCTGGCTCGTGCGCGCCTGACTGCGGTCAGGATCGCCACCTCGAACGGGGCCTCGCCGCTGACCGCATCGGTGCGCTTTCCCGACGCGTTCTCGTATGCGCCGATGACCGTCAGGGTCTCGATCCGGGCTTCGGCTGGCGGTTCCGGGCCTGTGGATCCGGTCTGGGCAAAGGCCAGGGTCGGCGCGCCGGTGGCCATGGGTGCCGTGCCCGCGTTTGCGGACGGCGGCGGATACTCGGGGCCCCTCGCAGAGCGACAGGGCTACGGAATGCGCCCCGACGTCGCTGCCGCTTACGACCGCCTGGCGGCCGCAGCGGCCGCGGCAGGGGTCACCGTGGTCATCAACTCGGCCTTCCGTTCCGATGCCGAGCAGGCCGCCCTGTTCGCGGCCAACCCCGACCCGCGCTGGGTGGCGCGGCCCGGGACGTCGCTTCACCGCTGCGGTACCGAACTCGACCTCGGCCCGAGTTCGGCATACGGCTGGCTGGCGGCAAATGCGGGCCGCTTCGGGTTCGTGAAGCGGTACTCGTGGGAGCCCTGGCACTTCGGCTTCACCGGCGGGTCGGCTCCGTGCTCGCAGGCCGGCAACCGGACCGGTCTCGCGGACCGCTCTCAGTCCCTTCCCGATTCGGTACCTCAGTTCGTCCCGGCCCGCTTCCGGAAGCCGATCCTCTCGGCGGCGATGAAGTGGGACGTTTCGGCGGCGCTGCTCTCGGCCCAGCTGCTGGCCGAATCGAACTTCGACCCTTCGGCCGTCTCTTCCGCCGGTGCCAGTGGAATCGCCCAGTTCATGCCCGGCACCGCAGCCGCCTACGGCCTCCGGGACCCGTTCGATCCGGTTCAGGCGATCGAGGCCCAGGCCCACCTGATGAGCGACCTGCTGAAGCAGTTCGGAGGAAAGCCGGCGCTCGCCCTGGCCGCATACAACGCCGGTCCGGGAGCGGTCTCACCGTGCGACTGCATCCCCGGCTACCCGGAGACGCAGGCCTATGTGGCTCGCATACTGGCCCTGCTCGGGGGAGCCGGATCCATCGCCCCGATGCCGATGGAGATCGAGCTCGTCGGCTGATCCCCCAATCGTTCGGCCGCCGCGAGCGTGCTCGCCGAAGAAGCATCGGTCGAATCCCGTACGAAAGGCCCAGTTGAACGACGGTCGTAGTGAACTAGGCGTGGTCGAATTCGAGGAATGTGGCGACGGAGTCGTGGCTCTGCGCATGGTGGCCGGGGGGAACAGGTTCAACCCGACCATGCTGTCGGCGCTCGAAGACGGGCTCGACCGGGCCGAGCAGCACGAGGGCCCGTTGGCAGTCGTGCTGACTGGTGAGGGCAGGTTCTTCTCGAACGGGCTCGACCTCGAATGGCTCCGCGAGGCTCACGACGCCGGCCGCAGGGAAACTCTGGCGCCCGTCTACGAGCTCTTCGCCCGGCTGCTGGAGTTCCCCGCAGCCGTTGTATCGGCGATCAACGGACACTGCTTCGCGGCGGGCGCGATGATGGCGCTGGCCGGTGACGGGCGCGTGATGAGGGAGGATCGCGGTTTCTTCTGCCTGCCGGAGGTCGACATCGACCTCGTCTTCGTACCCGGGATGAACGCGCTGATCACCCACAAGCTCGACGGTACCTCCGCCCGCGACATGATGCTGACCGGCGGGCGGCTCGGCGGCCCGGAGGCCAGGGCTGCCGGCGTCGTCGATGCGACCGCGGGCGAGGACCGCGTCCTCGGGCAGGCAGCCAAGATGGTGGCCCCGCTCGCGTCGAAGCCCCGACACGTGCTCACCGGGATCAAACGGGGCATGAACGCAGGCCCGATCGAGGCACTCAGGGCCGAGGCCGCGGCGGCCCGTAAGGGCTGAGCGGGCCCGGCTGCGCGGCGGGTAGGGTTCTGCGCATGGACAGACTTGAGATTTCCGGACCCGAGTCGATCGACGGCCTGATCGGCCGGTCGGTCGGCCCGACGGATGGCGCGAGGTCACCCAGGACATGATCGACCGCTTCGCCGAGCTGACCGGCGACCACCAGTGGATCCACGTCGATGTCGAGCGGGCGAAGGCAGAGAGTCCCTTCGGCACGACGATCGCACACGGCAACCTGACCCTGTCGATGATCGACGGCTTCCGTGACCAGCTGATCGCGGTCACCGGCGGCTTCCAGCTCGGCATCAACTACGGCTGGGACAAGGTCCGGTTTCCCGGCCCCGGTGCCGGTCGGCTCGAAGCTGAGGGCGTCGGCCGAGCTGATCTCGAGCGAGGACCTCGGCGGCGGCTGGTACCACAACGTCACTCGCTTCACGGTCGAAGTCGAAGGCGGCGAAAAGCCCTGCTGCGTGGCCGACAGCGTCGGCCGCCTGCTCGCAGCCTGAACCCGGCCGCCGCGGAGGCGGGAGCGTCAGCGGCCCTCGAACTCGACTTCCGAGGCCCGGCCCTCGAGGAAAGCTGTGACCGCGTTGCGGACGTCCTCGGTGCCCATCGATTCTGCGATTCCGTGACGTTCGAACTGCAGGTGCTCGGCGAGCGTGTGGTCGAGGCTGGTGTGGACGAGCTGCTTCGCCATCTTCACGTAGTAGGGGGCCTTGGCCGCGAGCTTCTCGGCCTTGGCGCGGGCGCGGGCCATCAGCTCACCGGCCGGTACGACCTCGGAGACGAGCTTCTCCTCGAGCGCGGCCTGCGCGGTCAGGTTGGGGTCGTTGATCAGCAGCTCGATCGCGCGGCTCGGCCCGACCACCCGGGGCAGGAAGTAGGTCATGCCTCCGTCTGGCGAGGCTCCGATCCGGCCGTAGGCGCAGGCGAGGAACGCATCCTCGGAGCAGATCCTGGTGTCGCAGGCCAGCGCCAGAGAGAGCCCCGCGCCGGCCGCCGGACCGTTGATCGCCGCGATCACCGGGTAGGGGATGCGCTGCATGTCGATGATGCCCTGATGCAGCGTCTCGGCCCCGGCCCTCACACCGGCGACGATGTCCACGTCGGGGTCCTCGATGCCCTTCCTGAACCAGTTGATGTCGCCGCCGGCGCAGAATGCCGCGCCCTCGCCGGTGATGACCAGGGCGCGCAGCGGCGCGACATCGGCGAGCCAGCCGAAGGCCACCGGCAGCTCCGAGATCATCTCCGGGCTCATCGCGTTGAAGGATTCCGGCCGGTCCAGGGTCAGCGTCCCGATCTCGCCGTCGATCTCGATGCGCATGGTCTTCAGTTCCGGTTTGGCAGCCGTGGGCGTATTCATCGGCCCCAACCCTAACCAGTGCCTACTCTTTGAGAAGTGAGCGAACGCGCCGAGACAGCCGACCAGCGGACCCGCCGGATCGTTTCCGAGCGCCGTTCCCTGCCGGACGCCCCGGGCGTCTACCTGTTCCGCGACTCCGACGGAGACGTGATCTACGTCGGCAAGGCGATCTCGATCCGCAAGCGGGTCGCATCGCACTTCAGCGGCGGCAACGCTGAAATGACCCGCCTGGTCGACGAGATCGAGTTCCTGGCGACCGGATCGGAATCAGAGGCCCTGATCGCCGAGCAGAGCTTCATCAAGCGCTACCGGCCGCGTTTCAACGTCAAGTTGCGCGACGACAAGTCGTACCCGTACGTCGCGGTGAGCCTCGACGAGCAGTACCCGAGGGTCTACTTCACCCGTGAGAGGCATCGCCCGGGACGCGCGTACTTCGGTCCTTTCTCCTCGGCCCGCCGGGTACGCGACACGCTCGACCTGCTCGGCAAGCTGTTCCAGTACCGCACCTGCGAGGGCCGGGAACCGGGCCGCCGCTCGGGCAGCCCGTGCCTCGACTACTTCATCAAGCGCTGCGGTGCCCCGTGCGTCGGCTACATCGACCGGGAGTCGTACCGGGCCAACATCGACTCGGTGATCGACTTCCTGTCGGGGCGGTACGGCCAGATCGAGCAGGACCTCGAGGCACAGATGGAGGCCGCCGCCGCGGCGCAGGACTTCGAGACCGCGGCGCTTTTCCGCGACCGGCTGCTCTCGGTCCGCTCGCTGTTCGAGAGACAGCGGATCTCGGGCTCGCCGATCGGTACCGCCGACCTGATCGGGATCGCGGCCGAAGGCGGCGATGCCAACGCCCAGGTCTTCCAGGTCCGGGACGGCATCCTCGCCGAGCGCCAGAGCTTCTACCTCGAGATACCGCCCGAGGCCGACCTGGTCCGGGTGACCTCCGAGTTCATCGAGCAGTTCTACTCGACCTCGCCGGCAGTACCGAGGCGCATCGTGCTCGGGCCCTACATGGCGGGCAAGACGGCGGAGATCGCCGACCTCCTCGCTGGTCGCCGCGGTGGTTCGGGGGTCGAGGTGCGGATCGCCGAACGCGGCGATACGAGGCGCCTGCGCGAGCTCGCCGAGCGCAACGCGAAGCTGGCCCTCGACCAGGACCGGCTGCGGACCGAACACCGGCGCCAGCGCCGGGTCGAGTCGCTGAGCTCGCTGGCCGAGGCGCTCGGCATGGAGGAACTGCCGGTCCGGATCGAGGGTTTCGACATCTCCAACCTCGGCGGCGAGCACACGGTCGCCTCGATGGTGGTGTTCGAAGGAGGACGGCCGAAGAAGTCCGACTACCGCCGCTTCCGGATTCGAGGCGAAAACCCGGATTCAGGGCCTGACGACTTCGCATCGATGGAGGAGGTCCTCGGCCGCCGCATGGCCGCGTGGCGCGAGCAGGTCGACCTCTCGCCGCATGACGAGACCCGCGACGAGAGCTTCGCGGCGATGCCTTCGCTGATCCTGATCGACGGTGGCAAGGGCCAGCTGGCCGCCGGCCTGCGAGCCCTCGACGGGTTCGTCCAGGCGGGCGTCACCGTGATCGGCCTCGCCAAACAGATGGAGGAGGTCTTCGTGCCGGGGCGTTCGTCGCCGATCGACCTGCCGGCCGATTCCGAGGCTTCGATGCTGCTCCAGAGGGTTCGCGACGAAGCCCACCGCTTTGCGATCACCCACCATCGCGGCCGGCGGGACCGGGCGATGACCGGATCGGCCATCGACGGGATCCGGGGCGTCGGGCCGACCCGGAAGCGGCTGCTGCTCAAGCACTTCGGCTCGCCCGAGCAGCTTCTCGAGGCAAGCCGGGAGGAACTCGAGGCGGTGCCCGGCCTGCCCGGTAAGGTGGCTCGCGAGATCCACGACCAACTCAACCGGATCGGATGAGCGAACAGACCGAAGAGCAGCACGGCGCCGCGCAGCCCGGGACCGGAGCCGACGGCGGCGGGGACGACGGCGATACGAAGGTCGTCGAGCTGGTCCTGATCACGGGCCATTCGGGTGCGGGCAAGTCGGAGGCGATCGCCGCCTTCGAGGACTCCGGCTACTTCTGCGTCGACAACCTGCCGCCGCGCATGATCGGTGCCCTGGGCGAACTGTTCCGGCTGCCGGGCAGCGGGGTCCAGAAGGCAGCCGTCGTATCCGACGTGCGCGGCGGCGAGTACTTCGACGAGCTCCTGCATGTGCTCGACGACCTCGACGAAAAGGGCCTTCACACGCAGGTCCTCTTTCTCGAAGCCGATGAGGAGACGCTGACCGACCGCTACAAGGAAACACGCAGGCGACACCCGCTGGCCCCCGAGGGGCGGGTCCTGGAGGGGATCCGGGCCGAGCGCGAACTGCTCGCTCCGCTGCGGCTCAGGGCCGACCTCGTCGTGGACACGTCGACCGACACCGCGGCGATGCTGCGCCGCAAGATCCGCGAGCGCATGGTCGAAGTCGACGATGACGGCCGGCTCGCCGTGAACCTGCTCACGTTCGGGTTCAAGAACGGACCGCCGCGCGACGCCGACCTGACCCTCGATGTCAGGTTCCTGCCGAACCCGCACTACGAAGACGAGCTCAGGCCGATGACCGGCCTCGACCCGGAGGTGCGCGAGTTCGTCGAGGCCGGCACGCTGGCCGGCGAGTTCTACGGCCGGCTGCTGCCGCTGCTCGAGTTCCTGATCCCCGCTTACGTGGCGGAAGGAAAGAGCCACCTGACGATCGCGATCGGCTGCACGGGAGGACGCCACCGCTCGGTAACGGTTGCCGAACGGCTGTGGAGCGACCTGGCGCAGAGGGGGGACGTGACGCTCAGCGTCACGCACCGCGACCTTTCGTGAGCCGGCCGCGACCCGGCTCGCCCGGGTCGGCGGGCGCCGCGCCGTAGGATCGAGGGGTGCCAGAGCCGGTGATCAGCATCGAGGGACTGAGGAAGTCCTACGGAGACGTCGATGCCGTGGACGACCTAGACCTCCGCGTCGAAGAGAAGGAGGTCTTCGCGGTGCTGGGCCCGAACGGGGCCGGCAAGACGACGATGCTCGAGATCCTCGAGGGCTACCGAAGCCGTGATGCGGGCCGGGTCGAGGTGCTCGGGACCGATCCCGCCAGGCCCGATTCCGCCTGGCGGGAGCGCGTCGGCATCGTGCTCCAGGAGACCGCGCTCGAAACGCTGCTCACGGTCCGCGAGTCGCTTCAGCTCTACGCCGGCTACTACTCGGCGCCGCGGCCCGTGGACGAGGTGATCGAACTGGTCGGGCTGGCCGAGAAGGCCGACGCCCGGGCCGGCAGGCTGTCTGGCGGGCAGATGCGCAGGCTGGACGTGGGCATCGCCCTGATCGGTGACCCCGACCTGCTCTTCCTCGACGAGCCGACCACCGGATTCGACCCGTCTGCTCGGCGTCACGCATGGAAGATGATCGCCGGGCTGCGCGACCTGGGCAAGACCGTCCTGTTGACCACGCACTACATGGACGAGGCCCAGTTCCTGGCCGACCGCGTCGCCGTGGTCAACCGCGGCCGGGTCGTGGCCGTCGACACGCCGGAAAGGCTGGGCGACCGGGAGAGCCTGCCGACGAGCATCAGCTTCCGCATCGCTGCCGGACTCCCGAGACCCGGCGCCGCGATAACCGCCACCGACGGTGCGGTCAGGGAGACCGGCGACGGCGGTGTCGAGGTCCGGTTCGAGTCGGACTCCCCGACCGCCGACCTGCACCGGCTGTCGGCCTGGGCCGTCGATCACGGCGTCGAGCTCGAAGGCCTCGAGGTCCGCAAGCCCTCGCTCGAGGACGTCTACCTGGAGCTGACCCGCCAGTGAGCCGGGCCGGCCTCGCGCTGCACGAATTCCGGTTCAGCCAGAAGGTCTTCTGGCGAAACCCGGGCTCCGTCTTCTTCACGGTGCTGCTGCCGGTCATCTTCCTGGTCATCTTCGGGACGATCTTCGGCAACGATCCGATCGAGAGCCTGGGCGGCGTGCCGACCACCACGTACTACGTACCGGCCATCGTCACGCTCGCCGTCGTTTCGGCGACGATGGTCAGCCTCGCAGTCAACCTGACCGCGGCCAGGGAGGCGGGCCTGCTCAAGCGCGGACGCGGAACTCCCCAGCCGGCCTGGGTCTTCATCGCGGGCCGGGTCGGAAACGCGGTCGTCGTCTCGATCCTGATGGTTGTCGTGGTCACCGCGATCGGCAGGCTGCTCTACGACGCCCCGGTCCCCTGGGGCCACATTCCCGAAATCACCGTGACGCTCTTCGTCGGGGCCGCGGCCTTCTGCTGTCTCGGTGTCGCGATGACCGCGATCATCCCTTCGCGCGAGGCTGCGCCCGCGATCACCAACGTGATCACGCTGCCTCTCTACTTCCTCTCCGGCGTATTCATCCCCGAGAGCGAGATCCCCGACGGGGTCCTGTCCTTCGCCGGGATCTTCCCGGTGCGCAACTTCTTCGAGGCCTTCTTCGCCGCGTACGATCCGGTCTCTTCAGGCCCGGGCCTCGAGTGGGACAACCTGCTGGTCGTGGCCCTGTGGGGGGCGGCCGGACTGTTGCTCGCGCTGCGCTACTTCCGCTGGACGCCGAAGGGCTGAACTCCAATAGCCTTGGGTGCGTGCTTCATCACGTAGTCATCGAGGTCTCGGACCTGGGGCGCTCCGCGGCCTTCTACGACGCGGTGATCTCCCCGCTGGGCTGGCGCCGGCACGGCAACGGCAACGGGGCGATCGGCTACGGCATCTCGCGGCCGATCCTGCTGATCACAGAACGGGCCAACGTCTGTACCGACGGTGCGCTCGTATGCCTCGCCGCCCCCGGTATCGCGGCCGTGAAGGCGGCGTGGGAGGCAGGCTGCGCAACGGGCGGCCGCAGCATCGCTTCACCGGGCGAGACGATCGGCCACGGTTCCGGTTCGTACTCGGCCTACCTGCGTGATCCGGACGGTCAGGAGATCGAGATAACCGTCGGAAGTGACTGAGTTGTGAAATCGACTTGACCGGCCTTTCGCAGTTCCCATAACCTCGGCCGGCAAGCAAAACGAGGAAAGGCGTCAACACATGAGCGTTAGGGTGGGAATCAACGGTTTCGGGAGGATCGGCCGCAACGTGGTCCGTGCGGCAGAGGCTGCCGGTGCGGACATCGAATTCGTCGCTTTCAACGACTTGACCGACAACGCCACGCTCGCCCACCTTTTCAAGTACGACTCGATCCTCGGACCCAACCCCGACACGGTTTCCTCCGGCGAGGGTTCGATCACGATCAACGGCAAGGAGATCCCCGTGCTCTCCGAGCGCGACCCCGCGAACCTGCCGTGGGGGGAAGTCGGCGCCGACATCGTGCTCGAGTCGACCGGTTTCTTCACCGCGCGTGAGGATGCCGCCAAGCATCTCGAGGCCGGCGCGAAGAAGGTCATCATCTCGGCCCCGGCAAAGGAGCCCGACGTGACCGTGGCCCTCGGCGTCAACTTCGACGACTACGACCCGGAAAAGCACAACATCATCTCCAACGCGTCCTGCACCACCAACTGCCTGGCTCCGTTCGCCAAGGCGATCAATGACGCGGTCGGGATCGAGCACGGTCTGATGACGACGATCCACGCCTACACGTCGGACCAGAGGCTCCAGGACATGCCGCACAAGGATCCGCGCCGGGCCCGGGCCGCGGCGGTGAACCTGATCCCGACGACGACCGGAGCGGCCAAGGCGGTCGGCCTGGTGCTTCCGGAACTGGCCGGCAAGCTGAACGGCTTCGCCGTCCGAGCCCCGGTCATCACCGGTTCGCTGGTCGACCTCACCTTCACTCCGTCGAAGGCGACGACCGCCGAAGAGGTCAACGAGGCGGTCAGGGCGGCTGCCGAGGGTCCGCTCAAGGGAATCCTTTCCTACAGCGAGGAACCGCTGGTCTCGACCGACATCATCACCAATCCCCATTCGTCGATCTTCGACTCGGGACTGACCCAGATCATTGGCGACGGCAATCTGGTCAAGGCGGTCTCCTGGTACGACAACGAATGGGGCTACTCGAACCGCTGCGTGGAGCTGATCGGCAAGGTCTGAGGTTTCGGGGACCGGAAGGAGGCCGGCCGTGGGATTCGCGAAGAAGAGCGTGCGCGACGCCGATGTCGAGGGCCGGCGGGTCCTGGTGCGCGTCGACTTCAACGTGCCGCTCGCCGACGGCAAAGTAGCCGACGATACGAGGATCAGGGCAGCCCTGCCGACGATCAGCCATCTGCTCGACCGCGGCGGCAGGGTGATCCTCGCCTCGCACCTGGGGCGGCCGGGCGGCGAGGTCGTCGAGTCGCTGTCGATGCGCCCGGTCGCCGGCAGGCTCTCCGAACTGCTCGGAGCCGAGGTGAGGCTGGCTCCCGAAGTCGTGGGCGAACGAGCCGAGGCGATGTCCGAGGCGCTCGAACCCGGCGAGGTCCTGCTGCTCGAGAACACGCGGTTCGAGGCCGGGGAGACGAAAAACGACCCCGGCCTGGGGCAGGCTTTCTCCGGGCTGGCCGACGTCTTCGTCAACGACGCTTTCGGCACGGCCCACCGGGCCCACGCCAGCAACGTCGGCGTCGCCGAAGACCTTCCTTCCTTCGCCGGCGAGCTGCTGGAGAAGGAAGTGAGCAACCTGACCGCGGTCGCCGACGATCCGGCGCGTCCGCTGGTCGTCGTGCTCGGCGGGGCGAAGGTGTCGGACAAGATCGGGGTGATCGACCGCTTCATCGAGATCGCCGACCAGGTGCTGATCGGCGGCGCGATGTGCTTTCCCTTTTACCGGGCCCGTGGTAGCGGTACCGGCGACTCGCTGGTCGAGGAGGACGGCATCCCGCTCGCCGCCGAGGCGATGGAGAAGGCCTCACACAGCTCCTGCGAGCTCTGCCTGCCGGTAGACCTCGTGCTCGGACGCGAATTCTCGGCCGATACCGAGGTCTCGCAGGCGGAGGGGACCGAGGTTCCCGACGGCTGGATGGGTCTCGACATCGGCGCCGCCTCGGCCTCCGACTACGCGGAGCGCATCGCCGGCGCCGGAACCGTGCTGTGGAACGGCCCGATGGGTGCCTTCGAGCTCGAGCCCTTCGAGTCCGGGACCCGGACCGTGGCCGAGGCGGTCGCGGGATCTCCGGCATTCACGGTGGTCGGCGGCGGAGACTCGGTCGCCGCCCTGGTCAAGTTCGGGCTCACGGACGAGGTCGACTGGGCGTCCACGGGCGGTGGCGCCTCGCTGGAACTGCTGGAGGGCAAGCACCTTCCCGGCGTCGAGGCCCTCGACGCGGCATGATGAAGCCATGAGCCGACGTCCATTCATCGCCGCCAACTGGAAAATGAACAAGACGGCCGACGAGGCCGACGACTTCCTCGACACTTTTCTGCCGCGCCAGTCCGGCGACGGGGCCGAGGTCGTGATCTGCCCGACCTATCTGGCCCTGGACCGCGTGGCACAGCGCTGCGCCGGCACGTCGGTGCGCGTCGCGGCCCAGAACATGTTCTTCGAGGACTCGGGTGCCTATACCGGTGAGGTATCCGCCCCGATGCTGCTCGACATCGGGGTCGACGGTGTGATCCTCGGGCACTCCGAGCGCCGCCAGTTATTCGGCGAGACCGACGAGGCCCTCGCCCGCAAGGTCCGCCGCGCGGTCGAGGCCGGCCTGCAGCCGATCCTCTGCTGCGGCGAAACCGACGAACAGCGGGAGTCCGGCGACATGGAGGCGGTCCTCTCGCATCAGGTGCTGACCGACCTGGCCGAGGTCCACACCGGTGACCTCGGGCAGGTGGTGATCGCATACGAGCCGATCTGGGCGATCGGGACCGGCAAGACGGCTTCCGACGAGCAGGCCCAGGAGGCGATCGAGTTCGTGCGCAGCCTTCTGCGCACGCGCGGTGAGGGCGAGGCCGAGAGCGTCCGGATCCTCTACGGCGGCTCGGTCAAGCCCGGCAACGCCGAGAACCTGCTCGCGATGCCCGACATCGACGGCGCCCTGGTCGGTGGTGCGGCGCTCGACCCCGACGACTTCGCCGCGATCGTCTCCGCGGCCGGCGCCGCCTGAGATGACGGTCGAGGCTCCCAAGTCGCTCCCGGTTCCGGCCGTCGCGCTGATAATCCTCGACGGCTGGGGCCTGGCCGAACCCGGTCCGGGCAATGCCGTTTCGCTCGCTTCGACGCCCACCTTCGATCGGCTCTGGGAGGAGGGGCGCACTACGCAGCTGACCGCCTGCGGGCCCGCGGTGGGGCTGCCCGAGGGGCAGATGGGCAACTCCGAGGTCGGCCACCTGAACCTCGGTGCCGGTGCGATCGTCAAGCAGGACCTGGCCCGCATCGACTCGGCCGTGGCCGACGGATCCTTCTTCGACAACGAGGCCCTGGCCTCGGCCTGCCGCCGCGCCGTGGACAGCCCACGCGGCCGGCTCCACCTGATCGGCCTGGTCTCCGACGGAGGCGTCCACTCCGGATGGGAACACCTCGAAGCCTGTGTCGAGCTGGCCGGTCAGGAGGGGGTCCCGGACGTCGTCTTCCACGCGATCACCGACGGCCGTGACACGCTGCCCCATGGCGGCGCCGAGTACGTCGCGGAACTCGAGAGGTGGCTGCGCTCGACCGGCAGGGTGGGGACGGTCAGCGGCCGCTACTACGCAATGGACAGGGACACGCGCTGGGAGCGCCTCAAGCTCGCTTACGACGCGATCGTCCACGGCGAGGGGCCGAGGGCGCAGTCGAGCGCCGCGGCCATATCGGACGCCTACGGGGACGGCCAGACCGACGAGTTCATCAAGCCGACCGTCATCGGCGACTACGACGGCATGGCAGAAGGGGACGTCGCGATCTTCATCAACTTCCGTCCGGACCGGGCACGCGAGCTGACCATGGCCCTCGCCGACCCGGATTTCGACGGATTCCCGCGCTCGGGAGGCCCGCTGGCCGACCTGACGACGATGACTTCGTACCGAAAGGGCTGGCCCTATCCGGTCGCCTTCCCCGAGCAGCGCCCCTCGGTGACGCTGGCCCAGGTCATCTCCGAGGACGGGGGAGACCAGGTCCACGTGGCCGAGACCGAGAAGTACGCCCACGTCACCTACTTCTTCAACGGCGGCCGCGAGGAGGAATGGGGCGGAGAGCACCGCAGCCTCGTCGCGTCTCCGCGCGACGTGCCGACCTACGACTTCAAGCCCGAAATGAGCGCCCGCGGGGCGGCCGACGAATTCATCGAGGGCTGGAACGAGTACGAACCGCGATTCGGCGTGATCAACTTCGCCAACCCCGACATGGTCGGCCACACCGGCGTTATCCCGGCAGCGGTCGCGGCGATCGAAGCCGTCGACGCCTGCCTGGCCGACGTCGTCGACGCCGTGCATGCGTCGGGCGGCGCCTGCCTCGTCACCGCAGACCACGGCAACGCCGACCACATGCTCGAGCCGGACGGCTCGCCGAACACCGCCCATTCGCTGAATCCGGTCCCGCTGATCCTTACCGTGCCCGGTCCCGACCTGGCCCCGGACGGCGTGCTGGCCGACGTCGCTCCGACCGTGCTCGAGATGCTCGGAATCGAGCAGCCGGCGGAGATGACCGGACGGTCCCTGATCACCTGAGCCCCGGCTACGGGTAGCCTGCGGGTCCGTGCGCCACGATCCCGCAAGACTCAGCTTCGAGATCGAGGCCAGGGACGGCGCGGCCCGGCGCGGCCGCATCATCACTCCCCACGGGCCGGTCGATACGCCGGCCTTCATCCCGCTGGCGACGAAGGGCAGCGTTCGCGGCATGTCGTCGCGCGAGGTCGCGGCACTCGGCTTCCAGATGGTGCTGGGCAATACTTACCACCTGCTGGTTGCGCCCGGGCCCGAGCGTATCGAGGCGGCGGGCGGCCTCCACGGGTTCATGGCCTGGGACCGGGCGATAATCACCGACTCGGGCGGTTTCCAGGTGTTCTCGCTGGCCCACGGCGGGGTCAGCGAGGAGATCAAGGGAACCGGGCGCAAGCCCCAGGGGCTGGCGGCGACCCTGTCCATCGAGGAGGAGGGAGTGCGCTTCCGGTCCTACAGGGACGGATCGGAGCTGTTGCTCTCGCCCGAGACTTCGATGTCGGTCCAGGCCTCGCTCGCTTCCGACATAGCGCTGGTCTTTGACGAATGCACCCCGTTTCACGCCGACCGCGAGTACACGGCGCGCTCGACCGAGCGCACGCACCGCTGGCTCGACCGCTGCCTCGACTGGCACCGCGACAACGGCCCGGCCACGCAGGCGGTCTTCGGGATCGTTCAGGGCGGGACCTACGAGGACCTGCGCATCGAGTCCTGTGATGCCGTGGCCGCGGCCGGCGTGGACGGGATCGCGATCGGGGGCACGCTCGGCCGCCACAAACAGGAGATGGCCGAAGTCCTCGGCTTCACGGTCCCCAGGCTTCCGGTGGAAGCACCGAAGCACCTGCTCGGAATCGGCGAGATCGACGACCTGATTCACGGCGTGGCGCTCGGGATCGACGTTTTCGACTGTGCCGTGCCGACCCGGCTGGCCCGGCACGGAATGGCGCTGGCGCCGTCGCCGGAGTCGCGCAACCGGATCGACATCCGCAAGCGGTACTCGGCGGGGCAGAGGGGACCGCTGGTCGAAGGCTGCGGCTGCACCGCATGCAGCGATTACGACGTCGACTACCTCAACTACATCTCGCGCTCGGAGGAGCTCACAGCGGTCCGGCTGCTGGTCGAACACAACCTCGTCTACATGGAACGGCTGATGTCCGGAGCCCGGGACGCGATCTCGGCCGGCCGCTTCGCGGCCTACGGCGATGCGGTCCTCGACGGCCACAGCCCGTGGACGGCAGCGGAGGGACCGTGATCCTCGCCGGCTTCGAAGCAGTGGACAAGAGCTTCGGCAGCACGCAGGCGCTGCGCGGACTGTCCTTCGGCGTGCCGGAAGGCTCGGTCTCGGGGCTGCTCGGACCCAACGGCTCGGGCAAGACGACGGCGATCCGCGTCCTGCTCGGCCTGACGCGCCCCGACAACGGCTCTTCGAACCTGCTCGGCGTCACGACCGGCGGCCGCGGTTTTGCCTCGGCAGTCCGGCAGACCGGCGCGCTGGTCGAAGGACCGTCTCTCTATTCGCGGGCATCCGCGACGGACAACATGAAGATCCAGGCCGAGGCACTCGGGCTGAGGAGGGCTTCGGGCGAGATCGACTCGCTGCTTTCGCTGGTCGGCCTCAGCGACAGGGCAGGTTCGAGGGTCGGCGGCTTCTCGATGGGAATGAAGCAACGCCTCGGGCTCGCGATCGCGTTGCTCGGCCGACCGCGGCTGGTGATCCTCGACGAGCCGACCAACGGACTCGATCCGGCGGGGATCGTCGAGATCCGGAAACTGATCGCGAGCCTGCCGGAGCGAGGGGTGTCGGTCCTGGTCTCGTCGCACCTGCTCGCCGAAGTCGAGCTGATGTGCGACCGGGCGACGATCATCAATCGCGGCAGCCTCGTGGCTGACGGCGCGATGGCCGAGCTGCTCGGGCAGGCGGGAGCGGCGGTCTCGTATTTGGTGACCGTGAGCGAGGACGAGGCAGGGCCGGCCGCAGATGTGCTGTCTGCGCTCGGGCTGGTGGTGCAGCCGAAGGGTGGGGGGTCACTTTCGGTCTCCGGCGTGATCAGTGACGGATCCCAGATCAGCTGCGTGCTGGCCGCGGAGGGGATCTACGTTTCCGCTCTCGCGCAGGACCGGCCCGACCTCGAGCGAATCTTCCTCAGCCTGACCGAGGGAGGGGGCGGTGCCGGTGCGGGCTGAATTCGCCAAGGTCAGCTCGATGCCGACACCGGCCTGGTGCGCCGGGGTGGTCGTGGTCTGCGGCCTGCTCGGCGTCGCGGCAACGTGGCGTTGGGGGCTCGGCGCCGACCTGCTCGCGGTCGAGCTGGCACTCGGCTTCCCCCTCGCGATCGCGTCGATCGTCTTCGGCGTCTGGATCTTCGGGGTGGAATACGGCCAGAACACGCTGCGCAGGACTCTGAGTGCCGATCCCCGGCGGTTCCGGCTGTTCGTTTCCAAGCTCGCGGTCGTGCTGGTCCTCGTCGCGGCCGCAACCGTGCTCATCCACATCGTGTTCTTTCCGTTCTACGATCTCGCGGCTGACCGCCATGGAGATGCCGTTCCGATCGGCGAATACCGTGACATCGTGATCGCGGCGCTGCTGACCAACCTTGCCTACGTGACGGTAGGTGCCTCGCTGGCGCTGATCACGGCGAGCATGGCCGGCGGCCTGACGGTCGCCCTCGTCTTCGTCCTTATCATCGACACCGTGCTGGCCGTGGTTCCCGCGGTCGGGGACTTCAGCTTCGGGATCGCACTCGCCGACGTCGTGGTGGGAATCCGCGGGACCGAGAGCGGATTCGGAGAGTTCGACTCCGGCCATACGACGGCTCAGGCAGCGTTGATCCTCGCTGCCTGGGTATTCGGCCTGGCCGGCCTCGGCTGGCTGCGCCTCTGGCGCAGTGATGTCCAGTAGCGACGTCGCTACTGGGTGTTCTCGCGGATGTAGTCCTTCAGCTCGCGCGTGACCTGATTGACCGAGTCGCCGGCCCATTCCCTCACCTCGACCGAGGCTGCCCGGTCGGTCAGGAAGATGACCAGCCCGGCCACGACGAGCGCGACGGCGATCAGCGCCAGCAGGCCGGCGACGAAGCGCACCATGCGGCTGAAGAAAGAGCGCTTCTTGACCGTCGGGCGCGGCGGCGGACCTTTGTACCTGGGCGGAGGCGGGGCCGGCCGGTGCGCGGTCCGGGACGTGCGCTCGAGCGGCCGCGTCGCGGTCTCGGCCATCGGGAAGTGCTCCGGGGTCTCCGGCTCGTCTTCGTCGAGCAGCAGCGTGACGTCTTCTCCGCGCAGGCCGCGCTCGAGTCCGTCCGCGAAGGCTCCGGCCGTCGCGAAGCGGATCCGGGTGTCGCCTTCGAGCGCTCGCATGACGGCGGCGCTCACGGTCTCGGGCACTTCCGAGTTGTAGGTGCGCGGGGGCAGCGGTTTCTCGTTCTGCTGGCGCACCGCGAGCTCGGCCAGCGAGGAGCCCTCGTAGGGCAGCCGTCCGGTCAGGAACTGGTACAGCACGACTCCCAGCGCATAAACGTCGGTAGCCGGTGTCGCCTCGTCTCCGCGGACCTGTTCCGGCGCGAGATAGGCGGCCGTGCCGACGACCGAGCCGACCTGGGTGATGCGGGTCTGCTCGGCCGCCCGGGCGATGCCGAAGTCGGTCAGCTTGCACGTCATCGGGCCGCCGCCGACCGGGCCGCCGACAATCATCAGGTTGCCCGGCTTCACGTCCCTGTGGATGATCCCGTGGCGATGGGCGTATTCGAGCCCGGCGCAGGCCTGCACGCCGATCTCGACCGCGATCTCGGGGTCGAGCACGCCTTCGCTCTTGAGGATCTGGGCGCCCGAGCGCCCCTCGACGCATTCCATGACGATGAAGTGGCGTCCGTTGTCCACGCCCGTGTCGTAGACCTGGACGATGTTGGGGTGGATCAGCTTGGCCACCGCGAGCGCCTCGCGCCGGAAGCGGGCCACGAAACGGTCATCGTCGGAGAGGTGCTCGGCGAGGACCTTCACGGCGACCGTGCGTTCGAGGATCCGGTCCTTCGACCGGTAGACGTTCGACATACCGCCGGATCCGAGCCGGTCCATCAGTTCGTAGCGGCCGCCGAGTACGGTCGGGGTGCTCATGGCGCGGTGCCTCCTGACGATGGCCCGACGCCACCCGAGCCGTTGTCCGGCGGCGGTGTCGGTTCGGGGGCGGGCTGCGGTTCCGGCTGGGGCTCGGGCTGCGGCTCCGGATCGGTCTGTCCGTCACCGGTCCCGGTCGTGCCCGTGTCGCCCGTCGTGCCTTCGGTGGGCTGCGGTTCCGGGGTATCGCTCGGTTCGGGTACCGGCACCGGGTCCGGCGTGGTCGTCGCGGTCGCATCCGTGTCGGCCTCGACACAGTTGTCCTGGACGGTGACCTGGAGCTGCGTCACACCGTCGACCAGGGTCCGCTGGAGGGTGCTGTCGACATCGCTTCCGAGCGCTTCCACTTCAGTGCGCACCTCCTCGGCCACGGCCAGGGCCTCGAAGCAGTTGCCCTCCCTGACCAGCGAGCGGACCTCGTCGAGGTTGGCCCGGATCTGCTCGGAGGTGTCCTGCGGCAGCAGGTTGCTGCGGTCCTCGCCACAACCCCCGAGCAGCAGGAGCGCGGTGGTCGCGATCGCCAAAACGGCTGCTTTTGGGGCTTTTCGGGGCATCTCGTTCGAGTCTAGAGAAAGGTTTCGGGTGGTCTGTCGGCGGCGTCGCGGTCAATGTCCCTGGTACAGGCGGTCGGCGAGGTGGGGCGGCAGGCCGGCCTCCATGATCGCCTCTGCGGCCAGGTGAACGGGGTAATCGACCCGCCGCCAGCGCGTCTTCTGCGCTTCGGTGTCGAGTTCGAGCCAGGCGGCCCGGGCGTCCCCGTCACGAGGCTGGCCCACGCTGCCGGGGTTGAGCAGCCACTGCCCGTTGGCCACGGAAAGCGAGGTCCCCTCGGGTGCCAGCTCGGAAGTGATCCTCGAGAGCTCGTCGACGCGGGTGAAGTACAGCGCTATGTGCGAGTGGCCGACCAGGCAGACCCGCTCCTCCTGGACGTTGAGGCAGTCCTCGGCCAGGTCGATGTCGACGACGTACTCCCAGATCGGATCCCGGGGAGACGCGTGGTAGAGGCCGAAGCCCCCGCGCCTGTCACGGGCGCCGGTGCCGAGTGCCCGGAGCGACTGCGTGGAGCTCTCGCTCAACTGTGTTCGCGTCCACAGCGCCGCCTCGGCAGCGCTGGGGCTGAAGGTGGAGATGTCGATCTCCCCGAGTGCGGCCAGGTCGTGATTGCCGACGAGCCAGACGTCGCAGCGCCCGGCGAGCATCTCCAGGCACTCGTTGGGGCTGGCCCCGTAGCCGACGGCGTCCCCGAGGCACCAGATCTCGTCGATGTCGCTGGACTCGATTTCCATCAGGACAGCTTCGAGGGCCGGGAGGTTCGCATGGATGTCTGAGATAACGGCCGCTTTCATGGGCTGATGCGACCGATGCGGTACGGAGCGGGGCGGGGTGCCGGTCGCGGCCTTCTATCGTAAAGCCCCGTGACTTCCACACCGTCACCGAAAGCCTCCCTGAACGGCTACGCCCCCGTGGTGGTGGCCGCTGCCGCCGTGGCCTTCGCTTTCCTGGTCGGCTGGGCGGTGGGTCCGGGCAGTCCGCCGATCGATTTCGAAAGGGCAGATCCGGCTGCCTATTTCGAGGCCACGGGCCCCGACGGCGTCGAGACGGCCGAGCAGTACCGCAGCCGGTCACGGGCGATCGCCCTGTTTGCCATCGCTTCTGAAATCGGGTTGCTGGCCCTGCTGGCCCTGTATCGGGGCCCGCCGATGCGAAGACTGCTCGACAGGGCCTCGCGCCACCCGTTGCGCGGGGCTGCCGCCATCGGGGCGCTGCTGGCCGTCGCCCTGGCCCTCGCGGGCCTGCCGGCGGCCCTGCTCTCTTTCGATCTCGGTCGCGATTACGGCCTGATCACCCAGGGGCTCGGGGGCTGGGCCGGCGACCGGCTGCTCTCGCTGGCTGTCGCGGTCCCGCTGTCTGCTGTCGCGGCGCTCGCCGCCTTCGCCGCCTGGAGGCGGTTCCGGCGCCGGTTCTGGATCGCGGCGAGCGTCGCGGCCGCGGGCTTCGCAGTGATCTGGCTCTGGCTCTGGCCGGTCGCCGTGTCGCCGCTCTTCAACGACTTCGAGCCGCTGCCACCGGGCCCGGAGCGCAGCGAGGTCCTGGCCCTTGCCGACCGCGCAGGCGTCGACGTCGGTGAGGTCTATTCGGTCGACGCGAGCCGGAGATCGGTCGCCCTCAACGCCTATGTACATGGCATCGGCAGCAGCAAGCGGGTCGTGATCTACGACAACGCGCTCGCGACCCTGCCTCCGGGCAGCCTCTCCGCGCTGATCGCCCACGAGCTCGCACACGTCGAGTCGGCAGACGTCTTCCGCGGCCTCGGATTCGCCATCCTCGTCATCCCGCTCGGCGCCCTCGCGATGCAGCTCGGGGCCGCGGCGATCGCCGGGCGCAACGGCGACCGGCCCGACGGACCAGGGATCGTGCTTGCGCTGGCCCTGGGGCTCTCCGTCATGTCGCTGCTGCTGTCGGTGCCGGGAAACCGGCTCTCGCGCGAGATCGAGATCCGCGCCGACTACAGCGCCCTGCAGACGACGCGCGACCCGGCGTCGATGATCGCGCTCCAGCGCCAGATCGCAGCCAGCAACCTGACCGACCCCGAGCCGCCGGCGCTGTGGCAGTCGCTTTTCGGGACGCATCCCGAGACCGTCGAGCGGATCGGTCTGGCCGAGTCGTTCAGCCGAGACCGGTCACGTTGAAGCTCACGGTCCTGGCCGTCGGCCGCATCAGGCCGCCATTCAGCGACGCAGAGGCGCATTACCTGAAGCTGCTCGGGCCGCGTCAGAAGACCGAAGTCGTCGAGGTGAAGGACGACGCAGCGCTCCTGCGGCGCGTCGGCCGGGACGAGCACGTGGTCGCGCTCGACCTGGGCGGGCGGGCCATGGACTCGATCGCGTGGTCGGCCTGGCTCGAGCGGCGCCGGCTGGCAGCCCGGGACGTGACGTTGATGGTCGGAGGTCCGTCGGGACTGCCCGCCGAAGCCCTGTCGCGGAGCGACGAATCGATCTCGCTGGGTCCGCAGACCATGGCCCACCAGCTCGCACGCATCGTGCTGCTGGAGCAGCTGTTCCGGGCCGGCAAGATCCTCGCAGGCGAGAAGTACCACCTCTAGCCGGAACCGTAGGATGGCTGGACGTGCCAGCCTCCGACCCCGTATCCGGCCTGCTCGAAGTCGTCACCGCTGCTGCCCGCGATCTCGCCGGCGACGACACGATCGAGCCCGTGCTCGATCCCGCACCGAAGCCGGAACTCGGGGACTTCAGCTCGAATGCCGCGATGCTGATGGCCGGGCAGCTGTCACGCCCGCCACGCGAGATCGCCGGTGAGCTGGCCGACAGCGTCGCCCGGCGCCTCGGGGGATCGCTGGAGAAGGCCGAGATCGCCGGTCCCGGCTTCCTCAACCTCTTCCTTTCGGATGCCTGGTACCGCGGTGCGGTCTCGGACCTCGGCGGAGGCGAGGCTCCGGTCCCGCCCGTCTCCGACCCGGAGCGGATCCTGCTCGAGTTCGTGTCGGCGAACCCGACCGGTCCGCTGACTGCGGCATCGGGTCGCCACGCCGCCTACGGGGATGCCGTCGCAAGGATGCTCAGGCGCACCGGACACGATGTCAGCACCGAGTACTACGTCAACGACGGCGGCAGCCAGGTGGAGAACTTCGGTCTCTCGATAGCGGCGCGCATGGAGGGTCGAGAGCCGCCCGAGAACGGCTACCACGGTGACTACGTGAACCGGCTCGCCGAGAGGGCACGCAGCGAGCGGATCGACGCCGCCGACCTCGAGACGCTCACGCGTGAAGGCGTGGCCTGGATGGTCGAAGGCATCCGCGATTCGCTCGAGGCTTTCGGCGTGGGCATGGACGACTTCTTCTCGGAGCGCTCGCTCTACGAACGCGGCCTGGTCGAGAAGGGCCTCGAGCGCCTGCGCGAGGCCGGACACACCTTCGAGCAGGACGGCGCGCTGTGGCTGCGGACGACCGAATTCGGTGACGACAAGGACCGGGTGCTGGTCCGCTCGGGGGGCGAACCGACCTACTTCGGTGCTGACGTCGCCTATCACGCCGACAAGGTCGGGCGCGGCCACTTCCGGCTGCTCGACGTACTCGGCGCCGACCACCATGGTTACGTCGCGAGAATGGATGCGGCCGTGCATTCGCTCGGCACCGAAGTCGAATTCGAGGCCCGCATCCTGCAGATGATCCACCTGGTCGAAGGCGGCCAGCGGGCGAAGATGTCGAAGCGCGCCGGAGACATCGTCACGCTGGACGAGCTGGTCTCCGACATCGGCAGGGACGCGGCGCGGTTCTTCCTGCTCCAGCGCAGCCACGACCGGACCTTCGACCTCGATCTCGACCTCGCCCGTTCGCAGACTTCGGACAACCCGGTCTACTACGTCCAGTACGCCCACGCCCGCATCAAGAGCATCCTGCGAAAGGCCACACAGGAGTCCAGCTCTAATGGCGGCGCTCCGGGAGAGTCCGACGCACCGGTCCCTCCGGTCGACCCGGCCGAGAAGGCGCTGATCACTGAGCTGCTGGCCTTCCCCGCCCAGGTACATGAAGCGGCCGCCCGTCGCGCCCCGCACCGGATCTGCGCCTACGCGACCGGCACCGCGGCCGCCTTCCACGCCTTCTACCGTGACTGCCAGGTCGTCGGTGCCCAAGGCGAGGGGCTCGAGTCGGCCCGCCTGGCGCTCTGCGAGAGCACCGCAGCGACGCTGGCGGCCTCGCTGGGCCTGCTCGGCATCTCGGCCCCGGACAGGATGTAGGACCCGCCGGCGGATCTGACGGCCGCCTGTCGCAGCCGGCCCGCTACAGGTCGTACTCGGCCAGGTCCCGGTCGAGCCTCGACGCATCCGGCCCTGACGGGCCCCCGTTTCCGCCCCCGCTCCCGGACGGCTCGTCGGGCTCGCGGTTGCGTCGCCACCTGACCGCTGCCAGCAGCACGGCGAGAGCCGCGATGATCAGGCCCGCGAGCGGAACGACATAGACCCAGAAGTTGGTGTCCTCGTCGTCCGGCAGGGCGAGAACCTGAGGGCCGTATTCGGCCACCAGCGCGTCCTTGATCTCCTGCTCTGTCTTTCCCTCCCGGATCAGCCGACGCATGAAGACGCGCTGGCGCTCGGCTGCGGGCGCCCTGGAGAGCCCCAGCAGCGTGCCGCAGATCGGGCACATGACTTCGTCTTCGAGATCGGGCAGGTTCGCCCTGGGCGTCGCGGCCGAAGTCTCGCCGGCCTGCGCGGCTTCGGTTGCCGGCGCCGGTCCGGTCTCGGCAGTTGCCGCGGCCGGAAACGCGACCGCCAGCCCCACGACCAGCACGGCGCAGAGCAGGCTGCGCAACCGCGCAACGCCGGTCATGAGCCGTCGGCCCCGTCGCCGGCCGGCGCGACGGCAGCGAGAGCCGGTGCGGCGAACTCCTCGACCTCGGCCAGGTCGCGGAACGGACCGGGGAAGTGGGCGACGAGGTTGCCGTCGGGATCGACGAGGAAGGACTCGGGAACGCCTGTGGTGTCGAGATCGTCGGCGTACTCGCCGCTGGCGTCGCGGAGCTGGTCGTAAGTGATGTCGTATTCCTCGAGGAAGTCGAGCGCGTCGTCGGTGAGGTCCCTGGTGTCGACGCCGAGCACGGTGATCCGGTCGCGGTTTTCCCGCTCAAAGCGGTCGAGCGCCGGAGACTCGTCCCGGCACGGGATGCACCACGAAGCCCAGACGTTCAGCAGGACCCAGTCGCCACGGTAGTCGGCCAGCGAGCCTTCGCCCCCGGGTGGCAGTGTCGGCAGCGTCGCGACCGGCACCGGTTCGCCTTCGCCGATCCCGCCGTCACCGGAGTTGACCAGGCCCCAGACCAGGAACCCGATGAAGGCGGCGACGGCAAGCGTGACTATCGAGGTCCTGAGATTCAAACCGCTCCAGAGTATGAACAAGAGACCCCCTGCGCTCGCGTAGTATGCCCCCGGCGCGGACGTAGCTCAGTTGGTAGAGCGCGAGCTTCCCAAGCTCGAGGTCGCGGGTTCGAGACCCGTCGTCCGCTTTGGAAACTTCGCTGTCCGTAGTCATCGTCGCCTGGAACTCCGCCGCAGACCTCTCCCGGACGCTGCCGGCGCTGGCTTCCGAGCTCGGCCCGGACGACGAAGTGATCGTGGTCGACAACGATTCGGCCGACGATCCGGGCGGCGTCGCCGCGCGCTGGCTGCCCAGGCTGCGCGTCGTCTCGATGAATCGCAATGCCGGATACGCCGAGGCCGCCAACCGCGGAGCGGCGGAGGCGCAGGGTGAACTGCTCGTGCTGCTGAACCCCGACGCGAGGCCGGAACCGGGATTCCGGGAAGGGATATGCCGTCCGCTCTCCGACGGGTCGCGCTGGGCGGCGTGGATGGCGCTGGTCGTCTGCGACCTCGACGGGCGGAGGTCGGTCAACTCGGCCGGCAACCCACTCCACTTCACCGGTTTTTCGTGGGCCGGGGATCACGGCGCCGACCCCGGCGACGTGGGCGGGGCCCGGACCGTTGCGACGCTGTCGGGTGCGTGCCTCGCGATCCCGCTGGAAACGTGGAAGCGGGTCGGCGGCTTTGCCGGCCGCTTCTTCCTCTACCACGAGGACACCGACCTGTCGGTCCGGCTGCTGCTGGCCGGGGAGCGGCTCGGCCTCGCCGGCGACGCCTTGGTCGACCACGACTACGATTTCGCCTCTGCCGATCGCAAGTTCTTCTGGCTCGAGCGAAACCGGCTGGCGATGATCGCCCGGGACTACCCTGCGTCGCTGCTGATCCTGCTGTTGCCGGCGCTGGCCGTGACCGAGGTGGCACTGCTGGTCGTCGCCCGGCGCGGTGGCTGGCTGCGGGCCAAGCTGGCGGCCGACTTCGCCGCGCTGCGCTGGTTGCCGCGTCTGGTGCTTGAACGGCACCGGATCCAGGCCTCGCGCACGGTCACGGCCGGGCAGTTCGCCTCGAACCTGACCGCCGACCTCGACTCGCCGTTCTTCCCCGGCTTCGTGCGGCGGAATCCGGTACGCGCGGCGATGCGGCTCTACTGGGGCTTCGTGCGTCTGGTTCTCAGGTGAAGCCTCGCGGCGTCAGATTCCCTGCCCTATCGGACGGATCAGGATCTCGTTGACATCGACCGAATCGGGCTGGGACAGCGCGTAGTCGACGGCGCGGGCGATGTCGTCGTCGGAGAGAGCGCGCTCTCCCGGCCGGTTGTCGAAGAACGGCGTGTCGACCATGCCGGGTTCGATCAGTGTTACCCGGATCCGGTTGCCGTCATCGCGGGCCCGGAGCTCCGCCCTCAGTGCTTCTCCCATCGCGGTCGCCGCGAACTTGGTCGCCGAGTAAAGCGAGCCCGGCAGGGCACGCCGGCCGGCGATCGAGCTGGTGATCAGGAAGTGGCCGTCGCCCTTCTCGAGCAGGTGGGGAAGCGTGGCGCGAATCGTCAGGGCCGGCCCGAGCACGTTGGTCAGGACCATCGATCGCCAGTGCTCGGGCGATTCCTCGAGGAATCCGCGGCTCGCACCGAAGCCGGCATTGGCGAAGACCGCGTCGATCCCGCCGAAGGCGTCGACCGCGGCGGCGGCCAGACCCTCGACCTGGTCCCACTCGGTCACGTCGCAGGAGACGGCCGTCGCGTTCGCGGCCCCGCCGAGCTCCCCGGCGAGCTCTTCGAGCGGCTCGAGCCGCCGGCCGGCGAGGACGAGCCGGTAGCGGTCGCTGACCGCCCTTGCGGTGGCGGCGCCGATTCCGCTTCCCGCCCCGGTGATGACGAGGACCTTCTTTTCAGCATTCATGGGCCGATTCTCGCATGCGGCACACGCCGGCGCCCCGGGCTTGCAATAATCCGGGTTGCCGCATGGATCCTCAGAAGAAACGACAGATCAGGCTTTTCGTCGCGCTCGGTTTCGCGCTCGTCCTGGCGACCGGCCTCGTCTACACGTCGTTCAACGCCTCCAGCGAAGCCCGGCAGCCGTCCGAGCTGGCCGACGCCGTGCCCGGCAAGAGCTACGAGATGACCGGCAAGGTCGTCCGCGGCTCGATCGAAGAGCAGGGCGAGGGCATCCGCTTCGAGGTGCGCGATCGCGATGGCAGCGGCTCGATCCCCGCGACCTACAGCGGTGTCGTCCCGGATCCGTTCCGGGGTGGCCGCGAGATCGTGCTCAAGGGGACCGTGGAGAACGGGATTTTCGTGGGGGAGCGGGATACGCTCGTTACAAAGTGCCCCTCGAAATTCTCGGAGAAGAAGAATCAGTAGCCTCGGAGGCGCGGCCCTCTGGGTCGCCTTTCTGACCGCCGTTTTCGGCTTGGCAGCCGCCCTCGTCGGTACGCGCGGGGATCGACGCTGGATCGATGCGGCCCGTCGCTCCGCCTACGCGCTGTTCGCGCTGCTGCTGGTCTGCGTGATCGCGATCGAGGTCGCCTTCATCTCCAGTGACTTCAGCCTCAGCGTCGTGGCGAACCACTCTTCGCGCGAGACGCCGCTGTTCTACAAGGTCACGGCGATGTGGTCGAGCCAGGAGGGCTCGCTGCTGCTGTGGGCCTTCATCCTCTCGCTCGTGGCCTCGGTGTCGCTGTACTTCACCCGGGAGAAGCTCCGGGACATCGTGCCGTGGGCGGCAGCGATCATGATGGGCGTCGCCGTCTTCTTCACTTCGCTGATGCTGTTCGGTGGCGGCGTCAACCCGTTCGACACGCTCGAGCGGGTGCCGGCCAACGGAGTCGGCCTCAACCCGCTGCTCCAGCACCCGTCGATGATCATCCACCCACCGATGCTCTACGTCGGCTACGTCTCGCTGACCGTGCCTTTCGCCTTCGCCATCGGGGCCCTGATCACGCGGCGGATCGATGCGGCGTGGATCAAGTCGACGCGCGGATTCGCGCTGATCGCCTGGACGTTCCTCAGCATCGGCATCATCCTCGGTGCCCGCTGGTCCTACACCGAACTCGGCTGGGGCGGGTACTGGGCCTGGGACCCGGTCGAGAATGCGTCGATCATGCCGTGGCTGATCACCACCGCCTACATCCACTCGATCATGGTCCAGGAGAAGCGCGGCATGCTGAAGGTCTGGAACGTCAGCCTGATCGTCGCCAGCTTCACGCTGGCGCTGCTCGGCACGTTCCTGGTCCGCTCCGGCGTGCTGCAGTCGATCCACGCTTTCGGGGACTCGACCGTCGGCCCCTACTTCCTCGGCCTGATCACGCTGGTACTGGTCGGCTCGACGGCGCTGATCATCTCCCGGCTGCCGTTGCTGCGCGCCCGGAAGCGGATCGACTCGCTGGCCTCGAGGGAGGCCGTCTTCCTGGTCAACAACCTGCTGCTCGTCGCGCTCTGCGTGATCGTCTTCTGGGGGACCTTCTTCCCGCTGATCTCGGAGCTCTTCACCGGCACCGAATCGGTACTCGCCGCCCCGTGGTTCGACCGCTACGTGACGCCGCTCGCCGTGGCGCTCGTCCTTTTCACGGGGATCGGTCCGCTTCTGGCCTGGCGTCGAATCTCATGGCAGGGGATCAAGCGCGTTTTCCCGATCCCGACGGCTGCTTCGCTCGTGGCCCTGGTCCTGCTCCTGCTCTTCACCGACGCCGCCGACAGCTTCTGGGCTCTGGCCGTCTTCGTGCTGGCGACGTTCACCGTGGTCGCGCTCGCGCAGGAGACCTGGCGTGGCGCCGCCGCGCGGAGGTCCAGCGCCGGCGGTTCGATCCCGGCATCGATCTGGGCGGTGGCGACCCGGAACCGTCGCCGCTACGGCGGCTATACGGTCCACTTCGGCTTCGTCATCCTGCTGGTCGGCGTCGCGGCTTCCTCCAGCTTCGAGGACAAGCGCGATGTCACGCTGTCGCCCGGAGAATCGGTCAGGGTGGAGCGCTACACGCTCACCTACGAGCGGCCGACCGTGTCGAGGGACGGCCAGGCGATCATCTTCGGAGCGGAGGTCTCGGTCCGGCGGGAAGGGGAGCCTTTCGCGACGATGACGCCGACCAGGCGCTACTACCAGCGGACGTCGGGTACGCGGACCATTTCCGGCTACTTCGAGGGTGAGGCGACCAGTGAGGTCGGCCTCAGCGCCGGTGCCCGCAAGGATTTCTGGGTCTCCGTCGAGCCCGACACCGACGCGATCCGCAAGCGTGCCGAGACGGCCGACAGCCGTTTCGGGGCCTACATGCAGGCCCGCGTGCTGCCTGCGATCGAACGGGACCCGTCACAGGCGGCGGCCCTGACCCAGCAGCTGGTGGCGGTCCAGGGTCTGGCGACCGACCGCATCATCGCCGACTACGCCCGGCCCGAGCTGGCCACGCCGGCAACTTTCCGCGTGATCGTGAGCCCGATGGTCAGCTGGATCTGGATCGGTGCCATCATCACGATCCTCGGGGCTCTGTTCGCCGCCTGGCCGGCTCGCAGGACGCGGAGGAAGGGGGCATCCTGATGGAGTTCGTCTACTTCACCCTGATGCTGGTCGCGGTGGCCGCGTTTGTCAGCTACCCGTTCTGGGGGGACTGGCGTGCCACGGTTGCCGAAGACCCGGCGATCGCCGCACTCGAGGCCGCGCGCGAGGCCAAGTACCGCGAGATACGCGACGCGGAGGTCGACCTGGAGACCGGCAAGCTGACCAGGGACGATTACGAACGGGTCAATGCGGAGCTGCGAAGCGATGCGGTCGAGATCCTCCGCAAGCTCGACGATGCCCGCGGGGTCGGAAAGCCGGAAAGCGGCTAGACTCCGGGTTCGAATGTACACCTTCCTCTCAGTCATACAGGTCGGTCTCGCGGTCCTGCTGATCTTCCTCGTGCTGCTGCACTCGGGCAAGGACGCGGGGCTCTCGGGCGCCTTCGGGATCGGCGGCGGCGGCAGTTCGGTCGGCGGCGGTTCGCTGGTCGAGCGCAACCTGACCCGGGCGACGATCGCGGTCGCGATCATCTTCGTGGTCAATACGATCGTCCTGCTCAATCTCTGAGCACGGAGCCGGCCTGAGCGCGGGCCGCCATAGATCGTCTAGGATCTCGCGGCCATGAGCGACCGGACCAAGCTGATACTCGCGGTCACCCTCGGCTCGGTCGGGGTCGCCCTCGGCGTGCTCGGCACGATCGTGGCCTTCGACGCGAAGAACGAGGCCGACTCGAACCAGGAAGTGGCGAAGCTCGTCGACGAGCGGTTCACGAAGGCCCAGGCGAGGCAGGACCGGATAGAGAAGAAGCAGGCCTCGCAGACCGAGAGGCTGGTCGCCAGCCTGAGCGAGGAGGAGAAGAGCCTGCTCAGGAAGATCGACTCCAATACGGACTCGATCTCGACGCTCCAGAAGAGGGTCAACAGCCAGCAGGAACAGATCAACTCGCTCAAGTCGACCAACCAGAAGCAGGCAACGCAGATCTCGAACCTCCAGAAACAGGTCCAGCAGAACTTCAACTCGCTCAGCGACCGCATCGACAGGACCAACCAGAGGATCTCCGGCTCCGGAGGCGGCTGAGACCGGGCGCATGCGGATCCTGTTCGTCTGTCTCGGCAACATCTGCCGGTCTCCCACGGCCGAGGCCGTGATGAGGGATCTCATCACCGAGGCGGGCGTCTCCGACGAGATCACCATCGATTCCGCCGGCACCGGAGACTGGCACGTCGGTCACCCTCCGGACCCGCGCGCCGTCGAGGCCGGTGCCAGGCGCGGGCTCGACGTCAGCGGGACCGCGCGCCAGGTGGCTCCTTCGGACTTCGAGAACTTCGACCTGATCGTCGCAATGGATCGCTCCAACCGCGCCGACCTGATCGAGCTGTATGGCGGGGAGGACCCCCGGATCCGCCTGCTGCGCGAGTTCGGCGGCGACGAAGACCTCGACGTGCCCGATCCCTACCTCGGGGCAGGCGACGGATTCGAAGAGGTGATCGACCTGATCGACCGCCATTGCCGCGTGCTGCTCGACATCGTCCGCCGCTGACCGTGTAGGGGAGGCCGGATCGCGTCGGACCGGTGCGGCGGCTCGCGCTCCGGGCTCCCCGGTCTGCTCAGGCGAGGCCGGCGGGCAGGTTCGGCAGCCCGGCCGTGGCCCGGGCGACGATCTGCGCCGGGTCGTCGGTTACCCGGACCAGGTCGAAGTCGGCCTCGGTCAGGCGCCCGGGTTCGAGCAGCTGCCCGCGCATCCAGTCGATCAGCCCGTCCCAGAAGCCCGAGCCCGCCAGCACCATCGGCGTCGGCCTGGTCTTGCCGGTCTGCATCAGGGTCAGGATCTCGAACGTCTCGTCGAGCGTGCCGTAGCCGCCGGGAAAGATCACGAACGACCAGGAGTAGCGCGCGAACATCAGTTTGCGCAGGAAGAAGTAGTGGAACTCCATGCCGACGTCCACGTAGTCGTTGAGGGCCTGTTCATGGGGGATTTCGATGTTCAGCCCGACCGACATCGCGCCGGCGTCGCGGGCACCGCGGTTCGCGGCCTCCATCGTGCCCGGTCCGCCGCCGGTGATCACGCTGTATCCGGCCGCGCCGATGGCGGCGGCGACCTGTCGTGCCAGGCGGTATTCGGGATCGCCTTCGCCGGTCCTGGCCGAGCCGAAAATGCAGACTGCCGGACCGACCCTGCCCAGCAGCCGAAAGCCCTTCTCGGCTTCGGACCGGATGCGCTCGAGCCTCTCGGGGTCGGAGAGCTCGGCGAGGATCTCCGGCTCGCCGCTGCGGATGATCTCTTCGTCGAAGGTCTTCGGCGGCCGGGGCCGGGAGCCGGGAAGCGACCCGCCGGGGCCGGACAGCGGAGATCGCCGGGGGTCATTCATCGCTGCCGGCCGCCGCCCGGTAGCGCTCCACTGCGATCCGCCGCTCTTCGGCATGGTCGACGACCGGCGCCGGATAGTCGTCGCCGATACGGCAGCCCGAGTCCGCCTGCTCGTCGACGCCCATGCGCCAGGGCCTGACGATGTGCCGGTCGGGTACGCCGCGCAGTTCGGGTACCCATTTGCGCACGTACTCGCCCGTGGGGTCGAAACGCTCCTGCTGGGTCATCGGGTTGAACATCCTCTGGAAGTAGGGGGCAGGGTCGGTGCCGACCGACGTGGTCCACTGCCAGCCCCCGTTGTTCGAGGCCATGTCGCCATCTACGAGCCTCTCCATGAACCACTTCTCGCCCTCGCGCCAGTCGATGTGAAGGTCCTTGGTCAGGAACGAGGCGACGACCATGCGGACCCGGTTGTGCATCCATCCGTCCCCGAGCAGCTCGCGCATCCCCGCGTCGACGAGCGGGTACCCGGTCAGCCCGCGCTTCCACGCTTCGAGCAGCTGCTCGGTCGTCGTGCCAGCCCAGCGTGCCCCGGTACCGCTGCTGGAACTCGAGTCGCGCCACCTCCGGGAAGTTCGCGATCACCGAGGCGTAGAACTCGCGCCATGCGAGTTCCTTGCGGTAGACGCGAGACCCCTTGCCCTGCTGGAGGCCGAATTTCACCTCGAGCTCCAGCGGCGAGAGGCAGCCCCAGCGGATGTACGGGGAAAGGCGCGAGGATCCACCGGTGGGATCGTTTCGGGCGTCCGCGTACCCGGAAAGCCCGCCGTTGAGGAAGGCGCGTGCCGCTTCACGGGCCGCCTCCTCGCCGGGTTCGAAAGAGGTCCCGGCGGCCTCGCCCTCCAGCCCGAGGTCCGCGAGCGTCGGCAGCTCGCCCGCATCGATCCCCCCGGGCGTCTCGATCGAATCGGGTGCGCTTTCGAGCTCGCGCCGCTCGACGTCGAGCCAGGCCTTGTAGAAAGGCGAATACACGGTGTACGGGGTCCCTTTGCCCGAGAGGATCGGACCGGGGTCGTCGACGATGTACGCGCCGGGATGGGAAGTGGAACCGACGCCGGCTTGCTCGAGGGCCTCCGTGACCCGTTGGTCCCTCCAGACGGCCCACGGCGATACGTCGCCGGTCCAATGCACGCGTGAGGCCCCGGTCGAGGCCGCGAGGTCGGCAAGGACCGACTCCGGTTGCCCGTGGCGCAGGATGAGGTCCGACCCCCGCTCGCGCAGCGAGCGGCGAAGGCCGGCCAGGCAGCCGAGCATGAAGCGCACCCGGGTCGGCGATACGAATCGCCCGCCGGTGAGCAGGCGCCGGTCGAAGACGAAGCACGGGACGACCGGCCCCGATTCCGCTGCGGCGGCGAGTGCGGGCAGGTCGTGGACCCGCAGGTCCCGCCTGAACCACATGATCGAGGTCTCTTTGCTCCCCTCCCGCAGCATCCGGCACGAGTATGCCAGCCTCCGGGCGGGCCGGCACCCTTTGCGGCACCGTTCGGCCACGACATGCGTGGGCTCTCGATGCCCTGCCGGGCAGAGTGCGGCTGAGAGGAGTCGAACCTCCACGTCCTTTCGGACACAAGCCCCTCAAGCTTGCGCGTCTACCAATTCCGCCACAGCCGCAGGAGGAGGGGGGATTCTAGGAGATGGGCACCGGTCCGCGCTTCGCCCTGCCGGTCGCGATGTTGCGGTTTTCGCCGCGTACGAACATACGTCCGCTGATGCAGGTAGCTTTACGAACACAGGTTCGCTATTTGCGAACTGCGACAAGCGAGCAAGCGAACGGCCCCGGCCGGCTAAGGAGAAACGTGGACCTGACCAAGCGGCAGCGCGAGATCTTCGACTACATCGGCAAGTACGCCGAGAAGACCGGATACCCGCCTACGGTAAGGGAGATCGGCAAGGCAGTCGGGCTGCATTCGTCGTCGACCGTGCACGTACACCTGGCGAACCTCGAGAAGGCCGGCGTGCTGCGGCGCGACCCGAGCAAGCCGCGCGCGATCGAGATCCTGGTCGAGAAGGCGCGCAGCGCGCGCGATGCCGCAGTCGACTCGGTGATGCCCGGTGGTTCGCCGGGTCCGGGGCTGCCGCTGCTCGGCAGGATCTCCGCCGGACCGGGAATGCTCGCCGAGGAGAACATCGAGGAATACGTCGAGGTGCCCGCGGTTATCGGCGGCCGCGAAGGCGACTACGTGCTCGAGGTCAGGGGCGAGAGCATGAAGGATGCCGGGATCATGGATGGTGACTACGTCATCGTCCATCCGGTCCCCGACGCCGACAACGGCGAGATCGTGGTCGCGATGCTCGATGACGAAGAAGCGACCGTGAAGCGGCTGTTCAAGGAAACCGACCACGTGCGCCTGCAGCCGGAGAACGACTCGATGGAGCCGATCACCACCACCGATGCCGCGGTTATCGGCAAGGTGATCGGGGTTTTCCGCAAGGTCTGATCCCGGCAGCCGGCCGGAATTTTGCGGAACGGTTGAGAATGCGGGCTACAATGTTCTTTCGTGGGTCGGACGGCTGCGGAGGGAGAGAAAACCCTTCGAGGAAAGTCCGGACACCACAGGGCAGGACGGTGGGCAACTCCCACTCGGGGAAACCCGCAGGAAAGTGCCACAGAAACACACGGCCGATGACGCAGCCACACGTGAGCTGCGAACAGGCAAAGGTGAAAGGGTGCGGTAAGAGCGCACCGGCGTCGCGGTGACGCGGCGGCCAGGCAAACCCCGTCCGGTGCAAGACCAAACAGGATCGTCGACCCGGCCCGGCGAGATCCAGGTGGGTCGCAGGTGAACCGGGGCTCGCACCCGGTCCCCGCCGGTGTGATCAGCCGGCGAGACAGATGGTCGTTCAAGACAGGATCCGGCTTACAGACCCGCTAAAGAGAGGGCCCCGAGAGGGGCCCTCTCCATTGCACCACGGCGGCAGCTGTCCCCGCCCGGACCGGTATGCCCGCCTCGTGAGCGTTTGCTAATGTTCCGCTCAACCTTCAGCTGAATCCCCGCCACAAGATCGCGGGGAGCGGGGGACCCAAAGGACACGGTCCATGGGGCGAATCGCCGGCAACTGCCGCGTAGCGCTGCTCTTTCAGCGCGAGCCCGACAGCTAACCCCGCAAGCACCGGAAAGAGAAATGAAAGTCGATTCCACCCGCCTGTCGCGGAACCCGAAACTCAGCCTTGCCGTGGCCTTCGCCGCCTTCGCGCTGCTTGCCTGGGCCGGCCTCGAGGTCGCCCGCTCAGCCGATGCGGCGGCACGCGGCAGCGTCACTTCGGGTGGTGGCCTCAACCTGACCGAATCAGTGAGCAAGCCGAAGCTGGCGCCGCGCTTCGGTACGCGCGTGCTGCGCCAGGGGATGAGCGGACCCGACGTCCGCGTGCTCAAGGGCATCGTGCGCGCACAGTCCCTGCTCAGGGGCACCGGCGTCAACCCGCAGTTCGACGCACCGACAACCAGCGCCGTCCGCCGGTTCCAGAAGAAGACGCGGATCTCTGCCAGCGGGGTCGTCAACCGGAACACCGCGCGCAGGCTGGTCGGAACGATGC
Organism: uncultured Solirubrobacterales bacterium; assembly: GCA_963701635.1. Taxonomy (GTDB): domain Bacteria; phylum Actinomycetota; class Thermoleophilia; order Solirubrobacterales; family 70-9; genus 67-14. The sequence goes on from CAVPAU010000004.1 coordinate 280,469, forward strand.
GGAGTTCGGGAGCGTCCTGGTACGGGCCCGGCTTCTACGGCAACCGCACGGCCTGCGGACAGACCCTGCGCAAGGGCACTCCGGGCGTGGCCCACAAGACCCTGCCCTGCGGGACGAAGGTCCTGATCGGCCACGGGGGCCGGTTCGTCATCACTCGCGTGATCGACCGCGGCCCGTACGTGAGCGGCCGCTCCTGGGACCTGACCAACGCGACGCGCAAGGCCCTGAAGTTCGGTGGTGTCGGAAACGTGCGGCACGCCGTCGTCAAGCGCGGCTGACCCCGGCGCCGCGACCGGCAGATCGCTCTCAGCCGCGCCTGCGATCCGTTCGGGCCGGTCGTGTGTTTGTACTGTGTGCGGCCGCATCCGGCTCCACGCAACCCACTCAGCACCCAGGAGAACGAATCTGATGCCCACCAGTAGCAGTCCCCGAACCGGCCCCGGCCTCGTACGCCCGGTGGCGGTCGCCGCCATCGTCACCTTGCTCGGTCTCGCCCTGGCACTCCTGGCCGGCAATACCGGCAACAGCGCCGACGCCGCCAAGTCGAAATCCACCGTCCTCGGTGGCGCCACGACCATGCAGGATCCCCTCTGCCCCGAGCGATGCCAGGTGATACCGACCGTGAGTGGTATCCAGAAGCTGCTCCCGACCGGAACTTCTCCCTACAGGGCCACTGCCAACGGAAAGATCACCGCGTGGAAGCTCTGGCTCGGCAAGCCGGATGCCAAGGACAGGGCCGCGCTGAACGCGCGCTTCGGCAGCCCGCCGCAGGCCGCGATCACGGTTCTGAAGCCGGTCAGGACCAAGAAGGGGACCAAGTTCAAGCTGCGTAGCAAGAGCCCCGTGGAAGGCCTCAACAGGGAACTCGGCGGGATCGCGACGTTCAGGCTGAAGCAGCCGCTCAGGATCCGCACTGGCAACTACGTGGCGCTTTCGGTGCCGACCTGGGCCCCGGCCTTTGCCGACGGCCTCGGTTCACAGTACGCGTGGCGTGCGAGCCGGCAGCCGGGCAAGTGCGGTCCCGGCACGATCGACCAGGCGAGGTCGCAGCTGAAGGTGGGCAGCACGCGTTTCTACGCATGCAACTTCAAGGGCAGCCGTCTGCTGTTCACGGCGAAGCTCAAGTTCGACAAGTAATCGCCGGGTTGACCGCCCGATGGTCGTGGAGCGACCACCGGGGTCGCGCCGGATACCTGCAGACAGAAAGGGCATCTCTTCCGAGATGCCCTTTCTGCTGAGGGGGAGGTCGTCCGGGAGGGAGGTTCAGGCGGCGTCGGGAAGCACCCTCGGTGTCGCCTGGTCCTTGGGCAGGGCCGCCGCCGCTGCCATCAGGCTCTGGAACTCGGCGAGCGCCACATGGGCGAGTGCTTCGAGGATCTGCTCGTCCTCCCAGCCCGCTTCACGGGCTTCTTCGTGGAGATAGAGAGGAGGGTCGCCTTCGGCGTCGAGTGCCGCCTTCAGGTAGACGAGCAAGGCGTTCTCGTGCTCGTCCGCCGAGGTGAAGCTGCGTGCCCGCGACACCTCGTCGAGACCTAGTCCCGCCGCCCTTGCGGACTTCGCGTACTGCACGACGCTGTAGCTGTCACCGCGGTGCTCGGCGACGGCGAGGGCTATCCGGTGCCTGGTTGCCTTTGGCAGGCTGCCCTGCTGGAGTTCCGCCCGCATCCTCGTGTAAGCGCGCAGCACGGCCGGCGAGCCCGCCAGTACTCCGACCAGCTTGTTGACCTGGCGGCCACCCACCTGGATGCTCTTGAGGATCGGCGCGCTCTGGTCCGGCGCCGTCAGTTCGTCATGGATATGGAATCGGCTGACTTCAGTTTTTACGGTCACGATCTGCTCGTTTCCAATCGGTAGGGCGATGAAACCTTTGGGCGTTTACTCCACGCTTAGGGTCCCATTACTTTACTTTTAGCTAGTTACTTACCACGGGTAAGTTATACCGGTTCATCCGGCGGTTGGCAAGCCGTGTCGCGTATCGTTCCCGGCTGACGGCGGCCGACCGCGGCGATCCGGGGTAATCCAAGGAGCGAGATGTCAGATCAACCGAAAACTGCAGCCGATGTCAACGAGCTGGTCAGCCGTCACGACGTCAGGTTCGTGAGGCTCTGGTTCACCGACGTGCTCGGGCACCTGAAGAGCTTCTCGATCAACGCCTCCGAGCTGGGGCGGGCTTTCGAGCACGGGATCGGCTTCGACGGCGCCTCGCTGACCGGCTTCAACTCGGTCGAGGAGTCCGACATGGTCGCCCGTCCCGACCCGACGACGTTTTCGCTCATCCCGTGGCGTCCCGAGGGGATCGACGCCGTCGCGCGCATGTACTGCGACATCGAAGTGCCCGGAGGCCTGCCCTACGAGGGTGATCCGAGGTGGGTGCTGAAGCGTGCCCTCGAGCGGGCCGAAGGCATGGGCTTCGATGATTTCGTGGTCGCCCCGGAGATCGAGTTCTACTACTTCCGTTCTGCGCGCCCGGCGGACGGCGTGCCGGAAGTGCTCGACGAAGGCGGCTACTTCGACCTGACGACGCTGGACGCCGGCTCCGACGTGCGGCGCGAGACCGTACTCGCGCTCGAACGGATGGGGATCCACGTCTCGTCCACCCATCACGAGGCCGGACCCTCCCAGCACGAGCTCGACATCAAGGCCGCCGGTGCGCTGGCCGCCGCTGACGACATGATGACGAGCCGGATCGTCGTCAAGGAGTACGCGCTCCAGCAGGACTGGCATGCGAGCTTCATGCCGAAGCCGCTGGGCGACGCGAACGGCTCGGGCCTCCACATCCACCAGGCCCTGCTCGCCGGCGGCGAGAACGTCTTCCAGAACCCCGACCGCCCCGGTCGGCTCTCGGCAACGGGAAACGCCTTCGTCGCGGGGCAACTCCGTCACGCCCGCGAGATCGCCCCGCTCTACGCCCAGTGGGTCAACTCGTACAAGCGCCTGGTGCCGGGCTTCGAAGCACCGGTCTACCTCTCATGGTCGCGGCGCAACCGCTCGTCGCTGATCCGCGTGCCGCAGCGCCAGGTCAGCGAAGAGGGCGACTCGTGGGCCGAGCTGCGCTGCCCCGACCCCGCCTGCAACCCGTATCTGTGCCTCGCGGGAATGCTCCAGGCCGGCCTCGAGGGAATAGAGAAAGGCTACGAGCTGCCAGAGCCGATGGAGGAGAACCTGTACCACCTCGGTCCCGACGAGATGGCGGCCCGCGGAATCGAACAGCTGCCATCGACGCTCGGGGAGGCCGTCGAGCTCGCCGCCGACTCTGAACTCGTGCTCAGAACCCTCGGTGAGCACACGTTCCGGCGCTTCATCGAGCTGAAGCGGCAGGAGTGGGACAGCTACCGCGTGCAGGTGACGCCGTTCGAGATCGAGACCTTCCTGCCCGTCCTCTAGCCGGATTCGCCGCCGGCCAGCTCACGGGCCAGTTCACCCGGTCCCGATACCGGTGCACGGCAGGCGAAGTCGCGGCAGACGAATGCCGCAGGCCGTCCGTCGTTGGCGCGGCGGCCCTCGAGCAGGGCCGGGGTGGAGGAGCCTTCCGGTCCGGCGGCGAGCACGAATTGCGGCCGGTAGGCGGAGCGGAATTCGGCGAGCAACTCCGCGGCTGACCCGGGTCCCTCTCCGGCCGGCCAGACGATTGCGACCTCGGCTCCCCCTCCGAGTTCGAGGTCGAGCGCCTGAAGCAGGTGGCCGAAGGCACCGGGCTGCCTCGCAGTCGCGGGAGCCAGCAGCCTGAGCACCCCGGCCGCGTGACGTCGATACCGGGCTTCGCCGGTGATCGCGGAGAGCCGCATCAGTCCTAGCGCCGCCGAGGCGCTGCCTGAAGGGATCGGGTGGTCGCCGATGTCCTTGCGCCGGGCGATCAGCTCTTCGTGGTCGTGTGAAGTGGAGAAGAAGCCACCCCGGTCGGGGTCGGCGAACCGATCGATCATCGTCTCCGCCACTGCGACGGCGCGCCTGAAGACCGCGGGGTCCAGGTCGGCCTCGTAGAGCTTCAGCAGCGCCTCCAGCAGGAAGGCGTGGTCCTCGAGATAGGCGTTCAGCCTCGCCTCGCCCCGCCGCCACGTCCTCAGCAGAGTGCCCTGGCCGTCTCGCATCTGCTCCCACACGAAGTCGGCACACTGCCGGGCGGCCTCCACGTAATCCGGTCGCCCGAGGACCGCGCCGGCCTCGGCCAGGGCCGAGATCATCAGCGCGTTCCACGAGCACAGCACCTTGTCGTCGAGTGCCGGACGCACGCGGCCCGACCGCGCCTCGAGCAGCGACTCCCGGATCCCTTCCAGCTCGCCCCCGATCTCGTCGGGCGGCACTCCACCGGGGACGTGCAGGACGTTGCGGCCTTCGAAATTTCCCTCGCTGCTCGCGCCATAGGCTTCCATCGCGGCATCGGCGCGTTCGCCGAGCACCTCGGCCAGTTCTGCTCCGGTCCACGTGTAGAACAGGCCTTCGACCCCTTCGGAATCCGCGTCGAGGGACGCGTAGAAACCGCCGGCGGGGTCGCGCATCTCGGTCATGGCCCAGTCGAGCGTCTCGACCGCGATCCTCCGATACCGCTCGTGCCCGAGTTCCTGCCAGCCGTGGACATAGGCCATGGCCAGCAGCGCGTTGTCGTAGAGCATCTTCTCGAAATGGGGAACGAGCCAGCGGTCGTCAACCGAGTAACGCGAGAAGCCACCGCCGATCTGGTCGTAGATCCCGCCTGCCGCCATGCGGTCCAGCGTGACTTCGACCGGCGCCTTCTCTCCGCGGGCGAGCAGGAAGTCGAGCACCGATGCCGGAGGGAACTTCGGCGCCGGTCCGAAGCCGCCGTGCTCGAGGTCGGCCGACGCGACGATGGCCGACGCACGCTCGGCCGGCAGCCCGGGGTCGATGTCCCCCTGAGGGGCGCTGATCAGCGCGACCGCACCGAGCCTCGTCCTGACGTTCTCGGACTGGGCCCGGATCTCCTCCCGCCGCTCTCCGAAGGCCTTGACGACGGCCTCCATGACCATCATGAAGCTCGGCATCCCGCGCGACGAGTCGGGCGGGAAGTAGGTGCCGCCGTGGAACGGTACCCCGTCGGGGTCGAGGAAGACGGTCAGCGGCCACCCGCCCTGGCCCGTGATCGACTGGACGGCCTCCATGTAGATCGCGTCGATGTCGGGCCGTTCCTCCCGGTCGACCTTGACCGGCACGAAGTGCTCGTTCATGTAGGCAGCCGTGTCCGGGTCTTCGAACGATTCCCGTTCCATCACGTGGCACCAGTGGCAGGCCGCGTATCCGATCGAGAGCAGTATCGGACGGTCACGCTCGCGGGCCAGGGCCAGCGCGTCGGGGCCCCAGGGCAGCCAGTCGACGGGGTTGTCCCGGTGCTGTAGCAGGTAGGGACTGGTCTCTCCGGCGAGTCGATTGGACATCGGCCCATCTTCGCAGGCGATCGGCGCGTTCTACCCGGACCGGCGTATCCTTCACCTGATGGATCCGTCAGCCGTCGCCGTGGGCGCCTCGATATTCACCGATTTCTGGCAGGACCAGCTGGTCGAGCACAACCGCCAGGCGCTGTTCCTCGTGCTTGTCGGGTTCCTCGGCTCATTCGTATTCATCCGCATCAGCACGCGTCTGATGCGCAGCCCGAAGGTTCCCTGGTGGCCGGGCAGCATTGTCAGCGAGAGCGGCGTCCATCTTCATCATCTCGTCTTCGGCATCGTCACGATGATGGCCGCGGGAACCCTCGGCTTCGCGCTTTTCGAAGCGAGCCCGTGGTTCGAGATCTGTGCCCTGGCCTTCGGGATCGGAGTCGGGCTGACGATCGACGAGTTCGCGCTGTGGGTCCACCTCGATGACGTCTACTGGGCCGAGGAGGGCCGCCGCTCGATCGATGCCACCGTGGTCGCGGCCGTGTCGATGGCCCTGGTGTTCTTCGGGATACGGCCGTTCGAGGTCGAGACCGATTCGGTCGGCATCACCATGGTCAGCATCCTGTTCGCATTGACCAACCTCGTTGTCGCCGGCATCTGTTTCCTCAAGGACAGGATCCTCCACGGCATCATCGGCTTCTTCATCCTTCCGGTCGGCATCTATGGGGCGATGCGGCTCGCCAAGCCGAATTCGGCTTGGGCCCGCCGACGCTACGGGAGCCGCAGGCCGGGCAAGCAGGTGTCGGCCGAGAAGCGCTTCCGTCCCGACCGGCGCACGCAGCGCTTCAAGGAGAAGTTCCGAGACGTCGTCGGTGGCGGGATCAGCTCCCACTGACCCGAAACCGGGCGCCGCGCATGGTTCCGGCAGTCGCGGCGTGGGTGCCAGCCTGGTTCAGGCCTGTTTGTCCCTGAGCTCGGCCCGGCGTATCTTGCCGCTCGAGGTCTTCGGCAGCTCATCGACGAACTCGATCAGGCGCGGGTACTTGTACGGCGCGGTGACCTCGCGGCAGTGCGCCTGGATGTCGGCGATCAGCTCTTCTGTATCGGAGCCGCTCTCTGGCCGTCCGTGACGCAGGACGACGACCGCCTTGACGACCGAGCCGCGCTCGGGGTCGGGGGCGGCGATCGCGGCCGCCTCGGCAACCGAAGGATGCGACAGCAGGGCCGATTCCACTTCCACCGGTCCGATCCGGTAGCCGGAAGACGAGATCACGTCATCGTTTCTCCCGTGGTGGAAGAGGAAGCCGTCTTCGTCGGCTTCGACCACGTCCCCGGTCGGCCACCAGTCGTCTTCGAAGCGCGTTCCGTCGAGGTAGCGGGAGAAGAAGGTGGGCGAACTCGCCGTCCTGACCTGCAGCTCGCCGTTGACGATCCGCGTATCGATCCCCGGCAGCGGGCGACCCATCGAACCCTCGCGGCCGGCGATCCGGTCGCCGGGGCGCATCCCGGTCACCGCGCCGGTCTCGGTCTGGCCGTAGCCGTCGGCGATCTCCAGGCCGGTTGCCTCGCGAAACGCGCCGATCACCTCGGCGTTCAGGCTCTCGCCGGCCGAGACCATACGGTGAACGTCGGGCAGCGGGGAGAGCTCGGTCCGGCGGGCGAGGATCCGGAACTCCGTGGGTGCCTGGCAGAGCACGTTCACACGTTCCCTGCGCACGATGTCGAGGCGGGTCGACGGGTCAAAGCGCTCGTCGACCAGCAGAGCCGTGGCCCCGCAGAGCCACGGTGCGATGAAGGCGTTGCGTGAGGACTTCGACCAGCCCGGGGCCGCCGTGCACCACGCGAGGTCGCCGGGGCGCGCCCCGAACCAGTGCTTCGACTGGAGCCGCTGGCCGCTCAGGTAGCCCTGGGAATGAACCACGCCGGTGGGCTCGCCGGTCGACCCCGAGGTGAAGACGATCAACGCCGGGTCATCGGGATCCAGCCGGGCGCAACGGGCAGGCGTCGGCTGGTCGAGGTCCTCGTCGAAGGCGCGTTCGAGGTCGTCCATGTCGAGGTACGGGACGCCCGCCGGAAGGTGCGTAAGGTAGCGCTGCTCGCCGATCGCCAGCGCCGGGTTCGTCGCCGCGACGCGCATCGCCAGATCACCTTTCGTCAGCTGCGGGCTGCACGGGAAGGCGACCGCTCCCATTCGGAAGCATGCCAGCATCGAGATGACCCACTCGATCCTGTTGCCGACCAGGATCAGGACCACGTCACCGCGCCGGACGCCGCTCGCCAGCATCACTCCGGACAGGCCGAGGCTGCGGGCGAAGAGGTGGCTGAAGTGGTGGACCGTGCGCTCGCCCCCGGCGTCTATCCCGATCACCGCCTTCTGCGAGAACGGGAAGCGCTCGATCACGTCTTCGATGAAGTTCAAGGTCGTCCGATCATCTCAGCAACCACCGTCGCACGGTCGGGGCGCCAGTCGATAGCGGTGGGCCCGCGGCCGGAGACCGTTGTGGAAGGGGCCGACGGTCGTTGCCACAGTCGATCGCCGCCACTCCGGGGCGGGTCGATCCTACTGCTCGTACTTCTTGACGATCGTCACGGCGCCGGCCGGGGCGGCCTCGACGCACAGCTCGCACAGCACGCATTCGTCGAGCTGGCCGCGGACGATCTCTGTCCCGGAGTCGGTCGCCCGGAAGATGTTGACCGGGCAGACCTCTTCGAGCTTCTTCGCCAGCTCGACATCGGAGGCTGCCGGCTCTGCGACCTCGACGTCGATGAAGACGCTGTCCATCGATTCGGTGGCGCTCATTTCGAGATCCTTTCCTTGACGGCGGCGGGGATCTCGTCGATCCTCTCCACCACTGTGATTCCGGCCTCCTCGAGGCGCTTGATCTTCTCGGTGGCCGAGTCTTCCTTGCCTTCGACGATCGTGCCGGCGTGGCCGAAACTCATGCCCTGCATCTCCTCGTCGTCCATGAACTTGCCGGCCATGAAGGCGACGATCGGCAGACGCGAGTTGTTCTCGGTCTTCCATTCGGCCAGCTGGGCCTCCATGCGGCCCCCCGGCTCGGTGTAGATCACGATCGCCTCGGTCTGCTCGTCGGCCTCGAAGTAGGGCATGAGCTCGGCGTACGTGGAGCCGATGATCGCGTCCCCGCCGATCGAGATCGCGGTCGAGACGCCGAGTCCCGCCGCGGTCAGCGACGAGGAGATCTCCGTGGTCATGCCGCCGGAGCGCGACATCACACCGACCGCGCCCGGCTCGTACGACTTCGCCGCATCTTTAGCGGGGCCGCCGATACCGCCCATCTTGCAGAGCTCGGGAACGATCAGTCCGAGGCAGTTCGGGCCGATGATGCGCGCGCCGTGCATGTCGGCGAACTCCACCATCTCGGCAACGTCGCCCCGCGGGATGCGCTCGGTGACGATGACCAGCAGCTTGATGCCGTTCGCGATCGCCTCGATCACCGCGTCCTTGGTGAAGCCCGGGGGCACGGTGACGACCGAACCGTCGATCGGGCCTCCGTGGTTCTCAACGGCCTGGGCGACGGTGTCGAAGACCGGCACTCCGTGGACCTCGCGCCCCTTGCGGCCCGGCGTCACGCCGCCGACCACGTTGGAGCCGTAGTCGAGGCACTCACGGGTCAGGTTGATCGCCTCGCGGCCGGTGATGCCCTGGACGATGAATGTCGTGTCCCTGTCGAGAAGGATGCTCATGCCGAGGCTCCCTGGATCTTGGCGACCGCTCGTCCGGCGGCATCCCACAGGGAGACCGACCGGTCGCAGTATTCGACGCCGTAGTGGTCGAGGATCTTCGAGCCTTCGTCCTCCCAGGCTCCGGGGATGCGGAAGATCGCGATCGTCTCCGCCGGGTCCTTGTCGAGCTCCAGGCAGGCCTTGATCACGCCGCGGGCGACGATGTCGACGCGGGTGTTCGAGACGATCGACATCATCACCGCGATCTTCTCGACACCGTCCTTCTGCAGGACCTCCTTGGCCAGTCCACAGGCCTTGGCGACTGACGGGTTACCGCCAATCTCGGAGTAGTTGGCAGGCTTGCCGCCCTGGCTTCGCACCGCGTCGGTCAGGGTCAGCGAACCGCCGCCGGCGCCGATGACCAGCCCGAGGTTGCCGCTGAAGCCGTGGTCCTTGCCCTGGATCACACCGCGGTGGTCGGATGCGTCGATCGCCTTGACGTTCTTCTCGAACTGGCTCGGCACGTAGTTGTCGCGCGTATCGTCTTCGGCGATGCCGAGGTCCTTTCGCAGCAGCTTCTTCTGCCGGCCGACCGCTTCGTCCTCCATCTCCATGTGTGCATCGAGCGCGACGAAGGAACCGTCGCTGAGCTCGGCCAGAGGGTTGATCTCGGCCAGCAGCATGTCGTTGTCCCGGAACAGCCGGGCCAGCCTGGCGAGGACCGGAGTGGCCCGGTTGAGCTGGCTTCCGGTCACGCCGGTCGCCGCTATGACCTGCTTGGCCTCGTAGTCGCCGACCGGGAGCAGGTTCGAGATGTGACCGCGCCCGACGTGGTCGGGATGCTCTTCGGCCACCTGTTCGATGTCGATGCCGCCCATGTCGCTGAACAGCATCAGCGGCTTCTTCGCGGTGCCGTCCCAGACGACTCCGGCGTAGTACTCCTGCTTGATCTCGGCCTTCGGGTCGACCAGGACGCCGACCGGCTTGAGCCCGTTGATCTCCAGCTCGAGGATGTCCGCGGCGTGCTGTGCGGCCTCCTCGGGCGTGTCGGCGAACTGGACACCGCCGGCCTTCATGCGGCCGCCGGTCAGTACCTGGGATTTGATCACGGTCGGCCCGCCGATTTCCTCGGCGGCCTTTCGTGCCTCGTCAGCTGTCTGGCAGAAGCCGTACTTGGTGACCGGGATCCCGGCCAGCTCGACGATCTTTCTTGCCTCGTATTCGTAGAAGCGCATAGGAAGGCGAAAATCTAGTCGAAGCCCGCCCGCGCAGTCATTCCGATCCGGGCACTAGGAATCGGGCGCCTGTAGCCTGCGGCCCGTGAACCTGAGTCGAAAGCCCCGTCGCGGTCGGGTCGCACGATCGGCCGTGGCCGCCGTCGGTGCGGCGGGTGTAGCGGTCGTGCTCGCAGGATGCGCGGCCGACGTGGTCGATCCGGCCAAGACCGAGATCGCCTTGCGCTTCGACGTCGCCGAGGCGACCGATACGAAGATCGCCGGTGTCGAGTGCCCGAGCGACGTCGAGGTCGTGCCCGGGGCCCGCTTCACCTGCACCGTCACCGCGCGTAGTGGTGTGGAGGCTCTCGCGGAGATCGAGATCCTCAACGAGGACGCGGATCTGCGCGTCGTGAAGCTCGTAAATCCCTGAAACCGGGTCGGATTAAGGCCGCCGTTCCGGTCGCGATCAGACCGCAAGCGCACCCTGATCTGCGCAACAATCAGGTTCGACAGGTGGCCGGATGGCCTCAACAGTCCCAGGGCCTGAGAGCCCGGGGCGGCAACAAAGGAGTTGAAGAGCACTCGTGAGTGAAACCACCGAGGTGTCCGCGCCGACCAACCACGCCAAGCTGATCGCCTGGGTCGATGAAGTTGCGCAGCTGACCCAGCCCGACTCGGTGCACTGGTGCGACGGCTCCGCCGGGGAATACGACCGCCTGGCGCAGGGACTGGTCGACAGCGGTACGTTCACGAAGCTCTCCGAGGCGAAGCGCCCCAACTCGTATCTCGCCGCATCCGACCCCGGCGACGTCGCCAGGGTCGAGGACCAGACCTTCATCTGCTCCGAGAAGGAAGAAGACGCCGGGCCGACCAACAACTGGCGCGACCCGGCAGACATGCGCTCCACCCTCGACGGCCTGTTCGAGGGTTCGATGAAGGGCCGGACCATGTACGTGCTGCCGTTCTCGATGGGCCCGCTCGGATCGCCGATCGCCCACATCGGAGTCCAGCTGACTGATTCCGCCTACGTCGCGTGCTCGATGCGCATCATGACGCGCATGGGTGCCGGTGCCCTCGAGGTGCTCGGTGAAGACGGCGAGTTCGTGCCCTGCGTGCACTCGGTCGGCATGCCGCTCGAAGAGGGCCGGGAGGACGTGCCGTGGCCATGCAACGCCGACAACAAGTACATCGTGCATTTCCCGGAGACGCGCGAGATCTGGTCATACGGGTCGGGTTACGGAGGCAACGCCCTGCTCGGCAAGAAGTGCTTCGCCCTGAGGATCGCCTCGGCGATGGCCCGCGACGAGGGCTGGATGGCCGAGCACATGCTGATCATCAAGGTGACCAGCCCCGAGGGGGTCGTCAAGTACATCACCGGCGCCTTCCCTTCGATGTGCGGCAAGACCAACCTTGCGATGCTGATTCCGGCGGTAGAGGGCTGGAAGGTCGAGACGGTCGGCGACGACATCGCCTGGATGAAGTTCGGGGACGACGGTCGCCTGCACGCGGTCAACCCCGAGGCCGGCTTCTTCGGAGTGGCGCCGGGTACCGGCACGAAGACCAACCCGATCGCGATGGAAACGATCGCCCAGGGGAATTCGATCTTCACCAACTGTGCGCTGACCGACGACGGCGACGTCTGGTGGGAGGGCATGACCCACGACGACCCCGCCCACGTCATCGACTGGCTCGGCGGGGACTGGACGCCGGAGTCGGACCACCCCGCGGCCCATCCGAACGCGCGCTTCACGACCCCTGCCGGTCAGAGCCCGAGCATCGCCGCCGAGTGGGAGGACCCGGCTGGAGTACCGATCGACGCCTTCCTGTTCGGGGGCCGTCGTGCCAGCGTGATCCCACTCGTAACCGAGGCCTTCGACTGGAAGCACGGCGTCTACCTCGGCGCGACGATGTCATCGGAGACCACGGCGGCGGCGACCGGCGCGGTGGGCCAGCTCCGCTTCGATCCGATGGCGATGCTGCCCTTCTGCGGCTACAACATGGGCGACTACTTCCAGCACTGGCTCGATATCGGCGAGACCGAAGGCGCCGTCCTGCCGAAGATCTTCTACGTCAACTGGTTCCGCAAGGACGAAGCGGGCAACTACCTGTGGCCCGGCTTCGGGGAGAACAGCCGGATCCTGGAATGGGTCTTCCGTCGCTGTGAGGGTGAAGGGGAGGTCTTCGAGACATCGCTCGGCCTGCTGCCGGCGATCGGCGACCTCGACCTCGAGGGCCTCGACATCGGCCCCGACGCGCTCGACGAACTGCTGACCGTCGACGACTCCGCGGTGAAGGAGCAGCTGCCGCAGATCGAGGAGCACCTGGCGAAGTTCGGCGACGCGCTCCCGGACGATATCCGGGCGCAGTTCGAGGCGCTCAAAGAACGACTGGGCTGAGGCAGGGCCGGTGCTCGCCGTAATCGGCGGCAGCGGCGTGTACGGACTCGACGGGCTCGAGGCCGAGGAGTCGCAGCGGGCCGAGACGAGATTCGGTCCGACCTCGGGCAAGCTCGTGCGCGGCAGTCTGGCCGGCAGCCCGACGCTGTTCATCGCCCGGCACGGGGAGGACCATTCGGTCGCTCCGCATCTCGTCAACTACCGGGCGAACGTGGAGGCTCTGAAGCTGGCCGGTGCGACCACCGTGCTCGCCGTCTGCACATCCGGCTCGATCGATCCCGGGCTGCTGCCCGGTACCGTCGCCGTCCCCGACCAGATAATCGACTACACGTGGGGCAGGGAGCAGACCTTCCACGAGCCCGGTGAACCCGTGCCCCATGTCGACTTCACGGATCCGTACAGCCCTGCGTGGCGGGCAGAGATCGTCTCTGCGCTGGCCGATCAGGGCCTGTCCTTCAGGGATGGAGCGACCTATGCCGCGGTGCAGGGTCCACGATTCGAATCTGCAGCCGAGATCAGGCGCTTCAGGAACGACGGATGCACGATCATCGGCATGACCGGCATGCCCGAGGCGACGCTGGCCCGCGAGGCGGGCCTGGAGTACGCCGCGATTTGCCCGATCGCCAACCTCGCGGCGGGTCTCTCACCCGACGAACTGACGGCCGAGGAGGTATTCGGCAAGGTGGGACCAATGCTCGGACCGATACAGACCCTGATCGCCGTGCTCGCGGCGCAGGACCGGCGTCCCGCCTAGGCCTGCTTCGCCGCCGGCAATCACCGCGACGACGGGGGTGGGACCGCCGGCCGGATCAGGGCCCTGCGGGCGGCAGTTCGCATCCGACCTCCGGTCGCGACGGGACGCCGGCAGGCGCCCTGGCCGCTACATCCCGTACTGCTCGGCCAGCTCCGGGTCCTTCTTCGCAAGCATTTCGGCCAGCTCGACCATGACCTTGCACTGCTTCCACGTGGCGTCGTCCTGCATCTTGCCGTCGATCATGTGAACGCCGCGGCCGTCGGGGATCGCCTCAATCACCTTCTTGGCGAACAGCACCTCGTCGGCCGGCGGCGAGAAGACCTTCTTGGCGATGCCGATCTGGACCGGGTGGAGCGACCATGCGCCGACGCAGCCGAGCAGGAATGCGGCGCGGAACTGCGTCTCGCAGCCCTCGACGTCCTTGATGTCGCCGAAGGGGCCGTAGAACGGCAGGATGTCGTTCGCGGTGCAGGCGTCGACCATGCGGGCGATCGAGTAGTGCCACGGGTCCTGCTGGGCGGTTATCCGGGCGGCATCGGGATTTTCGGCGTCCGGATCCTCCATCGAGCGGTAGCCGGGGTGGCCGCCACCGACGCGCGTGGTCTTCATGCGGCGCGACGCGGCGAGGTCGGCCGGGCCGAAGCTCATGCCCTGCATCCGCGGGCTGGCGGCGGCGATGTCCTCGAGGTTGGTCACTCCCTGGGCGGTCTCGAGGATGGCGTGGACGAGGATCGGCCGCTCGACACCGGCCTTGCCCTCGAGCTGGGCCAGCAGTTGGTCGATGTAGTGGATGTCCCACGGTCCTTCGACCTTGGGCACCATGATCACGTCGATCCTGTCGCCGACCTCGGTCACGAGCGTCGTCAGGTCGTCCAGCACCCACGGGCTCTCGAGCGAGTTGATCCGGGTCCAGAGCTGCGTGTCGCCCATGTCGGCCTCTTTCGCGACCTTGACCAGGCCCTCGCGCGCGGCGACCTTGTTGTCGACCGGGACCGCGTCCTCGAGGTTGCCGAGCAGGATGTCGGCCTGTTTGGCCATGTCGGGCACCTTCGCGGCCATCTTCTCGTTCGAAGCGTCGAAGAAGTGGATCATGCGCGAGGGGCCGAACGGGATCTCGGTAACCGGATCGGGGGCGCCGATGGCCTTGGACTTGAAGAAATCTCTGGGATTGCGCACTTTGCTCCTTGAAGTCGGTGGTGGGGGCGGGGGAGGGGACTGCCGCCGGCAGGCAATTTATCTGCCTTTGGTGTGAAGAAACGTCCCGCCTCCGGCAAGGCGACGACTCAGGCGGGCACGACGGACCGATATCCTTCGCTTTCTCCCGCCTTTCGCCAGTTCCCGGCGACCGTTCCCCCTCCCAGACCGAAGAGGAGCCATGTCTCAAGCAACCGTTGAAAAGCCCGTCTATCAGGAGATGACCGACGACCAGAAGGCGATCACCGAGATGGTGCGCCAGTTCGTCGACGAGCAGATCATCCCGAACGCAGAAGAGTACGACCACGAGGACAAGTTCCCCGAGCCGATCGTCGAGCAGATGAAGGAGCTCGGCCTGTTCGGGGTCACCATCCCCGAGGAATACGGTGGCATGGGCCTCGACCTGACCACCTACGCGATGATCGTCGAGGAGCTATCCCGCGGCTGGATCTCGATATCCGGTGTCGTCAATACGCACTTCATCGGCTCCTACCTGCTGATGAAGTTCGGCAGCGACGAGCAGAAGCAGACCTACCTGCCGAGGATGGCGACAGGCGAAGTCCGCGCCGCTTTCTCCCTGTCCGAACCCGAGATGGGGTCCGACGTGCAGGCACTGAAGACCAGCGCCAAGAAGGGCGACGACGGCAACTGGGAGATCAACGGCCAGAAGATGTGGGTCACCAACGGCCTCGGCTCGACGCTGGTCTTCCTGCTCGCCAAGAGCGATCCCGACGCCGACCCGCGCTACAAGGGCATGACCTGCTTCATCACCGAGAAGGAGCCGTGGGCACACGAGAACACCGGCGACTTCGCCGGACTTACTGTGCCGCCGACTATCAAGAAGATGGGCTACAAGGGCGTCGAGTCGACCGAGCTGGTCTACGACGGCTACAAGTGCCCGCCCGACCGCATCCTCGGTGGAGAAGAGGCCGGTCTCAACAAGGGCTTCGGCCAGATGATGGACGCGCTCGAGGTCGGCCGTGTCAACGTCGCCGCCCGCGGCGTCGGCATCGCCCAGCGTGCGCTGGAACTTGCCCTCCGCTACAGCCAGGAGCGCAAGACCTTCGGCAAGCCGATCGCGCAGCACCAGGCGATCCAGTTCAAGCTCGCCGACATGGCCACGAAGATCGAGGCCGCGCGCCTGGTCACGCGCAAGGCCTGCATGATGAAGGACGCGGGCATCCGCTCCGACCTCGAGGCCGGCATGGCGAAGCTGATCGCCTCCGAGACCGGCAAGGAATGCGTCGAGGACTCGTTCCGCATCCACGGTGGCTACGGCTACTCGAAGGAATACGAGATCGAGCGCCTCTATCGTGACGCGCCGCTTCTCCTGATCGGAGAGGGAACCTCGGAGATCCAGCGCATGGTCATCGGCAAGAAGCTGCTCGAGCGCAACAGGATCTGATCGGCGGGGGAGGGCCTTGCGGATAGACGCCGACACACCGGACGCTTATCTCGAGGCCCTTCCCGACGATCGTCGCGAAGCACTGGCGACGGTCCGCGGGACGATCCTGGAGAACCTCCCGGACGGCTACGAAGAGGCGGTTCGCTGGGGGATGATCTCCTACGAGATCCCGCTCGACCGCTACCCCGAGACCTACAACGGCCAGCCGCTGTCCTATGCGGCCCTGGCGGCCCAGAAGCGCCATATGTCGCTCTACCTGATGGGCGTCTACTGCGACCAGAGCACACGCGAATGGTTCGAGAGCGGGGCCGCCGGGCGCGGGGCGAAGCTGGACGTAGGCAAGGCCTGCGTGCGGTTCAAGCGCCTCGATGACCTGCCGCTCGATCTGGTCGGTGAGGCGATCGCCCTGATTCCGGTCGACGAGTACATCCGGATATACGAAGGAAGCCGCAAGGGCGGCTGAGCCGACCCGGCCGGCCGCCTGATAAACAACGTCCATGGCATCGACCGCGCAGATGATCGAATCGGCCGTGAACCACCTTCAGGAAGAGGTCCCGGCCCTGAAGAAGCTGAAGCTCGTCTTCGGCCTCGACATCCGCGCCAAGGGTGACATGCAGACCTACCGGGTTGAGGTGCCCGGGCCCAAGGTGAGCAAGGGCAGAGGAGAGGACGAGCGGTGCCGGGTCGAGATCGACCGGGCGCAGTTCAACCAACTGGCTGACGAAAAGAGCACGGTCGCCTCGTACAGGCGGGCCGCCGAGACCGGACACATCCGGTTCGAGGGTGACTCCAACGTCGCGAAGCTGATCATCCGGGTCTTCGAGACCCATGAGCAGCGCGCCAGGCTGAAAAAAGTCCACTAGCAGTACCCACCCAGAAAAGGAAAACCAACGCATGAGCGAAGCAGCACCCGATTTCACGACCGACCAGGCCGAGCGCGAAGAGAGCGGCTCCCACCCGTATGGCCGCTACCTCGAGGAATTCGAGGTCGGCGCCGTCTACAAGCACATGCCGGCCAAGACGGTGACCGAGGCCGACGACCACCTGTTCTGCCTGCTCACGATGAACCACCATCCGCTCCACATCAACGACGTTCACGCCCACGCTTCACAGCAGGGTCGCAACGTCGTGGTCGGTCCGCTGGTCTACTCGCTGGCTGTCGGCATGTCGGTGTCGGACTTCTCCGGCAAGGCCATCGCCAACCTGGCGACCGATGAGCTCAGCCACCCGCATCCGGTCTTCCACGGCGACACGCTGTTCTGCGAGTCCGAGGTCCTCGAGGTCCGCGAGTCGAAGTCCAAGCTCGATCGCGGCCTGGTCAAGGTCCAGACCCGGGTCTACAACCAGGACGGCGTCCTGGTCGCGCACTTCAAGCGCACCGCGCTGATCCCGCGCAAGGTGCACGGCACCCCCGAAAACAGCTAAGGCTGAGCGCAGCCGGGTCGGGGGCGCCTGCTCCTCGGCCCGAAGCATCGAGGACAGGACGGGTCCGGGGGTACCTGCTCCTCGACCCGAAACGTCGTCGCAGGTACCCCCGGACCCGTCCCGATTAGCGGGTGGGATCGCGTGAGACCCTGAACCGGCGGACGGGGGCAGGGTTGCGCGGCTTACGCAATGGGACGGCGGGCATCGCCGACGACGTTTCGGGCCGAGGAGGCGATGCCCGCCATCCCCCTGCTTCCGGGTGCAGATCCGGGAGGCGATGCCCGCAGTTGCGGGGCGTGCGGCTAGTGGGGGCTGTCGGAGGCGTGGGCCGGGGGGCGGGACTCCTCGGCCAGTGAGGTAATTTCGAGGGTTCCGCTGGCGGCTTCTTCGAGGACCGCGGTGGCCTCCTCTGGCGAGCGTGCGTAGAGCTCTACCAGCAGGTGGATCGCGATCTGGTCGCCCTGGTGCTTGTGGAAGCGCACGTGGGTGAAGAACTCCCTCGTGCCTGCGTCTCCGAATGCCCCGAAGGTGAGGAACTCGACCGCCTCCGGCCCCGAGCAGGCTTCGACCCTGTCGGCGTCGACGGTGACGGTCACCGAGGCGACCCAAGGGGTGCCGGCGACCATTCGCTCCCAGCGGTCGCCCACCGGCACGACGCGGTCGCCTTCGAAGGTCAGATGGGGCTGGTCATGCATGCAGTCGAGGCACTGAACGACCGATTCCTGGATCTCATCGACCCCTTCAGCCGGCAGCCCGGTGTCCGGGTCCACCTTGCGGATCGCGTCGTAGTGGACCTGGACCTCGAGGTTGCGGGACCAGCACCGGTAGCAGCGGAGCCACGACGAGATGCCGTCGTCCAGCGTCACTGTGCCTGGTTGATCGCCCTGATGATGTCGTCTGAGCTGCCGGCGTTGATCTGGTCGAGGCTGCCGTCCTCGTTCCTGATCGCGAACGTGGGCGTGCCGCTGAATCCGGCCTCGACTGCGGTGTTGTCCACGTCGAGCAGGACTTCGTCCCACCTCGGGAGGTCGCGATCGGCTTCCCACTTGTCGATGTCGGGGATGCCCGCCTTTTCGGCTATGTCGCGAAGGAAGTCGTCGGTTACGTAGCCGGTCCCCTCGATGCCCTGGTTGGCGTAGAAGTTTTCCACGAACTGCTGGAGCCGGTTCTGCTCCTGGGCTGCCAGGGCCGCCTTCGCGGCAGTCACCGAGTCCGGTCCGAGGATCGCCCAGTTGTTGAATTCGTATTTCGCCTTGCCGCTTCTGACCGGGCCGTCGATCACGTCAGGGATGATCTCCTCCGAAGCCTGCTGGCAGGCGGGGCACTGCAGGTCGGCAAACTCGACCAGGCTGACCGGCGCGTCGGGGTCTCCGAGCACGTCGGCGTCCTGGGGGATGCCGGCCAGAAGCTTGTCGACGTCGCTGCTCGCCTTGGTCGGCTCATCGTTCCCGGTGAGGCTGACGTAGGCGACGATGGCGATCGCGATCACGCCGAGGAATGCGGCGATTCCGACGATCTTCGTCATGTTCTGACGGCGTTCGCCGCCCTTTGCCTGGGCCTCGGCCTTCAGCCGTTTTTCCCTGAGCTCTTTTCTCTTCTGCTGTGGTCCTGTAGCCATAGGTCGGGAATCCTACCTGAGTCAAGTGAACTGAATCTAAGTCGGCTGGTCAGAAACGGAGCCGGCCGACCGGGATTCGGCATGCGTCGGCGCGTCGGCGCGATTGACGGTGTCCTCCGCATCCGGTTCGTCGGTTCCGTAGTAGATCAGCAGACGCGCCAGGCAGATCAGGAACAGCACCGTCATCGCGATCGCACTGCCGCGGCACCAGACGCAGATGCTCTCGATCACCACGTACTGCAGGAAGGTCAGGTAGGCGCTGACCCCGAAGCCGAAGAAGGAGAGCACGAAGGCCAGTAGCCTTCCGCGGTCACCTGACAGCGCGGTCGCGCCGAGGATGCTGACGTAGCCGGCGACGCCGAAGTAGTAGAGCGGCACGCCGAAGATCTCGGCGTACTTGCTGTTCAGCACCGTCTCGCAGCCACCTTCACGACCACAGGCAACCAGTTCACCGCGCACTTCGTTGACCATGATGTAGCTGGCGATCCCGAGCCCGATCAGGCCGACCAGGCCGGCGAGTAGGCGCAGGAGGTTTTCCGACGGCTTGCGCGAGGCGCTTGCTCCCATGTGAAAAACCCTACACAGGCTGTGCTTCGGGACTGCCGGATCGCTGGTGGCGTTCGGCGACCAGGTCCACCATCTCGTTCATGATCCCGTTCATGTCGAAGTCCTTCGGCGTATAGACGCCTGCGACTCCACCCTCGCGAAGCCGCTCGGCGTCCTCGGGCGGGATGATTCCGCCGGCGACGACGGGAACGTCGACTCCCTCTTCGGCCAGCAGGCGCACGACTTCGGGGATCAGCTCGAGGTGCGAGCCGGAGAGGATCGAGAGGCCGACGATGTCGACGTCTTCCTGGAGGGCTGATTCGGCGATCTGCTCCGGGGTGAGCCGGATCCCCTGGTAGATCACCTCCATGCCGACGTCACGCGCCCTGAGCGCGATCTGCTCGGAACCGTTGGAATGTCCGTCGAGGCCGGGCTTGCCGACCAGGACACGGATCCTGTGCCCGATCTGTTCGGAAACCTGCTCGACCTTCTCGCGTGTGGCCGAGAGGCTCTCACGCTCGCCGCCCGGGGCGGCTCCGCTGACACCGGTCGGGCCGCGATAGGGCCCGAAGACCCCGCGAAGCGTTTCGGCCCACTCGCCGGTCGTGGCGCCGGCCTTCGCGGCGGCGATCGTGGCGGGCATGATGTTTTCGTCGCCCTCGGCGACCCTTGCCACTTCCTGAAGGGCGTTTTCGACGGCAGCCTGGTCGCGTTCGGAGCGCCATGCTTCGAGAGCCTCGATGCGCTCGCGCTCGACTTCCGGGTCAGGTTTCATGATGCCGCCGTCGGAGCTCGCGGTCAGCGGCGAATGCTCGGTCGAGGTGTAGGAGTTGAGGCCGACGACCTTCTGTTCGCCGTTTTCGATCCGGGCGAAACGCTCGCGGTGCGATTCGACGAGCCGAGCCTTCATGTACGGGACGGCGGCGACGGCGCCGCCCTTTTCCTCGACCACTGCCATCTCGTCCTTTGCCCCGGCGGTGAACTCCTCGACCAGGCCCTCCATGACCTTCGAACCCTCGAAGATGTCGGGGTAGTCGAGGATGTCGGTCTCGAAGGCAAGAACCTGCTGGATGCGCAGGCTCCACTGCTGGTCCCAGGGGCGCGGCAGGCCCATGGCTTCGTTCCAGGCGGGAAGCTGGAGCGCGCGGGCCCGCGAATCCCTCGCCAGGGTGACCGCGAGGGCTTCGAGAACGATGCGCTGCACGTTGTTCTCGGGCTGGGCCTCGGTCAGCCCGAGCGAGTTGACCTGTACGCCGTAGCGGAAGCGAAGCATCTTCGGATCCTCGACTCCGTAGCGCTCACGTCCGATCTCGGTCCAGATCCGGCCCATCGTCTTCAGCTTGGCGATCTCCTCGACGAAGCGGATGCCGGCATTGACGAAGAATGAGATCCGGCCGAACACCTTGGGGAAGTCCTCGTCCGCGACCTGGCCGCGTGCCTTCACTTCATCGAGCACGGCGATCGCATTCGAGATCGCATAGGCGATTTCCTGGACCGGGGTGGCCCCGGCCTCCTGGAGGTGGTAGCTGCAGATGTTGATCGGGTTCCACTTCGGCACTTCGTTCACGGTGAAGGCGACCATGTCGGCGATCAGCCTCATCGAAGGCTCGGGAGGGAAGGCATAGGTCCCGCGCGACAGGTACTCCTTGATGATGTCGTTCTGGGTCGTGCCCGACAGCTCGGACCGGTCGACCCCGGTCTCTTCGGCGGCCGCGACGTACAGGCCCGAGCATCCACGCGGCCACGGCGTTGATCGTCATCGAGGTGTTCATCGTGCCGAGCGGGATCTGGTCCATCAGCGTGTTCATGTCGCCCAGGTGCGCGACCGAGACGCCAACCTTGCCGACCTCGCCGCGCGACAGCACGTGGTCAGGGTCGTAGCCGGTCTGGGTCGGCAGGTCGAACGCGATCGAAAGGCCGGTCTGGCCCTTCTCGAGGTTGCTCCGGTACAGCTCGTTGGATCGCCGGGCGTCGGAATGGCCCGCGTAGGTGCGCATCACCCAGGGGCGGTCGCGTTCGGGTAGACGGTGGTCGCTCATGGGCTACAAGATACTGCGCAAGGGGTTTCCCGCCCCTTCCAAGCGCCCCCGGCCGACGACCGTCGGTTGGTCGGGGGTGCCTTTCGGCTCGGCCTGCTGCTCTAGGTGGATCGCGCTATTCGCCGTCGATTCGTTCGATTTTGAGGTAGGCGCTCAGCCTCCCGCAAGAAACAAAGCGCCTGCCGCTTTCCGGCGACAGCAGCACCACCGACTTCGAGCGCCTCAGGGCCTTGCGCGTCAGGCGGTACCGACGCTTGACTACCGCATCACCGCGCTGGGAGGAGGTGAACTTGACCTTCCTGCCGACGAGTCCGCCGCCTCCCGCGGAACAGGGCCTCGTGCTGAAGGCCAGCGCGTAGTCCTGGTCGGCCTTGAGCCCGATCAGGATCGCGATTATGCCCATCGGCCGGCTCCCGTTCTTCGCGGTCCGCTTGGTCTGCGTTGCGGTCATCAGGCCCGTCGCTTCGTTGAAGATGCCACCGCCCTGGCCGGTGCCGGGTGCCAAGAAGCTGGTGACGCGCGCGTTCTCCAGTTGGATGGCCCCCGCCGGTGAGGCTCCGGCCCCGACAAGCAGGACCAAGGCGGTCGCCACGGCCGCGCCGATCTTCGGCACCCGCCGCCGGCCCCCGCGACCTGCGTTCACTTCGCGCTGGTGTTCCCTCATGGTTTCGCTCCTCCTGTTCGCGTTTGGTTCGACTCCCCTACCAGTCGTTCCTGCCGGCCCTGAAGTCCCTGTCCAGCCGCCCCCGGCCGACGATTATCGGTCGGTCGGGGTCGCCCTGCAGCAACGCGATCGTCCTGGCCTGCCGGAATACCTTGCGGGTCAGTCGGAAGCGCCCCTCGGCCACGGCGCTGCCGTTCGGCGACGCCCGGAACCTGAGGAAGAAGGTGATCTCCTCGGTGGGAATATCTTGGCCCTTTCCGTCGAAGCCGAATCCGTAGACAGGCCCAGCTTCGAGCCCGACCGCGATTGCGTTGACCTCCATGCGCCGGACCCCGCGCCGGGTCTTTGGTCCGAGCTGAGTCCCTCGCAGGATCGCACTGACGCCGGATCCGTTCTTGGGCTTGATCACGGCGCTGATGCCGAGCCTGGGCGCTTTCGAGGCTTTCCCACCTTCGGCTGACGGGCCACCACCGATCAACAAGCTCATCGCGGTACACGCGCTGACCAGCACCGCAATCAACCAGAAGACCCGTCGGCTGTGCTGTGGACGTTCGGCTGAGTTCACGCTGTACCTCCCGCCAGGTCCAGGCCGGAACTCTCGGCCCGGGGTGTCTCCATGGCGGGCCCGCACACAGGCCCTGCCATCCATCGACCACGAAAGTAACACCTTGGCGCCCGACCGACAACATTTGTTTCGCCGGAGTCGCCGCACCCTTTGCGGGCCTGCTGTGTTTAGGCTTTTTGTATGCGCTTCCTCATAATCCCCTCAATGTCCACTTCCCGCGCCAGGGCCGTGTTGTTCGGCGTCCTTGCCGCTGTGATGGTTTCGCTGTCGCTGGCAGGCGCCGCACAGGGCGCTTCTTCGGTCACGGTCTACCAGAACAAGCTCACGACGAGCGACAGCCGCGCCGAGATCGGCAAGTACAGCAAGGGCAACTGCGCGAGGAGCAGCTCCGACAACTCGATCAAGTTCCGGATCGGCAAGAGCACACGCGAATGCGCCTATCTCGTTCCCGTGGTCGGCCGCGACCTCGAGGTGACCGCCACCGGGCGGCTGTTCAAGTCGACGCCGAAGGCGGTCAAGTCGAGAACGTTCCTCTCGGTCAACCTGCGCCAGGCCAAGGACGGCAGCCGCTACCAGCTCGCTGTCTACCCGAGCGGCAGGCGCTGGCAGATCCGCAAGGTCCGCAAGGGCGGCAAGGTCCAGGTGCTGAAGGGTGGAAAAGCCGGCAAGGCCATCCGCGGCTTCGGCGAAGCGAACCGCATGGTCCTGCGGGCCTACAACGGAATCAAGGGTCAGCCTTCCGGTTCGGCGCGCCTGGTCGCGCTGGTCAACGGCAAGAAGCTGGGCTTCACCGACGACGCGCGGGGCGGCGAGCTCGAAGGTCGCGATACGACCTTCTCGATCGCTTCCGGCAAGGGCGCCAACGGCGCATTCGGCAGTTTCACCGGACTCAAGGTCCGGATGCCGAACCCGTTCGGTTAGGCGCTGGGCGCGTTCGGCGCGGGGCAGTGCCCGTCAGGGTGCCGGCCCGCTGAGGCCGCCCGGCCGCTCAGTTACCGACGATCGGCGTGCACCAGACCGGCAGCAGCGGCTTGTCGTACATGTCGATGACCTGCTCGCGGATCTGCGAGACCTCTTCCGAGTACCAGTAGCTCTCGAAGTCGGCCTTGTCGTTCCAGGTGATCACCTGGCGGAACAGGAGTGGATCCTCGGTCGAGCGGTAGATCCGCCAGTCCACGGCGCCGTAGTCGGGGGCCAGCGCCGCAGCCGGCTCCCACAGGTCGATCCAGCGCTGCGCCCGGAACGGCGCGACGTGCCAGGAAATCTCGCTTATGTGTGCCATCGGTTCGCGTTCTCCTTGTCCGGTTGACGCCTACGCGCCGACCTCCGCCCGAATCGCTCCGGGCCCTTCGATTTCGAGGCCTTCTTGTTCGCTGGTGGCACCGACCATGATCGCGATCTTGCCAAGGTGCTGGTTCTCGTGCAGCATCTGGTGGGCAGCGGGGACCCCGTCGAAGCCCATCGTCTTCCACAGCACCGGCCGCACCTTGCCTTCGGCCATGAGCTGGTTGGCCCTCATGCACTCGTATGCGTTGGCGAAATGCGACCCGATTATCTGCTTCTGGCGCATCCACAGGTAGCGCACGTCGAAGTCCAGCGTGTATCCAGACGTGGCGCCGCAGATCACGACCTTGCCGAAGGGCTTGACCATGAAGACAGAGGTCGGGAAAGTGGCCTTGCCGACGTGTTCGAAGACTACGTCCGGCGCGTCACCGAGGATTTCCTTCGTGCGCTTCGCGAAGGCGCGCGAAACCTTGAAGCGCTCCTTCTCCTCCTCCTTGGTCTCGGTGCCCGTTCTCATCATCCCGGAGAACTCGTTGCGGTTTATGTAGTCGACGGCGCCGAGCTGCTTGACCAGCTCGCCCTTCTCGGCGGACGACACGACGCCGACCGCGTTCGCGCCGGCCGCCTTGCAGAGCTGGACTGCGAAGACGCCCAGCCCGCCCGCGGCGCCCCAGATAAGCACGTTGGTACCTGCCTGGATCTTCGCCTGGTCCATCAGCATGCGGTAGGCGGTGAAATAGGTCAGACCGTAGGAAGAGGAGTCGACCCAGGAGAGGTTCTTCGGCTTGGGCAGGAGCTGCTGCGCCTGGACCTTCGTGAACTGTGCGAACGAACCCCACGTGGTCTCGTAGCCCCAGATGCGCTGGCTCGGCGCCGCCATCGGGTCGAGTCCGTGGACCTCGACGTCTTCGTAGGAGGCCTGGTTGCAGTGGATCACGACTTCGTCGCCGGGCTTCCAGCGGGTCACGCCGTCGCCGACCTTCCAGACGACCCCCGAAGCGTCGGAACCGCCGATGTGGTGGCCGAATTCGGGATGGTCGCCGTAGCCGAATACCGAGACGGGCTGCCCGAGGGCGGCCCAGACGTTGTTGAAGTTGACCCCTGCCGCCATGACGCGTACGACGACTTCGAAAGCGCCGGGCTCGGGCGTCTCGATCTCCTCCAGTTTGAAGGCGTCGTTCGGCTCGCCCTGTGTCTCTTCCCGGATGACCCACGCGGCCATCTTCTCGGGCAGCTCGCCCGGCTCGACGTCAAGCTTGCTCACATCTGCGAGATCTATTGGCACTTCGCTCCTCTCGGGTTCTTCAAGGTCCGTGGCATCCTACATTCGGATGAGTTTTAGGCTAGACTCAAAAAATTGCTTACGTATTCGAACAATTCTCACCGGAGCGAAGCCCACACCGGCCCACGCGGGGCCGGATCGCGGTGTGGGCGCATGCCGTGGGCACTTCAGATCGGGGGCCTGTTGGCGACTCTGGCGGTCATGATGGCCGGCTGCGGCAACATCGGGGAGCGCACGGGACTGGAGGCGAAGGGCGACGGACCGGTGAAGGTCGTGACCACGACCAATTTCATCACCGACACGGTGCGGCAGATCGGCGGCGACAGGGTCTCGGTCAGTGCGCTGATGGGTCCAGGCGTGGACCCTCACCTGTACAAGGCGAGCGCCGGCGACGTCAACGACCTGCGCGAGGCCGACGTGATCTTCTACGGAGGGCTCTACCTGGAGGCGAAGATGCAGGAGGTACTCGAGGAGATCGGCGAGAGCCGGCCCGCGTTCGCCGTGACCGAGGCCATTCCGCGACAGAGACTGCTGGCGGCGCCGGGCGGCGCGCCCGAGGGCGAGGAATACGACCCGCATGTCTGGTTCGACCCGGCGCTGTGGATCGTCGCGGCGAGGACGGTGCGCGACCGGCTGATCGAAGTGGACCCTGCCGGCGAGGCCGGGTATCGCCGCAATGCGAGGGAGTTCGTCGCGAAGGCGATGGCGCTGGACCGGGAGGCGGAGCGCCGCCTCTCGTCGGTCCCGGAGCGCCGCCGTGTACTGGTCACGTCGCACGACGCGTTTCGCTACCTCGGCCGGAAGTACGGGGTTGAAGTGGCTGCGATCCAGGGACTGTCGACCGCCACAGAGGCCACGACCGCCGACATCGAGCGGATCGCCCGGCTGATTGCGCAGCGGGGAGTGAGGGCGGTGTTCATCGAGTCGAGCGTGCCGTCGCAGACCGTGGACGCCGTGCTGGCGTCGGCCCGCCGCATGGGCCAGGAGGCAGTGGTCGGAGGCGAGCTGTATTCCGATGCCGCCGGACAGGACGGCTCGCCCGAAGGAACCTGGGCCGGAATGTTCGAATCGAACCTGGACCTGCTGGTGGAGGGACTCGGGTGAAAGCCGCGCGCACAGGCCGGGCGGCGCCCGCCCTCGAGGTCCGGCGTCTCACGGCCTCGTATTCTTCGCGCCCGGTTCTCTGGGATGTCGATGCGGTGATCCCGTCGGGCACGCTGTCCGCGATCGTCGGCCCGAACGGCGCCGGCAAGTCGACCCTGCTCAAGGCCGCCGTCGGGCTGCTGCCGCTCGACGCGGGCCATGTGCTGATCAGCGGCCGGCCCGCGGCCGAAGCGCTCGGCCGCGTGGCCTACGTGCCCCAGCGCGACGAAGTCGACTGGGACTTCCCGATAACGGTGAGGGAGGTCGTCGAGATGGGTCGCTACCGCTCGGCGGGGTGGATCCGCAGGCTGCGCGCATCTGACCGGGCGCGGGTCGATGAGGCGCTCGAAAGGGTCCGGATGACCGGGTTCGCGGATCGCCAGATCGGTGAGCTCTCCGGCGGCCAGCGCCAGCGCGTCTTCATCGCGCGCGCCCTGGCCCAGGACGCTCCGGTGATGATGCTCGACGAGCCCTTCGCCGGGGTCGACGCGCGGACCGAGTCGGCTCTGCTCGACCTGCTTTCGGAATTTCGCAGCGAGGGACGAACGGCGATCGTGGTCCACCACGACATCGGCACGGTCCGCTCGCGCTTCGACTGGGCGCTGCTGCTCAACGTACGCACGGTGGCCTGCGGCCCCGTCGACGAATCCCTGTCGGTCGATTCCCTGAGACGGGCCTACGGCGGCGTGGCCGGCGAGGAGGGGGTGGAGGATTCGGCGTGGATCGGCTGATCGACCTGATCCCTCTCGACTACACGGACTCGGTGGTGCTGATCGGGGCGGTGATTCTCGGGGTCGCGGCGGGAGTCCTCGGTGCCTTCGCCGTGCTGCGGCAGCGCAGCCTCGTCGGTGATGCTCTTTCCCACGCGACCCTGCCCGGGGTCTGCGTCGCCTTCATCGCCACCGGGGCGAAGGACGCCGCGACGCTCGCAGTCGGCGCCGCAGTGGCCGGCCTGATCGGCGCCGGGCTCATCCTGGTGATCGAGCGTACCGGCAGGGTGCGGCCCGATGCCGCGATCGGCGTGGTCCTGACCGGCTTCTTCTCGCTGGGGATCGTGATGCTGACCTTCCTCGCCAACTTCAACAACTCCAGCCAGGCCGGGCTCGACACCTACCTGTTCGGCCAGGCGGCCGGGTTGCTGGAGCAGGACCTGGTCGCGATGGGCCTGCTCTGCCTGGTCTCGCTGCTGTTCGTGGCCGCTGCGTTCCGTCCTCTCAAGGCCGCGCTGTTCGACCTCGAGTTCGCGGGATCGATCGGCCTGCCGGTGAAGCTGCTGGAACTGGCGATGACCGCGATGCTCGTCGTCGCGATCGTGATCGGCGTGAGGACGGTGGGGGCGATCCTGATGGTCGCGATGCTCGTGGTCCCGACCGTGACCGCAAGGCAGCTGACCGGTCGCCTCTGGACCCTGCTGCTGGTGTCCGGCCTGGTCGGCGCCGTCGTCGGTTCCACCGGGGCGCTGCTTTCCAATGCGGCCGAACTGCCGACCGGCCCCGTCATCGTGCTGGTCGGTTTCGCCGTGGCCGTGGCCGCGGTTCTGTTCGCCCCGGGACGCGGCGTGGCCTGGCGTGCAGGACGGGTGTTGCGCGAACGGCGCCGTGCCGCAAACGAAGGCGTGCTGATCGATCTGGAGATCGCTGTGCATTCGGGTGCGCCCCCGACAGCCGACGAACTGGTGACCCTGAGCGGGCGGCCGGCGGCGACGGTCAGGCGTGCGCTGCGGGACCTCGACCGGGCCGGAGCGCTGGCAAGGGACGGCGATCGCTTCCACCTCTCGGAAGCCGGCGCGGCGGCCGTGCATGCGCTGCTCGACCGGAGGGAACTCTGGAGCGCATGGCTCGAGCACGGGTGGCGGCTCGATATACCGGACGCGCGCGAACCGGACCCGCGCGACCTGCGGGCGACCCTCGGCGATGATCTGACCGAGCAGTTGATCGGGCTGTCAGGCGGTGGCGGCGATGAGTGACGACCTCGCGATCATCCTCACGGCCGGCCTGCTCGCGACCTCGTGCGGCCTGCTCGGTCCGTTCCTGGTCCTCAGGCGCCAGGTGCTGCTGTCGGATGCCGTAGCGCACGCCGTCCTGCCCGGAATCGTGCTGGTCTTCATCCTGTTCGGCTCGAGGGCGCCGCTGGCGGTGATAGTGGGTGCGGGTCTCTTCGCGGTCATCTGCGTGATCGGGATAGAGATGCTGAGGAATACCGGCCTCGTGCACACCGACGCGGCGATCGCACTCGTCTTCCCGGCTCTCTTCGCGACCGGCGTGATCGGGGTGACGCGCTTCGCGTCCGGCGTCCACCTCGACCTCGACTCGACCATCTACGGCGAGATCGCGTTCACACCGTTTCGCACGTGGGAGGTCTTCGGCATCGAGATGGTCAGGTCATTGCCGCTGCTCGCCGCGGTCACGCTGGCCAACCTGCTGTTGCTGGTCCTCTTCTGGAAAGAACTGAAGGCCTCGACCTTCGACCCGACGTTCTCGGCGGTCAACGGGATTTCGCCGAAGCTCATATCGCGGTTGGTCCTGGTCGCGGTGGCGGTGACCGCGGTGACGGCATTCGAGTCGGTCGGGGCGATCCTGGTCGTGACGATGCTCATCGTGCCCGCGGTGACCGCCTACCTGCTGACCGCCCGGCTGCTGTCGATGGTGGTCGTGACCGCGGTCGTCGGCTGGATCAGCGCGGTGGGCGGTTACGGCTCCGCTGTCGCCCTCGACGCCTCGATCGCCGGGGCGATGGGCCTCGTCGCGACGGTCTGTTTCGTCGCGGCCCTGCTGCTCTCGCCGAGGTACGGCGTGCTGACGCGGATGGTGCTCAGATCGCGGCGGCGCTCGCGCCCGGCAGGGGGCTCAGGGCGTGAGCAGATCGCCGGAGGATGAGATCCGGCTGGGACCGACAAGCAGGCGCGTCGTTCCCGCGCTGGCGGGAGAGCTGAGCCGGTATATCCCCGTCTCCAGCCCGACCAGGAAAGAGCCGGGAGAGGCCGGCGCCAGCGGGTAGACGCGGTTGACCGGCCCCTCGAGCCGGAGCGGTACTGCCCGCCGGATCTGGTTCGAGACCCTGAAGTTGACTACCAGCGGTGCGCCCAGGTCGCCCTGGTTCTCGGGCGCGCCCCGGTTCTGGTTGATGTTCGTGGGGCTCTGCCCGGGCAGTCCGACTCCGCGTGGCGCGAGCTCGATCGAGTCCTCGGTGACTGCGACGCTGACGACGGGCACAACGGGTGGCCGTGGGTCGTTCGGGTGGCTCTCGGCGGTGCAGCCGGTGACGACTAGTCCGGCCAGGACCAGCAAGCCGATGCAGGACATGGTTCCCCTCACACGACGCAATGTACCCGACCCCGGGGCGTCATCCGGTCCAGACCGACTTGCGGTCCTGGAGCATCTCTTCGAGCTCGACCTGGATCAACCTCCGGATGCGCTCGGCGATCACCTGTATCTCGGCCGGGTCGGAGGCCGTTTCGACCGGATACTCGGCCATGTCGATCGGCTTCATGAAGTGGATCCGGAACTTGGCCGGCATGTACATCAACGGTGCGGCCAGTCCGAAGTGGGGGAACGAGTGCGTCACCGGGAAGTAGACCAGTCCGGTCAGCTTCTTCATCAGGGGAACGTGGGCGAAGATCGGCATCGCCTCCTCGGCCCCGATCAGCGCGATCGGCACGATCGGGACGCGGGCCCGGATGGCCGTGCGCACGAAGCCGCCCCTTCCGAACCGTCGCAGCCGGTAACGCTGCCAGTAGAGCTTGCGCGTGGCCTTCTGTCCCTCGGGAAAGACGATCGCGAGCTGGCCCTCGTCGTGGAGCAGGCGCTGGGCGTTCTCCTTGTGCGCCGGCACCAGACCGATCTTGTTGACCAGCATCGAGACGCCCGGGTAGCCCTTGAACCAGTGTTCGCCGAGCATGTAGAGCGCCCGCGGGTTGCTGTGCTCGTTCCGGATCGCCTGCATGATCATCGGTCCGTCTGGAGGCAGCGCTCCCGAGTGGTTGGAGACAAGCAGTGCCCCGCCCTTGGCCGGGATGTTCTCGATACCGCTCGTCTCGACCCGGAACCAGCGCCGATAGTAGAAGTTGAGCAGCGGTTCGACGAGCGACACGACTCGCTCGGAGCGGCCCCAGTCGTCGAGGTTGCGCTCGGACTCGGCGGCCGGCAGCAGGGCCCTGAGCTCGGCCAGCGCCGCTTCAGCCTGCTCGGGTGTCTCGATCTCCCCGGCGTGGGCCTCTGATGCGTACTCGTCCGCCCGCGGGTCCCACGGCGGTATCGGTTTCGGCGCAGGCGGTTCGCCGTCGGGCCGACCGTTGCCGTTTCCGCCCCCGGGGCCGCCGAACAGCGGGCTGTCCGAGCCGAGCGGCTCGCCTCCCAGTCCCTGATGGCGGGCGCTCAAGACGCCGCCTCCGGGGTGAAAGGCAGCTCGACGACCGTGCCGGCGACCGGGCCGTCGGCGGTGTCGATTATGACCGCCGACCCGGGTTCGGCTTCCTTTCGCAGGATCGCCAGCGCGATCCGGCCCGAAGCCGGTGAGACGACCGCGGTGCCGATCGTGCCCAGCTCCCGGTCGCCGAGCCGCACGGCGTCGCCGTCGGCAACCGGACCTTCGAGACGCAGGCCGCGGAGGTGGCGGTTCGGCTTTCCCCGGTAGTGGAGGCGGGCGACGGGTTCCTGCCCGATGTAGCAGCCCTTGTTGAAGTCGACGGCGCGCCCGACCACGCCTGCCTCGGCCGGCATCGGTCCGTTCGCCATTTCCTTCTCGAGGGCAGGCCGGCCCGCTTCCACGCGCAGGATGTCGGCCGCGGCTTCGGACACGGGTACGGCCCCGTCGGCGAGCAACTGTTCACGCACGGCCGGCGCCCCGCCGGGAGGGCAGATCAGGTCGATGCCGGCATCGGTGGCGACGGCCCGGCACCCGACACCGGCGACGGTTGCCGGGGTCGAGGAGAACTCGTTGCCCGGGGCCAGTCCCGTGACAGCGACCGAGCCCGGTCCGAGCAGCGAAATGGTCGAGACGGTGTCTCCCCGGACCTCCACCCGGCGTCCGATCCTGTAGGTGTCGAGGTGCTTCAGCAGGCCCGGACCGGCAGCGGGGACGGTGTCGATCCGGAAGTGGTCCGTCTCGGGCCTGAGGACGCGCATGTCGGCCTGGATGTGCCCCTTGCGGTCGAGCAGCAACGCGTAGCAGCCGCTGCCGGGGGCGAGGGCCTCGGCGTCGTTGGTGATCTGCCCCTGGAGGTACTCGCCGGCTTCCGGGCCTTCGACGTCTATCGCCGCGCGCTCCCGGACCAGCAGCCCGCATTCTTCGCGGATCTGCCGGTACTCGGCGTCGAGGTCGGGTATCAACTCGGTCGTCACGTCTCCGATTCTACGCGGGCGCCGATACCGCTAGGCTTCGCCCATGCCGTTCGCCAAGGACTTCCGCGAGGTTCTCGACTCGCTTCCGGCCGACTGGACCGACCTCGAGTTCGACCTGCGCATCGATGACGAATCGCGCTACATAGACGGATCCGTGCTGCTCAGCCTGATCAACGCCCAGCCCTACTCGAAGGCCGAATGGCACTGGAGGATCCCCGTGGCCCACAGCTTCGGTCACGCCGCCGCTGCCGAGACCGTCATCGGCACGCTCGAGAAACTCGACTCGAGGGGCTTCACCGGTGAGATCCGTCTCAGGGAGGTCCGTGAGGGGCGATCCGAAGTCGTTCCGATGTGGGGCCGGCCGGAGAGCGTGCGCGAAGAGTTCCGCATCCGCCGTTCGCTCTGACCGGGACACCGCGTGGCAACGATCGCCTCCGTCGTGCCGGACCTGATGCTCGCCAGCCGCGTGGCCGCCTCGCTGAGCGCAGCGGGCCATGAGGTGGTGCCGGTCGGGGCCGTGTCCCCGGTCGAGCTCCCCCCGGGGGCCGTTCTCGTCGTCTGCGACCTCGAGGCTGCCGACCCGGCCGAGATCGCGGCGCTGCCGGTTCCGGTACTCGGCTTCTATTCGCACGTCGACGTCGAAACCCGCGACGCCGCGAAGGCGGCGGGCATCGATCTCGTCGTCCCGCGCTCGAGGATGGCGCGGGAGCTGCCGGACCTCGTGGACCGACTGCTGTGACGGCCGCCCGGCGCCGACTGGGTAGACTCGCGCCGGATGCATCCCAGAATGCGACCCGCCAGCGCTCTGAAATGCGGGATGGCTAGACTGCCCCGCACTCATCAGCCAACGGTGAGAAGCCACGTACACACGCCACGGGAGGTTTGATTTACATGGAAGATCGCGGTCTTTCCGCATACATCGCAGAACTCGTCGGGACGTTTTTCCTCGTCTTCTTCATTACCGCCGTCGGAGTTCTCTTCATCGCTGCGGGCGATACGGCCCAGTTCGGGTCTGATTTCGCGGTCGTCGGACTGACCTACGGCTTCATCCTGTGCGTGCTAATCATCGGAATCGGCATCGCCAGCGGTGGCCACTTCAACCCGGCCGTCACTTTCGGTGCCGCGTTGATGAAGAAGATCGCACCGGTCGACGCGGTCATCTACGTGCTCGCCCAGCTTTCCGGCGGCGTGCTCGGAGCGCTGCTGACCAAGGGCCTGCTCGAGGACGAGGGTCGCGCTTCGGACTACGGTGCGGCGCAGATCAGCCCTCTGCTCGGCGGTGCCACCCAGGGCTTCATCGTCGAGGCTCTCGGCGCCTTCCTGCTCGTCCTGACCGTGCTCGCCGTGGCACTCGGGATCCGGGCCAAGAAGGAATGGGCCCCGCTCGCGATCGGCCTCACCTTCGCTGCGATCGGCATGGTCTTCGGACCGCTGACCGGCGCTTCGGTGAACCCGGCACGCTGGTTCGGCCCGGCCCTGGTTTCCGGCGAATTCGCCGACGCCTGGGTCTACGTGCTCGCCCCGCTGGTCGGTGGTGCGCTCGCCTTCCTCTTCTACCGGTTCGTGGTTTCCGGTACCGATGCTTCCGAGGAGACCGGGGTGGCCCCGGGCACCCAGTCCTGAGCCTGCCGCGCCCCCCGGGCGCGAAACAGCATGCTGGAAAGGGGGCCGCGATGCGGCCCCCTTCCTTTGCATGCGCCGGTACCGTGATCGGCTGCGCTAGGTTGCCTGTCAGATGCGCCGGATCACTTTCTCCCGCAACTACACGATTTCCCTGTCGCGGACCTGCCAGTGCTACTGCAAGTACTGCGCCTTCGCGACGCATCAGGCCCACGTCCACCCGCCCGAGGAGGTCGAGCGCAGGCTCGACGAAGCCGTCAGGCGCCGGGCCAAGGAACTGCTCTTCCTGACCGGCGAGAAGCCGGAAGTTAACCCGGTAGTCGCCGCGAAGCTGAAGTCCTGGGGCCACGAGGACTTCACCGATTACGTCGTATGGGCCTGTGAGCGTGCGCTCGAGCGCGGCATCCTGCCGCATACGAACATCGGCGCGGTCCCGGAACGCGACCTGGCCCGTCTGCGCGAGGTCACCGCCTCCCAGGGACTGATGCTCGAGTCGAGCTCGGAGCGCCTGATGCAGACGGTCCACGCCGGCTCACCGACGAAGCACCCGGCCCACCGGCTGGCCACGATCGAGGCTGCGGGCCGGCTGAAGATCCCCTTCACGACCGGGATCCTCGTCGGCATCGGGGAAACGCCGGAGGAGCGCATCGAGTCGCTCGAAGCGATCGCCCGGCTCCAGCTGCGCTACGGCCACATCCAGGAAGTGATCATCCAGAACTTCGTGCCGCATCCCCGCTACTACGGGCAGGAACCCGCAGACATCGCCGCCAAGGCTTCGGACAGTCGCTGGCGGGGCGGTCCCGTCGCCACCGCGAGTCTCGACACCGGTCTGGCCGCGACGGCATCCGGACCGGATGCGGAAGGCCGGGAAGTGCCTCTGCCCGACTGGGCCTGCCCGATCTCGATCGACGACCTGAAGTTCCTCATCTCCGAGACGTCCCGCCTGATGCCCGACGTCGGCGTCCAGGTGCCTCCGAACCTCTCGGACTCGTGGCCGGAGCTGATCGACGCCGGTGCGAGCGACCTCGGCGGCCTGTCGGCCAACGGCGACCACATCTCGCCCGAGCACCCGTTCCCGAGCCCCAACCAGGTCCGCAAGGAACTCGCCCCCCGTGGCCAGGCCCTGACCGAGCGGCTCTGCGTCTACCCGAAGTACATGAACGCCGAGTGGATGGAGCAGGGTGTGCTCGACGTGATCAAGCTGAGGTACTGGAGCTTCATCCCGCGGCTGGGATCGGGCCGGATCAGCGACGAGCAGATCGACCCGGGCCTCGCCTTCGAGGCCATCGCCAAGGGCCGCGAGGGCGAGAGGCTGAGCGAGGACGAACTCACCGCCCTGTTCGCCGAGACGCGGCCGGAGGTGATCGAGACGATGCGCGTGGCCGCCGACTCGCTCAGAGCCGAGCTGGCCGGTGACACGGCGACCTTCGTCGTCAACCGCAACATCAACTTCACCAACATCTGCACGGTCGGCTGCGCCTTCTGCGGCTTCGGACAGGGTCGCCGCTCACCTGACGCATATGAGACCACGGAGGCCGACTTCGTGGCGCGCGTCGAAGAGGCGGTCGAGTTCGGTGCGACCGAGATCTGCATGCAGGGCGGGATCCACCCCGAACTCACGCTGGAGGACTACGGAGGCTGGCTCAGGCTGGCGAAGAGCGTCGCCCCGGGGATCCACCTCCACGCCTACTCACCGATGGAGATCGACCACATGTGCGAGGTCTCCGGGCTGCCGCCGGCCGAGGTCTTCGAGTACCTGATCGACTGCGGTCTCGGCTCGACTCCCGGGACCGCGGCCGAGGTGCTCGATGACGGAGTCAGACAGCGGATCTCGCCGAACAAGCTTCCCGCCGCTCGCTGGGTCGAGATCATCGAAGCGAGCCATGCCGCCGGCCTCAACTCGACCTCCACGGTGATGTTCGGTCACATCGAGGAGCCGCGCGAGCTGGCCCGCCACATCGATGTCGTGAGGTCCCTCCAGGAACGGACCGGGGGCATCACGGAGTTCGTCCCGCTCAGCTTCATCCCGTTCAACACGCTGCTCGGCCGGACCCACGGCGTGGAGGAGATCTCGATCGAGGAGAACCTCAAGCACACGGCGGCCTTCAGGCTCGGCCTGGGCCGCTCGATCACCAACCTTCAGGCGAGCTGGGTCAAGATGGGCCTCGAGGGGGCCACCGAGGCCCTGAGGTGGGGCGTGAACGACCTCGGCGGCACGCTGATGGAAGAGAGCATCTCCCGCATGGCCGGTTCCCAGCACGGGGTCAGGCTTGAGATCGACGAACTGATCGGCGCGGCCCACCGGGCCGGTCGCCGGGCGGCCCAGCGCGACACCGGCTACCGGATCCTTCGCGCCTGGCCCGATTCGTCGGCCGACGCGATCGGAGTTGACGGCCGCGGACCTGAGCCTGCGCTCGTGGTCGCGGGGTCCGCCGGAGGCTGAGATGAAGGCGATGGTCCTCGACAGCCGGCCCGGCGATCTGAAGCCGGTCGAGGTCGAGGTTCCCTCGCCGGGGCCGGGGGAGGTCCTGCTGAGAGTCAGGACCTGCGGTGTCTGCCGGACCGACCTCCACATCATCGACGCAGAGCTCGAGCATCCGAAGCTGCCGCTCATCCCGGGCCACCAGATCGTGGCGACGGTCGAGGCAGGCGGGCCGGGCGCCGATCGTTTCGAGCCCGGCCAGCGGGTCGGCGTGCCGTGGCTCGGCTGGACCTGCGGAGAGTGCGAGTACTGCCGCTCGGGACGGGAGAACCTGTGTCCGAGGGCCGTCTTCACCGGCTATACGCGTGACGGTGGCTACGCCGAGTTCGCCGTCGCCGACGAGCGCTACTGCTATCCGCTGCCGCCGGCGATCGGCGACCTCGAGGTGGCTCCGCTGCTGTGCGCAGGGATGATCGGATACCGCGCGCTGCGGATCGCCGGGGACGGACAGAGGCTCGGTTTCTACGGCTTCGGATCCTCGGCTCACATCCTCTGCCAGATCGCGGTTGCCCAGGGCCGGCGCGTTTTCGCGTTCACGCGCCCCGGAGACGAGCGCACCGCGGAATTTGCCCGCTCGCTGGGTGCGGAGTGGGCCGGCGGGTCGGACGAGGACCCGCCCGAACCCCTCGACGCGGCGATCGTCTTTGCCCCGGTCGGACCGCTGATGGTTGAAGCGCTGAAGGCCGGCGCGCCGGGCGCCAGGATCGTCAGCGCCGGCATCCACATGAGCGACATCCCGTCGTTCCCGTACGAACTGCTCTGGGAGGAGCGCAGCCTGCATTCGGTCGCCAACCTGACCCGGGCCGACGGCGACGGACTGCTCGAGGAGGCGGCCCGGGCCGGGGTGAAGACGGAGGTCAAGGCATATCCGCTGGAGTGGGCGCAGCAGGCGCTCGACGACCTGCGGGCGGGCCGGGTCGAGGGCTCGCTGGTCCTCGAGGTTCAGCCCGTTTCGTAGAGCAGCATCTGTGATCCGCAGTCGAAGGTCTCGCTCTCGATCAGCCTCAGCTCCATCCGTCCGAAATGCCCACCGAAGAACGGCTTGCCGGCACGGAGCAGCACGGGCGCTATCACCATTCGTATCCGGTCGACCAGCCCTGCCTGATGGAGCGAGCCTGCGAGTTCGGAACCGCCGACGCTCCAGAGTCCCGACCCTTCGGACCGCAGTCCGGCTACACGGGCTGCCGCATCGCCCTTGATCAGCTCGCAGCCGCCGCCGACCGACTCCAGGGTCCGGGAGGCGACCAGGCGCGGTTTCGACATCCAGATCCGGGCGAAATCGTCTACGTGATCGGGGCCCTGTGGATCGGCCACGGCGTCGGACCAGAAAGGAATCATCGTCTCGTACAGACGGCGGCCCATGACCGTGCCGGCGGATTCGTCGGTCAGCCGGTTCCAGTAGCGGTGGACCTGTTCGCTCGGTTCGCCCCAGGCGAGCCCTCCATCCGCGTCCTCGATGAATCCGTCGAGCGAGACATTCGCTGAATATTCGATCACCGCCATGGGCCGATCATGCCACGCCGTTCGGGGTCAGCGGAACAGGTCTTCGTCGGCCGGCCTGAGCTGCCCACGGCAGCCCGGCCCGTCGGCTTCGGTGACCAGATGCGCAAGTCCGCGGATCAGCACGGCCGGGGTCCGGCTTCTCTTGTCGCGTCCGAGGTCAGCTGCGGCGGCGATCTGGTCGGCGGTGGCGATCAGCGTCGCGGCCAGCTCCCGGCCCTGCGAGTCGGCTCGGCCGCGCCAGTCGTCGAGCGGCTCGATGCCGGCGCAGCCGATCGCGACCTCCGCCTGTCCGAGGCGCCACGCGCGGCCGAAGGAGTCCGAGATCACGACCGCCGGGCTCACTCCGCAGGCGTCTGCGATACCCGCGCGCAGCCTGCGCGCCGAACCGTCCGGGTCTTCGGGCAGCAGGGCGACGTTGCCGTCGCCCGGCATGTTCGACGAGTCGATGCCGGCATTGGCGCAGATGAAGCCGTGACGGGTCTCGGTGATCAGGATTCCGCGACCCGGGTCCTTCCTGACGACCTGGGCGCTCTCCCCGAGGATCAGCTCGACCAGCCGCGGGTCGCGGTCGAGCTCGGCCGCGAGCGCCACCGCCCCGGGGCCGGGCTCGACGTCGTCCAGGTTCACGACCCGGCCCTCCTGCTTGGAGACGACCTTCTGGGACACCGCAAGCACGTCTCCGTCCTCGAGCCGGCCCAGTGCGGCGAGCGTAGCGGGCAGGTCGTCCCCGGGTCGCACCTCGGGGAGCCCGGACAGAGGCCTGATCAGGATGTCGTCGCCGAGCCGGGCCACCTAGATCCCGAGGACCCTGGAGGTGTTCGACGCACGGCCGCCCTTGAGGTCCAGCCTCGTGGTCAGCGCGACGATGTCGGCCGGCGTGTCGAGGTCGAGACCGAGCGTGGCAATCTCCTCCACCGCGTGGGGCACGCCGGCATCGCGGGCGATCCTCTGGTGGCGCTCGCAGCTTCCTTCGCCGAAGGCGGGGCTGATCACGGCGGGCGGGACGAGCACGAGGGCGTTGGTGCCGGTTCCGTGACGATCGGGCACGATCGTCACGAACGGGTCCGGCAGCCCGGTGAGCAGGTGATCGAGTTCACGCGGGTCGAGCAGCGGGCAGTCGCCCGGCAGCAGGACGACACCGTCCGCACCGGTCCGGACGGCGCGTTCGACTCCGAGTACGGCCGCCTCAGAGTGGCTGGCGTCCTCGGGGTCCTCGACCACCTCGGCGCCCGCTTCCCGCGCCAGGCCGGCGGCGACAGGTTCCCCTGTGACCACGATCGTGCTGCTGACCATTCGCGACTCCGCGATCGCATCGAGCACGTCGGCAAGCATCGCGGCGACCAGTTCGGTCCTCAGCTCTTCTTCGACCGCGACGGCCAGACGCTGCTTCGCCTGGCCGAAGCGCTTGGCGGTCACCACCGCGACGCAGTTCAACCCTCGATCAGCTTCCTGCCGACCTTGAGCACGGCGCGCGCCACGGAGGCCCGGCTCTCGGCGGAGTGCATGAGCGTCGGCGTGGAAAAACAGCGAATTCCCGGCGGCGGCTCGTCGGGGTCGTCGGCGTCGAGGATCATCGCGTCGATCAGCCCTTCGTACAGCGACGCGACGCCGGCGGCTGTCGTCGGCCGGCCGAGCGCGCGCATGAAGTTGTCGGTCGGACCCTTCACCACCTTGCCGGCCACGTAGGGACTGACGGCGACCACGGGCGCTTCGGCCTCCGATAGCGCGTCCCGCATTCCCGGCACCGCGAGGATCGGACCGATGCTGATCACGGGGTTCGAGGGGCCGACCACGATCAACTCTGCTTCTGACACGGCCTCGAGGACCTCCGGAGTGGGTGCCGACCCGGCGATTCCCTCGAGCTCGATCCCCTCCACCGCCGGACGACCCCCGTCGAGGATCAGGTACTCCTGGATCCCGCGCCACGCGCCTTCGCTGAGGATTCGGGTGCGGACCGGCTCGTCGCACATCGGGAGCACGGCCGCCTTCACCCCGAGGCCGCGTGCGATCTGGGCCGCTGCGTCGGTCAGCCTTCCTCCTTCGGCGATGAAGTCGCGGCGGTAGAGGCAGGCGGCGAGGTCGAGGTCGGACAGCGAGAACCAGTGCGGCACTCCGAAGCGGGTGAGCCGCTCGTAGACCTTGAACGTGTCGTCCTTGATTCCCCAGCCCCGGGCCTGGTCGATCTCGCCGGAGAGCCAGTACGTGATCAGGTCCGGGTCCGGCGAGACGTATACCCCTAGCGTCTCGATGTCGTCGCCGGTGTTCGCGATCACGCTGAGCTCTTCGCCGACGGTCTCCTGCATGCCGGCCGCGAGCTTCGCACCGCCCGTCCCCCCTGCCAGGAGGACCGTCTTCACGAGAACGGATCGCCGTCGGGCAGCCCGGTGAAGCTGATGCCGGCGTGGGTCTTGTAGCGGATGTTGATCGAGATGAGCAGCGGTGTCAGCTGCTCGACGATGCGTGAGGTCTCGAGCGATCCCGCGTTGACCGGACGCAGGCCGTCGATGCGGTCGATCAGTCCGGCGACCCTGGCCTTGTCGGCCTTGCGGTCTCCGCAGACCGGTATGTCCTCTCCGAGCTCGTGGTCGAGATCGGCGAGGTTCGATGCGCTGACCGTATGGAGGGCGGATACGACCGTCACCCCGTCCGGCGCCATCTCCTGGGCCTGCTGGGCGGCCGAGCCCTGCCAGACTCCGATCGTGCGGGTGGCCTTGCCGCTGATCGCCGCTGCGAGCGGGACCGAGCAGTCGACCAGGATCTGGCCTTCGCGCAGGACGTGCCTGAGGTTGGTCATGTATTCCGACTGGTTGCGGAACGGAACGGTCAGGAAGACGATCTCCGCCTGGGTCGCGGCCTCTTCGTTCTTCATTCCGACCACTTCGCCACCGGCCGCCGACGCATCCTTCCCGGCCGCCTCCCTGGCCCGCCCGGCATCACGAGACCCGACCACGACCTTCGCGCCACTTGCGGCCCAGCGTCTGGCGAGGCCGCTTCCGAGTGCTCCGGTGCCGCCGAGGATGGGGATGACGGGTGTGTCGCCGTTCTCGCTCACGCGGCGCAGTCTAAGCCCTGGCGCGACCGGCGACGCCCTCGCTTCGCCGGTCCACCTATCCTTGGGACCATGGCGCCTGCAGACCTGATCGGAAGCGAACGGACCGAATCCTTCACCGTGGGAGGGCTGCTGATGACCGACGTCGGCGGAACGCTCAGCGTCGGTGTCCTCTCGACCCCCGGGATGATCGGCATGATGGAGCACAACGCGACCATGCTGGTCCAGCCGGAGTTGCCGGAGCAGACGGCCACGGTCGGGTTCGAGGTCTCGATCAAGCACGTCGCCG
Source organism: uncultured Solirubrobacterales bacterium (assembly GCA_963701635.1). Lineage (GTDB taxonomy): Bacteria > Actinomycetota > Thermoleophilia > Solirubrobacterales > 70-9 > 67-14. The sequence continues at coordinate 321,297 of CAVPAU010000004.1, forward strand.
GGGCCTTCGAAGGCGCCGAATGCGTCGCCTGGGCCCGGCTCGACGAAGTGATGGAGGACCGCAAGTTCAGGTTCTCGGTCGAGGTCAGGGAGGGGGATCGCGTGATCGGCACCGGAATCCACGAGCGTCGCGCCATCCACGTGCCGCCTCCCGGTTCGGACTGAGGCTCCGGTGGCCGGCGCAGACCCGAATTCGCTGCCGCGGTCGGTCAGGATCCGCGAGGTCGGGCCGCGCGACGGCTTCCAGAACGAGCCCGAGGTGATTGCGACCGCGGAGAAGATCCGGCTGATCGACATGCTCTCGGCCACCGGTCTCAGGCGCATCGAAGTAACCTCGTTCACGCGTCCCGACCTGATCCCGCAGCTCGCCGACGCCGACCAGGTGCTCGACGGGATCACCCGTCGCGAAGGCGTCTCCTTTTCGGTCCTGATCCCGAACCGGCGCGGCCTCGACCGCGCGCTCGAGCGAAAGGACCGCTTCGACGAGGCCAGCTTCTTCCTGTCGGCCTCGGAGACCCACAACCGCAGGAACGTCAACCGCTCGATCGAGGAGTCGCTGGCGGGCCTCGAGCAGACGATCCCGGTAGCCCGCGAGGCCGGCCTGCGCTGCACCGGGATCGTCGCGACGTCGTTCGGATGCCCGTACGAAGGCCGTGTCGACCCCGAACGGGTGCTCGCAATCGTCGGACGACTACGCGACGCCGGATGCCAGGAGGTCGGCTTCGGCGATACGACCGGCATGGCGAATCCGCTCCAGGTCCGGAGCTTCTTCGCCGACGCGCTCGACCGGCTCGACGGGACCGAGGTGACCGCCCATTTTCACGATACGCGCGGGCAGGGTCTCGCCAACGTGCTCGCGGCCCTGCAGGAGGGCGTGGACTCCTTCGAGTCGAGCTTCGGTGAGCTCGGCGGCTGCCCGGTGCCCCCGGGTTCGACCGGAAACGTCGCCACCGAAGACGTGGTCTCGATGATCGGCGAGATGGGGATCGAGACCGGGGTGGACCTCGAAGCGCTGATCGAAGCCTCGTCAGCGGCGCAGCAGGTCCTCGGGCGGCCGCTCGGCTCCCACGTGCTGAGGGCCGGACCGGTCGACTGGCACCCCGCGGACTGACCCGCCCGATGCCGGGGCACTAGGCTGGTTTCATGAAGAGCGATGCATTCAGGGCAGCAGCAGAGGCCAAACAGATCGATGCCGCCGAAGGACTTTTCAGTGAGGACGTCGTCTTTCGCAGCCCGGTCTTCTTCAAGCCCTACCAGGGGACCGAAGTACTGCGCTTCATCCTCAGCAACGTCATCGAGATCCTGGACGACTTCCACTACATCAGCCAGGTCGAGACAGGAGACGTCGCGGTCCTGATGTTCGAGGCGAAGGTCGGCGAACTACAGGTCCAGGGGGTGGACATACTCGGGTTCGCAGCGAGCGGGCTGATCGATGAGATGACGGTCATGGTGCGGCCGATGAACGGCCTGCAGGCCCTCGGTGTCGAGATGAAGCGGCGATTCGACGAATTGGGCGCGGAGGCCTGACCCAATAGGCACCGGGCCGGCCCGGGCGGCAGGCTTACCCCGGGCCCGGATCCCCGTTAGGCTCCCATGCCGGTCGCCCGGGCCAGCCGGGCGTGGAACTTCTACGCGGAGGAGCCCTCGATGGAGATCAAGAAGGTAGGCGTCGCCGGTTGCGGCCTGATGGGACACGGCATCGCCCAGGTGAGTGCCGAGGCCGGCTACGACGTGGTCGTGACCGAGCTCACGCAGGAGAAGCTCGACAACGGCATCGGCAAGATCGAGAAGCAGCTCGGCCGCGCGGTCGAGAAGGGCAAGCTGGAGCAGTCCGACGCCGACGCGATCCGCGCGCGCATCACAGCGACGCTCCATCCCCACGAATTCGCAGAATGCGACCTCGTGATCGAGGCGATCACCGAGGACCTGGCGATGAAGCTCGATCTCTGGAAGCAGGTTGACGAAATCGCCAAGGGCGAGGCCTTCTTCGCGACCAACACGTCCTCGCTGCCGGTGATCGACCAGGCAGCGGTCACCTCGCGCCCCGACCGCTTCCTCGGGCTCCACTTCTTCAACCCGGTCCAGCGCATGCCGCTGCTCGAGGTGATCCAGTCGGTGACCACCTCGCCCGAGGCGATGGAGGTGGGGCTCGCCTACGGTGCCAGCCTGAAGAAGACCACGGTCGAGACCAAGGACAAGGCGGGATTCATCGTCAACCGGCTGCTGGTCCCCTACCTGCTCGACGGCATCCGTGGCCTCGAAGAGGGAATCGGGTCGATCGAAGAGATCGACAACGCGATGAAGGCCGGCGCCGGGCACCCGATGGGACCGCTGACCCTGTCGGACTTCGTCGGGCTCGACACGCTGGCCTCGATCGCCAACGTGATGTTCGACGAGTTCCGCGAGCGGCGCTTCGCCGCGCCGCCGACGTTGCGCAAGATGGTCGCCGCGGGCTTCTACGGCGTCAAGTCGGGCCGCGGTTTCTACGACTACTCGGGCGAGAAGCCGGTCCCGGTCAACCCGGGGCTGTAGGGCACCCGGCGCGGGTGACAACGGGGCTGACGGCTTGAGCAAGATCGACCTCGATCCCGCGCTCGCCGCCGCCCTGGGCGGTGGTCCGGACCGCCATCACCAGAAGACGGCCGACCAGGGCAAGCTGCCGGTCCGCCAGCGTGTGGCGCTGCTGACCGACGAAGACAGCTTCGTCGAAGACGCACTGCTGGCCAACTGGGACAGGGAGGGCCTCGGCGCCGACGGCGTGGTCACCGGAACGGCGACGGTCGGGGGCAGGCCGATCGCGTTGATGGCGAACGACCCGACCGTCAAGGCCGGCTCGTGGGGGCCGAAGACGGTCGAGAAGATCCTGCGAATCCAGGAACGCGCGCTGAAGCTGGAGATTCCGATGATCTACCTCGTCGATTCCGCGGGCGCGCGCATCACCGACCAGGTGCAGATGTTCCCCGGGCGCCGCGGCGCCGGCCGGATCTTCTACAACGAGGTGAAGATGTCGGGACGGGTACCGCAGGTCTGCCTGCTGTTCGGCCCGAGCGCGGCCGGCGGCGCCTACATCCCCGCCTTCTGCGACGTCGTCATCATGCGATCCGGAAACGCCTCGATGTACCTCGGTTCGCCCCGGATGGCCGAGATGGTGATCGGAGAGACCGTCACCCTCGAAGAGATGGGCGGGGCGAAGATGCATACTTCGAAGTCCGGCTGCGGGCACTTCCTCGCGAAGTCCGACGAGGAGGCGATCGAGACCGGGCGCCGCTACCTGTCCTACATGCCGGGCAACTGGCGGCAGGAGCCGCCGGCGGCCGAAGCCGCCGAACCCGCGTCGAAGACACCGTTCGACGACATCGTGCCGGCCGACGAGAACCAGCCCTTCGACATGCGGGACTACCTCGACACGCTGCTCGACGCGGGTTCCTTCACCCAGGTCCACGAGCGCTGGGCGAAGGAGCTGATCGTCGGATACGGACGCCTCGACGGCAAGGTGGTCGGCGTCGTCGCCAACCAGCCACGGCAGAAGGGAGGCGTGCTGTTCGTCGACTCGGCGGACAAGGCGGCGCGTTTCATCAGCACCTGCAACGCCTTCAACGTGCCGCTGCTCTTCCTGGCCGACGTCCCCGGTTTCATGATCGGCACCGCGGTCGAGAAGCAGGGGATCATCCGCCACGGCGCGAAGATGATCTCGGCCGTCTCCGAGGCGACAGTGCCGAAGATCTCGGTGATCGTGCGCAAGGCCTACGGAGCCGGGCTCTACGCGATGGCGGGGCCCGCATTCGAGCCCGACTGCTGCCTCGCCCTGCCCAATGCGTCGATCGCGGTAATGGGTCCGCAGGCCGCGGTCAACGCGGTCTACTTCAACCAGATCCAGGCGATCGAGGACGAGGCCGAGCGAGAGGCCTTCATCGCCGCCAGGCGTGCCGAGTACGCCGAGGGCGTCGACCTGCTCCACCTGGCCTCGGAGATGGTCGTGGACGCGGTGATCAGGCCGCAGGAGCTTCGTGGCGAGCTGATCGCGAGGTTCCGTTCTGCGCGCGGCCGCGACCGCTCCTTCACCGAGCGCCGCAACCCGATCACGCCCGCCTGACCCGGACGCGTGAGCCGGCAGGGCCCGGGGTGCTCCCGTGCCGCCGGATCCCGGCGATGGAGTCGATCATGTGCCTCACAGACACACATTCGACTCCATCAACTTCGCCGACAGGCACATGAGCGCCGACGTCTAGATTGATCCGATGCATTCGCGAAGAACACAGGTCGTAACCCTGATCGTGCTGGCGGATGCTGTGTGCGGCCGGAGTGGCGCTGCTCGCCCTGATGTTCTACGGGTCGGACCGCTTCAACGACTTCGACGCCAGGGCCACGGCGAAGCTGCTCGCGGCCGAAGGTTCGCGCACCGAAGCCGTGGCCGACGCGGCCTCGGACCTCGCCAACGGCGGACCCCTCCTGCTCTTGACCGCGGTCTTGGTCGGGCTCGGCTTCCACTGGCGCCGGCCGGCCCACCTCACCGCCGGTCTCGCCGTGATCGTGCTGGCCAACGCCACGACCCAGCTGATGAAGGTCGCGCTCTCGCACCCCCGGCTGCAGGGCGAACTCGGTGCCACGTACCCGATCGAGATCGGCTACCCGAGCGGCCACACCACGGCCGCCTTCTCCGTCGGTTTCGCCCTGTGGCTGACCGCGCCGCCGGACCGGCGCCGGTCGGCCGGACTGGTCGGCCTGGCCTACGGACTGCTGGTCGGGGCCGGCGTCGTGATCGCCGGCTGGCACTACCTGAGCGACGTAGCGGGAGCGATCATGGTGGTCGGCTTCTGGGCGGCGCTGGCGATGGCGTCGCTGGTCTCGACCGGTTACGAATCCCGTGGCGGGCGTGGCCGTACGGCCTAGGTCAGCGTCTTCGCGTATTCGACGAAGAAGTCGAGGCTCTCGGGGTTGGCCAGCGAGTCCCGGCTGGCGGCCTTGTCGGCCGGCGTTCCGGTCAGGATGCGCTTGACCGGCACCTCCAGCACCTTGCCGCTGAGGGTCCGCGGCACGGCCTCGACCGCGATCATCTCGTTCGGCACGTGGCGGGGCGAGCAGTACTCACGCACTTCCCTGGCGACGCGGGACCGCAGGTCGTCGTCGAGCTCGGCGCCTTCTGCCAGGACCACGAAGAGCGGCATCCAGCCTTCGGTGCCCGGACGGGGAATGTCCACGACGAGCGCATCAACGATGTCGTCGTCGGCCAGCACCGCGCGGTAGATCTCGCTCGTGCCCATGCGGATGCCGCCACGGTTGATCGTCGAGTCGGACCGGCCGTAGATGACCGCGGTCCCGCGATCGGTGATCTCGATCCAGTCGCCGTGGCGCCAGACTCCGGGGTAAGTGTCGAAGTAGCTGTCCCTGTAGCGCGATCCGTCTTCATCGCCCCAGAGAAAGAGCGGCATCGACGGCATCGGCTCCGTAATCACAAGCTCACCGACCTCTCCGGTCAGCGCATTGCCGTCCTCGTCCCAGGCCTCGACGGCCGCACCGAGCGCCCGGCCCTGGAGCTCGCCGCGGTAGACCGGCAGGATCGGCACGCCTCCCACGAAGGCGGTGCACAGGTCGGTCCCGCCGCTGGTCGAGAAAAGCCACGTCTCGTCACCGAGCTGGTCGTAGATCCAGTCGAAGCCCTCGGGGGCGAGTGGGGAGCCGGTCGATCCGACCGACCTCAGGCGGGAGAGATCGCGCCCGCCGGCCGGCTCGAGGCCGGCCTTCATGCAGGCGGCGATGTAGGAGGCCGAGGTCCCGAAACATGTGACCCCGGCATCGGCTGCCAGCTGCCACAGGGTTTCCATGTCGGGGTGGCCCGGGTTGCCGTCGTACAGAACGATGGCCGCGTCGGTGAGCAGGCACGAAGCGAGGAAGTTCCACATCATCCAGCCGGTCGTGGTGAACCAGAAAACCCGGTCGCCGGACCTCGCATCGAGGTGGAGGTTCATCTTCTTCAGGTGCTCGAGCAGGATCCCGCCCTGCCCCTGCACGATCGCCTTCGGCAACCCGGTCGTGCCCGACGAATAGAGGATCCAGAGGGGGTGCGAGAACGGCACTCGGGTGAAGGTGAGTTCCGTGCCCGGCGCGGTCTCGAGAAGGTCCTGCCACGACATCGCGCCGTCCGGCAGGCCCGCAGGCAGCGCGCCGCCGGCGGCCGCCCCGCCGTCGGACAGATAGGGGAGGACCACGACCTGCCGGACCGAAGGCATCGCCGCGGCCAGTTCGCAGACGACCTCCCGTCGGTCGAATCCGCGGCCACCGTAGTCGTAGCCGTCGACCGCGAGCAGGACCTTCGGTTCGATCTGCTTGAACCGGTCGGAGACCGCACTCGCCCCGAAGTCCGGGGAGCAGCTCGACCAGACGGCCCCGAGGCTGGCGGTCGCCAGGAAGGCGATGATCGTCTCCTCGGTGTTCGGCATGTAGGCGGCGACCCGGTCGCCGGTCCCGACGCCGAGCGACTTCAGACCGGCCGCGGCGTCGGCGACCCGCCGGCGCAGGTCTCCCCAGGGAACCTCGTGGAGGCTGCGTTTCTCGGAGGCGGCCAGGATCGCGATGGAGCCGTCGTCCCGGCCCCTGAAGATGTGCTCGGCATAGTTGAGGCTGGTGCCCTCGAACCACCGGGTCCCCGGCATCGGACTGCCGTCGGTGACCGCCTCGGCGCGGCCCGAGGCCATCACTTCGAAGTGGTCCCAGATCGACCCCCAGAATGCGTGCGGATCGTCGACCGACCATTTCCAGAGCTCGTGGTAGCCGTCGAAACGGAGGCCCCGCTCGGAATCGAGCCAGCCGAGATAGGAGTGCAGCCGCGAGGATTCGACCATCTCGGCCGACGGCTCCCACAGCGGCGTTGGCTGCACCCCGCTCAACTCTGAGCCTCCTCGCTGTCTTCGAAGGCCTGCTCGACCAGGTCCAGACCGAGGCCGGTGGACCTTTCGCCGCGTCCCACCACCGTCGTCGCCCTCAGACCTCTCCTGCGGGCGACCAGCGCGCTCGTGGTGCGTCGCAGGATCGCGCGCTCGGGCTTGAGCGGGCTTTCGGACCCGAGTTCGAAGCTCATCCGCAGCGTGGCGAGGTCGCCCTCTTTCGCGGTCAGCAGAACCGGCGGGTTCGAGCGCGGGTCCGGTCCCCGCTCGGCCGCGCGAACGAAGTTGACCAGGACCGGGTTGGTCTCGATCGGGTTCGACCGCTGTGCGAAGAAGGCGGAAGCACCTGCCGCGAACCGGGTCTCGGCGCCGAACAGGCATATGGCGACGGGAGGGTCCGCGCCCGGCTCGTCCTGCAGCTCGTCGAGCACGGCGAGCATGTCGCGGCTCGCTTCGAGGTCGGCTTCGTCAGCCTCGGGATCGTCGGCGAGCCAGGCGTCTACCTGGGCGGCGGTCACGGCGAGCAGCACGGCCGAGCCGAGCAGCTGGAGGACCTGGACGGCGACGCTCTCGATCGCCGCGACGTTGAGCATGGCAGCGAGGAAGACCGGGACCATCCCTGCCCAGAAAGTGATCCGGTCGACGGTCAGGCGGCCCGAGAAGCGCCGGCTCAGCCACTCTCCGACAGGATGCGAGCGCTCGAGGTCGTACCCGGCGCAGAGCACCACCTCGACTTCGGACCAGGCCGGGCCCGGGGGAGGGGAGAGGACGTTCTGGGTCGCACGGCTCGGAGCCAGCCGGCCGAGAAGCGGCGAGCCGAGCGCACGCTCCGAGTAGAACGAGAATGCGGCCATCAGGCAGAGTGCCGCTCCGGCGAGCGGGTAGGCAATCGCCAGCAGGCCGCCGGCCAGGGCCAGCAGTGCGTGGAGCGAGGTGATCCAGCCAGACGCCAGCCTCGCGGATACCGACTCGACGGAGGCCGTCCGGCCCCGGTCGCGCAGTTCCTCGGCCAGGCGGTTGGCGGCCTGCCGCTCGGCGTCGCTGCCGGCGATGCCGGTCGGTGGTCTGTTCCTGTTTCCGGGGGTCTCCAGGGCTGCCTCTCGACTCATGCGGCGGGTGGGAATCGAACCCACATGCCCTTGCGGGCAATGGATTTTGAATCCATCGCGTATACCAGTTCCGCCACCGCCGCAGAGAAGGGAAGTCTATGGAGGATCGGGGCCGCCGCCCGGTGCGCCGGACGGGCGTCCGGGGTCTGCGGCCCCACTACGCTGCGCTTGGTGACGCCGGGCCGGGAGTCTCCGCGACGGCGCCGCCGTCGCCGGATCCGATCGGCCGCTCTTCCTCGACGTGCCACTCCTGCTTGATCGCGATCGAGGCCACCACGGCGACGGCGATCTGGACCGGGATCATCAGGAATACGAACAGCCCGATCAGGTCCGAGGGCAACGCGGCCTCGGCGAAGTCAGCCTTGTCCCTGGCGAACCACGACTCGAATCCGATCGAACTGAAGATCAGCATGAGTACGGCGATGGCTACGCTGAGGGTCACCGCGCCGCGGCTCCACCGTCCGACCATGATCGTCAGGACCACGTAGACGAAGACGATGATCAGCGAGATCACGCCCCACAAAGTGCCACCCGTGAGCAGCGACCAACCACCTAGCACGACCAGCAGCATCAGGGCGATCGACGCGACCAGCAGCAGCATGAGCACGAAGCGCGTGAGCTGCGAAGAAGCCTTCGCGCGGTTCGGTCGCCAGAGCTCATAGCCCGGTCTCGCCTCTCCAACCATGTTGCGATCATAGAATCAATCGCGGATGTGCGTCGTGGCATCCGCCCGGTGCGCGGGGTTTCGTCCACCGGGGTTGCTTCGTGCGGACGTGGCGGAACTGGTAGACGCGTCAGGTTTAGGTCCTGGTACCCGAGAGGGTGTGGAGGTTCGAGTCCTCTCGTCCGCATCGACCCGAGGGTCATATGATGGCTCGCCATGGCGAGCGAAGTAAGGCACGGCGATTCCTCCTACTCCGGGCTCGAGCTGCTGGAGCAGCACCCCGGCACTGAAACGGACAAGGTTCCCGTGCTGTTCGTACACGGCGCCGGCCACGCGGCGTGGTGCTGGGAGAACTGGCTGGGGGCAACCGCCGACGCGGGTCATCCCGCCTATGCGGTCTCGCTTTCCGGCCACGGGGGCAGTCCGGGCAAGCTGCTCCGCTCCAGGCTCGGCACCTACGTCGACGACGTGATCAGGACCGCAGCTTCGCTGCCGAGCCAGCCCGTGATCGTCGGCCACAGCCTCGGTGGGCTGGTCGTGCAGAAGGCGATAGAGCGCTATCCGGCAGAAGGAGCAGTCCTCGTCGCCCCTATCCCTGCCCGGCCGGGCGTCGGGACGCTCGCCTCGATCGCGAGGCGTCATCCCGGGGACGCGGCGAAGACCATGATCGGCGCTTCGCTGCCGATGCGCGCGGATTATCTGTTCAACCGCCTCGACGAAGAAACGGCTTCCGCCTACGCCGCTCGCTGCGGCGACGAGTCGCCGGCGGCGCAGTTCCAGGTCCTGCTCCACCTCCCGGCGGGACCGCCCAAAGGCGGTGCGCCGGTGTTGGTCCTCGGATCTCCCGACGACGCCCTGATCCCGATCGCGGACGTCAGGGATACGGCCAGAAGGATGGAGGCCGAGCTGATCGAGTTCCCCGGCATCGGGCACGACATGATGCTCGACGGAGGCTGGCAGGAACCGGCCGAAGCGATGCTCGGCTGGATCGACGCCACCGTCACGCCCGCCTGACCGCCCGCGGGTCCGGCCGGTGCCGGCTACGACTTCGGGCCGACGAACGAGTCCAGCAGCGCGACACTGCGCCGGTGTGAGACGGAGATGTTGCGCCAGCTCGAACGGCTCCAGCGGATGCCGATGCGGTCGCAGGCGTCGCAGAAGATCGCACGGATGTCGGCCGAATAGTTGGTGAAGAAGTAGCGCGGATACGAATACGTGCGAGGGCCGTCCTTCAGCTCGATCATCGAAGGTGTTCAGGCAGCGCGAACCGTCCGAGTGGATCAGCCCCCGTATGAACGGTTCCGGGAACTCGTCGACGATCTCCCGCTGCCAGCCGACCAGCTCGATCGAGCGCTCGTGCTTCTTGCCCGGGCCGGATTGAGGGAAGGCTGCCGGCCAGATGGGGCGGTAGGAAGTCAGTCGCACGCAGGCGGAATGCGGCCGCAGGTAACGGCTGGGAGTCACCCCTGAAACCGTTCGGATAGCCACCTCGCACTCATCGACGATCTGCGGGTACTCACCGTCGATGTAGACGTGGAGACCAAAGGTCTGACCGTGCCGGGTTACCGTGCCGTCACCGAGGTAGATGCCGAGCAGGTAGGAGTATGCGGTGCGGTCCGACGGCCTCCAGTCGCGCGGAAAGCCCGCCCGGGCCGCTCGCTCACGCGGAAGTCCCCGGCGTCGCCACCGGGTCACGGTGGCCCTCCCGACGCCGGTGCGCCTGGAAATCGCGTTGTCGGAAAGACCCTCGGCGAGCAGTGCTCGCACCGAATCCTGAAGATCCTTCGACAGCGCTCTAGGCACGAACATAGGTTCGCATCTGAGCCGGACGTCAACCTGGCGATCCCGGGTAACCCGGACGCCACTCACGATGACGGGCGGCTACCATGGGCTGGTTGGGGCAGTGGCCAAATTGGTGAAGGCTCCGGTCTCCAAAACCGGCGATTCTAGGTTCGAGTCCTAGCTGCCCCGCTTCGTCCCGTCTGGGCGGGCTGTGCGTAAATGCGCGCGGCCCGCTCTATAATCTTGGGCCGAAGTCTCCACGCGGGTGAGGTGTACCGGTTGCACAGGAGCCTTCCAAGCTCCTAGAGCGGGTTCGACTCCCGTCACCCGCTTTGCGCAGTCCCGGCCGGCCGAAGCCGGGAGTCCGCGTCGCGCCGCTACCGATAAAGTGCCGCGTTCACGCACGGGGCGTGGCGCAGTTTGGTAGCGCATTCGACTGGGGGTCGAAAGGTCGCTGGTTCAAATCCAGTCGCCCCGATTGGCCGAAGGACCGCTTGGGAGGCGGCCCTGAAGGGTTCCTGATCCATACGGAGAGGCGACGCTCGCGGCACGGTCTATGCGCGCTCGGGGAAGCATGGTTCCTGAAGCCCAGGAGATCGCGAGACTCGCTATTGGCGAAGACGACCGGGCGACCCTGGCCCTACTCGGCGGGCAATTGACGGCCGATCGCTACGGCGTCCTCGCCGCGCCGACCGCGTCAGACGCACTCCGACCCTGCCAGTCCGGCTCGCCGGAGAGGCTGCTTGTCCATGCAGGCAACGTGGCTGCACGGGGATGCGACGACAAGGATGATGCGACGACAAGGATGATGCGCGGCCTTCGCCGATGCGCATCGCTCGCTCGGTCCACCGCTCGCGCGACCAGCAACCCAACGGAAGGAACGAAGCAATGGCAGACAAGACATTCGGACCTCGAGGTTGGACGCCCGAACGCCTGGGTCCCCAGAACGGCAAGACCTTCCTCATCACCGGTGGCAACGCCGGCGCCGGGTTCGAGGCGACGCGGTCCTGTTGGGCAAGGACGCCGGAGTCGTGATGCTGAACCGCAGCGCCGAGCGATCCGAGGCAGCGGTAGCGAAGCTGAAGGAGGAATTCGGCGCAGGCGCCGAAGTGTCGTTCGTAAGAATGGACCTCGCCGAACTCGACAGTGTGCGCACCGCCGCCGCGGAAGTCCTGGAGACGGTCCCCCGGATCGACGCCCTAATCTGCAACGCCGCCATCGCGCAGGTGCCCACGCAGAAGATCACCGTCGATGGCTTCGAAAGCATGCTCGGCACGAACCACTACGGCCACTTCCTCCTGAGCGGCCTGCTCTTCGAGCGCATCGAAGAATCAAAGGGGCGCATCGTGGTCGTAGCCAGCCTCGGCTACAAGATGGGTATCAAGACGATCCAGTTTGACGACATGAACTGGGACAAGAATTACCACCAGAACAAGACCTACTCCCAGAGCAAGCTGGCGCAGATGATGTTCGCCTATGAGCTCCAGGACCGGCTCGAGGCGGCCAACAAGGAAGTCAAAGTTTATGTCTGCCACCCCGGCTCGTCTCGCACATCCCTGATCACGACCAGCGGCAACCTGATGACGAGGGTCACGTTCAGGCTCATGTCCATGTCGCCCATGGTCCAGTCGGCCGAGAAAGGGGCCTACCCCGAGGTCATGTGCGCCACCGAAGAAGGATTGGATCAGCGGGCGCTCTACGGACCTACCGGCAGGAACGAGTGGGTCGGCCCGGTCGGGAAGGGCACGCTCGAGTCCTTCGCCTGCGAGAAGCCGGTCTTGGAGAGGCTATGGAGCCTGTCGGAGAGGGAGACTGATTTCGACTGGAAGCTCTGACCGACCAGGGCGGACCCGCCCCAGACCAGCGTCCCACCACCACGACG
>CAVPAU010000005.1:0-233701 GCA_963701635.1 uncultured Solirubrobacterales bacterium
GACCGGGATCGAATGAATCGACAGGGGCAGGCAGCAGAAGCGACGAGCAGGCCAAGGCTGGCTGCGATAGCAACATTGCTCGTCGTTACCTGCGGGCTGGCCGCGTTCCTGGTACTCGGCAGCTCGTCCAGCACCCAGTCCGTCTCGGCCTCCAGCGCTGCCGAGATCGCCCAGGCGGAGCCGATCACCGGCACCCTCAGCAAGCCCAACTACACCGTGATCGCCCTCGCGGCCGATGGCCTCGGCAAGACCGACGTATCCGCCGCCGACGGCAGCTTCAGCGTCTCGCCACTGGCCAAGACGGTCAGCCTGCACCTGCGCGCCCCCGACGGCACCTACGCCGGCCCGGTCATTCTCGCCGTGAGCGAGGCCGCGATCGCTCAGCTCGAGCTCAAAGTCAGCGAGTCCAAGACGAAGGTCGAGAATTCCAAGACGAAGGTCAACGATTCCGGGGCGAAGGTGAGGCAGGCCAAGAAGCAGGTCAAGCGGGCGACCAAGAAGGTCAAGAAGGCGAAGAGGAAGCTGAAGAAGGCAAGCGGCAGGCAGGCCATAAGGAAGGCAAGGAAGAACCTGCGGCAGGCCAAGAAGAAGCTGAGGCGGGCAAAGAAGAGGCTGAGGCAGGCCAAGAAGAATCTGAGCAAGGCAAGGGCGCAGCTTCAGGTGGCGCGAAATGAGCTTCAGGCGGCCCAGAGTGAGCTTCAGGCGGCCCAGCAGCGGCAGACGGGGGAGCGGGCGATCCTCGGGGTCAAGTCCGCCTCGGCGCTCGGCTCGATCCAGGTCGACTCCGCCGCCGGGTTCGCGAAGGCAGAGGCCTCAACGGTGGCTCAGTGGGAGAGCTGGGTCGATACCGAGCGCTGGGCCCAGGCAAGCGGCGGCGTGCCGATCGGCGTGGGCAACTTCGGGCGGGTGAGCTCCACGGAGCTCAGCGGCTCCGGGGTCGGGGACCTCGACCGCGACGGTGTCTCCGACCCGCTCGATATCGACGACGACGGGGATCTGGTGCTCGACAACATCGACGAGACGCCGCAGGGCAACTCAGCGCGGGTGGCGCAGTCCGAGGCGGGTGACTTCCCCGTCTTCGCTCGGCTGCAGGCCTTTGGGCCGAACAAGCAACCCGTCAACGCCAACGCGGCCGGCCTCAGCGACGCGCAGATCGACGCTGCCCTTCCCGGTTACGGGCTGCTCGGTATCCGCGTGCCCGGGCCCGTGCCCGAAGAGATTGTCTCCGCGGAGCTCGACTGCGGCCAGCCACAGGGCAGTCCCGAGCCGGGTCTCGTCTATGGCACGGAGAACGGGACCGGGCGGATCAATGTCGAAGGAACTGCTCAGCCCGGTGACTCCTTCCCCGAGTGCTGTGATGACGACCGCGACGGGTTCGGTTTGATCACCGGCCCGGCGGGGTTCGGCGGCGGCATCGCGGTCTACCACGGTGCCACCAAGGACCAGATCAAGTCGGGGGACGTCCTGATCCAGCGGATCGAGCGCCCCGACGGCAGTGAGGAGGAGCTGGTCGCAACGGTGCAGTACGTGTTCGCCACCACCCCGACACTGGCCTCCTACGACGACGGGCAGGGGAACTCGGGAACGATCTCCTATCCCTACCAGCCCGGGGTGGGTGACGGTTACCAGATCCACGTCGAGGCGGGCCCCAGCGGCGATGTGGTGGTGGAGCTCAGCTTCTGGCGTCCCCAGCGGAGGCCGATCCCGCCCGAGACCGACAAGTGGATCGACATGGGCGGCCTCGACTACTACATTGCAGCGACCCCGGAGCAGCCCCCGGAGGGGGGCCTGGCCCAGTTCTGCCCGCAGGACTCCCTCTCGAGTTCGGATCCAAACCTGGCGCCCCAAGAGATGACGGGGGACTATCTCTCCGGCGGTGGATTCGGGGATCTGGCCGACGATCGCCCCGCAAACCCCGCCAATCTGATCACTTTCCAGGTGAACCTGACCGAGTGCTTCGAGGCGGCGGGGGCCTTGAGCGAACCCATGTGGCAGGTCGAGTTCGGCGCAACCAACCGCACAGACACCGACTTCTCTTCGGCCGACCTAACCGCGATGGGCCTGTTTTTCGTTCCCTAGACCAGACGCGGCGGCGAACTTGAGAGTCTCGTTGAGGACGAGCCTGCGGGCCCCACCAACAACCTCACCTTCGAGGTGAACCTTACCGAGTGCTTCGAGGAGCTTGGAGGTCTCGCTCGATCCGGGTGGCGGCCACGAGATCCGGATCGGCGCCTATCCACCCGGCGCAGAAGGCCTTGCCCGGACTTGGCAGGGCTACGGGTTCAAGGTCGTCGAGTAGCTGAGGCGATGAAACCGATCACCCGCGAGGCGAGCAACAACAAGACCGAGAGGCTAGAGGTTGAGCTAAGGCGGTAGGACCGACCGGCCCCGGGTCAGGCAGCTGCCTGCTCCAGTATCCGGGCGTCCCCCTGACAAACGAAGCGGGCCCCCACTATGTTCGTCAGGGTGACCGCTGGCCCCGGTCGGCCGACGAACCGAAACGCGTAATTGGTTCGAGGTGGTACCGCGGTGGTACCGACTGATGTGTCCCGTGTGTCCCGTGCGCTCATGGACGGGGACAGAAGGGACGCATGGGACGCCATTGAATGCATCGACGGTGGCTTCCTGCCGGCTGGGGGTCGAAAGGTCGCTGGTTCAAACCCAGTCGCCCCGATTGGTCGAAGGACGGCTTGAGAGGCGGCCCTGATGATGTTCTGAGCGGCGTCCTTCGGAGCCAGCGAGAGGTGCTGACCTCCTTGTCTGGTGCGCACCTCGCCGCTATTCACGATTCGGAGAAGTCGGAGGAGCGTTTGACCCCGTCGAGTGGGACCCCGACTTGACTTCTCTCGAAGGCCGCGGATAGGTTAGGTCATCTGGGGCGAATCGCATGAATCCGGTGTTTGTGTCCCGTCCGGCCGGATCAGATGAAAGGAAGTCGGCCATGAGATCTGCAGGGGTCGATCGGGCTCGTGACGTGCCGCAGCGTTCAGCCGCTACCTCTTGGCGTCGGTACGCATTCGCTTTCGTTTCGCTACTTGTCCTCGGAATGCTGTGCCCGGCCGGTGCCAGAGCACTGTCGCTTGAGCAGGTCGGGAACTTCGCCACTCCCACGTACGTGACCTCCGACCCTGGCGACCCCGATCGGCTATTCGTAGTCGAGCGCAAAGGTCGCATCCAACTGGTCGAGAACGGACAGTCCAGTCTCTTCCTCGATATCACATCGATCGTCCTGGGTCCCCGGGATGATGGCGCGTTTCGCGGACTCGGCCTCTATTCGATGGCATTCTCCCCTGACTTCGAAACGGACTCGCTCTTCTACGTCGCGTACAGCAGCGCTGATGACCCAAACACCGCAAACGAAGATGAGTCATTTGAATGGCACCTCGCCGAGTTCACCGCGGCAGGCGACAGCGCCGACCCGGCCAGCCGTCGAGAGGTACTCACGATCAAGTACCCAGAGGCTCGGCTGCACTACGCCGGCCAGCTTCACTTCGGACCTGATGGCTACCTGTTTGCTTCAACCGGGGACGGCGGACCCCAGGGTGATCCCGACGGCAACGCGCAGAACCTCAACAACCTCAACGGCAATATCCTTCGCATCGATCCCCACAGCACACCGGGGTCCGCCTACACCGTTCCGGCCGACAACCCTTTCGCCGGAGAAATTCCCGGCAAGGATGAGATCTGGAGCTACGGGCTGCGAAACCCCTGGCGCTTCTCGTTCGACCGGCTGACCGGCGATCTGGTGATTGGCGACGTCGGCCACGGAGCCCGGGAGGAAGTTGACTTCGCAACAGGACCCGACCCCGGCAAGGGAGCGAATTTTGGCTGGAACTGCTGGCAGGGGACGATCCAGTTTTCGACTGCACCACCGTGCGACGCTGAGCAGACCTTCACCGACCCGGTGTTCGAATACGAGCACGTCGACGGCAACTGCTCGATCACGGGCGGCTATGTGGTTCGTGACCCGGCACTCGGTGACCTCTTCGGTCGCTACCTGTATGCCGACTTCTGCGTCGGTGAGCTTCGTTCGCTGGACCTGGAGTCCCCAGTGCTCGGCCGCTCGGAGGGACTCTGCGTCCAGTTTCCAACGTCATTCGGCGAGGACTCCTTGGGCCGCGTCTATGTCAGCTCATTCGACGGCCCGGTCTACAGGCTCGCCGCCGGGGGGTCATCGGGGGCCTGTGCGCCCGACACCCAGATCGAATCCGGCCCTTCCGGCCCAACCAACGACCCCAACCCGTCCTTCGCCTTCAGCTCCTCGGAGCCCAACTCCACCTTTGAGTGCAGGCTCGACAGCGGCGCCTGGTCGGCCTGCTCCTCGCCGAAGAGTTTCTCCAACCTCCCAGACGGCCCCCACAGCTTCGAGGTCCGGGCCACCGATGCAGCCGGCTATACCGACCCGACCCCGGCCACCAGCAGCTTCACAGTCGACACGACCCCACCCGACACCCAGATCGACACCGGCCCCACCGGAACCATCACGACCGACCAGGCCACCTTCGCCTTCTCCGGCACACCTCCCTCAGACACCGCAAAGATCCAGTGCCGGATCGACTCCGCTCCCTTCGCCGACTGCTCGAGCCCCAAGATCTTCACCGGCCTCTCGGAAGGCCCCCACACAGCCGCCTTCCGGGCAGAGGACGCAGCAGGAAACCAGGACCCGACCCCGGCCACCAGATCCTTCACCGTCGACACCACACCCCCCGACACCCAGATCAGCTCCGGCCCTTCCGGCCCAACCAACGACCCGACTCCGACCTTCGAGTTCTCCTCCGAGCCGGGTGCCACCTTCGAGTGCCGGGTTGACACCGACACTTTCTCCCCCTGCTCGAGCCCGGAGACCGTGGCCTCGCTGACCGACGGCCCTCACACCTTCGAGGTCCGGGCGATCGACTCTGCCGGCAACACCGACCCGACCCCGGCCACCCGCACCTTCACCGTCGACACCACACCCCCCGACACCCAGATCAGCTCCGGCCCTTCCGGCCCAACCAACGACCCGACTCCGACCTTCGAGTTCTCCTCCGAGCCGGGTGCCACCTTCGAGTGCCGGGTTGACACCGACACTTTCTCCCCCTGCTCGAGCCCGGAGACCGTGGCCTCGCTGACCGACGGCCCTCACACCTTCGAGGTCCGGGCGATCGACTCTGCCGGCAACACCGACCCGACCCCGGCCACCAGCATCCTTCACCGTCGACACCACCGCCCCCGACACCGAGATCGACTCCGGCCCGAGCGGCCCAACCGACGATGCGACCCCGACCTTCGAGTTCTCCTCCGAACCGGGTGCCACCTTCGAGTGCCGGGTAGACACCGACGCATTCGCCTCCTGCTCGAGCCCCGAGACCGTGGCCGCACTGACCGACGGCCCCCACACCTTCGAGGTAAGAGCGACCGACTCAGGTCGGCAACACCGACCCGACCCCGGCCACCAGCATCCTTCACCGTCGACACCACCGCTCCCGACACGACGATCGACTCCGGCCCGAGCGGACCCAACCGGCGATGCGACCCCGACCTTCGAGTTCTCCTCCGAACCGGGTGCCACCTTCGAGTGCCGGGTAGACACCGGCACTTTCGCCTCCTGCTCGAGCCCGGAGACCGTGGCCTCGCTGACCGACGGCCCTCACACCTTCGAGGTCCGGGCGATCGACTCTGCCGGCAACACCGACCCGACCCCGGCCTCGCGTTCATTCACCGTCGATACGGTGCCGCCGGCCCTGGAGATCACCTCAGGCCCCTCGGGGGTGACTGACCAGCAGAAGCCGACTTTCGGCTTCACCGCTGAGCCTGGCTCAAGTCTTCAGTGTTCGATTGACACCGGCATCCCCGACTTTCGGCCCTGTTCCGACTCCACCTCCCATACCCCCGCCGAACCGTTGGCCGATGATGACTACAGCTTCCGGGTCCGGGCCACAGACGCCGCCTCCAACCAGAGCACCAAGACCCGCTCTTTCACCGTGAGTGCCGACCCGCCCGACACAACCATCGACTCCGGCCCCACCGGCCCAACCAACGACCCCAACCCGTCCTTCGCCTTCAGCTCCTCGGAGCCCAACTCCACCTTTGAGTGCAGGCTCGACGACGGCGCCTGGTCGGCCTGCTCGTCGCCGAAGATTTTCTCCAGCCTCACCGACGGACCCCACAACTTCAAGGTGCGGGCCACCGATCCGGCCGGCAATACAGACCCGACCCCGGCAAGTCGCGACTTCACCGTCGACACAACCCCCCCGGAGACGACGATCACATCCGGCCCCTCGGGCACCACCAACAACGCCTCCCCGAGCTTCGCCTTCACTTCTAGCGAGTCGGGCTCTACCTTCGAATGCGAACTCGACGGCGGCGGCTTCAGCCCATGCAGCTCGCCGAAGTCCTACTCGAGCCTGCCCGACGGCGCCCACAACTTCAAGGTGCGGGCCACCGATCCGGCCGGCAATACAGACCCGACCCCGGCAAGTCGCGACTTCACCGTCGACGTCACCCCCCCCGACACCACAATCGACTCCGGACCGACCGGCACGATCACAACCAACCAGGCCACCTTCACCTTCAGCGGCACCCCGGCCGGCGACACCGCCAAGATCCAATGCAAGATCGACTCCGAGCCGTTCGCAGACTGCACCAGCCCGAAGACCTTCACCGGCCTGAGCGACGGCTCCCACACCGCCACCTTCAGGGCCGAGGACGCAGTCGGAAACCAGGACCCGACCCCGGCCACCCGGACATTCACTATTGACACCACGGTCGATCCACCAGTCGTTGATCCCCCGGTCGATCCACTAGTTGTCGATCCACCCGTCGATCCTCCGGTAGGCGAGGCCAAGATCGGCAAAGTCAAGGTCAAGGGCCCCGCAAAGGTCAAGAGGAAGAAGAAGGCCACCTACAAGGTCAGAATCACCAATTCCGGCAACGCCCGGGCAAACGGCGTGAAGCTCAAGGTCAAGGGCAAGGGCGTCAAGGCCAAGAAGACCGTGGGAAGCATCGCTGCCGGCAAGGCCAAGACCGTCAAGATCAGGCTCACGTTCAAGAAGCCGGGCAAGGTCAAGGTCACCTTCAAGGTGACGTCGGGGAACGCAGGCGGCAAGACCGTCAAGAAGAAGATCAAAGTCAAGAAGTAGTCCGCTCGCGCAGGGACTTTGGTCGGGCAATGCCGGCCGCGGGCGGAGGTGGGATTGGCGGAAGTCCGCCAACCCGACTACCTGCCCGCCTGAAGCAGTCAGACGGGCAGTCAGAACCGGTCCCCGGCGCTGGGAATCGCGCTGACACTGGGAAAGAAATGACCCACGATCACCTACGAAACCGAAGGTCACAGGTTCGAATCCTGTCGGGCGCGCTGAACATCTGGCTCAGCTATTGCGATCGCGGCCAACTCTCCCGATTCGACCGCCCCGAAAAGGGCAGTCCGACGGACAGTCATCCGGAATCTAATCCGTAGGTCGAAGGTTCGAGTCCTTCCCGGCCCACTGCGAATCGCGCTCAGCTGACGTCCGCAACCCTCCGTTGGACGCTGCGCGAGATCAAGGGTTTCACCGGACACCTGATCTGCGACACCATCGGGTCCCCGGAGAACCACCGGCCTTGACCCCTGCCCCGGAGGTCGTCTAAGGTTGATCAGCAAGACGAACCTCGACCCGATTGTCTCTCTGGGTGAGCGAAACGGGATTCGGGCACGAACCTGGCGGGGAGTCACTTTGAGGAATCTTTGGAAGGTCTGCGTGGTGGCGGTTCTGGCCCTGGCGCCGGGGCCGGCCTCGGCACCTGCCGCACCCCAAGGTCCGTGGGTCCAGCCTCCGGCCGATCTTTCGGTGGCCGGCCAGGACACGGACACTCCCCAGATCACCACCGCCCCTGACGGTACCGTGACCGCGGTCTGGTCCCTCTTCAACGGCAGCAACTCGATCACCCAGGCCGCGACCCGCCTGCCCGGCGGCTCGTTCGGCACCCCGGTCGATCTGTCGACTGCCGGTGAGACGGCCAGCTTCCCCCAGATCACCACCGCCCCCGACGGCACCGCCACCGCGGTCTGGCAGCGCTCCGATGGCAGCGACCTAATCATCCAGGCCGCGACCCGCCCGCCCGGCGGCTCGTTCGGCACCCCGGTCGATCTGTCGGAGGTCGATCAGAACGCGTTCGATCCCCAGATCACAACCGCCCCCGACGGCACCGCCACCGCGGTCTGGCGCCGCTCCAACGGCAGCAACTCGATAATCCAGACCGCGACCCGCCTGCCCGGCGGCTTGTTCGGCACCCCGGTCGATCTCTCGGAGGTCGGTCAGAACGCGTTCAATCCCCAGATCACCACCGCCCCCGACGGCACCGCCACCGCGGTCTGGTCCCGCTCCAACGGGAGTAACTCGATTGTCCAGGCCGCGACCCGCCCGCCCGGCGGCTCGTTCGGCACCCCGGTCGATCTGTCGGAGGTCGGTCAGAACGCCGGCAATTCCCAGATCACCACCGCCCCCGACGGCACCGCCACCGCGGTCTGGTCCCGCTCCAACGGGAGCAACACGATTGTCCAGGCCGCGACCCGCCCGCCCGGCAGCTCGTTCGGCACCCCGGTCGATCTGTCGGAGGTCGGTCAGAACGCGTTCAATCCCCAGATCACCACCGCCCCCGACGGGACCGCGACCACTGTCTGGCGCCGCTCAAACGGCAGCAACTTCATCATCCAAGCCGCGACCCGCCCGCCCGGCGGTTCGTTCGGCACTCCGGTCGATCTGTCGGAGGTCGGTCAGAACGCGTTCGATCCCCAGATCACCACCGCCCCCGACGGCACCGCCACCGCGGTCTGGTCCCGCTCCAACGGGAGTAACACGATTGTCCAGGCCGCGACCCGCCCGCCCGGCGGCTTGTTCGGCACCCCGGTCGATCTGTCGGAGGTCGGTCAGAACGCCGGCAATTCCCAAATCACCACCGCCCCCGACGGCACAGCCACCGCGGTCTGGTATCGCTTCAACGGCAGCAACTTCATCATCCAGGCGATATCCACGGCCCAGCCGTCGTTCCTGCTCGAAACGGCCAAGACCGGAACGGGCAGCGGCACCGTCAGCTCGGCACCCGCAGGGATCGATTGCGGAACAGACTGCGCCGAGAACTACCCCTCGTTCACAAACGTCACTCTGACCGCCACCCCCGAGCCCGGAAGCACCTTCGAAGGCTGGGGAGGAGACTGTGAGGGTTCGGCCGGGAGCACCTGCGAGCTGACCATGCTCGAGGCCACCACGGTCACGGCTGAGTTCACCGCCGACCCGCCGCCTCCGGCCGGAAAGCCGAGGCTCTCCAACCTGAAGATCAAGCCGAAGTCGAAGAAGGTAAGGCGCGGCAAGAAGGTCACGTTCAAGGTCAAGGTCAAGAACACCGGAGACGCAACCGCCAAGAAGCTCAAGATCTGCGCCAAGGGCCCGAAGAAGCTGGTCAAGGTGCCGAAGTGCCGAAAGCCAGGCAAGCTGGCAGCCGGCAAGTCGAAGACCGTGAAGTTCAAGGTCAAGGTCAAGAAGCGTGCGAAGAAGGGCAAGAAGGCGAAGATCACCTTCACCGCGACGGCCAAAGGGGCCAAAAAGAAGAGCGGTAAGGCGACGGTCAAGATTCGCTAGCGGCACGGACTCTCAGGCAGCCACCCGCTCCGGTATCCGGGCGTCCCCCTGAGAAACGAAGCGGGCCCCCGCTATGTTCGTCAGGGTGACCGACGCCCAGGTTGACGGGTCCACCGGGGCGCCTGACTGTCTCGAGGTGGTACCGCGGTGGTACCGACTGATGTGTCCCATGTGTCCCCTGCGTCCATGGACGGGGACAGAAGGGACGCATGGGACGCCACTGAACGCATCGACGGTGGCTTCGTGTCGACTGGGGGTCGAAAGGTCGCTGGTTCAAATCCAGTCGCCCCGATCTGGCCGAAGGGCCGCTTGGCAGGCGGTCCTGAAGGGTTCCCGATTCAGCCGAAAAGGAGACGCTCGCGGCACGGTCTCGGCGCGCTCGGGCAAGCATGGTTCCCGAAGCCGAGGAGATCGCGAGGCTCGCTATTTGCGAAGACGACCGGGCGACCCTGGATCTACTCGGCGAGCACCTGACGGCCGATCGCTACGGCGTTCTCGCCGCGCCGACCGCGTTAGACGCGCTCCGGCTCTTTCAGTACGGCTCGCCGGAGCTGCCGCTTGCTCACACACGCAACGTAGCTGCACGAGAATGCGAGCGACAAGGATTATGAGACGAATAGACGAGTCTTGGCGATGTCCTGGTCTGGAAACGATCGGAAACGAGAGTTACCGTGGAATCGCACAGCACGAACGCCCTGGTCCACCTGAGCAGCCGAGACAACAAGGACAATGCGCGGCCTTCGCCGACGCGCATCGCTCGCTCGGTCCACCGCTCACGCGACCAGCAATCCAACGACGACAGGAATGAAGCAATGGCAGACAAGACATTCGGACCTCGAGGCTGGACGCCCGAACGCCTGGGTCCCCAGAACGACAAGACCTTCCTCATCACCGGTGGCAACGCCGGCGCCGGGTTCGAGGCGACGCGGATCCTGTTGGGCAAGGGCGCCAGGGTCGTGATGCTGAACCGCAGCGCTGAGCGATCCGAGGCAGCGGTAGCGAAGCTGAAGGAGGAATTCGGCGCAGGCGCCGAAGTGTCGTTCGTGCGCATGGACCTCGCAGAGCTCGACAGCGTGCGCAACGCCGCCGCAGAAGTCTTGGAGACCATTCCCCGGATCGACGCCCTCATCTGCAACGCCGCCATCGCGCAGGTGCCAACGCAAAAGCTCACCGTCGATGGCTTCGAAAGCATGCTCGGCACGAACCACTACGGCCACTTCCTCCTGAGCGGCCTGCTCTTCGAGCGCATCGAAGAATCTAAGGGCCGGATCGTGGTCGTAGCCAGCCTCGGCTACAAGATGGGGATCAGAACGATCCAGTTTGATGACATGAACTGGGACAAGAATTACCACCAGAACAAGACCTACTCCCAGAGCAAGCTGGCGCAGATGATGTTCGCCTACGAGCTCCAGGACCGGCTCGAGGCGGCGAACAAGGACGTCAAGGTCTATGTCTGCCACCCCGGCTCGTCTCGCACATCCCTCATCACGACCAGCGGCAACCTGATGACGAGGGTCACGTTCAGGCTCATGTCCATGTCGCCGATGGTCCAGTCGGCCGAGAAAGGGGCCTACCCCGAGGTTATGTGCGCCACCGAAGAAGGATTGGAGCAGCGGGCGCTCTACGGACCTACCGGCAGGAACGAGTGGGTCGGCCCGGTCGGGAAGGGCACGCTCGAGCCCTTCGCCTGCGAAAAGCCGGTCATGGAGAGGCTATGGAGCCTGTCGGAGAAGGAGACTGATTTCGACTGGAAGCTCTGACCGAACAGGGCGGACCCGCCCAACATCAGCGTCCCACCACCACGACGCGGACTGCTCCCCGGCGTTGCGTCCGAAGACGCCACATTCTTCAGGCGAGGTTCGGTGACGGCCTCGCATACACCCTCCGCCTCCCAGCCAATTTCGCTGGGGCGCAGACCGTTCCTTCGCATTCTTCTTGCGTCGGTCGCGCCAACGTCGTTGTTGGTTACGACGACTGTTCGACCGGATCTCTGACGCATGCTGATGGGATTGTTGCGGGCTTACACCACCGTTCGGGGAGAACGGTTAGCCTCAGCGATTCCGCAAGCCTACGAAGGAGAGAACACCTTGTCGTCTCATCCGATTCGCCTGCTGTCGGTCGTGCTCGTCGTCTTCGCATCACAGTTCGCGATCGCCTGCGGTGACTCGGATGACACCGGCGAGTCCGGCAACTGGAGGTTCGGCCTCGAAGCACCACTCTCGGGTGATCAGTCAGCGGTCGGCAAGGGAATGCTCGAAGGCGCCCAGCTGGCTGCCGCTCAGTTGAATGCCGACGGCGGCCTGCTAGGCAAGGACGTCGAAATCATCCCGATCGACGACGAGGCTGATCCGGAGGCCGGCGTGAACGCAGCCAACGCCGCGCTGGAGAACGGACTCGACGGCGTCGTCGGTCCCTACAACTCCGGGGTTGGAATTGAGACCCTGCCGATCTACATGGAAGCGGGCCTGGTTCCGATCCGGCTCACCTCCGACAACGAAACCGACGGGATGGGGTTCACCCTCCAGCCGATGACCGATCAGATCGCGCCGGTGGCAAGCCGGGCGATCAGCGACTGGCTGGGAGCGAAGAAGGCCGCGATCGTCTTCGACCAGACCGAGGCCTATACGAAGAACGTTGCCAGTGCCGTTCAGTCAGAACTCGCAAAAGCCGGAGTCGAAGTCGTGGCCTATGAGCCGCTGAAGCCCGGCGCAGACGACTACGACAGCGCCGTCCGCAAGCTCGGCAGCACGGGTGCCGATGTCGTCTACGCGGCGGTCTATTACCCGGAAGGCGCCAAAATCGCCAAGGCCATGCTGGAACAGAAGGTCGAAGCCCAGTGCCTGGCCGACTACGGGTCCTACGACACGGGCTACGTAGACGACGCCGGCCTCGAGG
The DNA here is from genome assembly GCA_963701635.1 of uncultured Solirubrobacterales bacterium. Lineage (GTDB taxonomy): Bacteria > Actinomycetota > Thermoleophilia > Solirubrobacterales > 70-9 > 67-14. Next base: position 12,492 of record CAVPAU010000005.1, read on the forward strand.
CAGCGAAGTCCTGTCCGGTGGTGGGGGTACCGGCGCCGGATGACTTCACAGGCTCGACCCAGTTCGTAGAGGACTTCCGGGAGGACTTCGAAACCGATCCGGGCACCTGGAGCCCCTATACCTACGACTCGGTGAACCTGTTGGCAGAGGCCGTGACCGATTCCGACGGTTTCGACTCGGCCAGGCTGAACGACTTTCTCGGAAGGGTTGACGGCTGGAGGGGGTGGACCGGTGAGGTGAGCATCGACGCGCAAACCGGAAATCGCGAGCCCGCAACCGTGGTCGTCACCTCGGTTGACGAGGACGGGAACTTCCACGTGGACGACGAGTGGGCGAAGGCCGTGGACGCTCCCTACTGAGCCGGCCCCCCGAGTCGCTGAGCCGCCCTCCCGCTCGAGACCACTTCGCTATCGGATCGTCCGTTCGGTTGAAGACGATTTGCTTCCGGTAGTCGCAATTGCCCTTGGGCAGGGGCGGGAATCTTGCGAGTGCTAGCTCGCGGACTGGGAACGAGTTCAGAACGATTTCATCGTGTGCCGGAGGTCCTTGAGATTGCTCGAATGCGACAATCAGGCCGAACTGCCGCGCCGGTGGGTCGGCTGGTCCGCAGGTCGGAGTGCGGGCGATCGCCGGCGCCGTTTCTCGAACGCTCACGGCAACGCTGACGTTGCCGCGTCTGTACAGAACTGCAAGAGATCTGTACAATACTCCCATGAGCACTTTCAGCATCAGCAAAGCGAGGCAGTCGCTGTCGGACGCAGTCGAGCTTTCCCGGTCGGAAGCCGTATTTCTCGAGCGCCACGGCAGGAGAGCTGCGGTGATGGTCAGTCCCGAGCGCTACGAAGAAATGATGGATGCGCTCGAAGAGATTGAAGACGTCGCCGCGTTCGACGCCGCGATCGCCGAGGAGGGCCCGAACATCCCCTGGGAAGAGGCCAAAGCCGACCTGGGCTGGGATTGAGCCGCTACCGGATCGAACTGCGCCCGGCGGCGCTTCGAACTCTGCGAAAGCTGGATCCCCAGGTCCGACGACGGATCCAGGGGGCCATAGCCCTGCTGGCGGAAGATCCGCGTCCACCGAATGTCAAGAAGCTCAAGGGGCGTGACGCATTCCGCATCAGGACGGGCAGCTACCGCGTGATCTACACGATCGAGGACGACGTCCTCCTGATCGTTGTAGTCACCTTGGGTCATCGGAGAGACGTCTACGAGCGCTAGCTCATGGCCCGGCCTGATCCATGGTGGGCCACCGTTTCCCCGGTCCCGCGAGCAGGCGCCTGACTCTCGTCCCCAATCAGTACCCAGGGCTTCTGTGGCTCAGGTGACCCGAACTCTACGAAATCGAAGCACGCAGGTTCGAATCCTGTCGGGCGCGCTTTGGATCTGGCTCAGCGACTGCCGTCGCCGCTCTCGCGCTTGATCCGACCGCCCCGAAAAGGGCAGTCAGACGGACAGCCATTCCGAATTCTGGTCAAGGGTTTGGTGGCGGGCGGCAGGGAACCTTTCTGCGAAGCTCACCTCACCGCATGAACGTGGCGGTGGGATTCAGGTATCGACGCGATTCAGCAGGTCAATCACAGTCTCGCGGAGTCCGGGAAGTTCTGACTCGATTACGTTCCAGACCAAGTCGAGGTCGACCTCGAGTAGTCGTGGGCGATGACATCCCTGAAACCGGCGATTTCTCGCCAAGGTGTATCGGTCGAGAGTGCGTGGGTTTGGCTATCCAGCTTCTTTGCCGCTTCGCCAAGAGTCCGCAAATTGCGGAGAACCGCGTCCTGTGTCTTCAGATCGCTACGGAACTGCGCCTCGCCGGGTTCGGTGTATTCCAGGGCCCGGTTGATCGCGTCAAGCATGTGCTCCAGGTAGACGCTCTGGTTCTTCAGAGCGAGACCGCCTCACGCAAGACCTGGTCTTTGAGGTGACGGGAAAGTCCTGCTTCGGTCACCACATCGATTTCGAGATCCAAGGCCTCCTGGATGTCGTACTTCAGCCCGATGAGGTCCAGAAGGCTGCTTCCCCGGCTCATGTCCACCAGGAGATCCAGGTCACTGGAGGGGCTGGCCTCTCCGTGGCTGCGGGAACCGAAAATCCGAATGTTCCCAGCGCCGTGACGTTCGGCGATCGCGCGCACGGCCTGACGTTGGCTGGGGCTCAGCGCACCGTGCCCTTGGGGTTTCGCCGCGGTTGCCATGACCTCATGCTACGTGCTGGCCTGCGCGAAGTCGAGAGCATTGCCCTGAGCGGCCGGGCACAACCGGCGGTCGACCACGCGTCTCGCACCATCGGTCGAATAGGTCAGATGACCTGCCCTCTACGAAACCGAAGCACGCAGGTTCGAATCCTGTCGGGCGCGCTGATCAGAGGGGGCGGGTTTCGTTCAACGGTGGGAAGTCCTGCGGCGCCGTGAGAATCTGCCCCATTCGGCCGAAACCACCGTCGCTGTCTTCAGGCCGAATGGGACTATCGCTCAAACAAGCCCACGGGCCTTTTCGAAACACGAGGTGGTCGACTGACCCGCTGGGAGCGTTCCAGTATGCGAACGTCCCGCTGAGAAACGAAGCGGGCCCCGCCATGTTCACCAGGTGACGGTGGGCGGCTGACCGGGGCGGCCCACCGGTATCGGTACGCTCGGCTCGATGAGCGAAGCCGTTCGGACAGGAAGCCAGGGCGCGGGCGGAGCCGGTGAGGCCCGCGGGCAGGGACCGATGCACGCCAGCCTCAAGCTCGGTCGGCTGGCCGGGGTCGACGTCGGCATCAATTGGAGCTGGCTGGCGATCCTGGCGCTGATCTCAGCTTCGCTCGGCTTCGCCGTCTTCCCGATCACCAACCCCGGATACGCCGGTGGCGTCTACGCGGCGATGGCCATAGCGGCTGCCCTGCTTTTCTTCGTATCGCTGCTGCTGCACGAGCTCGGCCACGCGGTCGTCGCACGCCGGGAGGGCATGCAGATCGAGGGCATCGTCCTGTGGCTGTTCGGCGGGGTGGCACAGTTCCGGGGGCTCTTCCCGTCCGCCGGGGCCGAGCTGCGCATCGCGCTGGCCGGCCCGGCTGTCAGCCTCTTCATCGGCGTGACGCTGCTGGCCGTGGCGATCTTGGCGCCGCTGCCGGGATTCCTGGACGGTTCGGTGATGTGGCTCGGGCGGATCAACCTGGTTCTGCTCGCCTTCAACATGCTGCCGGCCTTGCCGCTGGACGGCGGCAGGGTGTTCCGGGCGCTGGTCTGGTACCGCACTGGTGACTTCCTCCGGGCGACCCGCACCGCCGGAGCAGTGGGCCGGGGGTTCGGACAGCTAATGATCGGGTTCGGTTTGCTCTCGGCCTTCCTGCTCGGGGCTCTCGGTGGCATCTGGATGGCTCTACTCGGTTGGTTTCTGATGGCGGCTGCCGGGGCCGAGGTACGGTTTGCGACCGTGGGCGCCGCGCTTCGCTCGATGAGCGTCGCCGACGCGATGGCGCACGATCCGTTGACCGTGCCGGCCGGACAGTCGCTGGCCGAGTTCAGCCAGGGCGTCTTCAACCTGAGCAGGCACGCCGCCTACCCCGTGCTCGACGGAAACGAGCTGGTCGGTCTGCTCGGCTTCCGCGACCTCACCCGGGTCAACCCGGCGCGCTGGGGAGAGGAAGCAGTCGAGGAACACATGCGGCCGCTTCAGCGCGCGATGGTGATGGCCCCTGAAGACGATCTCGGAACCGCCGCGATGGATCTCTCCCAGGACGACCTGGGCCGTGCACTGGTGGTCGAGGACGGTCGCCTGGCCGGACTCCTTTCAATGACCGACGTATCGAGGCTGATCGAACTCAGGAGCCGTGGCGTGGGAGCCGCTTAGGCGGGCGGCCGAACGTGAGGCCCAAAGGAGTAGGGGTTCTGCACGAACAGGAAGCAGGCGCGCTCGTCCGCCGTTGCGTGGACAACCTTGCGTCTCGCGGCTGCGAGGCGATCAGGCCGCTCGTGGAGCCCGACGCTGTAGGGGGACTGAGCCGGAAACCGAACGCTCAGACAGCGCGTTGCTCGACCGGCACGGAAGGAAGTTGGTCAGTTTTCGGAACTCCGGCCGGAGCAGCCGAGCGCAGCAGCGATCCTCGCCCTGCCAGGACCGTCAACCTTGAACTCAAGCTGAAGAAGACGGTCAAGGTCTGGGTCTCCTCCAGGTTGACATCCAGGAACGTCGGCGGCAAGACCGTGAAGAAAAGGATCAAGGTCAGGGAGTAGCTCGCGCGCGCATAGCCTGCGACCAGGGCAACAGTTGCTGCCGCCGGCGTCCCGATTCCCCGGGCTCCCGGTCCGCTTGGGCAGTCAGGCGGCAGTCAGAAACCTGTCACGGAGCTGGGAATCGCGCTGACACTGCGAATGAAGCGACCAAGGATCACCCACGAAACCGAAGCCCGCGGGTTCGAATCCTGTCGGGCGCGGGATCGTGTCTGCCGACCGAATCAATCCGGGGGCCTTAGTGTGACGGGGATTGTGGATCGAATGTCTGGAAACGGCTCGGCCCTGAACCACTCTCGAAGGCTTGGCTGATGCGTCGCATGTTGACGTGTCTTGCTGTGCTGGTCTTCGGAACTGCGACCATCGCGGCGAGTGCCTCCGCCAGGGACTACGCGGCCACTTCGCTCAACATCATCCCAGCCGGGCAGTGGGGCACGATTCCGCCGCCAGAGGATGCGGATAGCCAAGCCATGATGTACGACGCGCTCACCCCGCTTTTCAACGACGTCACCAACTCGGATATGCGGGCGAACTTCAAGTCACAGGGCTTCGGCGTTGGCCCCGACGGTCCGGGCATCAACGAGCCGGTCCCCAGGAACGGTGTCACTATCACCCGGGACAGGTACAACGTGCCGCACGTACGTGCCACCACGTACGAAGGTGGCATCTGGGCGGCCGGCTGGATCACTGCCGAAGATCGCGGCCTGCTGATGAGCGTGATGCGCGGCCCGGCCCGGGTCGCCGCGATCGATGTCCCCAACATCAGTGCGCGCGGCCTGCTCGAGAACCTGGCGAGCTTCGTTCCCAGTCAGGAGACCGAGGACGTTCTGGCACAGCAGACCGAGGCGCTTACGGCAAAGGGCCGTCAGGGCCAGGCCGCGCTGCGTGACATAGACACCTTCATCGAGGGCATCAACGACTATCTGGCGCTCAACAGCCCGGGCACCGAGCCGTATGCTCGCAACGACATTTACGCATTCAACGCGTTCAAGAGCCAGCTCCTCGGCCAGGGCGGAGGCGACGAGGCCCGTCGCTCAGAGTTCCTCGACGGCCTGCAGGACCGGCTCGGCACCAGGAACGGATGGAAGGTATTCGATGACCTTCGCCAGCAAAGGAACGACGGCAGTCCTGTGTCGGTAAACGGCAATTTCCCGTACGCACCGATACCTCAGGACGGACGCGCCGGCACCGTGATCCTCGACCACGACAGCTATGAAGAAGTCGATCCGGTTGTTGGTGGGGCCCCGGCGGCTCTGGCTGCGCCTCGGCCCAGGATCCAGTCGTCCAACACTCTGATGATCAGCAAGAAGAAGTCGGCGACAAACAAGCCGCTGATGGTTGGCGGGCCTCAGATCGGCTATACGTACCCCGGCTTCATCTATGAGATCGACATGAACGCGCCCGGCTTGAAGTGGCGTGGCGGAACCTCGCTTCCCTTCCCGGGTTACATGCTGATCGGCCGCGGCGAGGACTTCGCGACCACGCTGACCTCGGCCAGCGCCGACGTGATTGACCAGTTCGCTGAAACCCTGTGCGACGGTAGCGACACCAAGTACAGGTACAGGGGCAGGTGCCTGAACATGAAGGAGTTCGACGCCGGAACGCTGAACGGCGACCCGGTCAGGTTCATGACCACGGTCCACGGTCCGGTCACCGGCTACGGCACGGTCGATGGCGAGAAGGTCGCGATCTCGTCGAAGCGGTCGAGCTACGGCAGGGAAGTGACCGACATCCTGTTCAATCGTCGACTCTCGAACGGGACCGTTGAAGGCCCGCAGTCATTCTTTGACGCTGCCAACCAGTCGCCGCAGACGTTCAACTCGTTCTACATAGACAACAAGAACGTTGCGATGTTCACCAGCGGAAGACTGCCACTGCGCCATCCACAGGTCGACCCCGGTCTACTGACCAAAGGCACCGGCCAGTACGAGTGGAACGGCTTTCTGGACAAGGCCGGTCATCCCCAAGGGTCGAAGCGGGCGGGCACGATGCTCAACTGGAACAACGGCCCAGCCCACCGCTTCGGTGCTGCCGATGACGAGTGGGGTCGAAACGGCTCGGTCCAGCGGGTCGACATGCTGGCCCGGCAGCTGAAGAAGAACCGGAACGCCAAGGGAAAGTGGAACCTGCCGGGCGTCGTATCGGCGATGAACTCCGCCGCGACGCAGGATGTGCGAGCGATCGTCACCGTGCCGCTGCTGCGCAAGCTGCTCAGCAACTCTGAGCCGCCGTCCGGCCAGGCTGCGCAGATGCTCAAGCAGATGCGCTTCTGGACGGAGAGGGCCGGCAGCAGGCTCGACCGCAACGGTGACGGCTTGATCGACCACCCGGGCGCCGCCTCGATGGACGGCTCCTGGGAAAACATCGCGAATGCCTTCATGGAGCCGCAGATCGGCTCGCAGTTGGATGAACTGAACTCGCTTTTCCGGCGCTTTGAGCAGCCGCCGGGTGGTCAGTTCGCCGGCTGGTACCAGTATTTCGAGCGCGACATAAGAAAGTTGCTCGGCAAGAATCAGGTCAAACCGTTCAAGAAGAACTACTGCGGCAAGGGCGATCTCGAGGCCTGCCAGACCGCGGTCTGGCAGGCGATCGCCGAGGCCGGACAGGAGCTCACCACGAAGTACGGGACCTCTGATCCTTCCCAGTGGCGCTCCGACGCCACCGCCGAGGAGATCAATTTCAATTTTGTGAACCTGATGACGATGGCCTACACCAACCGCCCGAGCGGAATCCAGCAGGTCATCGCTTTCAAAGCCGACGATCTGAAGCCGCCGGGAAAGGTCACGGCGAAGCGAGCCCAGATCGTCAGCGGCAACAGGGTGCGCGTCGAGGTGAAGGTCAAGGCGAAGGACGATCTCACCGCCAAGGCGAAAGGAAAGGTCACGCTCCAGGGCAGGACCTACGAGCTTGAGCGAAAGAAAAGGCGACTCGACGCAGGTCAGACCAGGGTGTTGACGCTACGGCCGGAGCGAAGGAGGGAGGAGCTCAGGATCGCCAAGGCACTCAGGCGCGGCGAGATAGCCAGGGCTTCGGTGAACGTCAAGCTGACCGGTCGTCTCGGCAACTCCAAGGCCGTAAGCAAGCCGGTCAGGCTGAAGGCCGTCATCAAGAAGACCCCCGTTACGGGGTGAAGCAGGGACTGCTGCTGGCGGTTGCGCTCTGCGGTCGAAGGGACGGCCCGGCGCGTCTCCTGACCGCAGCTCTACGAAACCGAAGCACGCAGGTTCGAATCCTGTCCCCGCATTCATCAGTTTCGTGATCGTGCTGCTCTTCGTCGGCGGCCGCCTCGTTACGTGCCGCAGTCGTAACTGCCGAGCGATTCGGCGAAGAAAGTTTCGGCAATCGTCAACCGATTCCGGTCGAGCCTCCGTATAGCGGGTAGATGTCAAACCAATTACGGAGGTAGTTTCAATGTTCTCAACAGCAATACTCAGGGAGGAACGAGGCATTGCGCGCCTGGCAGGGGCCAGTTTCGCGTCTCTCGTGGCTCTCGCGGTGATTCTCTTTGCCGCTCCGGCGGCGTCGGCCAACCCGATCGCAGCCGGCAGCACCAAGCTCACGGTTGACAAGAAACCGGCCAAAAAGCTGAAGAAGAATAAGATCGCGGTCAAGCGGGTCAAGCCGGCCAAGGTCCAGAAGGGCTCGTTCGTCTTTCCGGTCACCGGTGGCAATCTCAAGCCGACCGATCCGAGCACTGGGGTGATCAAGCACTCGGGTGGCCTGAAGTTCCAGAAGGGCAAGCGCAAGCTCGTCGCCAAGAAGTTCGTCATCAAGGTCGCCAACGGCGTGGTTGTCGCCAAGGTCGGCGGTGGTAACGTCAGGCTGCTGACTGTTGACCTCAGCAAGGCCAAGATCAGCCGCGAGGACTACGGCATCAACGTGAGCCGCGTCGGCCTGTCGCTGACCGGCGCCGCCGCCAAGGCCCTCAACAAGACCCTGAAGACCAAAGCATTCAAGAAGGGTCTGCGACTCGGGCACGCGGTCGTGAAGACCCAGCCCTCGACGGTCGGTCTGGCCGCTGAAGGCAGCACCGACGTGACCGCCGATGCGGGTACTGTCGCGCTCCTTGTTGGCGCCGGCATCATCCCCGCCCCGATCGCCCCTGCATCTCTGACGCCGGCCGGTGACTTCTCGTTCCCGATTACCGGAGGGCGCCTCGCAGACAATACGTTCGAGGGCGAGATCAGGCACAGCGGCGGCATCTCCCTGACCCAGGGGATGAACGTGCTCGAGCTGACCGACTTCACGATCAACGTAGACGGTGACCCCGACCTCACCGCGGTCGTGAACGGCGGGACCAGGGTCTCGATCCTGGACCTCGACCTGTCGGGTCTTACGGTCGACCTCGACCCGCTCGACATCACGCTGGGCAACGTCGCAGCCAACTTCTCGGCTGATGCGGCGACTGCTCTCACCGACACGTTCGGAGTGCCCAACGTCACGGGTGCTCCCCTCGGCATCGCGAAGGTCAACGCGGTCGCCAACTAGCAACGACGAGCCGAAGCGGGCGGCCCCCCGGGGTCGCCCGCTCATCGGCCGTCTGCCGCCCCATACGAAGGGGATGGATCGCCCTAAGAGGACCTTGCGGTAAACGCTTTGACAAACCGCTCAACGGTGCCGAACAAAGCACCAGGGTCAGCGACTACGAAACCGAAGCACACGAGTCCTAATCCTGTCGGGCGCTTTCAGCAAAGGAGGTGGATTCCGCTCAACAGTGCGGAGTCCCGCGGCGCCGGCAACATCTGCCCCATTTGACCTAAACCGCCCCTCCTGCCCTCAAGCCGAATAGGACTATCGCTCAAACAGACCCGCGGGCTTGTTTGAGCCACGGAGTACCCCACAGTCTGGCTCGGAACGCTCCAGTATTCGTGAAGTCGCAGGTTCGAAGCGGGCCCCCGCTGTGGTCGTCAGGGTGACTGCGGTGCTCTCACCGAATTCACTCCTCCGAACCCTCGAATTGCGTGGATGTCGTTCGATGGTTTTCTCTGAGGTCCGGAACGTCCGAAAGTCGCCTGCGGGACCGCGACAGCGCTTGCGCGAGCGGGAGCGCGGCAGTAGGCTGGGCCACAGTCGCCACAGCGGGAGGCCACAATGCAGTCGAAGCTAGTCGACCACGTTCGCAGCAACATCATCGCCTACTTGGCGCTGTTCGTCGCCTTGGGCGGCACCGCCTATGCCGCTGAGAAGATCGGCACCAGAGACATCAAGAAAGGCGCTGTCAAGTCGAAGCAGATCGGCGACGACGGTGTCAGGTCTAAGGACATAAAGGATGGAACCGGCGTCAAGTCCAGGGACCTGAAGAACGACAACGTCAAGTCCATCGACATCAAGGACGGGGATCTCTCCGAGGTCGACATTGCCGCACGTTCGCTCACCGGCGAATCGATCAAGAACGACAGTCTCACTGCCGCCCAGATCGATGAGTCGACTTTCCCGTCGACGGTGAGGATCAACGTCCCGCCGACGAGCTGGGTCACCGCGGGTATCCCGGACGCGGAAGTGACCTACTTCGTCGGCCTGGCGAAAGTCGAGCAGGGTGCTGGAGTAGGAATAAGCCGCAACGTGTTCGCCAACGTGCAGGTGCCAAACCAGATCGGCGGACGCAGCATGGAACTGACTTCGTTCGAGCTCTGCTACGAGGCCAGTGCGACTGCGGTTCTGAGCGAGCTGAGGGTGAAGACCATCGAGAGCACTTCTGACGAGCTGTTCAGCGACACGACGGTGATCTCCGATGACACCGCTCGAAGCGACAGCGGTTGCCGGAGGTACGAACCGTCGCAGTCAGTCGTTCTCGGGCCCAACGAGTTCATCGAGCCTGGCGTGAGCATCCTGTTCAGTGGAGGGGCGTTGAACCTCTACCGCAGCACCCTCGTTCTCGAACCCCGCTGATCCCGGTAACCGGCGAACCTTCCCTCCGGACCATCACAGGGCGGGGCTCAGCGGCCCCCAGCATCTTCTCGGGCGTGATCCCGGGGATCAGACAGCCGTTGGTCGGGTGACCTGAGCTCCACGAAACCGAAGCACGCAGGTTCGAATCCTGTCGGGCGCGCTCACCGTAGGCGGGAGATTCCGCTCAACGGTGCGGAGTCCTGCAGCGCCGGCGAGATCCGGCCAATTCGGCTGAAACCGTCTCTCCTGCGCTTAAGCCGAATAGGACTATCGCCCAAAGAAGCCCACCGCCTTCTCCGACACACCAGGTATTCGAATGACTGGCTAGGCGCGCTCCCGTATGCGGAAGATCGCAGGTTCCGATCGGGCCCTGATTCTCCGGATAATGGCTCCTCGTGTTTCTCGCGCGTTAGGGCGATGGGCTCCGCGGCACTTGACTGAGGTGCAGGCGTATCGCAACCGCCCAGCGGCCACCCGTCCTGCCTCAGCCGGCTGCCTCCATGGCCTTGCCGACTCCGGAGCGCATCTCCTCGGCGTTCATCGTCGGAAGCAGCGTGATCTCGGCGCCGAGGCCCATGAAGAAGGGCTCGACCGCGGACGGTATACCGGTCGAGTCCTCCATCTCGAAGAAGATCAGGCCGGTGCGCATTCCGTCCTCGGCCACGAAGTAGGCGGCCTCAGCTTCGAGCGCCTCCAGCGCGGAGCCGAACACCTCCGGAAGGCTGCCGTCCTTGATCGCCTCGTTGCCTGCTTCGGTAGGAATCTGGACCTTCAACAGCATGCGCATGGAGCCTCCTCGGTTGTCTGGCGGAAACCGCAAGTGGGGACCGCCGGTTGTGTTTGACGATAGTCCGGCCACTCGATCGGTGCAAGCCGTGTGGTAGCGCCTACGGCACTTGCTCGGCCCCCGACTCGACGATCCGCGCGTCCCCCTGAGAAACGAAGCGGGCCCCGCTATGTCCTCAAGAACTCGCAGTCGTTCCAGCAAGCAGCCCTGGCACACGTCAACACGTTTGGAAGTGGGTCCGGGCAAGATGCCCGCTATGCGATCGTCGGCAGTCGTGCGCTTCGTTCCTCCGGTGGCACTGATGGCACTGATCTATGGACTATCGGCGCAGCCTGACCTGTCCACCGGACTGGGTTTCTGGGATTTCGCGCTGAGGAAGCTAGCCCACGCAGGCGTCTTTGCAGCGCTCACCCTGCTTTGGTTGCGCGCCCTTCGCCCTCTGACCGCCAGAGCTCTGCTCGCCGCTGTGGCGATCTCGTTCCTTTACGCGATTACGGACGAATACCACCAGACGTCTGTGTCCGGAAGGCACGGCAGTCCTGTCGACGTCGGAATCGATGCGATCGGTATCGGGGTCGCGGTGCTTCTTGTCCGGTCGGGTCGTTTCAAGTGGGCCTCGGCCGGATCGTAGGGGCCGCCCGTGGACCGATGCGCGATTCAGCGTCGGGAGTCCCATTCCGCCAGCGCGATCTCACCGGGATCGTGTGTTGACCGGAGCGCGACTAGCCGACGGCCGAATGCGGATATGGGAAGCCCTCGGGCTTCTCGGCATCAGGGATGAGGTGCCGACGAATGGCCGTGTCACAAATTGCGTATCCCCAATTGATCAGGCGCTCCTGATCGATGGCGCTGATCGACGCAAGACGGGTAGGTATCTCTGCCAGGCGCAGCGTCTGCTCTGGAGGTGCGGGGAGGCTGTCGGGGAGGTGGTAGTCGTTGATTTCGCTGCGTATGCCGAGGTAGGCGCCGGAGCGATCGCCGCGCTTGAAGCCTTCGATCACCTGGCGTTTGCGCAGTACGCGAACCTGGTTGTCGATGACCTTCACGACGCGGACCATGTGCCGCGCCCAGTCGCTTGCCGGATCCTCATCCGGGCCCATCTGGCCACCTCCGTCAGACACAAGGACGGTCTGACAGCGCTTCCACGCGGTCTCGATTCCGAGGTTGTCATAGACCCCGCCGTCGGTCAGGACCAACTCGTCGCGCTGCTCCGGCTGTAGCCAGATCGTTTCCCTCCTCGTCAACCCAAGCGGCGTCTTTCAGATCCAGGCGGGACGGGGAGAGCACAGGGGGGAAGGCGGAGGAAGATGCGACGGCCCGAGCCAGCTCGACCTCGGGTGCGTCGATCCGTCCCACCCGCCAGTCGGCGAGGTAGGCGCGGGTGAATCGGAGGAGAGCGCCGGAGCCAACATTGGTCGCATTGATTACGAAGACCGGTGCCTCCGGAAGCTGCTGGAGAGTTGCCGTGCCGAACAGGTGCTCGCGGTAGGCGGCCGTGAGGCGATCGGAGATGGACTGCCCGGGCAGGACCAAACCTTCTATGGCAGAGGAGAGGTCGAGTGTGCGCCCTGCCAGCGCTCGGATCGGTTTCTCAACGAGATCGACGAACTCCGTGCTGCTGCCCGTGTCGTCGAATTCAAGGCCCTTCCAGGCAAGCGCAAGGGCTCCTGCCGCGATCGAGCCACCCGAGACGCTGGAGACACGACTGAGTCGTGGCAGGTAGCCGACATCGTTCAGGCGACGAAGCACCCCTGTGTGAAACAGCATTGCCCGATAGCCGCCACCGGATAGAGAGAGAGCGATTGTGTCCTCGACCGGTCGATCCTTGTCGATCGGCAACTGGCGGACCGGCTCGAGCAGCTCCTTGTCAACGCCATCTGGATCTACGACTGTCATTCGATTCCCTCACCGTGAAAGTAACACCCGCGGAGCCGGGCAAGCGGCGGACCCGGGCCCCTTGACAGACCGCTGGCCGGTGTTGGCGAAACTTGAGAAACAGGCGCTCGGCCGAAACGGCCGTTCTGACCCTGAGACTACGAAACCGAAGCCCGCAGGTTCGAACCCTGTCGGGCGCGCTGAAGATTCGGCTCGAAGATTGCGATCGCGGTCGACCCGCCTGATTCGAGGGCTCCAAGAACGGCAGTCAGACGGACAGTCATCTGCGGGGTCGGGAGTCCACCCGCGGGCGCCTTCAGTGGTAACTACTGATGAAATCCGGGTTCAAAGTCGCAACGATTAGGTCCAGTCAGGCGTGATTCTGCAAGCAGAGGGCCGAGTGGATGCGTCTCGGAACCAGGGGGTGAGAAACAAGTCATGAAGACTCTGACCGGCGTCCTACTTGCGATGTGCTTGGTCGCGATCGGCATCGCGTCTCCGGCGATGTCCGCACCCCAGGGTCCCTGGGTCCTGCCCGCTGCGGACCTCTCGGCCCCCGGACAGGACGCAGTCGGTTCCCAGATCACAACCGGCCCCGACGGTACCGCGACCGCGGTATGGCGTCGCAGCGACGGTGCCAACAGCATCATCCAGACCGCAACACGCCCGCCGGGCGGAGAGTTCAGTACCCCGGTCAACCTCTCCGCAGCCGGGCAGGATGCCTTTGGACCCCAGATCACCACTGACCCAGGTGGAACCACGACCGCGATCTGGAGCCGCTCCGACGGTGCCAACAGCATCATCCAGGCCGCAACACGCCGGCCGGGCGGAGAGTTCAACACCCCGGTCGACCTCTCGGCCCCCGGACAGAACGCCGTCGGACCGCAGATCACCACAGCCCCCGACGGCACAACAACGGCGATCTGGCAACGCTCCAACGGCAGCCAACTTCATCATCCAGGCCGCAACCCGCCCGCCCGGCGGAACCTTCGGCACCTCCGCCGACTTGTCGGCCGCCGGCCAAGACGCCTTGAATGCCCAGATCACCACAGACCCCGCCGGAACCTCGACCGCGGTCTGGTATCGCTCCAACGGCGCCAACCAACATCGTCCAGGCCGCGACCCGCCCGCCCGGCGGCACCTTCGGCACCCCGGTCGACCTCTCCGCAGCCGGGCAGGATGCCTCCGGTGCCCGGATCGACGCATCCACCGACGGAACCACGACCGCGGTCTGGTATCGCTCCGACGGCACCAACAACACCATCCAGGCCTCCACTCGCCCGCCCGCCGGCACGTTTGGATCCCCAGTCGACCTGTCGGCCTCCGGGCAGGATGCCTTCGACCCCCAGATCGCTGCGTCGCCGGACGGAGTAGCGACCGTGGTCTGGTCTCTCTTCAACGGAAGCAACTTCATCATCCAGGCTGCGGCACGCCCTCCAGGCGGAACCTTCGGCACCCCGGTCGACCTCTCGGCTCCCGGGCAGGATGCCTCGGGTCCCCAGATCACGACGGCCCTCGACGGCACCACGACCACGGTATGGCAGCGCTCCAACGGCATCAACCGCATCATCCAGGCCGCGACACGCCCGCCCGGCGGAAGCTTCGCGGCCCCGGTCGACCTCTCGGCCCCCGGGCAGGATGCCTTATTGGCCCAGATCGCTACCTCGCCGGACGGAGTAGCGACCGCGGTCTGGCAGCGCTCCAACGGCACGAACTCCTTAATCCAGTCGGCCTCGACTCAGCAGCCGCCGCCCGCAGAGCCCAGGCTTTCCAACCTGAAGATCAACCCGAAGTCGAAGAAGGTGAGGCGCGGCAGGAAGGTCACCTTCAAGGTCAAGGTAAGGAACACCGGCCAAGCAACCGCGAAGAAGCTCAAGCTCTGCGCCAAGGGCCCGAAGAAGCTGGTCAAGGTGCCGAGGTGCACAAAGCCCGGCAAACTGGCACCCGGCATGTCGAAGACGGTGAAGTTCAAGGTCAGGGTCAAGAACAGCGCGAAGAAGGGCAAGAAGGCGAAGATCACCTTCACCGCGACAGCCACCGGGGTCAAGAAGAAGAGCGGCAGGGCGACGGTAAAGGTGAGGTAGGTCCAGTGAAGGGTGAGTCTGCGAGCAAGGGCCCGAACGGAAGGGCACCGAAACCAAGGGGCAGGAGGCAGGTCATGAAGACACTGATCGGCGTTCTACTTGCGACGTTTCCTGTCGCACTCGGCATCGCGTCTCCAGCTGTGGCCGCACCCCAGGGACCCAGGGTCCTGCCGGCTTCGGAGATCTCCGCCTCCCCGGTGGGTGCTTTCACCCCGCAGATCACAACGGCCCCCGACGGAACCGCGACGGCGGTCTGGCGTCGCCGCGACAGCGCCAACTCCATCATCCAGGCCGCGACCCGCCCGCCGGGAGGCTCCTTCGGCGCTCCGGTCGACCTGTCGGCCCCCGGGCGGAATGCCACCTCTCCCCAGATCACCACAGCCCCCGACGGAACCGCGACCGCCGTCTGGCGTCGCTTCAACGGCTCCGACTTCATCATCCAGGCCGCAACCCGCCCGCCGGGCGGCTCCTTCGGAGCGCCGGTCGACCTCTCGGCCCCCGGGCAGGACGCCGACCTGCCCCAGATCACCACAGCCCCCGATGGAACCGCGACCTCGGTCTGGGAGCGCTCCACCCGCTCCATCGGCTACCCCGACATCATCCAGGCTGCCACCCGCCCGCCGGGAGGCTCTTTCGGCGCTCCGGTCGACCTGACGGTCGCCAGGCTGAACGCCTACTCGCCCCAGATCGCCACAGCCCCCGACGGAACTACGACAGCGGTCTGGATCCGCTTCAGCGACGCCGAGGGCGACATCATTCAGGCCGCCACCCGCCCGCCGGGAGGCTCTTTCGGCGCTCGGGTCGACCTGTCTAACGCCGGCCAGGGAAGTGTTCAAAACCAGCAGATCACCACAGCCCCCGACGGAACAGCGACCGTGGTCTGGTGGGCCTCCAGCTCCACCATCCAAGCCGCGACCCGCCCGCCGGGAGGCTCGTTCGGCGCTGCGATCGACCTGCCGGTCGTCGTGCGGAATCTCACCTCTCCTCAGATCACCACAGCCCCCGACGGAACCGTGACCGTGGTGACCGTGGTCTGGCGTGGCCGCGACGGCGTCATCCAGGCCGTCACCCGCCCGCCGGGGGGCTCTTTCGGCGCTCCGGTCGACCTGTCTGATCCCGGCCAGGGAAGTGCTTTGAACCCGCAGATCACGACCGCCCCCGACGGAACGACGACGGCTGTCTGGCGTCGCCGCGATGGCGCCAATAGCATCATCCAGACCGCCACCCGCCCGCCGGGGGGCTCTTTCGGCGCTCCGGTCGACCTGTCTGATCCCGGCCAGGGAAGTGCTTTGAACCCGCAGATCACGACCGCCCCCGACGGAACGACGACGGCTGTCTGGCGTCGCAGCGATGGCGCCAACAGCATCATCCAGGCCGCAACCCGCCCGCCGGGCGGCTCTTTCGGCGCTCCGGTCGACCTGTCGTTGGAGCCTAGGCTCGCCAACCTGAAGATCAAGCCGAAGTCGAAGAAGGTCAGGCGAGGCAAGAAGACCACGTTCAGAGTCAAGGTGAAGAACATCGGAGACGCGACCGCAGAGAAGCTCAGGCTCTGCGCCAGGGGCCCGAAGAAGCTGGTCAAGCTGCCGAAGTGCCGTAAACCCGGCAAGCTGGCCCCCGGCAAGTCGAAGACCGTGAAGTTCAAGGTCAAGGTCAAGAAGCGTGCGAAGAAGGGCAAGAAGGCGAAGATCACCTTCACGGCCAACGCCAAAGGGGCCAAGAAGAAGAGCGGCAAGGCGACGGTGAAGATCCGCTAGCGGTACAGGTTTCACGCGGTTTCCCGCTCCAGTATCCGGGCGTCCCCCTGAGAAACGAAGCGGGCCCCACTATGTTCGTCAGGTTCTCAATAGGTCAGGTGACTGGCCCTCTACGAAACCGAAGCCCGCAGGTTCGAATCCTGTCGGGCGCGCTCTCTGAAGGCGGTGGATTCCGCTAAGTGGTGCGAAGGCCTGTAGTCCTGTGGCGCCGGCGAGATCTGCCTGATTCGGTCGGAAACCGCCGTTCCTATGCTCAAGCCGAATAGGACAATCGCTCGAAGAAGCCCGCGGGCTTCGCCGAGTCATGAAGCACTCCGACAGGCCGGGGCGTAGGGCTCCCGTTTCCGAAAAGTCGCAGGCCCGATTCGGGCCTCGTATTCGCGGCGACGATCTCCCGTATCCAAGCGGTCACCGACGAATTCCACCGGGCTTTCGTGATTGGCAGGCACGGCGGCGCGATCTATGTCGCAGTGGTTGCGGTAGGGAACGGGATCGCCGTCGGCTCGAGCCAGGTACCTGCTTCGCCCTTCGAGGCTTCTGCTCGCTTCACCCGATGACTGGAGACTTAGTCACGGCTCACCGCCTCCGAGGCATCCTTGCGCTTCTCACCGCCGCTGGCGAGAGAGTGGCTCATGTGGCGCCGCCGATGCTCTGGAGGATCTCGAGTTCGGTCGGGGCGAACTTGTCGATGTGGTCCTGCACACGGCTCATGCGCGGCTTGAATTCGGCGTGCTGCTTCCATCCGCGGACCGCTTCCATGCTCTCCCAGACGGCGAAGCTCACGAACCGCTCGGGCGCGCGCTGGTCGCGCGTCAGTACGGCCTCGCCCGCTCCGGGCAGAGCGGTCGCCCAGTCCATGAACGATTTCCACTCCTCCAGGAACGCCTCTTCATGGCCGGCATGCGGCGTCCAGGATCCGGTTGTGTAGATCTGTGGCATCTTGTGTCGTCCTTTCAGTTCTCGGGGCTGCTGTGTTTCTGGCTGGGCAGTCGCGGCAGGCGCCGGGTCAGTAGATGACGTAGAGCTTGCGCAGGGTCTCGTGGATCTCCCAGGTACCGTTCCATCCGACCGGAAAGACCGCCGAGTTGCCCGGACCGAGATCGAGCGCTTCCCCGCCGTCGGGGGTCACCGTCATCCGCCCGGAGACGACGTAGATGAACTCGTTCGTCTCCAGCGTCCAGTGCGAAGGGCCGGCAGTGCACTCCCAGATCCCCGAGTCGGCCCCCTCGTCGTTCTCCCAGAAGCTGAGTCCCGAGGTCTTCATCTCCGGGCCGGTTGCCTCTTCCAGCGGTCCCCAGTCTTCGAGCTCGACGTCAGGGCTGGGAAGGAAAGCGGTCGCAACTGGGTCGGGCATGGTTCTCCTGTTGTTCGATCGGGTGCCGGTCGTGCGATCCTAGAGTCTTCATGTGCAGATCGGCAGCGGAGAGAGTCCCGACGTGAATCCCGAACGGGCTCGGGCCCCTCGCCCTGGATCGATCCTGTGCCCAGCACCGTCGAGGCCACTCCGTGGAAAGCGGACGCCTGATGGAGCCGCACGAACGGGTAGGCATCGAGCCAGTGGCCGCCGGGCCCGGCCCGGCGATCGACCAGCGCTACCCGCACATCCGCGTGCCTGGTCAGCGCGTCGGTGAAAGCCATGCCCGCGGCCCCCGCTCCGACGACCAGGTAGTCAGTTTCGAGTCGGCGTGCCACTACGGTCACCCTAGGCCACCTCGAGCGCGGTGGGCAATGAGTTTGGCGGGTAGGCTTAACAGCCGCTGGATGCGCCCCTGACCCAACCCCTCCTGAAATCGCGAAAGAACGGAACGAGATGAATCGAACCTTTGTGATCGGTGTCGGCATGACCAAGTTCGAGAAGCCCGGGACCAAGGAGGGGGACTACCCCGACTGGGCCAAAGAGGCGGGCGAGAAGGCGATAGCCGACGCCGGGATCGAGTACGCCGACGTCGAGCAGGCCTTCGTCGGCTACTGCTACGGGGACTCGACCGCCGGGCAGCGCGCGATCTACGGACTCGGGCTGACCGGCATCCCCGTGGTCAACGTCAACAACAACTGCTCGACCGGATCGAGCGCGCTCTATCTCGCGCGCCAGGCGGTCAAGGGCGAGCTGGCAGAGTGTGCGCTCGCGCTCGGCTTCGAGAAGATGGAGAAGGGTTCGCTGGGCGCCAAGTTCCTCGATCGCACCAACCCGATGGACAAGCACGTCGAGGCGCTGATCGAGCTGCGCCCGTGGGAGGATGCGCCGCCGGCGCCGCAGATGTTCGGCGCGGCCGGGCGTGAGCACATGGAGAAGTACGGGTCGGAGCCGGAGCACTTCGCCTGGATCGGCTGGAAGAACCACAGCCATTCGAAGAACAATCCCTACGCGCAGTTCCAGACCGAGTACTCGCTCGAGGAGATCAAGGAGTCGCGCGAGATCTACTCGCCGCTGACCAAGCTGCAGTGCTCGCCGACCAGCGACGGCAGCGCCGCGGCGATCGTCGCCTCGGAGCGTTTCGTCGAGCAGCACGACCTGTGGGATAAGGCGATCGAGATCGTCGGCCAGGCGATGATCACCGACATGTCGAGCACCTTCGACAGCGCATCTTCGATCAACGTCGTCGGCGCCGACATGAGCCGGGTCGCAGGCCGCCAGGCGCTGGAAGAGGCCGAGGCGGACATCGCCGATGTCGACGTGGTCGAACTCCACGACTGCTTCAGCGCCAACGAGCTGATCACCTACGAAGCCCTCGGCCTGGCCGGAGAAGGGGAGGGCCACCTGCTCGTCGAGCGGGAGGCCACGACCTACGGCGGAGACGGCCCGGTGGTGAACCCTTCCGGCGGCCTGATCTCCAAAGGCCATCCGCTCGGAGCGACCGGGCTGGCCCAGGCTTCGGAGCTGACCTGGCAGCTGCGCGGCGACGCCGACGAACGCCAGGTCGACGGCGCGAAGCTCGCCCTCCAGCACAACATCGGGCTCGGCGGCGCCGCCGTGGTCACCGTCTACGGGCAGCCGTCATGAGCGCGATCGCGCAGCTGAAGCCGATGCCGCGGCGGGCGATCTTCGACGACGAGCACGAGGACTACCGCGAGAGCTTCCGTTCCTTCCTCGACGCCGAGGTGGTCCCGAATTTCGCCCGGTGGGACGAGGATGGGCTGGTCCCGCGCGAGCTGTTCACGAAGGCCGCCGAGCACGGTTTCATGGGCATGGCGATTCCTGAGCAATACGGCGGCCCGGGGGTCGACGACTGGCGCTTCAACGTCGTCCTGACCGAAGAGGCGATCCGCGCCGGGGTCGGCGCCGCGTTCGGCGGTCCGATGCTGACCACCGACATCTGCCTGCCCTACCTGCTGACCACCGGCACCGACGAGCAGAAGGCCAGGTGGCTTCCCGGCATCGCGAGCGGGGAGACGGTGATGGCGGTGGCGATGACCGAGCCGGGGACCGGATCCGACCTCGCGGCGGTCCAGACCCGGGCCCGCCGGGAGGGCGACGAGTACGTCCTCAGCGGCCAGAAGACCTTCATCACCAACGGACACAACGCCGACCTGGTGATCGTCGTCGCCAAGACCGATCCCGAGGCCGGCCATGCGGGCATCTCGCTGCTCGTCGTCGACTCGGCCTCGGAAGGCTTCTCCAGCGGAGCCCAGATCGGCAAGCTGGGCCAGCACGCCTCCGATACGACCGAGCTCTTCTTCGACGACGTGCGCGTGCCGGCCGAGAACCTGCTCGGGACCGAGGGCAGCGGGTTCATCCAGCTGATGGAAAAGCTCGTACCCGAGCGGCTGATCATCGCCGTGGGCGCGCTGGCCGGCGCCGAAGCGGCCTTCGAGTACACGCTCGAGTACGTGAAGGAGCGGACCGCCTTCGGCCGCCCGATCGGCAGCTTCCAGAACTCGCGGTTCGTGATGGCCGAGATCAAGACCGAGCTGGCCATCGGCCGGGCCTTCATCGACCAGAGCATCGTCAAACACTGCGCCGGCGAGCTGACGATCGAAGAGGCGGCGATGGCGAAGTGGTGGACCACCGAGCTGCTCGGCCGGGTCACCGACAGCTGCCTCCAGCTCCACGGCGGATACGGCTACACCGACGAGTACGCGATCTCCGGAGCGTGGGCCGACGCACGCATCATGCGCATCTATGGCGGCACGACCGAGATCATGAAGGAGCTGATCGGCCGCGGCATGGGCCTGTGAGCGGCGGGCTCGGCGCGAAATCCGAAACGGGTCGATGAGATAGCCGGGATCGGCCCGGGCGCTACGATGGCGCGCTGTGGCACTGGACGAAAGACTTGACCTGTTCGCGATCAAGCGGCAACTCGAACGCGGGGCGGAGATCGCCCAGCTCGGCGGCATCGCTTCCGACCTCGGGTTCATCAACCGCGCGCGCCGTGCGCTGCTTCCGCTGCCGGTAATCGACCGCCGGGAGGAGATCGACACGGAGAAACATCTTCCCGCCGTTCGAGCCGAACCCCGTGCCCTCGCTCGAGGGCAGGCGGGTCGCGCTCGTGGCATCCGGCGGCGGCGGTGCCGCGGTCGCGCTCGTAGGGGTCGCCCGCGCTTTCGAGGAGGCGGGAATCGAGCCGGCGGAGATCATCGGCTGCT
The DNA here is from genome assembly GCA_963701635.1 of uncultured Solirubrobacterales bacterium. Classification (GTDB taxonomy): domain Bacteria; phylum Actinomycetota; class Thermoleophilia; order Solirubrobacterales; family 70-9; genus 67-14. The sequence continues at coordinate 33,672 of CAVPAU010000005.1, forward strand.
CGGGCGGCGCGATCTGGGGGTCGATGTGGGCCTCGGGGATGAGCGCGCAGGAGATGGCCGAGTTCTCGCTGAGCTGGGAGCCGGAGGACTATCTCGACATCCAGTGGCTGAAGCTGCCGCGCTTCGCCCTGTCGGCGCTGAGGGGATTCACCGGGCTGGCCAAAGGCGAGGCGATTGAAAAGCTCTTCGACGAGCGGGTCAGCGCGATGCGGTGCGGCGACACTCCGATACCGATCAGGACGATCGTCTACAACATGGATCTCGGGCGGGTCGAGTACTTCGGCACCGAGCAGACCCCCGGGGTCACGGTCGGGCACCTGGTCAGGGTGGCGATCGCCCTGCCGCTGTTCATCGAGTCGGTGAGGGTGGGAGATCACCTGTACGTCGACGGCGGGATCATCGAGGTCTGGCCGGTCCAGCCCGCGCTCGCCGAAGGCGCCTTCGACCACGTGGTCGGCGTCAACTTCATGCTTCCCAACGGCTTCGAGCCGAAGGACATCACCGGCTGGCCGGATCGCACCGGCGGACTCTTCGAGGCGAGCCGCCAGCTGCAGCAGGGCTACCACCTGGAGCTGGCCCGTCGCGCCCGCGAGCAGCTCGGCGACTCACTGACCCTGATCGACCCGGTCGACTACTCCGAGCTTCACGGCACGTCGTTCTACGACCTGTTCATAGACCGCAGCCACTGGCCCCGCCTGATGCGCCAGGGCTACGACACCGCCCGCGAGGCGATCAGCGGCATCCGGGACTCCGGGGCCGCGGGCAAGGCGAAGCCGGTCGGCTGACGTCTCCAGGTTCGGACCGAGGGGGACCTACTCTTCGGCGGCTTCGGCCACGATCCGCCTGACGAGGCTGTCCGCGGTGTCCATGAGGGTGGCGAGTTCCTCCGGCTTTCCAGGACTTACGAAAGGTATGTAGACGGAAGGGGAGGACCAGGCGCTGAACCACCCGGCGTCGAGCTCAAAGGCGAAGTTCGGGAGGTCCAGCCCCGCCAGCCATTCGAGCATGACTGGACTGAGCAGTTCCCTCACGTTTCCCTCGTCGGTCTCAGGTCCTATCCAGAGCCGGTGGCGCCGGGTCACCTCTTCGCTTTCGGTCTTGATCTCCCGCAGCCGCTCGTCTGCCGCAACCGGCTGCAACCGGTTGCGGCAGCTGACCGTGAGCTTCGGGATGAACGAGGCTGATTCCGGCGCGCCGGCGAGCACGACCTGGTCGAAGATCATCTGGATGTCGCTGTCGTCGTGACTTACGTTGTCGTCAGGCTCCGAGTGGGACATCATCGCCGCGTAGCCCTGGATCGTGTCGCCGAGCTTTCCCCTCATCACGCTCGAGAAGTTCTTCGCCTCTGCCGCTCTGAGGAGCGGCGTCACCTCGGGCAGGTCGCCGATTGCCTCGTAGGTGAGGCCGCGCTCGGCCGCGAAGCTCTCGTGCGCATCGCTCTGCGCCGCCTTCTGCGCGATTCTCTTGAGTAGCCCCACGATCGAAGACTACAGCCGACGGTTTCGGCGGCCGCTCACTCATCCCGCAATCGAAGTAGCCCTCGGCGGCACGGTGGCCTCCGGAGTGCCTAACCCGGTGGCTGATCGGATCTGTGATGGCGGTCGAGGAATTTGTCGATCACGGGATTGACCGTCTCGGGGTTGCGGCAATGGGGCTCGTGGCCGGATCCGGGCAGGACGACCAGCTCGGCATCCGGCGCGATGCGGGCCAGTTCCTGTCCGCGCTGGAGCGGGGCGATCTCGTCCCCGTCGCCGTGGATCACGAGGATCGGGCCGGCGAGTGAACCGGCGAGGCTGCGGGCATCGGCTTCCGAGAACCTCCGGTCGGCTACCGTGGCCGCGATCACCTCGGGTGTGGTCTCCATCCCCATCTCGAAGAAGTGCCGTATGTGGGATTCGGAACCGGGCTCCGTGAAGCACTTGGAGAACCAGAACGCGAGGAAGCCCGGCCAGTCCTCGAGCCAGTAGTTGCGGTTCCATTTCCACCAGCCCTCGTAGCTGTCACGCGGGAGGTCGAAGGCCGCATAGGTCGGCGCCCGCTCGGGCGTCGGAGGACCGAGGGGGAGGGCCGGCGCGATGAACACCGAAGCCGGGATGCGATCGGGTTCCGAGGCGGCGAGAAGCAGCCCCCACCTGCCGCCCGCCGAACAGGACAGGGCGGCGGCCCGTTCGATGCCGAGCGAATCGAGAATGGCGACCGCGTCGGATGCCACGCGGCCCTCGGTATATGCCTGGGGAGTCAGCGGTCTGTCGGAGTCGCCGTTGCCGAGCCCGTCGAAGGCCACGACCGTGTAGCGCTCGGCCAGATGCGGCACCTGGTGTCGCCAGAAATCGGAGTGGACGATCGACCACGTGGGCAGGAGCAGGACAGTCGCGGGCCCTTCCCCGAAGACCTGGTAGCCCACGCTGAGTCCGTCGCGGCTGACCCTTCCTTCGGCCCTCGGCGGGGGATTGCGGATCACCTCTCGAGCGTAGACGATGGCATCGGGCGGGCCTGCGGCAGCCCGAGCGGACCCCGCCCCGCCTTGACACCGTCGCCCGCCCGGGAGTCCCTCAGAATTCCTGAAGCCGGGTCAGGCTGGCTTCGCGTACTCGCTGATCTCTCCGAAGTCGACCATCACGCAAGGCTCGTCGCCGACCACAACCGCGTCGTGGCCGGGTGGAATGGCGACTGCCTGGTCGGGGCCAATTTCCGTCTCCGAGCCATCGTCCATCCGGATCGCCATGCGACCCGAGATCACGTAGCCCAGGTGCGACACCTCGCATGAATCAGTGCCGGCAATCGGCTTCACGTTGTCCGACCACTTCCAGCCCGGCTCGAATGTGGCCTTGCCGACCGTAGCGCCTCCGACATGCACGAATACCGACTGGCCGTTGCCTTCGAACTTCCGGATTTCGTCCGGTGAGTCGAAATTTCCAATCTCTACGGCTGCCATGTGCTTCTCCTTTGATCTCGTCTTCGCCCCTTTGACTCGAGTCTCGCTCCTGCCGGCTGGGAATGCAAGGACGGTGTAGAGGCCGCATCTCGAACTCGGGCCCGACTGAACTGGAGGATCAGGATGCCCCTATCCGGAGGGAGTCACCTGCCGGCCTACGGCGGCCAAGCGGAGCGCCGCAGGCGCGGCGGTCACCTCATCGGCCGAGTGGTTCGAGCCAGGCCGGGGGCAGCACCGGCGGGATTCGGCCGGGGTAGTCGGGGACGACCCGCAGAGCCAATTCGCCGGCCGGACGATTCTCCAACGCCGGGCGGAGGTCGTCTAGGCTCAGCGCCAGCCGGAGGCTGGGGGCGATCTGGAAGTCCGCTGCGTTCAGCGTCTTGCCGCCGATCAATCCGGAGGCGATCCAGTCGTCGATTTGCTGGATGAGCCCCGGCAGGTTCGAGATGGCGCTGCGCACGTTGTCGTCGGTTGCCCCGTGCGAGCGTCCATCGAGTGCGATGAACGGACCCGCCATCCGGGTCCCGAGGCCGTGCGGCAGGCCTATCCTCGACCCCTCGAGGTAGCTGCGCAGCGGAGCCGTGTCCTTTCGCAGCGACCACAGCAGGATCCGCCGTACCGTTTCCTGGAGGACCGTGTCGCCGAAGCGCTCGGCCTCCTCGACTGCGACTCTGTCGTCGGGGTCGTCGGGGAACAGCGGCGGCTCCGGCACTATCGATTCGAGTTCGCGGGCGATCTCGATCGAGCCCTGGATCCTGCGCCCGTCCACGTTGATGGCCGGCACGGTGACGTCGCCGAATCCGAGCACCTTGAGTACTCCCCACGAAACCACCGGCAGCAGGTCGGTGCGCTTGAAGGCGATGCCCTTGTAATCCAGCATTCGCTGTACCGCTACTCCAGGATGCGAGCCGGGGATCGTGAATACGCGGACCTTGGCGGGCGCGGTGGACGACGGGGGCGATTCCTCGTCTGCGGCCGTTCGTGGATCCGGGATCGGAGTGCGTTGCTCGGTCTTCATCGGTTCTTCCTCTCGGGTCGGGCTCAGGCGGGCGCCGGGGCGCCCTGGTTGAGGGTCGACGCGCCGATCGGCTGGACCGGCTCATCGAAGCTGGAGATGATCTCGGACTCGGAGAAGAACCCGACGATCCTGGCGGTCTCGTCGCCGACGTTGACGAGCCCGTGAGGCACCATCGAGGGAATCACCGCGAGGTCGCCGGTGGTCAGCCTCCCGTGTTCGTCGCCGACGTGGGCTTCAACCTCGCCGGTGACCACGTAGAGAATCTCCTCGGCGCTGTCGGTATGCCGGGGGAGACGGTCTCCCGGTTCAACCTCGAAGTAGACGGCGGCGCTGTCGGCCGAACCTGCCCACTTGTTGATCGGAAACGTCACCCGGACGCCCGTGTTCTCCGGGTCGCTGTCGATCCAGACCTTTGTCAGATCAAGCTTGGTGGTGTCGGCGGTCAGCATGTCACTCCTCCATTTCAAAGCACAATAATGTGTAATGAATAATGAAGCTAACGCCATCTGCTCGATCTGTCAAGCTTCGTTACACACGACTGCATCTTCAAATGACCCAGAAACGCAAATACCGTCAGAAGAAGCGCGCAGAAGACACGGCCCGGACCAGGCTGAAGATCACCGAGGCGGCCGTCGAGCTTCACGGGACGATCGGGCCGGCCCGCACGACGACAAGTGCCGTCGCCGAAAGGGCCGGCGTCCAGCGGCGCACCGTCTACCGCCACTTCCCGACCGACGCAGATCTGTTTCAGGCCTGCTCGGGGCACTTCTTCGAGATGAACCCATGGCCCGACCCCGGACCATGGCGCAGGATCAGCGATCCGAAGCGGAGGCTCGAGACCGCGCTCGAAGAACTGTTCTCCTACTACGAGGGCACCGAATCGATGTTCAGCAATGTCCTCCGCGACGCCGACCTGGTCGAGCCGCTCAGGCCGACGCTGGTGCCGATGCAGAGCGTGCTGGCCGACACCGCCGAGATACTGATGGCCGGCTGGGGGGCTCGCGGCAGGAGGAAGCGCACACTCGCGGCCGCGATCAGCCACGCCATCGACTTTCACACCTGGCGTTCGCTGACGAACGGCACTGAAGTGACCAGGGCCGAGGCCATCGAGCTGATCGTCGCACTCGTCGAGGCCGCAGCCGGCAGCGGGCGGCGGGTTGACCGGGGCGCCTTCGCCGGCGCCTGACGAGCGTGCCCGGCAGAACGGCATGGGTTCTCGGCGACCAGATTTCGGCGGCAAACCCGGCCCTCGACGGGGCGGACCGCGTGCTGATGGTCGAGTCGCTCGCGGGGGGCGGGCGCCTGGCCTTCCACCGCCAGAAGCTGCATCTGGTCTGGTCGGCCATGCGGCACTTTGCGCAGGATCTGGAACGGCGTGGAATCGAGGTCGACTACCGCCGTGAGCCGAGCCTCAAGGAAGGGCTGCTCGCGCACGTCGAGAGTTTCGATCCCGATTCGGTCTCGCTGCTGGACCCGGCGACGATCGGTGCGGGGGCGAGGCTGGCTGCGCTCGACCGCAGGGTGGAGGTGGTCGACGGCGGGCTCTTTCTCACCTCTCCGGCTGATTTCGCCAGCTGGGCCTCTGGGCGAAAGCAGCTCCGGATGGAGGACTTCTACCGCCGCCAGCGCCGCCGCTTCGGGCTGCTCATGGACGGTGACGAGCCGATCGGGGGAGCATGGAACTTCGATTCCGATAACCGCAGGCCGCCACCGAGGGATGCCCGGGTCCCGCGCCCCTACCGGCCCCGCGAGGACGAGATCGACCGGCAGGTCAGGGCCGATCTCGACCGGCTGTCAGGCAGCCTTTCGACGTGCGGGGCGGACGGCGCGCGGATCTTCCCGGCCACGCGGGCCGAGGCGCGAAGGGCATTGAAGTCGTTCTGCGAGAGGCGCCTGCCGGAGTTCGGGCCGTACCAGGACGCGATGCTCGGGGGAGAGCGCTTCATGTGGCATGCGCTGATCTCGAGCTCGCTGAACCTCGGCCTGCTCGATCCGCTCGAATGCGCCAGGGCGGCCGAGGACGAATACCGTGCCGGCCGGGCTCCGGTCAACTCGGTCGAGGGCTTCATCCGCCAGGTGGTCGGATGGCGTGAATACGTATGGGGGGTCTACCGGCTTCGGGGCGAGGAGCTTGCCGCCGGCAACGCGCTGGGAGCCCACGAGCCGGTCCCGCCGGCCATAGCCGGACTCGATCCCGACGCGACGGACATGGCCTGCCTGAAGGACGTGCTGACGGGAGTCCGCGACACCGCCTACGCGCACCACATCGAACGGCTGATGGTGCTCGGCAACCTGATGCTGCTGCTCGGGGTCGAGCCCGGAGAGGCCACCGACTGGTTCCACCGCGCCTTCATAGACGGCTACGAATGGGTCATGGCGCCGAACGTCGCCGGCATGGCCCTGTGGGCCGATGGCGGCACGATGATGTCGAAGCCCTACGCCGCGTCGGGCCGCTACATCGACCGCATGTCGGACCACTGTCGCGGTTGCCGCTACTCGCTCGAGGATCGCACCGGTGAGGACGCCTGCCCGTTCACGGTTCTGTACTGGGACTTCCTCGACCGCAACCGGGATGCGCTCGCCGGCAACCGGCGAATGTGGATGCAGATGAAGAACCTCGACCGCATCGATCCATCCGAGCTCGATCTCATTCGGCGCCGGGCCGCCAGGCTCCGCCTGCTGTTGGCCGGCTCGACCGAAACGTCCTGATTCCCACCGGGCGCATCCGAGCCGACTCCGACTGCCGGCTGGACTTGAGTCGCGCCCCGATGAAATTCAGTCCGGCTGCTCGCGGGCCTCATGATCCGCCGGCCGGGTGAACGGCGGCTCGGACGCGCCGATCCGCGGCAACAGCACGTCTTCGCGCGAGTAGTGGCCGGCAGCATCGAACCAGCGCTTCGCGTGGAGGCCTTGGCGCAGGTCACAGTCCGCGACCAGGATCCCCTCCTCGCCGCGCAGCGGTCCGGCGATGATCCTGCCCTGGAGAGGTTCGATGATCGCCGCGCCGCCGTCACCGAAGACCGGCTTGTCCTCGGGGAGAGGCACCGGGAAGTCGTCCGGGAAGGCGTCGGCGGGGATGTACTGCGGGACCGAGATCACGAACGCGCCCGACTCGATCGCGATGTGCTGCATCGAACTCAGCCAGGCTTCGGTGTCGTCTGCGGTCGGGGCGACCCAGATCTGCGGTCCGCCACGGTACACGGCGTAGCGGGCCAGCGGCATCCGGTTCTCCCAGCAGATCAGCCCGCCGATCCGGCCGATTTCGGTCTCGACCGGGGCGAGGTCGTCACCGGCGCCGATGCCGTGGAAGATGCGCTCGTGCATCGTCGGCATCAGCTTGCGGTGCTTCGCAAGCAGCCCGGTGGGCCCGATCGTGAGCATCGTGTTGTAAAGGGTTCCCGGTCTCTCAGCCTCGCGCTCGTTGACCCCGATCACGCAGTACATGCCGTGCCTGGAGCAGACCGCGCCGAGGCGTTCGGTGAGCGGGCCGGGCACGTCTACCGAGTTGTCCCACATCCGCTCCCAGAACTCGTCCCAGCCCGAGAACGACGCGGCGCCTGCGGCCCACGCGCCGGAGGGGTAGAGGGGGACGAAGGTCTCTGGAAGCACCGCGAGCCTGGCCCCTTCGGCCGCGGCGTCGTCCAGCAGCCTCTCGGCTTTCGACAGGCAGCCCTCGAAATCGAGGATTTCGGGGGTGGCCTGTACCGCTGCTACTCGCACGACCGATGAATTGCTCATGGCCGCAGGCTAGCGCGGGGCCCGGAATCGGTCGTGTCGCCGGGGCCTGCCGACGACGACTCCGGGCACCCGCTCCGGCTGTTACGGTCCCGGCGGCCGATACCCAGGTCGCCGTCTCCGCTGGTGGGATCGGAGAGCAGGGAGCCCAGTGCGGCTAGCGGTTCCAGAGCCCTTGGCTATGGACGCAAGTTTCGCCTACCGTCCATCCTGCTCCCCGCCCTTTGCACTCAGAGTCTCGGTCCAATCGGCAGTGTTTGCCGTCGCGATGCTGGCGCCGGCAACGATATCTCCCTTTGGATCACACGCCACTCTGCCGTGCCGCCTTTCACGGCACCAGGGAGCGGTTCCGCGGATGCTGGAGCAGCGCGCGCCCGAGCAACGCGCTGTCGTTCCTGACCGGCGTAGACAACTTCATGCCGGCCACCCCCGACGCGAGCGGCAGGATCGCGGTCAAGCAGAAGATGCGTGATCCGGGCGGTCACACCAAGACGATCAATGTCCCCAACTGGCCCTCCTCCGAACACAACGTCTCGGTCTACTTCAAGGACTACGCGGCGAAGGAGTTCGTGAAGCGCAGGGGCAAGAAGAAGCGCTAGGCCGGACTGCCGGCGGGGTTCACTTTGCCGGCAGGGAAGCGGCGAAGTCGGCGCCGGCGTTGACCCAGCGCTCGAGGTCGCGGTCCTCCTCCAGGCCCTCGGGCTCGACTGTCACGAAGCCCCGCATCGGCTTGCCCGTGAAGTCCATCGGCCCGACGTGCTGCTCGCCGAGTGCCGCTTCTGCTTCCTCCGGCTCGAGCCTGACCATGAGCCGGTCTCCGATCACCCCGACTGCCATGTTGCCCGACACCATCCACGCGACTCCGCCGAACATCTTCTTCTCGATGACCTGCTCGCGCTCACCGATTACCTCGCGGATGCGTTCGGCGAGTTCCTCCGAGTAGGCCATGGCCCGAGGCTACCGCGTAGCGGGGTCGACACGGGATTTCGACAAGCCGGCGGGCGATGTCTTCAGTCGCGCACCATGCGCGTAGCCCGGCAGAAAGGGGCAGTGCCGTCGGGGTCGTGCTCGCATCTGAATCCGGTGATCCGCCACAGCGGTTCCCAGCAGCCGTGCTCTTCGAGGATGTTCCGGACCTCGGACGCCGCGTCTTCAGGCAATCGCCGGAAGTCCTGCTGCAGCCGGCGCAGGCACCACGGCCGGTAGGCACTCGTCGGGATTCCCGGGTACAGAACCCCCTGGACGTGCAGGTCGTGCCGGGCCTGCCCGGCATCGAAGGCGGCCGCGTTCTGGGCAAGTGCCCCGAGGTGGGTCTCGCCGATCTCGCGCAGGAGCGGTGTCCAGTCGTCGGGGATACCGGCGACCAGGGGCTCGCCGCCAGTTCGGCTCACGCGAGCGTTCCAGGTCCTCGCCGCCCATTCGAAGACGGCCGGTGCGCGCTCCTGCATCAGCCGTGCCGGCGTCGGGTCGTGCACGAAGTGGCGCCAGAACGGCCCCATCAGGCCGAAATCGGCGATCGTCGGCCGCGTGCCGAGCATGAACGCCCTCCGGCTGAAGATCGCTTCCAGTCGGTCCAGGAGGTCCAGGTAGCCGTCCTCGACATGCGACCGGTTTGCCTCTGTGACCCCGTCGCCGCTGACGAAGAGGCGCTCCTGCCGCCGGGCGATCCATCGCCTGCGCGCGCCCACCGGGACACCGCGGACCCTGACGATCTCCTCCGCCAGCCGCGTACCCGCCAGGTAGCGGTCGGCAGCATATGACCAGCGGTAGTACATGGCCGGACGCCACAGCCATTCGTCTGAGTAGTCCTCGACCAGCAGCGAGAGGTAGCGCTGAACCGGGTCGTCGGGGATCACCGGGGGGCCGGGACGGTCCTGCTCTAGCCAGGCGATCATCGGGCTCGTATCACTCATCCAGCGCCCGTCATCGAGCTCCACGCTCGGGTACTGGCTCGCTCCGAGTTTTTCAGGGATGACGGAGCGGTAGTGGCGCGCGTCCAGCGGCCGGTATTCATAGTCGATCTCGCGCCAGCGGAGGTAAGCCTCGAACTTGCCGGTGAAGTACGAGATCTTCGCGCCGTAGACGATCACCCCCGACAGGGTACGGAGGACCCGGTCGAACAGACTTCAACCACCTGCCCGGAGCGGCCGCGCGCGGCCGGTGAACGGTTCGTTCAGGTCGAGCCTCGAACTCAGCAGTTTCACTGCTCGATCAAGGTCGCCTAAGACAATCACGGTATGGCGAAGACCGGGCATCGAACCAACGTATTCGGTGCTGACGGCCGCAGGCTGCCGTGTCGCACAGGACCGTGCTGTAGCGTGGGACGAAGGTGGCTGTCGGTTCGTCGACCACGAATCGCATTCGCGTCTCGCCGTTCTGGCCTCCTCTCGCTGGCGCCCTGTGCCAGCCCAGCCAACAGCACCATCGACTCCAGCAGGTTATGAATCGAGTCGGTCACACCAAGGAGAATCGAAATGAGAGCAATTTCCCGCGAGGACGCACCCGTAGTGATCGCCGATGGCGATCTCGAAGTAAGGCTGCTGGACCAGGACGGGACCTCGGTGGGCTTCGTGCGACTACCGGCCGGTGCGGACCTTAGACCTGCCACAAAGGGCCTTCAGGATGACCTGTGCCCGTGTCCGCACTGGGGCTACATGCTCAAGGGGCGCGTCCGGATGCACACGACTGAAGGACATCAGGACTTCGTCGCCGGAGAGGCCTTCTACTGGGCGGCGGGCCACGCCCCCGAGGCACTCGAGGATTCGGAGTACGTGGACTTTTCGCCTACTGACGAGTTCGCGAAGGTCGTCGACCACATCACCTCCGGGGCGGCGGAGCCGGCCTGATCAGGAAGCAGTTGGCCCGGTCGAACTGACTGACCTGCGCGCGGACGGTTGACTCGCGACTGCCCGCGGGAGGCAGCCCTGCCCCGGAGAGTCCGCGGTCGGCCCCCGCGATCGGATCCGGGGCGGCCGTCATCGACCGCCCCGTTCCCTTCGTAGGCTCAGCGCAGGTCGAAGCGGTCCAGGTTCATCACCTTGTCCCAGGCGGCGACGAAGTCGCTGACGAACTTGTCGCCCGCGTCCTCGCTCGCGTAAACCTCGGCCAGCGCCCGCAGCTCGGAGTTCGATCCGAAGACGAGGTCCACGCGGCTGCCGGTCCACTTGAGGTTGCCGTCGGCGTCGTGGGCCTCGAACGTCTCGCCGTCTTCGGAGGCCTGCTTCCACTCGGTTCCCAGGTCGAGCAGGTTGACGAAGAAGTCGTTGCTGAGCGACCCGGGGGAGTCGGTCAGAACGCCCAGATCGGAGCCGTCGTAGCTGGCGCCGAGAACACGCAGCCCGCCGACCAGCACGGTCATCTCCGGCGCGGTCAGCGTCAGCAGGTTGGCCCGGTCGATCAGCAGGTACTCGGTCGAGAGCATCTGGTCGCCGTCTCGGTAGTTGCGGAAGCCGTCCACGCTAGGCTCGAGAGCGTCGAATGACTCGACGTCGGTCTGCTCCTGCGAGGCATCTCCGCGGCCCGGTGTGAACGGGACCTCGACCTCGTGGCCTGCCTTGCGGGCGGCCTCCTCGACCGCAGCGCAGCCGCCGAGCACGATCAGGTCTGCAAGCGAGACCTGCTTGCCGTCGCTTCGCGACCCGTTGAACTGCTGCTGGATCTGTTCCAGCGTGGTGAGTGCCTTCGAAAGCTCTTCGGGCTCGTTCACCTTCCAGTTCTTCTGTGGCTCGAGGCGGATCCGTGCGCCGTTGGCGCCTCCGCGCTTGTCGCTTCCGCGGAATGACGAAGCAGCCGCCCACGCGGTCGAGACCAGCCGCGGCACCGACAGGCCGGAGCCGAGGATCTTCTCCTTCAGCTCGGCGATCTCCTCGGCGCCGATCAGATCGTGGGTGACCTCGGGGACCGGGTCCTGCCACAGCAGCTCCTCATCCGGCACTTCCGGCCCGAGGTAGCGGCTGACCGGTCCCATGTCGCGGTGGGTCAGCTTGAACCAGGCACGCGCGAACGCGTCGGCGAGCTCGTCCGGGTTCTCGAGGAAGCGGCGCGAGATCTTCTCGTACTCGGGATCCACGCGCAGCGAGAGATCGGTGGTGAGCATCGTCGGGGCGTGGGTGGTCTCCGGGTCGAAGGCGTCCGGCACGGTGTCCGAGGCGGCGCCGTCCTTCGGCTTCCACTGCCAGGCTCCGGCCGGGCTCTTCACGAGTTCCCACTCGTATCCGAACAGGATCTCGAAGTAGGTGCTGTCCCAGGCTGTCGGCGTATGGGTCCATGCTCCTTCGAGCCCGCTGGTGATCGCGTTGCCGTTGACCCCGGTCTTGTAGGTGCTCTTCCAGCCGAGTCCCTGTTCTTCGAGCGGGGCGGCCTCGGGCTCGGGTCCGACGTACTCGTCGGGGTCGGCCGCACCATGGTTCTTGCCGAAGGTGTGCCCTCCCGCGATCAGCGCGACGGTTTCCTCGTCGTTCATCGCCATGCGGCGGAAGGTCTCGCGGATGTCCACGGCAGCCTTGAGCGGATCCGGTTCGGCGTTGGGACCTTCCGGGTTGACGTAGATCAGGCCCATCTGGACCGCAGCCAGCGGGTTCTCGAGGTCGCGCTCGCCGGTGTAGCGCTCGTCGCCGAGCCACTCGGTCTCGGGGCCCCAGTAGACGTCTTCGTCCGGCTCCCAGACGTCCTCGCGGCCGCCGGCGAATCCGAAGGTCTCGAAGCCCATGTTCTCGAGCGCGACGTTTCCGGTCAGCACCATCAGGTCGGCCCAGGAGAGCTTGCGGCCGTACTTGCTCTTGACCGGCCACAGCAGACGGCGGGCCTTGTCGAGGTTGGCGTTGTCGGGCCAGCTGTTGAGCGGCGCGAAGCGCTGCTGCCCTGCCCCGGCGCCGCCGCGGCCGTCGCTGATCCGGTACGTGCCGGCGCTGTGCCAGGCCATGCGGATCATCAGCGGCCCGTAGTTGCCGTAGTCGGCAGGCCACCAGTCCTGCGAGGTCGTGAGCACCTCCTCGATGTCCTTCTTGACCGCATCGAGGTCGAGGCTCTCGAACTCTGCCGCGTAGTCGAAGGAGTCGCCCATCGGGTTGGCCTCGACCGGGTTCTTGGCGAGGATCTTCAGATTGAGGCGGTCCGGCCACCAGCCGCGGTTGCCGCCTCCCTGGCTCGGGTAGGGCGCGCGGTCGTGGGCGACCGGGCAGCGGGACTCGCTCTCTTCCTCGTTCATCTCGCCGACCACGGCATCGGGGGTGTCAGACATGGGATTCCTTTCGGGGTGGCTTGTCTTGCTTCTCTTCAGTTCCTGAACTGCAGGCGGGGCACAGGCCCCTGTAGACGACTTCGGCCTCGTCGATCGTGTAACCGTGATCGTCGGAGGCCGTCAGGCATGGCGCGTCGCCGACCGCGCAGTCGACGTCGGCGATCGCCCCGCAGCCACGGCAGACGACGTGGTGGTGGTTGTCGCCGGTGCGCGACTCGTAGCGCGCGACCGATCCGGGCGGCTGGATGTGACGCACGAGACCGGCGTCAGCCAGCGTGCGCAGGCCGTCGTATACGGCCTGGTGCGATACCTCGCCGAGGTCCCCGCGCACGGCTTCGATTATCGAGCTCGTATCGGCATGCGGGTTTTCATGGACGGCGGCCAGAACCGCGAGCCTCGGCCGGGTCACACGCAGGTCGCTGCCGCGCAACAACTGCTCGATTTCGTCGGTCGCGGGCACGCCGGGCACGATACCTGTTTTCTTGAATCGTTCAAGTCTGGCCGGGGGAGGTCCGTCAGCCGGCGCCCGGTTCTCGCCGCGCCGCTACCGGTCGGCGAGCCGGGCTTGGAACAGAATCGCGGTCCAGTTCTGGTCGCCGCTCTGCTTCGCATGCTCGTGTACCGGAGTCGACACGACCTCAGCCCGCTCCACTTCGAGGCCGTCGAAGGCTGAATTCAGCTCTTCGAATGTGAGCAAGTCGAAGCCCGCGAAGTGCGGATAGCGGCTCATCGACTGATCGAACTCCTTGATCGCGACGACTCCGCCCGGTGCCAGCGCGCTGCGGATCATCTTCAGCACGGCCGTTCGTTGCTCGCCTTCCGGCATGGCGAAGCTGCTGATGACCAGGTCGTACTCCTCCGGAGGCTGCCAGACCGTGGCGTCCGCTGCGAAAAGCGTCGCCTCGAGCCCGCGTTCGCCGAGGACCTTGCGGGCGGCGGCCACGGCCCGCCCGGCGATGTCGACGCCGGTCACCTTCCAGCCGAGTTCCGCCATTGCGACCACCAGGCCGCCGGCACCGCAGCCGACGTCCAGCGCCCGGCCGGGCGGAAGGCCGGCGGCGATCCGCAGCAGGTCCGGATCCGGCGCTTCGTAGTCGGCTGCCTCACCGGTGTAGATGTCGTCCCACTCGCTCGGAGGAACGGACGGTTCAGCCGAGGTGCCTTCGCTTTCCACCTGTTCAGACCATCCGGTACAGAACCGCCTACCGGACCGCGTCGCCGAGCAGGTCGGCCTGGGCAGGATCCCCTGAGCACGGGAACATGATCAGCTCGCCGCAGCCCGCTTCTTCGAATGCCGCCAGGTATGCCTTGACGGTCCCGGCGTCCTTTGCGGCGCTGCCGGCGATCATCTGCGCGACTTCGTCTCCGAGGAAGGCGTAGTAGTCGGTCAGGTAGTCGTTGGCCTGCTGCTCCGCATCGTCGCCGAGCGCGTAGTAGGCGAGCCCGGCCAGCCGCGGTTCGCCTTCGCGGCCTGCTTCAGACCAGGCCTTCTTCGCACCGGTGGCCATTTCCGCGAACTGGTCGGGGGAGGCTCCGCCGGCGATCCAGCCCTCGCCGTATTTCGCGGCACGCTTGAACGAGGCCTCGACCGACCCGCCGATCAGGATGCCGGGGGCGCCGGCTCCGTCCGGCCCGATGTTCGGGTCGTCGAAGGTCTGCCGGAGGTAGTCGAGGAAGGTGTCGAGCTTCTTGCCCGTGCCGCTGTGCTCGACCCCGGAGGCTTCGTAGTCGTCGCCGCGCGCGCCGAGGCCGATGCCGAGCGTGAGGCGCCCGCCGGAGAGCTGGTTGACGCTGAGGGCCTGCTTGGCCGTCTGCACCGCGTTCAGGCGAAGCGGTCCGAGCATGACCGAGGTCATCAGTTCTATCCGCTCGGTCACCACTGCGGCCGCGGCGAGGGCGACCAGCGGTTCGTAGTTGCCGTAGACGATGCGGTCGATCGTGCCGAGGCTGCTGAAGCCCTGCGCCTCGGCGCGCCGGGCGAACTCGGTCAGGTCCGCGCCGCTGACGTCCGGTACCGCATTCGGCAGTCCGATTCCGACTTTCATCTCTTCTCCTCGGTTGTTGGCGACCCGGGCCGGTCGGCACCGGTGACTATGTCCACCGTCAAGCTACCGCGCAGGGGCGCCTACTTCCACTTGATGCTGCAGCCGACCGGTTGTGTCTCGGCGGGGTCGGGTTCGCGCGCCTCGAGGACCGCATCCAGTGCCCCCCTCAGCCAGTCGGCGTTCCGGGAAGGTTCGTCGTAGTCGCCGTCC
Source organism: uncultured Solirubrobacterales bacterium (assembly GCA_963701635.1). Taxonomy (GTDB): domain Bacteria; phylum Actinomycetota; class Thermoleophilia; order Solirubrobacterales; family 70-9; genus 67-14. Next base: position 48,854 of record CAVPAU010000005.1, read on the forward strand.
GGCGCGCCACGGTAGCGCAGCCTCAGATCCCGGTCGAATACGAAGACGTCGGGCGTCTTGACCGCCCCGAACGATCGTGCCACATCCTGCGTTTCGTCATGGAGGTAGGGGTTCGGCCAGCCTCCCTCGTTCTCCACTCGCGTTGCCATCGCTTCGAAGGAGTCGGCGGGGTGGGTATCTGCATTGTTCGAGTTGACCGCGAGCACCCGGACCCCGCGGTCGCCGTAGTCCCGGGCGACCTGGTGGAGCCGTTCCTGCCAGGCCAGCGCGTAAGGGCAGTGGTTGCAGGTCCAGTAAATGACCGTCGCCGCCGCATCGCCGGCGTACAGGTCGTAGCTCTCGCCGTCGGTGGCCGGCAGTTTCGCCTCCGGCATGCGGTCTCCGATCGTCAGTCCGTTCGCGTTCATCTTCCAATCTTCGCAAAAGCTTCGCGCAGGTCCTCGGGATCGGGCAGCGGCGAGATGCGGCCGTCGCGCCTCCGGTAGACGCGGCACGTCAGCCCGGCCGGCCGGTCCTGGTCCGGCGGCTGGATGTCCTCGCCGCCGACCCGGATCGTGGGCGAACCCGGGAAGCCGAACCGCGCGGCGTCGGCCTCGTCCCGGATTTCGATCACCTCCAGGGCGTCAGGGCTCAGGCCCTGGTTCTCCATCTGCTCGCGGACCATCGAGAGCGCACGCTGCCACGACGGGCAGCCCTGCCACCAGAAGAAGACCACGTCGGCGTCGGCCGGACCCCGACCGCTCGGACCCCGACCGCTCACGGGCTACGGCCTCCCGGCTCGTCTTCGATCGGGGCGGTGATCTCGACGGTTTCCACTTTCATCCGTTCTCCAGGTTGATTGACCCATGAGGCGTCCGAAGCAAAGGTACCGCGCCGTGGGCCTCTCGACCAACGGCAACGGGCAGGGGGCGTACCGGCCGGCCGGTTGACCTGCACGCTGCTCGCGGCTAGGCTCGAAGCGATGCCAGAGACACCATCAGCAGGCGCAGTCGCTCCGGCCAACGAGGAAGCCGTGCGGGCATGGGACACGGTGCTCTTCGAGCGCTGGAAGCAGAATCGCAAGGTATTCGTCGGCGCGCTCGACGAAGTGACCGAGGAGGCGTTCGCCATGGTGCCGCCTCCGCGCGGTGGCTGGTGCATCGACATCGGCTGTGGCTTCGGGGAGACGACCCAGAGGCTGGCCGAACTGGTCGGGCCCGACGGCTTCGTGCTCGGCACCGACTCATCCCCCCGCTTCATCGAAGACGCCCGGGCCGAGGCCGAGCAGGCCGGGGTCAGTAACGTCGCCTTCGAGGTCTCTGATGCGCAGACCGCCGACTGGGAGCAGAAGTTCGACCTCGCCTTCTCGCGCATGGGGACGCAGTTCTTCGCGGCACCGGTTCCCGCGATGCGGGCGATACGCAGCGCCCTGAAGCCTGGCGGCCGGCTGAGCAAGATCTGCTGGTGCCGCAAGGAGGAGAGCCCGCTGTGGGCCGAGCCCGAGCAGGTGGTCAAGGAGTTCCTCGACCGTCCGGAGCAGTACGACGCCGACACATGCGGGCCCGGGCCGTTTTCTCTCGGCAATCCAGAAACCTGCCGCGGCATCCTGACGGCGGCGGGGTTCGAAGAGATCGAACTGCGGCGGCACGACTTCGACTACTACATGGGCGCCGACATGGACGAAGCGACCGACGCCCTGCTGGCGATCGGGCCGGGAGCCGAGCTGATCAGGCTGAACGGAGACCACGGCGAGAGCCGCCGGCCGCAGATCACCGAGGCCCTGGCCGAGCGCTTCCGCCCGTGGCAGAGAGCCCGACGGAACGGTCGTAGGCCGTGCCGCCGTGTGGATCATCGGCGCGACCAACCCCGGATGAGACGGGGTTGAATCACGAGTGAACGACGGGGAGGCGGAAACCGGTATCCCGTAACCGGCGGATAACATCGTCCCCCTGATGCGGGGGGAATCCAGAGAGAGCGGGTCGGGCAAAGGCGAGGGTCGCCGCCGCGGCCTCGATCTGACCGCGCAGCAATGGGTGCTGGCCTTCCTGGTCGGCCTCGCCACCGTCTCTGCGGCCGGATTCAACTGGAAGTCCGCGGCGATCGGCAGCACGGCCGCATACGACGACCGCCAGTCCATCTCCGAGACGATCGCGGTCGAACAGCAGACGATGGACGTCGGCCTGACGGTTTCCAACGACACCCGCACCTACGCGGAGTACCTCGTCGATTACGCGGCCGCAGCCGAACTCGAAAACCAGGCCGCGGGCCTCGCTTCGGCGGGGGACCGGCCCGCCGCCGCCGTCAACCGTCAGGACGCGACGCTGCTTCGGCGGAACGCGACCGAGCGCGCCGCTGCCGCCGGACTCTTCGGTGAGGCGACGATCGGCGATGATGTCACCGAACCCCGGCCGACCCCGAGGCCGTTCAGCCTCGAGCAGCAGACGCGGGCGCGGACCGCCGAGCAGGAGACGGCGGTCGATTCCCCCGGCAAGCTGAATCCTGACCGCTGGGCGGAAGACTCGGAGCAGATCCGCGACCGCATGAACCGCCTGGCCGTATGGGCACTCGTCGTCCTGTTCTCGGTGCTGATGTTTTCGATAGCCGAAGCCAATTCGAAGCGCCGGCCGGTGTTCTACGCGGCGGTCGGCATCGGCCTCGCTGTCCTGGTGTCGGGGATCGCGATCGGTCTTTCAACGGACTTCATCGCATGAGGCACGAGGACGGAGGGCAGGCGGAGCCCATGGGAACGGGCGAACCGGCAACTCCGGAGCAGGCCGCGAACGGCGACGCAAAGGGACCGCTGGCCGCCTGGATCGCCGTCTCGCTTGCGGCGATAGCGGTCATCGGGGCAAGCATCGCGATCCTCCAGACTCGCGCCAGCGTCAACGAGGCGAATACGGCACGGGAGACGACGCGCACCGCGGTCGGCGCCCTGCGGGCCGGAGTTGCCGTAGAAGGCGCGAAGCTGCTCAACAGGGACCTCGAGGCCGATGCCGCGGCCTTGCGTCGCCGGCAGGAGTTCCTGGCTCGTCAGGCGGGGACCGGAACCGAGCCGCTCACCCCGGGGCAGCTGAGGTCGATACTGCCGGGAGGCGGCGAGCTGCCGGGGGCCCGCTCTGAACAGCAGCTGAGCCGGCTGTCCTACGAGAACGAGCGGCTGTCACTGCGTCAGTCCGCCCTGGCCGAGACCAGGGTCACCTGGAACGACCGCAGCACCCAGTACACGACGACGATCGCCGTACTGGCCTTCGCGCTGTTCCTGGTCGGTTTTTCGCTCGTGCTCTCGGACCGGCGCCGGCTGGTGTTCTACCTCTTCGGGATCATCGTGGCCGTACTTACGGTGATCGTGACCGTGCGCATCTACACGCTGCCGATACCCGAGACTCCGGACACCGCGATCGACGCCACCGCCCGCGGCACCGTGGCGTCTCAGGAAGGCGATCAGCAACGCGCCGTCGCGTTGTTCGACGAGGCGATCGAGATCGACGGCGACTATGCCGCGCCCTATTCGCGCCGCGCGATCGCGCGTGCCCGGGAGGCCAACCCCGATCTCGAGAAGAACGGGACAGTCACGACCGACGAGCCGCTGCAGGAGTCGATCGCCGATGCGCAACGCGCACTCGAGCTCGGGGGTGACCGCGACGTGCTGACGTTCTCCTTCCTGGCGGTCGCGGCGCTCTATGCCGGTGAGTTCGATCGCGCCGTTGGTGCGGCGAGGCAGGCGATCGACATCAACAGCCAGATCGTCGACCTGCGCCTGGTCGAGAGCGCCGCCCAGGTCGGCCTCGGTGACGAAGAGGCGGCGAATGCCGCCCTTGACGCAGCGAGGGAACTTCTTGTAGGCAGCAATGCGTCGGAGAGGATCCGCAGGCTCTATTCCGAGTACCTGACGTACCTCGAGAGGGTTGCCTTCAGGGTGCCCGGGCGAAGCGGGCTGGTCCGCCGGATGGAAGGGCGGGTGGTCAGCAGCGAGACCGAACTGAGCCTCGATCGTGAGGTCGGCCGCGAGCTGCCCGGCCGGGGTTCGGTCGAAGTCGAAGGCCTGAGATACAGCGGCGGAGCTTTCCGCCTCCGCTTCAACTGGAACGACCTGCCTGAAGGAACGGCGTTGTCGTTGCTCGGTTACGAGCTTCCCGGCCCCGACACCTCGTGGGTGCAGCCGTCAGAGCTCGCAACCTTCCGAACCGTCGGGGGAAGCGGTTCCCAGTCGGGCCAGGTGGCAGTCGCACAGCGATGCACCCCGGTCAAGGTGCGCGTCGACGTCTACCTCGACGGAGCCTTCTACGACTTCTTCACCGGACCGGGCGGCAAGCCGACCTGCTGACCCGGCAGGCAGTCACCTGCTCCGTGCCGGGCTCAGCGCGCCAGCGTGATGCTCGCCGTGTCGGGCGGGGTGCTGCGCTTCCTGCCGTGGGTCCGTACCCGCAGCCTGAGTGAGGCGCGGTTGGATTCCGGCAGCGCGGCCCAGCCCTTGCCGCCGAGTTTCAGCTTTCTCCACTTGCCGCGCTTCAGGTACTTGACCTTCAGTGCCCTCGGCTGCTTCCCGCGAACGGTGATGCGCACACGATCACCGCTGACCCGCGCGATCACGTGCCGGCTCCGGTTCGATCTCAGCATCAGCGCTTTCGCCACGCTCTGCCCGTCACTGCTGCGCACGCGCAGCCGGCCGTCGCAGCCGGCCGGACGGTGGATGCGGAGCCGGGGGTCACCGAGCAGCGGAACCGGATCGATCCGGCTCAGGCCGCAGCGGACGCTGACGCCCTTCCGGGTCACGGCGAAGTCTTCCGGTCCGGCCTTCGGAAGCCTGCCGGCCTTGCCGGCCGCGACCATTCGGTAGAGCGGGGCCCTCAGGCGCTGGTCGGCGGAGGCCACGCGGGCGCCGGCTTTCTCGGCCCGGTCGGCTGTGGCGATGCTTGCGGACGGCGACGTATTGCAGCTCGAGGATCCTTCGAGGACGAGGGTCTCAGCGACCTGCTGGCTGATCTGCGCCTGGTTCAGGAGCGTCTTTCCGTACAGCCGGCTCAGGGACGCCCCGTGGACGACGTCGTAGACGCCGGCTTCGCGAAGGTCGGGGATCGGCGGCGCCGGAATCAGGTGTCCGTTGACGTCCACGGCCCACCTGGCCTGGGCGCTGGCGAGCCCGACCAGACCGTCGGAAGGGGTGTAGTAGTCGAGGAAGGGGATCCTGAAGTTGACATGGTTCCCGGCGATCACGCTGACCGGGCAGGTGCCGATGCTCTGCTGCGGATTCCACGTGGCGAGGAAGTCGTTGCTGAGCTGGAAGGTCGCGGTCGGCCCGAGGTCGTCGACTACGAGGTTGGCGATGACTACCAGCGCCTCGCAGATCCGCTGCTCGGTCCTGTTGGAGAAGTCACACTTGCCGTTTTTCAGCTCCATGGCCAGGTCGGCCAGGTAAGAACCGGTGTGAGGTGTACCGAGCGTGGTCAGGCTACGGATGTCGAGGCCGGGATAGGCGGCGTCCTGCGTGATGCCCGACCGGGACCACAGGCCTCCGTCGGAGTGGCCGACGATCCTCAGGTCGCTCACCCCGTAGCTGGCCTGGAGGAAGCCGATCAGCCTGGCGAGTGCCGCACCGTTCGCTTCCGTGCCGCCGTTCGATTCGATCACCATGGTGTCGGGGTCTGTCGTGTCGAGGACCGGTACCGGCTCGCCGGGCCCGACGCAGGTCGGGGGGAGCGGCTTCGTGGACTTCGTGACCGGTGCCGTGAAGACCTTGAAGCCGGCATCCTTGAGCACGGGCGCGATTCCTTCGGGGGTGCTGCCCGCCGGGAAGCCGGGAGGGTTCCACTCGCTGCCCTCCTGTCCTCTGCAATCAGTTGCAGGAGTGCTGAACGGGCTCTCGGTCTCGAAACCGGAGACCAGCAGGACGGCCTCGGGGTAGGGCGGGGCGGCTGACGCGCCACCGGCGGGCAGGCAGAACATTGCGACGAGCACGAACAGCGAGATGCCGCCCGCGCGGACGGTCCTGGCTTTTCCCTTGGTCTTCACGATCACCCCTCCGGATCCCTGCTGATTTCGATTGAGCCGCTGCAACGACCATACGCCAGTCGGCGCCGGCTGTCAGGGCCACCGGCCCGGAGCCTGCGGTCTCACCAGCCCTCGCTGCCGGGTTCTCCTTTGACCGGACCCGTGATCTCGTCGGTGATCCAGCCTCCGTAGAAGCCACCGGGCTGCGGACGGACCAGTTCACCGGCAAGCCGGCATTCGACCAGCGCCGGGTAGAACGAGTAGTGGCCGGCGATCTGCTCGAAGCCCGGAGAGGGGTCCTCATAGGTCCACACCGCGGAGGGGATTTCCCGTTCTCCCGCGACGACGTCGAAGTACGAGGCGGCGCCTTTCCACTCGCAGTAGGACCCTCGCCCCGCGGAACGGCGCAGCACGCCTGGTGCGATGTCGTCCTCCGGCAGATAGATGGTGGGGGCGCCGGCGGTCTCGCAGACCCGGATCGCCCGGTCGCTGGAGGCCACGGCTGTCCGTCGACCGAGACCACGACGGGTCTCGCCTCCGGCCCGACCGAGGGCGGGCGCGGGTACGACCAGACCGACTCGTAGGCGAGACCGTTCGGGGCTGTGCCGGTCTTGACTTCGGGCTCGGGTCGGCCCAGACGGGGGAAGCGGGGTCTCATCGGTCACTGAATCCTGTCAGAGGCCGTATCCCGGCCGGCAACGCGTCGAAGATCCGCCGCACGCCCCAGGCAAGGCCGGGTTATGCTCGGTTGAAGGCGGGACGAGCGAGGAGGAAGCAATGTACGCACGAATTGTCAGGTTCACCGGGGTGGACCAGGAAACCATCGACCGGATCCGCAGTGGCATCGAATCCGACGATGGACCACCGGGCGGGACCGACATCAAGTCGATGAAGCTGTTCCATGACTCCGACCAGGACACGTCGGTATTTGTGGCGTTTTTCGACACCGCCGAGGCGATGACGGAGGCCGACGCCGTGTTCGAGGCGATGGACCGGTCGGATACTCCCGGCACCAGGGCCTCGGTCGACCGCTGTGAGGTCGTCATCGAGCGCGACATCGCTTGACGCGACCCATTGAGGCCGCCGGCCCCGGGGAATTCGAACCCGGCTAGTTGAGCACCCTCGCCAGGCGGCGACGGTTCGTGGCCGCCAGCTCGCTGTCGGGGCCGAGTTCGGTGAAGCAGCCGACCATCACCCTGCGGAGCAGGTCCCGGCGGTCGGCATCAGCGGCCTCGACTTCCTTCTGGAGCAGCTCGAGCGACTGCTCGTGCTGACCGAGATCCCATGCGGCGAAGGCTTCTGCCGGCGGGTCCTCCGAGCCGGCGAGGCTTGCCCGCGCGTTGAGGCCCGAGACGACCAGGTCGGTGGCGGCCAGCTGCCCGGTGACGGTCTCGGCTTCGGCCGCCTCTCCGCGCTCGAGCAGCAGCCGGGCCAGCGCCGCCGTCGCATCGGCGTCGGCCGGGCGCGACGCGACCAGCTCGCGCAGCGCCTGCTCGTCACCCGACTGGATCGCCGCTCTCGCAGCCTCGTCTTCCTCCGAAGGCACGATCCGGTCGAGGAAGGCCTCGATCTGGGCCGGCGGCAGCGCGCCGGTGAACTCGTCGACCATCTCGCCGTCGCGGAACGCCTTGACGGCCGGTATGCCCTGAACGCGGAAGGCGGCCGCGAGCTGCTGGTTCTGGTCGACGTCGACCTTCGCCAGCTCGACCGTGCCGGCCCGGTCGGCGACCGCTTTCTCGATCGCCGGGCCGAGCGTCCGGCAGGGCCCGCACCACTCGGCCCAGAAGTCGACGACCACGGGCACCTGCTTCGAGCGCTCTACGACCCGCTGCTGGAAATCGGCTTCCGAAACGTCGCTGACCATGCCCCGAGGATAATGACCCGGCCCTATGATCGCTCGGGTGGCGCTGTGGCCCGGACATGTCTATACGTGGGGTACGAGCGAGGCCGAGAGGTCGCGGAAGTACCCGTGCGACCTGCTCATCCCCGACCCCGACGACGAGATGTTCCGCGCCGTGGATGTCGACGCCCCGCCCGACGAACTCTTTCTCTGGATCTGCCAGCTCCGGCTCGCGCCCTACAGCTACGACTGGATCGACAACTTCGGCCGTCAGAGCCCCCGGCGGCTGGTCCCCGGCCTCGACCGGCTAGAGAAGGGGCAGCAGTTCATGCGCATCTTCGTGCTCGACTCTTTCGAGCCGGGCCGGTCGGTCACGCTGAGGACGAAGCAGCCGGGGCTGTCGCTGGCCGCCGTGACCTACGTGGCCGAAGACCGTCCTTCCCACGGCTCGCGCCTGCTGGTCAAGTTCAGCGTCCTCTACGGCTCGCGGGCGGCAGCCGTCGCAATGCGCCTCGTTCTCCCGCCCGGCGACCTGATCATGATGCGCCGGCAGCTGCTGAACCTGAAGCGGCTCGCCGAAGCCGGCTGATCTCAGGTGGCGACGGCGTAGACGCGCCAGGCCCCGGGGACCCCTTTCAGCTCCTGCTCGCCGCGGTAGGTGAGCACGTGGCCGGAGCCGACGACGAGGTCCCTGACCGTTCCGCTGACCAGGACCTCCCCGGCGGAGGCGAGGCTGCTGACCCTCGAGCCGATGTGAACGGCGAGCCCGCCGACGTCGTCGTCGGGCAGCAGTTCGCACTCCCCGGTGTGGAGGCCGGCCCTGATCTCGAGCCCGATCTCTCGCAGGCGCGCTCGAATCGCGGTCGCCGAATCGATCGCGCGGCTCGGCCCGTCGAAGACGGCCAGCGCGCCGTCGCCGAGTGACTTGACAAAGCGCCCGCGATGCCGCCCGACTTCCTCCCGGACCACGGCGTCGTGGCGCTCGAGCAGTGCTTTCCACGGGCCGTCGCCGAGCTGCGCAGCGCGTCCGGTCGAGTCGACGATGTCGGTGAAGAGCACGGTGGCCAGCACGCGGTCGCTGACCGCCGGACGCCGCGTCCCGGTCAGGAAGTGCTCGATCTCGTCGGCGACCTCGTCGACCGCCCCGAGCCAGATCGGCCCCGGCCCGGAGAACTCCATGTAACGGGCCCCCGGGATGTGCTCTGCCACGTATCTCGAGTGGAGTTCGTGGTAGGCGGTGTCGTCCTCCGGCCTCATGACCAGGGTCGGGCACTGGATGCTCGGCAGCAGTTCACGCACGTCGGTCTTGCCGTGGAGGTCCAGCGATGCCTTCAGCCCGGCCGGACCCATGGCGAGGCGCTGCCAGCGTGCCCAGTCGTTGGCGTGGCCGCCGCGCGCGAGGCCGGCGATGAACCCCTGCTCGGAGGACGCGGTGCCCCAGTTGTCGATCATGGTCGCGATCCTGGCCTCGCGCTCTTCGGCGCTCGGCGGGAACTCGTACCCCGGCCCGCTCACGGGACGGGGGTTCGGGGCGATCATGACCATCGCCCGGACGAGATCGGGCCGGGAGGCCGCGAACATCGTGGCCAGCGAGCAGCCTTCGAGGATCGAGAACAGGGCGGGCTGCCCGACGCCGGCGGCCTCGAGCACGGCGGTCACGTCGTCGACCTGGCCTTCGAGAGGGGTCGCCCCGGCGATGCCGTCCGACATGCCGTTGCCGCGCCGGTCGAACAGGATCAGGCGCGCGAACGAGGCGAGCCGCTCGAGGAAGTCGGCGAAGAACGGCAGATCCCAGCTCAACTCGATGTTCGAAACCAGGGCCGGGACCATGACCAGGTCCAGCGGGCCCTCCCCGGCCACCTGGTACGCGATCGACAGATCCCCGTTCTTCGCGTATCTGGTCTCCGGTCGCTCCACGCGGCAAGTCTAGTCCCGGCGGACCGTGGCCCGGGACCAGGGTGGGCCCGGTTTCTCTAGGGTTTCGACGATGTCGACCGCGCAGAGCTTTCCTGATTCCGGCCCCGTCGCGGGCGTGAACACGGCTGCCGTCTTCGGCCGCGTCATGGGCCTGGTGGCGGTCACCGTGGGATTCGCGGCACTGGGAATCTGGATCGGCCAGGATCTGAGCGGCTGGCAGTGGTTCGTGCCGTGGCTGATCTCGATCGCATGCCTCGTCGGGCTCAACGTCGCCAACGCCCGAGGCGCGACGGGCCTTGCCCTGACGCTGCTTTTCGCCTTCGGCCTCCTGCTGGGCATCAGCGTGGGCAGCACCGTCTACTACTACGCGAGCACGGACTCCAACGTCGTCGCCGAAGCCGCCGCTGCGACCGCGCTCTTCACAGCAGCCCTCGGCGCGGGCGGCTACGCGACGAGGCGTGACCTCTCGTTCCTCTACCGGACTCTCTTCTGGCTGCTGCTGGCCCTGATCGTGTTCGGCTTCGTGCTGGTCTTCGTCAACATCCCCGGGGGCTCGCTCATCTACGCGCTCCTGGGCCTGGTCATCTTCGGCGGATACATCCTCGTGGACTTCAACCGGCTGAGGAGGGCCGGCCAGGATGAGGCCGTCCCCCTCGCGGCCGGGATCTTCCTCGACGTCTTCAACGTCTTCCTGCTGTTCCTCCGGATCTTCGCCCGCCGCTAGCGGGCGTGTTTGCCGGGTACCGCCGGCGCGCCCCGGGTCGTCGGAACGCATGTAGGTTGCCCGCATGAAGGAGATCAGACCGATCGACCCGACCGCCAGGCCGGGAGCCGTCCGCCGGACGCTGATGCGCGCCTCGAACACCGACTTCGGCCGCAAGGTCGGGATCAGCTTCGCCGCGAAGGTGGACCCGTTCCTGCTCCGGGTTTCGGGTGGCCGGATCGCCACCACGGCCTTCTTCCCGGTGGTGACGCTGATCGCCCGGGGGAGGAAGAGCGGCGAAGAGCGTCAGACACCGCTCGTCTACTTCACCCGCGGCGATGAGGTGATCCTCATCGCGTCGAGTTTCGGCCGCGAGAAGAACCCGGCCTGGTACTACAACGCCACTGCCAACCCCGAGGTCGAACTGCTGGTCAAGGGCGAGCGGCTGCCGTACATGGTCCGGGAGACCGAAGGCGAGGAGCGCGAGAACCTGCTCGACCTCGCCGAGAGCCTGTACGCCGGGTACGGCAACTACCGCGAGCGCACCGCCGGCATCCGCGAGATCCCGGTCCTGGCGCTGAAGCCCCGCTAGAGCAGCGCGTCGATCTGGTTCATGGCGGCGGTCATGCCGTCGACCATGCCCATTTCGACCAGCTTTTCGAGGTCTTCCAGCGACTCGAACTGGCTGTGGATGCTCATCCGGGTCAGCCCGGGCGAGTCGCCGGTCGCCTCGATCGTCACGACGAAGGTGGTGACCGGCATGTCCGGATCGCTTTCTCCCGAGCCGTCGGCGAAGCCGTCGCGGATCTCGAGGCTGTGTGGCGGCTCGACCTTCAGTACCTGCCAGAGCCCGGGGAACTTCTCGCCTTCCGGACCGGTCATGAAGTAGGAGCACCGCCCGCCTTCGCGAAGATCGTGCTCTTCGAAGGTCGCGGGATAGCCGGGAGGGCCCCACCATTTCTCGAGCAGGCGAGGGTCTGCCCACAGCTGCCAGACCGGTTCGGGGTCAGCCGCGAGTTCGGTGGTGATCTCGAACCTCAGGTTCTCGGTGTCCTTGTTCACATTGATTACCGGCATCGTTGATTCCTCCTCAGTTGTCTTTCAGCACTTCTTCGAACCGGTCGAGCCGGATCCGCCACGAGTCCTCGATCTCCCCCAGGAGATCCTTGACCGCGCAGACCGTGTCGGGGTTTCCGCGCACGATCTGCTCCCGGCCGCTGGCCTGCTTGTCGACCAGGCCCGCCGATTCGAGCACTGCGACGTGCTTCTGCACCGCTGCGAAGCTGATCGGGTAGCGCTTCGCGATCGCCGAGACGCAGACGTCCTGGCCCATGACGCGCCGGAGGATGTCCCTTCTTGTCCCGTTCGAGAGCGCCCGGAGGATCTGGTCGGTGTCGGTACCTTCGCCGTAATGCACAACCATATGGTTGTAGGTTATCCGAAAGGCACGTCGTCTCCGGCTCCGGGCGGCGCACGGGCCCGGACGTGGGTTAGTTTCCAGCCATGCGCTTCTCACCGGATCGGCCCCTCGGGGTCTCGCCCGCGACCGTCCTCGACTACCGGGAGCTCGCCCGGAGGCGGATGCCGAGGCAGATGTTCGACTACATCGACGGAGGGGCCTACGAAGAATCGACGATGCGCTCGAACGTGTCGGACCTGGAGAAGGTGCTGCTCAGGCAGGTCGTGATGCGCGACGTATCGGTCCGCGACCAGCAGTGCCAGGTCCTCGGCCAGACGCTCTCGACACCGGTCATCCTCGGCCCGGTCGGGCTTGCCGGAATGTTCGCGCGGCGGGCCGAGGTCCAGGTCGCCCGTGCGGCCGACGGCGCCGGCGTGCCGTTCGTCGAGTCGACGGTCTCGATCTGCGGCATCGAGGAGGTGGCCGAGGCCGTCTCGGCTCCTCCGTGGTTCCAGCTCTACGTGATGCGCGACCGCGGCTACGCCGAGGACCTGATCGCCCGGGCGCGCGCGGTCGGCTCTCCGGTTCTCGTCCTGACGGTCGACCTGGCCGTGATCGGTGCCAGGCATCGCGACACCCGCAACGCGATGGTGGGAGAGCATTCGAGATGGGCGAAGCTCAGGCGCGGGCTCGACCTCGCCTCCCATCCGCGCTGGATCGCCGACGTCGCGATCGGAGGCAAGCCGCTCACCTTCGGCAACCTCGAGAAGGCGGTGCCCGATGCCAGCGTGCCGCAGGACTTCAAGAACTGGGTCGACGCGCAGTTCGACCCTTCGGTGACCTGGGACGATGTGGCCTGGGTGCGCGAGCACTGGGACGGAAAGCTCGTGGTCAAGGGAGTGCTCGACCCCGAAGACGCGCGCCGTGCGGCCGATGCGGGCGTGGACGGAGTCGTGGTCTCCAACCACGGCGGCCGCCAGCTCGACTCGGTTCCGTCCACCGCGGTCGCGCTGCCGGGCGTCGTCGACGCGATCGGCGACCAGGTCGAGGTGCTGGCCGACGGTGGCGTGAGGACCGGTCTCGACGTGGTCAAGTTCAGGGCGATGGGTGCGAAGGCCGTGATGATCGGCCGGGCCTGGGCCTGGGCGGTTGCGGCCGGGGGAGAGGATGCCGTGTCGAAGATGCTCGAGGTCCTTCAGGCCGACATCGACACCGCGCTCGGTCTGACCGGGCAGAACTCGGTCAACGACCTCGACCGCAGCGCCCTCTTCCAGCCGTAGCGGAGGGCGCCACCTGCGTTGGCTCAGGCTTCGAGCGCCGCGTCGAGCGCTTCGAGCACCATGAGGATGGTGAGGTTGAGCAGGTTGGCGCCGTAGCGCAGGGCCTCGGGACGGAACTCGTCGGGTTGACTTGGTGCGTTCGCTGTGGGAGCTTGGCCTGGTGGGACCCCGCCGGCACCTGAGCTTCGCCAACGTGATTTCGCTGATCGCTCTCTTCGTCGCGCTGGGTGGCGGGGCGTACGCGGTTCAGGTCGCGAAGAAGAACTCGGTCACCACGAAGAGCATCCGCAACAGCACGATCCGCTCGGCCGACATCGGAAGCGGGCAGGTCAAGGCATCCGACATCGGAGACGGGCAGGTCAAGGCATCCGACATCGAGGCCGGGTTACTGAGCGATGCCACGACCGGCAGCACGCAGAGTCTCTTCGCGGTCTGCGTCCAGGACGTCACCACATACAAGTCGTGCCTCGACAAGCAGGTGACACTGAAAGAGCCGGGCCGGATCTTCGCCACGGCCGACGGAACCGCCGACTCGGGCGCCGGCTCCGTGCCGGTCGGCGTCAACACCTGCAGGCTTACTCTGGACGGCGCCGCGTTCACGGGCGACTACGTAGTGGCCGCTGATTTCTCTCCCGGTGAGTCGTTCTCGTTCGCGGGCGTCAGCGAACCGGTCGCCGCCGGATCGCATCTGGTCCGCCTCGAATGCAAGGGCAACGGCACGCTGCCGGGCCCGCGGATATTCCTGCCGAGCCTGACGACGATCCAGCTCGGTTCGGGCTGAGCCGCTAGTGGGTCACCGGCACGCGTTGCCGGATCTCGTCGAGCAGGCGCTGGGCGAGCTCACCCATGTCCTCGCCGGGCCGGGGCTGGCCCCCGGCGGGTTCGAAGAACTCGATCCCCACCCTGGGGCGCTTCGGGAAGCGCTTCAGGTCGGTGCCGCCCCAGACGGCGACTAGGACCACCGGCACTTCGGGGCACGCGCGGGCCAGCCTTGATATGCCGCGACGGGCGCGCAGGTTCTCGCCGCGGGAGAGCGTGCCTTCGGGAAAGATCCCGACTGTCTCGCCGCGGCCAAGTGCGTCGACGGCGGCCTCGAGCGCGGCGCCGTCGCTCTCGCCGCGGCGGATCGGGATCTGCGCGGCGCCGTCGAGGATCCAGGCCAGGATCCTCGACTTCCACAGCGTCGACTTGGCCAGGAAACGAAGCTGACGGTCGCGCCACATCATCGCTTCGATGATCACCAGCGGGTCGAGCCAGGCATCGTGGTTGGAGACGATCAGGGCGGGTCCACGCTTCGGCAGGTTTTCGAGTCCCTTGACCTCGAGGCGGACCCACCAGCGGAGCCAGCGCAGCGTGTACCGGATCGTCTGGTAGAGCCTCCAGCCGCGCCGCTCGGTGACGGCCGTATCCGCCCGTGACGTCGCGACTTGCTTCTCGGCCCCGGCTTCCAGAGTCATGGGAGGAGACCCTAGAGGGTCCGGTGCTGCCGACCCTGCTGCATTCGGGCGGGTAGGTTTGGCAGAGTCGCGATGGAAGACCAGCCAGACAACAGGCCCTCGCTCAGAGTGACCGCAGCGGTGGCACTGATCGCCCTCTCGGGGGCGTGGTGCGCGGGCAACGTCGGCCCGGTCGTTTCCGAGCTCGCCGCCGAGTTCGACGTGTCGCTGGCGGTGGTCGGAATGCTCGCCGGCACGCTGTTTTTCGGGGCAAACGTGATCGGACTTTTGTTCGCAGCCCAGCTCGGCGAGAAGATCGGGCTGGTGCGAGGGCTGAGGCTGGCCTGCGGCCTGGTCTTCCTCGGCAACCTGATCTTCGCGCTCACACCGGTCTTCGCCGGGCTCGCGCTCGGCCGGATCCTGCCGGGGCTCGGCTTCGCCCTGACCACGACCGTCGGCGTGGTCTGGGCACGGGACGTAGGCGGCGTCCGCCTGCTCGGCGTCTTCGGCGCTTCGATCCAGCTCGGCATCGCGCTGGCGCTGCTGACCGGCAGCCTGCTTGCCGACGCTTCGGTCGACTGGCGGGTGGGCTTCATTATCAGCGCGGCCCTCGGGGCGCTCGCCTTCGTGACGATCCCACCGGACGCGGTCTCTTCGCCGCTTCCCGAGCGCCGGTCCTCCGGCTTCCTCCGCCTGGCCTTCCGCCACGCGCGGGTCTACCGGCTGGCGCTGATGTTCATCTCGATCTACGGCGTGCCGATGATCCTCGGTGCATGGCTGATCGAGTACCTGTCCAGCGACGGGGACGTCTCGAAGTCGCTTGCCGGCCTCTCGTCCTTCCTGCTTTTCGGTCTTTCGGCGGCCGCACGTGCCTACGGGGCGCGTCTCGCGGGAGACGGCGTCGGGCACACGCTGCTCTGCGGAGCACTGGGGCTCGCCGCGGTCGGTTTGGCGGCGATCGCGATCGACCCGGTCGTGGCCGCCGCCTTCGCCGGGGCCGTGCTGCTCGCCACCGGATTCGGCATCCCCTACGCGACGGCGCTGACCGAGGCCCAGCAGCTCTATCCCGAGGAGCCGGCCGAGCCGCTCGCCCTGATGACGCTGGTCGCCCTGCTGCTGCCGATCATCGTGATCCCGATCGTCGGCCACGCGATCTCCCGGGGCGACGGCGACATCGCGCTCGGGATCATGGCTGCCTTCCTCGCCGTGGCGGCGGTCGCCAACCTCAGGCGGACCGGGATCCCGCTGACCGGACCGCTTCCGGCCGGCGAGGCGCGCGCCGACTCTGATTGACTCGCCCGATGCAGAAACTGACCTTCAAAAGAGACTTCGATCTCCCGCCGGAAGAAGTATTCGCCTTCTTCGCCGAACACGAGAACCTCGGCCCGACATTCGGCGCGAAGGTCACCCGGCTGAGCGACGGCGACGACGGCAGCCGCAACGGCGTCGGATCCCGCCGCAGCATCAAGGCAGGGCCGGCTCCGGCCTTCGAAGAGACCATTGCCGCGTTCGTGCCGGAAGAGCTGATCGAGTACAGGATCACGAAAGGCTCGCCTCTCAGGGACCACGTCGGAGAGATCCGATTCACGCCCGTCGCCGACGGAACCCGCCTCGAGTGGAATATCTCGTTCACCGCCGCAGTGCCCGGCCTCGACCGGGTCCTGGCCGAGATCCTGAAGCGCCGGATCAGCCAGGGGATCGCTGCGGCCGATCCTTGCGCATGATGTTCAGCCCGATACGGTCAGCAGAACAGCGGAACAGACATTCGACGGCGCAGCGGCCGGCGGCAGCCAGGAGGAATCTGAAGTGAGCAAGACGGTACTTATCACCGGGGCTTCGTCCGGCATGGGCAAGGAGACCGCGAAGAAACTGCTGGCCGACGGCTACGAGGTCTACGTGGCGGCGCGCCGGGTCGAACGGATGAGCGACCTGGAGGCGCTCGGCGCCACGGCGCTGGCGATGGACATCAGCAAGGACGAGGACATAGTCGCCGCGGTCGAGCGGATCGGGAGCGAGAGCGGCGGCGTGGACGTCCTGATCAACAACGCCGGATTCGGTTCTTACGGCGCGATGGAGGATACGACGCTCGAAGACGCGCGCTACCAGTTCGAGGTCAACCTCTTCGGGCTCGCCAGGCTGACCCAGCTCGTGCTTCCCAACATGCGCGAAAAGAAGGCTGGCCGCATCATCAACATCTCGTCGATGGGCGGCAGGATCTACACGCCGCTCGGTTCCTGGTACCACGCGACCAAGCACGCGCTCGAGGGCTGGTCGGACTGCCTGAGGATCGAGCTCGCGCCTTTCGGCATCGACGTCGTGATCATCGAGCCCGGCGCGATCGACACCGAATGGGGAGGGATCATGGTCGAGCAGATGATGGAGCGCTCCGGCCAGGGCCCCTACGCCGACCAGGCCAGGCGCATGGCAGACGCGGCCGAAGGCGACGGCTCGCCCGTCTCGGTGATCGCCGACGTGATCGTCAAGGCGGTCAAGGCAGGCAGGCCGAAGACGCGCTACGTCGCCGGCAAGTACGCGCGCCAGCTGCTGACCCTGCGAAAGCTGGTCAGCGACCGCATGTTCGACCGCATCATCAAGAGCCAGATCTGACGATGAGGGCCGTGGTCCAGGATGAGTTCGGCCAGGCCGGCGAGGTCCTGAGAGTGGAGGAACGGGAGCCGGTGCCCGAGCCCGACGAAGGGGAAGTGCTGGTCAAGGTACGCGCCGCAGGCGTGGACCGCGGCGTCTGGCACCTCGTGGCCGGCCTCCCCTACATGGTCCGCGTCGCCGGTTTCGGAGTCCGCCGGCCGAAGCAGCGGATTCCGGGTTTCGATTTCGCAGGCACGGTCGAGCGCGTCGGCGGCGAAGTGACTTCGGTGAAGCCCGGTGACGAGGTCTTCGGCATCGCCAAAGGCTCGTTCGCCGAATACGCATGCGCGGTTGAAGACAAGGTCGTCCCCGCGCCGGAGAAGATCGGCCCTGCCGAGGCGGCGGCCGTGCCGGTCTCGGGCCTGACTGCACTCCAGGCGGTCAGGGACCAGGCAAAGGTCGAGCCCGGCGAGTCCGTGCTCGTGATCGGGGCGTCGGGCGGCGTCGGCAGCTTCGCGACCCAGATCGCCAAGGCCTTCGCAGCGGAGGTGACCGGAGTCTGTTCCACAGACAAGGTCGAGATGGTCCGCGAACTCGGCGCCGACCGGGTGATCGACTACAGACGCGAAGAGCTCGGCCAGGGCGGAGAGAAGTACGACGCGATCCTCGACACCGGCGGCAACCGTTCCCTGAAGGAGCTGCGGCGACTGCTCAAGCCAGGCGGAAGGCTGGTGATCGTCGGCGGCGAGGGAGCGGGCAAGGTACTCGGCGGGACCGACCGGCAGCTGCGCGCGATGCTGCTGTCACCGTTCGTCAGCCAGAAGCTGCGGGCTTTCGTGTCCTCCGAGAACGGCGAAGACATCAACGCGCTGCGCGAGCTGATCGACGCCGGCCGGCTGAGGCCGGTGATCGACCGCAGCTTCCCGCTCGAGCGCGCCGCCGAGGCGATCGAATACCTCGAACAGGGCCGCGCTGCCGGAAAGCTCGTGCTCCAGGTCGCGTAGAGGGGCCGGCTGCTAGCTTCGCTCCATGGATTCCTGCGACGGGACGGGCCGGCGGCGATGATCGATCCTGCGGCACGCTGGGCGCGGCTGGGGGAAGGCGGCATGGAGCAGCCGGCCTGGGCGGGCCTGCCCACCTTCGCCGGGCTGCCCTACTCAGAAGATCCGGCCGACCTCGCCGGGGTCGACGTGGCGATCGTCGGCGCGCCCTTCGACGAGCTCGTCAGCGACCGGCCCGGCGCGCGTTTCGGGCCGCGGGCGATCCGCGTCGCGTCGCCGACCGCTTCCTTCCACCTCGAAGAGCGCATCGACTGGTCCGAAGCGCTGACCGTGATCGATTACGGCGACGCGCCGATCGTGCCGGCCAACCCCGGCGCCTCGCTGGCGGCGATCCAGAAGACCGTCGGCGAGGTCGTGGCTGCGGGCGCGATCCCCGTAGTGCTCGGCGGAGACCACTCGATCGCCGAGCCGGACGTCACCGCCTGTGCGGCGGACGGCGGCCCGGTCGGGCTGCTGCACTTCGATACTCATACCGACACTGCCGACGAACTCCACGGGCAGAGGCGCTCACACGGCACGCCGATGCGCAGGCTGGTCGAAGACGGCGTCGTCGACCCGGAGCGCTACGTACAGGTCGGACTGCGGGGCTGGTGGCCCGAGGCGGCCGACCTCGCCTGGCAGGAGAGCCTCGGCATCACCAGCTTCTTCATGTACGACATCGAGCGTGACGGCATCGAATCGGTGGTCGAGTCCGCTCTCTCGGTGCTCGGCCAGGGCCGTGTGTTCCTGACCGTCGACGTGGACGTGCTCGATCCGGCCTTCGCTCCCGGGACCGGCACCCCCGAACCCGGCGGCATGACACCGGCGCAGTTGCTCGGGGCATGTCGCACCGCGGCGCGCGAACTGGACCTCGTCGGCGCCGACGTGGTCGAAACCCTGCCGCTGACGGTCGAGGACAGGACGGCGCTTCTCGCCAACCGGACCGTCGCCGAGATCCTCACCGGGATCGCCGCGCGCCGCCGCGCAGCCGGCGACTGATTCAGCCCAGCTCGAGGCTGGTGATCCCGAAGATCCGCCTCAGAGGCAGCTCGGGGGCCGGGCCGCGGTAGATCCGCGCCGTCTCGAAGCTGCGCTCCATGCCGTGGGCTTCGAGCAGGCTGACCGCATCCGCGTTGGGCTGCGGCACGTCGACTGCGACGCGACCATCCAAGCGCCCGGCGAGCGTCAGGATCAGTGATTCGGCTACACGCTCTCCATCGGCGAAGACCGGGCCGATGCGGTGCCCGATGCCGGTCTGCCTCGAGGCGGCGAATCCGGATATCTCGCCGGACGCAGTCGTAGCGACTACCGAGTCCCGGCCGGGTCCGGCGATCCACAGCTCGAGAAACTGCGGTCTCGGCCCGAAGCAGTGGCGCGCATCGAATTCGACCAGGGCATCGAAGTTCACGCTCGCCGCAGGCACGAGCGACTGCCCGTCGGGCAGAGGATCGGCCCCTTGGGCCGGCCCGCCCAGGCCCGACGACGAGTACCGGGCGTTCCAGTAGGCCACCTCGAAGCCCTCGGTCTCGTAGTTGGCGACCTGTTGCGGCACGGCGTCGCCGCCGAGGGTGAGGCCGCCGAGCCGCGCGACGATCTCGTCGTAGAGGTGCCTGCCGACGCCTGTGCCGCGCAGTCCCGGCTCGACTATGTAGAAGCCCATGAAGACCACGTCGGCAGAGCACCTGACCGCGGAGATCGTGGCCACGACGCGGCCGTCGATTTCGGCTGCGAAGAAGGCCTCGGGGTCGGCTGCGAAGAACGGTTCGGCGTCGCCCAGTCCTGGTTCCCACCCTTCCCGGTCTGCCCATCTGACGGCTTCGCGGACCTCCTCCAGCGACAGGTTCCGGATCAGCATGGCGCGTACGTCAGATCGAGCCCACGGGTTCAGGTCCCGGCAATCGGCCCGCCTAAGGCTTGACCCGGATCGCTCCGCGCATCAGCGGGTGGATCCGGCAGAAGAACGTATGCGTGCCGACCGGAAGGTTGCTCGGCGTCGACCAGGTGTCCCTGTTCACCGTCGGCGGACCACCGAGTCCGAGCTGGCCCGAGTCGAACTGCACGTCACCGTCGGGGATCGGATACGAGATCCCGGTCGACTTGTTGCAGGGGGCCTTGCAGGAGGTCACCGAATGCCAGATCTCCTTCGCCTGGTCTCCGGAGGACAGCTCGAAGGTGAACGACTCGCCCTTCTTGATCACGGGCGGGCGGCCGAGGCTGCCCGGCAGGCGGAAGTCGCCGGCTTCGTACGTGTACCCGCCGATCTGGAACGGACCGCCCGACATCAGACCGTCCGGCAGGTTGCGCGGGTCGGGGCCGACGACCGGGTTCTTGCCTCCGTGGTCGTCGTTCTCGGGGTACTGGCCGTGGTTGAGCTCGCCTTTGTAGTCGACCCGTGTCTCGTAGGGGTTCGGCGCCTTCTCGGGCGGGGCCATGTAGACGATGTTGATGCCCATCGACTCGTACCACGAGGCGATCTCGGTCTCGTAGGTCGTCTGCAGTTCGAGCGTGTCGCCGGCCTTGACCTCGACCCGCCAGTCCTCGTCGGTGCTGTACATCGACATGTCCCACGAAACGGGACCCGTGTCGTGGAAGTACTTGGCTTTCGAATCGAACAGGTGGACCCGGTTGCCCTCGACCCTCGGCTGCGTCGAGCGGCATGCCTGGAAGGACTTCTTCGCCTTCCTGTCGAGCTTCCTCACGGCGGCCAGTTTCTTGCCGTACTTCTTCGACTGGCGCTTCAGGCGCTTGACCTTGTTGCGCCTGGTGTTCGAGCGGTACTTGCGCGCCGCCGCCTTGCGCTTCCTGGTGAATTTCCTCTTCTTGGCCTTCAGCTTGCCGAGCCTGGCCGAGTAGTCCTTGCGCGGAGCGCAGCCCGGGCCGGCGTAGGACGCGCCGTCGCGCTTGAGGTAGAGGTTGGTCGAGAGGCCACCGGTGTGGACGTGGCCGGTCGTGGCAACCAGGACGCCGTCCTCGGGGATGGTCTTCTCGTTCTTCTGCCAGCCGGGCGGGTAGGGGTTCCTGGCATCTTCGGGGTAGGTGAACTCCCCGTCGGCTCCTCCCGATTCCTTCAGCACGTCGAAGACCGGGTAGATGCCACTCTCGACGTCCATCCAGATCGGCTTGGCCGGGATGATGCCTTCGGCCGCAGGGGATCCGTCGGGGATGAAGTCGATCGTGTAGGTGACGTAGAGCGTCATCGGATCGGGCACGAGGTTGTGGACCATGTGATTGAGGATCCAGTTGTCCGAAGCGCGATAGCGCAGGCCGTAGCCGTCGGGCAGCTTGGCGATCGTCTTCTCTTCGCCGGTGGCGTAGAAGAGGCGCTCGTCGACCGGCGCCGAGTTGTTGATCCAGACGCCGTGGTGGAACATCACCCGGCTCGACTTCGGAATCGAGCCGTCGGCGTTCACGAGGTCCGGCTTGATCCGCGTGATCCAGCCGTCGACCGAGGGCTTCTCAGTGCCGGTGATCGGACGGTAGGCGATGCGGTTCTGACCCGAGGTGATGTCGAGGGGCCCGACCGTATATGTCGTGCGCTGCGTGCCGTCAGGCAGGAGTTCGGTCCCGCCGATCCCGGCCGAAGCCGACGGGGCGAAGACCAGCAGCAGGCCGGCCGCGACAGCAGACCGCCGCCGTCCTGGCGAGAGCTGGACGGGCAATAGCTATTGCCGTTCCACCCAAACCGCTCACAGTCACACCAGCTCCCCTCAAATCGGTCTCCAGCCAAGGCCGGACGTGACCGGGGACTCTAGCGCATCGCCCTGCTGATCCCGAAATCTGCGGCTTCTGAATGCCGCTAGTTCTCGCGGAGCTCGATCCGCCGGATCTTTCCGGTCAGCGTCTTCGGCAGGTCGTCGATGAACTCGATCTCGCGAGGATACGCGTAGGCGCTCAGCGATCCGCGGACCGAGCCCCGGATGTCGGCGGCCAGCTCGTCCGACGGCTCGTAGCCCTCGTTCAGCACGATGAACGCCTTGACGATCTCGCCCTTGACTCCGGTCGGATCGGGTGCCGCGACCGCAGCCGCCTCGTGTACCGCGGGGTGCTCGATACAGGCCGACTCCACTTCGAACGGACCGATCCGGTAGCCGGCCGAGATGATCACGTCGTCGGCCCGGCCGTCGAACCAGTAGTAGCCGTCTTCGTCTGCGTAGGCCGCGTCGGCGGTGTGAAACCACTCACCCTCGAAGTCGCGAGCCGTTGCTTCGGGGTTGTTCCAGTAGCGCAGCGGATAGTGGGGGTTGGTCCTGGCCTTCAGGCAGATCTCGCCCTTCTCGCCCGGGGCGACCGGGTTTTCGTCATGGTCGAGGATCTCGACCTGCCAGCCCGGCATCGGCTTGCCCATCGAGCCTTCGCGCACCTCCATGAAGGGGAAGTTGCCGACCAGCGGGTACGACTCGCTGAGGCCGTAGTAGTCGAGCACGGTCACCCCGTACTGCTCGCGGAACCACTTGATCGCTTCCGGGTTGAGCGGTTCGCCGGCCGAACAGACGCGACGGAAGACCTGCGGGTACTTCTCGCCCGCGTCTTCGATCGACATCATCGCCCTCATCGCGGTCGGGGTGGTGAAGACGTTGGTGACCCTGTTGCGAGACAGGGCCTCGAGCTGGACCTCGGGGTCGAAGCCGCCCTTCCTCGCGTAGACATACTGCACGGCGCCGAGGCGCCAGGCACCGAGCAGCGGACAGATGCCGGCGGCCCAGGCCCATTCGCCCATGCCGTGGAAGATCTCGCCGTCCTCGATCTCGTGGCAGTACTCGAACTCTTCGTGGCCGAGGATGTAGCGGTGGGCATGGAGGATGCCCTTGGCGAGTCCGGTCGTGCCCGACGTGAAGAAGATCTCGGCCGGGTCGTCGGCGAGGGTGTCGAGGGTCTCGTAAGGAGTCGTCGTATCCGGCCAGCAGTTCGGCATCGAGCTCGATCACGTGGTCGACCAGGTCGGCAGGCATTCTTCCGGCGTCGGCGGAGTCGGTGACGATCACCTTTGCGCCCGAGGTGCGGATCCGGTGCTCGATGCCGTCGTCGCCGTAGAGCACCGACATCGCGATCAGGATGCCCCCAACCTTCCACGTGCCGAAGAAGACCGCCGCGGTTTCGGGCGAGGCCGGGCAGCAGACGGCGACCCGGTCGCCTTTGCCGACGCCGTGGGCCTCCAGCATGTTGGCGGCCCGGTTGGCCAGCGCCTGCTGCTCGCCCCAGGTGACCTCGCGGTGCGTGCCGGTGTGGTCCTCGAAGATCATCGCCAGCTTGTCCGGAGGGTGCCTGTCACAGATGTCGGCGGCGATGTTGTAGCGCTCGGGAACGTTCCACTCGTGCTCGGCGCAGATCTCTTCGTAACGGCCCATCGAACCCGGACCCTCCTTGTAGTCAGTTGAGTGCGCGAATCGTAGCCGCGCAAAGGCGGTGGCACTTTGACCACGGCCTGCGACTGGGTTAGCCTTGGGGCTACTGTCCATCCGCAACGGACTTCCAGGGAGAAGCGTGGGCCACATGACGAGGGGGGAAACGACGTTCCACGGGGGAGCGACCGGGGCATCCGCCCGCCGGTGCCTTCGGGCTTTCGCTGTCGCCCTTGCGTTTGCCGCCGGCCTGATCACCCTCGTCTCCGCAACTTCGGTCGCGGCCCCACAGGAGCCCTGGGTCCTGCCTGCCGTCGACGTATCGGTGCCCGGTCAGGATGCCGACGCGCCAGAGCTCGCGGTCGGACCGGACGGATCGGCGACGGTCGTATGGACCAGAGACGGGGCAACCGACGACACCCTGAAGGTGGCCAGCCGCCCGCCCGGAGGTGCCTTCGGGGCGCCGGTCGACCTGACCGGCTCGCTCGTGGACGCCGCCGGGCCGGCGGTCGCGACCGGATCCGACGGGACCACCACCGTCGCCTGGCTGCAGAGCGACGGTTCCAATCAGGTCGTCAAGGCCGCGACCCGGCCCCCCGGCGGCGTATTCCAGAACCTGACCACGCTGTCCCTGGCGGGCCAGGACGCAGCCAATCCCAGGATCGCGATCGCGGCCGACGGTACGGCCACCGCCGTCTGGCAGCGCTCCGACGGCTCCAACCAGGTCATTCAGGCGGCAACCCGGCCTCCAGGGGGGACCTTCGCGGTCGCAGAGGACCTGTCCGAGCCTGGACAGGACGCATTTCTGCCGCAGATCGCGTTCGACCCGGATGGGACCAGCACCGTCGTCTGGCGGCGCTCGAACGGCCCGAACCAGATCGCCCAGGCGACGACCCGGCCCGCGGGAGGATCTTTCGGCCCGGCGGAAAACCTCTCCCAGGCCGGGCAGAGCGTCGCAGGGGGACCGAGCATCGCAATCGCGGCCAACGGTGATACGACCGTGGTCTGGACCAGGTCGAACGGGTCGAACAACATCGCCCAGGCGGTGACCCGTCCCGACGGTGGGGCATTCTCGACGGCGGTCGACCTCTCGGCAGTCGGCGCTTCGGCATTCTTCCCCGGGGTGACCGCCGCTCCGGACGGGACCACGACGGCCGTCTGGTTGCGGTTCGGTACGGACAATGTCACCCAGGCGGCGACCATGCCGCCGGGTGGCACCTTCGGAGCTCCGGTCGACCTGTCCGGCAGCGGAGTGAAAAGTTTTGACCCCAAGGTCGCGTCCGGCCCGGATGGCACCGTGACGGTCGTCTGGCGGACCTCGTTCGAGAACCCCCAGACGATTCAGGCGAGCACACGTCCACCCGGAGGGCAGTTCGGCCTGCCGGTCGCTGTATCGACTGAGGAGGAGTTCCTCGATTCGTTTGCTCCGGAAGTGGCTGTCGGCCCGGACGGGGCGGCAACCGCGGTCTGGCTGGGCACCCGAGTGGGCGACCTCGCTGCGTATAGCCCGATCCAGTCCGCATCGACACAGCAGCCATCGCCGCTGGTCAAAGTCGAGCGGACCGGGAGCGGTTCTGGAAGCGTCACTTCGACGCCGACCGGAATCGACTGCGGCCTCGATTGCGCGGAGAACTTCCTCTCCTACACAGAGGTCACGCTGACGGCGACGCCGGACGGCAGCAGCGTCTTTGCGGGCTGGGGGGGAGCCTGTGAAGGCACCGCCGGCAACAGCTGCTCGGTCACCGTGCTGGACGCCGTGAACGCGACGGCGAATTTCGACAGGCTCGAGCCGAAGCTCAAGGTCACGAAGTTCAAGCCGAAGAAGCCGAAGCTCAGGCGTGGTGGCAAGACCCGGATCAAGGTGAGCGTGAAGAACAGCGGCAACGGTGCGGCGAACAAGGCGAAGGTCTGCGTCAAGCTGAAGGGCCCGGCGAAGAAGGCACTGAAGCCGGTCGGCAAGCGCTGCATCGGGTTGGGTTCCGTCGCGCCCGGCAAGGCCAGGACAAAGGCTTTCCGGCTGAAGACCACCGGCAAGGCGAAGCGCGGCAAGAAGTACAAGGTGCAGTTCACTGCGTCAGCGAAGAGCGCGAAGACCGCCAGTGCCGCGGTTAGGGTGGCCGTGCGCTAGCCGGAAACGGTCTGGCGCCTCCGTATACTCGGAGGCCGATGAAGGACCTGCTCTCATCTTTCGCGGCCGTCGGCCATCGCACGGTCCGCCGGGGGCCGCTGGTTCACGACGGTGCTCCCGAAGCAGCGGAGCCCTCCGGCCCTCCTGGTGGATTGATCCGCGCCGCCGAGATTACGGCGCCGTGGCAGTTCGCCCGTCTGGCGCTGAAGACTCCTTCGCTGCGGCATTCACGCCGGGGTGACGGGGAGCCGGTGATCGACATTCCCGGCTGGCGCGCTCCCGAGGCGAGCGGGGCTCCGCTTAGAAGCTTCCTCCGCCGGATCGGCTACGACGCGAGGCCGTGGGGGCTCGGCACCAACCACGGCAATCCCGAAGCCGATGCCGAGCGGCTCAGCCAGACGGTGCTGGCGACCGCGGAGTCGGCCGCCCGGCCGGTGGCGCTGATCGGCTGGAGTCTCGGCGGGGTGATCGCTCGCGAGGTCGCCCGGCACGAGCCGGACGCGGTCAGCCGGGTGATCACCTACGGCACGCCGGTGATCGGAGGTCCCACGCATACGATCGGCGCCTCGTCCTTCGGTGCTGAGGAGGCCGAGCGAATCACCCGGCTGATCGAAGAAGTGGAGATGGAGAAGCCGATCACCGTGCCGGTGACCGCGATCTATACGAAGCGGGACGGCATCGTCGACTGGCGGGCCTGCGTGGACCGCCACTCGCTCGAGGTCGAGCACATCGAGGTCGCCTCGACCCACCTCGGCCTCGGCATCGACCCTGACGTCTGGCGCATCATCGCCGACCGGCTGGCCTCCGTTTCCGACCCGCTTGACGAACACCGGTGAGCTCGGCTTATGCTGGTGGCGTGAGTTCCGCTCAGGCAATGAGCCACGCCGACGCGGCGTGGCTGCATATGGACCAGCCGACCAACCTCATGGTGATCACCGGGGTCAACTGGTTCGAGCAGACCCCCGACTGGGGACGCGTACGTGAACTGATCGACGAGCGTCTGGTCGGCCCGTACCCGCGCTTTCGCCAGAAGGTGGTCGAAGGCCGGCCGCCGCTGTCGGGCCCCCACTGGGAGGACGACCCGAGCTTCAACCTCGACCTGCACCTCCATCACGTGGCCCTGCCCGAACCCGGGGACCGGGAGGCGCTGGCCGAACTCGTCGCCGACATAACCACGACGCCGCTCGACCGAGACAAGCCGCTGTGGTCGTTCCACTTCGTGGACGGCTACGGCGAAGGTGCGGCGATCATCCAGCGCATCCACCACTGCATCGCCGACGGCATCGCGCTTTCGCGCGTGCTGCTCTCGCTGGCCGACGAATCCGACGAGCCCGACGCGCGGCCGATCGAGCCCCCGCCGAAAACACGCGAGGCAGGCAACGGCTCCAACCCGCTCCAGTCGCTGGCCGGGTCGGCGAAAGGCATCGCCTCGGCGGCGATCGGCGCGGCCGGCTCGATCGCCCACGAATCGCTCGAGGTCGCGAAGCACCCTTCCCACATGCTCGACCTGGCCGGCGCAACGCGCGAGGACGCCGATGCGCTGGCCAAGGTGCTGCTTCGCGGTAACGACCCGAAGACGGCGCTGAAGGGCGAGATGGGCGTGGCCAAGGGCGTCGCCTGGTCGGACCCGATCCCGCTGGCCGACGTCGTCGACATGGGTCATTCGACCGGCAACACGGTCAACGACGTCGTGATGGCCGCGGTCACCGGCGCGTTCCGTACCTACCTCGAGCGTCGCGACGAGTTCGTGGAGCAGGTGACGGCGATGGTCCCGTTCAACCTGCGCTCCCCGGCCGAGCCGCTGCCCGCCACGCTCGGCAACAAGTTCGGGCTTGTCTTCCTCGGCCTGCCCGTGGGCACGCTCAGCCGGCGGGTGCGGCTGCGCAAGATCCACGAGAGCATGAAGCAGATCAAGCACTCGCACGAAGGCGTAGTGGGCTACGGGGTGCTCGATGCCATGGGCCGCACCCCGGAGGGCGTCGAACAGCGCGTGATCGACCTGTTCACGGCGAAGGGCACGGCCGTCGTGACCAACGTGCCCGGGCCGCGCAAGCCCGTATACCTCGCCGGCACCCCGATCGCCGGGGTCCTTGTCTGGGCGCCTTGCTCGGGCGACGTCTCGATGACGATCTCGATCTTCAGCTACGACGGCGAGTTGACGGTCGGGCTGATGGCCGATGCCGGCCTGATCCCCGACCCGGACGAGCTGATCGCCGATTTCGAGGACGAGCTCCAGCAGCTGCTCGCGCTCGACCGTTCCTGATCCGGACGATAACCTTCCGGTCCCTGTCCCCGAGGAGGAGATCATGGCAACCACCGAGACCCCCGCCGGCACGACCGGCGCCAGCGAACGGTCACCCGATTCACCGCTCGAGCCCGACCAGGCCGCGCGCATCGACGGCTTCGTCGAGCGCGCCGAAGCGGCGGCGAAGGCGTTCCGGGAGCTCGACCAGGAAGCTGTGGACAAGATCGTCTGGGCGATGGTCGTGGCCGGCCTCGAAAACGCCTTCGAGCTCGCGGCACTCGCCATGGAGGAGACCCATTTCGGCGTGCTCGAGGACAAGGTCGTCAAGAACTTCATCGCGACCGAATTCCTCTACGACTACCTGAAGGACAAGAAGTCGGTCGGCGTGATCGAGGAGGACCCGAAGGGGGGGATCGAGTACGTGGCCGAGCCGATCGGCGTGGTGCTGGCGCTGGTGCCGATCACCAACCCGACCTCGACCGCTCTGTTCAAGTCGATCGTGGCCGCCAAGACCAGGAACGCGATCATCTTCCGCCCGTCGGCCAGGGCATCGCAGTGCGCGGTCAAGGCAGTGGAGATCCTCCAGGAGGCCGGCGAGGCGGCCGGCCTGCCGCCGGACGCGCTGCAGGTAATCCCCGACCCCACGCTCGACGTCTCCCAGCACCTGTTCCACCACGAAGGCGTGGACCTGATCTGGACCACGGGCGGTCCGAAGGCGGTCGCCGCGGCGAACGCCGCCGGCAAGCCGACACTGAGCGTCGGCGCCGGCAACGCGCCGGTCTATCTCCACAGAAGCGCGGAGATCAAGATGGCCGTGGTCGACGTGCTGATCTCGAAGACCTTCGACGCCTCGGTGATCTGCCCGGCCGAGCAGACCTGCGTGATCGACGACGCGATCTACGACGACGTGGTCGCCGAGTTCGAGCGCATGGGAGCGAAGATGCTGAGCGAGGACGAGGTCGACTCGCTGTCGAAGCTCGCCTTCGCGCCGGACGGCAGCGTCGAGATCGGCGCCCTCGGGCAGTCCTGCGTCAACCTCGGCGCGATGGGCGGCTTCGAGGTGGAGGAAGGCACGAAGGTCCTGATGGCCCCGCTGCCCTCGGACCTCGCCGACCTCGGAGCGCACCCGCTGATCCAGGAGAAGCTGATGCCGGTCCTCGGGCTGGTCCGCTCACCGTCGGTCGAGCACGGCGTCGCGGCCTGCGAGCTCGCCACCGAACACGGCGGCCTCGGGCACACCTCGGCGGTCTACGCCTCCGACGAAGACGTCATCCAGAAGTTCGCAACGCGCGTGCGCACGGGGCGTATCCTCGTCAACGCGCCGACCGCGGTCGGCGCACTGGGCGGCATCTACAACTCGCTGACCCCCACCTTCTCCCTCGGTTGCGGAACCTGGGGAGGATCGAATACGACCGACAACGTCAACTACAGGAACCTGCTCAACGTGAAAACCGTCTCGCGCCGCCAGGCGCCGCCCCAGTGGTTCCGTGTCCCCTCGGACACCTACTTCAATGCCGGCTCGCTCGAGAGCCTGCGCGAGGTGAAGGCCGACAACTTTTTGATCGTCACCGATGCCGACGGCGAGGCGCGTGGCGTCGCCGACGAGGTGCGCCGCTACCTCGACGGCTCGGGGATCCACGTCTTCTCGGACGTCGAGCCCGAGCCGACCGAGGACCAGATCCGTGCCGGGGTCGAGGTGCTGTCCCAGTTCGGGTCCGACTGCATCGTCGCTGTCGGAGGCGGCTCGGTCCTCGATGCCGCGAAGGCGATGAGGCTGTTCCACGAGAGCCCCGACCTGACGCTCCAGGAGCTCTCGCTGCCGTTCCTCGACGCGCGAAAGCGCGTCGCCCAGTACCCCGAGGTCGATCACTCGGTCAGGCTGGTCGGCGTCCCGACCACGTCGGGCACGGGGTCGGAGGTCTCGCCCGCCGCGGTGATCACCTCCGAAGGCCGCAAGCTGACGCTGGTCGACTATTCGCTGGTCCCCGACATCGCGGTGATCGACCCGACGCTGACCCTGAGCATGCCGGCGGCGATCACGGCCGATACCGGCGTCGACGCGCTGACCCATGCGCTCGAGGCCGGCGTGTCGATCTTCGCTTCGGCCTATACCGACGCCTTCTGCATGCAGGCGATCAACCTGATCATGGACGCACTGCCTAAGGCCGTCGCCGACGGCAGCGACCTCGACGCGCGCACCGCGATGTCGAATGCCTCGACCATCGCCGGCCTCGCGTTCTCGAACGCCTTCGTCGGGGTCAACCACGCGCTCGCACATTCGGTCGGTGCCCATTTCGGCATTCCCCACGGACGCGCCAACGGGATCTTCCTGCCGCACGTTCTGCGCTACAACGCCTCGATCCCGTCGAAGTTCATGCCGGCGCCGGGCTACTCGACCTACATGGCCCCGGACAAGTACGCCCAGATGGGCTGGGTCATGGGTCTCGGCGGCAAGGACATGGACGAGCGGCGGCAGCGCTTCTTCGCCCGGGTCGAGCAGCTGCTGGACGAGGTCGGCATGCCGAAGTCGCTGGCCGAGACGGGGATCACCCGCGAGCAGTTCGACGAGGCGCTGCCCGAGCTGGTCAAGAACGCCTTCGCCGACCCGAGCCTGCGCACCAACCCGCGCATGCCGATGCTGGCCGAGATGGCCGAGCTGCTGACCGCGGCCTACGAAGGCCGGCCCGAGTAGGCACGTCTAGCGGTCGCTGTCGTCAGGACGCGGCGGCGGGTGCCCCGGGAGCGGGCTCGCCCGGGTCGGCATCCGCGGACCTCGAGCGGTCGAGCAGCAGCGTCGTCAGGTAGGCGACCGCCACCGCGACGATGATCAACGGCATCGAGCCCGGTGCCGGCCTGCAGTGTGAAGATCGTCGCCAGGACGACCGCCGCGAGGGGCAGCCTCAGGATCGAGACCACCGCCGCCCCGATGCAGACGGCGACGGCCGGGGTAGCCTCGAAGCCCGGCAACTGCGCCGCCATCAGCCCGGCGGCGGTTCCGAGGAACAGCGCGGGGAAGACCGGGCCGCCCCGGAACGAGCCGAGCGAGATCGAGTAGGCGATGCCCTTGAAGGCGATCAGGAAGGCGAGCGCCGAAAGTGACCACGATTCGGACTCCTTGACCAGGCCGGTGACCGAATCCTGCCCGGAGAAGATGACTTCCTCGAAGCTCTTGTCGGTGATCGCGGCGAATGCGACCGCGAGCAGGCCGACCACGGCGCCGGCCGCCGGCAAGTACGACGAACCTGTTCTTCTCGGCCAGTTCGCGGACCTTGCCGGCGAGCACGAAGATCACGAAGACCCCGACCGCGATGACGATCGCCAGCGGAATGGTCCACGCGATGTCTCCGAATTCAGGCCGGTCGAACTCTTCGAGGGGCAAGGAGCCGAGCGAGATGTTGCTGCTGTCGAGTCCGGTCCACGAGTCCATCCCGATCGAGATCAGGGAACCGATCCCGGCCGCCAGCAGGCCCGGTATGAGGATCAGTGGCATCTGCTGCCTGTTCGGCGCTGCGGCTTCGATCAGGATCACCGCGGCGATCACTGGCGATCCGAACAGGAATGAGAGCCCCGCGAACATTCCCGACGTGGCGAGCAACTGCCCGACCTGTTCGGGCGCGTCCTTCTTCAGCGTCCGGACCAGCAGGAAGCCGATGCCGCTGCCTAGTGCCAGAAGGGGGGCTTCCGGGCCGAGCACGACACCGAGGCCGATCCCGGCGAGGGCGGCCAGCAGCACGCCGGGGACGTCCACCGGAGGGGTCAGTCCGCCGCCCAGGCCTTCGGTCGGCTCGTGGCCGCCTTTGCCCGGCAGCCTGACGATCGCGAAGGCCGTTGCCAGTCCGGCGAGCGTGAGGAAAGGTATGGACCACCAGTCCGGCGTCGAGCCGTAGCCGAGCGCGTCCGGCAGATCGGTGTAGACCCAGACCTGCAGGTAGTAGATGAGCTGGAGGAAGCCCCAGGCCGCGAGCGAGGCGACTACGCCGACGATCGACGCCAGCAGGAGGATTACGGGGAATCCCCGGTTGCGAACGCCGCTCACCTGATCCGGGCTTGCCGTTCCGTCCTCACCCATCGCCTGCGCCATTGTTCCGTACTACCGGAGGTCCGGGCTTCCAGCCGGTCCGTGCGAGCAGCCATCTCATGACCGGGGCGGGGGTCAGGCGATAGATCCAGCGGCCTCGCCACGGCAGCATGCGCTGCCGCCGTTCCTGCTCGATCGAATCGACGGCCTCGCGGGCGACGTCGGCCGGAGTGATCGTCCCGATCAGCTTCGCTATGCGCGGTATGCGCTCGCGCGAGCCGGGGTTGTTGTCGAAGTAGGGGGAGTCGACCTCGAACGGTACGAGCAGCGTCACCCCGATCCCGCTGCCGCGCAGCTCCGCTTCCAGCTGGTAGCTGAAGCCCCGCATCGCCCAGCGCGAGACGCCGTAGGCGGTGGCACCGGGAATCGCCATGAAACCGGCGGCCGAGGTCATGTTGAGGATCCAGCCGTTGCCGCGCCTGCGCATTTCAGGAAGCAGCAGGCGGGTCAGCTCATAGGCGGCCAGGTAGGGCAGACGGGCTGCCTGCTCGGCGTATCCGGCCTCGGTCTCCCAGGTCGCCCGCCAGACGCCCGCACCGGCGTTGTTGACCAGGATGTCGGGTGCGCCGTGGCGCGCGAGCACCCTCTCGCTCAGCAGACCCAGTTCGGAGTCGTCGCTCATGTCGCAGACCTCGCACTCGGCCGAGCCGCCCTCGGACTCGATTTCCGCAGCCAGGCCCTCGAGCCTTTCCCTGCCACGGGCAACCATCGTCAGCTCTGCCCCGCGCCGCGCCGCCTCGCGGCAGATCTCGGCCCCGATCCCCGAGGACGCGCCGGTCACCAGCACCCGCTTTCCGGCCAGTTCCATCCCAAGAGCCTATTGCGGGTGCCTCCGGTCCGCAGCGCGCGGGATCTCGCAGTCTGCGGTTTTCTACTGTGGATGGGCGCCGGGCCGGGGTTACCCTGAATCTTCCGGTTTCAGGGCTGGAGCAGAGCCCGGTACGCGCAACCAACAGAGAAAGGTGCCATGAAGGCCGTTCCCATATTGCTTTCAGTAGTCGCGCTGCTGGCTCTCGGCTTCGTCGCGGTCAACAACCTCGGAGGTGCCGAAGAGAGCTCGGCGGACGTGGCCGGTTTCACCCCGGCCGGCTTCAACAGCGAAGGTCTCCATCCGGGTTCGGCCGGCGGGGCCTTCGCATCGGCCGCGCGCAAGTCGGTTCCGAAGGTGGTCTACTCGAGTTCGAAGTACTACACGCTCGGTCCCCAGGCGACATCCGCCTTCTGGATGCAGTGCCCCAAGGGCATGAAGGCAATCGAAGGCTTCTTCTACGCCAACCGCCCCGGCGTCGTGCTCGGCAGCTCTTTTCCTGCGAAGGGGGCCAAGGTCGGCGCGTCGAAGAAGCCCAGGTGGAATTTCGGCATCTTGAACTTCAATACCGAGGCGACCGCGAAGTACTACACGGGCGTCACCTGCATGAAGGGGATCAAGGGTTGATCGGCCGGACAGGCATAATCAGCCTGTGAGCAAACACATAGTGATAGTCGGCGCCGGCACGGGCGGCACGCTGACAGCCAACCGGCTTCGGCGCGAACACGGCGAGGACGTCTCGATCACCGTCATCGACGAGCCGGGCGACCATGTCTACCAGCCGGGGCTGCTGTTCCTGCCATTCGGCCTGACCGAGCCCGCCGACATCGTCCGGCCGAGGTCGCGGCAGCTTCACGACGGCATCGAATTCCGGCCGGGAGCGGTCGACAGGGTCGAGGTCTCGACCGGGATGGTCCATCTCGAAGATGGCAGCGAGGTCGGCTACGACGTGCTCGTGATAGCGAGCGGCTCGCGGCTGCTTCCCGAGGAGACCGAGGGCCTCGAGGATGCCTTCGCGAACGGCCGTGCCTTCTCCTTCTACGACCTCGAGGGCGCAGTAGCGCTCAGGGACGCCCTGGACGGCTTCACCGGGGGACGGATCGTCATCAACCCGGTCGACATGCCGATAAAGTGCCCTGTCGCCCCGCTCGAGTTCTGCTTCCTCGCCGACTGGTTCTTCCACCGCGAGGGTCTGCGCGACCAGGTCGAGATCACCTACGTGACGCCGCTCGACGGTGCCTTCACCAAGCCCGTCGCCTCACGTGAGCTCGGCGGCCTGCTCGAGTCGAAAGCCGTCGCGATGGAGGCCGAGTTCGCCACGGGAGAGGTCGACGGCGACGGTGGCCGCATCGTCAGCTGGGACCAGCGCGAGGTGGGCTTCGACATACTGGTCTCCATCCCCGTGCACGGTGGCGCCGAGTTCGTGAACCGGTCGCCGGGGCTCGGCGACGAGCTCGGCTTCGTCAAGACCGATGCCCACAGCCTTCAGAGCACGGCGGCACCCAACGTCTTCGCGATCGGCGACGCGACCAACCTGCCGACCTCCAAGGCCGGTTCGGTCACCCATTTCGAAGGGGAGACGCTCACCGCCAACATCGATCGGCACCTGAAGGGGCAGGAGCTCGAGGGGAGTTTCGACGGGCACGCCAACTGCTTCATCGAGACCGGCTTCCACAAGGCGCTGCTGATCGACTTCAACTACGACGTCGAGCCGTTGCCGGGCCGTTACCCGGCGAGCCACGCCGGACTGCCACTGCTGAAAGAATCAAGGTTGAACCACATGGCGAAACTCGCTTTCCAGCCCTTCTACTGGCACGCCCTTCTGCCGGGCCGCGACGTTCCCGGTGTCGGGGCGCAGATGTCAATGGCCGGCAAGCAGCCGGCCCCCAACGAACAAGGAGTTGCCGAATGAGCACGGTCACTTACGCCGGAACACCGGTTGAAGTAGACGCCGAGGGCTTCCTCGAAGACCCGGCACAGTGGAACGAACAGGTCGCCGGGCAGATCGCTGCCGAGAACGGCATCCCGGAGCTGAACGAACGCCACTGGATGGTCGTCAACTACATGCGTGACACCTACCTCGAGGAAGGTTCGGCGCCGTCGATCCGCAGCCTCGGCAAGGCATCCGGGGTCCCGATCAAGGAGCTCTACGAACTGTTCCCCAAGGGCCCGGCGAAGCTCGCCGCCAAGATCGGCGGAATCCCGAAGCCGCGCGGCTGCATCTAGGAGGAAGAACCATGAGCCAGACAGCAACCACCGAACCGACGGCCACGACCATGCCCGCGGGCGAACCGGCGGGCGAACCAGCGTCCGAGCCGGTCAAGAAGGTCTCGATCATCATTTCCAAGGGTTCCCTCGAAGGCGTGTATCCAGGCCTGATCATGGCCAACGGAGCCCGCATGGAGGGAATCGAAGCGAGCGTCTTCTTCACCTTCTTCGGCCTCGACGCGATCACGAAGAAGAAGCAGGACGACATCAAGGTGGCGACCGTCGGCAACCCGGGGCTCGGGCTTCCGACGATGCTCGGCGGCCTGCCCGGCATGTCGTCGATGGTCACGAAGAAGCTCGGCAAGGAGATGGAGAAGCTCGACATCCCGCCGATCCCCGAATTCGTCGAGATGATCGCCGATTCCGGGGCGCCGCTGTACGGCTGCAAGGCTTCGGTCGACCTGTTCGGCCTGAGCGACGACGACCTGATCGAGCAGACCCACTCGGTGATCACGGTCGGCGAGTTCTACGAGATGTCGGCCGGCGCCCAGATCGTCTTCACCTGAAGCAGGCGAAAGGCGAAGCCGGGCCGGGCACGCGGGCGCACCTGGGTGACTCACCGGGACAGGTCGCGCCGGCGCACAACTTTCAGTACTTTGCCGCGATTTCCGGCCCTTTGCTGTCGTACGCTTGACGCGTGCCGGACGAAATCGCTCCAC
Organism: uncultured Solirubrobacterales bacterium; assembly: GCA_963701635.1. Classification (GTDB taxonomy): domain Bacteria; phylum Actinomycetota; class Thermoleophilia; order Solirubrobacterales; family 70-9; genus 67-14. Next base: position 84,547 of record CAVPAU010000005.1, read on the forward strand.
CCGAGGCGCTCGCCTCCCTGGTCGCCAGATTCGATCCCGACGTGATCGAGATCCCGAGCGGGTCGGCGCGCATCCGTCTGGGTTTCGAAGGCGAGCCCGAATGGGACGCCGTGATCACCCCGCACGGGGCCGATCTGTTCCCCGCCGGTGACGAGCCCTGCGATGCCGAGCTGATCGCCGACGAGCCGACCTGGAACAGCATCGCCGACGACATCGGCTTCGGCATGGCCGCGTTCAGCGACAGCGCCCTGAAGGTCCGTCGAAATCTCCATCTCGGTGTCGGTTTCCTCGCCGCGACCAGTGGCATCGTCGATCCGGGGCGCATGGAGTTCGGGTCGGTCGAGACCGATGAAGGAAGGATCTCGACGCTGACCGCCGGCCAGGGCGAGCCGGTCGTCTGCATCCACGGACTCGGGGGGACCAAAGCCTCTTTCCTGACCACGATCGCCGCGCTCTCGGGCGAGCGCAGGGTGATCGCGATGGACCTTCCCGGCTTCGGCGACTCCGAGAAGCCGCTCGGTGCCGGCTACGACGCGCCGTACTTCGCCGAGGCGGTGATCGGCCTGCTCGACGGCCTCGGAATGGAGAAGGCCCACCTCGTCGGCAACAGCATGGGCGGCAGGGTCGCGATCGAGGTCGGCCTGCTCCACCCGGAGCGCGTCAGCAGCCTCGTGCTGCTTGCCCCGGCGCTGGCCTGGCTGCGCGACCGCCGCTGGCGCTGGCTGCTCAGGGGCCCTCTGCCGAAGCTCGGGCTGGTCCAGCCCGCGCCGCGCGTGATCACCGAGCGCCTGGTCCGCGGGTTGGTGCCCGGGGGTCGCGACGGGTGGACCGCGGCCGGCATCGACGAGTTCCTCCGTTCCTTCCTCACCCCTCGCGGACGGGTTGCCTTCTACGAAGCCGCGCGCAACATCTACATGGACGAGCCGCACGGCGAGCAGGGGCTGTGGACCCGGATGGAGGGCCTCGAGCCGTCTTCGCTGTTCGTCTGGGGTGAGAAGGACACGCTCGTGCCGATCGGCTTCGAGAAGCACGTCGAGCGCGTGCTGCCTCAGGCCGAGCACCTCGAGCTCGGATGCGGCCACGTTCCGCAGATGGAGGAGCCGGAGAAGACGCACGAGGCAATGGCGGACTTCTTCGACCGTCACGCCTGATTTCTGGAAAGCCGGCCGCGGAGCCGGCGGGCAGTGCCGGACGCTGAACGGCAAGAAGGCCCGCCGGGCCTGCCTGCGCCGGGTCTGACCGAACCGGGCCGACTGCTTCCGGATTGCCCGGCCCGGGGCGCGGGTAGGGTCTGAACCGTGGCCGGAGACTCGATGACGCGACGCGTGAACGGTGGCCGGGGCCGCGTGGCGCTGGCCTGGGACTCGCTCAAGGCCAGCTTCGGCTTCCCGTCCGGAGTCGCGATGCTAACCGGCGTGCTCGTCGGCCTGACCCTGCCGGCGGTCGACGACGCCGTCGGCATCACCGTTCCCGTGCTGACCTTCGACAGCCAGTCGGCGGCCCGCGGCCTGCTGGAGACGATCGCAACCACGACCACGGCAGTGGCGGGCCTGAGTTTCTCGGTGACCGTGGTGGCGATCACGCTGGCTTCGTCCCAGCTCAGTCCCCGGGTGCTGCGGTCCTTTCGCAGTGACCGTCTCAGCCAGACGACGCTGGCGCTCTTTCTCGGCACCTTCGTCTACAGCCTGACCCTGCTGGTCAGGCTGGGGGTCAGCGGCGAGGACGCCGATCCGCCCAACCTGTCGATGACCCTCGCCGTCCTGCTGGCCTTCGCCGCCTTCGGGACCTTCGCCGCCTTCATCGCCCACATCCTGAGCATGCTCCAGCCCACTTCCGTGATCTCGTCGATACACGACGACGCCGTCAGCGCAGCCAGGCAGCTCTATCCGGGCGGACGGGGCGAGCCCGACGACAGCCGGCGAAGCGCGCTTCAGGCAGCCGCGGCCGTCGACGGCGCGAGCCCCGTCGAGGTTCATGCCGAGTCGTCCGGCTACCTCGCCGTCGTCGACACGGATTCTCTGATCGAGGCGGCGAGCGGTTGCGGTGCGCTCGTCAGACAGTGCGTTCCGATCGGCGACTACGTCGTGCCGGGCCAGCCGGTCGCGCAGGTGTTCGCCGCCCCGGGGGAGCTTTCCGACGGGCCTCGGCCGGCTGCCGGTCTCGCCGCGGTGGTCCGGGACGCCTTCGTCCTCGGAAAGCAGCGCACGCTGGTCCAGGACATCGCCTTTCCGGTCAGGCAGCTGGCCGACATCGCGCTCAAGGGGTTGTCACCGGGGATCAACGATCCGACCACGGCCGAGAATGCGATCGACGCGATGGGGTCGTTCCTGGTCGAGTACGCGCGATGCGAGCGGCCCTCGCCGATCAGGGTCGACGAGGCAGGTGAGCCGCGTCTGATCGCGATCGCGCCCGACCTCGACGATCTGCTCAGGCTCGGATTCGAACAGGTGCGCATCGCGGCCGCAACCCATCCGACGATTTCGCAGAGGATGCTCGACCTGCTCGATGCGATCGAGATCGCGGCGAAGCAGGCTGGGTTCGAGAGCTCCGAGACCGGCCGCCAGCGCCGGCTGATCGAGCCGAACGCCGTCTGAGCCGGGAGACGGCCGTGGGCGCCGGCGCGCCGGAAACGCTCAGCGCGGGGGTGGCGGCGGGGCACGCCGCTCGTCGGGCGGCCTGCCGCCCTTGTTTCGATCCTCGCGGTTGATCATCGCGACGGTGAACGACAGCACGAGGATCACCGCACCGGTGATCATCAGGATCAGGCCGACGGTGTCCATGTCCACGCCCGAGATGTCGAAGTTTGTCGCGTAGCGCAGGATGGCGCCGACGGCGATAAGGAAGATCGGTCCTCCGAAAGATACGTACATGGCCTCAGCCTATCGGGCGCTTCAGCGGTATTCCGGGTTCTCGAAACCGAAGCGCTCGCCCGCATCCCATCTCGGCCGCTGGTTGCCTCCGACCGGGAAGCCTCCCGCCTCGCGCAGCAGCCTCGCGGCATGGAGGAGGTTCCAGGTCATGAAGGTCGTATTGCGGTTGGTGAAGTCGTTCTCGGGCCCTCCCGAGCCTTCGTCGAGGTAGCTCGGCCCCGGTCCGGCCTCGCCCAGCCACGCGGCGTCGGCCTGCGGCGGGATCGTATAGCCGAGGTGCTGGAGCGAATACAGGACGTTCATCGCGCAGTGCTTGGCGCCGTCCTCGTTGCCGGTCACCAGACAACCGCCGACCCGTCCGTAGTACGCGTACTGCCCCGCGTCGTTGAGTTCCCCACTGCTGCCGTAGAGCCGTTCGATGACACGGGTACAGACCGAGGACTTCTCACCCAGCCAGATCGGGGTCATGAGCACGAGCACGTCGGCGGCCATGACCTTCTGCTGGATCGCCGGCCAATCGTCGCGTTCGGCTCCGTGCTCGCGCATGTCGGGGTAGACGCCCGGCGCGATCTCGTGGTCCACGGCGCGGATGCTCTCGACCTCGACGCCGAGCCCCTCCATGATCGAGATCGAGATGCCGGCCAGGCCCTGGGTGTGCGACCGCTGGGGCGAAGGCTTCAGAGTGCAGTTGATGAAGAGGGCTTTCAGGCCGGAGAAGTCCGGCCCTGCTTCCGGGTCCATTGACAGACGGTACCCGACCCCGGGCCGCCGATACCGGTGATGCGCAATGATGCAGGCATGGGAATTCCAGGCAGGGGAACAGGGGCTGTGCTGGCGATCGCGATCATGGGGCTGCTCGCAGCGGCTTCACCGGCTTCGGCCGCAGACACGATCACTGCCGACGTCGAATGCTGCACTTTCGCGCCGGGTCCGTACTTCCAGGACCTCGGTGAGATCCCGCTGTTCGAGAACCCGCCGGGAGCCAATCCCCACAACGTCACTTCGACCGCCACCGGTCCTGACGGCGGCGAACTGTTCAGGTCGAAGACGATCGGCGCCGGCGATACGACCCCGGTCGAGGGCACGCAGTACCTCGAGGCCGGGACCTACCCGTTTTTCTGCACCCTCCACGGACCCTCGATGAGCGGCGAGCTGGTCGTCCAGGGGGAGAAGGGCGCCGTCGTGCCACGGCCCTCCGTGAAGGTCTCGATCCCGTCACAGCGCCTGAAGAAGGTGCGCCGGTCGGGCCGGGTGAAGGTCAAGGTGAGGGCCGCCACCGCGAGCTCGGGGATCGGGGTCAGGGTCAGCCGCGGTAAGACGGTCATCGCCTCGGCCTCGAACCTCAGCCTGAACGCGGGTGCTTCCCGAGTGCTCAAGCTGAAGCTGAGCCGAAAGGGACGCAAGGCGATCCGCAAGGGACGCAAGGTCGGCCTGGCAGCCAAAGCCACGGTCGCTTTCGGCAAGCCGTCGAAGGCGAAGCGCAGTCTGCGCTGAGGCCCGGCTCGACGCCCTCTGCCCGCCGGTGGGAAGGCCGGGCGGATCTCCGTAGAAATCCCGGATGAATGACCGCGTCCTGCGTGGGAGGATCTCCAAGTCGTGGTGGCCCGTCGCGCCACCGTAGTGATGGCGATCGAAGGAGAATCGAATGGAATCGGCTTCAACGCTCTCGACCGGATTCAGGTACCTCATCGTGGCCGGGCTCATGCTCGGCCTGCTCGCGCTGGCGTTTGCCGCGGCGCCCGATGCGCAAGCGGGGTCTGGTGACCAGGTGCGCCGCTGCAAGAAAGTCGTGGTCACCTTCCAGCCGGAAGGCGGCGGTGGAGCGATCGCCATCCGGACGAGGAATACGCGCTGCTTCCGGGCGCGCAAGATCGTCCGTCGCTGCATCAAGGGGAAACTGACCCGGGGCTGGAAGGGAAGCCTGGCCGGCAACCGCTTCGTCCTCCGCAAGCGGCGCCGGCGGATCAGCTACCTGCCGGTCGGTGGCGGTGGCTGCATTCCGGTCCGGTCGCCCGAACAGGCAAGGGAAGGCGGTTCGGTTTCTTCGTTCAGCCGGCTCAAGGTCTTCCGGGTCAACCTCGACCGCGACCGCCGGAAGGAGAAGGTGCGCATCTACAACGAGCAGTCGGGACTCACGCCCGTGACGTGGTTCACGGTCCTCGACCGCCGCGCCAGCCGCTGGGTCATCCGCCAGAAGAAGCAGGTCAACGTGAGTCCGGGAGCGAGCACTTCGGGGCTGCGCGAAGCCTGGGTCGGTGACCTCAACCGTGACGGCCGGGTCGAGATCGCCATCCGCGACGCGATCACGCCTGCGGCCGGCGAGGTGCTCTCCGTCTTCAGGCAGGTTCCGAAGCGACCGAACTTCTTCAGGCTCCAGGGCATCGGCGGCGACCGGGTCAAAGTGGTCCGCCGACGAGGTCGCGCCGCCGTGATCACCGTCCTGCGCACGAGTCGACACTCTCCCGACGGGCGGGAGCATCTCGAGCGCTGGAAGTGGTCGAAGCGAACGGGCCTGTGGCGCTGCACGAGCGACTGCGTCAGCTTCTGACCGGGATCCCGCGGCCGACCGTCCGGGCCTGAGCGGCGGAGCGGCTTTTATGGACCCTTAAGGGGCTGTGCGATTCTGTGCCGTATGCACTTCGATGCTGAGGTTTCCGCCGCCCGGGGAGCAGGCTCTTGAAGCGCCTTGCGCTCGCCTTCGCTACCGCCGCCCTGCTGACCGGGGGAGTGGCATCGTCTCCGCTCTCCGCGGCACCTTCGCCCGGCGGTGCATCGGTCTCGGTCGACAAGCGCTTCAAGGCGAAGAAGAACATCAGGATCAAGGCCGGCAACTCGGCTTACGGCAAGATGCTCTTCGCCAAGAACGGACAGGCGATCTACATCTTCGAGAAAGAGAAGTCGAAGAACAGCAAGTGCTACGGCGGCTGCGCCCAGGGCTGGCCGCCGGTGCTGACCAAGGGCAAGAAGAAGGGCAGGCCGAAGGCTCTGGGCGGCGTGAAGCAGAAGCTGCTCGGCACGACCAAGCGCCGTGGCGGAGCCAGGCAGGTCACCTATGACGGCCGGCCGCTCTACTACTACTACGACGAGCTGCCCGGTCAGGTCTTCTGCCACAACGTGATCCAGTACGGCGCCAACTGGGCCGTCATAAGCCCGAGCGGCCGTATTCCGGACTGATGAAGCTCGCGGGACTTGCGCCGGCCACGGCGGGCAGGCTGGTTCCGGCAGCGTCGGTGGTGGCGCTGGCGCTGGTCTTCGCCGCCTGCGGAAGCGACGACGAAGAGCAGCCGGCCGGCCAGACCGCGGCACCGGCTGCCGAAACCTCACCACCCGCAGACCAGCCGGGATCCGGTAGCGATTCCGGAAATCCGGAACAGCCGGCCACCGGAACCACGATCACGACGGCCGACTCCCAGTTCGGTGACGTCATCTTCGATGGCGACGAGCGCGCGATCTATTACTTCGACAAGGAGAAGACCAGCGAGAGCGAGTGCTACGGCGACTGCGCCGTGGCCTGGCCGCCGGTGCTGACCGACAGCGACCCGAGTGCCGACGGCGGCGCGCAGGGGCGACTGCTGGGGACCACCGAGCGCAGGGACGGCAGCCTGCAGGTCACCTACGACGGACGGCCGCTCTATTACTACGTGGACGATCCTCCGGGCGTGGTCCTCTGTCACAACGTCGAAGAATTCGGCGGCCTGTGGCTGGCCGTCCAGCCGGACGGGGCACCCGTCCCGTAGCAGCACCGGCGATCAGCGCGGCGAGCCGATTCCCTGGCGGTCGCGCGTTCCCGCGGCGAGCAGGTCGGCGTCACCGATGAAGCTTCGCTTCACGCTGGCTTCGAGCATCGCGATCTGATCGCGCACCGCGGGGCGCCGGTACTCGGGCACGTTCACTTCGAGGTCCTCCAGCAGGGCCCGCAGCCTCCTCGTGATCTGGATCGAGTCGGCACCGAACAGCCGGGTCTCGTCCAGCGCGATGCTGAGGAAGTCGGCCCACGACGGAGCCGGGTAGACCAGCCTCGGATTCCCGCCCGCGTCGAGGACCTCGCCGGGGAGCAGGCGTCGGGAGGCGACGATGCGCAGCAGGATCTCGATCTGGTCGAGGGCCTGGACCGAGGTCGTCGGGTCGTTGACGCCGGGGGAGAGCGCCTTGGATGAGATGTCGGCCAGCAACCTGAAGACGAAGGCAGGGTCCTGCCTCATGTTGCGCTCGTCGCCCACCGCGACCGACCGGCGCGCGCGCTCGAAGTCGACCTCTCCGTCCCCGTGGATCCTGAAAAGCGGGCCGCCGGTGACGACGAGGTCCCCGATCGAGGTCGCGAGCTCGATCGCCACGTCCGCCTCGACGGCCATTTCGAACAGGCCCCGGTAGTCGATGCTCTGCAGGATTCCCGGTTCCTGCTCGAAGCTGATCAGCCTCGGTTCGCCCGAAGAGCCCGGAAGCGGTGCCGGCGCCTGCTCGCCGTCGGCCGGCGCGGGGTCGGGGTATACCTCGGAGATCGCCCTGGCGCCTTCGTCCCCGACGGTCTTGACCACGGCGGCAACCCTGAGGCCCTGAGTCGTGCGGCTGATCAGCCGCAGGAACAGGAACATGCTGATCAACAGCATCACGATCGAGACCGAGACCGAGAAGTCGGGAATGAAGTCCTCGTTGTTGACCGGTTCGATCGTGCGCAGGACGAGCAGCGCGTAGATGAACGTGGCCATGAACATGCCGAGCGAGATCTTCGTCGTCGGGTCGCGCAGGAAGCGTCGCAGCATGCGGGGAGAGAACTGGCTGGAGCCGAACTGGACGGCCAGCAGCAGGATCGAGAAGACGAAGCCGGTGAAGGTGATCATGCCGCCGGCCATCGCGCCGAGCATCCCCTGGGCGGCGCTGGCGCCGTAGTCGACCCCGATCACGACACCGGTCGCCTCGTCGATGTCCGGGAACGCGACGCCCATCGCCATGGCGACGAGGACGAAGGTGGCGGGCACGATCCAGATCGAGTTTCGAAGGAACTCGATCAGCTTCCAGCGCGTGCGCCAGGAAAGCAGCCCCAGACCTCGCCCCCCGTCCCTCAACCGTTACCGCTTCATCGCGAGTTTCGATTTCGCCAACAGCTCGCCGTCGAGGAAGATCCTGACGTTCGCCCTGGCCGAGCGTGCATTCATGCTGCCATTGAATACGTAGGTGACCGCTGTTGTACACGGCGACACACCGCTACCGCTGAGCTTGCCCTTGCGATGGTTGTAGGTGATCCGGACCGGTCCGTTGCCGTTGTCCCAGGCGGCCTTGAAGCCGCCGCTGTTCCAGCGGTTCTTGCCCTTGCCCTTCTTCATCTTCACCGGGCGCGGAGGGATGCTGTCGCAACCGAATGCTTCGCCTCCGAGGTTGAAGGTGCCCTGCAGGACCGGCTTCTTTTTCGACCCCTTGACCTTGAGCCGTATCGACGCGGGTCCGCTCGTATCGAATGTCAGGTTGTTCCAGGTTCCCGACCAGGTTCCCTTGAACTTCTTCGGCACGAACTTCTTCGCCTTCTTCGATATCGCCGCGTCACCCGAAGACTCCGCCGTCGACAGCCCGGCACTGAAGCTCCCGACCAGCGGCAGATCCGTGATCGTCGCCAGAAAAACCTTCCCCACCCGAATCATCTGGGTCACCTCTCGTCCTTCGCAGGTTGACTTACGTGAGTGTATACGGCGCTTCAGGCCCTTCAAGGCCATCCGCCAGGCAGTGGTCGCGATTCGTCCGCCGCGGTCCTGTTTCGCGCAGTCGGCGCCGGGTAGTGTTACCCCGATGAGCAACGAGACTTCCACCCACGCCGAGCCAGACGCCGACCCGGAGAAGCTGTCGAAACTGCGCCGGCTGAACCTGATCGCGACGGTCTTCTTCGCCGTCCAGGTTCTCGTGCTGCTGCTGATCTCGGAACCCGCAGAGCTGCCGGTCATCGGTTCCTTCCTGACCGACGCGCCGGGCAGCGGGATGTACGGCACGAAGGAGCTGTTCGACCTCAGGATCGACATCCTCGTGGCGCTGTTTCTCGCCCTGGCTGCAGTGGACCACTTCGCTGTCGGGTCCTTCGCCCGGGGCTGGTACGAGAGCAACGTCGTGCGCGGGATCAACCCCGCAAGGTGGTGGGAGTACTCGATCAGCGCTTCGATCATGGTCGTGCTGATCGCCATGCTGGCCGGGACCAGCGAGGCGGTAGCGCTGTTCGCCATCTTCGGTGTGAACGCCTCGATGATCTTCTTCGGGCTGGTGATGGAAAGGGCCAACCTCGACCGCGACGAAGTCGACTGGGCCCCTTTCATCTACGGATGCGTCGCGGGAGCGGTGCCGTGGATCGCGATCGCGATCCAGCTCGCGCTCGCGCAGTCCGAAGGCGACGGCGTGCCCGGCTTCGTCTACGGGATCTTCTTCTCTCTGTTCATCCTGTTCAACTGTTTCGCGGTGAACATGTGGCTCGCCTATCGGGCGAACGGCCGGTGGAAGGACCCGCTGTTCGTCGAGCGGGTCTACGTCATCCTCAGCTTCGTCGCCAAGACGGTCCTCGCGTGGCAGGTCTACCAGGGCGCCCTCGCCGGCTCCTGATCGGATCCGTGCGACCGGTCTAGACTGCGCGCAGAGGCGCCGGGCGGCGCAGACCTTCGGAGAGGAGCCCAGATGGACAAGCAGCTCAAGTACCTGCTCGACGAGTCGCAGATCCCCGACCGGTGGGTGAACATCGCCGCAGACCTTCCCGGCGATCCGCTGCCGCCGCTCAATCCCGGGACGGGCCAGCCGCTCGGCCCCGAGGACCTGGCGCCGCTGTTCCCGATGGCCCTGATCGAGCAGGAGGTCTCGATGGAACCGGAGATCGGCATCCCCGAGGAGGTGGTCGACAAGTACCGGCTCTGGAGGCCGACCCCGCTCTTCAGGGCACGCAACCTCGAGAAGGCCCTCGATACCCCGGCCCACATCTACTACAAGTACGAAGGCGTCTCCCCGGCCGGCTCGCACAAGCCGAACAGCGCGATCCCGCAGGCGTACTTCAACCGGCAGGAAGGCGTCAGCAAGCTGGCGACCGAGACCGGCGCCGGCCAGTGGGGCTCGTCGCTGGCGCTGGCCTGCGAGATGTTCGGCCTCGAGTGCGAGGTGTTCATGGTCGGCGTCAGCTACGACCAGAAGCCCTACCGCCGCGCGATGATGGAGACATGGGGGGCGAGCGTCCACCGCAGCCCGTCCCAGCTGACCGAAGCCGGTCGCGCCCAGGCCGAGCATGCGACCGGCAGCCTCGGCATCGCGATCTCCGAGGCGGTCGAGGTCGCCGCATCTTCCGAAGACACCAAGTACGCGCTCGGTTCGGTCCTCAACCACGTCTGCCTCCACCAGACGGTCATCGGCCAGGAGGCGATCGCCCAGCTCGAGATGGCCGGCGAGTACCCCGATGTCGTCGTCGGCTGTGTCGGCGGCGGCTCCAACTTCGCCGGTATCGCCTTTCCGCTGCTGAGGAAGAAGCTGAAGGAGGGCCTCGACACGAGGTTCATCGGGGTCGAGCCCGCGGCCTGCCCGACCATGACGCAGGGAACCTATGCCTACGACTTCGGCGACACGGTCGGAATGACCCCGCTGATGCCGATGTACACGCTCGGCCACGATTTCGTCCCGCCGCCGGTCCACTCCGGCGGCCTGCGCTACCACGGCGTCGCCCCGATCCTCGCAGCGCTGGTCAAGGAAGGCCTGGTCGAGGCACAGGCGGTCGCCCAGACCGACGCGTTCTCGGCGGCGATCACCTTCGCGAGAGCCGAAGCGATCATCCCTGCTCCCGAGCCGACCCACGCGATCCGGGCCGTGATCAACGAGGCCGAGATAGCGAAGCAGGAAGGCGACGAGCGGGTGATCCTGTTCAACCTCTGCGGCCACGGTCACCTCGACCTCGCCGCGTACCAGTCCTACCTCTCCGGCGAACTGACCGACCTCGAGTTCTCGGAGTCCGAGATGGAGAAGGCGCTGGAGAGCCTCCCCGAGGCCCCTTCGGTCGCCTGATGGCCGATCCTGCGACGAACGGGGGCGGCGAGGCCCGGATCGTGGTCGTCGCCCTGCTCGAGGTCAGGCCCGGCAGGGCGGAAGAGGCGATCGAGGCCTTCAGGCCCGTGGTCGAGAAGACCCACGACGAGCGTGGCTGCCTGGCCTACGCGCTTCACCGTGACCGCGGCGATCCCGATACGATCGTGCTGATCGAGAAGTGGGCCTCCCAGGAGGATCTCGACGCACATTTGGTCAAGCCCTACCTCGAAGACCTCGGCGAGCTCTCCTCGGAACTGCTCGCCGAGCCGCCGAGAATCGTGTTCTGTGAGCCGCTGGCGATCGGTGACCCGGGCAAGGGGCGCATCTGAGCGCACCGGCAGTGGCAAGAATGCGGTGAAACCCGGTTGAAAATCCTGGCAGACCGGGTAACGATGCAGGCATGGAAGCATTCAGACTTATCGAGTGGCAGCAGCCTCCCCAGCTGGTCGAAGTCCCGGTTCCCGAGCCTGGTCCGGGAGAGGTCCTGATCAAGGTCGGCGGCGCCGGCCTCTGCCACTCGGACCTCCACCTGATGGACTGGCCCGCCGGCTCGCTGCCGATCGAACCGCCTTTCACCCTCGGGCACGAGAACGCCGGCTGGGTCGAGACGCTCGGTGACGGAGTCACCGGCCTCGAACCCGGAGAACCCGTGGCCGTATACGGCCCGTGGGGCTGTGGCCGCTGTCGGGCCTGCCGGCTCTCACGCGAGGACTACTGCGAAAAACAGGCTGAGATCGGGGCATTCGGTGGCGGAATCGGACTCGACGGCGGCATGGCCGAGTACATGCTTGTCCCGTCGAGCCGCCTGCTGGTCCCGCTCGGTGATCTCGATCCGAGGGACGCGGCACCGCTCTCGGATGCGGCGCTGACCCCCTACCACGCGATCAAGCGCTCTCTGCACCGCCTGGTTCCGGGGTCGACTGCGGTGGTGATCGGGATCGGCGGCCTGGGGCAGATGGCCGTTCAGATAATCGGTGCGCTCAGCGCGGCCCGCATCGTCGCGGTCGACAGCGCGGCCGGCAAGCTGGAAGTCGCCGAGGCCCTCGGCGCCGATCACGCGCTGCTCGCCGACGAGGCATCGCCCGAGGCGATCCGCGCCCTGACCGGGGGGCGGGGCGCCGACGTCGTGCTCGACGTGGTCGGTTCCGAGCAGACCCTCGCGCTGGCGAGCCAGCTGCTGGCCTTCGAAGGCGACCTGACCCTGCTCGGGCTGGCCGGCGGCACGATCGAGTACGGCGCGATGTCGCTGCCGTGGGGTGCCCGGATCGCCACCACGTACTGGGGCACCGAAGTCGAACTGATCGAGGTTCTCGAACTGGCCCGCGCAGGAAAGATCGAGGTCAGGACCGAGCGGGTCGGCCTCGACGGCGTCGCCGACGCCTACGACCGGCTGAGGCGCGGAGAGGTCGAGGGCCGCGCCGTCGCCTGCCCGAACGGCTGAGCGCGGCTCACTCCTCCCGGCTCATCCGGATTCGGCACCGCGGGGTACGACGAGCACGGGACAGCCGACCTCATGCAGCAGCTCGGAGCTGACCGAGCCGAGCAGGACCCGTCTGATCGGCCCGTAGCCCCTCGAGCCGAGGCAGAGCAGGCCTAGCCCGTCCTCTGACTGGCGGCGGAGTTCCTCCGGGGCCAGCCCTTCCGCCATGACCTTGACCGCCGTGACCCCTTCGGGCACGGAAGCGGCAGCGGTCTCGAGAATCTGTTCGGCCGAATCGCGCGACGCCTCCCCGAGCTCCGAGAGGGCGTAGGTCGCACCCCAGAATCCCCAGGTCTCGGCGAAGTCCGTGGCGACCGTGATCAGTCGCAGTTCGGTGTCGGGGCCCGCCAGTTCGAGGGCGGACTCGAGGGCATGATCGGATTCCGGCGAGCCGTCGATCGCCACGCCGATCCGGGAGAAGTCCGGCTGCGCGTCACGGAAGCCGACCGGCGCGAGCGCGATCGCGCACGGCGAGCCCTGCATCAGCGATCTGGCCTTGTGGCCGGCCCGGACCTTGCCGGCGTCGGCGCGGGCGCAGCCGAGCACGAGCAGATCGCCATGGAGAGTCTCGGTCAGCTCTTCGAGCCCACGCGCGGCCGAGCTGCTCTGGATGATCTGCGAGTCGGCACCGGCCTCTGCGGCAGCATTCTGGATGCCGACCTTCGCCTGCTCGACCAGGTCGGTAAAGGCGTTGGCGGGCAGCGCCGGCATCAGGCTGCCACCGACCGGCGGCGGGACCACGGCCGCCAGGGTCAGCTCGGCATCGAGGCGCGCGGCGAGCGCCTTCGCCAGCGCGATCGCATCCCGCGATCCGTCGCTCTCGTCGAATCCCACCACGATGCGTTCGAACAATTGATTCCTCCTTGACTCGCGTGAGCGGCACCCCCGGGGCGCCCGGCCGGACCTCTGATCCAAAATTATCAGGACCCCGGACCTGTGGCCGGTGCTTGTCTGCGTCGACGGCTTCGCATCGACCGTGCCCGCCCCGCCGGGTCGTCAGAATCCACACGATGCTTCTGCTGGTCCTCTTCGGGTTCATCGCCGGTGCCGCGACCGCGGTCTCACCGTGCATCCTCCCGGTCCTGCCGGTGGCGCTCGCGGCCGGGGCGACGGGCGGACGGCGCAGGCCGCTCGGGATCGTCGCCGGCCTGACGTTGTCGTTCACCTTTGCCACCGTCGCGCTGGTCTACCTGATCGATGCGCTCGGGCTGCCCGACTCCCTGCTGCGCAACCTGGCGATAGCCGTTCTGCTCGGCTTCGGCCTGATGCTGCTGGTGCCGGCCGTCTCGAGCAGGGCCGAAGCCCTGCTGAGCCGCGCGACGAGCCGCTTCCAGCCGAGGACCGGGGGAGGCGAGGGTTTCTGGTCCGGCACCCTGGTCGGGGCGAGCCTCGGGCTCGTCTACGCGCCCTGCGCCGGCCCGATCCTGGCCGGGGTGATCACCGTCTCGGCCTCTCAGCCCTTCACCGCGGGCCGTCTGGCGGTGGCGCTCGCGTACGGTCTTGGATCGGCTGTCGTCCTCTACGCACTGATGATCGGCGGCAGGAGGCTGACCGCACCGCTCGGCAGGCAGACGCCGAAGCTGCAGGCCGCGACCGGAGCGGTGATGATCGTTTTCGCCCTGGTCATGGCCGGGGAATACGACCTCAGGTTCCAGAACGAGATCGCCGACAACCTGCCCGCAGTCGTGGTCAATCCGACCCGGACGCTCGAGTCGACCGACTCGGCCCGGGACGCGCTGGCATCGGTCAGAGGCGGTGCGCAGAGTCCCCAGGCCCGGAGGATTGCCGAAGGCGTGCAGCGGTCCGAAGGAGACGAGCCGGACTCGGGCCTGCCCGTGATCGCCCCGGCGCCCGAATTCACCGGGACCCAGCGCTGGTTCAACACTCCGGGCGATTCACCGCTCACCATGTCCTCGCTGAGGGGGAGGGTGGTGCTGGTCGACTTCTGGACCTACAGCTGCATCAACTGCATCCGGACCCAGCCCTGGCTCAAGGCCTGGGACGAGCGCTACCGCGAGCGCGGACTGACGATCGTCGGCGTGCATTCGCCGGAGTTTCCGTTCGAGAAGGACGCCGGCAACGTGCGCGAGGCGATCGAGCGGGCCGGCATCACGTACCCGGTGGTGCAGGACAACGACTTCCAGACCTGGAACGCATACGCGAACCAGTACTGGCCGGCCGAGTACTTCGTCGACGCCCGGGGACGCGTACGCTACGCCCACTTCGGCGAGGGCGCCTATGAGGAAAAGGAGCAGGTGATCCGCGAGCTGCTGGCCGAGGCCGGAAGCAGCCCCGGCGCCGGGCGCTCGGGGGCGACCGGGCCGAGGATCTCCGACGGGGTCACCACCCCGGAGAGCTATCTCGGATCAGCCCGCGCCGAGCGCTTCACCAACGGGCTGATCCTTTCCGGCGTGCGCGACTTCGGTCCGCTCGGGCAGCCGGGGCAGGACGAGCTCTCCTATGGCGGAAGGTGGAACGTGGACCCCGACTTCGCGATGGCTCAGGGTGGCAGGCTCGCGGTGCGCTTCGCGGCGAAGAAGGTCTTCCTCGTGCTCGGGTCCCCGGGAGGCCCGCGGCGGATGCGCGTACTTCTCGACGGCTCCCCGATTTCGGCGCGGGACGCCGGCCGCGACGTGAGGCGGGCCACGGTCGAGGTCGGCCGTGAACGCCTCTACGAGCTCGTCGACCTGCCCGCGTCGGGCCCGCATACGCTGACGCTCGTCCCGGAGAACGGCATCCGGGCCTACGCCTTCACCTTCGGCTGACCGGCCGGCTCAGCTCTTCGACCAGGTCGAGGACTCGCTCGACGTCGTCAGCACCTCGAGGATGTCGCCGATCGCATGGTCGCGGTCCATCGGGTGGCGCAGCGGGATGTCGGGGTTCAGCTGGTAGCGGTTGCGTCGCCCCTCCCTGGTGCGGTCCAGATAACCGGCCTCGACCAGGTCGGCGACGATGCGTTGCGCGGCACGCTCCGTGATGCCGACGAATTCGGCGACGTCGCGCAGCCTGATGTCGGGGTCTCTGGCCACGCAGAGCAGCACGTGGGCGTGGTTGGTGAGGAAGGTCCAGTCAGTCATCTCTCTGCGTCAGCATAGCGATGCGCTCAGCGATTCAGGGGAGCCAATACGCGGTTCATAACATACGAATCTAAAATCATGTATTATGTATCGCATGAACTGTGAGACGCAGAAGACGCCGGTCTCCTCGGCCGCCTCCTCCGTCAGGGGAGGCACGGGTTGAGCCTCCTCCTCGTCGCCGCTGCCGTACTGCCCGGTGTCGCGGTACTGGCCGGACTGGCGTTCGGCACCGAAAGGCGGGAACGCGTCGCCCGCGCCGCGGTGACGCTGAACCTGCTCGCCCTGGCCTTCGCCCTGGCCGTCTTCGCCGCGGTCCTCGACGGCTCCTCCGTTTCCGCGGTCATCGAGAACGGCTCGGGCGAGGCGATGCTCGGACTGGTCGCCGACCGGGTCACGTCGGTGCTGCTGCTTCTCGTGCTCGGGGTCAGCGCCGTGGTCCAGTCCTTCGCCGGCCGCTACCTGAGCGGTGACGTGCGCGCCGCCCGCTTCTTCAATGGCGCCAACCTGCTCACCTTCGCGACCGCTCTCATGGTCACCTCGGTGACCCTGGTCGGTCTCGCGGCGGCCTGGACCGTGGCCGGGGTCTCGGTCGTCCTGCTGCTTTCCATGTACAGCGGATTCGAAGCCGCGAGAGAGGGGGTCAGGAGGGCGATCCGGATCTTCGTGATCGGCGACGTCGCGCTGTGGGCGGCCGTGATCCTCGCCACGATTCAGTGGGGCGCGCTCGACCTTCGCACGCTGGGCCAGTCCGGCCCCGGCATCGCCGGTGCTCCGGCGCTGGTGCCGGTTGCACTGCTGCTGGTCGCCGCGGCGATGGCCCGCTCCGCCCAACTGCCGCTCCAGAGCTGGCTGCCCGCGACACTGGCCGTGCCGACACCTGTCTCGGCGCTGCTCCACGCCGGCGTTGTGAACGCCGGTGGCATCCTGCTGGTCAGGATGAGTCCCGTATTCGGGGCTTCGCCGGAGGCAACGCACCTCGCCTTCTTCGCGGGCGCGGCCACCACGGTCTACGGGACTGCGCTGATGCTCTCCAAGGCCGATGTCAAGGGCGCCCTCGCCCACTCGACGATGGGCCAGATGGGCTTCATGATCATGACCTGCGGGCTCGGCGCCTACGCCGCCGCGGTCTTCCACCTCTTTGCCCATGGCATGTACAAGGCGACGCTGTTCCTCGGCTCGGGCGCCGCGGTCCACAGCCACGTGCGCCACTCGAAGGCGCCCCCGGTCCGCCGCCCCACCGGTATGGCGGTGCGCGCCTTCCGGGTCATCCTGGCGGCAGTCTTGCCGGCGCTGGCGCTGTTCGCGTTCGCCGAGGTTCTCTATCCGGACCGGTCCTCGGGAGCAACCGCGCTGCTGCTCTTCGGCTGGGCAACCGGCGCCTGGGTCATCTACGGCTGGACCTCGCGGCACGCAGCTCCGGCTGCGGCGCTGGCCGGCGCCGGATTCGTGACCGTTGCCGGGGCCGCGTATGTCCTGTTGCTCAGCTCGGTCAGCGAGTTCATGGCTCCGTCACTGGCAGGGGCCGGGGATTCGGTCGCCTCGCCATGGTGGGTGGCCGCGCTCTTCGCCTTCCTGCTGCTGGCCGGTCTGACTTCGCTCGCCCGTCCCGGCAGCCGGATCGGAGAGTTGCGCAAGACCGCATACGTACTGGCGCTCGGTGCCGGCCAGGTCAGCGAACCGCGTACCCGACCCCCACGACCCGCGCAGCCGGCCACGGCCGGTGCAGGAGGACTGATGCCCGATTCCCAGGGAGCAAGACCATGACGACCACGATGAGCGACGACACGGGCGTGACGGCTCCTTCGATCGACCGTGCCAGGCTCGTATCCGACATTAAGGCCGCCGGTGACGTGCTCGCGCAGGCATGGCCCATCGAAACCTTCATCGCGGTGAATCCTCTCGGAGGCTTCGAGAACCTGCCCTTCGGCGAGGCCGTCGAGCGGGCCGGCCGCATCCTGGGTGCGCGCGGCACGCTCGACGAGCAGGCATTCCGCCGCTTCCACGCCGAAGGCAGGATCACCGACCCGGACCTCGAGGCCGCGCTGTCGCGGCGCTTCCCCGGGGCGCTCGATGCCCGCCCCGTCGAGGTCGGCGGACAGCTGTTGGATTCTGCCGGGCTCCTGACCGGCGACCTTCTCTACGGGCGCCCGGCGCCGCGACCGGCGAGGCAGGAAACGACGATCAGCGAGCGGATCTCGCCTGACGTCGCCACCGAGGTGGATGAGCAGACCTCGAAGTGGTGTGCGGCCTTCCTCGACACCGGCCAGGCAGGCTGGCAGATGCCCGGACGCGAGGCCGGCTTCTACGCGGCGTGGCGCGATCTGGCGCCGCGTGACCGAAAGCTCCCGCCGCCCGTCAGGAAGGCCCTGGCGGACCTGCCCGAGCATCCCGGCGACGCGGTGATCGCAGCGCTGTCGAACCTGGCTGTACCTCCCCCCTCGAGGCGCGCCTACCTGCGTGCCCACCTGACCCGGATGCCGGGCTGGGCCGCGCACGTGCGCTGGCACGGAGAACACGGCGGCTCGATCGACCTCTCTTCACTGCTGGCCATGCGGCTCTCCCTCGAGTCCGCTCTGCTCGAAGACGAGTTCGGCGCCGGCTACGCGGAGAGAGTGAGCGGCTCCGTTCCGGCCGGACAGGTGGCCACCGAACCGGTTCCCGACCCGGTGGAGCGGGCCAGGCGGCAGCTCGAACGGCGCGGACTGACCGGGGTCGCCGGCGACGCCGAGGTGGCTGCGGTGGCGGAGGTGCTCGAACAGATGCCGCCCGAACAGCGGCCGCTGGTCTGGCTCGAGGCCTACGAGTCCCACTACCGGGACCGGCTGATCGCGAAGCTCTCCGGCGAGCCGGCCGGGGCGCGACCGGTGCGCCCGGCCGCACAGCTCGTCTGCTGCATCGACGCGCGCTCGGAGGGACTGCGGCGCCACTTCGAACAGGCGGGTCCGTATGAGACGCTCGGCTTCGCGGGCTTCTTCGCCGTGGCGATCCGGTACCGCGACCTGGCCGGGGGCGAGGCCAGCTCGCTGTGTCCGGTCCTGCTCGAGGCCCGCAACGAGGTCAGCGAGTTCCCGGCGGGCGGCGCCGATGGCCCGGCCGGGCGCAGGCTGGCCGGACTCAACGCCCTCTCCGGCGCCGAAGACAGCTTCCATGCCGCCGAGTCGAACCTGGCCACGCCCTACGTGCTGGCCGAGACCACGGGCTGGGCGTCGGGCCCCGTGGCGGCGCTGAAGACCTTTTCCGCCCGGAGCTTCGGAAGGGTCCGCAGCCGTCTCCACCGCCGGGCCGCGCCGCCCGCGCCGACCGTGCTTTCGGTCAACGAGGGGTTCACCCATGAAGAGCGCAGCCTTTTCGCCGAGGTCGCGCTGACCATGATGGGCCTGACCGGGCGCTTCGGCAGGCTGGTGCTGCTCTGCGGACACGGCAGCACCACTGAGAACAACCCTTACGAAGCCGCGCTCGACTGCGGTGCCTGCGGTGGCAACCGGGGCGCGCCGAATGCCCGCACCGCGGCCGCGATCCTCAACGGCCAGGACGTCCGCGAGCACCTCGCCGGCAAAGGCATCGAGATCCCCGACGACACGTGGTTCGTGGCCGGTGAGCACGACACCGCGACAGACCGGGTCACCGTGCTCGACCGGCATCTCGTACCAAGGAGTCACCAGCGCGAACTGGACCGCCTTGCCAGTGGATCTCGACCGCGCGGGTGCGGCCCTGAGTGCCGAGCGCTGCGCGGCAATGCCCGGCGCACCCCGGCGGACCTCGCCCGAGCGCGCGGCCCGGCACGTCGAGGCCCGCTCGACCGACTGGGCGCAGGTCTTCCCCGAGTGGGGCCTGGCAGGCAACGCCGCCTTCATCGTCGGCCCGCGCTCGATCACGCGCGGCATCGATCTCGGCCGCAGGGCCTTCCTGCACTCATACGAGGCGCGGGCCGACCGGGACGGGGAGGCACTGGAGACGATCCTGACCGCGCCGATGGTCGTGGCCCAGTGGATCAACTGCCAGTACTACTTCTCGACCGTCGACCCGGTCGCCTTCGGCGCCGGCTCGAAGACGATCCACAACGTGGTCGGCGGCATCGGTGTGCTGGCCGGTCACGGCGGTGACCTCAAGCTCGGCCTCCCGTGGCAGTCTGTGGCCGACGGGGAGCGGCTCGTCCACGAGCCGATGCGCCTGCTCACTATCGTCCAGGCACCGCTGGAGAGGATCGAGTCGATCATCGACCGGAATACGGTTCTCCAGGAGCTCTTCGGCAACGAATGGGTGGCGCTGGCCGCCCGTTCGCAGGCCGGGGATCCCTGGCTGAGACATACACCCCGCGGCTGGCAGCCGTGGACCGACCCGGAGGTATCAAAGTGAAGCGCCGAACAGACCTGAGCAAGATGGCCAAGATAGAAGTCGTCGTACCGGGCTCTGAGGCCCCGGCGGTGCGGGAGATTTTCAAGGCGAGCGAAGTGACCGGATTCACGAGCGTCTCCGGGGTCTCCGGCCTCGGGCATGGCGGCTACCATCAGGGACGCCTCCTTTTCAACGACCAGGCGACTCTGGAGATGCTGATAACCGTGGTGCCGTTCGAGAAGATCGACTCGCTGCTTGCCGGACTCCGGCCCCTGCTCGAAGAGTCTTCGGGCGTGATGTTCCTCTCCGACACCTACGTGAGCAGACCGGAATACTTCACTTGAGCGCCGAGGCACGAGCCGGAGAAGGCGGGATCCGCAGCGGCGGAGGGACTTCCCCCGGCCTCCGTGTCGGCATGGTCGGAGCCGGCCAGCTGGCCCGCATGACACAGCAGGCGGCGATCGCGCTCGGCGTCGAACTGGTCGTGCTCGCTGCGGACGAGTCGGATCCTGCGCTGCTCGCCGGGGCCGGCTCCGAGATCGGCTCACCGGATGAACTCGACGACCTGCGCCGGCTTGCGGCCCGCTGTGACGTGCTCACCTTCGACCACGAACAGGTCGAGCCGCGCCTGCTCGAGCAGCTCGAGGCGGAGGGCGTCCGGCTGGCGCCGGGCGCTTCGGCCAAGCTCCACGCCCAGGACAAGCTCCACGCGCGACGGGCGCTGGCTGCGCACGGTTTTCCGATACCCGACTTCGTCGAGGCCACGGGCATCGGCGAGTTCGACCAGTTCGCCGCCGTCCACGGCTGGCCCGTCGTCGCCAAGATGCCGCGTGGCGGATACGACGGCCGCGGAGTCTGGATACTCGAGGACCGCGACCGGGCGCGCGAGCTGCTGGCAGAGGCACCGGGTCCCTTCCTGCTCGAGCCGATGCTGGAGATCGAGATGGAGATCGCGGTCATGGTGGCTCGCTCCGCGAGCGGCGACGCGGTCGCCTACCCGGTCGTCGAGACGGTCCAGCAGGACGCGATGTGCCGCGAGGTGCTCGCCCCGGCCCGGATTCCGGCCGAACTGGCTCGCTCGGCCCGGCAGATGGGCCTCGAAATCGCGGACCGGATCGGAGCGACCGGCGTGATGGCGGTCGAGCTGTTCGTGACCCCCGGTGGACTGCTAGTCAACGAGCTGGCCCTGCGCCCCCACAATTCGGGCCACTATACGATCGAGGGCTGCGTCACTTCCCAGTTCGAGCAGCACCTTCGCGCGGTGCTGGGCCTGCCGCTCGGCGAGACTTCGCTGACCGCCCCGGCCGTGGCCACGGTCAACGTGGTCGGGAGCCAGACCGGGGAGGGCCCGGAGTCACGCCTTGCCGCCGGCCTGGCGGTGCCCGGAGCCCACGTTCACCTCTACGGCAAGCAGACCCGGCCAGGCCGTAAGCTGGGCCACGTAACGGTCTGCGGCGAGGATGCCGGGGCGACCGCCGACCTGGCGCGCTCTGCGGCATCCGCTCTCGAAGGGAGTGCAGCATGAGTCAGCTAAGAGTCGGCATCGTCATGGGCAGCGATTCGGACCTTCCGGTCATGGAAGAGGCCGCCAACGCGCTCGAAGAGTCCGGCATCGGCTACGAGATCAGGGTCGTCTCGGCCCATCGCACGCCACACGACATGCTCGACTGGGCCTCGAAGGCGCGGGAGAGCGGCTTCGGCGTGATCATCGCCGGGGCCGGCGGCGCCGCGCACCTTCCGGGGATGGTCGCCTCGGCTACCCCGCTGCCGGTGATCGGCGTACCGGTGCCGCTCAAGTACTTCGACGGCCTCGACTCGCTGCTGTCGATCGTGCAGATGCCGGCCGGCGTGCCGGTCGCCACCGTCGCCGTCGGCGCGGCCCGCAACGCGGGCCTGCTCGCAGCGCGGATTCTCGCGGTCGGGGACCCGGCAGCGAGCGACGCCGTCGAGCGTGCCCAGGCCGATCTGGCCGACAGCGCCCGGGCGAAGGACCAGCGGGTCCGCAGAAGCTTCGAACCGTAAACACCAAGCCAGGCTGGAGAAAATTGCTCAACGGAAAGAGAGTCATAGTCACCGGTGTCGTAAACGACGACAGCATCGCGTTCACCGCCGCGAAGAAGGCGTTGATCTCGGGCGCCGAGGTCCTGCTGACCGCCTTCCCGCGGGACCGCGAACTGGCCGAGGCCGCAGCCGCCGAGCTGCCCTCGGCGGTCGAGATCGTCGACGTGGACGTGACCAGCGCCGGGGATCTCGAAGCCCTGTCGGGCAGGGTCGCGTCGAAGTGGGGCGGGCTCGACGGGGTCCTTCACGCGGTGGCCTTCGCCCCGCGCGACGCGCTCGCCGGCGACTTCCTCGCGGCCCGGCCGGAAGGGATCAACCTCGCCTTCAATACGAGTGCCTACTCGTTCGCCTCGCTCGGCGCGCTGCTGAAGGAACACGCACCGCCCGAAGGCGGCTCTCTGGTCGGCCTCGACTTCGACTCGTCGGGCGCCTGGCCGGTCTACAACTGGATGGGCGTCGTCAAGGCCGGACTGGAATCGGTCAACCGCTACCTGGCCCGTGACCTCGGTCCGCTCGGCATCCGATCGAACCTGGTCGCTGCCGGACCGCTCCACACCCGCGCCGCAGGCGGCATCCCCGCTTTCGACAGGCTCCTCCACGCCTGGGAGACAAGGGCGCCGATGAAGTGGGATCCCTACGACCCGGTGCCCGTCGCTGATGCCGTCGGCTTCCTGCTGTCCGATCTGGCCCGGGCGATAACCGGGGAGATCCTCCACGTGGACGCCGGCTACCACGCGATGGCCGGAGCCCTGCGGGACGCCGAGTTCCCGGCCACCGAAGTACCGGCGACGGCCGACGCCTGAACAGCGGCCTGGTCCGAAGAAGGCCCGGGCTGAAGCTCAGAGCCCTACCGTTGCCAGCGGTTCGTACTGCGCGCCTTCGGGTAGCAGGACCGACCGGTACAGCGTCACCGCTTCGCCGCTGAAGTCGAGCGCGGGGGAGACGGGCAGGGCGTGGGAGCCCGGATCGACACCCCGGCTCAGCCTGACTGCGGTCACATGAGGCCGGAACCGGCGCGCGGGCTGCCAGCCGATCGCCTCCGCCAGCGACGCGGCGAGCCGCGAGTGGCAGGCTTCGAGCTCGCCCCGGCCGTCACGGACGTCGAGGGCCAGGGCGCGCGGCCGGCGGCGCGGCAGCCAGACCGGTGCCCCGAGCGAGAGCCCGGTGACGGGCGCCGCCGTGTCTTCGACCGCTTCGCTGATCGCCGCGATGTCGGACCCGCCGCAATCGCCGATGAAGGCCAGCGTCACGTGGCAGTTCGAAGCGGGGACTGGGCGCATCCTCCGGTCGGCGCCCGCCGCCTCTCGGCCCCACGCCGCGACGTCGGCACAGACCCGCGACGGAGGATCGAGCGCGACGAAGAGGCGCTGTGTCGACTTCCCGCTGCTGCGTCTTGCCACAGGTCGAGATTAGTGCCCGCTTCGCGCGGGCGTGCGATCATCAGCGGCATGAGGGGCAGCCATGGTTGAGCTGGGGGTCATCAGCGCGGTTTTCCTGGCCTACGCGCTCGTGTCGCGGGCGCTGCTCTGGGCCAACATCTCGGCACCGATGGTCTTCGTCGCCGCCGGCATCATCTGCGGGCCGGAACTGCTCGGTTTTGCGACCTTCAGCCCCACCGGCAAGGCGGGGCTGATCGTGGCCGAGGTGGCCCTCGTCGTCGTGCTCTTCTCCGACGCCTCGAGGAGCGACCTGGGCGAGCTTCGAGAGGACGGCGCCCTGTCGGCCCGCCTGCTCGCGATCGGCATGCCGCTGACGATGATGACCGGCACGGTGGCAGCCGCGGTGCTGCTGCTCGGCCTCGAATTCTGGGAGGGCGCGGTGATCGCCGCGATCCTCGCGCCGACCGACGCCGCGCTCGGCCACGCCGTCGTCTCGAGCCGCATCGTGCCCGAGAAGATCCGCCAGACGATCAACGTCGAGGCCGGCCTGAACGACGGGCTCTCGATCCCGTTCCTTTTCCTCTTCCTCGGCCTCGCCGTCGACCAGGCCTCGCTCGACGCCGCCGGCTGGTTCACGTTCGGGATCGAGCAGGTCGCGATCGGTGTCGCCACCGGTCTCTTGATCGGCGGTGGCTCGGGCTGGCTGGTCGACCTGGCGATCCAGCGCCGCGCGATGACCCACACGTTCAAGCGGCTGTCGCTGGTCGCGATCGCGATCGGCGTGTGGGCGCTCGCGGATTCCGCCGGGGGCAACGGCTTCATCGCCGCCTTCGTCGCGGGCCTCGCCGTCGCCCGCTTCCGCGACGACTACGGAGATCACATGCTGAGCTTCGCCGAGCGCGAGGGCCAGCTGCTCAGCCTGGTCGTCTTCTTCGTCTTCGGCACCGCGGCGATCGGCTACCTCGGCGAGGCCACGTGGGGCGTTGTCGCCTTCTCGGCGCTTTCCCTGACCCTGGTCAGGATGGGTCCGGTCGCGGTCGCGCTCTCCGGGACCGGCCTGAGCAAGTCCTCGGTTGCCTTCATCGGCTGGTTCGGTCCGCGCGGCCTGGCTTCGATCATCCTTGCCCTAGTCGTGCTCGAGGAGGAGCCGGACCTCCCCGGCCTCGACCTGATCATCGCGGCGACAACGGTCACCGTGCTCGGCAGCGTCTTCCTGCACGGGGTCACCTCGAGGCCGTTCGCGAGGCTCTACTCACGCAAGCTGGACAGCCTGCCACCGGACGCCCCCGAGCTTGCCGAGGCCGGCGAAGTGAGGCCGCGAAAAGTCTGACGCAGGGCGCGGGTCAGGCGGCCGGCGTCACTTCCCACTCGACGCCGAACCTCTCGAAGCCGCACAGGAAGGACCGGGGATCGAAGGCCTGCGAAGGCGCCAGCGCCCCGCTCGCTCCGATTTCACCGGCCGCTGCGAGCGTCGCACCGCGCACGATCAGCGCCGCGGTCAGTCCGTAGACGTCGCGGCCGGAGATCATCCCGCGGGAAACCCGCCCGCCGGCCACGGCCTCGCAGACGATCGTGAAGCTCGATTCGTCGCGCTGCTCGGGGCTGGCCCCCTCCGGCAGGCGGGAGATCAGCTTCGCCGTCAGGCCGCGCAGCGGGGTGCGCATGGCAAGGCCCGCGCCACGGAAGAAGGCCGGCAATACCGCTGCGGCCGGGCCGGGCGCGAACGAGTCGGCGCTCAGCATCGTCTCGACGCGGCGGGTGTCGATGTGTCGCGGCACGGTCACGTGCTCGCCCGCCGGATATCGCGTCATCTTCAGCTCTCCGAGCGGGGCGCCGAAGTCGAAGCTTCCCCTGGGCACGCTCTGCGGCGCCGGCTGGAGACGGTCGTCGCGCCACTCCACATCCCCGCCCCTGATCATCTCGAGCGCCGAAAGCATCGTCCCGCGGGTCGGCTGCATCTTCGCCCTGTAGGCGAGCCGGAGCGTGTCGAGCCGGCCCATGCCCGTCGCGGTCAGCGAAGCGATCATGTCGCCGGGCACGTAGTCGAACCCCATCGCCGGGATCACGGCCACGCCCGCCTCGGTCGCCGGCCGGTCGTACTTGTCCCAGGCCAGCCTCATGAAGGGCTGCTCCCCGGTCGTATCGAGGTAGTGCGTACCCGTATCCACGGCTGCGCTCATGACCGGCTCCCCAACAAGGTGGAACG
This sequence comes from uncultured Solirubrobacterales bacterium, assembly GCA_963701635.1. Classification (GTDB taxonomy): domain Bacteria; phylum Actinomycetota; class Thermoleophilia; order Solirubrobacterales; family 70-9; genus 67-14. Next base: position 109,983 of record CAVPAU010000005.1, read on the forward strand.
GACCGGCGCAGGCGATCACCGCGGAGCAGCCGGCAAGCAGGTCGCGCAGGCCCTCGCTGTCGTCGAGCGAAACGGCGTGGACCCCGGCCGGCGAATTCAGCCCGGCCGCCAGCCGGTCGAGCTTCTCCCGATTGCGCCCGGCGAGCACGAAGTCGGCCTGCGCACGGTCGAGTTCGGCCGCGATCAGCCTGCCCGTGTAGCCGGTCGCTCCGTATACGGCGATCGGTCCCACCCTGTCTCCGGACCCGTTCATCCCGTGGATTCTATGTACGAAACAGATGAATAACGATTCAGGAAAACAAGTGCGGCGAAACAACGCCTCCGGTATCGTGTTCAGGGGATAAAGGGCAGCGGAACAGCGGCACGATCGACGATCGCGCAGGCAGGAGCGCCGCCGGAACACGTTGGGAGAAAGACCACCTTGATGAAGCATCGCCTGCTTGTCGTGATCGCCGCTCTGATCGGATCCGCTGCTCTGTGGGCCACGCCCGCGAGCGCCGCCGGGCCTTCTGTACCGGTTCCGGACGTGACCGGACCGGTCCCGGTCACCGACAGCTCCTACCCGTTCCTCGCCACCGACGAGGACCTCGACAAGTACGGCTACGTCGAAGAGGAGTACTTCATCGAGGGCGACGGCTACCGCTATGACACGGCCCTTTCGACCGATCCGTCCGTCGACGCTCCCCGGATCGAGAGCGGCGGGCCGAACAGCGACGGCACGTATCCGTTCAAGACCCGCATCGTCGTCCGACGTCCGGCCAATCCGGCCGACGCCAACGGCCAGGTCGTGGCCGAGTGGAACAACGTCACCGCCCAGCGTGACATCGAGTGGAACTGGTTCGGCGACCCGGAATTCATGCTGAAGAACGGCTACACGTTCGTCGGTGTCACCGCACAGAACGTCGGCGTCGTAGGTCTCAAGGCCTTTGACAATGCCCGCTACGGCGACCTCACCGTGAACGGAAACGGGACGGTGCCGACCGGAACAGGCCTTGATGGCGACGCTCTTTCCTACGACGTCTTCGGCGCGGCGCTGAACGCGATCAAGGGCAACGGAACCGGCGTCGACCCGCTCGGCGGGATCAACGCCGACGTGGTGATCGCTTCGGGCGAGTCGCAGTCGTGCGGACGCCTCGCGAACCACCACAACAAGATCCAGCCGTTCCAGCAGATCGCCGACGCCTACCTGCTCACGGTCTGCGGCTCCCAGCTCAGGACCGATCGCCCGGAGAAGGTCGTGAGGATCCTCTCGGAGACCGAGAACCGGACGCCGCGTCCACCATCGACCTTCCCCGACACCGGCTCGATCCGCCACTGGGAAGTCGCCGGTGGCTCGCACCTTCCCCGCAGGGCATGGGACAGCGTGGCGACGCTGCTCAACCGCGACTTCCTGCCGATCACTGTCAGCTGCCAGAAGTTCCCGCTTTCTCTGGTCCAGTGGCCGTTCACCGCGAACCGCGCGATCGCCGGGCTGGTCGACTGGGTCAAGACCAACGAGCCCCTGCCGATCGCCCCGAGGGGTGTGTACGACACAGGCGGTGAGCTGATTCGTGACCAGTACGGCATCGCGCAGGGCGGCATCCGTTACCCCGAGCTCACCGTGCCTACCGGCGTCAACGACGGCGTGAACGCCGCGGTCGGGACCGACCTTTTCTCGTTCTTCTGCGGCCTGCTCGGCTCGAACACTCTGTTCGAGAGGGAGCTGCTCGACGGCCTGTACACCGACTTCGCCGATTACGTCAGCCGGTACGCAGAGGCAACCGACCAGTTCCTTGAGTCCGACTTCATCCTGCCCGAGGACGCGGACCGCCTGAAGGAAATCTCGCGCCAGTTCCCGGAACTGCGCCCGACCGCGCCGATGTTGACCGGCAAGAAGAAGACCAAGGCCAAAGTCGGTCTCACCTGGGTGGGCAGCGAAGCGCCCGACACCGATTTCCTCATCCAGCGCAGGGCATCCAAGGGAAACTGGAAGACCGCGAAGGGCAACGTGGTCAAGCAGAACCTGGTGCTCAAGAGTGAGCCTCAGGGCACCCACAGGTACCGGGTCCGCAGCAGCACGGTCATTCCCGAGAACAACATCGCCGAGCAGTACACGACGACGACCCCGTTCTCCGAGGAACTGCGCAACGTCAAGGTCGACCGCACGGGCCCGAAGAAGCCGAAGATCAAGGTCAAGGGCAGGCGCATCGGCAAGAACACCTACCGCGGCAAGGTCAGGATCAAGGTCGTGGGCAAGCCCGACCCCAAGCTGCCTGACGGCAGCGCCGGCGTCGGCCTGAACAAGAAGTCCGTCCCGAAGGTGAAGAAGATCCGCAAGAAGGGCCGCACGGTCTACAAGGTCCGCACCGCCGACAAGCTTGGCAACAAGTCGAAGACCGCGAAGGTCGTAATCAGGATCAAGTGATGCGTGGCGATCACCAGGCAGGTCGGGCGAAGGGTCCTCGGACCCTCGTCCAGAGCCGGCCGGCGGTCGGCCGCGCCACCGGCGCCGAAGGCCTCGGGTGACCGAGGGCGAGGCAAAGGCGCTCTGCCTCGAGCTCGCTTCGACGAGCCCCGACCGCGAGACCCACAGCTGGATTCCCCGGCGCGGGGAGGGCGGCGAGTGGTCTGTGGCCAGGCTCGCGATCCCGCCTTCAGCCCCGACCAGGGCAAAGGCCTCGAAGTCACCGGAGTCGAAGGGCCTGCGCGACGACCCGCGAGCCGCGACCGAACAGAACGTGCCGCCGCACAGCATGGGCTTCTAGCAACCGCTCTCGCGCCGCCCGGGGTCACCGGTGGGGCGATGACCGGTCTCTCACCTTGCGTGGGCGCGGGGTCGAGGGGTCCGGTACGGACGCCGCGATGCGGGGCGGTTGGGATGTCTCGGTGAATGCTCGGGCCGGCCCGACAACGAGACAGGGCCCTTGAGAGGGCCCTGTCTAGTGAATCGCTTTGCCGGCCCTGCCCGGCGGTCTCTTTGCCCTAGCGGGACTGGACCCCGAGGTCGACGAGGCCCGAGCGCTTGAGCTCCTTGCCGTCGGCGTCGAGGGCTGCCACCTGGACCTTGGAGTCGACGGTCGGGATCGAGATCGCCGTCTCCAGGCCGGACCACGGGGCACTACCGACTTCGGTCAGGCTGCCCTCGCTGTCGCCGGTGTAGACCTTCCAGGTCTTCACCTTCGTGGCGCCGTTCCAGCTGGCGTACACCTTCGCCCCGGGGCCATCGGCTTCGCTGGCGATAGCCGGGCGGTCCTTCGGGTTGCCGACCCAGTCGGCCTTGATCGCACGGTACGAGCCGATCTGGGCACCGGTGATGATCGCATCAAAAGCGATGCCACCCTCGGGCGTGAACTCGGTCAGGCGCGGGATTCCTCCCCAACCGACGACCATGTTGCCGTTCTCCTGAAGCCTGGCGCTTCCCTGGTTGCTCGACCTGAGCATTTCGGGATGCCGGTACCGGCTCACGAGGGTAGCGGTCCGGTTCTTTCCCTTGCCCGACAGCCGAAGCCTGAGCGCGCTCGAGTCGGGGTTGGTCTCCGGCAGGTTGTTCTGAGGCCGGTCGAGGCTGTTGTCGAACATCAGGATCGTGCCGTCCGACAGGCGCCGCACGTCGTGCTGGTAGCCGAACTGGGCTCCCGGTCCGATCTTGAAGTCGTTGGTCTTTGGCTTCAGGCCGTCGCCACGCAACTTCCATCTGATCCGCGCCGTCGCCTTGTCGATGCGGTAGATCGTGCTCATCCGGCGTCCCGAAACAAGGTACGAGTTGCCGTCGGCGGTTGACGAGTTGATGTGCAGGTAATCCCACGGGCTGCCGTCTTCGGGCGGGGCGGTCTCGCTCGCCTTCAGGCCGACCGTCCCGAGCGCATGCCACTCGAAGAGCACCGCGCCGGTCTTGATGTCGACTTCCTGCACGACGTTGTCGAAGATCTTTCCGTCGGTCGGGCCGCCGACCGGGGAGAGGTCGTACCGCACTCCGCGGTAGGCCTGGACGATCGCAGTGCCGCGGTCGCTCAGCTGGAAGTCATGGATGTTGGCGCCATAGCCGTTCCCGGGGGTGAACTTGGCGATCAGGTTGTACCTGTCGTTCAGCACCTCGTAGTTGCCGAGCTGCGAGAAACCCATGGCCGCGGGCGAGCCTTTCCAGTACGTGAGGACCGGCTTTCCGTTCCAGGTCTTTGCCTGGAAGTTGAAGTTCTGGCTGCCGTTGGTGCCGAAACCGGTGGGCCGGTAGTAGTTGAGGCGACCCTGATTGTCGGCGATCATCAGTCCGTCGCGACGCGGCGAGAGCAGGAACTTACCCGGAGAGACTTCGTCCGTGCTGGTCAGCACGTCGAGCACCGGCGGTTTCAGTTCGGGCCGCGATTTGAGGCCGTCCTTGGGAAGGGGAGTGCCGGGGCCGAAGTCGGTGTCGTCGGTTCCGTAGAACTGCCCGATCCGCACCCAGAAGTCACCCTTCGTGGTCCGCTTGATGCGCTTTCCGGTGAATACCCTGACCCTCTCACCGGGCTGGAAAGCTTTCTTCGGCACGATGCTGACGCCTCGCTTGTCCGAATGGCGCAGGCGCGTATGGCCGACGCGGCCGGTCTGCGAACCGACGACCCGGACCTTGCCGAGTTTTCCGGGCTTCAGACCACGGAAGCTGAAGGTGGTTGTATCCGAGGCGACGGGCGTCTTCGGGGCGGGATAGACGGAGACGGGCTTCGCCGGAGCAGCTGCGGCCGGTGCTGAAAGAACGGCAGCGGCCAAAAGGGTGAGGGTGGAGAGTACGACGAGACGGGCGGCCTTCATGGACTTGGCAGACAAACTAGTTCCTCCTGATTACTTGACGGACTTGATTCGAAAACCGGATAGTACTGAAAGAACAACCCCGACTTCCGGCCAGAGTTGCGCCCGGCTGCCAGGCAGGCTTCAGAGGCCCTGGGCATCAAACGAGAAAGGGCCCCGTGCGGGGCCCTTTCTCGTAAAACGGTGTCCCGGCTCTGTGCCGGGAGGGCTGATCAGCGAGCCTGCTCGCCGATCGACGTGACGGCCGAGCGTCCGAGCTCCTTGCCGTTGCTGTCGAAGGCCCTGACCTCGACCACGGCGTCAACCGCCGCGGCTGCGATCTCGGTCTCGAGACCCGTTCCAGGTGGAGCTGGCGACCTCGCTCAGGCTGCCGGCGTCCGGGCCGGAGTAGACCCTCCAGGTGCGGATCTTGGTCGCGCCGTTCCAGCTGGCGTAGACCTTCGCACCGGGACCGTCAGCCTCGCTGGCGATGGCCGGGCGGTCGGTCGGCTTGCCTTCCCACGGCGTCTTCGAGCTGCGGTAGTTGAAGAAACCACCGGGCGGCAGCGTCGCATCGAAGACGATGTTGCCGTCGCCGTCGTACTCGGTGATCCGCGGGACAGTTCCCCAGCCGACGAACATGCCGCCGTTGGAGAGCGGCTGCGCGCCACCGGTCGCGAAGGCCGCAGGGTTCGGACGGGGTAGCTGAAGCGCTTGACCAGGGACGCCTTGCGCTTGTTGCCCTTGCCCGACAGCTTCAGCACCAGACCGCTCGAGGTCAGGTTGACTGCCGGGAAGATCGGCGGCGATCCGGGTCCGGCCGACAGCTGGAAACCGTTGTCGAACAGCGAGATGTGACCATCCTTGGTCCGCCGCACGTCGTGCTGGTAGCCGAACGTGGCATCCGACGCGACGTTGAAGCTGCCGGTCTTCGGCTTGATCCCGTCGCCACGCAGCCTCCACTGGACGCGGCCGGTCGCCCGGTCCACGCGGTAGAGCGTGTTGGTGGCACGGGCCGAGACCAGCACCGACTTGCCGTCCCAGTGGATCGCGTTGAAATGGGCGTAATCCCAGGTCGGGAACGGGTTGGCCTCGCTCGGTGCCGCGACCGCCTGCTGACTGGCTCCGAAGCCGATCGCGTCGAGCGCATGCCACTCGAACAGCACCGCGCCGGTCTTGATGTCCACCTCCTGGACGATGTTGTCGAGGACGCGGTCGTTCTTCTGGCCGCCGAACTTGCTCAGGTCGGCCTTGACACCACGGTAGGCCAGCACCAGCGCCGTGTCGCGCGGTGTGATCTGGAACTCGTGGACGTCGGGCTTGTAGCCGTTGCCAGGGCTGACGGTGGCGATCTTCTTGTACTTGTTGTTGAGGATGTCGTAGGTACCGAGCTGGGTGAACGACTGGACCGTGTTGGCTCCCTTCCAGTAGGTCAGCACCGGCTTGCCCGGTACTTCTGCTTCTGGAAGTTGGCGACACGGTCGCCCTTGCCGCCGAAGCTGACCGGGCGGAACCAGTTGGTCCGGCCGAAGTTGTCGGCGATCGCCATGCCGAACTGAGCCGGCGCGTACAGGATCTTGCCCGGCAGGGCGTTGGTGCCCGGGGTGAGAACGTTCAGGTCCGGCGGCCTCAGGTCGGGACGGGACATGAGCGGCGGGTTCGGGCTGACTCCACCCGGAGGCACGGCGTTCTTGTCGTCGTTGCCGTAGAACTGGCCGATCTTCACCTTGAAGTCACCGTTCTTGGTCAGCTTGATCTTGCGCTTCGTGTAGACCCGGACGGTCTCACCGCGCTTGAACAGACCCTTCGGAACGACGCTGACGCCTTTGCCGTCGGAGTGGCGGAGGCGCGAGGTGCGCTTGACGCCGGTCTTCGACCCGACGACCTTGACCTTGCCGAGCTGCTTCGGCTTGAGGCCGCGGAAGCTGAAGGTCGTATCGTCGGAGGCATACTTGGAATTAGGCGCCGGGAAGACCGAAACGGGCTTCTTGGCCTGGGCAGCGCCGGCGAGTACGCCGAACGACAACAGGACGGTGAGAGCGATCAGCGCAGAGCGAAATCGCTTATGGACGACGAGAGACAAGAGAACTCCTCCGTTTAAGTTGGGTTTAACCGGTGTGAAAGTTACTAACCCCGTCGTCTCGGCGGAGTAGCGGCGTCCCGAAAAAAATTTCGAGATCGTGCCGGTCCGCCCGTGCTGGTCTTGGTGCACGAACAAAGAGGGGCCCCGACCGGGGCCCCTCTTTCTGCTGCGCTACCGGGCCAGAGGCCCGGGACTTGCAGCTAACGGGACTGCTCGCCGAGCGGGATCAGGCCCGACTCGCCGAGCTTCTTGCCGTCCTTGTCGTAGGCCACGACCTGGACATTGGTGTCGACCGTCGGGATCGAGATCATCGTCTCGAGGTTCTTCCACGGCGAGCTTCCGACCTCGGTCAGGCTGCCGGCCGTCTCCCCGGTGAACACCTTCCAGCTCTGGACCTTGGTCGAACCGTTCCAGCTTGCGTAGACCTTCGCGCCGTCGCCGTCAGCTTCGCTGGCGATCGCGGGGCGGTCCTTCGGGAACCCGGCCCACGGGGCCTTGAAGGAGCGGTAGGAGTTGACCGGCTGGTCGAAGTAGGTCGCATCCCATACGACCTCACCGTCCGGGGCGAACTCGGTCATCTGGGAGACCTGCCCCCAGCCGGCGAACCAGTTGCCGTTGTCCATCAGTCGCGCACTGCCCTGCGACAGGGCCACGATCGGATCCGGCTCATGGGTGTATCGGTTGACCAGCGTGGCCTTGCGGTTATTTCCCTTGCCTGAGAGCTTCAGGATCAGGACGTTCGACTCCTCGCTGATCACCGGCAGGTTGTTGTTCGGCCGGTCGGCACCGTTGTCAAACAGCGAGATGTTGCCGTTCGGCAGCCGCTCCATGTCGTGCTGGTAGCCGAACATGGCGTCAGCCGCGACGTCGAAGTTGTTCGTCTTCGGCTTCTTCCCGTCACCACGCAGCCTCCACATCGTCTTGTTGGTCTTGCGGTCGACGCGGTAGATCGTGCTCGTCCGGCGACCGGAGATCAGGATCCCCTTGCCGTCGGCCTTGGCGGCGTTGATGTGCAGGTAGTCCCAGCGCGAGCCGTCTTCGGGCGGCGCGGTTTCGCTGGCCTTGATGCTGACGTTGCCGAGCGCGTGCCACTCGAAGAGCACCGCACCGGTCTTGATGTCGATCTCCTGCACCACGTTGTCGAGGATCTTGCCGTTCGGCAGACCGCCGACCGGGGTCAGGTCCCACTCGACGCCGACATAGGCCTGGACCAGCGCCGTGTCGCGTCCGGTGATCTCGAACTCGTGGATGTTCGCGCCGAAGCCGTTGCCCGGCGTGATCCTGGCGATGCGGTTGTACTTGTTGTTCAGGATCTCGTAGGTACCGACCTGCGAGAAGCCCGCGACGCCGGAGGCGCCGAGCCAGTAGGTCAGCACCGGCCTGCCCTTGTACTTCTGGGGCTGGAAGTTGTAGTACTCGCTGCCCTTGGTCGCGACACCGGACGGCCGGTACCAGCGGATCCGCCCGTTGTTGTCGGCGATCGTGGCTCCGTCCCTCTTCGGGGCGAAGAAGATCTTGCCGTTGGACGCTTCAGGCTTGTTGACCAGGACGTCGAGGGTCGGCGGCTTCAGCTCGGGCCGGGACTTGAGGCCGTCATTCGCCGGGGGGTCGCCCGGGCCCGGGTCCGTGTCGTCGGCGCCGTAGAACTTGCCGATCCGCACCCAGAAGTCACCCTTGTTGGCCAGTTTGATGCGCTTCTTCGTGAAGACGTTGACCCTCTCGCCGGGCTTGAAGGACTTCTTCGGCACGATGCTGACGCCGCGTCCGTCGGAGTGTTTGAGGCGCGTGTGGCCGACCTGTCCGGTCTTCGATCCGACCACCTTGACCTTGCCGAGGTTCTTCGGCTTCAGGCCACGGAAGCTGAAAGTCGTCTCGTCAGAGGCGACGGGGGTCTTCGGGGCCGGGAATACCGACACGGGCTTCTTCGCCTCGGCCGCGCCGGCGAGCACGCCGAACGACAACAGGACGGTAAGCGCGATCAGCGCAGAGCGAAATCGTCTATGGACGCGGAGAGACAAGAGAACTCCTCCATTAGGTTCCGTTTAGACAATTCGGAGACTACTAACCCGCTGCGCCCGGCAGAGTTGCGTTCAGTCCCGCACAAGTTTTTTGTACGTGATGCGGTGGGGTCGGTCGGCCTCGGGGCCGAGCCGGCGGCGGCGGTCTTCTTCGTAGGCGTCGAGGTTGCCTTCGAACCAGACCACCTCGGAATCGCCCTCGAAGGCGAGGATGTGGGTCGCCACACGGTCGAGGAACCAGCGGTCGTGCGAGATCACCACGGCGCAGCCGGCGAAGCCCAGCAGCGCCTCCTCGAGCGCCCTCAGCGTGTCGACGTCGAGGTCGTTGGTTGGCTCGTCGAGCAGCAGCAGGTTGCCTCCCGAGCGCAGCAGCTTGGCCAGGTGTACACGGTTGCGCTCTCCGCCCGACAGCACTCCGACTTTGCGCTGCTGGTCGGAGCCCTTGAAGTTGAAGCCGCCGACGTAGGCGCGCGAGTTCATCTTCTGGCCGCCGACGTCGATCGTCTCGTCGCCCGAGGAGATCTCCTCCCACACCGTCTTCTCAGGGTCGAGCGCGTCGCGGGACTGGTCGACGTAGGCGAGCTCGACCGTCTCGCCGAGGCGGATCGAGCCGGAATCCGGCTCTTCGTCACCGACGATCATGCGGAACAGCGTCGTCTTGCCGGCACCGTTGGGGCCGATCACGCCGACGATGCCGGCCGGCGGAAGCCTGAAGGACAGGTCCTCGATCAGCAGCCGGTCGCCGAAGCCCTTCTTCAGGTGCTCGGCGTCGATCACGACGTCGCCGAGGCGCGGCCCGGCGGGGATGTGGATCTGGACGGTGTCGAGGCGTACGTTCTTTTCCTCGGCCAGCAGTTCCTCGTAGCGCGCGAGACGGGCCTTCGACTTCTTGCGACGGCCCTTGGGGTTCTCCCTGACCCATTCGAGCTCGGCGGCGATCGTGCGCGAGCGGGCGGTCTCCTTGCGCTCCTCCTGGGCGAGGCGCTCCTGCTTCTGCTCCAGCCACGACGAGTAGTTGCCCTCGAACGGGATTCCGCGGCCGCGGTCGAGCTCGAGGATCCAGCCGGCGACGTTGTCGAGGAAGTAGCGGTCGTGGGTCACGGCGACCACGGTGCCTTTGTACTCCTCCAGGAACCGCTCCAGCCAGGCGACCGACTCGGCGTCGAGGTGGTTGGTCGGCTCGTCAAGAAGCAGCAGGTCGGGAGAGCTGAGCAGCAGCCGGCAAAGCGCCACCCGGCGGCGCTCGCCACCGGAGAGCTTGCTGACTTCGGCATCGGAGGGCGGCAGCCGCAGCGCGTCCATCGCGTTGTCGAGCATCGTGTCGAGGTTCCACGCGTCGGCGGCGTCGATCTTCGCCTGCAGGCGGCCGAACTCGTCGGCGGTCTCGTCCGAGTAGTTGGCGGCGAGCTCGTTGAAGCGGTCGAGCAGGTCGCGCGTCTCGCGCACGCCGTCCTCGACGTTGCCGCGCACGTCCTTGCTCTCGTCGAGCTGAGGCTCCTGTTCGAGCATTCCGACCGTGGCACCGTCGCGAAGCTTCGCCTCGCCTTTGTACTCGGTGTCGGTCCCGGCCATGATGCGCAGCAGGGTGGACTTGCCGGCGCCGTTGTAGCCGAGAATCCCGATCTTCGCCCCCGGCAGGAAGTTGAGCGAGATGTCGACCAGCACGTCCTTGTTCGGCGGATGCGAACGCGACACCTTGTACATCGTGTAGATGAAGTCAGCCATGGCCGCCAACCTTAGCCGCAGCGGTCATCGACGGCCCCGCGGCCGCGGGCTCAGGCTCCGGTTGCCTGGTCCTCGGCTGCGTATTCGTCCAGCAGGCGGATCTCGTCCTTGCGCTTCGGGAACATGAAGAAGACGAGGGCCGCGCCGAGCGCGATCGCGACCATGCCGGCGACGTATGCCCACTGGTCCCCCTGCAGGAAAGACTCGCGGGCGGCGGCGATGATCTGGTCGGTGTACTTCGGGTACTGCTCGGCCGTGTTGGCGGCACTGGAGAACGAGTTCTCCAGTTCGGCCTCGGTCTTGGACGAGACCTTGTCGGCATCGGGCGACGCGGCGATCAGCGAGGCGAACTTGGCCGTGTAGCCGGCGGTCAGCACCGAGCCCAGCATCGACTGCATGATCGCGCCGCCGAGGTCGCGCTGGAGGTCGGACGTGGCCGACGCCATCCCGGCCCGCCTGACGGGTACTGAGCAGGTCAGCGAGTGGGAGGCAGGCGTGCCGGCGAATCCGACCCCGGCGCCGACCAGCGCATAGCCGAGCGCGATCCTCCAGTAGGCAGCGCCTTCGTCCCACAGGGCGAACATGGCGACGAAGCCGAGGAAGCAGAACAGGTAGCCGACCAGCAGCGTGACCCTTGCGCCGTAGCGCTCGACCATCCGGCCTGACAGCGGGGCGATGAGGATCAGGAAGACGGCGGCCGGCAGGATCGCCAGGCCCGAATCCAGAGTCGAGTAGCCGAGCACGTTCTGCAGGTACTGCTGGCCGATGAACATCGCCGCCATCAGCGTGCCGAAGACGATGATGCCGGCCACGGCAGCGACCCAGAAGATGCGGCGGGCAGCTACTTCGAGGTCATAAAGCGGGTTTCTGACGCGACGCTGGCGGATCAGGAATCCCGCTCCGGCGGCCAGTCCTATCGCCAGCAGGCCGAGCATCGTGGTGACCGCGTAGGTCGGCGGCACGAAGTTGATCGCGAGAACCACGCCGGCGACCATGAGGATCGACAGCATGCCGCCGAGGTGGTCGACCGGGTCGGTGGTCTCGTTGACATGGGACGGGACGAGTTTCCAGGCCATCACCAGCGCGATCAGGGCCAGGGGGATCGTGGCCAGGAAAACGGATCCCCAGTCGAATTCGGTCAGCAGGGCGCCCGCGGTCAGCGGGCCGAGCGCAGATATGGCGCCGCCGAGACCCGACCACAGCGCGATCGACTTCGTCCGGCCCGGGCCCGACCACAGCGCGGTGATCAGTGCCAGCGTCGTCGGGAAGGCCATACCGGCCGCGAGACCGCCGAAGACGCGGGCGACGAAAAGGATCTCGATGGTCGGGGAAAGCGCGGCGAGGATCGAGGCGGGGATCGCGAGGGCCGTGCCGAGGATCAGCATGGTCTTGCGTCCGTAACGGTCGCCGACCGCTCCCAGGTACAGCACCGAGCCGGCCAGGCCGAGCGAGTAGCCGACCGCGACGAGGTTCAGGGACGTCTGGCTCGCGTCGAAGGCCTTGCCGATGTCGGGCAGGGCGACGTTGGCGACCGCGAGGTTGAGGTTCGCGACCGCGGCGACGAGGATCAGGCTGGCGAGGACCAGCGCCTGGCGCTTCGGTGCCGAGCCCTCGCTCATCCGGCGGTCCGGGCCGGCGAGTGGCTCACTGGGCTTCGAGCCAGCCGACGATCAGGCTGCCGATCAGCTCTCCCTGGTCCTCCTGCAGGAAGTGACCGGCGTTCTCGATGACGGTCAGCGGCTCGGCGGTGGGGAACAGCGTCTGGACGGCGCGTCCCGTGGACTCCAGCGGAAGCGCCGGGTCGGAGTCTGCCCACAGCAGCAGCGCCGGACGGTCGTCGGACCTCAGGTAGTCGGCTGTCGCCTGACCCTCGGCAGCGCCCGGGGCGTCGGGTTCCTGCGGGATCATCGGAGGGAATGTCCTCGGGCCGGCCTTCGACTCCTCGTTCGGGAAAGGGGCCGTGTAGCCGGCGACGACCTCGTCGCTCAGTTCGGTGACGCAGGCGCCGCGGATCAGCATCTCGATCCTGATGTCCCGGTGGGCCGCGATGAAGTCCCGGAAGTGGAACCAGTTGTCGCTCATCTTCTGGCGGCCGTTGAAGATGCCCGTGTCCATGGCGACCAGGCGGGAGAAACGCCCGGGACGCTCCAGTGTCGCCGCCCGCAGGCCGATCGGCCCGCCCCAGTCCTGGCAGACGAGCGTGATGTCGGTGAGGTCGAGCTCGTCGATCAGCGACACGACGGCGTCGGTGTGGCGGTCCATCGTGTACCAGTCGTCGTCGACCGGCTTGTCTGAGCGGCCGAAGCCCGGGAGGTCCGGTACCACGCAGCGGTAGCCGGCCTCGAGAAGCGGTCCCATCACCTTTCGGTACAGGTATCCCCACGTCGGTTCGCCGTGGAGCATCAGCACGGGCGGGCCGTTACCTTCGTCGACGTGGGCCAGGCGCATGCCCTGCCACTCCCGGTAGTGCGGCTCCCACGGGAAGCCGTCGAGATCATCGAAGCGTTCGTCTGGCGTGCGGTAGACCTCCATGGCCGAGAGCCTACCCGCGGCGGGTCAATCCCGCGGGTTCTCGGCCGGGCCGGGGGGCAGGTCTTCGACCGGATCGGGGGAGTCGGTGAGCGCGTGGTCGGCGAGCGAGCCGCCGCTGAGGCAGTTGTAGAGTGCGGCCGGCCCGATCACGATGATCGGGTTGACGAGGGCGGCGACGGCGAAGGCCGAGACCGCCACGCCAAGCAGGCCGGTGCCGAAGGGCGCGGCGACGAGCAGCGCCAGTGTCGCTGCCATCAACAGGATCAGGGCGAGCACTACCAGAAACAGGAATACCCGCCAGCCGTTGCCCCGGACCAGCTCGCGGCTGCGACTCAGGCTCTCGAAGACGGTCTTGCGCTCGGCGACGACCGTCTCGATGGCCACCGACCAGATCGTGATCAGCATGAGTCCCGGCACGATGAACAGCAGAAGCCCGGCCGCGACCATCACCCCGGTCAGCAACGTGACCCAGATCAGCCTTGCCAGGACCGGCACGATGCCCCGCCATAGGCCGGGGATGTCCGAGTCGCTCCCGGGGACGCAGAGCAGGTGGACCACCATGCCCGTATAGGCGACGCCGGCGAGCAGCGAGAGTCCGAGCGAGACGGCCTGCCCGAAGGCCCCGCCGGAGCCGGCCACGGCGATCAGGACCGAGACCAGCGCGAACAGCAGGGTCAGCCTGACGATCGGCTGCCGCTCGGCCGCGGCCCGCTCCTTCATCTCTGTGAGCACACCTTCGATTGAGAGGAGCGGGGGTGTCACGGCTCCGCAGCCTATAACTTGCCCGCTCGATTCCGATGAACGCCGCCTCCCCCCCGGATGGACCCGACAACAGAGTTGTGATGAGCCGCGGCGCCGCGGCCCTCGCGATGCTGGGATTGCTGATCGTGGGCGTGGCGGCGGGCGCGGTACTTATCGGCGGATCCGACGGCGAGCCGCGCGATCCCGCGGCGGCGGTTGCCGGGCCGGTAACGGAGTCGGGATCGGGCGGCACCGGCTCGGGCGGCCGCCCGGATTCCGACGACCCGTTCGCCGACCACCCGCCGAGGTTCCAGGACGACCCGGGCGACCGCTACCCGGCCCAGTTTTCGACCGACACGATGTACCCGCGCTTCAACCCCGATCGTCATTACTACGTGACCCGCTGTGTGCCGGGCAAGGTCGACGTCGAGGTCAGGGCGGCGCCGGACCGGGAGGTGAGGGTCGGGCCCTACCCGGACCGCTCGGGCGCTTTCGTGGCAGAGGCGAGGATCCTGCCCGGCCAGGACTTCACCGTCGACGTGAGCGACGACGACGACACCGAGACCTACCGGGTCCGTTGCCTGCCGGCCGACTTCCCGCAGTGGAGCTACAGGGCCTACGGCAGGGCGCCGGCAGGCCGCTTCCTGGTTTCGCTGAGGCCGGAGCCGATCGCGACCTCGCGCAGCTGGGCGATCGTCTTCGACGGCGCCGGGACCCCGCGCTGGTGGGACAGCTCGGTCTACAACACGCTCGGCGGCCAGGTCCTGCCCGATGGAACTGTGCAGCTGGCCCGGGGCTTCGGTGACGGCTTCGGACAGGACATGCGTACCTCTCATGAAATCAAGGGCCTCGACGGCCGGGTGATCCGGACGACCCGGACCAGCGGCACGCCGACCGACGGCCACGAGTACTACCGGCTGCCGAACGGCAACGCGCTGCTGATGAGCTACCGCCCGCGGCTGGGAGTGGACCTGAGCCAGGTGGGCCTGGGCGCCGACCAGGGCGTTCTCGACGGTGAGATCCAGGAGGTGACACCTCAGGGCGAGGTCGTGTGGAGGTGGAATTCCGGAGACCACATAGCGCTCGACGAGACGCCGGAGCGCTGGTGGCGCAAGCTGCGCGGCAATCCCCATCCTGACGCCCGGGGCCGCGTCCGCTACGACGTATTCCACCTCAACTCGATCGAGCCGTGGGGGCGTCAGTACGTGATCTCGAGCCGCCACACCGATCGCGTCTACGGAATCTCACGCCGCACCGGAAAGGTGCTCTGGACGTTCGGCGGGGTCGAAGGCCCGAAGTCGCTGCGACTGCTCGGGGCCGACCCCCACGCGGAGTATCCGCTCGGGGGCAACCACGACGCGAGGATCGTCGACGGCGACGTTCTCACCGTGCACGACAACGGGACCAACCTCGATGACAGGAAAAGGCCGCCGCGCCTCGTCCGCTACAGGCTCGACCTCGAGCGGCGTACCGCGACTTTCCTCTCCGAGGTCCGCGACAACGAGGTGGCCGCGAGCAGCCACTGCTGCGGCAGCGCACGCGAGTTCGGTGACGGCTCGCTCGTGGCCTGGGGCAACAACCCGGTGATCTCGGGCTTCGACTCCGGCGATCAGCTCGACTTCCGGCTGTGGTTGAGCGTGCCTGTCTACCGGGCGGTTCCGGTCCCGGAATCGATCAGCGACGCGCAACTCGACCGCGGCCTCGAGGCGATGGAAGAGGGGCCTCCGCCGGCCACCCGGCCCGTCCGCCCTTTCCGCGAGCTCGGCTAGGCGCGGCTGCCCTTCACGGGCAGGGGCGGTCGGCGCGCGGATCGGGGATGAAGGCGGTCACCGAGCGCAGCGAGGTCTCCATCGCCACCGGTTCGATGGCGCTTGGCCCCTGAAGGGCCTCTCGAAGGCTGATACCAGGTAGACCGAGCTCAGCAGCAGCAGGGCGACAGGCAGGATGTAGATGAACTGTCCGAGCGGCCGCTCGCGGCCGGCGAAGGCCAGGGCCAGGAACGCGACGGCGACCGCGAAGGCGAAGGGCAGCAGCAGGTCTCTGGGTGCGGACCGGGTCGGATGCACCGGCGGGCGGGCAGGCGGCGTGGGGCGTCCGAAGGGGCGAGCTTGGGACGCAACGGTCGCGGCTTCGGCGTCCGTTGACGGCGATGCACAACGGCCTGGCGGCGCACGTGCCTGTGACCCCGATTCGTGCGCGCGACAGGCCGGCATCGCCGGCTGCCTAGGATTCACCGGACAGTCAAACCGAGAGGTAGCAGTGGCACAAGCGCAGTTCCCAAAGGAAACCGACAGCACAGGAGCATTCGTCCGCCAGCAGAGCGCGTTCAGGTCCCGGGTCACGGCCGACGGCTCTTCCGGCTTCCCGGCCGAGACCGGTCGCTACCACCTGTACGCCTCGCTCGCCTGCCCGTGGGCTTCGAGGACGATCATCGTCAGGATGCTCAAGGGCCTCGAAGACGCCGTCCCGATGACGATCCTCGATCCCGTCCGGGACGAACGCGGCTGGCGCTTCACAGCCAAGGATCCCGATCCGGTCAACGGCTTCGAGTTCCTGGCCGAGGCCTACGAACTGAGCCTGCCGGGCTTCGAGGACCGCGTAACGGTGCCGGTCCTGTGGGACCGGGAGGAGAACCGCGCCGTGAGCAACGAGAGCGCCGAGATCGTGCGCATGCTCAACTCGGAGTTCAACGAGTTCGCCGCCGATTCGAACCTGGACCTCTATCCGGAACCGCTTCGTGAAGAGATCGACTCGATCAACGAACGTGTCTACAACAGCATCAATAACGGCGTGTACCGCTGCGGCTTCGCTTCGACCCAGCTGGCCTACGAAGAGGCGTTCGTCGACCTGTTCGAGGCGCTCGACTGGGCTGACGACCTGCTGGCCGGGAGGCGCTTCCTGACCGGCGACACGATCACCGAGGCCGACTGGCGGCTGTTCGTGACGCTGGTCAGGTTCGACTCGGCATACGTGGGGCACTTCAAGTGCAACCAGAGGCGCATCGCCGACTACGACAACCTCTCCGGCTACCTGCGCGAGCTCTACCAGTACCCGGGCATCCGCGAGACGGTGAACCTCGACCACATCAAGCGCCACTACTACATCACCCATCCCCAGATCAACCCGACACAGATCGTGCCGATGGGACCGGTGCTCGACCTCGATTCGCCGCCGGGCCGCGACCACCTTTGAGCAGCGGCTTGCCGCGACGGATATCCCACCGCGAGCATCCCGCCGAAGGCACCGCCCGGCCGGCTCTGGCAAAGACCGTCGTCGGCCCTCCGGGGAAGATCCTTGCCAGAACCCGTGCGGGCGACAGCCGAGCCGGCCGGCCGCGACAGCGGGCGCAAGATCAGGTTCGCCGGGCTCGGCGATGCGGGGCTGGTCAGTAGGGATGCGCAGCCGGTCAGTGGTAACAATGGCGGCGATGGCGAAGAAGAAGAACCGTCGCGACCGCCGGCCGAGACCGAAGCCGCCTGTCTCCAGCTACTCGGATTCCGAGGGCGGCGTGCTGGTATTGCGGCAGCAACTCTCCCCGGGCTCGATCGCGAAGATCGCCGAAGAGATGAGCAACGCGGCGGCAAACGTGGACGACATCTGGCAGCGGCGGACGGAGCTGCTCTTCGAGCGCCTCGCGGTCTCCTGGGAGATCGCCGGCCTGCCGCTGGAGGACCAGAAGATGCTGCTCGGCCGCTACCGCATGGCCGACCCCGAGACGAAGCGCTGGGTCCGGGAGACGATCGCCGGCCACGTGCGCGAGTTCATCCCCGAACTCGACGCCTGAGCCCGGCCGCTGCCGACCCGATCCTTGCGGACCCGTCACGATGTGCCCATGGGTGCTCTCGACGGAATCCTCGTCGCTGACTTCAGCCGCGTGCTCGCCGGTCCGCTCGCCGCGATGACGCTGGGCGACCTCGGCGCCGAAGTGATCAAGGTCGAGCCGCCGGCCGGCGACGAGACCCGGTCGTGGCAGCCACCGACCGATTCGGAGGGCCGTTCGACCTACTTCCTGACCGTCAACCGCAACAAGCGTTCCGTGGCACTGGACCTGAAAGACCCGGAGGACCTGAGGCTGGCGACCGAGCTGGCCCGGCGGGCAGACGTCCTCATCGAGAACTTCCGGCCCGGCACGATGGAGAAGTTCGGGCTCGACTACGAGACTGTCTCGGCCGCGAACGACGGGCTCGTCTACTGCTCGATCACCGGCTTCGGCCGCGCGGGCGGGGCGGCGATGCCCGGCTACGACCCGCTCGTCCAGGCCCTGAGCGGGCTGATGTCGGTCACCGGTCCCGGCGACGGCGAAGCGAGCAAGACGGGCGTCGCGCTGGTCGACGTGATCGCCGGCCTCAACGCCGTCAACGGGGTCCTCGCCGCGCTGCGCGTACGCGACCGGGGTGGCTCCGGCCAGAGGGTTGACGTGAACCTGCTCACGACGGCCCTTGCCGCGCTCGCCAACCAGGCGTCGTCGTACCTGAACACCGGCGCCTCCCCTTCGCGGATGGGCAACGTCCACCCGAGTATCGAGCCGTTCAGCACGTACGCCGCGGCCGACGGGATGCTGATGATCTGCGCCGGAAACGACCACCAGTTCCATCAGCTCGTGCGGACCCTGGGTGCGCCACAGCTGGCGGAGGACGAGCGCTTCACCGGCAACAGCGACCGCGTCGCGAACCGTGACCAGCTGCGACCGGAACTGGAATCGCGGCTGGGGCTGGATTCCGTCGCCTACTGGACCGAGGTACTCGGGTCCGCCGGGGTGCCGGCAGGCCCGGTCAACGACATCGGGGGCGGGTTCAGGCTGGCCGACTCGCTCGGCCTCGACCCGGTCGACGAGTCAGAGGGGGTGCGCAGCCCCAGGTCGCCGATCGAGTTGTCGGCGACGCCGGCCACGACGCGCCGGCGCCCGCCGGCCCTGGACGAGGACGGCGCCGCGATCCGGGAGTGGCTGGGCGGCTGACCGGCCCCCGGGTGCCAAACTGTTCCGATGGACCTCGCTTCACTCAACGCCACGATGGCCGAACTGGGCCAGCCGGACTACAGGGTCTCCCAGGTCTGGCAATGGCTGGCCAGGGGAGCATCTTCCTTCGACGAGATGAGCAACCTGCCGGCCGGCCTGCGCTCGGACCTGGCCGAGAGGCTGCCGATCTCCACGCTGGAGGTCGACGCGTCGGCCCGGTCGGTCGACGGCACCGAGAAGGCGCTTTTCATGACCGCCGACCGGCGGCCCGTAGAAGCCGTTCTGATGCGGTACCGCGACGGCCGTCGCTCGCTGTGCCTCTCGAGCCAGTCGGGCTGCCCGCTCACGTGCACCTTCTGTGCAACCGGCACGATGAAGTTCGGTCGCAACCTCAGCGAGTCCGAGATCATCGATCAGGCGCTCCACTTCCGCCGGATCGAACCGGTCAACCACGCGGTCTTCATGGGCATGGGCGAGCCGATGATGAACCTCGAGAACGTCCTCGCAGTCTGTGAACGCCTTCCCGACGTCGGGGTCGCCCACTCGCATACGACGATCTCCACGGTGGGCTGGTTGCCCGGCATCCAGACCGTGACCCGAGAGGGGCCGGCGGTCCGGCTCGCGTTGTCCCTCCACGCACCGAACGACGCCCTGCGTTCCACGATCATGCCGGTCAACGACCGCTACCCGGTCGCCGAGGTCGTCGCGGCCTGCCGCGAGTGGCGGCACGTGCGCAAGCGCAAGGTGTTCATCGAGTACCTGATGCTCGACGGGGTCAACGACAGCCCTGAACTCGCCCACGAACTGGCCGACCTGCTGCTTCCGAAGAACGACTTCAAGGTCAACCTGATCCCCTACAACCCGAGTGGCAACCAGTACAGCGGATCCTCGCGCGAGGCGATCGGCAGGTTCCGGCAGACCCTCCTGGACCGGGGCATCCACGCGACGGTCCGGCTGACCCGGGGCCGCGACATCGACGCCGCCTGCGGCCAGCTCGCGGCAAGAGCCGCCGCCTGACCTGAGTAGGCGTCCCGGCCTTCAGCCGGCAGAGTCGATCTGGCGCTGGCGCTCGAGCGACTCCTCGATCACCGCGATCGCAGCTTCTTTCGGGTACCAGCCGTCGACGTCGACGTGCTTTCCTTCAGGCTGCTTGTACACCGAGAAGAAGTGAGAGATCTCGTCGCGCAGCTGCTCGGGAAGCATGTCGAGCGATTCGACCCAGCTCCAGTTCGGGTCTTCGGCCGGCACGCAGAGCACCTTGTCGTCGATCTGGCCCTCGTCCTTCATCCGGAAGATGCCGATCGCGGTCGCCGGGATGATGCAGCCGGGGAAGGTCGGCTCCGAGACGCAGACCATCGCGTCGAGCGGATCGCCGTCGGCACCCATCGTGTGTGGCACGAAGCCGTAGTCCACCGGGTAGACCATCGACGAGAAGAGGAAGCGGTCGAGCTTGATGCCTCCGAGTTCCGGGTCGTATTCGTACTTGTTGCGGCTCCCCTTCGGGACCTCGACGACGATGTTCAGGTCACTCACTGTCGGATTCCTCGCTGTATGGGTATTTGGCGGACTGCGTGCCTCTTCTTGCCGGCACCGTCTCAGCCGCCCAGGACGCGGCGCGCGCTTGCCGGCTCGACCGGGCGCCAGGGGCTGTTCCACTCGCAGACTCCCTTGACCAGGCGGTCGGCCTGCTTCGGGCCCCACGTGCCTTTCTCGTAGGGGTGCACCTCGCCGGGATCGTCGAGCAGCGGCTGGACGATCCGCCACGTCTCTTCGATCGCATCGGCGTGGGTGAACAGGTCGTAGCGCCCGTGGATCGCATCGTCGAGAAGGCGCTCGTAGGGCTCGGGCTCCGTGCCGGGCTCCTTCTCGAACAGCACGTCGAGGTCGGCCGGCTCGAAGACGTCCTCCCCGGCGGCTTTGGCGATGAAGCGCATGCGCGCGCCGGGTTCGGGATCGATGCGGATCACCATCTGGTTGTGGCCGGGCTTGTGGCCGTCGCCGATCCCCACGCCCGGCGGCCGCTTGAAAACCACCCTCACCTCGGTGTGCTTGACCGGCATGTACTTGCCGGTACGCAGGTAGAACGGAACCCCGGACCACCGCCAGTTGTCGATCTCGAGCTGGAGCGCCGCATAGGTCTCGACGTTGGAGTCGTCGGCGACCTCGGGGATGTCGCGGTAGCCGTCGTACTGGCCGCGCACGCAATGGGCGGGGTCGGCCGCGCTCATCGACTGGAAGAGCTCGAGCTTCTTGGCCCGGATCGAGTCGTGCTGGTTGGAGCTCGGCGGCTCGATCGCGATCA
Organism: uncultured Solirubrobacterales bacterium; assembly: GCA_963701635.1. Lineage (GTDB taxonomy): Bacteria > Actinomycetota > Thermoleophilia > Solirubrobacterales > 70-9 > 67-14. Next base: position 131,084 of record CAVPAU010000005.1, read on the forward strand.
GGGCCAGCACCTGCAGCATGTGGTTCTGCACGACGTCGCGGATCGCGCCGACGCCTTCGTAGAAGCGCCCGCGGTCCTCGACGCCGAAGCTCTCGGCCATCGTCATCTGTACGTAGGCGACGTTGTCCCGGTTCCAGACCGGCTCGAGGATGGAGTTGGCGAAGCGCAGGTAGGTGATGTCCATCACCGGCTCCTTGCCGAGGTAGTGGTCGATCCTCAGGATCTGGTCCTCGGTCAGGTATTCGGTCAGGTCTGCCTGGAGTTCGCGGGCCGACTGGAGGTCATGGCCGAACGGCTTCTCGATCACGAAGCGCCCCTTCGAGCTCAACCCTGCTTTGTGGATGTGGTGGATGACGGGGGAGAACAGGCTCGGCGGGATCTCGAGGTAGAAGATCGGCCGCTCGTACTCGGAGAGCTCCTCGGCAAGCGTCTCGTAGGTCGACTGCGCGTCGAAGTTCCCGGATACGAAGCGCATGCGTCCGGCCAGTCGCGCGAACACGTCTTCGTCGACGTCCCCGAGCGTGTCGACGATCGACTCGTGCGCGCGCTGGCGCATCGTCTCGTGGCCCCAGTCGCTGCGCCGGCCGACGCCGATGATCGGGCAGTCGAGCTTGCCGCGCTTCTCGAGCCGGTACAGGGCGCGGAAGGTCATCTTGCGCGCGAGGTCACCGGTGATGCCGAAGATGACGAGCGCGTCGCTGGCCTCCGGTGCCGCCGTGACGCTGGGATCCTGTTTGCCGCTCATGCGGTGGAGCGTATCCGCTGGCCGTGCGGCGGGCGCCGAACGCTCCCGCGGCCGACACCGCGCTTAGTATGCGCACATGGAGCTCGGAATAGTCGGTCTCGGTCGAATGGGGGCGAACATCGCGCGAAGGTTGATGCGCGACGGTCACAGCTGCGTGGTCTACGACGTGAACCCCGAGGTGACCGCGGCCCTCGGTGAAGAGGGCGCGGTGCCGGCCGCGGACCTGGCCGACCTCGCCTCGAAGCTGACCGCGCCGCGGGCGGTCTGGATCATGGTCCCGGCGGGCGAGATCACGCGCAAGACGATCGGCGACGTGGCCGAAGTTCTCGAAGCCGGCGACGCGATCGTTGACGGTGGCAATACGTACTACCGCGACGACATCCGTATCGCTGCCGAGCTGGCGGAGAAGGGGATCGACCACCTCGACTGCGGCACGAGCGGAGGCGTCTTCGGCCTCGAGCGCGGCTACTGCCTGATGATCGGTGGTCCGGAGGACGCATACCGGCGGATCGAGCCGATCTTCGAGACGATCGCGCCGGGTGTCGGAGACGTGCCGCGCACACCGGGGCTGAACGGCGATCCTTCTCCGGCCGAGAAGGGCTACCTCTACTGCGGCCAGGCGGGAGCCGGACACTTCGTGAAGATGGTCCACAACGGAATCGAGTACGGCATCATGGCGGCCTTCGCCGAGGGCCTGAACATCCTCGAGAACGCCGATGCCGGCAGGGCGAGTCGAGACCAGGACGCAGAGACCGCGCCGCTCGAGCATCCCGAGTACTACCAGTACGACATCGACATCCCCGAGGTCGCCGAAGTCTGGCGGCGCGGGAGCGTGATCGGGTCATGGCTGCTCGACCTGACCGCCGCCGCGCTGGCGGACTCGCCGGAGCTGAAGGAGTTCTCCGGTCGCGTTTCGGATTCCGGCGAAGGACGCTGGACTTCGATAGCGGCGATCGAGGAAGGAGTGCCGGCTCCGGTACTGACCGCGGCTCTCTACGAGCGTTTCTCCTCGCGCGGACTCGGCGACTTCGGCGACAAGGTGATGTCGGCCATGCGCAAGCAGTTCGGTGGCCACGACGAGAAGCCGGCGACGGATCCTGAATCCGGCGAGGGAAGCTAGGCCCCGTTGCTGACCCGCACGGTCGCGGATGCCGACGAAGCGGCGCGTGAGGCAGCCGCACTGATCGAGAGCAGCGCGGCCGATGCGATCGCGGCGCGCGGAAGCTTCAACCTTGCGGTCAGCGGTGGCAGGACGCCGTGGCAGACCCTCGAGCTGCTCGCCGGCGGGAGCATGGACTGGTCGAAGACCAACCTCTTCCAGGTCGACGAGCGCATCGCACCGACCGGCAGCCCTGAGCGCAACCTGACCCACCTCGTGCTCAGCCTCCCGCTGGCCTGCCAGGCCGCGATCCGGCCGATGCCGGTCGGCGCAGACGACCTCGAGACCGCCGCTGCGAACTATGCCTACTCGCTGCCGGAGCGCTTCGACCTGGTCCACCTCGGTCTCGGGCCCGACGGCCACACCGCCTCGCTGGTCCCCGGTGACCCGGTGCTCGAAGTACGGGACCGTGACGTCGCGCTGACCGATGGCGAATACCAGGGGACCCGACGGATGACGCTCACCTATCCGGTCATCGACCGGGCGCGCAAGGTGCTCTTCCTGGTGACCGGCGACGGCAAGGAGCAGGCGCTGCGCGGCCTTCTCGCGGCTGACGATTCGATCCCCGCCGGCCGGATCCGGAACGGCGACATCATCACGATCACCGACATCGACCCGGGCGGAGGCGTCACGGCTTGAAGCTCGGGGACCGGATCACCGAGCGCTACGGACTCGCGCTCATCCTGCTCGTTACGGCGCTCGTCTTCACGATCGCCACGCCCGACGGCCAGTGGCAGCGGGTCGTGGCAATGATGCTCCAGGGGATCGCCCTGTTCGTGACCCTCGCGGCGGCCGACGCAAACGCCCGCGTACTGCGCGCCTTCGCGATCGTGCTGGTAGCAGTGCTCGTCGCCGCGATCCTGCAGGTCGGGTTGGCCGGCAGTGACGGCACCAGCTTCGTGCGCATCAGCGTGCTGGTGATAATCGTCGCTTCGATCCCGCTCGTGGCAGTCGGCCTGGTCCGGCAGGTCCGGTCCGACCGCAAGATAAGCATCAAGACGATGATGGGCGTGCTGTGCGCCTACCTGCTGATCATGAGCGCCTTCGCCTACTCCTATGCGGTGATCAGCAAGCTTGGTGGCGAGGCCTTCTTCAACCAGGGCGAGCAATGGAACACCATGGGCAGCTACCTCTACTTCAGCCTGATCACGATCACCACGGTCGGTTTCGGCGACCTCACCCCGGCCACCGACCTCGGCCGGTCGCTGACCGCGGCCGAGGCCCTGATCGGCCAGATCTACATGGTCACGGTCGTGGCGGTGATCGTGGCGAACCTCGGTCGCACCGAGCCACCGCCGATCACAGCGAGGCAGGGGTCCGGCGAGAGCGACGATCCGGCCGCGCCGGACGGCGACCGGAAGCGCCCATCGCGTGGATGAAGTCCTGCTCGGGCTCTCGCTGGTCGTCGTGCTGTCGATCCTCGCCCGCCTCGCCGGGTCGTGGATCGGCGTCCCGGCGATCGTGCCGCTGCTCGTGGTCGGCGTCGTCGCCGGCGTCTCGGTCACCGGGCTGATCGACCCGACAGCACTGCTCGGGGACTCGCTGTCCCCGATCGTCCAGATCGCCGTCGGCATCATCCTGTTCGAGGGGGCGCTCAGTCTCAGGCGAGAGGAGCTCGGTGCCGGCGTGCGTCCTGCGGTGGTCAGGCTGCTGACCTTCGGCGTCATCCTTACCTGGCTGCTCGGTGCTGTCGCCGTGTCGCTGCTGTTCGACGTACCGAGGGAGATCGCGGTGCTGATCGGCGCGATCCTGATCGTCTCCGGGCCGACCGTCGTCCTGCCGATCCTCGACTTCATCGCGCCCGACGCCAAGGTGCGCTCGGTGCTGAAGTGGGAGGGAATCCTCGTCGACCCGATCGGGGCGATCATCGCCGTCGTCATCTTCGGCTCGCTGGCAAACAGCGGCGGCCAGCCGGTGATCGACGCGGTCGAGATCGCATTTTCGCTCGGCACCGGGTTGCTGGCCGGAATCGCCGGGGCGCTGCTGCTGATGCCGATCCTGGGAACGCGCAGGCTGTCGGGCCGCGACAAGGTCGCGGCGACGCTGATGATGGTGGTGGCCGCGTTTGCCGCAGCCGATGCGGTCTTCGAGGACTCCGGACTGGTCGCCACCATCGTCATGGGCGCCTTCCTGGCCAACCAGACCCGGGTCAGGATCGATTACATAGCCGAGTTCAAGGAGACGCTGGTCCCGCTCCTGATCGGCGTGCTGTTCGTGCTGCTCGCCGCCAACGTGGACATCGACGACGTGATCGATCTCGGCATGCCGGTAGTCGGGCTGATCGTGTTCCTCGTCCTGGTCGTACGGCCACTCGCCGTGGCCGGCCTCGCCGGGCTCGGCTTCACCCGGTCCGAGAAGGTTTTCTTCAGCGCGATGGCACCGCGCGGCATCGTCGCGGCTTCGACCGCATCGGCCTTCGGGCTGAAGTTGACCGAGGACGGGGTGCAGGGGGCCGAGCTGATCATCCCGATCACCTTCGCGGTGATCGCCGGCACGGTGTTCATCTACGGTTTCGGTGCGCCACCGCTCGCCCGCTATCTCGGCCTGGCCGGCAACCGCCCCCCGGCGCTGCTGCTCGTCGGTGCCCCGCGCTGGGGGCTGGCGCTCGGCGCGGCACTGACCAGCGCCGGGGCGCAGGTCAAGGTCTGGACCGAAGACGAAGACGAGGCCGCCGCGGCGGAGCAGATGGGGCTGGTCGCCTTCGGCGGACCGCTCGACCCGCAGGCGCCGACGATCCAGACCGTGTTCGACGACCTCGCCGCGATCGCGCTGGTCAGCAAGGACGACACGCTGAACCAGGTTCTCTCGTGGGAGCTGGCCGACGTGCGCGAGCCGGAAGAGGTCTACCGTCTGCGGTCGCCGTACGATGTCGCGCCGATCGTGCCGACCGAGGCCACGCCGCTCTTTCACGACGTCGACGAAGCGGCGGAGCTGGAGCGGAGGCTCGATGCCGGGCAGCGCATGGTCGTGCTCGAGCAGGGCGAAGCCGCGCCCGAAGGCGCGATCCCGGTCGCCTCGATCAGGCTCGTGGAACGTCGCGGGCGGGCGACGATCAGGTTCTCTTCGGACCACGGCGGCCGGCTCCAGCACCCTGGTTCCCGGATCGTCGCCCTGGGCCCGCCGAGCGTTTTCGAGGCGGCGGCCGGCGATCTAGCCTGAGTCCAACGTGGCCGCCGCTTCGGGCTGGCCACGCCGGAAGAAGTCGACCCACTCGTCGCAGATCTCCGACATCGGTACGCGCCGGCGGGCCTGCGCCCGGGTCAGCGCGATCCTGCCGAGCTTCGTCTCACGTGTGTAGCCGGTCAGGTCCTGGACGGCCGACGGTTCTCGCGCCGTGACCGTGAACTCGACCGGCCCCGGCTCGCGCACGTCGATGACGCCGCCGGGCCAGAACTGCCCGAAGCTGCCGGTCGCCTGGTTGGAGATGCGCTGTCCGTCGATCGCCGGGGCGAAGTCGCGGGAGTAGCCCGGGGCGCTCAGTGTCATCCCGCCCGGGGTGAAGTACTGGATCGAGATCCGCCAGGTCCCGCGGTCGAGGTCGAGGCTTTGTGAAGCCCGTTCGCCGGGGGAGAGTTCCGGGGACGGGATCCAGTCGTCGGCCAGGCCGAGCACGGTCTGCGGGAGCAGGACGGCCTCGCCGTCGAGCGCGGAGAAGTACCGGCCACCTTCGTTGGAGCAGTCGACCAGCCGGGCCGGCAGTGCGTTCTCGTTCAGGATCGGCCGGCCGAAGGCCTCACCGGTCCTCTTCCACAGCTGGTAGTAGGCGGTCTGGTCGACCAGTTGGAAAGAAGGAGGCGCCTTGCTCGAGAAGGCGGCGGCCGTCGTGATCACGAAGTCATGGGCGTTCAGGGTCTCGGCGTCGAAGGAGTCGAAGTCGATCGCACTCTGACTCGCGCCTTCGAACGGCTTCTTGCGGGCCGCGTTGACATCGTCCTCGGGGAAGTCCTCGAGAGGCAGGCTGACGTCGGCCCCGGGCAGGTAGTACGGCGCGAACCGGTCCTGGTCGCCATAGAGCACGGACTTGCCCGCCACCTGCTGCTGGAAGGCCGCTAGCCCCTCGGCCCTCCCGGCGGGCGGCACCGATGCGTCGCGCAGGACCAGCAGGCTCGATGCTGACGCCAGCAGTACGAACAGCGTCGCGAACGAAGCCCATGCCAGCCGCCCGGCGCCCCGGCCCCGGACCTCCTGCCGTCCGGCCCCGTCGTTCGCAGCAGGGGCGGCAGGCGGGCCGCTGAGCAGCGCGGTCAGGACCATGACCATGACGATCGGCGAGCTGATCACCAGCGCCTTGGCCAGTGAGTAGTCGCCGACCCACGGCAGCGAGAGCAGGTAGAAGGCGACGCAGGCCAGGAATGCGATCGGGTAGACCGAGCGCGGCTGCCGGTACCACCACCACAGTGCCAGCAAAGCGGCGCCGATGCCGACCACTGCCATCAGGCCCGGCAGCGGAGTGGACATGTCGCCGTCGAGCCGGTAGTCGGAAGTCAGCCAGACCCCGAAGGCCTCGACCGCCGAGACCGGCCCGAATGCGTCGCTGGTCGCGACCTCGGCGAAGGCATCGCCGAAGCCGAACGGGCCGACGAAAGCAAGGGTCAGCAGCAGGACCACGACCAGCGCCGTGCCGGCCGCGACCAGGGGCCGCCGGAGGAAGCCGAGCACCGATGCCGGACTCAGCCGGGACCTGAACTCCGGGTCCGAGATGAGCCACGCGGCCGTGACCGCCACCGGGAAGGCGAGACCCGGGAAGCTGTACGTGAAGACGATCCCGGCGAGAAGCACGAGCAGCGGCGCGGTCACCCTGAGCCGCTCCCGGTGGGAGGCCGGCAGCGGCGTGGCGGCGGGCAGCGCGAACGCGAAGGCCAGCAGCATCGTCGCCGTAGCCGTCTCCTTGAACGCGGCCTGGGCGAAGTAGGAGGCCATCAGGTACGGGCTTGCGACGAGCACGGAGGCAACGACCCGGCGGCCCGGTCTGAGCCTGTCGAGCGCGTACCACGCGACCATCGTGGTCAGGGCCGGGATTGAGACGACCAGGCCGATGAAGGCGGTGCCGAGTCCGATGCCGGGCAGGTAGCTGAGAGACGTGGCCAGACCGTGCGGGCCCAGCGGGTAGCCCGGGCTCGGCTCGGTCCCGAAGCCACCGCGCAGCGACTCGGCCCAGGCCAGATGCAGGCCCAGGTCGTTGTTGTAGCCCATGCCCAGCAGCCCCCACCGTCCCGAGACGACGAACGGCACGGCGGTGAGCGCGACGGCCAGGGCGACGGCCGCCCAAAGCCACGCCGACCGCGGTACCTGCCATGACCCCGGCTTCCTGAGCACCCAGACCGACATGGCGAAGACGACGATCAGCCCGAGCACCAGGCCCGGCCCGTTCCCGGGAAAACGGGCGAGCAGGCCTTCCACGGCAACCACGGCGGCGAATCCGACCGCCGGTTCGATACCTGTCCACTCGCGCCGTCCGCCGGCGACCATTACTGCGCGTCCGGCAAGAGTGGACAGCGCCACGATCAGCGCGGCGGCGGTATAGGTGGCGAGAATCGTCAATTCGGGGCGGTTTCGGGTTCGTATCCGACTCGGTGTTCTGCAGCGTGCCTGTCCGGCGTCGGCCTTTCGCTCATTCTTCTAGTCTGCTCCGGGTGCCCGCCAACTGGAAAGTCCTGATGGTCGTGATCGCAGTGTTTCTCTGCGCTTCGGTGGTGATCGGAACCTACAGGCTCGTGACGACTCCGGTAGAGCTGTTCGGAGCGAATTTCGAGGGGCTGCCTCAGTCGTCGGAATTTCCGAAAGAGCAGACCCGGTGAACGGGATTGGCGGTCTATTCGCACCCGATGCCGGTGGCGGCGCTACGATGGCCTCGTACTGAAGCCAACGATCCGGGAGTCCGATGCCCCTCTTCAAGCGAATAGTCGTAGGAACCGACGGGTCGGACTCGGCCAAGGAGGCCGTCAGGCAGGCCGCCAGCCTCGCCCAACTGACCGGAGCTTCCCTGGACGTGGTCAGCGCGTACGAGCCGGTGCCGAAGCGCCGGGTAGATTCAGAACGTGAAGGCGCCCCGTCAGACATCCAGCATGAGTTCGGTCCACGTGAGGACGTCAATTTCGCTCTCGACGGGGCAGCCGCCATCGCCCACGGGATGGACGTCGAAGTCAAGCCTCATCCGCGGGACGGCGATCCGGCCGACGCGATCCTGTCGGTTGCCGATGACGTCGATGCCGACCTGATCGTGGTCGGCAACAAGGGCATGACCGGTGCCCGTCGCTTCCTGCTCGGGTCGGTCCCCAACAAGGTGTCGCACCACGCCGACTGTGGCGTGATGATCGTCCGCACGACCTGATCCTCCCCCGCTTCAGGCTTCGGGCCCGACCCCGGGGTTGGTCGCCCGGCCCAGGTCGAGGATGCCGGCGCCGAAACCGGAGGCCGGCTGACCTTCGGCGAATGCGGGCAGCCTCGCCGTCGAGAGCAGCCGCTCCCTGACCTGTCTCGGACCCCGCTTGCCTGTCAGCACGTCGCCGGCGAGCACCGCTGCGGCCCCGGCGGAGACGTGGGCGGCAGCCATCGAGGTCCCGACCCAGATGCCTTCGATCCCGAACCAGCGCGGGTCTCGCCCGACCATCGCCACCTGGAGGATCGCGCGGTTGGAGGAGGTGAACGGGCAGCCCTCCCGCGGAACTCCGCCCCCCGGGGCCGTCAGGTCGATCTGGTCCGACTTGAAGCTGTACGACCCGACGCAGCCGGATTCGGTGTTGCCACCGACCGATATCACGCCGGGCGAGGTGGCCGGCGGCGACGGGCATTCCTGCGCACCGATGTTCCCCGACGAACCGACGAGGATCACGCCCTTGCGATGGGCGAAATTCAGCGCGTCGTCGAGCGCCGGGATCGACTCCCCGCAGGCGAAGTTGAGCGACATGTTGATCACCCTCGCGCCGTTCTTCGCCGCCCAGCGGATGCCCTTGACGATGTTCAGCGTGGTTCCGAAGCCGTTGGCATCCATGACGCGCACCGGCATCACGCGGGAGCGGAACGCAATCCCGGTCAGGCCTCGACGGTTGTTCGTGGCCTGGGCGATCGTCGCCGCGATGTGCGTGCCGTGGCCGTTGAGGTCGAGCGGGAAACGGTCCCCCTCGACGAAGTCGTAGCCGGGAGCGAAAGTCTTCGAGCGGAAGTCGGGGTTTTTGCGGAAGGCCCTGCCCTTGTTGCGGTAGGCGATTCCGCTGTCCAGTACCGCGATCCGCACTCCACGCGCCCCGGCCCGGCCGGCCTTCCTCAGGTGCTGCCAGGCCCGGATCACGTTGGCGCCGCCGCGCGACTCGCGGGTGACAGATGCGGCCCCGGGGTAGCAGAGGCTGTAGCACGGCAGCATGTTCCACTGGCGCTTCTGCCAGCCGCCCCGAGGGCCCTTCTTCGAAGGGTTTCGACCGGAGTCGTTGGGCAGCCAGCCGGAGACTCGGGCGACGTAGTTCGCGCTGGCCGATTCGATACCCGGACGGTCCTCGAGCGCCTCGGCGACCATTTCCTCGTCGCTTCCTGCCGGCACCTCGATCGCCTGCGGGGTCGCTTCACCGCGCAGCTGTACGAGCACCTGGCCCTCGACGTATTCCTGGCCCGGCGCGACCGCCTGCGATGCGGACGGTGCCTGCCCGGCTCCGGCCGGTGCGGCAATCGCCCACAGGACGAGCACCAGCGCCGCGGCTGCGGCGAGGAAGAGGGGAGGGAGGTGTCTGCTCGGGGTCCGGATCATCGCGGGCCGTCCCGTTTGGGCCGACACATCAAAGAACACCGCGAAAGCCGCATAGTTGCTGGTTTCGTACGCTGACCCGGTGGAAACGGACGAATCACACATGAACGCGGCGATCGACGTGGCGCGCGAGGCCGCGGCCGCCGGTGACGTGCCGATCGGCGCAGTGGTGGTGCGCAGCGGCGAGATCATCGCTGCTGCCGGCAACCGGCGTGAAGCCGATCTCGATCCGACCGCCCACGCGGAGATGATCGCCATTCGCGATGCGGCTTCGGCCCTGGGTGGCTGGCGGCTGCCGGGTACGACGCTCTACGTCACTCTCGAACCCTGCGCGATGTGCGCGGGTGCGATCGTGCTCGCCCGGATTCCCAGGGTCGTCTTCGGAGCGTCCGACCCCAAGGCCGGTGCGGCCGGCTCGGTGCTCGACGTGCTCAGCGAGACCGACGCTCAACCACCGTCCGCAGGTGACCGGGGGCGTGCTCGCAGAGGACTGCGGCCGTCTGCTGAGCGACTTCTTCGCGGCGCGGCGCTGAACGTCGACAATTCTCCCGGCCCGTTACGGAGAGGGTGGGATTCGAACCCACGAGGCGAGAGATCCCGCCCACGCGATTTCCAGTCGCGCTCCTTAAGCCACTCGGACACCTCTCCGGGGAGGCGCAGGGTATCCGAACGGGCTTCGCCAGCGCCAACCCGCGGTCGCCGCCGCCGCGACGCCGGTCGCGGCTCCGGATTGTTAGATTTGTCAGCCACCCTGGAGGGGTGCGAGAGTGGTTGAATCGGGCAGTCTCGAAAACTGTTGTGCGCTTCGGCGTACCGTGGGTTCGAATCCCACCCCCTCCGTTTCGCCGTTGTCTGCTGTACGATCGCGGCCATGCTCACCCACCGCAGGACCCTCCCCGTTCTTGTCGTCGCAGCGTTCGCCTCAGCCGCACTGGTCGCCGGCTGCAGCAGCGACTCCCAGCCGGAGTACTGCGACCGGGTGGACGACCTGCGATCTTCGGTCAGCGCGCTGACCGATATCTCGATCAACGGAGATACGATCAATACGGTCGAGAGCGACCTGGAGACAGTCCAGAGCGACGCTGAGGCAGTGGTCGACTCCGCCAGGCAGGACTTCCCCGAGGAGACCGACGCGCTCGAGAACTCTGTCAGCAACGCATCGGATGCCGTGAACGAACTGCCTTCGTCGCCGTCGGCGGCTCAGATCGCGGCTGTCGCCGTCAACGTCGCCGACGTGGGCAAGGCCGCCTCCAGCCTTTACGACGCCACTTCGTCGGCCTGCGACTGACCCACCGGCGCCCCGGAGGCGCTCACCTGCCCTCGTAGTCCGCCGATTCAGCGACCGGCGCATCCCTGTCAGGCCGGCCCAGCAGGTATGAGCAGACACCCGCGAGCGTGACCGTCGCCACGACGATCAGCAGCGGCCCCGAGTCCTCGGTGAACGAGCCGACCAGGCCTCCGGTGAGACCGCCGACCAGGGCGGCGGGCCAGATCGGCCCGGCGAACGGCTCGAACATGCCGCGGTTGCGGATCGCGAAGGCCGCGGCAAGCAGGCAGAGCAGCGTTATCAGCGGCATCGCCTCGCGCCACAGCTGCTGCCAGGCGAGGGTGGAGCGCCGCTCGACGGTCTCCGCGAAGCCGGAGAACGAGTCGAGCGAAAGCACGCTGTTGCTCAGGTGTCCCTGACCGCCGGCGGTCAGCGCGTCGAGCGCCGCCAGCAGCGCGAGCCCGATCGCCGGGCTCAGCACGAGGATCGCGATCCTCTTCCCCGACATCCGGCCCGGCAGCATCATCATCGCCGCCACGGCGCTGGCCCCGGCGACGATGAACGCGGCCCCGACCCCGGCTCCGAGCCGCCCCGACCCCAGGATCGCCCCGAGCACGAGACCGCAGGCCAGGACGATGGCCGCGTTCCTGCGCGACTTCGGCCGGTCGGTCAGAGCTGCCGCCACGCCGGCCAGCAGCAGGACCATCAGACCTGACTTCAGTTCGTTGCCGACGCCGTAGAACCTCGACCCGAAGCCCGGATTCGGGCCGAGGATGGAACGCGTGATCAGGTGTGAGCCGAGCGCCAGGTCCACGGTGATCGCGCCGAGGCCGACCACGGCCGGGATCAGCGGCGCCTTCGGCCACGGCAGCAGCCGGTCGCTCAGCCACCCTGCGCCGAGGCAGCCGAAGACGATGATCGAGTACTCGAGCTCGCGGGAGGGATTGCCGAGCGCTGCCGGGACCAGGATCATGGTCGGTATCCACAGGATCGCCAGGCCGCCGATCCTCCTCACCGGCAGTCGGCTGCGCCGGATGCCCGCGATCGCGCCGGCGGCCAGGAACAGCGCCAGCCAGCCGGCGCCGACGAGCAGAAGCGCCGGGTTCCGTCGCGGGCCGAGATCGTCGAGCCGGTCGCGCAGCGGCGTCAGCTCTGCCGGTTCGCGCTCGCCTTCGCTGCGCATGACGCGACCCTTCATGTCGTCGGGGATCTCGAGGCCGAGGTGGTCGAGCACAGTCGGCGCGATGTCGATACCGGCGACGAGGTTGGGCAGGTTCGTCGTATCCGATGTCAGGCCGCCGGGGGACTCGCCGAGTCCGGCGACCGCGATCGGGAGCAGCGGCAGGATCGCCGCCTCGGGCGGTGACTGCATCGCGATCACGATCGTGCCCGGGTCGCGGCTCCTGACGATCCGCCTGACCTCGGCCATCCCGCTCCGGCCCGGCGATGCGTTGACCACAGTGAGTCCGAAGCGGCCGGTCAGCTCGTCGACCTGCTCCAGGAACGCGCCCGCGGGCCGGCGCGGATCGGCTTCGGCGGCGGCGATGAAGCCGCGGCGGTCGGCCGCCGGTATCGCTGAATCCGTGGCACCGGCGGAAGCCGAGATCCACGCCGCGCCCCCCGGGATCGACGCGGCCAGCAGCCCCGGCTCGATCGTCTGGGGCGCCGTCTCGGCCCGGTCCCGGATCGCCTGCCAGTTGCCGAGTCTCGCCGCCCGCGCCGGCCCGGTGCTGTCGTCCTGATCCGCTGCGCGCGCGGGTCCGGCCGGTATCAGCCTGCCGGCGAGCGGCACGTCCTCCGGGGAATAGGTCGAACGGGATACGCGAGTTCCCTGGCTGATGTCGAGCAGCGCCTGGCCGCGGCGGTACGAACCCTGTGTGGCGCTGGTGAGACCGAGCGAGAGCTGCCGGATTGACGCCAGTCCCCCGGCGGTCGATTCGCTGTATCCGGGACTCTCCGACGTCGGCTGCGGGACAAGAATCAGCACCGCGGAAGCACCGGGGCCTGGCGGTGAGGCGCCGGCCGCCGGGAGCGAGAGCGCCGTTGCGGCGAGGAGGGTGATCGCAGCGAAGAATGCCGCGACGGTGCGGTCGATCACGGCGGGCAGTCTATTGGCAGAGTCGGCCCGCCACCCGCCGGCGACGGGTCCGCCGGTAGGGTGGCACGATGAGCAACCAACCGGAGCCCACTACTTCTGAACGCATCGGCGCCCTCGCACAGGAGCTGATGGAGCAGGTCGAGCGCGATACGCCGGGTGCCCGTCTCGACCAACTCGTGATCTCGGCAGTGCTCAGCGAGGACGCGGGGGAGGACGAGCAGACGATGCACGTGCAGCTCGTCTCGGATTCATCGGATCCGCTGTCGGTGGTCGGCCTGCTCACGGTCGCCCTCGACCTCGCCAAGGGACAGCTGACCGGCGACTGACCGGATTCCCGGCCGTGGGTCGCGCGGGAGCCGGAAGGCTCAGCGCGAGTAATGCTCGACGATCAGGCGCTCTTCGATCGGAGCGGCGATGTCGTTGCGGTCGGGCAGGCGGTTGACGGTGCCCTTGAGCCCGTCGTGGTCGGCCAGCAGCCAGGCCGGGGTGGGCCCGGCCGTATCGGTCGACTGGCGTGCCATCGGCTCGATCGACGAGCCCGGCTTGACGGCGATCTGGTCGCCGGCGGCGACCTCGTAAGAAGGACGGTCGAGGCGCCTGCCGTTGACCGTGATGTGCTGGTGGACGACGAACTGGCGGGCCTGGGCGCGCGTCGCGGCGAGGCCGAGCCGGTAGACGACATTGTCGAGGCGGCACTCGAGGTGGCGCATCAGGTTCTCGCCGGCCATGCCCTCTTCGCGGTTGGCGCGGTCGAAGAGCTTGGCGAACTGGCGCTCGCGAAGCCCGTACATCGCCTTCGCACGCTGCTTGGCCCTCATTCGGACCGAGAACTCCGATGCCCTGCGCCGGCCGCGGCCGTGCTGGCCGGGCGGGTAGGGGCGGCGCTCCATGGCGCTCTTGCCGCCGAGGGCGCGTTCGCCCTTCAGTCCGAGGTCGACGCCTTCGCGCCTCGAGAGCTTCTCTTTTGGTCCGGTGTATCTACCCATGATTGCGGCGTAGAACAGTAGCCGATCCGGGTTTTCTCCGCTTTGGCGCGGTTGTGGCCGGGTGCTGTGCCGTCGGCGGCCTGACCCGGCTCCCTGCATGCGGGCCGCAGACGCGGAGTCCGGCGGGACGCATGCGTATAGTCAGGGACGGTCGAACGACCATGGTCGAATCGCTACGAGGAAAACTCCTGATCGCCGCGCCCAGCCTGTTCGATTTCTTCAGGCGGACGGTCGTGCTGATCGTCGAGCACACCGAACAGGGGGCCTTCGGCGTGATCCTCAACCGCCGGGCCGATGCCGACGTGACCGAACTGGTCCCGGACCTCGGCCCGCTGGTCGAGCGCGGCGCCCCGCTCTGGGTGGGCGGACCGGTGGCGCCCGACGCGATCGTCGTGCTCGGAGAGTTCGAGCAGCCCGAGAGCTCAGCCGGCGCCGTCACCGGCAGGATTGGCGTGGTCGACCCGGACGGCGACTCGGAGGTCCTGCGCGCAAGGGTCTTCGTGGGCCATGCCGGCTGGGGCCCGGGCCAGCTCGACGAAGAGCTCGAGAACGACGCCTGGATCGTCGGTGAGCCCGATCCCGAGGATGTCTTCGCGGTCGGCGACCTGTGGTCCGAGGCCGTGGCCCGCCGCGGCGGCGACTTCCGGCTGCTCGCGACAATGCCCGACGACCCGAGCCTGAATTGAGGGACGTGGAGCCATCCCGGGGCGACCGGGCCCTCTCGCGCGAGGAACTCGACGACGATCCGATCGCGCAGTTCCACGAGTGGTTCGAGCAGGCGGCCGCGGTCAATCCGATGCCCGAGGCGATGTGCGTTGCGACGGTCGACGACCGGGGCATGCCCGACGCACGCATGGTGCTGTTGAAGGGCGTCGACCACGAGGGCTTCCGCTTCTTCACCAACCATGAAGGAGTCAAGGCTGCCCAGCTCGCCGCCAACCCGGCTGCCGCCCTGGTCTTCCACTGGGTCGAGCTCGACCGCCAGGTCCGGATCCGCGGTCCGGTCGAGAAGGCCAGCGAAGAGCTCTCCGACGAGTACTACGCTTCGCGAGGCCGCGGCAGCCAGATCGGAGCCTGGGCCTCGCCTCAGAGCCGGCCGCTGGGCGACCCGCGGGCGGAGCTGGACGAACTGACCCGGCAGGCAGAGCAGAGGTTCGAGGGAGTCGATCCGATCCCGAGGCCGCCGCACTGGGGTGGCTATGTGATCCGCCCGGTCCAGATCGAGTTCTGGCAGGGCCGCAGGGCCCGGCTCCACGACCGCTTCCGGTACCTGCCGGAAGGCGACGGCTGGTCGATTCAGCGGCTCGCCCCGTAGGCTGTTGCGTGTGAATGCGGGGAGAGCCGGCAGGACGTTGATCGTGACCGTGCTCGGCCTCCTTGTCGGCATGGGCGTGCTCTCGGGCGCGGCCGTGGCGAAGCCGAAGAAGCCGGCTGCGCCGAAGAAGACGGCCCCGGCCGCATTCGAAGCCCGCGGCAGTGTCGGCGAGGCCTATGTGGTCGACGCCGAACCCGGCGACAGGCTGATGCTGGTTTCGCCGAAGAACAGGGTTCTGCGCAAGTCGACGGCCGACCGGTTCGGCAGCAGGATCTTCTACCGGGTCAAGCCCGGCCCCGGGTACTCGGTGCGCATTCGCAAGGGCGGCGAGGTCTACGGAACGAAGAGATTCAGGGTGCGCCGGCCGGATGCGAACCCGAAGCCTTCCTTCTACGAGAGAACGCAGCTCGAGCAGGGCTTGAACTACGTGAGGATGCGGGACGGCATCGAGCTGGCCATGACCGTGCGGCTACCGGTCGGCAAGACGATGGCCGACGGACCCTTCCCGACCTACGTGGAGTACTCGGGCTACCAGGTGGCCGCACCGAACTCGCTCGTCGACCAGGTGGTAGGCGGAGGGCCGACTGACCCGCTTGCTCCCGCCACTTCGACCGCGGTCGGGTCACTGCTCGGTCCGCTGCTCGATTTCGCCGTGGTGTCGGTGCAGATGCGCGGCTCGGGCTGCTCCGGCGGCGCCTTCGACCTCTTCGGCCTGCCGACCACCTACGACGGCTACGACGCGATCGAAACCGTCGCCGCCCAGGACTGGGTCAAGGGCGGCAAGGTCGGCATGGGCGGAATCTCCTTCTCGGGAATAACGCAGCTCTTCACCGCGGGCACGAGGCCACCCTCGCTCGCCGCGATATCGCCGCTGTCGGTCACCGACGAGATCTACCCCGCCGGCGGGATCACCAACAAGGGATTCGCGGCGTCGTGGGTTGCCGACCGGGCTCGCGACGCCGAGCCGGCACCCGAAGGCGGGCAGGCCTACGCGCGCGTCCTCTCCGACCCTGAGCACCCGGATTTCGACCGGAACTGTGCCGCCAACCAGACTCTGAGGCTGCAGACCCGGGACTTCAGCAACCTGAATGCGGAGAACGAATTCCGCACGCCTTCGCTTTTCAGGGATCGCACTCCGGGCAACTGGATCAAGCGGATCCGGGTACCGACCTTCCTGGTCGGCGCCTTCCAGGACGAGCAGACCGGGGGCCACTTCGTGGACAGCCTCAGGAAGTTCCCGAAGCAGAACCGCGACGTCTGGCTGAACCTGACGAACGGCGTTCACGCCGACTCTCTCGGTCCGAGCACCATCACCCGCTGGGTCGAGTTCATGAACCTGTTCGTCGCCGACCGCATCCCCGAGGTACCCCCGCTCATCCTGGCTCTCAGCGGTGAGCTCTACGAGTTCCTGGCCGATGCGCCGGCGCTGCCGGTCCAGCAGTCGCAGTTCGCCGACTACACGAGCCTGAGCCAGGCGAAGGCCGACTTCCGAAAGGGTTACAAGCGGACCCGGTTGCTGATGGACAACGGCGCGGCCATCGACGGAAAGCCCGGCGCGATCGGCGCTGCGTGGGAGCTGAACTACAAGAGCTGGCCGATCCGGCAGACCAGCCCGACCACGTGGTACCTGGGCAAAGGCGGCAGGCTCAACCGCGGCAAGTCGAAGAAGTTCGCCTCCGCCGCCTATAAGGGTGATCCGTCGGCGAGGCCAGCGCAGACCCTCAACGGGGCCAACGAGTCGGACTCCTGGGTCGCCCAGCCCGATTACGATTGGGCACCGATCGCGGGCGGGAACGGCCTCGGCTTCATCTCGCCGGTCCTGGCCAGGGACACGGTCCTGGGTGGACCGTCCAGCCTCGACCTGTGGATCAAGTCGTCGGCACGGGATACCGACATCCAGGCGACGATCACCGAAGTCAGGCCTGACGGAAAGGAGACCCTGGTCCAGAACGGCTGGCTGAGGGCTTCACACCGCAGGCTGGACCGCCGCCAGTCCACCGCACTGAACCCGGTGCCGACCCATCTGCGCAAGGACCGGCGGAACATGCGCCGGGGCAGGTTCGAGCTGGTCAGGGTCCCGATCTTCCAGGTCGCACACGCTTTCCGGGCCGGTTCGAGCATCCGGATCAACGTCCAGGCCCCCGGTGGCGATCGCCAGATCTGGGACTTCGACACGATCGAGGATGGCTCGATCCGCAACGTGATCGGCCTCGGAGGCAGGTTCCCGTCGAAGGTCGTCCTGCCGGTCCTCGGGGGCGCCACGGCCAAGGGAACTCCGTTGCCGGTGCCGACCGCACTGCGCGGCCAGCCCAGCCGCGACTACGTGCCGGCCGCCAACGGCGGCTGAACCGCCTTAAGGAAGTCCGACGGCCCGCCGACGGCCGTGGTGAGACCCGCGGCCTTCGCCCCTCCGGGCCGGCGGATGCGGCTCAGCCGGCCGAGTGCCGGGTCCGGGCCAGCCAGACCACGCGGGCGACCAGCACTCCGGCGAGCAGTGTGCCGATCAGCCAGACCGATACGGCCAGGTCCGGGTGCCACGCGAGCATCGCGACCGAGCCGTAGCCGACTATCGCGGGGTAGAAGATGAAGAACCCGGCCGCGACGAGCCAAACCGGGATCGCCGCCATGGCGAGGCCGCGATGTGCCGGAGGTCTCGACCGGCGCGCGTCCCTCACGGCCCGGTACAGGGCGAAAGCCGACAGGGCCACCAGCAGCAGGACCGCGATGTCGAAGAGCAAGTAGAAGGTCCGCACCGAAACGCCGGTGCTGACCGGCTCTCCGATCAGGGCGTCGACCGCGTTTCTCTGGGTCCGGGGGATGGCGGCAGGGTTGCCCGGCACCGGGAGTTCGTTCGAGGCGTTGACGAGCGTCGCGACGCCTGTTCCGCGCTCGGGCAGCAGGACCAGCATCGAGCTCGAATCGACGGCGTCGCCGGGGTGGAGCACGGCCGGTTCGTCCCACGGGCCGCCGACGAACCAGCCCATCGCGTATCGCGACTCGACACCGTCTGCCCACTGCCCGAGATTCGTTGTCGCCTCGCCCGCGGTGAGCATCTCCCGCACGCCTTCTCGTGAGAGCACTCGTTGCCCGTTGAGGCCGACTCCCTCATTGAGCAGTGCGGCCAGGTACAGCGCCAGGTCGTTGGCCGAGGACATCAGGTAGCCGGCCGCCAGGGTGGCCGGGTGGAAGGACGTACCAGTCTCGTCTCCGAGGCCGAAGATGTAGCGCTGGCCGGCCGCGAGGCCCGCCGCCCGGGCCGCTGCCGGCTCGGCGAAGCTCTGCTTCATCTCGAGCGGATCGAAGATCCGGCTCTCGACGTACTGCGCGTACGGAATCCCCGAGGCTCGCTCGACGACCAGGCCGGCGAGCACGTAGTTCGCGTTGACATAGGCCATCTCGGTGCCCGGCTCGGAAGACAACTCCTTGCCGCGCAGCTCCGCCAGCGCCTCGAGCGGTGTGCCTTCGGAGGCGCCCTTGAGGATCGGCCCGCCGGCAGCATTGAGCGGCAGGCCGCTGGTGTGGGTCAGGACCTGTCGCACTGTCACGCGCTCGGCCGAATCTCCGGCCAGCTCGAATTCCGGCACGTAGTCGGTGACCGGCGCGTCGAGCTCGACCTTTCCGGCCTCGGCCAGCTGCATGACCGCCATCGCCGTGAACGACTTGCTGGTCGACCCGAGCAGGAACGGAGTGTCGGCCGTCGCGTCCCGCCCCGTGCCGTCGGCCTGGCCGAAGCCGGCCGTGCGAACGATGCGGTCCCGGTCGACGACGGCCAGCGCCCCTGCCGGCGCCCCGTCGGAGTCGAGTCCCTCGCTGAAGACGGCCTCCATCGCCTCGAGGTCCGTCGCCCCGGGCGTGTCGGCCGTGGGGGCTGCGGTTCCCGTCGCCGGCCCGAGCACGAACGCGATGAAAAGCAGCAGGCTGATTGACCGTTTCATTTCGACTCCGTTTCGATGCCCGCTCCGGCGGGCGGGCTCCCGGAGCGGGAAGCATAGGTGCTGCCGGCAGACCAGCCGGAGCCGGTGAGCGCGCGCTTTCAGCTGCGACCGGGGCCTTGCGCAGCCGGGCGGGGGCCTCTAACCTGTCGGGTCCGGTGATGCCCGGTATCCACGGCCCCGGCGACGTATGTCCAGCCCGCAATCCGAAAAGCGTTCGAAACTGCCGGTCCCGTTGACCGCCGCTGCAGTGCTGCTCGCGCTGGCCCTTCCGGCGCCCGCGTCGGGGCTCACGATTCCGCCTCCTTCTGTCGAGGTTCCCGACACGCAGCCGATCGTCAGGCTGGCAAGGGATGAGCTGGCGAAGAAGGTGGCTGAACGCCGCAGCAACAACGTCCCGCGCTATCGCAACGGCAAAGGCAGGGTGGCGCCGTACAGCATCAGGGACCAGTGGTGCGTCGCCTTTACTACGTGGGTCTGGAGCCGGAACGGTTTCGACGACTACCTCGGCACGCGCTACCTGCGCCGGTCCCGCGACCGGACCACCGTTGCCATCCAGGTCAGCGACATGACCAGGTGGGCGAAGAGAAACGGGTACTTCTCATACCGCGCGAGGCCGGGCTTCGCCGTGGTCTACGGTGGCAGTCACATGGGCATAGTGCGAAAGATCGATCGCGACGGCAGGGCCGTGAGGTCGATCGAGGGCAACAAGTCGGACCGGGTCAGGTCGGTCAACGTGCCGATGGACGAAGTGACCGGCTACATCAGTC
The DNA here is from genome assembly GCA_963701635.1 of uncultured Solirubrobacterales bacterium. Taxonomy (GTDB): domain Bacteria; phylum Actinomycetota; class Thermoleophilia; order Solirubrobacterales; family 70-9; genus 67-14. The sequence continues at coordinate 151,091 of CAVPAU010000005.1, forward strand.
CCTTCGCGATCTTCCCGGCATTCAAGGTCGCCCGCAGCTCGAAGTTCGCCGACGTCGACTGACCGGCGCAGGAGCCTCACGGGTCTGCCCGCCTGCGGTGGACCGGAGTTTCCGGCACCCGGTTCGGCCGGCTTCTGTTAGGGTGCCCTAACTTGTCGAGTCCAAACGAGAATCCCACGGCGCCCGAGGCACCGGATCCCGCTGCAGAAGAGCGCTTCTGCGATCAGGCTACCGGGCGCCGCTGGAAGCTGCCGCTCTCGTCGCGCCTGGCCTGGTACATGCTCGGCTTCGGGCTCATTTCGGGGCTCGTCTACCTGATGGCGACCGGCGACACAGGTCCCGCCGACCCGTCCGAGGCGACCCGGGGCGAGATGAGCCATACGACGGCCGTATTCAACTCGTCGATGATCGTCTTCCGCGAAGGGCTCGAAGCCGTGCTGATCCTCGCCGCTGTGACCGCGAGCTTCCGCGGGGCCAACATCGAGCACCGCCGTCCGGTGCTGGCCGGCGCGCTCGTCGCCTTCGGTGCCTCGGTGCTGACCTGGGTCGGTGCCGGTGCCATCCTCCATCAGCTGTCGGGACTCGGCATGCGGCTCGAGGCGATTACCGGGTTCCTCGCTGTCGTCGTGCTGCTCGTGGTGCTCAACTGGTTCGTCCACAAGGTCTACTGGTCAGGCTGGATCGCCAAACACAACCGGCGCCGCAGGGAGGTAATGGGCGGGGCGGGAATCGGCGTCGTGATCGGACTGATCGCGCTCGGCTTCACCAGCGTGTACCGCGAGGGCTTTGAGACCGTCCTGTTCCTGCAGAACCTGCGCGTCACCGCCGGGGCACCGGTCGTGCTCCAGGGCGTGGCGATCGGCCTGGCGCTGACCGCCGTGGCCGGCACCTTCGTCTTCGTCCTGCAGCGCAAGCTTCCGTACAAGAAGATGCTGATCGCCACCGGTGTGATGATCGGCGCGGTTCTCGTGGTCATGGTCGGCGGCACCGCCGCGACCTTCCAGGACCTCGGCTGGCTGCCGAAGCACGAACTCGGATCCGACGTCATCCCCGGATGGGTCGGGGCCTGGTTCGAGATCTACCCGACCTGGGAGACGATCGGGGCGCAGGTCCTCGCGGCCGCCTTCGTCATCGGCAGCTACTACGCCGCCGAGTACATCAAGGTCCATCGGCCCGCAAGGCGCGGCGAACCGGTCGCGGCCAAGGCAGAGGCCCCGCCGGCCCCTGTCAACCAGCCCGTGGCCTGAGTCGGTCAGCGGGACCCACGCGGAATGTCGAGCGGCCGTCCGAGCAGGGCGAGCAGCTTCATCGGCAGCCGGTCCCGGGTCCGGGCCGGAACGAGCGTCTCCGGGTACTCGAGCATCACCGCCGACAGGCAGATGAAGATGCGCGGGTCGCGACTGCGCCTTATGCCGGCTTCGTCCAGCGACGTGTACATGCGCTCGATGAACTCCTCGAAGCGCTTCGCGGGGCGGTGCCAGTTCTTCACCCTCACCGTCTGCCCGGAGCGGTTGCGGAAAGTGTGCATGGTTCCCGCGGGTACCGACGCCGATTCGCCCGGCGAGAGCGTCGTCCACTTGCCGTCGACCATCACGTCGAACTTCCCTTCGATCACTTCGTAGCTCTCTACCTGGCCGGGGTGGATGTGTGGCGGCGGCGGCACACAGCCGTCCGGCAGGACGAACTCCATCTCGACGTAGTCGCCGCCGGTCGCGGCAGCGGGAGTCACGACTGTGTAAGAGCTGCCCTCGGGCATGTCGAACCGGTCCCCTGCTTCGGCCACGCCGCCAGCCTACAATCGGTCGCCGATGCCCGACCACAAGGACGGCAAGCCCATCGTCGAAGCCCCGGACCTCGCCGCGTGGCGCGCATGGCTGCGTGACAACCACGCCGACAGCGGACCGGTCTGGGTCACGAACTCGAAGAAGGACGGGGACGTGCCTTCGGTCAGCTACGCCCAAGCGCGCGACGAGGCGCTCTGCTGGGGCTGGATCGACAGCACGGTCAACCGGCTCGACGAGCACCGGTACCTGACCCTGTTCGCCCGCCGCAGCCCGAAGAGCGGGTGGTCGAGGGTGAACAAGCAGAGAATCGAGGAGCTGCGGGCGAAGGGAAGGATGGAAGAGCCCGGCGAGGTGGCGATCGCTGCCGCCGTGGAGAACGGCTCGTGGACGATGCTCGACGCGATCGAGGCGCTGGAGGTACCGGACGACCTCTCGCAGGCGTTGAGGTCCGACCCCGAAGCCGCGCGCGGATACGACTCGATGCCCCCGGGAATGAAGAAGGAGCTGCTCCGTCAGGTCATTCTCGCCAAGCGGCCCGAAACGAGGGCAAGGAAGGTCGCGCAGGCGGTCGAAGCGGCAACGGTGCGCGCCCGTGGCGAAGGCGGCTAGTGGATCCCGCTCAGCGGGACGAGCCGATCCAGTCGCCGACCAGCCGGTTCACGCGCTCCGGATCCTCGAGGTGGAGGAAGTGGCCGGCGCCGGACACGGCCTCGAACCGGCTGCCGGCCGGAAGACGGTCGGCGTGCATCGCGCCGATGGCCGCCTGGGCGCAGCCGTCGTCTTCGCCGTGCAGGTAGAGCACCGGAGCCTTCGGGTCCATCTCCAGCAGCTCGCCGAGGTTGGTGGTCAGCGTGTTGCGGTAGTAGCGCAGGGCCGCGCGGCGGCGGCCCGGTGCGTCAAGGGCTTCGAAGACTCGCGGCAGGTCCCCGCTCGCGTCGTAGGACGGCGACCAGTCGCGCCACAGCTTCGGGATCAGCCAGTCGAGGCTGCGCTCCGATCCGGGCAGCTGGTTGAAGAGGAAGTACCAGCTCATCCTGATCTGACGCGCTGCGACCGCAAACGTGCGGAGGGACTTCAGGGGCGCGACGACCGCCTCGGGAGGCGGCACCACCATCGCGACGAAGGAGTCGAATCGTTCCGGCTCGACCGAAGCGACCTGCCAGGTGGCCACGGCGCCCCAGTCGTGGCCGATCAGCGCGGCCCGGCTGTCGCCACCGAGCGCCTCGTGGATCGCCAGCAGGTCCCCGGCCTGGTCCGAGACGGCGTAGCGGTCGTCCGGGGCAAGGTCGGTCGGGGCGTAGCCGCGGGTGAAAGGGGCTACGGCCCGCCAGCCCAGTCCGGCCAGATGCGGACCGAGGTGTCGCCACGTCCAGGCGGTATCGGGATATCCGTGGACCAGCAGCGCCGGCGGTCCGCCCTGGTCTCCCCAGGCGAGGGCAGTGAAGCTCAGGCCGTTCGCGTCGATGCGGATCTGTTCGGGAGACTCCATCGTGCCGGGAAGCGTCCCACAGTTCTGCGGTAGCGTCCCGGCGATGGATGAGCCGGAGAGCGGATACGAGACGATCAGGGTCGAGCGCGAGGGGCCGGTCGCCCGCATCACCCTCGGCCGTCCCGACCGCCTGAACGCGCTCAGCCCTGTCGTTCTCGAGGAGCTGATCGATGCCGCAGGCCGACTCGCATCGCAACCGGATTTGAAGGTCGCGGTCGTCGCTGGCGAGGGCAGGGCGTTCTCGGCCGGGTTCGATCTCGACGCCGCCGCAGCGAGCCCGCCCTCGGCTTCGACGATCGACCTCGGCCGCAGGATGGCCGAGGCGGTCTCTGCGATCCCGGCGATCACGATCGCGCGCATCCACGGACACTGCGTCGGAGGCGGCCTGGTGCTGGCCGCCGCCTGCGACCTGAGGGTGGCGGCCGAAAGCACGCGCTTCTCGATCCCCGAGGTCGACTTCGGCATACCGCTCGCCTGGGGCGGCATCCCGCGTCTGGTCCGCGAACTCGGTCCCGCGATGACCAAGGAACTCGTACTCACCTGCCGGCCTTTCACCTCCGGCGAAGCGAAGTCACTCGGTTTCCTCAACAGGGTCGTGCCCGCCGATCTGCTCGAACCGGAGGTGGAAGCACTCGCCACCGGGCTCTCGAAGAAGCCGGGCTTCCTGATCCGGCAGACGAAGCAGCTCGTCGATGCCTCGGTCGAGCAGGCCTACCCGACCGGCCAGAGCTTCCGCGACGCCGAGGTCACCCTCTCGGCGCTGGCCGACGAAGAGTCACGCGCCGCCGCTTTGAATTATCTGGCCGAGCGCGGGCGGTGAAACCGCAGCGCCGCGGCGCGCGGGTCAGGCGCTGGCCCGCATCAACCGGTCGGTGATCGCTCTCGGCAGGCGTTCGATGATGCCGGCCGGGTCGGCCCCGGTGCGACTGCGACAGCGCTTGAGCGCAGCGGAGTAGCGCCAGAAGTCGACCTGCATGGTGTGCCTCGCGGATCGCACGTAGCGCCGCTGCATGGCCGCCTGGTCGGCAGCGATCCACTGCCGCATTTCATCTTCGGACGGGAGCACGCAGGCTCCCGTGACGAGATCCGCCGCCCATTCGGCCTGAAGTTCCATCAGGGGGATGTTCGAACCGACGGTCTGCACGAACCCGATGAAGAAGAGCCCGGGCAGCTCGGGCGTGAGCACGCGCTCATACAGCGGCATCGTATTGCCCGCCGGGTCGTAGACCTCCGGGTCGAAGAACGGCAGGGAGACCCGGTATCCGGTCGCGTAGACGAGCAGGTCGACGTCGATCGAGCTGCCGTCCTCGAAATGCACGGTGCGGCCGTCGAGCCGCTCCACGCCCGGCTTGATCGCGATGTCGCCGTGGCCGACCCGGTCGCAGAATTCCGACGACACGGTCGGGTGCGCCGACAGCAGGCGGTGGTCGGGCTTCGGCAGGCCGCGGCTCTCAGGGCTTCCGTTGGAGAAGCGCTGGATGACTTCGTAGACCTTGCGTTCGACCGGGAACGGCAGGTAGGCGTTGACCGGGGAGCCGAACTGGTCGATCGGACGGCCGAAGGCGTACTTCGGCAGCACGTGGACGCCGTGCCGGGTGACCACCGAGACGCTGCCGGCCAGCTTGCAGGCGTCGCAGGCGATGTCCATTCCCGAGTTGCCGACCCCGATCACCAGCACGTCCTTGCCCTCGAACACCTCGGGTTTCAGGTAGTCGTGGGCGTGGAACGACTCGCCGGTGAACTCCCCGGGGAAGTCGGGGATCGAAGGTTCGCTGTGGTGGCCGTTGGCGACGAATACGTGCTCGTAGGTCCTGGTCCCGGCCGGCGTGGTGACGGCCCAGCCGTGCTCGCCGTGCCGCCCGGGTCCCGGCAGCGGTTCGACTTTCTCGACCGGGGTGTTGAAGCTGATCCGCCCGGTGAGCCCGTGGCGATCGGCGAAGTCCTGGAAGTAACGGGCCATCAGCTCGTGCGACGGGTAGTCGGGCCAGTCCTCGGGCATCGGCTCGGAGGGGTACTGGGTCAGCGGCCGCGAGCTGTTCAGGTGGAGCGTCTCGTATGCCGCCGCTCCGCCGTTGTCATTGTCGATCCGCCACAGCCCACCGACCATCGAGCCCTTCTCGAACCAGTCGAAGGCCACGCCCCTGTCGACCAGGGCCTTGGCGGTCGCCAGCCCGGAGGCTCCGGCCCCGATCACGCAGGCGGTTGAATCAAACGGACCGCGCTCGGCGGCTTGTCCTTTGGGGTTCGTATTGCTCACGGCTCTCCTGACGGGCTCTCCTGAGGATGGGCACGGCTGGTTTCGAACCAGCGACCTCTCGCGTGTGAAGCGAGCGCTCTCCCGCTGAGCTACGCGCCCGGGAGCCGCCAATCATAGAAGGGAAGGCGCCGCGGCGGGACGCCGCTCGGCCCACCTGATGCGCCTATCGGCTACGATCTCCGGTGGACCGTGCTAGGCGGGGAGTCAGCGGTGCCCTGTCACTTGCAATCCGCTTTAGCAAGGCCGAATTCCGTTCCGAGGGGCTGGCCACCGGGGCCAGTACACCGAGGGAGGTGTTGACGGTCAGGTCCCGTGCGACGCAAGCCCGTGAACCAGGTCAGGTCCGGAAGGAAGCAGCCTTAAGCGGAAACTACGGGTGCCACGGGTCAGCCTTACCCGAGCCGAACTCGATGGATACGCCCGGTGACTTCGTTTCGAAGACGGATGCACGGTCCACTTTTCGTTCACAGAAGGTTCACCTCCAAGGTCTGCCGCATGCGTAGCGTCACCGAGCATCACGGAGCTGCCCTCAGAGAGTTCCCGCAACCGCGAATTGCGCGTCCCGTCTCCCCCGTGGTCGGAGGGCCGCGCGCGCCCGAGGCTGCGACGTGAAATCGAACGCTCCTACCGGCGCCGGCAGGCTTCGCGCATGAAGCAACTGGTGGGCGTCGGGACCGTTACGTGCGCGGTATTCGCCCTGCTCGCGCTCGGTTCGACCTCGGCGATCCAAGGTTCCGGGGAAGTCGCGATGCCGTCGGCTGACCCCGCCGGCCGGCCGGCCAAATTCCCGTTGGTGGCGCCCTTCGCCGACTTGCCGCCCGCTCGCGAGGCACGACCGCCCGCATACCCGGGCAGATGGCCGGTCAGGCATGCCCGTCGCTATGCCAACCGGGACGAGGGCCTGCTTTCTTTCGCGGTCATCGACAGCCGGGGAAGGCTGGACGGCTTCGAGGGTCACCGGCGCTTCGTCTCGGCCAGCGTCGTCAAGGCGATGCTGCTCGCGGCCGAACTGCGCAGGCTCAGGAGTGAAGGCCTCGAAATGGACCCGCTGACTGCGGAGGTTCTCGAGGCGATGATCACGATTTCCGACAACGCGGCGGCCGACGAGATCTACTACCGCGTCGGAGACGCGGGTCTTTACGAGGTTGCGAAGAAGGCGGGGATGAAGGACTTCGACGTCTACGGATACTGGGCCAACGCGCAGATCTCCGCCGTCGACATGGCCCGGTTCATGCGCGGACTGGGCAGGAACATGCCGGCCCCGACGCCGCCTGGGCCCGCCGCCAGCTCGCGTCGATCGCCCCGGAGCAGCGGTGGGGAATCCCGGAGTCGATCGGGCCCGCGTGGAAGATCCACTTCAAGGGCGGGTGGCGGGCCACCGGGCTCGGGGAGATGGTCCACCAGGTGGCGTTGCTGCGCCATCCGAACGGCACGGTCAGCTCGGTCGCGGTCCTCAGCGACGGCCAACCGTCCGAGGGGGACGCCATCGACGACATCAGGAAGATCGCCTCGATCCTCTACGGCGACGCGCCACCGAAGGCCCGCGCACCGCGGACTTGACGTCGCGGATGCGCGTGGCAGAATCGGCCCATGGACAGAGAATGGAATGTCTACCTGGCCGGCGAGATCCACTCCGACTGGCGCCGTGAGGTGGCCGGGGCCTGTGAGGGCCTGCCGGTCCGCTTCACTTCGCCCGTGACCGACCACCCGGCCTCGGATGCCGCGGGTACCGGCACGCTCGGCGAGGAGCCGGAGAAGTTCTGGGCCGACCACAAGGGCGCCGGGGTCAACTCGATCCGCACGCAGACGCTGATCGAGGACGCAGACGTCGTCGTCGTGCGTTTCGGCGACAAGTACCGCCAGTGGAACGCCGCCTTCGACGCCGGCTACGCGTCGGCGATGGGCAAGCCGGTGATCACCCAGCACGACACCGAGTTCGACCACGCGCTGAAGGAGGTCGACGCCGCAGCCCGCGCGACGGCGCGCACCCCGGCCCAGGTGGCGGCCGTCCTGCGCTACGTGATCACAGGCAAGCTCCCGGACTGAGCGAGACACCGCCCCTTCTGGTTCGAGTAGTGGTCGAGCACCGGCGTCAGGTCGAACCGGAGCACGGGATGCGCGGCGTCGGCAGTCGGCAAGACGCTCTGGTTCGAGAACGCGTCGGGTGCTGGCGGCAACTCGAACCGGAGCTGCGGAGCTCCTGGCGGGAAGGTCAGCCGGCCACGCAGCTGGTGTAGAGCTTCCAGGAGCGGTTCTCGGCGACGAGCTCGAAGCCGGGAGGCGGTTCGGTTACGGCTCGACCCGGCTCGCCCGGGTCGAGGATGAAGTTCTCGACGGTGAAGTCGCGGGCCGGGGCGAGGAAGAAGCCTTCGCCGGGCTGCTCGCCGGCGGCGGCGATGCTGACCACGTCACGAGGCCGGATGTCGAGCCAGAAGGCCAGCCGGGGGACGGCGCGGTGGTTCGGGACCGAGATCGGCAGGCAGCTCTCGACGCCGGGTCCGCCACCGCCCGGCAGGTCGCTCGGTGGGACGAAAGCGCCCTCGTCGACCAGGGCCTCGAGGTCGCGCTCGACAAGACTCTGGTTGCTCAGGTCGCGGTCCACCTTGCTGAGCAGGTCGTACTGGTTGGGCAGCCAGGCGACGTACAGCAGCACGACCAGCACGGCGGCCGCCTGCCACGGCCGGCGCCACGTGTGGCCCGGCTCCAGCAGTCGCCACCCGAGCACCGATGCGGCGGCGAAGATGAACAGGATCGACGCGGCCAGCATCGTGTAGCGGGGGATGATCGCCAGGCCGGCTGCCCCCATGATCGCGAATGCGACGAGGGCCGCGACCGCGGCGACGAAGCCGAGCATGACCCGGCGCGGCATCGTCTTCAGGCAGAAGACGATGCCGAGCAGCGCGCCGACCATGCCCGGCCACTGCATGACCTCTCCGAGCCGGCGCGGGCCGTAGAGCACGACGTCGGCCGGGCCGGTGTCGCGCTCGAGGGTCTCCACGGTCTCGCGGGTCCCGGTGAACGAGTACAGCGCGTCACCGGTGGTGACCAGGTCGAACAGGACCCAGATCACCGGACCGGCGGCGGCGAGGCAGGCCATCAGCACGAGGTTGCGGTCGATGCCGGTCTGCCGCAACTGGACTCGCAGCCGGCCGAGGTCGACGCCGGGCCGGCGGGCCGTGTCGTGCGACTCGTCGTTTCCAGGGTCGAGCCGGAAGTCAAGCGCCAGGTAGACGAAGTAGAAGCCCGCGAAAAGCCAGGCCTCGGGCCGCAGCAGGCCGGCCAGTGCCAGCAGCACCAGCACCGGCCAGCCGGCCCGCGGGCGCCTGGTCTCGATCAGCAGCGCGGCGAGGACGAAGACCATGTACGGGATGTCGATGTAGGCGCGCAGGCCGTTGCTCAGCACCGGCGCGCTGGTCATCACGAGGAAAGCCGCCAGCAGGCCGATCGGCCGGTCCAGCCACGCGGCACCGAGCCGGTAGACCAGCCAGGCCAGCAGTCCGAGGCTGACGTAGGCGAGCACCACGGCGACCGTGATCGCGCCGTCTCCGAGCGGAGAGAGCACGGCACCGAGCAGGTCGTAGAGGGGATGAGGGGTCGGGGCGAGCGGCGCGCTGTAGTCGGGGCTCATTCCCTCGGCGATCTCGCGACCCCACAGCAGGTAATAGATCGTGTCGTAGTTGGGGAATCCCTTCGGGAAGATCAACAGCAGCACCGCTGAGACGGCGGCGATGAACGCAAGCGGCTCTGCCCACTGCCGGGCCCGACTCGACTGTGCCATCCGGGCATTGTCGCGGGAACTCCGGCCGCCTGCGGCGTCCCGTGCCGTGGGTAGACTGAATCCTCTTCCGATGAGCCAGGCCACCTCCCTCTACAGGCGCCACCGCCCCGCATCCTTCGACCAGGTCGTCGGCCAGCGCCACGTAGTCCGCACCCTCTCGAACGCAATCGAATCCGACAAGGTCCACCACGCCTACCTGTTCGTCGGATCGCGCGGGACCGGCAAGACCTCGATGGCGAAGATCCTCGCCGCATCGCTCAACTGCGAGCGCGGCGGGCCGACACTGACGCCGTGCGGCGAGTGCGAATCCTGCCGCTCGATCGCCGCCGGGACATCGGTTGACGTGATCGAGATGGACGCGGCATCGAACCGCTCGGTCGACGACATCCGCAGCCTGCGCGAGCGCGTCGCCTTCGCGCCGGCCGCCGGCAGCTGGAAGGTCTACATCCTCGACGAGGCCCACATGCTGACCAAGGAGGCCTGGAACGCCTTCCTCAAGACGCTCGAGGAACCGCCGCCGAATACGATCTTCATCCTCGCCACGACCGAGGCCCACAAGGTGATGCCGACGATCGCCGACCGCTGTCAGCGCTTCGACTTCCAGCGGCCCTCGGTAGAGCAGTTGAGCGAGGTCCTGGCCAGGGTCGCCTCGGCCGAGTCGATCCGGATCGAACCGGCGGCGATCTCGATGATCGCCCGCTCGGCGTCTGGCAGCTTCCGCGACGCCCTCGGGACGCTCGACCAGCTGCTCGCCTACAGCGGCGATTCGATCGAGATCGACGACGTGCTCGAACTGCTCGGCGCGCCGGATGCCGACCTGCTCTTCGGCGTGGTCGACTCGGTCATCGCCGCCGACCCGAAGGGCGTGCTCGTAGCAGTGGATTCCATGGCCCGCAGCGGGCGCGACCCGGCGAAGTTCGCGCGGGACCTGCTCGGGCACCTGAGGGTGCTGCTCGTGACGCAGACCACCGGTGAGATTCCCGAGGCCTTCGCCGTGACGGCCACCGACGCCCCGCGGCTGAGCGCCCAGGCCCGGGCGATCGCCCCGGCCAACCTGATCCGGACGATCGACGAGATCGCCGCTGCGCTCGGCTCGATCCGCAACGGCGACGAAGCGCGGCTGGCGGTCGAGGTGGCGCTGCTGAAGGCCGCGCGCCCCGACCTCGATCCCGGTACACAGGGACTGGTCCGGAGGCTGGAGCGGCTCGAACAGGGGGGAGCGGCTCCGGCCGGTCGTCCGGCCGGAGCCCCGGCTCCGGATCCCGAGCCTCCGGCCTCCGAAGCGGCGCCCGCTGCGCAGCCCGGCGGCGGCAGCGCCGCACCAGCGTCCGGGCATCCGGCGGCCGAAGCCGGGCCTGCCGCGGAGGATCCCGCCGGAGAAGCCGCGCCGGCCGTTCCGGCCGAGCCCACGCCGGAACCCGCAGACGCTGTGGCGGAAGACGCCGGCCTGCCCGACCTCGAGCGGCTCGGGCAGGTCTGGCCCGCCGTGCTCGACTCCCTCCGGGGACTCGCATCCGGGCCCACCGCGTCGTACTTCGACGGCACGAGACCGGTCGGGTGCGGGGCGGGGCGCATCACGATCGGATTCCCGCCGGGATCGCAGTTCAACCGCCGCAACGCAGAGAAGCCCGACCGCCGCAGCCAGCTTGCGGCCGCGGTCACATCGGTCACCGGCGAGCAGTACGTGCTCGAATACACGGAGCTGGCGTCCGATGCGGCCGGTGAACCACCGGCCGTCGAGGCGCCGGAGGCGGTCGACGAGGAGCAGCTGGTCGAGAGAGTCAAGTCTGAATTCAACGCGGAAGAGGTCATCTGATGGCAAGAAAAGGAATGGGCGGCGGCATGGGCGGCATGGACATCAACGCGCTGATGAAGCAGGCCCAGCAGATGCAGAACGAGATGCTCCAGGCCCAGGAGTCGCTGAAGGACGAGGAGGTCGAGGCCAGCGCCGGCGGCGGCATGGTCAAGGTGAAGATCTCGGGCGATCTGGTCATCAGGGATGTCGCGATCGACCCCGACGCGGTCGACCCCGAGGATGCCGAGATGCTCGCCGAGATGGTGCAGGCCGCGGTCAACGAGGCTATCCGTGCCGCGCAGGAACTGGCCGCTTCGAAGATGCCCGAAGTGCCGGGCATGCCCGGCCTCGGCGGTGGCGGTCTTCCGGGAGGATGAGCGAAGGTCCGGCACCGCTCAGCCGCCTGACGGCCGAGCTCTCGCAGCTCCCCGGGATCGGCCGGCGGACCGCACAGCGGCTCGCCTTCCACATCCTGCGCTCCGACGACGCCGACGCCAGGAACCTGGCCCAGGCGATCGTCGAGGTCAAGGAGAAGGTCGGACTGTGCGAGATCTGCTTCAACCTGGCCGAAGGGCCGCGCTGCCGGATCTGCGAGGACGCGGGCCGCGACGAGACGGTGATCTGCGTGGTCGAGGAACCCGCCGACGTGATCCCGCTCGAGCGCACCCATGAGTTCCGCGGCCGCTACCACGTGCTCGGCGGGGCGCTGTCACCGATCGACGGGATCGACGAGAGCGACCTCCGGATCGCCGAGCTCCGGCGCCGGGTCGAGTCCGGGGGTATCGACGAGGTGATTCTCGCAACCAACCCGACTACGACCGGAGAGGCGACGGCCCAGCACATCGCCGACCTGCTGCGCGACCGCACCCGGGTCACCCGCCTTGCCAGCGGCCTGCCGGTCGGGGCCGACCTCGAACACGCCGACGAGGTCACCCTCGGCAAGGCGATGGCCGGCCGGCTCAGCCTCGACTGAGCCGGTCCGGGTTCAGCTGACGCTCTTGAGCAGCGCGACCTGGCGGCACCGGGCGAGCAGGGTTCCGTCGCGGGTCCACAGTTCGCCGTCCTCGGAGAAGTGGCCTTCGACGGCTTCGTCGGCCCGCAGCCGGGTCAGGACCCAGTCCGAGGGCTTCGAGCCTTCCACCGGCAGTTTCCTGGGGAAGTGGACCGTGTACTCGAGCGTCGGGGCGACCGCGCGCTCGCTCAACGCCACGAAAGGCGCCGGCCACCAGATGTCGAGCATCGCCGCGGCCAGCTCCGGGCTCATCTCTTCGTCTTGTTCGGCCAGCTTGATCCAGCCGGCCGTGTCGGCCTTTTCGCCGCCGCCGAGTGGCATTCCGCCCAGGGCCGGGATCGCCCGGTAGCGAGAGAAAACCGCGACCGGGGCGAGGCTGGTGTCCATCTCTTCGCCATGCTCCGGCGCAGGGACGTCCGGCATTTCGGTGTGAATGAAGGACGGCCCGTGACGGTCGGCCGAGAAGACCGCCATCGCCTTGCCCTGGACCGCTCCTTCCTGGACCAGCCGGGCCGAGAGGAACATCGTCGATCGTCCGCGGCGTTCGACCGTGACCTCGATCTCGGCATCGCCGGTCGACGGGGTGTTGAGGAAGTGAACGGTCAGCGAGCGCGGAGGCTGCGGATCGTCCGGCCCCGTGATCGAGTCGGCCTTCTTGCTCATCGCCCGCAGCATCAGGGCCGCGACGTAGCCGCCGTTGGGTCCGCGGCCTACCCACCACCGATCCGACAGCTCCACCGAGAACCGGCCCTCCCCGAGGGGCGTAACGGCGGTGTCGGTCTCGAAGGGGCTCATCGCGCAGGCGGATTGATATCCGATGGGGCGGCCGGTGCGCTTTGGCCGGCCTGCCACCGGCCTTATCCGTATCCTGAGACGCATGCCGGAGAAGGACGACATCGTCGTAATGAAGTTCGGCGGCACCTCGGTGTCAGGGCCGGACGAGCTCAAGCGTGCCGCGCGCCGGATCGTCTCAGCCCGTGAGGCGGGCAACCGCGTTGTGGCGGTGCTGTCGGCCCGCGGCAAGACCACCGACGAGCTCGTTGCGATGGCCTATGAGATCTCCGACCGTCCTGACGCCCGCGAGATGGACATGCTGCTTTCCACGGGTGAGCGCGTTTCCTGCGCGCTGTGCGCGATGGCGATAACCGACATGGGGCACGAGGCCGTCTCGCTGACCGGCTCGCAGGCCGGCATCGTCACCGACTCTTCCCATACGAAGGCGCGGATCATCGACGTGCGCGCGGACCGGATCCGGGACGCCCTCGGCCAGGAGCGCATCGTGCTCGTGGCCGGATTCCAGGGGGTCTCCACCGATTCCCGCGACGTCACCACGCTCGGCCGCGGCGGTTCGGACACCACGGCCGTGGCCCTGGCGGCGGCGCTGGGGGCGAAGGTCTGTGAGATCTACACCGACGTCACCGGCGTCTTCAGCGCCGATCCGCGCATCGTGCCCGACGCGCGCAAGCTGCCGGTCGTCTCCTACGAAGAGATGCTCGAGATGTCTGCCTCGGGTGCGAAGGTGCTCCAGCTCCGCTCGGTCGAGTACGCCCGCAACAACGGCGTGCCGATCCATTGCCGCAGCAGTTTCGAAGACCTCCCCGGTACGCTCGTGCTACCAGAAAGCGAGACCATGGAACGACCCCTTGTAACCGCCGTGACCCACTCCGCCGACGAGGCCCGCGTGACCGTGGTCGGCGTCAAGGACGAGCCCGGTGTGGCCGGCCGCATCTTCGGGGCCCTCGCCGACGCCAACGTCAACGTCGACGTGATCATCCAGAACGAACCGATCGGCGACGACGCGCTGGCCGACCTCTCCTTCACCGTCGATCGCGACGACCTGCCCACGGCCGTCGACGTGATCGCCGAACTCGGCGACATCTCCAACAGCGTGCGGACCGACGAGCGCATCGGCAAGGTCTCGATCGTCGGAGCCGGCATGCGCAGCCACCCCGGAGTCGCCGCCAGGGTGTTCGAGGTGATGGGGGCCGAGCGCATCAACATCGAGATGATCTCGACTTCGCCGATCAAGATCTCCTGCGTCATCGCCGCCGAGAAGGTGCCCGACGCCGTGCGCGCCCTTCACAAGGCCTTCGAGCTCGGCGACAACGCGGTCGTACCGGAGGACCCGACCGGCGAGCACCGCCCGACCGTTCCGTCCTGATGGCCGGCGACGGATACAGGGTCGGCGTCCTCGGGGCGACCGGCGCGGTCGGATCGACCATCCTCGGCGTGCTCGCCGAGCGCGATTTCCCCGCCCGGGAGGTCGTCGCCTTCGCTTCCGGGCGCTCGGCCGGCCGGTCTGTCGCATTCGGGGACGGGTCGATCGAATGCGTGGTCCCCGGCGAGGAGACGATCGGCGGGATAGACATCCTGATCTCTTCCGCAGGTGGCTCGGTCAGCGCCGAGTGGGCCCCGCGCTTCGTAGAGGCCGGAGCCGTCGTGGTCGACAATACGAGCTACTGGAGAATGCATGACGACGTGCCCCTGGTCGTCGCCGGCGTGAATGACGACGCAGCCCGGGCCCATAGCGGCATCGTCGCCAACCCCAACTGCACGACGATGGTGATGATGATGGCGCTGGCTCCGATCCACCGCGAGGCCCGTCTGGAGCGGCTGATCCTCTCCAGCTACCAGGCCGTGTCGGGTACGGGCCAGAAGGCGATCGAGGAGCTGAAGGCCCAGTCGGCCCGGGTCCTGGCCGGAGAGCAGGTCGACCCGCCATCGGTCTACCCCCATCAGATCGGTTTCAACGTGCTGCCGCAGGTCGAGACCTTCAAGGACGGAGACGACTATACGACCGAGGAGCGCAAGGTCATGGCCGAGACCCGCAAGATCCTCGGCCTCGGCGACGAGGCCGGGATCTCCGCGACCTGCGCCCGGGTGCCGGTGATCACCGGCCATTCCGAATCGCTCAACATCCAGACCCGGGAAGAGCTCAGTCCCGACCGCTGCCGCGAAGTGCTGGGCGCGGCCGTCGGTGTGAGGGTGATCGACGAGCCATCCGAGGGTCGCTACCCGACCGCTCTGCTGGGCGCCGGTGTCGACGAGGTGCTGGTCGGCCGGATCCGCAGGGACCCCAGCCACGAGCGCTGCCTGAACCTCTGGCTGGTCGGCGACAACCTGAGGAAGGGCGCCGCGACCAACGCCGTCCAGGTGGCCGAGCTGCTGGCCGACCGCGGCTGGCTCGGCGGTTCCTGACCGGGCCGTTCAGCCCGGCTTCAGGGCGCGCCCGAGCTGCTCCACCGTGACCACGCCGGCGAGGCGCCCGGCCTGGTCGGTGACCATCAGCGCGCCGAACTTGCGCATGTCCGGGTTGCCGAGAAGGCTCTCCAGCGGCGCGTCTTCGCGGATGTGGAAGCCCCTGCTGCTGGTCTCGAGATGCTCGCCCACGGTCGTGCCGGCGCGATCGATCTCGGGCACTGCCTCGGCCTCGTCCCGGATTATCACCCCGGCGAAGCGGCCTTCATCGTCGGTCACCGGAAACCACGACCACTGGTAGCGCAGGAAGTACTCGTCGAGCGCCCGGTGGATCGAGGCCGAGTCCGGTATCGAGACAGGGCTCTCGTCCATCACGTCGCCGACCCTGATCCCTTCGAGCCGGCTGGTCACGGTCGTCTCGACCGTGGCCGCCCGTGCCGAGCCGTTTATGAGGAAGCCGATCAGGGCGAGCCAGATCCCGCTGAAGACCGCGCCCTGGATCGCCCAGAGCAGGCCGAGCGCGATGAACAGGTAGCCGAAGATGCGGCCGAGGCCGGCGGCGAACCTGGTCGCCGAGCTGCGCTTGCCGGAGACCTTCCAGGCGATCGCCCTGACCACGCGCCCGCCGTCCATCGGAAAGGCGGGCAGCAGGTTGAAGACCAGCACGATCAGGTTGATCGCGGCGAGCCAGGCCACCATCGACATCAGGCCGCTGGTGTCGGCGCCGACCTGCAGCCGGACCGCGTCGCCGAAGGCACTGCTGCCGGAGACCGCGACCCCGATCGCGATCAGCGCGCCGGCGATCAGCGCGGTCACCACCGGGCCGCCGATAGCCACCTTGAACTCGGTACCGGGGCTGTCGGATTCACGGTCCATCTGGGCAACGCCGCCGAAGATCCAGAGCCGGATCGTGCTTATCCCGATGCCGTTGCGGATCGCGACCACGGCATGGCCGAACTCGTGGAGCAGGATCGAGCCGAAGAAGCCGATCGCGCTGGCGACCGCGAGCAGGTACGGCTCCATCGACCCGGGCGGCTGGTCGAGCAGGCTCCCGTAGAAGTCGGAGAGCCAGAAGATCACGAGGAAGAGGATCAGGAACCAGGACCAGTCCACCGCTACGGTGATCCCGCGGACCCGGAACAGCGTGATCGTATTTCCACCACCGAACATTGCGACCAATGGTAAGCGGTGAGCCTGTCCGGACCCGGCCGGATAGATTTGTCCGAGCTTGGAAGCAGCCCCTCGACACAGCGAAACGGACCCGCCCGGAGGCAGCCCGGTCTCGATCCGCGGCCTGCTCGAGCAGCTCGAGCGGATCGAGCGCCCCTCGGCCTCGGCCGGCGAGCGCGAGGCGGCCGAGTGGATCGTCGAGCGCTTCGGCGAGATCGGTGCCGACGCCCGGATCGAGACCGAGCCGGCCCACGGTACTTACTGGTGGCCGCTCGGCATAGGGACCGCGGCCGGGCTGGCAGGGGCGCTGGCCGTGCTCGGCGGACGCCGCGGGCTCGGCGGGCTGCTGGGGCTGCTGGGGCTGGCGGCGATCGCGCGCGACTTCCCGCCCCACGAGCGACCCGTGCGCAAGCTGCTGCCCGAGCGCGAGGCCAGCAACGTGATCTGCGAGATCGGCGATCCGTCCGCCCGGCGCACCGTCGTGCTGGTTTCCCACCACGACGCGGCCAACTCCGGCCTGATCTTCCACCCGGGCATCCCCGAAATGGTGGCCCGGACCGGGATCTTCCGCAAGCTCGACACCAGCCCGATGCTGATGGCCCCGGTCCTCGCCGGGCCGGCCCTGGCGGCGCTGGCCGCCGCCACCGGCGACCGCAGGCTGGCTTCGGCGGCTGCGCTGCTGGCGGCCGGCTCCACCGCGTCGATGGCAGACATCGCGATGAGGGGGGTCGTCCCCGGCGCCAACGACAACGGCACGGCCGTTGTCGCGCTGCTGGAACTCGCCCGTCGCTTCATCGACGAGCCACCGCCGGACCTTCGCATCATCCTGCTCTCGGCCGGTGCCGAGGAATCCTTCAGCGAGGGGATCCGCGCCTTCGGAAAACGCCACTTCCCGTCGCTGCCCACCGACTCGACCTTCTTCATCAACCTCGACACGATCGGTTCCCCGCACCTGACCGTGCTGCGCGGCGAGGGCTTCCTGAAGATGTACGAGTACCCGCAGCCGGCCCTCGATCTGGCCGACAGCACGGCGGCCGAACTCGGGATTCCGCTGTACCCCAACCTGCGCATCCGCAACGGCACCGACGGCCTCGAGCCGCTGGCCGCCGGCTACCAGACCGTCTCGATCTGCTCGTGCACCGAGCACAAGCAGCCGGCCAACTACCACTGGCCGAACGACCTCGCCGAGAACGTCGACTTCGACACGGTCAACCAGGCGATCGACCTGGCCGAGGCGATGACCCGCCGGCTCAGCGAACGCTGGGTCTGAAGCGCTTCAGTCCTGCGGCAGGCCGCGGGCGATGATCGTCTCGAAGTCGGTTCCGGAGGGCAGCGTGCCGAAGGCGCCGCCCCAGTCGCCCCCGAGTCGGGAGGCGCAGAAGGCGTCGGCCACAGCCGGGTCGCCGTGGCGGACCAGCTGTGAGCCCTGGAGTGCGAGAGCCATGCCTTCGACCACGCGCCGTGCCCGGACCTCGAGCGTTTCCGGAGAGCCGGCGATCGAGTCGCGCACGCCGTCGATGAAGCGGTCGAGCCTGACGTCGCCGCCGCGGGCCTCTTCGATCTCGTCGAACAGCACCTCGGTACTGGCCGGGGCCTTGACCATGGCCCGCAGCGCGTCGAGGCACTGGACGTTGCCGGAGCCCTCCCAGATCGACATCAGCGGGCTCTCGCGGAGCAGGCGCGGCATTCCCGATTCCTCGGCGTAGCCGTTGCCGCCGAAGCATTCGAGTGCCTCGACCGAATGCGGAGTCTGCCGCTTGCATACCCAGTACTTGAGCACCGGCGTAGCGATGCGCTTGAACAGCTCGGCCCGCTCGTCACCCGCGGCTGCCTCGTCGTAGGACCGGGCCAGCCTCATGACCGATGCGGTCGCCGCCTCGGATTCGACCGCGAGGTCTGCCAGTACGTTGCGCATCAGCGGCTGCTCGACCAGCTTCCTCCCGAAGGCCGAGCGGTGCGCCGTGTGGTGCAGGGCCTGGGCGATGCCGGTCCGCATCCCCGAACTCGACCCGATCGCGCAGTCGAGGCGGGTGTGGCCGACCATCTCGATGATCGTGCGCACGCCGCGCCCTTCTTCACCGACCATCCGCGCCCAGGCCGAGCGGAACTCGACCTCGGAGGAGGCATTCGAGCGGTTGCCGAGCTTGTCCTTCAGCCGCTGGATGTGGAAGCCGTTGCGCTCACCGTCGGGTGTGAAGCGCGGCAGCAGGAAGCACGAAAGGCCCGCGTCGGCCTGGGCCAGCACCAGGAATGCGTCGCACATCGGGGCAGAGCAGAACCACTTGTGGCCGGTGATCTCGTACTCGGCACCCGGTCCGCCGCCGTTCAGCGGCACGGCCCTCGTCGTATTGGCGCGCACGTCGGACCCGCCCTGCTTCTCGGTCATCGCCATGCCGGCGACGCAGCCGGGCTTGGTTTCAGGCGGGCGCAGTTCGCCGTCGTATTCGGAAGAGAGGAAGCGTGGCTCCCATTCTGCGGCGACGTCGGGCTGGTGGCGCAGCGCGGGGATCACCGAGAAAGTCATCGAGATCGGACAGCCGACGCCGGCCTCGGCGTGGTTGAGCTGGGTCATGATCGCGGCCCGGGCGGCGTTGGCGCCGATCCGCGGCTCGACCCACGGCAGCGAGTGGATCTGGTGTTCGAAGCCGAGGTGCATGAGCTGGTGCCAGGCGGGGTGGAATTCGACCTCGTCGATTCGATTGCCGAAACGGTCGAAGGCCTTCAGCCGGGGCGGGAACTCGTTTGCCTCCCTGCCCTGTCGAAGGACTTCGCGCGAGCCGCATATCGCGCCGAGCGCGGAGGCCCGGTCCTCGGCCCAGCCGCCACCCTCGCGCTTCAGTGCCTCGCGCAGCGGCAGGTCGATCTCGAACAGGTTGACGTCCTCGAGCGGCGTCGCCTGGTTGAAGACCTCATGCGTTGCACTCATCGGGCCTGATGATCGCACAGGCGCATGTTGCGGTGGCCGCGTCACCGATAGCATCGGAGTCGACGCATTCCGACCCCCTCAGTCCCGAGCCACGAAGGGAAGCCCAAGCCTTGACGAAGATCAAAGTCGCCAACCCGGTCGTCGAACTCGATGGCGATGAGATGACCAGGATCATCTGGTCTTTCATCAAGGATCAGCTGATCCTGCCCTACCTCGACATCGACCTCAAGTACTACGACCTCGGCATGGAGAGCCGTGACGCGACCGGCGACCAGATCACCGTCGATGCGGCGGAGGCGATCAGGCAGTACGGCGTCGGCGTCAAGTGCGCGACCATCACGCCCGACGAGGCCCGGGTAGAGGAATTCGGCCTGAAGAAGATGTACCGCTCCCCGAACGGCACCATCCGCAACATCCTCGGGGGAGTGATCTTCAGGGAGCCGATCGTGATCTCGAACGTGCCCCGGCTCGTGCCCGGCTGGACCAAGCCGATCGTGATCGGCCGCCACGCTTTCGGCGACCAGTACCGGGCCACGGACATGGTGGTCCCGGGTGAAGGAACGCTGACCATGACGTTCACCCCGAAGGACGGCGCCGAGCCGATCGAGATGAACGTCTATGACTTTCCCGGCGGCGGCGTGGCGATGGCGATGTACAACCTCGACGACTCGATAAGGGACTTCGCACGCGCTTCGATGAGGTACGGCCTCGATCGCGGCTACCCGGTCTACCTCTCGACGAAGAATACGATCATGAAGCGATACGACGGACGCTTCAAGGATCTCTTCCAGCAGGTCTACGAAGAGGAGTTCAAGTCCGACTTCGAAGCGGCGGGCATCAGTTACGAGCATCGCCTGATCGATGACATGGTTGCCTCGGCCCTGAAGTGGGAGGGTGGCTATGTCTGGGCCTGCAAGAACTACGACGGCGATGTGCAGTCGGATACCGTGGCCCAGGGTTTCGGCTCGCTCGGCCTGATGACCAGCGTGCTGATGAGCCCCGACGGAAAGACGGTGGAGGCCGAAGCCGCTCACGGTACAGTGACGCGCCACTTCCGCCGGCACCAGGCCGGGGAGCAGACCTCGACCAATCCGATCGCGTCGATCTTCGCCTGGACCAGGGGACTCGCGGCACGAGGAAGGATGGATGGGACCCCCGAGGTGACCGGCTTCGCCGAGACGCTGGAGCGGGTCTGCATAGAAACCGTTGAGAGCGGGAAGATGACAAAGGACCTGGCCCTGCTGATCGGTCCCGATCAGCCCCACCAGACGACCCAGGAGTTCCTCGCTTCGATTGACGAGAACCTGCAGAAGGCGATGGCCTGACGGCCCGCCGGCTGCCCGATAAAGGAGAAAACATGAGCACCCCAGTCAAGGTCACCGTCACCGGCGCCGCCGGCCAGATCGGATACGCACTGCTTTTCCGCATCGCGAGCGGCCAGATGCTCGGCCCCGATACCAAGGTCCACCTGAGCCTGCTGGAGATCCCGGCTGCGGTCACGGCTGCCGAAGGCACAGCGATGGAGCTCGATGACTGCGCCTTTCCGCTGCTCGACCGGATCAGCATCAGCGACGACCCGAAACAGGCCTTCGACGGCGCCAACGTGGCGCTGCTGGTCGGCGCGAGGCCGCGCGGGCCGGGAATGGAGCGCTCCGACCTGCTCGAGGCCAACGGAGGCATATTCAAGCCCCAGGGCGAGGCGATCAACGCCGGCGCCGCCGATGACATCAGGGTGCTCGTGGTCGGCAACCCGGCCAATACGAACGCCCTCATCGCAGCTTCGGCGGCCCCTGATGTGCCGATGGGCCGGTTCACCGCGATGACCCGGCTCGACCACAACCGGGCGATTGCCCAGCTCGCCAACAAGCTCGGCAGGCCGGTCGACTCGGTCACCAACATGACGGTCTGGGGCAACCACTCGGCGACCCAGTACCCCGATCTCTTCCACGCGAAGGTGGACGGCGAGGAGGCGCGCAAGCTGGTCGATGACGATGCCTGGATCAGGGACGAGTACATCCCCCGGGTGGCGAAGCGCGGCGCCGAGATCATCGACGCCCGCGGGGCCTCGAGTGCGGCATCGGCTGCGAACGCGGCGATTGATCACATCCACGACTGGGTTCTCGGGACGCCGGACGGCGACTGGACCTCGATGTCGATTCCGTCGGACGGCTCCTACGGAGTGCCGGAAGGGATCATCTCCAGCTTTCCCGTCACCTGCTCCGGTGGTGAGTACAGCATCGTCGAGGGACTGGAAATCGACGACTTCTCGCGTGAACGGATCGACGCCAGCACCTCGGAGCTCGAAGAAGAACGCCAGGCGGTTTCCGATCTCGGCCTGGTCTGAGTTTCCGGCCGGCGCTCCATACCTGAATTCCGTGCGCCCCCGGGTCTTCCCGGGGGCGTACTGAATGATTGGTAGTCCGCTCTACCGAACGTGAGAAGGTACCCTGTGATTCGACGTCAGATTAGCTTTTCATCGGTCCCGAGTGATACAAGTAGGTGACAGCCACTACATAGGGAGATGAATCGAATGTCAGGTATCGACGAAGCGATCAAGCGCATTGAGGAAGCTGCCGCCAAACAGCGCGACCTAACTGTTGAAGAGAGTCGTGCAATTAAGGACGCAGTAGCGAAAGCATCACGTGAAGCTCGCGACAGCGTCAAGGCCGAGTACAGGGAACGTCGCGCCCAGGTCAAGAAGGAAGTCAAGGAAGCCGAGAAGGCCGTCAGGGACGCGAGGGCGAGGATAGAGAAGGCCCTGGGCACCGAGAGCAAGCCCAAGAAGTCGCGGGCTCCGCGCGGATCGCGGGCGAAGGCGCTGCGCAAGTACTTCAAGGACAACCCGGGCTCGACCGTCTCCGACGCTGCCAAGAGCCAGGGCGTGTCGCCGAACGGCCTCTACCCCGTCGCACGCAAGCTGACCGAAGAAGGAAAGCTGAAGAAGGACGGCTCGAAGTACACCGCCGTCTGACTCGATGACCGCCGCGGGCGGCGCGCACAAGGGAGACGGCAGGCCGCGGGTCGTCGTCGCCCGGCGTCTGCTGCCAGCCGGGTTCGATCTGCTCGAGCCGCGTTTCGATCTGGTCAGCGGCGGACTCGACGCAGACCGGGACCGGCTGCTCGAACTCGTGCCCGGAGCGGCGGCGATCGTCGCCGACCCGACCGTGGTCATCGACGACGAGGTGCTCACGGTCGCGGGTCCGGGCCTCAGGCTCGTGGCGAACTTCGCGGTCGGCTACGACAACGTCGACCGGGTCGCCCTCGCCCGGCGCGGAGTCACACTCACCAATACGCCGGATGTGCTCACCGACGCAACCGCCGAGCTCGCGCTCGGCCTGACTGTGGCCGCCGCTCGCGGTATCCCTGCGGCTGAGCGCGAGCTCCGGGCCGGCGCGTGGTCTGGCTGGGATCCGGCCCGGTACCGGGGGATCGAGCTGAGCGGCGCCACGGTCGGAATCGTCGGCATGGGCCGCATCGGCTTCCGCTACGCGCAACTCGTGTCCGGCTTCGCAGGCGAGACGCTCTACACCTCACGGAACCGGAAGCAGCACGCGGAGTCGGAGCTCGGGGCGCGCAGGGTGAGCCTCGAGGACCTGCTCGCGGAATCGGACGTGGTCAGCCTGCATCTGCCGGCAACCCCCGGGAACCGCCACTTGATCGGTCCCGGCACGATCGACAGGATGAAGGCCGGCTGCGTTCTCGTAAATACTGCCCGCGGCTCGCTGGTCGACTCCGACGCGCTCGCCCGGGCGCTCGCAGAGGGCAGGATCGCGGCCGCAGGCCTTGACGTCTTCGAGAATGAACCGCAGGTGCCGCCGGCGCTGCTCGAGGCCCCCGGGCTCGTGCTGACGCCGCACATCGGATCGGCCACCCACAGATCGCGCGACGCGATGGCCGAGCTCGTGGCGAGGAACGTGATCTCGGTGCTCGACGGCGGACCGCCGCTGAACGAAGTCAGTCCGCCGCCCGAAGCAGCCTGAGCACCGCCGCCGAGGCGGCGGCCCGTCGGTCTCAGCCGGACGAGCGGTCGCTCTTGCGCGACCTCGGCACGGTGCGGAAGACGTAGTCCCACATCGGGCTCGACACCCCGTAGCCGTAGCGGTGGTCCTGGAAGTGATGGCGCATGTGGTGTTCGCGGACCTTGCGCCCGACCCGCGTCTTCGGTACGAAGTGGTGTACGTAGTAGTGGGTGTAGTCGTAGATCAGGTAGCCGATCAGGAATCCGGCGAAGATCGTGAATGCCGCCGGGGTGCCGAAGATCACGACGAAGGTCCCGAGGAAGACGGCGGCCAGCGGCAGCCCGACGGCGGGCGGCATGACCAGCCTCATCCGGTCGTTCGGGTGGTCGTGGTGGACGCCGTGGATGATGAAGTTGAGCTGGTCCCCGCCCTTGAACTTGGGATGCCAGTGGAAGAGGAGGCGGTGGAGCCAGTACTCGGAGAGTGTCCAGATCAGCAGGCCGGCTGCGGTCAGACCGATCACGGCCAGGGCGCCGGAGCCCTGGTCGATGGCCAGCCAGTACATGGCCGCGATGACCGGGATGAAGATCAGCGCCGGGACCGAAGGATGGACCCTCGAGAAGAAGTTGAGGACCGGGTTTTCGAACAGGTCCGGTGAGGCGGAGAGCTTTGAAGTGCGTTCAGACGTACCCATGATCAACCGCGAATGGTAGCGTGAACTACCCCCGAAACTGAAAGATCCGGACTCAATATGCCAATTACAGCCACAAGCAAAGCCCTCGATTTCAAAGTAGCCGACCTCGCGCTCGCCGATTACGGCCGCAAGGAGATCAACCTCGCCGAGCATGAGATGCCCGGGCTCATGGCGACGCGGCGCGAATTCGCGGATTCGAAGCCGCTTACGGGCGCGCGCATCACCGGATCCCTGCACATGACGATCCAGACCGCGGTCCTGATCGAGACCCTGGTCGCGCTCGGCGCCGAAGTGCGCTGGGCCAGCTGCAACATCTTCTCGACCCAGGACCATGCCGCCGCCGCCGTGGTGGTCGGTCCCGACGGTACGCCGGACCAGCCGACCGGTGTGCCGGTCTTCGCCTGGAAGGGCGAGACGCTGGAGGAGTACTGGTGGTGCACGGAGCAGGCGCTGACCTGGCCCGAGCCCGGCGACGACGGCTCGGTCGGCCCCAACATGCTGCTCGACGACGGCGGCGACGCCACGTTGCTGATCCACAAGGGCGTCGAGTTCGAACGGGCCGGCTCGGTGCCCGCGCCATCGGACTCCGACCCGGATGAATTCAAGGTCGTCCTCCGGCTGCTGTCCGACTCGCTGGCCGCCGACGGCAGCAAGTGGACCGAGCTCGCCAAGGGCGTCATGGGCGTGACCGAGGAGACCACGACCGGCGTGCTGCGCCTCTACGAGATGAAGGAAGCCGGGCAGCTGCTGTTCACCGCGATCAACGTCAACGACTCGGTGACCAAGTCGAAGTTCGACAATCTCTACGGCTGCCGGCACTCGCTCGTCGACGGGATCAATCGCGCCACCGACGTCATGCTGGCCGGCAAGGCCGCGGTCGTCTGCGGCTTCGGGGACGTCGGCAAGGGCAGTGCCGAGTCATTGCGCGCCCAGGGTGCCCGCGTGATCGTCACCGAGATCGACCCGATCTGCGCGCTTCAGGCCGCGATGCAGGGCTACGAGGTGCGACGGCTCGACAGCGTGCTCGAGACCGCCGACGTCTTCATCACCACGACGGGCAACAAGGACATCATCACCGCCGAAGACATGAAGCGGATGAAGCATCAGGCGATCGTCGGCAACATCGGCCACTTCGACAACGAGATCGACATGGCCGGCCTCGAGTCGATCGACGGCATCGAGCGGATCGAGATCAAGCCCCAGGTCCACGAGTGGCGCTTCCCCGACGGGCATTCGATCATCGTGCTGTCGGAGGGCAGGCTGCTCAACCTCGGCAATGCCACCGGCCATCCGAGCTTCGTCATGTCGAATTCCTTCACCAACCAGGTCATCGCCCAGGTCGAGCTCTACTCGAAGGCTGACCAGTACGAGCTCGGGGTACACGTGCTGCCGAAGCACCTCGACGAGAAGGTCGCGCGGCTTCATCTCGACGCGCTCGGCATCGAGCTGACCGAGCTGACGGCCGAGCAGGCCGAGTACATCGGCGTTCCGGTTGAAGGCCCCTACAAGTCGGACCACTACCGCTACTAGGGCCGGCGCCCGGCCTCCGGGCCCGACCAGCCGGCGCACCGAAACAGAGCCTGAAGCAGCGAACCGGCAAGGATCGACGGTCCCGGAGACCGTCGATCCTTGCCGGGTCGTCGGGCCTGCCCGGATCGGGCCCGCGGACCGGCGGCCACGGTGGGCGAGCGGTGCCGGCGTCCAAGTGGGCGGCAGCGGATCTTCGCCCCCGGCGGCCGGAGGGCGACCACCCAAAATGCGGTGTTGTTGCAGCGGTGTGAAAACCGGATTGCTGCGATTTGCGGAATCGCCCCCGATGCGATCGTCGACGTCCTGCTTGGATGCGCTCCGTGGCTGGTCGAAAGAAAGACGCTCCGAGTTGCGAGGACTGCTACTTCCGGAAGAAGATGCTGTGCGCGCTCGATCTGGAAGAGCCGTGCGTGACCTTCCGGCCGAGCCGCCCCGAGGGCCTGGTCCCGCCGCGGCAGCCGGTGCTGCTGCTCAGGCCGCCGCGGTGGGCCGACGCCCGGCTGATCGATGGCGGCGCGGAAGCAGGTTTCGACCGTCAGGCGCAGTCGGCCGCCGCGCCGCCGCCCGCGGGCGGGACGGCCAGGGTCTCACCGGCTACCGCCTGAATATGCCGTGCCAGGGGCGGGCCTCGAACACGGCCGGGGCGCCGTAGGCATAATCTCTGACCCGATGCAGCTCACCGTCCTCGGAAAGTCACCGGCGTGGTCGGATGCCGGCGGGGCATGCAGCGGTTACCTCGTCTCCAACGGAGACTCGACGATCCTGCTCGACTGCGGCAACGGGGTCTTCGGCAAGCTGCGCAAGTACCGCGATTACGTCGACGTCGACACGATCTTCATCTCCCACCTCCACGCTGATCACTTCCTCGACCTCGTCCCTTTCGCATTCGGCCTCACCTTCGCGCCGCGCCAGCAGCCGGTACCGATCGGGCAGTGGCCGGGCACCGACAGCCCGGCCCGCCCGGTCCTCTACGGACCTCCCGGCTCGCGCAGGGCCTTCGCCGACGTATGCGAGATCTGGGGCATGTGCTCGCTGATCGAGGACGCATTCGACTTCCGCGAATTCGACCCCGCCGAGCGGATCGAAGCGGGCGGCATGCAGGTCACGTTCAGGGAGGTGCCGCACTACGTAAGGACCTGGGCGATCGAGGTGATCGGCCCGGACGGGGGAAGGCTCACCTACGGCGCCGACTGCCGGCCCAACGACGAGCTCGTCGACTTCGCCCGGGAAACCGACCTGCTGATCGCCGAGGCGACACTGCCCAGGCCGGAGCGCTACGGCGAGCGCGGCCACCTCACGCCGGCCGAGGCCGGCGAGCATGCTGCGGCCGCAGAGGTGAAGCGGCTCGTACTCACCCACATATCCGATGAGCTGGACCCGGAGTGGGCCGCTGCGGAGGCCGCCAAGGCCTACGACGGCCCTCTCGACGTGGCCTCCGAGGGGATGGAGATCGACGTCTAGACTGTCTTCCCATGTCTGAACGTGACCTTTTTTCGAACTTCGCCCGCATGCGCCGCGAGATGGACGAGATGCTCGGCGGCACGTGGGGCCGCACCAGCTACGTCAGCCGGCGCGTCAGCGGCTTCTCCCCAAACGTCGACGTCTACTACTGCGGAAACCCGCAGCGGGCCGTCGTCAAGTGTGACCTCGCCGGAATCGATCCGGCCAACGTCGGCATCGAGGTAGGCGGACGACAGCTTACGATCGTCGGCGAGCGCGCCGTGCAGGAGACCGAGGGCCGTGTCTACCAGCAGGTGGAGATCCCCACCGGGCCGTTCAGGTACGTAGTCGAACTCCAGGTCGACGTCGACCCCGAACGGGCCGGGGCATCGTACGAAGACGGCATCCTGCGGATCGACCTGCCGCTCCGCGACGATGCCCAGCTGACCCGCCGCGTGCCGGTCGACCACCGCCGGACCGGGAGTCCCGATGGCTGAGGACGACCACATCCGGCCGGCCGCGGCCGGCAGCGAGTCGGTGCCGGTGCTCGAGGTGGTTGAGAGCGGCCAGGAAGAGGCCGCGATCCGGGCCAGCGAGGCCCTGCCCGATGCGATGCCCGTGCTGCCGCTTCGCGACACAGTGGCCTATCCGGACTCCCTGGCGCCGCTCGGGGTCGGTCAGGAGCGCTCGATCAAGCTCGTCGACGACGTGCTTGCCGCGAACCGCATGCTGGTCATGGTCGCCTCCACCGAGCCCGAGGAGGATTCGCCTTCCCCCGACCAGCTCTACGACATCGGCGTCGCAGGCGTCGTCACCCGCATGCTCAAGGTGCCGGACGGCTCGATCCGCGTCCTGGTCCAGGGCAGCCAGCGCGTGAAGATCGGCCCTTACGTCGCCGAAGAGCCTTACCTCGTGGCGAGGATCTCGGAGATGCCCGATGTGGTCGAGGACACGCCGGAGCTCCAGGCGCTGAGCCGGAACGTCCAGAACACGTTCTCGGAGATCATCGAGCAGATCCCCTACCTGCCGGAAGAACTGCAGATGGCGGTGACCAACGTCGAGGACCCGTCGGCGCTCTCGCACCTGATCGCCGGGGCGCTGCGCATACCGACGGAAGAGAAACAGTCCCTGCTGGAGGAAGTCGACGTCTCGAAGCGGCTCCGGATGCTCTCCGGGATCCTCGCGCGCGAGCTCGAGGTGATCCAGCTCGGGTCGCAGATCCAGTCGGAGGTCCAGTCGTCGATCGACAAGGGCCAGCGCGAGTACTTCCTGCGCGAGCAGCTCAAGGCGATCCAGGCCGAACTCGGCGAGGAAGACGAGCAGGTCGCCGAGGCGAACGAACTGCGCGAGCGGATCGAGCAGGCGGACCTTCCCGAGCAGGCCCTGCAGGCCGCCGAGCGCGAACTCTCGCGGCTCGAGAAGCTGCCCGCGGCCGCAGCCGAGCACGGCGTCATCCGCACCTACCTCGAGTGGCTCGTCGACCTGCCCTGGAACCGCGAAACCGACGACAACCTCGACATCGACCACGCCGAAGAGGTCCTCAACGAGGACCACTACGACATGGAGAAGATCAAGGACCGGATCCTCGAGTACCTCGCGGTCCGCAAGCTGAATCCCGAGTCGCCGGGGCCGATCCTGTGCTTCGTCGGTCCCCCCGGCGTCGGCAAGACGAGCCTGGGCAAGTCGATCGCGCGGGCCCTCGGGCGCGAGTTCGAGCGCATCTCGGTCGGCGGCGTCCGGGACGAAGCGGAGATCCGCGGACACCGCCGGACCTACGTCGGCGCCATGCCCGGCACGATCGTGCGGGCGCTGCGCGACGCCGGCTCCCGCAACCCGGTCTTCATGATCGACGAGATCGACAAGATGGGCTCCGACTTCCGTGGAGATCCTTCATCGGCGATGCTCGAGGTGCTCGACCCGGCCCAGAACGATTCGTTCCGCGACCACTACCTCGACATCCCGTTCGACCTCTCGGACGTGATGTTCATCGCGACGGCGAACGTGCTCGACACGATCCCCGGCCCGCTGCGGGACCGCATGGAGACGATCCAGCTGGCCGGCTACACGGTCGACGAGAAGCGTCACATCGCGCGCCGCTACCTCGTGCCGCGCCAGATCAAGGCGAACGGGCTCAAGCCGAAGCAGATCGCCTTCACCGATCCGGCGCTGACCGCGATCATCGAGGAGTACACCCGCGAGGCCGGGGTGCGCAACCTCGAGCGGGAGATCGGAACCGTCTGCCGCAAGGTCGCGAGGGTGTTCGCCGAGAACGAAGGTCAGGGCAAGAAGGTCAAGGTCTCCGGCAAGCGGGTACGCGAGCTGCTCGGCAGGCGACGAGTCTTCTCCGAGACGCGCCGGCGGACCAAGACCCCCGGGGTCTCGACCGGACTCGCCTGGACGCCGACCGGCGGTGACGTCCTGTTCATCGAAGCGACCGCGATGCCGGGCAACGGCAAGCTCGTGATCACCGGCCAGCTCGGCGACGTGATGCGCGAGTCGGCGCAGGCGGCGCTCTCATACGTGCGCGCGAATGCGAAGAAGGTCGCGCCCGAGGCCGACGTCAAGTGGTTCGCCAATCACGACATCCACATCCACGTGCCGGCCGGCGCGGTGCCGAAGGACGGTCCTTCGGCAGGCGTCGCGATAACGGTCGCCCTGGTGTCCCTGATCACCGGCAGGCCGGTGCGCAACGACGTCGCCATGACCGGCGAGGTCACGCTCACCGGCCAGGTGCTTCCGATCGGCGGAGTCAAGGAGAAATCCCTGGCCGCCCAGCGCGCCGGGATCAAGACGGTGATCCTGCCGAGCCGCAACGAAGGCGAGGTCGACGAGATACCCGAGTACGAAAGGACCGGCATCGAGTTCGCCTACGCAGGCAAGGTCAGCGAGGCGCTCCAGGTTGCACTCGAGGCCAAGTGACGCCATCATCGCTATCCTCGGACGAAGACCTCCGGGCAAACATGACCAGACTTGAACGAAAGAAGTGAGGGCGAACCAGCATGGCAGACATCTCCAGCAAGGCCGGCAAGGCATACAACTCCGCCCGTGAGAACACCTACGTGCGCCGTCTGATCGAGGACGAAGAGCTCAGGGCGAGCATCATCGCCGCCGCCGTGGCCGCCAAGAGCGCCTACGGGAGGGTCCAGTCGAGCCGCTCATCCGCCGTCGATGCGGTGACCAACGACCGCAAGGTCAAGCGCGAGCTGAGCGAAGCTGCCGACTCGCTGCGCGACGCCGCCGAGCGCCTGCGCGAAGGTCCGAAGAAGAAGCGCCACCCGATCCGCAACCTGGTCGGGCTCGGCCTGCTCACCGGTGGCCTCGTGCTCGTCTTCAGCGAGTCGGCCCGCAAGACGGTCCTCGACGCCGTCTTCGGCGCCGAGGAGGAGTTCGTCTACACGTCGACCACCTCGGTGCCACCGGCTGAGTCGGCCGCACAGACCAACGGCACGCCGGTAGCCGACTAGCCGAGATCAACATCGCGGCAGCACCGGAGCGGGGCCACAGCGCCCCGCTTGCCTTTGTGCCGCAAACCCATGGAACGCCGCAAGGACATAAGGAACATCGCGATCGTGGCCCACGTGGACCACGGCAAGACGACGCTGGTCGACGCGATGCTGTGGCAGTCGGGCGCCTTCCGCCAGGGCCAGGACGTGGACGACCGGGTAATGGACTCGATGGACCTCGAGCGCGAGAAGGGCATAACGATCCTCGCCAAGAACACCGCGGTCCGCTACGGCGGCGTGAAGCTGAACATCATCGACACGCCCGGCCACGCAGACTTCGGTGGTGAGGTCGAGCGCGGGCTGACCATGGTCGACGGGGTCGTCCTGCTCGTCGACTCCTCCGAGGGGCCGCTGCCGCAGACGCGATTCGTGCTCGGCAAGGCGCTGGAGGCCGGCCTGCCGGTGATCCTCGTCGTCAACAAGGTCGACCGCCCCGACGCGAGGATCGCCGAAGTCGTCGACGAGGTCTACGAACTCTTCATGGACCTCGGTGCGGAAGGCGACCAGATCGAGTTCCCGATCGTGTACACCAACGCCAAGGCGGGCTGGGCGAGCCTGACCGAAGGCGAGGAGGGCTCGGACCTCGGTCCGCTGATGGACCTCATGGTCGAGCACATCCCCGCGCCCGAGTTCGATCCGCAGCATCCCGCGCAGGCCTACGTGACCAATCTCGATGCCTCGCCTTACCTCGGCCGCCTCGCGCTGTGCCGGGTCATGCACGGCACGATCCGGTCCGGTGCGCCGGTCGCCTGGTGCCGGGCCGGCGGCGAGATCGAGCGCGCGACGATCTCGGAGCTGTTCGTGACCGAGGCTCTCGAGCGCGTTCCGGCGGACGAGGCGGGCCCGGGGGAGATCATCGCGGTCGCCGGCCTGCCCGAAGTGACCATCGGCGAGACCCTGGCCGACCCCGACGACCCGCGCCCGCTGCCGGTGATAGAGGTCGACGAGCCTTCGCTCTCGATCGAGGTGGGCATCAACACTTCGCCGCTGGCCGGCCGCGAAGGCAGCAAGGTGACGGCGCGCCAGATCCAGAACCGGCTCGACCAGGAGCTGCTCGGCAACGTCTCGATCCGCGTCCTTCCTACCGAGAGGCCCGACGCCTGGGAGGTCCAGGGACGAGGCGAGCTGCAGCTCGTGGTGCTGCTCGAAATGATGCGACGCGAGGGTTTCGAGCTGACCGCAGGCCAGCCGCGCGTGGTCACCCGCGAGATCGGCGGTCAGGTCCACGAGCCGATGGAAGCGTTGCAGATCGACGTGCCCGAGGAGTTCGTCGGCCCGGTCACGCAGTTGCTGGCCGCGCGCAAGGGCCGCATGGAGAACATGGTCAGCCAGTCCGACAGCCGCAACCGCCTCGACTACGTGATCCCGGCCCGCGGCCTGGTCGGCTTCCGGACCGAATTCCTCACCGAGACGCGCGGGACCGGCATCATGAACCACGTCTTCCACGGCTGGGAACCGTGGGCGGGCGACATCACGACCCGGAGCACGGGTTCACTGGTCGCCGACCGCAAGGGTTCGACCGCGAGCTTCGCCCTGTTCGGCCTCCAGGAGCGCGGTGGGCTGTTCGTCGGCCCGGGCGAAGAGGTCTACGAAGGCATGATCGTCGGCGAGCACACGCGCTCGAACGATCTCGACGTCAACGCGGTCAAGGAGAAGCAGCTCACCAACATGCGCTCTTCGACCTCCGACGTGCTGGTCAGGCTGACGCCGCCGAAGGAGCTGACGCTGGAGTCGGCGATCGAGTTCCTGCGCTCCGACGAATCGGTCGAGATCACGCCGGAATCGATCCGTCTGCGCAAGACCGTGCTCGACGCCACCGAGCGGGCCAAGGCTGCGCGCAAGATCAAGAACCTCTCTCGCTGAAGAGGCGGCAACGGGAACGGGCGTAGAGGCTCCGCACCTCGCCACCCGGTTCCCTTCCCCTCCATCTCGCCCTGCTGAGCATCCCTCCCCGGCAAGACCTGGTCCCTGAAACAGTCCGAGAAATGAGGGTTGCGGTCGTCGCCGAAATTCTCCGTCGAGCCGTAGCGAATCGACCTCGTTGAATTCAGGCCTCCATGCGGGATCGTGCTGAGCGGACTTCTTCGACCGCCTCCTCCCGCGTCATCCCGAGTCCGATCAGCAGGTCGGTCGCCGTCGCCCGGACCTGGGAGATGATCACGCTGACGGCGAGGTTCGAGGTTTCGTCCAGGGCGGCGCTTGCGGTCGCCGCGGCCCTCAGGGCGGCCTCGCGTGTCGCCGAGTGCCGGGGCGCGCCACCCAGATGCCGGTCCAGCGAGCGCACCGCCGCAGCCAGGTCGCGGATCGCTTCGGTGGCGACCGGCGGAATGTGCTCGTCGAGGTCGATGGCCCTGACCGCCGCTCTGGCCAGCACACGCGTATTGCGGATCATCAGGTCCACGGGTTCGGCCGCCGCGGCAAGCTGATCGACGCGCCCGCGCGAGCGGCGCCGGATCGGGGAGAGCGAGATCGTCTCCTGCCCGGCTTCGACCGCGATCATCATCTCCCGCACCGCGGGATCGAGCGAGCGGGCCCGCTCCAGCGCCGCGACGATCTCTTCCATGCTCGAATGCTCGAGCGCGTCGGCGATGTCGACCAGGGTCCCGGAGAGCCGCGCCAGCAACGGTTCGAGGTGCCGGCGTACGAGGCGCACCGGATCCACCGGGGTCACGGCGTTGGCGGCCAGCGCGATCGAGCCGCCGATCAGCGCATCGACGAAGCGACTCACGGATTCGGCGGCGTCAGGTGTCGACAGCGTCGCAACGAGCACCGCCGAGACAGCGGCCTGGTTGACCAGCAGCACGCCGCCACCCGACAGCACGGCCGCGGCCATCGCCAGGCCGACCACGAGGATCAGCTGCCACGTTCCGGTGCCGGTGACCACGACGATCAGGTCGGCGATGCCGATCCCGATCGCCACCCCGAGCGCGACTTCGTAGGCGCGCTTGCCTCGCCGCTCGATCGCCAGGCCGAGCACGAGGACCACGGCGATCGGGGCGAAGAACGGCTGATCGTGGCCGAAGACCCGGGTCGCGATCAGCCAGGCCAGGCCGGCCGCGCCTGCCACCTGAAGGATTCGCCACCAGGCGAAGCGCAGGGCCGCCAGCCTGTGGTCCACGGCCCGCCTGAACCGCGCCCGCCGGGTTTGGAGTTCGTGGGTCGCCGTGGGAGACACTCGACCAACTATCTCACTCCCCCCAATACGGGTCGGAGAGGCTCAGCCCAGCTTGGGGGACTTCCACTCGGTTGCGAGGCGGGCGGCGATCTGTCCGGGCAGCCCTTCGACCGGCACGCGCACCTGCTCGAGCGAGTCGCGGTCACGCAGCGTGACCGTGTCGTCTTCCATCGTCTGGTGGTCCACGGTGATGCCCCACGGTGTGCCGATCTCGTCCTGGCGGCGGTAGCGCTTGCCGATCGACCCGCCGGCGTCGTATTCGGCCTGGATGCCGGCCTTGCGGAAGCCGGCCATGATCTGCTTCGCCTTCTCCGGCATGCCCTCCTTGGAGACCAGCGGCAGCACAGAGACCTTGACCGGGGCCAGGCGGGGGTGGAGGCGCAGCACGGTGCGCTCGCGCCCCTCTACCTCCTCGACTTCGTAGGCGTCGACCAGGAACGCCAGCGCGGCGCGATCGGCGCCGGCCGCCGGTTCGATCACATGCGGCAGGTAGCGCTCTCCGGTCTTCTGGTCGAAGTACTCGAGCTTCTCGTTCGAGTGCTGCTGGTGCTGGGTCAGGTCGAAGTTGCCACGGTTCGCGACGCCTTCGAGTTCCGACCAGCCGATCGGGAACAGGTACTCGATGTCGCTGGTGCCGGACGAGTAATGGGAGAGCTCGTCGGCCTCATGCGGGCGGAC
Source organism: uncultured Solirubrobacterales bacterium (assembly GCA_963701635.1). GTDB lineage: Bacteria > Actinomycetota > Thermoleophilia > Solirubrobacterales > 70-9 > 67-14. Next base: position 185,479 of record CAVPAU010000005.1, read on the forward strand.
CATCAGGAACTCCGGCCGGATGCCGAGCTCGAGGTACCAGTCGCGGCGGATCTCGATCCACTCGCGGTACCACTTCTCCGCTTCGGCCGGCGGGACGAAGAACTCCATCTCCATCTGCTCGAACTCGCGGGTCCGGAAGATGAAGTTGCCGGGCGTGATCTCGTTGCGGAACGATTTGCCGATCTGGGCGATGCCGAAAGGCGGCGCCTTGCGGGCGAAGTTGAGCACGTTCTTGAAGTTGATGAATATGCCCTGGGCCGTCTCCGGTCGCAGGTAGACGGCGTTGCCCTCTTCGGCGACCGGTCCCATGTGGGTCTCGAACATCAGGTTGAAGTTGCGCGGCGGACTGAGCTCCCCGCCGCATTCCGGGCAGACGAGTTCGGCGTCCGGATCCCCGCCTTCGGCTTCGACCGCCTCGCGCAGATGGTCTTCGCGCCACCGCTTCTTGCACTTTCCGAGGCACTGGACCAGCGGATCGGTGAAGCCGGCCAGGTGGCCTGAGGCCTCCCACACCTTCGGGTGCTGCATGATCGCCGAATCCAGCGCGACTATGTCGTCGCGGTCGGTCAGCATCGCGCGCCACCACTCGTTCTTGACGTTGTTCTTCAGCAGCACGCCGTAGTGGCCGTAGTCGTAGGTCGAGCCGAGCCCGCCGTAGATCTCCGAGGACGGGAAGACGAACCCGCGCCGCTTCGCCAGCGCGACGATCTCCTCCATCGTGACTTCGGTGTTCTTCTCCGCTGCGGGTTCGTCTGGCATGGGGCCGAACGCTATACGGGACGCATCGCACGGCGCGCTGCGATAATCATGGGTCCATGCCGATTTACGAATACCGATGCGACAACGGCCACGAGGTCGAGGTCATGCAGGCGATGAGCGATGACGCCCTGACCGAATGCCCCGAATGCGGGGCCACCACGCGCCGCGTGCTGCATTCGCCGGCGATCCACTTCAAGGGATCGGGATTCCACAACACCGACTACGGCACACGCTCGTCGATCAAGGCCAAGCAGGCCGCCGACGCAGCGTCGAAGGAGTCGGGTTCATCGGGTTCGGGCTCCTCGTCATCGGGCGACTCCAGCGCTTCGTCGGACGGCGGCTCGAAGGACAAGAAGCCCGACTCGAAGCCGGCAAAGTCCGCAACCTCCACCGACTGAGCTGCCCTTTTCGCCTGTAGTTTGAGGGCATGGCAGAACGCGTTGAAACCGGATCGGGCCGGCTGGTCCGGCAGTTGACCGGCCTCGACGCGGAATTCCTGGCGATCGAGGACCAGCGCAACTTCGCCCACGTCTCGGGTCTGGCCGTGCTCAACCCGGGAGCGGCACAGGGAGAGACGCTGAAGCTTGCGGACCTGCACCGCCTGGTCGAAGAGAGGATCCACCTGCTGCCGCCGTTCAGATGGAGGCTCGAGCAGGTTCCGCTCGGCCTCGACCACCCGTGGTGGATGGAGGATCCCGATTTCGACATCAGCTACCACGTGCGCGAGCTCGCGCTGCCCGCCCCGGGAAGCCACGACCAGCTTGCCACCCAGGTCGAGCGCATCATCTCGCGTCCGCTCGACCGCTCGCGTCCGCTGTGGGAGATGTACCTGATCCAGGGCCTCGAAGGCGGCCGTGCCGCGACGCTCACGAAGATCCACCACTCGGTCGTGGACGGAGTATCCGGCGCGGAGATCCTGGCAATCCTCTTCGACCTCGAGCCGGGCGGACGCGAGATTCCTGAGGAGCCGGCGCAGTTCGAGACCTCCGAGCATCCCGGCTCTTTCGGCCTGCTCGCCCGTGGCGCGGCCGGCCTGCCCGGCCGGGTGGTCCGCGGCATCGGCCGCGTGCCCGAGACCGTGGTCAACATCGCCGACGTGCCGCCGGTCCGCGGTCTTCCGGGTGTGCGCTCTATCGGAGTCGCCACGAAGCGTGTCCGCCGGGTCGTGGAGAGGGGTCGCGACCCGGACGAGCTCGGCCGCCCCGGGCTCATCGCACCGCGAACGCTGCTCAACGACCGGATCTCCGCCCAGCGGCATTTCTCGTTCGGCACGCTCTCGCTGGACGAGGTCAAGGCCGTGAAGAACGCCTACGGGGTCAAGGTGAACGATGTCGTGATGTCGCTGTCGGCTGCCGCGCTGCGTGATTTCCTGATTGCCAATGACGACCTGCCCGACGGTCCGGTCATCGCGATGGTGCCGGTGTCCGTGAGGAGCGGCGAAGACGTCGGCACTTTCGGCAACCAGGTCTCGGCGATGATGGCGGCCCTGCCGACCGACGTGCCGGACGCGGTAGAGCGCCTGCGCTGCGCGGCGGCCGAGATGTCGGTGGCCAAGAAGCACCACGCGACCCAGCCTTCGCACTTCATCGCCGACGCGACCGAGCTCGTTCCCCCGGTGGTCTTCTCCCGCGCCGCGCGAATCGTCTCCGAGCTCGGCGCCAACTCGCACTTCTCGCCCCACTTCAACGTGATCGTCTCCAACGTCCCCGGCCCTCCGATGCCGCTCTACATGGCCGGGGCGAGGCTCGAGTCACACTATCCGGCGTCGGTGATCATGGACGGAGTCGGCCTGAACATCACCGTTCTCAGCTACATCGACCGGCTCGACATCGGAATCGTCGGAGACCGCGAACTCGCACCGAATTTCGACCTGCTGGTCGGCTCGATGAAAGACGAGCTGGCCGAGCTTCGCCGCCGCGCCCCGGAAGCCTGACCCGCGCGCCTGGCGTTGCTCAGCCGCCTTCGAGCTTTCGCGCCGCACGTTGGCGCTCCTCGAGCGGAATCTCGAGGCTGCCGCCCGGACCGGGCCCGGACGGTACGAGCACGTCGGGCTCGGCCGACCCGGCGAATGCCGTGGACAGTGCCAGCTGCGGCATCGCGATCAGCCCGAGGTCGGAGATGAAGGCCTTCGGTGCGGTCCAGCCGATGATCGGACCCTTGATGAAGTTGTAGGGAAGGCGCAGCGGAGATGTGAGGCGGCTCTTGATTCCGTTGAGGATGTTCTGCTGGGCCGCGGCGCGGTCGAGGTCGTCGTAGCCCTCCGAGAAGGCGCTGGGGCCGTTGCCCGGGCATGGCTTCGGGGCGCGGGTCCGGGCATAGGCGAGCGCGTCCTCGCCGTTCAGGGTGTTGGAGCCCTGCTCGAGTTCGATCGTCCAGCCGCCGTTGGCCTCGCCGCCGGAGATGTCGGCGCACAGCGGCAGGTCGAGGTCGACCTTGACGCCGCCGATCGCGTCGATGAAGTCCTCGAAGCCTTCGAAGTTCATGATCACCACGTGGTCGATCGGGATGCCGAGGAAGTCGGAGACCGTCTCAACCTGCAGCGCAGCCCCGCCGAAGGCGTAGGCGGCGTTGATCTTCTGGGCGCCGTTGCCCGGGATCTCGGCGAACGAGTCCCTCGGGATGGAGAGCTTGCGGAACTGGCCGCCACCGGCCCGGACCACCATGAGTGTGTCGGCCCGGGCCCCGGCGCAGCCGTCGCTCGGGGCCTCACCGCGGGCCTGCTGTTCGTAGCAGCGTTCCTCCTGGGCGGCGCCCGGCTCGAGCGTGTCCGGGCTGCGGCTGTCGGTGCCGATCACGAGGATGTTCTGCGCCTGGGGCAGCAGCCACGGGTTCCCCTGAAGCGCCGCCTTGGCGTCGCCGTCGAGCTTCATCGACTGGATCTGCGCCGAGATCGCGAAGGCCGCCACGCTGAGCGCGAACCAGCCGAGTACAGCGAACAGGATCCACTTCAGCCACGGACGGCGCCGCCGCGACCGCTTGCGAGGATCCCGGCGGTCGTCGGGCGGGCTTTCCTGGCGGTAGACCGGGTACGGCACCTCGGGCTGCTCGCGCGGGGCCTTCTGGCCGGCACGCGAGCGGCTGCGCTCCTTCTGCTTCAGGGAGTCGAGCGTCGGCTTTCTGAAGCGCGAAAACGGCCCGCGGCGAGACCGGTAGACGTTGTACTCGGGGCGCTCTGGAGGGCGCTTGTCGCCGTCGGATGGCATAAAGGTCTAAGAATGGTGACTGATGACTGGAATCGAGACGATCGGAGCCGACCTCGGCGGTACGAATCTGGCCGTCGGGGTCATGGGTGACGGAGAAGCGGCCCTGTGGGAGGATCAGGTTGCTTCGGGTGGTTATTCGCAGGAACAGGTCATAGACCTTCTGGTGCGGGAGGTCGAGCGCGCCCGCCGGGCACGGCCCGCGGTGGCCGCGGTCGGGCTCGGCATACCGGCGAGGATCGATTTCGAGAAGGGCTACGCGATCGACACGGTGAACCTGGATTTCGACGAGTTCCCGGTCAGGGACCTGGTCGCAGAGAGCACGGGGATGAGCACGTACGTCGACAACGACGGCAACGTGGCGATGATGGCCGAAGCACTGTTCGGCGCGGCTAAGGGGGCACGACACGCGCTGATGCTCACGCTCGGCACCGGGGTCGGAGGGGGCATCTGGATCGACGGTCGTACCTACCGCGGGACCAGCGGAGCCGCTGCCGAGCTTGGCCACACGGTCGTCGAGATAGACGGACCGCGTTGCCAGGGCAACTGTCCCGGCCGGGGCTGCATCGAGGCCTTCGCCTCCGGTACCGGCATCGCGAAGCTGGGGAAGCAGGCCGCCGAGGACGAGCCGGACTCCGCGCTGGGATTGATCGATGCTGCCGGAGGCTCGATCACCGCGCGCGAGGTCAACGAGGCGGCCACCGCGGGCGACCCGGTCGCGATCGGCGTCGTCGCGAAGGTCGGCCACTACCTCGGTACGGCGCTGGTGTCGCTGGCGAACATCTTCGAGCCGGAGGTGATCGTGCTCGGCGGGGGCGCGATGGCATTCGGCGACCTGCTGCTGGAGCCGGTGCGCCGCGAGGTCGCAGAACGCGCCCTGAGCCCGATGAACCGGACGCCCGTCGTGGCCGCGACGCTGGGCCCCGCCGCAGGCATGATCGGGGCTGCGGCGCTGGCCCGGATCGAACTCGAGGCGGGGCACTGATGCCCGGCAAGCTGACCGTCTGCCCGACCCCGATCGGCAACCTCGACGACGTGACGCGGCGGGTCAGGGAGGCTCTTGTCGACGCCGACTACATCGCCTGCGAGGACACGCGGCGGACCGGCCGGCTGCTGGAGAAGATGGAGATCAGCCCGAGACCGAGGCTGGTCTCCTACCACGAGGGCAACGAGTCCTCGCGGGCTACCGAGCTGGTCAAGCGGATCGAGCGCGGAGACCGGATTGCGCTGGTCAGTGACTCCGGCATGCCGGCGATCTCCGATCCCGGTCACAAGCTGATCCGGGCCTGCCATGACCGGGGGCTCGACGTGGTCGTCCTGCCCGGACCCTCGGTGGTGCCGGTGGCGCTGGTCGCCTCGGGGCTGCCTTCCGACCGCTGGAGGTTCGAAGGCTTCCTGCCGAAGCGCTCGGGCGAGATGGAACGCGTCCTGAACTCGACCGAGACCGTGATCGCCTTCGAGTCCCCGCGGCGGATCTCCAAGACACTGGCCGCTCTGGCCGCGCTGGCACCGGAGCGGCAGGCGGCCGTATGCCGCGAGATGACCAAGCTGCACGAGGAGGTCAGCCGCGGCACGCTGTCGGAGCTGGCATTGCGCTTCAAGGGTGAGGTCAAGGGCGAGATCGTCCTGGTGATCGGCCCGGCCGGGTCCGCCGCCCACGGCCAGGACATGGCCTTCGCGGTCGAGGCGCTGAAGCGCCTGGTCCAGTCGGGTGCGCGGCCGCGGGCCGCGGCGACCGTCGTCGCGACGCTGACCGGCACCCGCGCCAACGACCTCTACAAGGCGTTGACCGGTCGCGAACCGCGTAGATGACGCGGATCGCTTTCGCCACCTGCCATCCGAGGCAGCCGATGTGGGAGGACGACGCCGCCGCCGCGGCGGTTCTGGGCGAGGCCGGGGTGGAGGTCGATTTCGTCGCATGGGACGAAGCGCAGACGGACTGGACGGCCTACGAGCGCGTGATCGTGCGCTCGACCTGGGACTACTCGGGCAGGCTCGGCGAGTTCCTCGCCTGGGCCGACTCGGTCGGCGCGGGCCGGCTGCGGAACAGCCCGGAGCTGATCCGGTGGAACTCGGACAAGCGCTACCTGGCCGAACTCGACGGCGCCGGCCTGCCGGTGCCGCCGACACTGCTGGTCGCCCCCGGAGGCCGGATCCCGGACCTCGACGGCGAGTTCGTGATCAAGCCGGTCAACGGCGCCGGAGCCCGGGACACGGGACGGTTCGGCCGCGAGGCCACCGCGGCCGCGCACGAACTGCTCAGGCGCCTGGGCGAGCGGAACGAGATCGCCATGGTCCAGCCCCACATCGCGGAGATCGAGGAAAGCGGCGAAACCTCCCTGGTGGTGATCGCGGGCCGGGTCGGGTGGGCGGTCAACAAGGGGTCCTTCCTCGCACCTGACTCGGCCGTGCCGGCGGACCCGGGGGGCATCGAGGCGGCGAGGCGCGACGAAGAGCTCGTCCGGCTGGTAGATCCCGCACCGGCGGAGCTGGCGCTCGCCGAACGTACCGTCGGCTGGCTGTCGTCGCGCTTCGGCGAGGTACCGCTGTACGCCCGCGTCGACCTCGTCAGCACCGGGTCCGGGGAGCCGGTCCTGATGGAGGTGGAGCTGATCGAACCGTCGCTGTACCTGGGCTGGGCCTCCCGGCTCGATTTCCCCGGGGCAGAGGTATTCGCGGCCGCCGTCATGGCCGATCTCGGTTGAGCCGCCCTATGCTGGTTGGTCCGTGAGTTTCTACGTCACCACACCGATCTTCTACGGCAACGGAGAGCCGCACCTCGGCCACGCCTACTCGACCATGGCCGCCGACATCCTCGCCCGCCACATGCGCCAGCGTGGCGAGGACGTGTTCTTCCTCACCGGGACCGACGAACACGGCGAGCCGATCGCCCAGGCAGCGGAACGGGAGGGGATAACCCCGCAGCAGCTGGTCGACCGCAGCGCAGAGCAGTTCCGGGACATGGTCGGCAAGGTCGACTCGACCAACGATTTCTTCATCCGCACGACCGACCCCGGTCATGTAGAGCGTGTCCAGCGCGTGGTCGAGCGTGTCAGGGAGAACGGCTACGTGTACCACGGCACCTGGACCGGCTGGTACTGCCCGCGCTGCGCCGACTTCAAGAACGAATCCGAGATCGGCCCCGGCGATACGTGCCCGATTCACGAGATCCCGCTCCAGAAGGAAGAAGAGGAGAACTGGTTCTTCAAGCTGTCGGCCTTCGCGGAGCCGCTGGAGAAGATGTACGTCGAGAACCCGGGCATGATCCAGCCCGACTTCCGCCGAAACGAAGCCCTGTCGTTCATCCGCGGCGGGCTGCGGGACGTCTCGCTCTCCCGCTCGAAGCTGAGCTGGGGAGTGCCGCTGACCTGGGACCCGGACCAGGTCATGTACGTGTGGTTCGACGCGCTGCTCAACTACTACACGGCGCTCGGCTACGCGCGCGAGGGAGAAGACCTGACCGACACCTTCTGGCCCGCCTCGTGGCACATCCTGGCCAAGGACATCCTCAAGTTCCACGCGGTCTACTGGCCGGCCTTTCTCATGGCGGCGGGGCTGGAACCGCCCCGGCGCATGTTCATCCACGGCTACCTGCTGATGGGCGAGAAGAAGATGTCGAAGTCGCTCGGCAACGTGCTCGACCCGTTCGAGGTGATCGAGCGCTTCGGCGCCGACGCGCTGCGCTACTACTGCTTCCGCGAAGTCAGCTTCGGCCAGGACGGCTCGATCTCGACGGCCGGCTTCGAGGCCCGCTACGAGACCGAACTCGCGAACGACTTCGGCAACCTCGCCTCGAGGACGCTGGCGATGGTCAGCCGCTATCGCGACGGGGTGGTCCCCGTCGCCGAAGCCGACGCCGCCCTCGGCGCCGACTTCGACGGACTGACCGAGAGGGTGTGCGCGTTGCTCGACGAAGCCCAGATCGGACAGGCGCTGGAAGAGATCTGGGTCCTTGTGCGCCGGCTCAACCGCTACGTCGAGGAAACCCAGCCCTGGGTGCTGGCCAGGTCGCCGGAAGACGCCGGGCGGCTCGACCAGGTGCTCTACGGCCTGGTCGAGGGGCTGCGCGTGCTGACGCTGCTGCTTCATCCCTACCTGCCGAACTCCTCGGCCACGCTGCTCGAGGCGCTGGGCCAGACCGGGACGGGTCTGGAGGATTTCGGCTCGCGTCCCGGGGGCCGGAAGATCGAGAAGATCGACCCGCTCTTCCCCAAGCTCGAAGCCCCGGAGTAGGATCTGTCGGTCAAGCCAGTTACCTCCGGAGGAGCCGTGAGCGAAACGTCCCGAAAAGCAGCACTCTCAACAGCCTTCTTCCTGATCGCAGTCCTCGGGGCGCTCCCTGCCGCCGCGAACGCAGAGCCCGCCGATCCGGCCGCCTCAGGGCGGGCCGGCCAGCTCGCGGTCAAGGTGACCTCCACCGACAGCAAGCCGAAGATCAAGGTCGCCCGCAACCTCAAGGTCCTGGTCAGCTGCTCGAAGGACTGCCGGGCCAGTGCCAGGCTCAAGCTGATCACCCCGATCAACAGGCTCAACGTCGGCGGTTCACGGACGCTGGGTGCCGGGGACGTATGGACGACCGGAATCCGCCTGACCGGCTTCGGCCTGCGCTACCTGAAGGAGAACTACCGCAAGTCGCGGCTGGTCGTGGTGATCAAGGCGAAAGACCTCGCCACCGGGAAGACGGTCTCCAAGACGCGTGGCTTCAGGTTCTACCGGTAGCGGCAGCGTTTGGTTGATACCCATTGCCATCTGAGCCGCTGCGAGGGGCAGCCCGGGGAGATCGTCGAACGGGCCTCCGCGGCCGGCCTCACGCGGCTGATGACGATCGGCCTCGACGAGCAGAGCAACCGCGAACAGATCGCTCTCGCCGAGCGCTTCGAGCCCGTCTACGCGGCGGTCGGCCGGCACCCCAACGATGCCGATGGCTACGACGGGGAGGCGGCGGTCGACATCAGGACCCTGGCCGCCCACGAGAAGGTCCGCGCCATCGGTGAGACCGGCCTCGACTTCTACCGGGAGACCGCCGACCCGGACAGCCAGCGCCGGGCCTTCGCCTCCCAGATCGAGATAGCGGGCGAGACGGGGCTGCCGATCGTGATCCACCTCCGGGACCGGCCCGGAGCCGACGAGGCGGCGGCCGAGACCTTCGCCATGCTCGACGGTGCCGGCGACGGCCTGACCGTGGTCCTCCACTGCTTCTCGGCTCCGCACCGCGTCGGGCAGGCGGTCGAGCGCGGCTGGTATTGCTCTTTCGCCGGCAACGTGACCTATCCGGCCAACGAAGATCTGCGGGAAGCGGCCGCAGCGGTCCCGGACGAGCTGATCCTCGTCGAGACGGACGCGCCCTACCTGACCCCGCAGTCGCGCAGGCGGCACCGCAACGAGCCGGCCAACGTGGTCGAGACGGCATCGGTCGTCGCCGGGGTCAGGGGCGTGCCGATCGACCGGCTCGACCGGATCGTCACCGAGAACTCCGGCCGGCTGTTCGACTGGTGAGACTCGGCCAGAACTTCCTCGCCGACCCGAACCTGCTCGAGGCGATCGTCAGGGACTCGGGGGTCGGGCCGTCAGACAGCGTGCTCGAGGTCGGGGCAGGCGAAGGCGTGCTGACCGAAAGGCTCGCGGCGGTGGCCGAACGGGTCCACGTGATCGAGATCGACCGGGGCCTCGAGGCCGCCCTGGCCACGACTTCGGCACTGCCGAACGTCGACGTGATCTGGGCTGACGCCGTGCGCTACGACCTCGGATCGCTGCGGCCGGCGCCGACGGCGATGGTCGCCAACCTGCCGTACTCGGTGGCCACGCCGGTGATCATGAGGACGATCTTCGAGCTGCCGTCGATCGCGCGCTGGACCGTGATGGTCCAGCTGGAGATCGCCGAAAGGCTACGCTCGGCGCCGGGCTCGAAGGCCTACGGGGCGACTTCGGTGCTGGCCCAGCTGACCGGTCCGGTGAGGCTCGTCAGAAAGGTGAACCGGACGGTCTTCCGCCCGCCACCGCGGGTCGATTCGGCGATCGTCTCGATCGAGCGCTGCGGCCCCGGCCCCGACGAGCACGTGCGCGCGCTGGTGCGGGCCGCCTTCAGCCATCGCCGCAAGGCCCTGCCGCGGTCGCTCGACATGGCCGTCCCGGGCATGCTCGGCCCGGCCCGCGAGGCCCTCGAGGAGATCGGCCTGGACCCCGGTGTGCGGGCCGAGGCACTGACCCCGACGCAGTTCGCCGAACTTTCGGGGATCATCGGACGACGGCAGCCGGAGAAGTAGAACCATGGAGACCCACAGCGCACCCGCAAAGCTCAACCTCTGCCTCTACCTGGGCCCGCGACATCCCGACGGATATCACGAGCTGGCCTCGATCTTCGAGCCGCTGTCGCTGCACGACAGCCTGACCGTCACCCCCGCAGAACGGGACGAGGTCATCTGCGGGGATGTCGGCGGAGACAACCTCGCCGCACAGGCCCTGAGGCTGTTGCGCTCGGAAGGCTGGACCGCAGCCCCGGTCAGGATCGAGATCAAAAAGCGCATTCCGGTCGCCGCGGGACTGGGCGGAGGCTCTGCCGACGCGGCAGCCGTGCTGCGGCTCGGCGTGGGGGAGGTCGATGACCTGGCCGGGCTGGCGGCGATGATCGGCGCCGACGTGCCGTCCCAGATCGACCCGATGACCTGCCTGGTCGAGGGAATCGGGCAGAAGCTGACCTCGCTGCCCGAGCCGGCCGAGCACTGGGTCGTGCTGCACCCCTTCGAAGACGGTCTGCCGACGGCCGACGTTTTCGCCGAGGCCGACCGCATCGGTGCCCGGCGCACGCTCGACGAGCTTCGCGAGCTGTCGGCGAAGCTCTGGGCCGTGGCCAGCAACGCGGTCTCGCCGCTCACCTACCCCGGCCTTCTCGTGAACGACCTCGAGCGGGCCGCGATGTCGCTGAAGCCGGAGATCGGACTGGCCAAGGAGCGCCTAAGCGCCGCAGGCGCCCGGTTCGTGGGGATGACCGGCAGCGGGCCGACCGTATTCGGGCTGTGCGCGAATCGGGGCGAGGCCGAAGCCGTCGCAGCAGAGGCCGGTTCCGCGGCGATCGTATGCCGCGGGGGAGCAGTGACTTGAGGCTGCCCGAGTCGCGGCGCGGCAAGCTGATCGTAGCCGCCGGTCTGGCCGTCGCCGGTCTGGCCCTGTTCATCCTCTACCGGCGCTTCTTCCCGGAATTCGACCTGCAGCAGCTGCTCGACGATTTCGCCAACCTGCTCGGCGACTGGACCTACCTGATCGTCGGCCTGCTCGCCTTCCTCGAGACGGGCGCATTCGTGGGCCTGCTGGTCCCGGGCGAGACAGCGATGATCGTCGGCGGCGCCGTCGCCGGACTCGGGGTGATCAACCTCTACCTGCTGGTCGCGATCGCGTGGTCGATGGCCTTCCTCGGCGACAGCTTCAGCTTCATGCTCGGGCGCAAGCTCGGGCGCGGCTTCGTGCTCAGGCACGGCAGCAAGGTCGGGGTCACGCGCGAGCGGTTCGAGGAGGTTGAACGCTACTTCGAACGGCATGGCGGCAAGACCGTGCTGATCGGCCGCTTCGTCGGCATCGTAAGGGCCCTGGCGCCGTTCGTGGCCGGGACTTCGGGGATGGCCTACCGGGGGTTCGCGCCCTACAGCATCCTCGGTTCAGGCCTGCAGGTGACGAGCAACATCATCCTCGGCTACGTCTTCGCCCGCAGCATCGATTCGGCGGCCGAGTACGCGGGAGCGGCTGCTCTGATCCTCGGCACGCTGATCGCAGTCACCGTCGTGGCGGTGGTCGGATTCCGCTTCTTCAGGGTTCCCGGCAACCGGGTGGCGACCGTCGCGTGGATGGACGACCACCGGCTGACCAGGCCCGTCGTCGCGCTCGGCAGGCGCCTGAAGCCGCAGCTCCGGTTCGTGGTCGACCGCCTCACCCCCGGCGGCAGCTTCGGCCTGGAGTTCACGACGCTGGCCGCGATCCTCGCCGTCTCTTCCTTCGTATTCATCGCATTCGCCCAGGTCTTCGGCAACGACCCCGGCCCGACGGCCGGGGACCTCAGGGCCTTCGACATCGCCGACGCGATCCGGAGTGGCTGGCTGGATGACTTCTCGGAGGCATTCACGTGGCTCGGTTCGTCTGCCTTCCTCGGTCCAGTGGTCGCGGTCACGGCGACCGTGCTGGCGGTCAACCGGCGCTGGTCGGACCTCACCGTGCTGCTTCTGTCGGCGGTGGCGATCGTGGTCGGTGTCGACTACTTCAAGGATGCCGTCGCCCGTCCCCGGCCCGACGGCGGACTGGTCAGCGTCAGCAGCAACTCCTTCCCCAGCGGCCACGCAGCATATTCGGTCTTCTACACGTGGCTGGCGGTGACGGTCGCCGTGCGCATCCGGCCCGACATGACGCGCGGCACGGCACTCGTCCTGGCCGGGCTGACGATGACCGGCCTGGTCGGTCTGAGCCGCGTCTACCTCGGCGTCCACTACCTCAGCGACGTGACTTCCGGCTGGGCTCTCGGCGCCTTCTGGTTCGCCTTTTTTGCAGCCGGCGCCCTGATCGTCACCCAGTTGCGCCAAAATTGAGCCAATGCCCGCCGGCGTATCAACCAATGCCGTCCTTTTCGCGGCCGCGACGCTGATCAGCCTCGCCGCGTTCATCGGCCTGATCCTGATTCCTTCCCTCAGCGCCTACGGGCGCTGGCCGGAGAAGCTCGCCGCGGGATTCCTCTCGCTCTTCATCTTCGGGACCCTCGTGACTATCGGCATCGTGGGCGGACTCGCCTACGTCTTCTTCTCCAACGACATATCCGGCATCTTCCCCTGGTCGACCGGGTGAGCCCGGCCCCGAAGAAGAAGGCGACGGGATCCGAGGCCCTGGCCGGACCCGTGCTCGCGGGTCGCGGGCTGCCGGGTCTTGCCCGGGCCGCTGCCGACCTTCTGGGCCAGCCGGTCGCCTTCCTTGACCGGTCCGGCATCGTGCTGGCCGTGGCTGGAGCCACGCGCGACCAGGAGAAGCGGCTGACCGGATCGGGCGAAGGCGTATCGGTGCGCGAGCTCGCGATCGGCGAGCAGAAGGTCGGCGAGATCCGCCACCTGGGCGATTCCCCCGACGCGGCGGCGGTCGAGGTGCTCTCGGCGCTTGCGGCGCTCGAGGTGGAGCGGGCGCGCTCGGCCGACTGGGGCAACGAAGGCGCGGTGGCGGACCTGGTCTCCGGGCTGCTGGACGGTTCACTGTCGAACGACGACGAGCTCGCCGCCCGGGCCACCGAGGCCGGTTGCGACATCTCCCGCGGCGGTGGGGTGCTGATGGTCAGGGCGCATTCGGGATCGGCACGTGAAGGCGACTGGAGGTCGCGCGTCGTCGACCTGACCGTGCGCACGATCCGGGCCGTCGCACCGGGTTCGGTGGCGGCGACGGCCGAGGTCGAGCAGGGGTCGATCGTCGGCGTGATCGTGCCCACGCCCGACGAAGAGAGGCTGCTGAAGGTCGAGGAGGCCCTGGAGCGGGAACTGCCGCGATCGCTGAGCGGACTGACCGTGACGATTTCGAGGTCGCGCCACGCGTCGGGTACGGGTGAGTTCGAGCGCGCCGCGAGGGAAGCCCAGCTGGCGTTGAACGTGGGCGAGGCCGAAGGCCGCTCTCCGGTCGCTTTCGAGGACACCGGTGCGTATCGCCTGCTCCTGGGCACGACCAGCGAAGAACTCCACAGCTTCTACTCGGAGACGGTCGAGCCGCTGGTCGCCTACGACGAGCAGTACGAGACCGACCTGGTCGCGACTGTCGAGGCCTATCTCGACAGTGACGCCAACGTCCCCGCGACCGCGAAGAAGATGTTCACCCACCGCCACACGATCCGCTACCGCCTCGAGCGGATCAGGGACCTGAGCGGCCATGACGCGACCGCCACGGAGGGCAGAGAGAGGCTGGGTCTCGGAATCAAGGCGATGCGGGTCCTGGGCATCGCTTCGCCGCGCGGGCGCTCACGCGAGCGCAAGAGCGGCTGACCCGGTCGGCCCGCTCCGCCTGAGCCTGCCCCGGGCGCCGTCTCGCGGCGGCAGGCGGACAACTCCCGGCCTCAACGACAGAACCCCCGCCGGACCGGCGGGGGTTCTGCACAACCGCGGTGCCGCGTACCCGGGCTACCTGATCTTGCCGGCGCGTTTGACCACTACCGAGCCGGCCTTCTTGCCGTTGATCGTGACCTTGGCCTTCAGCTTCTTCAGCTGCTTCTTGCTGCTCTTCTTCTTGAACAGCTTGCGGCCCTTGCTGGTCATCTTCAGCTTGACCGTCTTCGTCTTGCCCGGGGCCGTCTTTATGTTCTTGCCCTTGGCGACGGTCCTGCCCTTGGCCTTCAGGACCACGTTGGCCTTCTTGCAGGAGTCGGCGGAAGCCGCGCAGGCGAGCTTCACGGTGATCTGCTTGCCTTTGGCCTTGCCCTTGCCCTTGAGCTTCGGGTTGACCGCGTATCGCGCGGCGTACTGCTTCAGGGTCTGCGAACCGGTCGCTTCGTAGCCCGGCGCCAGGGCGGCGTCGGCACGGGCCGGCAGGACCTTCTTGGCCGGCGCCTTGACCAGCCCGCCGAGTGATCCGGGGGACTCGAGGACGGGGATCCTCAGCTCCAGCTTCTCGACCGTGATGTTCCGCTGGTCGTTGGAGGGTCGTGCGTAGTTGTTGAGGATGGCCGGGGGGTCCTGGACCGCGTCGCGCGCAAGCAGCTCCAGCCTCAGGCTGTGGCCCTCTTCGACCCTCCACGCTCCGGGGTGGAGCTGGAAGACCTGGAAGCCCGAAGCCTTCGGGCGCCAGCTTCCGCGGGCAACGAGCGTCTTGTTGCCTTCGCCGTCGAGGTCGACGAGCCGGGCCGCGATCTGCGACTCGGAGCCGTTGGCGACGCTGATCTTCGCGATTACCGTGGCCGAGCCCATGACCGTGTAACCGTTCTCCGTGAACCCGGAGACGCCGGCCGCGCCGGCCGGGGCCGTCTCGTAGCTCGCCGATCCCGGCTCCACTGCGTCAGGCGCCGTGGTGCAGGCGTCGGGACTGGTGATCGGGTTGTACAGGCCAGCGACTGCCGGATCTCCGCCGTCAGCGGCGATCGTCTTCCTGGAGCCGTCCTTCAGGACGATTTCACCGGGGGCGAGTGATGCCCAGTCGTCGGCGGTGTAAGGGCCGCTGCCGCTGGAGCCGCTGGGGCAGGTCTGGGTATATGCGGTCACCTCGGAGGCCGGCTGCTGGCCGATGCCCATCAGGTAGTGGTCGACCCACTGCTCTTCGAGGGTTTGCAGCGCGCTCGTGACGTTGCCCTGGCTCTGTCCGCGGGCATGTCCGAAGGAGCCGGCGAAAATGCTCATCGGCGTGTTCGGGTAGTTCGCCCTTGTGCGGTTCCAGTAGCGGATCACTTCGTCAACCGGGAAAAGGTCGTCGGTGAAGCCGCTCGACATCAGCAGCGGCGCCGGCGCCTGGCTGTCGTCGACGTAGTAGGAGGAGTGGTAGTTGGTGATTTCGTCGAACATCGCCTCGTTGGCGGCGCCGGTGTAGGGCTCGCCGGCATCCAGCAGGCCCTTCCAGCCGGGCAGGTCGGCCTCGGGATCGACTCCGGCAGGGCGTCACTGGCCGAGATGTAGAGGCCGTTGACGTAGGACTCCTTCATCACTCCGCCGACGCCGGTGAAGCTGCCGTCCTCCAGGTAGTCGAGCGTGTCGCCGTTCGGGGCGAGCGACTGGATCAGGTCGGTCCAGGGGATGTTGGGCGTGGCGACCGCGGTGCTCATCGGCGTGCCGTTCGGGCTCGTCCACGGAACCAGGCTGCCGTTGGGCATCATCACCCGGTCCTTCAGGACGGCGAAGTGCATCGACTCGCTGCCGCCGTATGAACCGCCGGTCGCGGCGATCTTGTCCGGCTCGATCAGGCCGTCATCGACCAGCCTGCCGAGGAAGAGCTGGGCGTCGCGGATCTCGAAGCGCGGGTCCATCAGGTGTACGTAGCCTTCATCACAGCCGGGATCCAGTCGCGATCCCGGTGTGTTGCACGATTCGCCCGAGCCGCGGTTGGTCAGCGAGAAGACGGCGTAGCCCTTCTCGAGCCAGCGCTGCATCCCGGAGAATCTGACCTTGCTGCCACCGTAACCGTGGTACATGCCGACGACCGGGTAGGGGCCATCAGAACCTGAAACGGGCTCCGGGGGAAACGCGACGTTCACGTCGAGCGGGACGCCGTCAAACGTTTCGACCGTGCTGCGGTCCGTGGCCAGCGGGCCGTCGAGCGTCGAAGTGGTTGAGCCGGCCTTGGTGCCGCACCAGCGCTGACCCAGCGAGCCGGCGACGTTTCCTTCTGCGATGACTTCGGCGCAGGCGACGTCACCGCCCATGACGGAGGTGATTTCGGCGCTGGCCGAAGGGGCGAGAACAAGGGCCGCCGCGGCGACCACCAGAACTGCGAGCTTGCGCATGAAGTGCTTTTCCTCTCGTTGAATTTCCCGGACGGGCCCCCGCCCTTCGCTGAAGGATACAAACCCAATACGCCTGACTTGTTGCGCCCGGGCCGGCAGAACTCCGGGGGGAGGACTCGAACCTCCATTGCCGGGACCAAAACCCGGTGGGTTAGCCAGTTACCCCACCCCGGAACGGGCCGCGGACTCTACCCGCATCCGCTGCGGGCGTTCCCGGTCGGGCTGCATGTCCGAAGTCCGGCATGCAGTCCGCGCCCACCCCGGCCTGGCGCCTCCCGCGCGGCTAGAGTGTCGGCCATGGAACCAGCGAGTGGCGAGAAGTCCGTCCTGTCGATCAACTGGGGCTTGTACATGGGGGCCGGGGTCCTGCTGATGCTGCTCGGCGCCGTGGCGATCCTCATTCCGGCTGTCGCATCGTGGGGAGTCACCATCTTCATCGGGTGGGTGCTGCTCTTTGCTGCGGTCTTCCTGTTCGGCACAGCATTCAGCTATCGCGAGGGCGGCAGGCTGGTCGTCAGGCTGCTCTGGGCCCTGGCCACGCTGATCGCCGGCCTCTACCTGCTGATCGACCCGGGCGAAGGGACAAAGACCCTGACCCTCGTCCTCGTCATCTACTTCATCGTGATGGGCGGCTTCCGCCTGCTCGTCGCGGCCCGCGAGCGCGGTGAGTCGGGCGCGGGATGGCTGGCCATCAACGGCGCGCTCTCGCTGCTCATCGGCCTCTTCATACTGCTCGACTTCCCCAGCTCGGCCGACTGGGCGATCGGGCTGCTGGTCGGAATCGACTTCATCTTCACCGGCTGGGTCCTGATCATGATCTCGATGGCCGGCAAGCAGGCGTCGCGGGAAGCCTGAGGGGGCCTGCCGGCTTGGCAAGAGGCGATACGAACGCCGGCGGCACGACGGCGCTGATCATGGCCGCGGGGAGGGGCACGCGCATGAAGTCGGCGCTGCCCAAGGTCCTCCACCCGGTCTGCGGCCGGCCGATGATCGCCTGGCCCGTGCTCGCCGCGCGCGAGGCCGGCATCGAGAGGGTCGCCGTCGTCATCTCACCCGGGTCCGATCTCGGCGAGACGCTGCCCGAAGGCGTCGAGACCGTCGTTCAGCCCGAATCCGACGGGACCGGTGGCGCCGTGCGCGCCGCGATCGAGGTGGTCCGCGAATCGGAGGAGGTCCTTGTGCTCTCCGGCGACGTTCCCCTGGTCTCGACCGAGGTGATCGCTTCCCTGCTCGGTGAGCATCGGGGCTCGGGTGCCGCGGCCACGGTCATGACCGCGGTGCTCGATGACCCGGGCTCGTACGGACGCGTGGTCAGGGGCGCGGGCGGCGAGATCGAGAGGATCGTCGAGGTCAAGTCGGCCGGAGACGCGACCCCCGAGGAACTGGAGATCCGGGAGATCAACTCCGGCATCTACTGCTTCAGCGGGGCACCGCTCGCCGACGCCCTCGGCCGGATCAGCAATTCGAATGCGCAGGGCGAGTTCTACCTGCCCGACGTGCTGCCCGTGCTGAAGGAGGCCGGCCTCAGCGTCACCGCACACATCGCCGGCGACCCGGCCGTCAACCTCGGTGTCAACAACCGGGCCGACCTCGCAGTGGTCGAGTCCGAGGCCAGACGGCGCATCCTGCGCGATCACATGGTGAACGGCGTGACCGTGGTCGACCCCGGCTCGACCTGGATCGACGCCGACGTGTCGATCGGCCCCGACACCCGCATCGAACCGGGGACCAGCCTGCGTGGCGCGACGGAGGTCGGCTCGGGGGCGCTGATCGGGCCGCACTCCACGATCACCGACTGTGGCATCGGCGACCGGTCCCAGGTCGTCCACTCGGTGCTGAACCTCTGTGAAGTGCTTGAAGACTGCCTGGTCGGCCCGTTCAGCTACCTGAGGCCCGGCGCCCGACTCGAGGACGGCTCCAAGGCCGGCACCTTCGTCGAGGTCAAGAATTCGACGATCGGCCCCGGGGCCAAGGTTCCGCACCTCTCCTACGTAGGTGATACCGAGATCGGCGAAGGGACAAACCTCGGCGCGGGGACGATCACCGCCAACTACGACGGAGTCCGCAAACACCGGACTGTGATCGGGCCCGGTGTGAGGATCGGGGTTGACACGATGCTGGTCGCTCCGGTAGAGGTTGGCGAAGGTGCCTACACGGGTGCCGGCGCCGTAATCCGGGAAGATGTGCCCGCCGGGGCTCTCGCGGTGAGCAAGAACGAACAGCGGAACATCCACGAATACGCCGAGCGCAGGAAGGCGCGCGAAGCAGAAGGGGACCAGAAGTCGTGAGCATGATCGAGCCGAAACCCGCCTTTGCGACCACCATCCCGCACGACTATTCGAAGCGGGCGATGGTCTTCGGCGGACGCAGCTCCCAGGAGCTGGCCTCGAAGATCGCGGGAAAGCTCCAGCTGGGCCTCGGCGAGGTGACGCTCAAGACCTTCGCCGACGGCGAGATCTACGGCCGCTTCGAGGAGTCGATCCGGGGGGCCGACGTCTTCCTGGTCCAGTCCACGTGCGCCAACGACGAGACCGGCATGACGCCGAATGACGCGCTGATGGAGCTGATGATCATGGCCGACGCCGCCCAGGGTGCCTCGGCCCATCGAATCATCGCCGTGATGCCGTGGTTCGGCTATGCCCGCCAGGACAAGAAGTCGGCCCCGCGCGAACCGATCACGGCGCGCGTGGTGGCCCGCATGCTCGAGGCCGTCGGCATCGACCGCGTCCTGACCATGGACCTCCACGCCGGCCAGATCCAGGGGTTCTTCACGGTCCCGGTCGATCACATGACCGCGATGCCGATGCTGACCCAGTGGTTCACCGACCAGTACCGGACCGAGGACCTCGTCGTCGTCTCGCCCGACGCCGGGCGGGCCAAGGCAGCGCGCAACTTCGCCCGCAAGATCGGCACCGAATGGGCGATCATGGAGAAGGAGCGCCCGGCCCAGCAGGTGGCCGAGATCGGCTACGTGGTCGGCGACGTGAAGGACAAGATCGCGATCATCTCCGATGACATGATCGACACCGCCGGCACGCTCTGCGCCGCGGCCCGGACCGTGCTCGACGAAGGCGCGAAGAGCGTGATCGCCTGCGCCACGCACGGCGTATTCTCGGGGCCCGCATTCGAGCGGCTGCCGTACGAGAGTTCGGGTATCGAGCGCATCGTCGTCACCGACACGATCCCCCTGCGGTCCGGTGCCCCGGACAACATCACCGTGCTCAGCGCGGCCGGAACCCTGGCCGACTCGATCAACCGCATCTTCACCGACGACTCGGTCTCCGAGATCTTCTCCGGCGAGAACCAGCTCTTCTAGCCCGGCAAGCCGCCTGGCCCAGGCCCCCGGGAGGCGCGCCGGGCAGGCCGTCCCTCGGGGGCGCGGGTTGATGCGCCGGCCTGGCCGCAGTGGGCGCGGGGGGCGATCCTCACGGCTATGGCCGGCTCAATCGCCCCCGCGAAGCCTCGCGGCCTAGAGTTGGCGGCATGTCGATCATCCGCATAGGCCACAAGGGCGCCGACGCGCTCGTGCCCGGCAATACGATCGCCAGCTTCGAGAAGGCGGTCGAGGTCGGCGTGGACCTGATCGAATTCGACGTGCTGTGGCTGGAGGACGGCCACCCGAGGCTGCCGCGGGAACAGCGATCTCCGCTGGTCGTCTCGCACGACTGGCACGCGGCAGCGGCCTCGCCACCGCCGACCCTCGAGCAGGTCCTGCAGGCCCTCACTGTTCCGCCGCTCGACCAGGTGGCATTCAACCTCGACGTCAAGCTGCCGGGCCGCGAGGGTGAGATCGTCGAAGCGCTGGTCAGCTACGGGCTGCTCGACCGGGCCCGGATCTCGACCATGGAGCTCCCGACGCTGCAGGCCCTGAAGCGCCTCGAACCGGCTCTCCACCTCGGGTGGACCGTGCCCCGCGTGACCAGGGACTGGACGAAGAGCACATGGCTCAAGCCGGCCCTGATAGCCGGGGTCACTGCCGCGCGCAGGCGCATGCCCGACACGGTGCGCAAGGGGATCCCCGAGCTCGGCGTCGAGTCGGTCTGGGCCTTCTTCGGCGTCGTATCGCCGGCGCTGGTCGAGGCCACGGGCGAAGCCGGTGTCGAGCTGAACGTATGGACCGTGGACGACCCCGAGAGGATCGCCCGGCTCGAAGCGATGGGCGTCAGCGGCATCTGCTCGAACGACCCACGCCTGCTCCAGCCCGGCTCGATCGGCGCTGCCGGGGGTTAGCGCCAGGCGCCCCGGGGCAACTGGCTCAGATCGTGGAGTTGCTCACGACCGGCCCGGTGCCGCCCGAGCTGCCGCCCTTGGTCCGGACAGCTCCTTCGAGGTCATCGGTGGTGAAGCCGCCGACCGCCTTCTGCTCGGCCACGTAGCGGTAGAGGGCCACGCCGAAGATGGTCGAGAGGACCTGCTGGATCAGCGCGGCGATCACCAGGACCACGAGGCCGACCGCGATAAGCGCGGCTCCGCCGGCCCCGCTGGTCGCCCACAGCGCGATGCCGCCGGCGATCAGCAGGACGGCCGGCAGGATGCCGAACAGCGCGACGGCGGCGCCGATCGTCACCACACCGGTGATCTGCTCGCCCCAGCGGCTCTTGACCAGGTGGGCGCAGCGCTTGATCGTGTCGATCGGCCCGGTGCCTTCGATCGCGATCACCGGGATCGCCAGGAAGGTCAGGATGCCCCAGGCTGCGACGGCCAGCCCACCGAAGATCGCCCCGAAGACCCCGAAGCGCTCCTGGATGGCGCGGATGATCGTCAGCACGACCACCGATACGAAGGCCCAGCCCGCCGCCTCGGAGGCCCTCGAACCGGCCACCGCCATGCCCTCGCGGAAAGAGACGGACTCGCCGGCCATCCGGCGATCGGCGCTGTGGGCGAGGCCGATCGCGAAGTAGATCGAGATGTAGGCGGCGAGGAAGGTCCCCACCGCGACGAGGATGCCACCGGCGACCTGCGACTCCTGGTCGATCAGATACAGGCCGGGTCCGATCACGACGGCGACCACGAGCAGGCTCAGCAGCCCGCTGGCGATCGCGAACCTGACCAGGCCAGGATCCTCACGGAAGACCGCCCAGCTCTTCTTCGTCAGTTGCCAGCCACTCTTGATCCTTCTGAACATGCCTCTCCTGTCTGAATCAGCCGCGGCGGTGGCCGCCGGCGATTCCGGGGATGCGCTCGACCCCGTGGGTCTCGAAGTACTCCCATTCCTGGCGGCCGAGTTCGGTCGCCGGTTCGTCAGCGTATACCCACTCGCAGACGATCCGGTACCAGTTGCGGCGGGCCCGGAGCTGCCCCAGAACGGCGATCACGCCGATCTCCATCCGCCGGCCCATCATCTCCTCGGCGGGGATCGACTCCTTTCGCATCAGCTCGTAGTACTCGGAGCGCGGGTCGTGAGTGACCTCGATCATGCGCATCACGACCATCGGATCCACCTCGATCTCCTCGTCCTCCATGTACCAGCCGCCGATCGCCTTGACGTGGCTCATCAGCCTCTCCGCATCGAGCTTCGACGGCTTCTTGATGAAGCCGAGGTCATGGAGGGCCATCTTGAGCTCCTCCGGGTCGTCGCGGGTCGCTGCGTCGAAAGCCTTCTGCTCGAGCTCGATCTGCTCGCGGTCGAGCTTCTTGGTCATGCCGAAATCGAGGAAGGCGACCCTGCCGTCATCCATGAGCAGGTAGTTGCCGGGATGAGGGTCGGCGTTGAAGTGCTGGAGGTGGTAGATCGAACCGAACGATCCGCGGAAGACGATCTCGCCGAAGCGGGAACGCTGCTCCTGGTCGAGTTCTTTGATCCGGTCGAAGTCGAGCCCCTCGACGAATTCGGTGACCAGGACCCGGCGGCGCGACAGCCTCGTGATTACATCGGGCACGTAGATGAACGGGTGACCGGCGTATGCGCGCGAGAACGAGCGCTGGTTCTGGGCCTCGAACTCGTAGTCGAGCTCCTCCAGGACACGCTCGCGCATCTCCTTGATCACCGACTTCGCGTCGAGGCCGGGCGCCAGCACCTTGGCCAGCCGGACCAGAACGCCGGCGTTGCGGAGGTCGGACTCGAGCGCCTCGGCGACACCCGGGTACTGGATCTTGACCGCGACCTCGCGGCCGTCGAGCAACGTCGCGCGGTGGACCTGCCCGATCGACGCGGCCGCCACAGCCTCCCGGTCGAAGGAGGCGAACATCGATTCGACCGGCTCGCCGTCGTATTCCTCCTCGAGGACCTTGACCACCTGTTCCCAGGGCATCGACGGTGCGTCGCTGCGCAGCTTGGCGAGTTGCTCCTGGTACACCTCGCGGTACTCCTCGGGAATGAATTCCGTGTCGATGAACGACGCGAACTGGCCGATCTTCATCGCGGCGCCCTTCATCTGGCCGAGTGTCTCGACCATCTTCATCGCCGCTTCGGCATGGCGTTTGTCGAGTTTCTCCTGGGACGCCTCGCCGCCCCGGACCAGGTTGCCGGCCTTGGTGCCGGCGTACTTGGCGCCCTGCGAGCCGACGATCGTGCCGAGCTTGGCCGAGCGCTGTACCCGCCCTTTGGGGATTTTCGTTTCGTCCGCCATACAAGAAGAGTACGAGGTTCACTATGCTGCCCCGTCCAATGTCTTCTGATAGAGCAACTCTCAACGCCTCGCCCCGCACAGAATTCGGCACCCGGACCTCGCGCCGCATGCGCCGCGACGGCAAGCTGCCCGGCGTCGTCTACTCCGAGGGCTCCGAGGCCGTTTCTTTCCAGGTCGAGAGCCGTGAGGCGAGGGTGGTGCTCGGCGCCGGACACGCGCTGTTCGACCTCCAGATCGAGGGCTCGAAACCGGTTCCGGTAGTGGTCAAGGAGCAGCAGCACCACCCGGTCCGCGGCGACCTGCAGCACATCGACCTCCAGGAGGTCCGCCTCGACGTCGCGATCCAGGCCGAGGTCGCGGTCGAGCTCGAAGGTGCCGAAGACGCACCGGGCGTCAAGCAGGGCGGCGTGCTCGAGCACGTGACCCGCGAGGTCACGGTTGAGGCGCTGCCGACCGCCATCCCGGATTCGATATCGCTCGACGTCTCAGAGATGGAGATCAACGACACGCTCACGCTCGAGCAGCTCACGGCGCCGGGCGGCGTCGAGCTGATCGCTGAAGAGCCGTCCGAGGTCACGATCGTCACGCTTTCGCCGCCCCGCGTCGAAGAGGAGCCCGAGGCCGAGGTCGAGGAGGAGCCCGGAGTCGTCGGCGAGGAAGCCGAGGGCGAGGGCGAAGCCGAGGGCGAGGGCGAAGCAGCCGCCGAAGGCGGCGGCGACGATTCCTCCGGCGAGGAGTAGGAGCTGTCCTTTTTCCGGAGGTCGGGGGGCCGCGCCGGCGGCGACCCGGGCCCTGACGGCGCCGGCGGCGAAGCCCCGGTGCTCGTAGTCGGCCTGGGCAATCCCGGCCCGAGGTACGAGAAGAGCCGCCACAACGCCGGCTTCATGGTCGTCGACCGCCTTGCCGAGCGCTGGGGAATCTCGCGCAGCAAGGAGAAGTTCGGCGGCGTGATCGGTGAGGGGCGGATCTCTCCCGGAGGACCACGCGTAGTCGTGCTCAAGCCGCTGACCTACATGAACGAGTCCGGCAAGTCTGCCGGCCCGGCGGCCGGGTCGAAGCGGATCCCGCCCGGGCGCATCATTGCCGTCCACGACGAGATCGACCTTCCGTTCGGCGAGGTCCGCACCAGGATGGGCGGCGGCCTGGCCGGGCACAACGGGCTGAAGAGCCTGAAGACCGGTCTCGGCACTGCCGAATTCTGGCGGGTGAGGGTGGGCGTCGGCCGTCCCGACAGCACCGAGCCCGACCTCGTCGCCGCATACGTGCTCGGCCGGTTCAGTGAGACTGGCGAAGAGGTCCGCGATCTGATCGAATCCGCAGCTGTGGAAACCGAAAGACTTGTGGAGAAACTGAATGCCGCCGAAAGCGGTGAAGAGGAGAAGAAGAGTTGAGCCTGACCAGCTACCACGTCGAAGACCACGTTGCCCTGCTCCAGCTGGACCGACCGAACCAGATGAACGCGATCAGCACCGAGATGCTCAGCGAGTTGCTGATGCACCTGGCGGTCGCGCGCGACGACGATGCGGTGCGCGCTGTCGTCTTCTCCTCGACCGACTACAGCTGCTTCTCGGCCGGCGCCGACATCAAGGAGGAGCTCGACGACGAAGGCCGGGTCACGCGCATGCAGCAGTTCGCCGACCTCTATGACGCGGTGGTGCAGTTCCCGAAGCCGACGATTGCCTCCTGCCACGGCTACACGGTCGGCGGCGGGGCCGAGATCGCGATCGGCTGTGACATCCGGATCGGCGGCTCGAACCTCCAGATGCGCTTCCCCGGGGCCGAACTCGGGGTTCCGGTCGGCCCGGCCCGGCTGGTCACTCTGTGCGGGCTCTCCGCGGCCAAATACCTGCTGCTCACTTCCACCGTGGTCAAGGCGGACGAGGCTTTCCGGCTGAACCTGGTCAACCGCGTGGCGCCCGGTGCGGCCACCGAGAACACGGCGATGGACATGGCGGCGCAGATCGCGCAGTACGACCCCGAGGCCGTCGCCGGCCTGAAGCGCATGCTCCACCGCTGGGACGACATCGAAGGCCGCTCGGCCGACGAAGGCCGCGGCCAGGTCGAGTGGCAGCGCGGTGGCCCCGGCCTCGGCGGCTGAGGCTCGGCAGTCCCGCCGGCTGAGACCGGCCTTTCGCATACGATCGCCTACCGCTGTCACTTCGCCCTGCCATAGAGCTTCTGCTTGACGACCCCCGGGTGGCAGCGCTGTCCGGGTCGGTCGGTGCTGCCGCAGATGCCGCCGCGGCCGGCAGACGGGACGCCGGCGTGGACGCTCGCGTTTCGCCGGCACTGAGGCCGGCGCTGCTCGCCTCGATACTCGAGGACGACCGGGGCCTGGAGGGCCGGCCGGCCCTCGTCGTCACTGCCGACGACCGTTCGGCACGCGACCTCAGCAACCAGTTGCGGGCCTATCTCGGCGGGCGCAAGGTGCGTTCGTATCCGTCCCGAGGCACCGGCTACGCGTCGCAGGTCAGCCCGCCACCGCACCTGATCGGCCTGCGGATCGATGCTCTCGATTCGTTCGCGCGCGACGAGGCGACGCCGCCGGTCGTGGTCGCAAGCGCCATCGCCTTGGCCGAGGCCGTGCCGGGACCGGGACTCCGGCCCGCCGGTTTCAGGCTCACCGTCGGCGAGCAGCACGACCCGGCCGCGGTTGCCGGCGCGCTTTCGGCCGCAGGCTACGAGCGCGTCGACCAGGTCACCGAGCGCGGTCAGTTCGCCGTGCGCGGAGGCATCCTCGACGTCTTCGCCGCGACCGAGGACAGGGCGGCGCGGCTGGAGTTCTTCGGTGACGAAGTCGAGTCGATGAGGTGGTTCTCAACCTTCACACAGCGCTCGCTGGGCGATACGACGCAGCTCGAGCTGGCCCCGGCCGCCGAGCTCGAGCTCGAGCATCGCGAGCTGGCCGAGCTCGCGGTGGCCGAGGCACTCGAGGATGGCGTCGCCCCGGATCTCGCCGGGGTCCTGCCGGTCTCCGAATTCCGCGCCCCGCTCGACCTGATCCCCGAGTCGGCCGCGATCCTGCTCGCCGCCGGCGAGGAGATCGAGCCCGCGCTGAAAGACCACTGGGAGGACGCGACGACGGCCATGCACGCCGCCGACGCGCGACACCTCTACGAAGACGTGGCCGGGCCGCTGTCGGCGCGGGCTGCGCTGACGATTTCTCGTCCCGTGGACGGGGACGGGGCCGAAGCCGGAGCTGCCGCGACAGGCAGGGGATCCGGCGCCGAGCCGCTGCGCGCCACCTTCGCCGAGACGCCGGCGCGCAGCGTCGGCGAAGCCGAGGCCGAGCTGGCCAAGCTCGTCGCCTCGGGCTACCGGACCGTGGTCGCCTTCGACTCGCGCGGCGAGGCCGAACGGACCCGCTACGGCTTCGAGCGCATCGACGCGAAGATCCTCGACGCCGGCCGCATCCCTGCCGACCCGGCCGTGACCCTGGTCGAGGCGAGGATCGGCGAAGGCTTCATCTCGCCGGGTTCCAGGATCGCGGTGATCCCCTTCCGGCGGCTGCTCCACCGGCGCCGCCGCGCCGACGAACGTGCCCCCGAAGGGGTCCGCGGCCGGCTGACCTTCTCCGAGCTGCGCGTCGGTGACTACGTCGTCCACGAGGATCACGGCGTCGCGCGCTTCGCCGGCTTCGAGACGCGCGAGGTCGGAGGCATCACGAGGGACTACCTGTACCTCGAGTACAAGGGTGAGGACAGGGTGTACGTCCCGACCGACCAGTTCGCGAAGCTCTCGCGCTACTCGGGGGCGGCCGGGACCCCGACCCTGTCGGCGCTCGGCGGCAAGAAGTGGCTGAACATGAAGGCCCGTGCCCGCCGGGCCGCGGCCGAGATCGCCGGTGAGCTGCTCAACCTGTACGCGGAGCGACGCACGCGAAAAGGGCACGCCTTCTCGGCCGACTCGGAGTGGCAGATGGAGCTCGAGGCGGCTTTCCCCTACCGCGAGACGGCCGACCAGGTCGAGGCGATCGAGGCGGTCAAGGCCGACATGGAAGCCGATCGCCCGATGGACCGCCTGGTCTGCGGGGACGTCGGCTACGGCAAGACCGAGGTCGCGATCCGGGCCGCAGTCAAGGCCGCTTCCGACGGCAAGCAGGTGATGATCCTCGCCCCGACCACGATCCTCGCCCAGCAGCACCTCGGAACCTTCCGGGAGCGCCTCGCCGACCTGCCGTTCCGGGTCGATGGGGTCAGCCGCCTGCGGCGCCCGGCCGAGGTCAGACAGGTGGTGGCCGAGTGGTCACAGGGCTCGGTCGACATCCTGATAGGGACCCACCGCCTGCTATCTCGCGACGTCCGTGCCAGGGACCTCGGCCTGATCGTGGTCGACGAGGAACAGCGCTTCGGGGTCAAGCAGAAGGAGCTGCTGCGCCAGATGAAGCTCAAGGTCGATGTGCTGTCGATGTCGGCGACGCCGATCCCGCGCACGCTCCAGATGTCGATGTCGGGACTGCGGGACATTTCGGTGATCGAGACCCCGCCCGAGGGCCGCCGTCCGGTCCGCACCTACGTCGGCCCGTGGGACGAGGCGCTGGTCGAGCGTGCCGTGAAGCGGGAGGTCTCGCGCAACGGCCAGGTCTTCTACCTCCACAACCGGGTCGAGTCGCTCGAAGACGCGGCCGAGAGGCTGCGCGCCCTCGTGCCCGGACTGCGCGTCGTCATCGCGCACGGCCAGATGGAAGAGGGTGTGCTCGAGGACGCGATGCTGACCTTCATGCGCGGCGAGGCCGACTGCCTGGTCGCGACCACGATCATCGAGTCGGGCATCGACATTCCCGCGGCGAACACGCTGATCGTCGAGCGTGCGGACCACCTCGGCCTCGCGCAGGCGTACCAGATCAGGGGCCGGGTCGGCCGGTCCCGGGAGCGCGCCTTCGCCTACCTGCTCTACCCGTCGGAGGAGTCTCTGACCGGCGAGGCCTCGACCCGGCTCGCGACGTTGGCCGACCACACGGAGCTGGGGTCGGGGTTCAGGATCGCGATGCGCGATCTCGACATCCGCGGCGGCGGAAATCTGCTCGGGGACGAGCAGTCCGGCCACGTCGCCGCGGTCGGCTTCGAGCTCTACTGCCAGCTGATCGACGAGGCGGTGGCGGAGATGTCGGGCAGGGAAGGCGGGGAAGAGGTCGCCGAGCCGGTCCGGCTGGACGTCGGGGTTGATGCGTACCTGCCCGCGTCATGGATCCCGTTCGAGGCGGCGAAGATCGACCTCCATCGCAGGATCGCGGCGGCCCGCCGGCCTGGTGAGTTGCGCCAGATCCGTGACGAGATGATCGATCGCTTCGGCCGGCCACCCGAAGAGGCCGAGAACCTTCTCGCCCTGCAGCGCGCGAGGATCGGGCTGGGCTCGGCCGGGGCCTCGGCGGTCCAGTTCAGGGGCGGCCGGCTTGCGGTTACCGGCGTCGAGCTCGACTCCGAGGCGGCAGACTCGCTGCGCGACAAGGTCGAAGGGGTGATGTACGACTGGAAGTCGCACGAGCTCTCACTGCGTGTGGACAACGACCCGGGGGTCCGGCTCGGTGCCATCACCCGCCTCGCTGATGCGCTCGCGGAGGTCCGGATGGATATGCTCCCCAATTCGTTGTGAGGTCACCAGTTCGAGCCACTTCAGGAGGGTCTACTGCATGAGCGGTGCGCGCAAGTCAGGTCTGATCGTTTTCGGGGCGATTTTCGTCCTTCTTTTCGCGGGTATCGCCGTTGCCCAGGGCATCGGCAATCCCAGCGTGCCCGACGGTGACATCGCTCTGGTCGAAGAAGTCCCCGACGGCAGGGGCGAGATCAGCATGGAGCAGTACGAGCGGTCCTTCCTCCAGACCTGGAAGCGCGGCGGACTGCGGCAGGCACCCGAGCCCGGTGACGCCCAGTTCGAACAGATCAAGGAAGCCGCGATCAACGACCTGCTCGACCAGGCGTGGCTGACCGGTGAGGCGGCGGAGCTCGGCGTCACCGCAACCGACCGGGAGATCGACAACGAGTTCCAGACGATCCGCCAGGACCAGTTCCCGAGCGAAGCGGCTTTCAACAGGTTCCTCGAGGACAGCAACTTCACGGAGGAGGAGGTCCTGGACCGGGTCCGGCTTCAGGTTCTGAGCCGCAAGATCGAGGAACAGATCACCCAGGCCGTCGAAGAGGTGCCGGAGGAGGAGATCGAGGAGTTCTACGAGAGCTCGAAGGACAACTTCACCACGCCCGAGACCCGTGACATCCGGCTGATCGTCACCGACAACAAGGCTGATGCCGACAAGGTCGAGGCCGAACTCGCGGAGAGTTCCGAGACCAAGGACTACGCCAGGCTCGCGCGGGAGTTCTCGAACGACGGCAGCAGCTCCCAGGGTGGCAAGAGTGTCGCCACGGAAGGCTCCTTCCCCGACCCGGCGGGCTCCGAAGTGATGAGCGCCGAGGAGGGCGCCGCGATCGGTCCGATCGAGGCCGGCGGCGACTTCTACTTCTTCAGGGTCGACAAGATCAACCCCGAGGAGACCCAGACCCTCGATGACGTGCGCCAGCAGATCCGCCAGCAGCTCCTGCCGACGCTCCAGCAGCAGGCCATGAGCGACTTCGTCGCCGACTACAACGCCAAGTGGACCTCGCGGACCTTCTGTGCGGAGGACTTCACGGTGGCCCGCTGCAGCAACTTCGAGGGCGACGGACGGCTCGAGAGCGCCGATCCCGCCTGCTACGAAGAGGGTGCCTCCGATGCCGACCCGCCGCTGTCGTGCCCCGCTGCGGTCGGCCTGAGGGCGCCGCAGACGCCGGGCGGGAATTCGCTGGATCCGTTCGCGCCGGCGGGTGGAGCAGAGCGGCCCCAGGGTCCGGTCCCGGCCGGGGATCCCGAGGATGCCGCGGCAGCCGGAGCCGGACAGATTCCACAGGGCGCGCCAGGCGGCGTCCAGCAGGTTCCGGCGCAGTAGGCCGGACCCGGGCGGCGGAGGCGCAGGAGAGTGACCGGTCGAGACCTGGCCGCCGCTCTCTCGCGCCTCGACGACGTGACCCGCACCCTTCGCGTGGAATGCCCGTGGGACCGCGAGCAGGACGCGCGCTCGATAGTGCCGCATACAGTCGAAGAAGCGTATGAACTCGCCGAGTCCGCCCGGACCGGAGACACCGCCTCGATGCGCGACGAACTCGGCGACGTGCTGTTCCAGGTCGTCTTCCTATCGCTGCTGCTCGAGGAGCAGGGAGAAGGTGACCTGGCCTCGATCGCGACCCAGCTGACCGACAAGCTGATCCGCCGCCACCCCCACGTATACCCGCCGGGGGAACCGGGCGACGCGACGGAGGCGGGGCGGTCCCGTCGCCCGGACATCGAGACCGCCGACGACGTGCGCAGGCAGTGGGACGAGATCAAGCAGGGCGTCGAGGGACGCACGAGCGAGAACGACTGGCGAAAGCCGGGCCTGCCTGCGCTCGTCTACGCGAGCAAGGTCCAGTGGAAGCTCGATCCGGTCGAGCGCCCTGCAAACGCAGGCGCCGACAACCCGGATCGTGACTCCGACGAGGCCGAGGTGGGGCGCATGCTGTGGGAGGCGGTCGCCGAAGCCCGCCGGCGCGGGGTCGACGCCGAGCTCGCCCTCAGGGCCGAAGCCGAGCGCCACGCCCCCCGCAGCTAGCCCAGGTCGACTCGTGGCACGCGCCTGAGGCAGGTGGTCGGAGGGCGGCCGGGGGAGGGTCTCGGCCGAGGGTCGGAGGGCGGCCGGGGGGAGGGCCTCCCGCCTACCCCGCCAGCCCCACTCGACCCTCCCCCCGGCCGCCCTCTCGCCGCAGCGCACGGTGGGCTCCGTCCCTGCGCCTTCGGAGCCGGGGGAAGACGACCCGGCGCGGCGGATCAAGTACTGGCCCCGGACCGAGGCGTCCTTCTGCGGCGTTCCGGCGATGAGCAGGCCGGCAGGGGTCGCTGTATGGGTTGGCGGGGTAGGCGCAGCGGCCCCTGCCGGCTTGCTCATGACCCGGGTCGCCGGGACTGCCTGCCCGCGGCCGATGACCGCAAGGACCGGTGCCGTCGCATTAGACTGCGGCTCGATGAGCACGATAGAAGCCGTTCACGCGCGTCAGATCCTCGACTCACGAGGGAACCCCACGATCGAAGTCGATGTCCGGCTCGTCGAAGGCCAGGTCGGCCGTGCCGCAGTGCCATCGGGCGCGTCGACCGGGGTCTTCGAGGCGGTCGAGCTGCGCGACGGCGGGTCCGAGTACCTCGGCAAAGCCGTCGGCAAGGCTGTGGCCAACGTCAACGGCGAAATCCAGAAGGCGCTGACCGGATTCGACACGACCGACCAGGCCGGCATCGACCGGCTGATGATCGAGCTCGACGGAACGGACAACAAGGGCAGGCTCGGCGCCAACGCGATCCTCGGCGTCTCGCTTGCCGCCGCACGGGCCGGAGCCCTGCTCGAAGACCGCCCGCTCTACTCCTATCTAGGAGACATGTACGGCAGCGGCGAGGCCGGCCTCCTGCCCGTGCCGATGATGAACGTGCTCAACGGCGGCGCGCACGCCGACAACTCGGTCGACTTCCAGGAGTTCATGGTCATGCCGGCCGGCGCGACCAGCTTCTCCGACTGCCTGCGCATCGGCACCGAAGTCTTCCATTCTCTGAAGAAGATCCTCGCCGGCCACGGTTTCGCGACGGCAGTCGGGGACGAGGGCGGCTTCGCGCCGAACCTGCCCTCGAACGAGGCGGCGCTTGAGATCCTGATCGAAGGAATCGAGGCGGCGGGCTACAGGCCCGGGGAGGACGTCTTCATCGCGCTCGACCCGGCGACCAGCGAAATCTACGAGGACGGCGTCTACCGGCTCGAGCACGAAGGCCGCTCGCTGAGTCCGGCCGAGATGGCCGACTACTGGGCTAGCGCCTGCGAGCGCTTTCCGATCGTCTCGCTCGAAGACGGCATGGACGAAGAGGACTGGGACGGCTGGAAGCTGCTGACCGGCCGGCTCGGTGAATCGGTCCAACTGGTCGGCGATGACCTCTTCGTCACCAACCCGGTCCGCCTGAAGCGCGGCATCGAAACCGACACCGCCAACTCGATACTGATCAAGGTCAACCAGATCGGCACTCTGACCGAGACGCTCGATGCGATCCGCATGGCCGACGAGGCCGGCTTCACGAGTGTGATCTCGCATCGCTCCGGCGAGACCGAGGATACGACGATCGCGGACCTGGCCGTGGCGACCGAGGCCGGCCAGATCAAGACGGGTGCGCCGTCGAGGTCGGACCGCGTCGCGAAATACAACCGCCTGCTGAGGATCGAGGAAGAGCTGGGAGACTCCGCCCGTTTCGGCGGTACGGCGGTGCTGAAACACCGGTCTTGAAGGAAATGACCGTCCGCCCCAGAAGGGTCGGACGTGTCAGCACGTTCGCGGTCGATAGCCAGAGCATCGGGAACGCCGCGTCGCCGCCCGGCCGCGAGGCGCAACGCCGGGCAGGACGGCGCCGGCAGGATCCAGTGGGACCGACTCGGTCGAATCGTCCTGGTCGCGGCCGTCTTCGTCATCGGCATCCTCTACATCGGGCCCGCCTACAACCTCGTCACGACCTACATGCATGCGGGCGAGCTCAAGGAGGAGCGCCATCGCGTGCTCGACGAGAACAAGCGCCTGAAGCTGCTCAACGAGAAGGCCGGCAGCGACGTCGTGCTGCGCCGCGAGGCGCGCCGGCAGGGCATGATCGTGCCCGGCGAGCAGGCCTACGTGGTCAACGGCCTCAACCGCTGAGGGCTGCGACACCGGGACGGTCCGGATGAGCGCGATCTCCTTCTACTTCGGCTTGCTCCAGCTGGCCGTCGTGCTGGCTTCGCTCACATACACCTCGCTGCGCCTCCGCAGGCACCTGCTGCCGGGCTGGGACGAAGCGGCCGGGTACTTGGTCACCGCCGTGACCGGCATCGGCCTGCTCGTCGTCATGAGCGAGGTGCTCGGGGTGTTCGGCCTGTTCCGGGGCTGGGCACTGGTGGCGGGCAGCCTCCTGCTCGCCGTCGCCGCCCGGTTCCGGTTCGGTCCGAGGCCGAATCCGAAGACCGACCCGGGCGCCCCCGAAGGCGATGCGGAGACGTCGAAGCCGCCCCGCCCGCCGGTCGCCACCCACGGCTACTGGCTGGCCGTGCTGACCACGGGGGTGCTGGTCGCCCAATGGGCCGCCTTCACCTCCTACAGCCTCGACTCCGGGATATCCAACTTCGACTCGGTCTGGTACCACCTGCCGTTCTCGGCAGACCTGTTCCAGGGTGCGTCGACGCTGAGCTTCTACAAGCCCGAGACGGTCTTCACCAACTGGTTCTACCCCCAGAACTCGGAACTCGTGCACGCGGTCGGCATGGCGCTGACCGGAAGGGACTTCTTCTCGGTCCTGGTCAACATGGGCTGGCTGGCCCTGGCGCTGCTGGCGGCGTGGTGCATCGGCCGCCCCTACGCCCGTCCGCACCTGACCCTGATGGGCGCGTCGATCCTGCTCGCCACCCACACCATCGTGGTGCGCGAGCCCGGCACCGCGAAGAACGACATCGTCGGCATCGCCCTGATCCTCTCGGCGCTGGCCATCCTGATCAACCGTGGCGCCGACCGCTCCGATACACAGGGCCGTCTCGGTCCGGGCTGGGCGATGGCCGCGGCCGGCCTGGCCGCCGGGCTGGCCGTCGGCACCAAGGTCACGACGCTGGCCCCTGTCGCGATGATGACCTTCGCCGTCCTCTTCTCCGCCCATCAGGGAACCCGGCTCAGGTCGGCCGCGGTCTGGTTCGGCGCCGGCTTCGCCGGGGGCGGCTTCTGGTACCTGCGCAACCTAGTCGCCACCGGCAATCCGATCCCGCAGGTGCAGAGCATCGGGCCGATCGACCTGCCGGGGCCGGAGCGCCTCCAGCAGGGCCGCGACGACTTCAACGTCTTCCACTACATCACCGACTCCCGGATCTGGAGCGACTTCTTCCTGCCCGGCCTGGAACGGGGTTTCGGCGAGCTGTGGCCCGTGCTGTTCGCAGTGGCGGTCTTCGGGCTCGTCGCCCTGATCTGGACCGGCCCCGGCAGGCTGACCAGAGCCCATGGCTTCGCCGCCCTGCTGGCGATCGCCGCCTATCTGTTCACCCCGCTGAGCGCCGCCGGCCCGGAAGGCTCCCCCGACGCCTTCGCGATCAACCTGCGCTTTCTCGTCCCGGCCCTGTCGCTCGCCCTTGTCCTGATCCCGCTGGTGCCGCTGTTCGCGCGACCGCGGCCGCAGCTGGCCTTCGCCTTCGTCCTGCTGGCACTCTTCCTGGTCGGCGGACGCGGTGACGCGATCTGGTCACAGTCGGGTCGGTCGTTCGGCATCGCTTTCGCGGTCGTCTTCGTCGTCGTGCCGGCCCTGGTCTGGCACTACCGCGAGCGGCTCGGGATCTCCCCCCGTGGAAGGCTCTCGCTGTCGAGCAGCCGCGACCGTCTGCTCGGCGGCGCAGTCGCCGCCGCGGTTCTGGCCGGCCTGCTCGTCGCCTGGCCACTCGCAGACGGCTACTTCGACTCGCGCTACGAGGACTTCGAGCCCGAGGCCGGCCTCGCCGAGCCCTACCGCTGGGCCAACGGGATCGAGGACGCGGAAATCGGCCTGGCCGGGACGACGGCCGGCTTCCGGCAGTACGGCTTCTTCGGCGAGGACCTCTCCAACCGGCTGACCTACATCGGCGAGCGGTCGACGGCCGAAGGCTTCGACGTGATCCGGACCTGCCCGGCCTTCCGCCGGGCGGTGAACGAAGCCGAAGTCGACTATCTGGTCACGTCGCCATTCCTCAGTTTCGACGCCGACCGCGAACCGGTCTACTCGCCGGAGCGCGACTGGGTTGCGGGCGACCCTTCGCTGAGCCGCGTGGTCGGTCCGGGTCCGGTCGAGGTGTGGCGCGTTGAAGGCCGGCTCGACCCGGCTGCCTGCGATCCTTCCGGGCCAGGCCCCGAGACCACCCCCGGCCTGGTCGACGGCTGAGCCGGCAGGCCGGCCCGGCTACTCTGGAGCGACCGCCTTGAGCTACCCCCTCGAAAATGCGCTGTTCAACTGGGAAGCCGGAATCGAGCGGCTCAGGGCGCTCGAGCGCGAAGGCACGCTGCGCGGCGATCAGGTCACCGTTCCGGTGCGCGAGGAGCTGCGCAGGCGGCTCGGCGCAACCTTCACCGCCGCGGAACTGGCCGACCTGTATGGGGCCGGCACCGACTGGGCCCTTCAGCTGCCGGGCGTGGATCCGGCGCAGTCCGATCTGCAGGAGCTGATCGACGCCGCATTCTGGCTCCATCTCCAGGCGGCCGGGGACTTCGCCGGTGGCCGCCGAATCGAACTCGACTCCTGACCGTCGACCGTGATCGCAGCGGTCACCGAGCAGCCGTTCGGGTCCCGCCGCCAGGGGTCGCGAGCCGCCCGGCAGGGGCCGCTACGCCTACCCCGCCAACCCGTATAGCGGCCCCTGCCGGGCGACTCGTCGCCGTGGCGCGCTGACCGGCACGGGCCGTGCTCACGGTTCTCCTTGACGAGGCGAGCGGGACCTGCGGTGCTCGCCTGGCTCTCTGCTCGCTGGCGGCAGCCAACACCGGCTCCACGTCGAGGGCGGCCGGGGGAGGGTCGAGTGGGGCTGGCGGGGTAGGCGGGAGACCCTCCCCCGGCCGCCCTCCGACAACGATCAGTACGCCGGGGCAAGGACCCGGTCGGGGATGGTGGGTAGAGGTCCCTGCCGGGCGGCTCGCGACGACCGGTCGAGGGTCGCCGTTGTGATCGGGGGCGGGGCTAGCTGCGGCGGATGATGATCTGGTCGGCTTCGACCGTGACCGTGACGTCGCGCTTGCCGGCCCAGTTGTCCCGGTAGGCGGCGATGTCCTGGACGGCGGGATCGAGCCACAGGCCGTAGCCCTCCTCGCCGTGGTCGAACGTTCCTTCGAGTTCGTTGCCGGACTGCTCGCGACGGGAGCCGCCGCGGCGGCCCCTGCGGCGACGGCGGCGCGGGCGGCCTTCCGCCTCACCCCCGTCATCCTCTTCGGCGTCGTCGCCTTCGTCCGCACCGTGGTCCTCGGGGCCTTCGTCACCGGCGGCCTCGCGGGCTGCGGCCTCTTCGGCCTCCTTCTCGGCCCGCTCCCTGGCGAGTGCCTCTTCTTCGGCGGCGGCGGCCTCGATCTCGGCTTCGATCTCGTCGCGCAGATCTACATCGGCGCCGTTCTCGGCATCGCTGTCGGGCGAAAGGTCGTGCTGCCGGCGGAACTCCTTCAGTTCCGAGGCGCTTACCTCGAGCTGATGGGCGATCCAGGCGTCGGTGCGGCCTTCCCGGACCCAGGCGCGGATCTGGTTCAGTTGGGGGCGTAGTGAGCGTCTAGACATATGGCGGCCGAGTTTATTCATCCCGGCGAAGCCGCGTCGCTACGCCGAACCGGCCGACCCGACCAACCCGTTAGGGTTGACGCAGGGCGCCTAGACCGCTTGTATAGGCCGTCACGGCACCTGCCCAATATTGGGTAGAGGCCGAAACCAGAGACCCGAACGGAGTCCACGAATGTTGGTCCTGACCCGCAAGAGAGAGCAGAGCATCATCATCGGCGAGAACGTCGAGATCATGGTTCTGGGAGTCTCCGGCGACAAGGTTCGGCTGGGAATCACCGCACCGCGCGAGATCGAAGTCTTCCGCAAGGAAGTGATCGACGAACGCGGTCCCGGTGCCATCTCGGCCGATTCAGACGAAGAGTAGAACCCCCCAGCCGCGTCCGAGCCGGGCGGCAGGGCCCGGGCGTCCGGGCTACGCGTGTTCAGGTCATCAACAGCGTGAGTGCCTCGAACATCGCGACGGTCACGACTCCGACCGTCGCGGTGAGGCAGACGGCAAGCACGCTGAAGCGCACCTTGCCCTGCTGCTGGCTCCTCGAGACCCGTCTCGCCCGGGAGCGGTTGGCCGCCCGGTGACGGAGCTGCTCGCGCCTGCGCTGCTCTAGCACCTTCTGCTGCTCGAAGGCGTTTTCAAACTGATTTAGGCTCTGGCGCATTCTCATGACGGGTGACTTCTGCCGCTTCGCTTTTTTGGAAACAGGCTGTTCGAAGTTAGCAAACCCTGACAATTCCGCAAGTCACGGGCATGCTGCCCAGAGGCCCAGACCGGCTTGCCGGGCCTCTTTCTCGAGCTGCTCGAACCGCTCGGATTCGGCGTCGTTGGGAGGGATCGTCAGCGTTTCGGCAAGGCCCCGACGCAGCAGCTCTTCGTTCAACATGACATCGCTCACATAGACGTAGGCGAGCAGCCTGCCGAACCGGTCCCGCAGCTCGGGGCCGAAGCGAAGCCTGGCCTCGCCGCCGGCCAGCATGTCTTCATTGAAGTCCGTTGCCTGCCGGGCGTAGCACTCTCCTTCCGGCTGGTCCGGGCTTTCTGCCTCGGGCGTGTCGATGCCGATGTAGCGCACGTACTGGCTCTCTCCACGGTAGAAGACCTTCGCCGTGTCTCCGTCGACGACCCGGTCCACCTCGACCGCAGCCGGCCCGGCGGCGGGCCGGGAGTCCGCGGGCCGCGCGGCGGACGGCCCGGGATCCTCGTCTCCACCGGCCAGGTAGACCATGAGCAGGCCGACCAGGCAGAGGATGAAGGCAACTGGCCCGAACGCCCCTCCCGGGACGTTCGGGCGCGACGGACCGCCGAACACCTATCCGGTGCTCAGGGGGTGCGCTTGACGTTGGCCAGAAGGGTTTCCTTGATCTGGGCGATGATCTCGAGCGCCTCGCTCCATTCCCGCTGCCAGACGTTGCGTCCGAAGATGACGCCGGAACCGCCGCCGTCCATTACCGACTTCACGTGGCTCAGCACGGTCTCGTCGTCGACCTTGGAGCCGCCGGAAAGCACGATCAGCGAGCGGCCGGCCGACTCGACCACCTGGGTGATGGCCTCGTCCTGCGTGACCTCCATCTCGTTGTACGGGGCCGGTGCGTCCTTGTCCTTGGCCGGGTCGACGACCGGCATGTTCACCTTGACCACGTCGGCGCCCATCTCCATCGCCATGCGGGCGGCGTAGTCGACCGCATAGAACGAAACCGCACCGCCCTTGGCGTCGATCGCCTCTCCGCGCGGGTAGGACCAGACTACGAGCGGCATGCCGAAGCGGTCGCAGTCCTGGCGGACCTGCCTGAGCTGGGCGAGGTCCTCGTCCTGGCGGGGAGAGCCGACGTAGAGCGTGTAGCCGATCGCGTCGGCGCCGAGCCGCACGCCGTCCTCGACGGAGGCGTTGCAGGAGGAGAAGGCGTGAGCAGACGAGGGGATGTCGGTCTTGCCGTTGACCTTGAGGATCAGCGGAACCGAACCGGCGTAGTCGGGGTAATACTTCTCGGCCATGCCGATCTGGCAGGCCAGCGCCGAGTAGCCGGCTTCGGCGGCGAGCCGGAACTGGTAGTCGGGGTCCTTCGAGGCGGGGTTGGGGAAGAAGTCACGCGGACCGTGTTCGATGCCCTGGTCGATGGGCAGCAGCATCAGGGTTCCGTTTCCGGGGCCGAATTCGTAGAGCAGGCGGTGGAGGCGGGCACGCTTCCCCGGTGCCAGTTCGGCCAGCAGGGACTTCTGTTCGGTCAGGCTCTTGGCTTCCATGTACTGCTCGGACCTCCTCAGGTGAATATTTGACTGTGCCCCCAGTATGGCACCGCAGAAGCCACTCGGTCGGTGTGGTTATCCTCGCATCAGCGCGCAATGAACGAAACTGAACTGAGAGTCGTCTGCAAGTCCTGCGGGGCCGAGGTAAGCCCGTACGTGACCGAGTGCCCGTACTGCGGCGCCAGGGTCCGCAAGCGCGCTCCCAAGCTCGAGCACCGCGACGGCGGTCTCGAGGTGACGAAATCCAGGCGAGAGCTTCGCCAGGAGCGCAGGCGGGAGCGAAGGCAACGGCGCCGGGCCCGGGTGGAGGGGCGTCCGGTGGCCACGATCGCGCTGATCCTGATCCCGGCCGCGGCGCTCATCGTGAGGATCGCCAGCGGCGGCGACCTGGCTGGATTCGGTGCCGTGGTGGTGCCGTTCGATTCCGGGCCCTGGCGCTTCCTGACCGCCCAGTTCGCCTACCTCAGCGTCGGCTACCTGTTCGCGGTCGCGCTGGCGCTCGCGATCTTCGCGCCCGGGCTCGAGCGGCGCCTGGGGTCGCCCAGCACCGCGCTCCTGCTGGTCGCCTGCGGAGCGCTGGGCACGACCGGTGCCTGGGCGATCGAGGAACAGACCGGCAGCTTCGGTGTCATCGCCGGCGGCAACGGCATGGCCCTGGGCGCGATCGCCGCCTGGTTCGTGATCCGCAGGCCCGAGGCGACCCGGCTCGACGAAGACGTCGACAGCATCGGCGTCCTGGTCAGCGCTGCGGTGATCCTGCTGCTGCCGGTGGTCGTGGATTCGGCCGACTTCTGGTCCGGGCTGACCGGCGGCGCGGTCGGAGCGCTGGCCGGAGTGGTCGCGGCGAGGGCACTGGCCCGGGCATGAGCGGGGCCTGGAGCGAAGAGCAGCTCAAGGAGGCTGTGGCGAGGCTGTCCGACCGCGAGAGTTTCGCCGAAGCCGAGCGGGTCGTGGCGACCGTCGCCCCGGACCTCCAGGGCGTCCTGGTCAGCGCCCTCGGCGCCGGTGGCTGGTTCGGCGAGTCGCACCAGTCAGAGACCCTGAAGGCGGCGACCATCCCCGACGAAGACGAGCGTCTCACGGCGATCCGCGCACTGCTGACCGAAGAGACGCACATCGGCATGATGGTCGGCGTCGCCGTCGGCTGGGCCCTGAGGTCCGACCTGGACAATCAACGTGACAACGAAGAAGGAGAGGTTTGAAGATGAAGATCCATTACCACGGCCATTCCTGCGTCGAGTTCCATCACGACGACGTCAGGCTGCTCGTCGACCCGTTCCTCGCGCCGAACAGCCCCGTCGCCAAGGCGACGGCCGGCGACGTCGATCCGACCCACATCGCGCTGACCCACGGCCACGCCGATCACGTCGCCGATGCAGTCGAGGTGGCCAACCGGACCGGAGCCCAGGTCGTGGCGATGGTCGAGTTGGCCAACTGGCTGCAGGAGCAGGGGGTCGAGAACGTATCCGACCCCAACCTAGGCGGGACGGTCAGCTTCGACGGCCTCTCGGTGAAGCTGGTCCCTGCATGGCACACCAATACGGCGCCCGGTTCGGCCGAGCATCCGTTCAGCGCCGGCTACGGGACCGCGCTCGGGTCTGCGGCCGGCCTGATCATTGAGATCGGCGGTGTGACGGTCTATGACGCGGGCGATACCTGCCTGTTCGGAGACATGGAGCTGATCGGCAAGCGCCACGGGGTCGATCTCGCGCTGCTGCCGATCGGCGGTCACTACACGATGGATCGTGAAGACGCGGCCCATGCCGCGGGGCTGATCGGCGCCAAACAGGTGATGCCGATCCACTTCGACACTTTCCCCCCGATCGAGACCGACGCCGATGCCTTCGCCGCGGACCTGAACTCGAAGGGGATCGAGGCGATTGTGCTCAAGCCCGGAGGCGACTTCACGCTCTAGCGCGACTCCGGCGGCGGGGCCGCGAGCGCGCTACTGCTGGTCTTCGGCGGGCGCCGTCACGGCCTGTCCCGCCGTATCGCCGCCGGTCGGAGCCTGCGGCGCCGTACCCGGGGCCGGTGCGGGGGCCGGGGTGCCGGGGAGCGGCGCCTCCGGTGCGGGGGCCGGCGGGACCGGCTTGTTGACCGTCTGGCCGACCGTCGTGGCCGTGTCCTGCGAAGGGATCTGCGGGTCGACCACGGCAGGCGGGATATCGGTCGGGACGTCGACGACCTTGCCGTCGAGGCCGTCGTCCGGCTTCTCCAGGTCGATCGGCTCTGGTTCGGCGACCTCGGGTTGATCGGAAGGCACGGCAGGCGGTTCCTCGGTGGGGACCTCTTCAGTCTCTACCGGCACGACCGCGGGGACGACCGGCGGCTGCGAATCCGAACCGGACTTGACCTGCACCGCGGCCTCGGCCTCGTCGGACGCGTGGTG
Organism: uncultured Solirubrobacterales bacterium; assembly: GCA_963701635.1. GTDB lineage: Bacteria > Actinomycetota > Thermoleophilia > Solirubrobacterales > 70-9 > 67-14. The sequence goes on from CAVPAU010000005.1 coordinate 226,385, forward strand.
TTCTGTCGCGTGCTTGACCGGCGGGACCGCGGCGACGACCTTCGAGGGACCATCGATGCCTTCGTTGGCCGTATTGGTGGAAACCTGGCTGGAGACCTCCACTGCGCCGGCGGTGATGACGGCGGCGGTCACGACTCCGGCGATGGCCTTGATTCCGACGGCGCTCGTCACGGCGCCTATGCCGGATGCGGCTCCGGCCGCGCCGGCCGCGGCGCCCGCGGCGCCGACCGCGGCTCCGGCTCCGGCCGCGCCGGCTCCGGCCGCTCCGGCCGCGCCTGATCCGACCGCAGCAGTACCGGCACCGGCGGCGGCACCGCCACCACCGGCCGTCGCACCGGCTCCGGCTCCGCCGAAGCCGATCTTGGCCGCAATCGCCGCCTTGAGGGCGAGCAGCGGGCCGACCGGCATGATCATCGCGAGCACCTTCGAATCCGAGCGAAGCTGCTTGCGGAAGGCTTCGCACTCCTCGCAGTCGCGCACGTGGCGGCGGACCGGCCCCGAGGCCTTGTTCAGACCTTCAGCAGCTTCGGCCAGCTCGACGCGGACTTCACCGCAGGTAAGCATCCGGGCCTGGCTGGCTTCGGCGAGGGAGATCCTCGCGCGGACCAGCAGCGACTTCACCGAAGGAACGGTCGCGTCCATGGCCTCGGCGATCTCTTCGTAGGAAAGTGCGTCGATCTCGCGCAGCAGCAGCGCCGCGCGCTGGCTCTCGGGAAGCTTGGTCACGTCGTTGAGAAGCTGGCGGAACTCTTCGCGGTTGTGGACCTTTTCCGCGGTTGAGCCCGCTTCGACCATCGGCACCATGTCCATCGATTCCTGGGCGTCGGCCTTGGGCTTGCGAAGGTGGTTGAGCGAGCGGTTGCGGGCGATCCGGTAGAGCCAGGGGCGCAGGTTGATGTCGCGGTTGTCGGCGATCATCGCCTTGTAGGCGTTGACGAAGACCTCCTGGAGAACGTCCTCCGCGTCTTCGGTCGAGCCGATCATCTGCCGGCAGAAGCCGAGCAGCCTCGCCTGGTAGCGGTCGACGATGATGTCGAAGGCGCCGGAATTGCCGCTCCGGACCAGGGCTACGAGCTGCTCGTCGCCCTTCAACTTCAGCAGGGGCGACTTGCGCGTCAGCAGACCCCGACGTGCCGCATGGCTGAGAGTTGATGCTTCCAAGCTTCTCCTTTGGACTGGTGGGCCGGAGGACTGGCCCGACTTGACACTGATAACACCGTAGCAACGCATATGTAGCGCTCCCTAAAGAAAAACTCCTGCGTCGGCATTGCCCATTACCATCGGGTTGCCCGGGTGGCGGAACGGTAGACGCAGCGGCCTTAAAAGCCGCTGCCCTTCACGGGGCGTGCGGGTTCGAATCCCGCTCCGGGTATTCTCCTGGCGGGCTCGCGCAGGAGCCGCCCAAACCAAGACCAAGACTGGGGAACCGATGACTTCTGAAAGACCACACAAGGGTTGGGTACGTTTCCTGACGATCCTCGTCGGATTCCTCACCGTATTGGCGATCCTCTCCACGTGGGTCGACCGGCAGATCTTCGATTCCCAGGAATGGGGCGAGACCTCGCTGGAGATGCTCCAGGATCCCGCGATCCAGGACCAGGTCGCGACCTACGCGGTCGACGAGCTCTACGCCAACGTCGACGTCGAAGCCGAGCTCGAGGACATCCTTCCCGGTGACCTGAAGTCACTCTCGGGCGTAGCCGCAGGCGGCCTGCGGCAGGTGGCCGACCAGGGGGCGAAGCAGGCGCTGAACAACCAGCGCGTCCAGGACCTGTGGGAGCAGGCCAACATCGCGGCGAACGAGACACTGGTCGGGATCATCGAGGACGACAGCGAGGTTCTCAGTACTACCGACGGGAAAGTCACGCTTGAGCTCAAGCCCTTGATCGTGGAGATCGCGGATCAGGTAGGGCTCGGCCAGCAGGCCAGGGACAACATTCCCGAATCGGTCGGTCAGGTCGAGATCGTCGATTCCGAACAGCTGTCGTCGGTCCAGACGGCGGCGACGCTGATCCACGGCATCGCGCTGATTACGGCGCTGCTCGGCCTGGCGCTGCTCGGACTCGCGGTCTACCTCTCGCCGGGCTATCGCTGGCTGACCCTGCTCTGGGTCGCCGGATCGCTGATCGTCGCCGCGCTGATCGTGCTGATCCTCAGGTCGGTGCTCGGCGGCATCCTCGTGCCGGAGCTGGCCACGCCCGACGTGCAGCCCGCGGCCGACGCCGCCTACGGGATTGCCACCGGTTTGCTCAAATCGATCGCCATGTCGGTCATCTGGGGCGCGATCCTGCTGATCCCGCTCTCCTGGCTGCTCTCGCCGACCAAGTCGGGCGAGTCGGCCAGGGCTTTCCTCGCGGTTCCCTTCGGACGATACCCCGGCGCCACCTTTGCTCTGCTGGGATTGGTCGCGTTCATCTTCCTGCTCATGGGCGCCGGCGACCAGCGCGGCTTCCTGGTCCGCCTGATGATCGTATTGCTCGCGGGTATCGCGGCATTCTTCTTCCGGCAGCGGCTGGTCGAGGCATATCCCGACGCCGGCTTCGGAGACAGCCTGGCAGGCCTCGGCGATCGCTCGCGCGAGAAGGCGAAGGAGCTCTGGTCAAAGCGGCCCAGACGCTCTCCTGCCCCGGACTCCGAGGCTGAGGCCGGACCGGCCGCGACGGGCGCCGCCGAGACCCGCGTCATGGCCGCTACCCCTCCGGCCGAATCGGCCGACCCGGAGACCGCACGGCTCGACCAACTCGACCGCCTCGCCGCGATGCATGAGCGCGGCGTGCTCACCGACGAGGAGTTCGCCGAGGAGAAGCGCCGGCTCCTGGGCGGAGGGGGGTAGCTGTCCAGCGACTCCTGACATGGGCCTATGAGAAGGCGGGTCCGCGCTACCCGACCCTCTTCGTCGCGGTAGAACTCCAGTCGGCCTGGCTCATCGCTTTCGGCACGCTCGGCGTCTTCAGCCTCTACTACGACAACCCGATCGGGGATTCTCTCGAGCTGGCGCTCGCGATCCTCGCACTGACGGCGATGGTGATCGCGATCAGCCTGGTCCGTGCGTCGCTGTTCATGCGGCCGATCGGCCGTTGGATCTCCAGCTCCGAGCGCCGGGACAACCCCGTGCTGGCGACAAGGGCGTGGGAGGCGGCCGTCGGCGCTCCGTTCAAGGTGGCGGTCAGGGAGATGATCTGGCCCGTGATCTTCGTGGCGATTCCCGGCGTGGCCGGTTCGGTCATCGTGTTCGATTTCGACGCGCTCTCGGTTGTGCCGCTGTTGGCGGGCTCGCTGATCGCTATCGCCTACGGCGGTGTCCTCCACTACTTCGGCATGGAGAGCGGCATGCGACCCGTGCTGAAGGACATAAACCGCCAGCACGCCCCCTGGGCCAGGTCCGAGATCAAGGTCCTTCCGCTGCGCGTCAAGCTGATGGCTTCGCTGCCGCTGATCAACGTCATCGCCGGGCTCACTGCCGCGGCCCTGTCGGGCAGTGGCGGAGGCGGAGCGAGCCTCGGCGTGGACGTGCTGATCGCAATCGGCGTCGCGGTCGCGGTCAGCCTGGTGCTGACCTTCATGCTTGCCGGAACGGTTCTGAGGCCGATCAACGACATCGAGGAAGGGATCGAAGCGGTCCGGGAGGGCCGGTTCGGTGTCACCGTCCCGGTGACGACACCGGACGAGATCGGAAACCTGTCAGCCGCCTTCAACCAGATGTCGAAGGGGCTCGCCGAGCGCGAGCGGATCCGCGCAGCCTTCGGCACGTACCTCGACCGCAACGTCGCCGACCACATCCTCAGCGCCGAACCGGGCGCAGCGGGAGCGGAGATGGAGGTGTCGCTGCTGTTCTGCGACGTGCGGGACTTCACGTCGTTCGCGGCTTCCTCCGGCGCGCCCGAGGTGGTCGCGAAGCTGAACGAGCTGTTCGAGGCCGTGGTCCCGATAATCGCCACCCATGGCGGTCATGTGAACAAGTTCATCGGCGACGGGCTGCTGGCGGTCTTCGGCGCTCCCGAGCCGCATGCCGACCACGCGGAGCGTGCCGTGCGCTGCGCGGTGGCCATGGCGCAGCGGGTCAACCACACGGCTGACGGCCTGCTCACGATCGGGATCGGGGTCAATTCGGGCCGAGTCGTGGCCGGCTCGATCGGCGGTGCCGGCCGGCTCGACTACTCGGTGATCGGCGACGCCGTCAACGTCGCTTCGCGGGTCGAGAAGGCGACGCGGGACCTCGATGACGAGATCCTGATCACCGACGAGACCAGGCGCGAACTCGGGCCCGCGATCGAACTCTCCGCCCGCGGCCTGATCACCCTGCGCGGCAAGCCGGATCCGGTCCGGGTCTGGGCCCCGGTCGTGGAGACGGCCGAGCGCCACCTGCCGGCCAATACCACCGTCGGTCAGCCGGCCGCGGCCCGGATCGCGCCGCCGTAGAGGATGTCGTGCTCGGAGACCTCGATCTCGGTCAGGTCGTAGGCGCGCATGATCTCGATCAGGATCACCAGCCCGGCCACGATTGCCTCTGCGCGGTCGGGATGGAGGCCCGTCACGTGCTTTCTCTCCGCCAGCGGCATAGCCGCGAGTCGCGAGAGCCAGTGCTGGATCGTCGGCAGGGTCAGCACGTGGCCTTCGACCGCCTCTGGGTCGTACGGCTCGAGGCCGAGGTCGATCGCGACCAGTGAGGCGGGGGTCCCCGCCACCGCCACGCCGCGCTCTATCCGGGGCAGGTCTTCTCCGGCGACTGCGTTCTGGATCAGCCTGTCGACGTCGTCGGCGAGGCGCTCGAGCTCGGATGCCGTGGGCGGGTCGCTGGTCAGCATGCGCTCGGTGTGTCTGACCACTCCGGCCTGGAGCGACCGGTGGAAGAGTTCCTGCCTGCCTCGGCCGACGATCAGCTCGGTCGAGCCGCCGCCGATGTCGGCGACCAGCAGCACTTCGTCGCCGTCCCGGCCGGCCGTCGTTCCGAGGTAGGTCGTTCGCGCTTCAGTGTCGCCGTCGAAGATCTCGGCGTTCAGCGCGAACCGCTCTCGCAGTTCGGCCACGAAGGCATCGCCGTTGTCCGCGTCCCTGACCGCGCTGGTCGCGATCACCGACGTGGTGCTGACCTCGTGTCCTGCGATCGCTTCCACGTACCCGGCGACCGTTTCGCAGACCGCCTCGATCGCGTCGGCTGACAGTCGCCCCGAGTGGTCGACCCCGCGACCCAGCCGGGTGACGGTGGTGCGACGGTCAATCGTCCTGACGTCGCTGCCCGAAACGTCGGCGACGAGCAGGCGGGTCGAGTTGGTTCCGATGTCGATAACCGCGACCCTCACCGCCGCGGACCGGCCCGGTTCAGTCGTTTGAGGGGTCGAGGCCAAGGTGCAAGAGTAGACCCTGGGTCAATCGCGGTAGGTTTGGCCGGACCCGACCAGAGGAGATCGAAAGTGGCAGACGAAATGAACGGATCGGCCGTGCTGGTGACCGGCGCCAGCAGCGGCATCGGCGAGGCCACCGCCCGAGTTCTCGCGGCGCGCGGCGCCAACGTCGCACTCGTGGCGCGCAGGGCGGAGAGGCTCGAGAAGCTGGCCTCCGAGATCGCCTCCCACGGCCACACCGCGCTCGCGATCGAGGCCGACATCACCGACCAGCAGCAGGCGATCGGCGCAGTCGAGCGAACGGTCGGCGACTTCGGCCGGCTCGACGTGCTGGTCAACAACGCCGGCGTGATGCTGCTCGGCCCGATGGCCGCTTCCCCGACCGAGGAATGGGACCGCATGCTCGACATCAACGTCAAGGGCCTTCTCTACATCACCCATGCGGCGATCCCGCATCTGGTCGAAGCGGTCTCCGACGCACCGCGCGGAGCCACCGACATCGTCAACATCAGCTCGGTCGCCGGGCGCGTCGCCTCGGCCGGCGCCGGCGTGTACAACCTGACCAAGTTCGGGGTCGGCGCGGTCAGCGAGTCGCTGCGCCAGGAGCTGAGCCGCAAGGGCGTTCGCATCACGATCATCGAACCCGGTGCCGTCTCGACCGAGCTGGTCGACCATCTCAGGCCGGAGATCAGGGACTCGGTCCGCGAGCGCTTCGACGACATCAAGACCCTCGAGGCCGGCGACATCGCCGGGGCGATCGAGTACGCGCTCACCCGTCCGGCGCACATGTCGGTCAACGAGATCCTGATCCGCCCGACCGCCCAGAAGTAGCGCCGGATCGCCTGCGCTGACGATTTCCCGCACGGTGCTAGAATTGAGCGTTCCGCCGCGGGGTGGAGCAGTCAGGTAGCTCGTCGGGCTCATAACCCGAAGGTCGCCGGTTCGAATCCGGCCCCCGCTATGTTCGTCAGGGGGACCGGGTCGCGGCGCAAGCTGATTGAACTGCCGTCCCTATCCGTCCCGTCGTCCCGGGGACGGCGAGGGACGCGTCCCTGGAAAGATTGCGGGGGCCCGATCGGTCCGACTCGACGCGCGCCCTTCCTCGATCTGCGTGGATTCCTCCGGTACTCGAATATTCGGAGAGGCTGGAAGGGCCGCGGGGTGAACACCAAGACCCTCTCTCTACAAGGGGAGTCTTGGTTAAGCGGCGTGATCTCCCGCTGGATCAGAGTTCAGCCACCGCGATCTCGAGCCGGCGTTGCGTGCCGCCTTTTCGTCGGGACCGAGTTCGCTGAGCGGCCGGTAGGTGAGCCGGTCACGGTCCAGACCCAGCTCGCCGGCTGCCCCCGGATCCAATCGTTCGATCAGTTGCTTGGAGCCGAGGACGGCACCTTTTGATGCGACCGACTTCTATCCTCGCCGCCTCGTTCATCTCGTCTCCCAGGGCGGTGACTTCGAGCCGCCCCTCCGGCCGAGACCTGGCCGACCATGAGTGTGGCGCCCCAGTGTAGTCCCAGGTTGACCCGCACCTCGAGTCCGCCGTCTTTGAGCAGTCTCGCAGCCCCCTGCGGATCGCGTTCGCGGCGGCGATAGCGCCATGAGCCGCAACCGCCTCGTCCCCATCCTCGACCACGAACAGTGCCGACCCGCCATCGCCGGCACGTTCGCCCGTGATCCCACCCTCGGCGGTCACAGACGAATCGATCAGGTCGGTCAGCCCCCGGATCAGCTCGAAATAGGCACGCGAGGGAAGTCTGCGGGAGAGGTCCCCCGAGGCCTCCAGATCTGCGAAGAGGATTGCCGCGGGGCGCCTGGCGGGCTCGCTGAGGCGATCGATCCGTTCCAGGGTTTCGCGTTCGCCTCGCGAAAGACGCGCGGCCAGGGTCGGTGAGATCGCCGGCCTGGGATCGCGGTCACACCGAGCAGCGAGCCGTCCGGCTTGAAGACGCGCTGGTAAAGGACCTCGACGTCGCCC
>CAVPAU010000006.1:0-64110 GCA_963701635.1 uncultured Solirubrobacterales bacterium
TATTCCTGACGTCATGGGCTGCGCCCTCCGGGAGCACGACGACGTCACCTTTCTTCACGGGGCGAGAGCCGGTGTCGAGCTCGAGCTCGCCCGACCCGTCGACGTAGAACTGGATCTCTTCGGCCGTGTTGTGATGCCACCCGAGGCGTTTGCCCGGCTGGATCTCGAAATAGCAGACGGTCGAGCTCGACGATCCCAGGCCGCCGCAGGCCAGGTATTCGCCGACCCAGGCGGCATCTTCGGCGCTCGAATCGAAACGGACCAGGGCAACCTCTTCGATGTTGGTCTGGCTGTTCATCTGCGCCTCGCTTCCAGCTCGGGACACTCGTCTGCGGCATGGTCCTCGATGGCCGGGTCCGTGTCAAGACCTGCGTCTGCGACATTGACGCACACAACGGATACGGTTCTGCGATGAGCGAAGACCTGGGCAAGGCGGTCACCGCGGTCGTGAGGGAGTGCCTCGGGGTGAGGCCGAACGAAGAGGTGCTGATCGTCTGCAACCCGGCCACCCGGGGAATGGGTGAGGCGATGCGCGCGGAGGCCGAGGCGGTCGGGGCCGAGGCGGTGCTCGCGGTCATGAGCGAGCGGGATTCCCACGCCGGCGAGCCGCCTGCGACCGTCGCAGAGGCGATGGTGGCGGCCGACGTACTGCTCGCACCGACTGTCCAGTCGCTCTCCCATACCGCCGCCAGGAAGCGGGCCAGCGAGTCCGGGACGCGCACGGCGACGCTGCCCGGGGCGACCGAAGAGATGCTGGCCCGGGTGATGTCCGACGACATGGGGAACCTGCGTCGACGCGGAGGCAGGGTGGCCGAGATCCTCGACCGCGGCAGCGAGGCCCGCATCACCTGCGACCACGGCAGCGACCTCAGGCTGGGTCTCGAGGGACGCAGGGCGATTCCCGATGCCGGAGAGCTGACCCATGAAGGCGCATTCGGCAACCTGCCCTGCGGTGAGGGCTTCATCTCCCCGGCGACGGCTGAAGGCACGCTGGTCGTCGACGGTTCGATCGCCGGAATCGGTCGCGTCTCGGAACCGGTGCGACTCACGGTCGAAGGCGGGCACCTGGTCGATGCCACGGGTCCGGAAGGCGCAAGGCTGATGGAGCTGTCTGACGATCCACGGCCCCGACGGGACCAACGTCGCCGAGCTCGGCATCGGCACGAACGAGAAGGCGATGCTGACCGGCAACATCCTCGAAGACGAGAAGATCATCGGTACCGCGCACGTGGCCTTCGGAGCTTCGGCGGCGATCGGCGGCAACGTCCAGGTTCCGGTCCACCTCGACGTCGTCTCGCTGCGTCCCGGAGGTCACGGTCGACGGCACACCGGTGGTGCTCGAAGGCAAGCTGCTCGTGTGACCCTGCTGGCCGTACCCAACGTCTCGGAGGGCCGCGACTTCGACCGTCTCGACCGCCTCCAGGACTCGCTCGGCAACGACGTCGAGCTGCTCGATCGCCACACCGACATCGACCACAACCGGGCCGTGTTCACGATCGCCGGGCCTTCCGGCGATCTCGAGAGGGCCCTGGCCGGCCTCGCCGTCGCCGCTACCGAGATCGACATGCCCGAGTGGCGCGGCCTGCACCCTGCGATCGGAGCGCTCGACGTCTGCCCGGTGGTGTGGGTCGACGACTCGACCCGGCAGCGGGCCGAAGAGTCGGCGATGCGTGTCGCCGGGAAGATCGGTGAGGCCGGCATCCCAGTGTTCCTCTACGGCGGGCTGGCGACGGCGCCGGAGCGGATCGAGCGGGCCTGGTTTCGGAGCGGCGGCATCGACGCCCTGTGGCAGCGGATGGCCTCGGGTGAGCTGGAGCCGGACTTCGGTCCGGATCGGCCGCATGCGAAGGCCGGGGCATGTCTGGTCACCGCCAGGGCACCGATCGCCGCCTTCAACCTGGAGCTGGAGACAGGAGAAGAGGCAGTGGCGAAGACGATCGCCGCTGAGGTCCGGCAGGGCGGGGGAGGGCTCGAAGGGGTTAGGGCGATCGGGCTCGGTCTGTCGACCGGCCGGGCCCAGGTGTCGATGAACGTGCACGACCCCGTCGCGGTCCCGCTGGCGACCGTGGTCGAAGAGGTGATCTCGCTGGCCGAAGCCCAGGGGACGCGGGTGCTCGAGGCCGAACTGATCGGGCTGGTCCCCGAGGCGGCGATGGTGGGCTATCCGGAGGCGGTTCCGATCCGGGACTTCGACCCGGATTTCCACATCATCGAGCGCCGGCTTGCCTGAAGCAGACGATTTGCCGTGCGGCCGGCTCGGGGGCGACGCGGGCGTGAGCGGGCGGCGGGATGGTTCGGCCCGGTAAGTTTCACTTCGTGGCACAGACCAAGAAGAAGCGCAGCCGCAAGAAGCGCGGCACGCAGGCCGGCAACGTGGATACGCGCCGCAAGGCGCGCCCCAAGAACCGGGCCGAGGCGCGCAGCCAGGCGAAGTCCGGCACCCGGAGCAGGGCGCCGAAGATGGACCGCCCGCCGACCTGGCGCAGCGCGGCCATGCGCGGTGTCGTCGCCTCGCTCGTCTTCGTGGGCCTGCTGATCCTGCTCTTCGGCCGGTCGCTCAACGAGGCCCTGCCGATCGGCCTTTTCATGCTCGTCTTCTACATCCCCGCCGGCTACTACATGGACAGCGTGCTCTGGCGGCGCCGGGAGCGGGCCAGGATCCGGGCGCGCGGGAAGCAGGGGTAGGCGTGGCCGGGATCGAGGTCCTGGGCAGCACGGTCGGACCGGTCGCCGAGAACTCTTTCACGGTCTTCAGGAAGGATTCCGACCGCGCGATAATGATCGACCCCGGAGACGAGCCGGACCGCCTGATGCAGCCGCTGGCCGAGCGCGGCCTGACGCTCGAGGCGATCCTGCTCACGCATTGCCACTTCGACCACATCGGTGCGGTCACGCCGGTCGCCCGGGCCACCGGGGCCCCGGTCTGGTGCCCCGAGATCGAGGTGCCGGTGCTGGCCGACATCATGAGCTACGTGCCGTGGCCCGGATTCGGGCCCTTCGAGAGCTACGAAGCTGACCACACAGTCAGCGGCGGGGAGACGCTGTCGCTGGCCGGACTGGAGATTGACGTCCTGTTCACGCCCGGTCACAGCCCCGGCCACGTGACCTACTCGATCCGCGACGAAGCGGCGCTGTTCTCGGGTGACGTGCTGTTCCAGAACTCGGTCGGTCGGGTTGACCTGCCGGGCGGGGACTGGGACACGCTGCTCGAGTCGATCCGGATGCTGGTCGAGAGCCATCCGGCCGAGACCACCGTCTATCCCGGCCACATGGGAGTCACCACGCTGGCGGCCGAGCTGGCGACGAACCCCTTCCTCGCCGAGCTGCCACGCTGATGGCCGAGAAGTTCAAGGCTCCGCGCGGCACCTTCGACGTGCTGCCCGCGGCGATGGCCCGGCGCGAGCTGGTCCTGCGGACCGCCGCCGATGTCTTCGCCCGCGCCGGCTACGACTGGGTGGCGACGCCGGCATTCGAGGACACGGACCTCTTCGAACGCGGGGTCGGCAGGTCGACCGACATCGTGCGCAAGGAGATGTTCACGTTCGAGGACAAGGGCGGGCGCAGCCTGACCCTCAGGCCTGAGGGCACGGCGCCGATCTGCCGCGCCTACGTCGAGCACGGCATGCACAAGCTGGCCCAGCCGGTGAAGCTCGCCTACCACGGTCCGTTTTTCCGGCACGAGCGTCCGCAGGCCGGCCGCTACCGCCAGTTCCACCAGATCGGCGCCGAGGCGATCGGCTCGGATTCGCCGCTCGCCGATGCCGAGCTGATCACGCTGTTCAGCGACCTGGTCGAAGAACTCGGGGTGCCCGGGGTCGAGCTGCGGCTCGGCAGCCTCGGCTCGCTCGATACCCGCCGCGAGTACCTGGAGGAACTCAAGAGCCACTTGCGGTCGCGAGAGGCCGAACTCTCCGGCGACGTGCGGGACCGGATCGAGCTGAACCCGTTGCGCGCATTCGACTCCGACGACGAAGGCACGAAGGCCGTCATGGCCGACGCTCCACAGCTGCTCGACCATCTCGATCCGGCTGACGCCGAGCACTTCGCCGAGTTGCGCGAGCTGCTCGCGGCTTCCTCGGTCGAGTACACGATCGACCCGACCCTGGTCCGAGGCCTCGACTACTACACGCGTACGATTTTCTCCTTCGTCTGCGACCGGCTCGGCGCCCAGTCGGAGATCGGCGGCGGCGGCCGCTACGACGGCCTGATCGCCCAGCTCGGCGGCCCCGACACCCCGGCGATCGGCTGGGCGGCCGGAATCGAGCGGATCCTTCTCGCCCTCGATGAAGAGGTCGAAACGCCGGGCCGGGACCTCTTCATCGCAGTCGCCGGGGAGGGCCAGCGTGCCAAGGCGGTCGCCTTGGCAGGCGAGCTCCGGCGGGCCGGCATTTCGGTCGAACTCGACCTCGCCGGTAGAAGTGTCAAGGGCCAGCTCAAGCAGGCCGACAGGGTTGGTGCCCAGCGAACCCTGTTCCTCGACGAAAGCGAGAGCGCAAGGCTCCGGGACATGGCGACCGGGGCGGAACGGCAAGTCGAGCCCGCCGGGCTGCTCGAGTCGCTGCGAGGCTGATGCGGTTGTTGCGTCCCCACCGTTGCGCCCGAATACGAAATCGGCTGATCTGAGCTACGCGCCGTGCGTCACCGCGGCCGGTCGCTGCGGTCTTTCCTGAAAGACTGCCGTCTCGATGGACTCGACGCCGGATCTGACCCCGAATGGCTATCGCGACACCTGGTGCGCCGACGTGCTCGGCGACCGCGTGGGCGACACGGTGCGGGTGGCGGGATGGGTCCACCGTCGCCGTGACCATGGTGGGCTGATCTTCATCGACCTGCGCGACCGGACCGGGATCGTGCAGCTCGTCTTCAACCCCGACGAAGCCGGTGGGTCCTTCGAGCTCGGCCACCGGCTGCGCTCCGAATACGTGGTCTCGGTCGGCGGGCAGGTCGTGACCCGGGACGAGGAGACCGTCAATCCGGATCTGCCGACCGGCCGGTTCGAGATCCACGTCAGCGAGGCCGAGGTCCTGGCCGAGTCCGAAACGCCCCCGTTCGCGATCGAAGGGTTCCACGCCGAGGTCGGTGAAGAGGCAAGGCTCAGGCACCGCTACCTCGACCTGCGCCGCGAGCCGATGCAGCGCGCGATCGCGCTGCGTCACAGGCTGACCACGGGCATGAGGCGGTTCCTCGACGACGAAGGCTTCCTCGAGATCGAGACGCCGATCCTCACCCGTTCGACGCCGGAAGGTGCGCGCGACTTCCTCGTGCCGAGCCGCCAGCACCGCGGATCCTTCTACGCGCTGCCGCAGTCTCCCCAGCTCTTCAAGCAGATGCTGATGGTCGCCGGTTTCGAGCGCTACTTCCAGATCGCCCGCTGCTTCCGCGACGAGGACCTGCGCGCCGACCGCCAGCCGGACTTCACCCAGCTCGACATCGAGATGTCGTTCGTCACCGGCGAGGACGTGATCGCGCTGAACGAGAGGCTGATGGCGGCGCTGCTGGCTGAGATGGGCATCGAAGTCGAGATCCCGTTCGCGCGCATGTGTTACGACGAGGCGATCGGCCGCTTCGGCTCAGACAAGCCCGATACGCGCTACGGCTATGAGATCAGTGACCTGACCGAGGTTCTTCGTGGCACGGAGTTCAAGGCCTTCGGCGGCGTGATCGAGTCCGGTGGTGCGGTACGAGGCATCAACTTCGGTCAGCGAGAGCTTTCCAGGGCCCAGCTCGACGGCCTGATAGACGACGCCAAGGAACTCGGCGCGAAGGGCCTGGTCTGGGCCTTCCGCGAGGGTGACGGCTGGAGGGCGCCGATCGCGAAGTTCCTCAGCGCAGATGAGCTTTCGGGCCTGAACGAAGCCCTCGGTGCGGAGGAGGGTGACCTGATGCTCGTCGCCGCAGACGAACCCCGCACGGTGGCGGCTATCCTCGGTGGCCTGCGGACCCGGCTGGCCGAGCGCTGGGACCTGATCCCCGAAGGAGAGAACCGGCTGACCTGGATCGTCGACTGGCCGATGTTCGAGTTCAACGAAGACGAGGACCGCTGGGACGCGCTCCACCATCCGTTCACCGCGCCGTCTGGTGAATTCGACCCGTCCGACCCGGGCTCGGCCCGGGCCGAGGCATACGACCTGGTCTGGAACGGGGTCGAGCTCGGCGGTGGCTCGATCCGAATCAGCGACCCCGAGCTCCAGTCACAGGTGTTCGAGGTGCTGGGGATCTCACGCGAAGAGGCGGAGGACCGCTTCGGCTTCCTGCTGGAGGCGCTCAGGTACGGTGCCCCGCCCCACGGAGGGATCGCGTTCGGCGTGGACCGTTTCGCCGCGCTGCTCGCCGGGGTCGAGTCGATCCGCGACGTGATCGCCTTCCCGAAGACCGCATCGGGGGCCGATCCGCTGACCGGGGCGCCGGCGCCGGTCGACGACGTCCAGCTGCGCGACGTCGGAGTCGCGCTGAGGAAGCCGGCAAAGCCCGGGACTTCCTGAGGCGGAGGGGAGCGGGGACGCGTGGGCTACTTCAGGAGGATGAAGGACCGGCTCTCGAAGGTCGGTGACGGCAGCGGCCGCATCCACATCGGCGATCCGCGTTTCGACGACTGGGAGGTGGTCCACGAGTTCGAGGACCTTCAGACCGCACTCGCCTGGCGCGATGCACTGCGCGAACGCGGACTCGATGCCGAGCTGACTTCCGACTGGGAGCTCGACCGCTTCAACCGCGGGCAGATCAACCTCCAGGTCCCGTCCGGCCAGTGGTCCGAGGCCGAGGAGATCATGTCCGGCCTCGATCTCGACTGAGCCTTGTTGCGTGGCGACCGCCCGGTCACGATGGTAGTTTGTCCCTGAGGCTCGAACCCGTTCGTTAGCCGCTTCATAAATTGACCCAACATCATCGGCACGGGAGCCGATTTCTCCGTGTCCCCCGCGGGATGGGAGATAGGCACCCACCTTTATATAAAGGGATCAATGCCGGAAGCGGAGACGGCGGGTTGGGGCCTCTTCTTCGGCGTCGGACCAAAGTGGGGGCAAGCGATGGACACCTATCCCGGACTCGTGAGTGAAGGCGAATCAGGACCGGCGGGACAGGTCCTGTCCGACCTCGACGGCAGCCGGGCCACGATCACGATCAACGACCCTGCGCATCTCAACGCGCTCAGTACGGCGGTGATGGTCCAGCTGGTCGATGCGGTCGATCGCGTCGTGCGCGATCCGAAGGTGCGCACAGTGGTTCTGACAGGCACCGATCCGGCATTCTCGGCCGGTGGAGACCTGAAGATGATCTCTGGCGGCTCAGCCTCGATCCGCGACGGAGAGAGCCCCGCCGACACTTCCGACGCCTGGCGGTGGATTCGTCAGCAGTTCGGCGGTGTGGTCCGGCGGATCGTCGGATCGGAGAAGTGCTTCATCGCGGCGATCAACGGTCCGGCGGCGGGGGTGGGCTTGGCTTTCGCGCTCTCTTGTGACGTACTGCTGATGTCGGACCGGGCTGTCCTGGTCCCGGCCTTCGGCAAGCTCGGCCTGGTCCCCGAAGTCGGCACGAGCTGGTCTCTGACCCGGAGGTTGGGTTACCAGGCATCGATCGCCCTTTACGTGAAGGGAAAACACATTGGCGCCGAAGAGGCCCTGAGGCTCGGTCTGGTCCAGGAAATGCATTCACACGAGGATCTGCTGCCGGCGGCAGAGCGGTGGTGCGACGACGTCGAAGCACTCCCCGCGCATGCTTTCCCCATGAGCAAGGCGGTTCTTCGCGAGGCCGCCGATGCCTCCTGGCATCAGGCGCTGGCGGTCGAAGAGTTCGCCGAGGCGAACTGCTTTTCGACCGATTCCCTGAGCCGGGCCGCCGATCGGCTCAGGGGATCGGCGGGCGAGGACTAGGCTGCTACGGGGCTGCTGAAGTCGTAGGCGATGCCGGTCAGCCTCACCGACTCGTCCCAGAGCCGTTCGGCCACCTCGGGATTGTTGGCGACCTTGCGCGGGGAGACGATGGTCGGCGACCCGCGGTGCTCTCCGATGCCGTCGGGGCCGATGTACGTGCCTCCGGCGAGGCCGGGCGAGACGGCCGCGAACAGGGTCGGCAGCGCGCCGTGCTCGGCGTCCTGGGCGAAGAGCGTGTTCGAGACTGCCCTGACCGGGATGGTCAGCAGGTTGATCAGTCCTTCGCCGGTGCCGGCGGTGGCTGAGTAGAGGTTGGTCGCGGTCAGGCCGGGGTGTGCCGCCATGCTCTTCATGTCGAGACCGGCTTCGTCGATCCGCCTCTGGAGGTCGAGCGCGAAGACCAGGTTGGCGAGTTTCGACTGGGCGTAGGCGTTCCAGCGCATGTAGGAATTCTCGGACTGGAGGTCTTCGAAGTTGAGCTTGCCCAACTTGTGCGCATTCGAGCTGACGGTCACGATGCGGGAGCCGGGCTTCTTCTTGAGCTCGTCGAACAGCAGCCCGGTCAGCGCGTAGTGGCCGAGGTGGTTGGTCCCGAACTGGAGCTCGAATCCGTCGGCGGTCTGCTTTCGCGGCGGAGCCATGACTCCCGCGTTGTTGATCAGCAGGTCGATGCCGTCGGGGAAGGCGGCGATCGTCTCGGAGGCGAAACTGCGTACCGAGTCGAGGTCGGCCAGGTCCAGCTTCCTCACGTGAAAAGCGGCCTCTTCTCCGCCGGAACCGAGGTCGGCGCGCATCTGTTCGACCGCTTCGTCTCCCTTCGAGACGTCGCGGCAGGCGACGACGACGGTGGCGCCTTGGCGTGCGAGTTCGCGGGCGGTTACCAGGCCGATGCCGCTGTTGGCACCGGTGACGACGGCGGTGCGGCCGCTCTGGTCGGGAATCTGTTCGGCGCTCCAGCTGTTGCTCATCGGGCGAGGCTACATCTTTACCCTGTCTGTGGTGAGTTCACTGCTCGAGCAATACCACGCGGATCGAAGCCGCCAGGCTGCCCCGGGCCCCGGCTCGTTCACAGGTGCCGCCGGTGGCGCCGCCTGCGGCGATCTTGCGCGGATCTCGATCGAACCGGAGGGGGCACGCGTGGCGGCGGTCACCTTCGACGCCGAAGGATGCGCGGCCACCAGGGCGGCCTGCGCCTGCGTCGCCGAGCTGGTCGAGGGCGCAAGCATTCTGGCAGCTGCGGAAATCGCAACCGACGACGTGGCCGAGGCACTGGGCGGGCTGTCGCCGGCCTCGAGGCACGCGGCTGTGCTGGCCACCGATGCGCTGCACCGGGCGCTGTCGGCGCTGGCCGCGAGCGGACTCGCCCTCGCCGACCCCGCTCCGGACCGCGTGCTCGTCGCCGTCTCGGGCGGCGTCGACAGTGCCGTTGCGGCCCTCAACGAGCGCGAGGCCGGCGCCGAGGTCGTGGCCGTGACGGTGAAGTTGTGGGCCGACCCCGACACCGACGGAACCAGGGCCTGCTGCTCGCCCGAGGCGGTGCTCGGAGCGAGGGCGGTCAGCCATTCGATGGGAATACCTCACTTCACTCTCGACCTCGAGCACGGTTTCCGCTCGACCGTGGTCGACGGCTTCCTCGACGGCTATGCCGAAGGCAGGACGCCCAATCCCTGCGTTCTCTGCAACGGGGAGGTGCGGATCTCGGCGATGGTCGCGCTCGCCGACCGCGTCGGCGCCACGCATCTGGTCACCGGGCACTACGCGCGCATCGTCGACGACGGACGGGGGAGCCTGCTGGCCGAAGGGACGGACCCGAACAAGGACCAGAGCTACATGCTTGCGGCTCTGCCGCCCGAGATGATCTCGAGGCTGCGCTTCCCGCTCGCCGACGTCTCCAAGCCCGAAGTCCGCGAGATCGCCGCACGCAACGGACTCGCCGTTGCGGGCAAGCCCGAGAGCCAGGACCTGTGTTTCCTCGCCGGCAGCAGCAAGCGCGCATTCCTGCGGCGCCACGGCGGCCTGGGTGACAGCGAGGGTCCGGTGCTCGACCGGCGCGGACGCGAACTCGGCCGGCACCGCGGGCATCACAACTTCACGGTGGGTCAGAGGCGCGGCCTCGGGATCGCGACCGGCGAGCCGCTGTACGTGACCGGTACCGATGCGGCTTCGAACTCGGTCACGGTCGGGCCGAGGGGCGACCTGGCCAGCTCGCGCGTCTCGGTGGCCCAGGCGACCCTGCACCGGGACGGGGCCGCTGTCAACCGGGTGCGGCTGCGCTACCGCTCGCCGGCGGTTGCGGCTCGGGTCGACGCGCCCGCAGGCAGGCACGGCCTCCTGGAGATCGAGCTCGAGCAGCCGTTCGAAGGTGTGGCCCCGGGCCAGACCGCGGTCCTGATGAGCGGCGATACCGTGGTCGGCCACGGCACGATCAAATAGGCTCCCGCGTTCATGAAGTCAGCCGATATCCGTGAGACATTCCTGAGTTTTTTCGAGCAGCGCGGCCACCGGCGCATACCTTCCGCCTCGCTGATCCCGCCCCCTGACGACACCTCGACGCTGTTGACGGTCGCCGGCATGCAGCCGTTCAAGCCCTACTTCCTGGGCCGGGAGAAACCACCGGCCGGTCGGCTCACTTCCTCCCAGACCTGTTTTCGCACTCCCGACATCGACGAGGTCGGCAAGACGCTGCGCCACCTGACGTTCTTCGAGATGCTCGGCAACTTCAGCTTCGGCGACTACTTCAAGGACGACGCGATCGGCTTCGGCTGGGAGCTCTCGGTCGAAGGTCTGGGCCTCGACCCGGAGCAGATCTGGGTCACGGTATTTGGCGGTGACGAGGATCTCGGCCTCGGGCCCGACGACGAGGCGATCGCGATCTGGAAGGCGATCGGAGTGGCCGACGAGCGCATCGTCAGGCTGCCGCGGGCAGAGAACTTCTGGCAGGCCGGACCGACCGGCCCGTGCGGGCCCTGCTCGGAGATGTACCTCGACCGCGGCACGGAGTTCGGCGGTGAGGACGACCGGCCCGGCGACGACACCGACCGCTTCCTCGAGTACTGGAACCACGTCTTCATGACCTACGACCTCGGCGAGGGCGGCACGCTGACGCCGCTGCCATCGAAGAACATTGATACCGGCATGGGCCTCGAGCGCATGGCCGCGATCCTCCAGGAAGTGCCGTCCGTCTACCAGACCGACGTGTTCAGCCCGCTGATCGAACTGGCCGAGCAGATGAGCGGAGTCGCCTACGATTCGACCCCGGAGGCGACCCGGGCGATGCGCATAATCGCCGACCATTCGCGCGGCATGAGCTTCCTGCTGGCCGCCGGCGTGGTCCCTTCGAACGAGGATCGCGGGTACATCCTGCGCCGCGTGATGAGGAGGGCGATCCAACAGGGCCGCAACCTCGGTTTCGAAGGCTCGTGGCTCGGGCGTTTCACCGACCGCACGATCGAGATCATGGGTGACGCCCACCCGGCCGTGGCAGCCGGGCGTGAGCAGATCGAGCGCTGGGTCCGGGCCGAGGAGGAGAGCTTCGGGCGCACCCTGGATCGCGGCATGGTCCTGCTCGAGCAGATCGTCGAGCGAGCACTCGAATCGAGCACTTCGTGGATCAGCGCCGACGACGCCTTCCTGCTCCATGACACTTATGGCTTCCCCTACGACCTGACCCGCGAGATCGTCTCCCAGCGTGGCCTCGAGGTCGACGACCAGGGCTTCGAGGAACTGATGGAAGCCCAGCGGCGTAGGGCCCGGAGCGGCGCCGCGGCCGGCAGCCGCGGCCGCGACCACGAGCGCGTACTTGCCTTCGCCGCGAACGGCCCGGCCAGCGAATTCGTCGGCTATGACTACCTGAGGACGGAAACCGGCGTCAGCGCGATCGACCGTACCAACGGACGGGCCCTGCTGAAGCTCGACGAGAGCCCATTCTATGCCGAGGGCGGTGGCCAGATCGCGGACTCGGGACGCATCTCCTGGGACGACGGGGAGGCGATCGTAACCGACGTGGTGCGGGTCGGCGACGACCAGGTCGTCGAGATCGAGCCGGCCGCCGGGACTGCGGAAGCCGCCCCGCCGGTCGGCGCGACGATCGAAGCCGAGGTCGACCGCCGGTTGCGGTTCAGGACTATGTGCAACCACACCGCGACCCACCTGCTCCACGCGGCGCTGCGCGAGCGGCTCGGCGAGCACGTCCACCAGGCTGGCTCGGCGGTCAGGCCGGAGAAACTGAGGTTCGACTTCAACCACGGCGAGGCGCTTTCCGACGAAGACATCGCCTGGATCGAGGACCGGGTCAACGGCTGGATCAAGGACGCCGAGCCGGTGCGGTGGATGAACATGGAGAAGGAGGAGGCCGAGAAGCTCGGCGCGATGGCGCTGTTCGGCGAAAAGTACGGCGACTGGGTGCGCGTGGTCGAGGTGGAGTCGGTCTCGCGCGAGCTCTGCGGCGGGACCCACGTCACCAACACCGCCGAGATCGGGATCTTCCGGATCATCAGCGAGAGCTCGAGTTCGGCGAACGTGCGGCGGATCGAGGCGATCACCGGACCGGATGCGATCGACTGGCACCGCGCCCGCACGGGCGAGCTGTTCGAGGTCGGCGAGATGCTGGGCGACGTGCGCGACCCGGTCGGGGCCGCCCGCCGGGCCGCGGAGAAGATCGAGAAGGCCATACGGGCAGAGAGGCAGCAGGAACAGAAGCAGCTCGGGGGAGTGGCGAGCGAGCTGGCCGCCGCCGTCGCTCCGATCGGTCCGGTCGAGGCCGTAATCGCCGAGGTGCCCGTTTCCAACCCGAAGCAGATGCTCCAGATGGCCAAAGCGGTCCAGGCCGAGCGGCCCGGTGCGGGCGTGGTCCTGGCCGGGGCCGACGCAGAAGCCGGGAAGGTCGGAATCGTCGTGCTGTTCGACGCTGCGGATGCCGGTGACCAGGTCTCGGCCGGCGAGCTGATCCGGGAGATCGCGCCGATCGTCGGCGGAGGTGGGGGCGGCAGCGACGAGATGGCCCAGGCCGGCGGGAAGAACCCGGAACGGCTGGAAGAAGCGATGCTCGCGGCCCGCGCCTGGCTGGAAGGACGCTGAGCGTGAGAGTCCTCGCGCTGGACTATGGCAGTGCCAGGATCGGCTGCGCCGTATCGGACGCGACCGGGACTCTCGCGACGCCGATCGACGCGATCGAACCGCCCGAGGTGAGCCGCGTCGCCGGCCTCGTCGAGCAGCGCGAAGTCGAGCAGGTCGTGGTCGGGATGCCGGTTTCGCTTTCGGGCGAGGAGGGTCCGCAGGCGGAGGTCACGCGGACGTTCTGCTCCGAGCTGTCTGCTGTTCTGGACGTGCCTGTCGAGACCTGGGACGAGCGCTTCACCACGAGAATGGCGGCGCAGACGCGCCGCGATACCGGCGCCGGGTCGGCCGAGGACTCGATCGCGGCCGCACACCTGCTCGAGACCTACCTCGCCGCGCTCGAGAGCCGCAGCCGATGAGCGAGCGCTGGTTCGACGACCTGCCCGAGCACGATCCGGACGACCCCGAGGCGGTCGATCGCGCGCTGAGGAGGCAGGAGAGGATGAAGCGCCGCACCTCCGGGCCCCCAGCGGCCGATCCGGACCCGACCGGGCGGGCCACGGAGGGGCGAAGGCGGCGCGAGACCGTGCCGGCGCGCGGTGGGCTGCTCACGGGCGGGCCGGGCCGGCCTCGTCCCAATCACAGGCGCCTGCTGGTCGTGGCCGCCGCCGCGCTCGTCGCGGTACTGGGGATCTGGCTGCTGGCGTCGATCTTCCAGCCCTTCGCCGGTGAAGCCGACGGCCCGACCGTCGCGGTCAAGATCCCCGCCGGTGCCGGCGTGGGGGAGATCGGCGACCTGCTGGCCGAGAAGAGCGTGATCTCCAATGCGACGTTCTTCGAGCTCCGCGCGAGGCTGTCGGGCCGTGCCGACGAGCTCTATTTCGGAAACCATGTATTCCGCGAGGGCATGAGCTACTCGGAGGCGCTCGACGAGCTCGGCAGGAAGCCCCAGAAAGAGGTGGTTACGCTCGTGATTCCCGAGGGCCTGAGCCGGTCCGAGGCGTCAGACGTCGTCGACTCCGCCGGGATCCCCGGTGACTACCTGGAGGCCTCGCTCAGGTCGGACCTGCTCGACCCGGACGATTACGGCGCGCAGGGCCGGGCCGAAAGCCTGGAAGGGTTCCTGTTCCCCGCCACCTATGAGCTCAGGCCCGGCTCCGACGCTCAGGATCTCGTCGACCAGCAGCTCGAGGCATTCAAGGACAACATCGCCGGCGTCGACATGAAGTCCGCCAAGTCGAAGAACCTCAACACCTACGACGTCCTGACCATCGCCTCCATGGTCGAGCGCGAGGTCTCGGTGCCGCGCGAGCGCGCGATCGTCTCGGCCGTGATCTACAACCGGCTGAGCCGCGGCGAGCCGCTGTTCATCGACGCAACGACCCGCTTCGCCCTGGACAACTGGACCGAGCCCCTGACCGAGAGCGATCTCGCGGTCGATTCGCCGTACAACACCCGGACCAACGCCGGACTGCCTCCAGGGCCGATCGGCAGCCCGGGCCTCGCATCGATCGAGGCGGCGGCAAAGCCGGCGGACACCGACGCCTGGCTCTACGTAGTCAAGCCCGGCACGTGCGGGGAGCATGACTTCTCGACCACGCTCGAGGAGCACAACCGCAAGGTGGCCGCATACCAGGAGGCCCAGGAGGCGGCCGGCGGATCGCCGACCGAATGCCCATGACCGGGAAGCCGGGCGCCAGGCGGCTGGCCGTGGTCGGCCATCCGGTGTCCCATTCGAGGTCGCCCGCGATGCAGAACGCGGCGCTCGCCGACCTCGGCCTGGCCGACGAATGGAGCTACGGGACGATCGACGTCGCGCCCGGGGATTTCGAAAGCCGCGTCCGCTCCCTGCCCGGATCGAGCTACGCGGGGGTAAACGTCACCGTGCCGCACAAGGAGGCGGCCCTGCTGCTGGCGGATTCGGCGGGAAGCGCCGCAGCGGCGATCGGAGCGGCCAATACGCTGGTCTTCGAGGACTCGTCGATACGGGCGGAGAACACCGACGCCCCCGGCCTCGTCGAGGCCGTCGGCGGGGTCGACCCTGGCACGAGGTCGCTCGTCCTCGGTGCCGGTGGAGCGGCGAGGGCCGCCGTCTGGGCGCTGCTCGGAGCAGGTGCCGAAGTCTCGCTGTGGAACCGCACCGCGACCCGGGGCGAGGCCCTGGTCGCCGACATCGGCGGCTCGTTCGAGCCATCCCCGGGAGGCGCCGACTTCGACCTGATCGTCAACGCGAGCGCCGCCGGACTCGGTGGCGGAGACGGACTCGCCGATCTTCCTCTGGAGGCGTCCGGATTTCGTCCCGGTCAGACGGTGGTCGACATGGTCTACGGGGAAGCGCCGAGCAGCCTGCTGGCCGCGGCCTCCGCGGCCGGGGCCGCAACGGTGGACGGGCTCGAGGTCCTGGTTCGCCAGGGCGCACTGTCGCTCGAGATCTGGACCGGCCGCAGGCCTTCTCTCGAAGTCATGCGAGCCGCGGCCCGCGGCTGACCGCAGGCATTGGCAAACGGATACGCCGGCAGGGCCACAACCCCGGGGGCGATCGTTACGCCTGACGACCTGAAGATCGCCCCGGGGGCGATCGTTACGCCGGAGGACTTGAAGATCGCCCCGGGGGCGATCGTTACGCCGGACGACCTGAAGTTCGCCCCGGGGGCCGAATCGCGGTATCGAACGGACGCCTGACCGTTGTCGATTCCTCGCCGGCTTCGCCCGGGATCCGGCCGGTTCAGGGCCCGACGACAGCAGCGGGTGGTCATTCAGGACCGAGGTCGTCCGGAGCCGGGGTGGCCCCTACCGGACCGCATCCGGCGGTGCTGCTGATCGTCGCCAGCCTGCGACCGTCCTCGAGCCGCTCGACCGCGTAGCTGCCGGGCCCGGCCGGGATCAGCAGGTCGAAGACAGCCGGCGCGAATTTGGTGGCCGTGACGGTGCGGCCGAAGGCAGGGATTGCGACGTCGACGGTCTCGCCGGTCTTCAGGGTGAGGATCAGGCGGGTCTGCGGCCTGACGCAGACGAGGACCGGGTCCTCCGCGACTGTCGCGGTGATCGAGACCGTCCTGCCACCGGCGCTGCGATCGGGTTCACCGGCCCGGTCCGTGGTTCCCGTGCTGCCGCCGGTGCCCGTCCTGCCTGTCGCTCCGGTCGGGCCGGCCGCGATCGTGGCTCCGGTTTCGCCGGTTTCCGCCGTTTCGCCTGTGGTGCCGGTCTGGTCGGTGGTGCCGGTCTGGTCGGTGGTGCCGGTCTGGTCGGTGGTGCCGGTGGTATCTGTGGTGCCGTTCTCGGCGACCTGCTCGACCGGGTCCGGCGCGACGATGGCGATCGCCGTCGAGATCCCGAGCAGCACGAGCATCACGATGATCAGGCGGCGGGCGGCCATCAGCGGTTCATGGAAAAGGCATCGGGCATCGGTGAGGCAATAGCCTAGGCATCGCAATGAGCTTCCGCTTCACAACTGCGGGCGAGTCCCACGGGCCGGGCCTGGTGACCATCGTCGAAGGCCTGCCGGCCGGCCTCGAACTGGACCGTGAGACGCTCGACCGCGACATGGCCCGGCGCCAGCTCGGCCACGGACGCGGCGGCCGGATGAAGATCGAGACCGACTCGGTCGAGATCCGTGCCGGCGTACGCCACGGGAAGACGCTCGGCAGCCCGATCGCCGCCCTCGTCGCGAACCGCGACTACAAGAACTGGGACGAGCGCATGAACCCGTGGCCTGTCGAGGCCGAGATCCCGGAGATCACCCTGCCGCGGCCCGGCCACGCCGACCTGACCGGCATGTGGAAGTACAAGCAGACCGACCTCAGGAACATCCTCGAACGCGCCAGCGCGCGCGAGACCGCAGCCAGGGTTGCGGCCGGTGCGATCGCCCGGGCCTTCCTCACCGCCCTCGGTGTGACCGTCAGGAGCCACGTGACCCGGATCGCTTCGGTCGAGGTCCCGGAACGCCCTGACCTCTCGCCGGAGGACTTCGACGGTGTCGACGACGATCCGGTGCGCTGCCTGGACCCGGACACCTCGGCCCGCATGGTCGAAGAGATCAACGTGCTGCGAAAGAAGAACGAGAGTCTCGGCGGCACCTTCGAGGTGCGGGTCTTCGGCCTGGTCCCGGGACTCGGCAGCCACGTCTCGTGGGAGGACCGGCTCGACGGTCGGCTCGCGCAGGCGATCTGCTCGATCCAGTCGGTCAAGGGCGCTTCGATAGGCGAGGCCTGGGACGTAGCCTCGCGGCCCGGCTCCGAGGCGCATGACGAGATCTTCTGGTCCGAGCAGCGCGGCTGGTACCGCGAGACCAACCACGCCGGCGGCCTCGAAGGCGGCATGACCAACGGCGAGCCGCTCTCGGTCAGGGCCGCGATCAAGCCGATCTCGACCATGACCAAGCCCCTGCGCTCGGTGGACATCAAGACGCGGCAGCCCGACAAGGCCCACAAGGAGCGGACCGACTCGACCGTGGTTCCGGCCGCCGCGGTGGTAGGAGAGGCGATGGTCTGCATGGTGCTGGCCCGCTGCTACCGGGAGAAGTTCGGCGGCGACCACATCGATGACGTGATCGGCGCGCTGGACGCCTACAGGGACCGAATCGGCTGGCGATGATCTGCCTGGTCGGGTTCATGGGCGCGGGCAAGTCCACTGCCCTGGCCGAACTCCGCGACAAGAGCCTGCGAACCGCCGATGCGGACCGGCTGGTGGAGGCCGAGGCCGGAAGCCCGATCCAGGAGATATTCGAACGGTCCGGTGAGTCCGGTTTCCGCGAGGTTGAGCAGCGGGTCGTGCTCGGCGCGCTTGACGACCCGTCGATCGACGCGATCGCTCTCGGGGGAGGGGCGGTCACCAGTCCCGCAATTCGCGAGGCACTTTCGTCCCCGACGCATACGGTGGTCTGGCTGGAGATCGAAGAGGGCGCAGCGTGGAGGCGCGTCCGTCACAGCGACCGCCCGCTCGCCCGTGACGAGACCGACTTCCGGCGTCTGTTCGCCGAGCGCCTGCCGCTCTATGAATCCGTCGCCGATGCGATCGTCCCCGCGGTGGCGATCAGGGTCTGGGATCGCGCACTCGACCCGGTGAGGATGCTCGACCGGTTGCCGCCCGGTACGCGCATGCTCTGGGCGACGGCAGGCGATGGCGAATACCCCGTCTACGTCGGCCGCGACCTGCTGGCCGGCCCGCTCTTCGAGGGAGACGGTCCCGTCATGCCGGGGTCCGGGCGCTCCTTCGGCTTCACCGACGATTCGGTCGGTCCGCTGTACGCAGACCGCATCAGAGGCCTGGAGGACACCGTGTCGGTCCCGCCCGGGGAGACGGCCAAGTCCATGTCACAGGCCGAGGAGTCGCTCCGCCACATGGCGGGATTCGGCGTGACCAGATCCGACCGGATCATCGCGATAGGCGGTGGCGTGGTCGGGGACCTCGCAGGTTTCTGCGCGGCGACGTACCAGCGTGGCATCCCGTACGTGCAGGTGCCGACGACGCTCGTGGCCCAGGTCGACTCGGCCTATGGCGGGAAAACCGGGGTCGACCTGCCCGAAGGCAAGAACTACGTCGGTGCCTTTCACCTTCCTTCGGCCGTGGTCACCGACGTCGACACGCTGAAGACGCTGCCCGAAGGGGAGGTCAGGGCGGGTCTGGCAGAGGTGGTCAAGACCGCACTGCTCGCCGGAGGTGACCTGTGGCAGCAGGTGAAGGACCTCGACCCGGGAGAGATCGTCTCGAGGGCCGACCTCGTCTTCGCCTGCGCCCGCTACAAATGCGGAGTGGTCGCCGCCGACGAGCGTGACCTGGGCCTGCGCGCCGTGCTGAACCTCGGCCACACGGTCGGCCACGCGATCGAGGCCGTGACCGGGTACAGCCGCTACAGACACGGCGAGGCCGTGGCGCTCGGACTGCTCGCAGCACTGCGCCTCTCGGGCGCCGAGGACCTTCGTGACGAGGTCAGGCAATGGAGCCTGCGCCACGGCCTGCCGGTCACGCTGGAGCCGCAGATCGACCCGGACGAGGTGGTGCGCGCGGTCCAGTTCGACAAGAAGAGGACCTCGAAGGGAGTCGGTTTCGTGCTGCTCAAGAAGCCCGGAGAGCCCCGCACCGGCTGCCTGGTCGAGGCCGCTAGAGTTCGGGCCGCCGTGGAGGAGCTGAACACATGAGCAGGGCGCAGAACCGGGTAGCGGTCCTCCACGGGGTCAACTTCGACGTGCTCGAGCGCAGGGACCCCGACGTCTACGGGGGGATCAGCCTGAGCGAGCTCGAATACCGGATATCCGGCTGGGCCCGCGAATTCGGCCTCGAGCCGACCTTCTACCAGAC
Source organism: uncultured Solirubrobacterales bacterium (assembly GCA_963701635.1). Taxonomy (GTDB): domain Bacteria; phylum Actinomycetota; class Thermoleophilia; order Solirubrobacterales; family 70-9; genus 67-14. The sequence continues at coordinate 19,221 of CAVPAU010000006.1, forward strand.
CAATTCCGAGGCCGAGTTCTGCGGATACCTGCACCGGCTCAGTGACGGCGCCGACGCTGCGATCATCAACGCCGGTGCGTGGACGCATTACAGCTACGCGATAGGTGACGCGCTGGCGGTGGACCCGGTTCCCGCGATCGAGGTCCACCTCTCCGATGTCGAGGACCGGGAGGACTGGCGCCGGGTTTCCGTCTTCCACGGACTGGTCGAGGCGAAGGTCTACGGCAAGGGGCCGGACGGGTATCGGGAGGCACTCGGCCTGATCGCCCGGCGGCTCGGTACCGCTGGTGAGTGAGCCGCAACCGGCAGCGGAAGACGCCTCGCGCCCCGCGCGCCTCGAGGCGGCAGTGGCCGACAGCAACGTTGACGCCCTGCTCGTATCGGACCTGACCAACGTCGAGTACCTGACCGGCTTCACAGGGACCAACGGCGCCTGCCTCGTCGGTGAAGGCGTCCGGACCTTCATCACCGATTTCCGTTACGCCGAGCGCGCGGCGGCGATCGACGGCTGGGACGTCGAGGTCGTCAGTGGCGACTGGCTCGCCGGTGTGGCCGCTGTCGCATCGCGGGCCGTCGGCGACGGGCTCGTGGGGCTCGAGGACGATCACGTGACGGTGCGCACTGCGCGCCTGTTCGCCGGGAAGCTGGGCGGTGGCGCCTCGACGGCCGACTGCGGAGGGCTGGTCGAGGGTCTGCGGCGGTCGAAGGATTCCGCCGAGATCGCGGCCATAGCGGCCGCCGCCGAGCTGGCCGACTCGATCTATACGGAGCTGTTCGAGGCCGGGCTGGCGGGCCGCACCGAAGCCGAGATCGCCGCGTGGGTCATGGCACGTATGCGCGAGCAGGGTGCCGAGCCGTCTTTCCCGCCGATAATCGCCGCGGGCCCGAACGCGGCCCTGCCGCATGCCGAGCCCGGGCCGCGAGCCGTGGGCGAAGGCGAGCTCGTGGTGATCGACATGGGGTCGAAGCTCGACCGCTACTGCTCGGACTGCACGCGCACCGTCGCCACGGGGGAGCTCGACTCCGAGGCAGCCGAGATCTACGAAGTGACGCTGCAGGCCAATCAGCTCGCGCTCGAGCACGTGGCCGCCGGCCGCGAGGCCGCCGCGGTCGACGCCGTGGCCCGGGACATCATCGAAGAAGCCGGCTTCGGCGACAGCTTCGGGCACGGGCTCGGACACGGCGTCGGGATGGAGGTCCACGAGGCGCCGAGGCTCGGGCCCCGGTCCGAAGACAGCCTGGTCGAAAACGACGTGGTCACGGTCGAGCCCGGCATCTACCTTTCCGGAAGGTGCGGGGTGCGGATCGAGGACCTGGTCGTTGTCGGCGCCGACGGTGTCACGAAGAACCTCAGCTCTCATCCCAAGGCACTGACGGTTGTCGGCTGAGCCGCCTGCCCGCACCCCTCGCCGCGCTTTGGTGTACTATGTGATCACCGTCACACAGGAGTTCGGGTCCGACCCGGTTCCGCAGTGGCAGGGATATGGGTAGGACTCCGTTCCTCGATGGCGAGGGAGCTTTCAGGAGAGAGGGTAAGTGCGAAAAGACCGGTCTGAGGGGGCCGGTCTTTTCATTTGGCCGGCCTCTTCACTTTCTCATCGACGGCCGGCGCCCGCCGGCGGTGCGCGCAACGGGAACGGCCGGGCATTTGCCCGGCCGTTCCCATGCCCTCGGCTGTGCGCGGGCGGCTACGGAGTGAGCCCCGCGATGCCGTTCCAGCCGTTCGAGTAGCACCGCTCGTCGCCGGGGGCCGGCGCGGCGATCGGCGAGGTCGGCGGGCCGGGATTGCCCTCGAAGTAGTCGCCGGCGCCGGTGACGGCGCAGCTTTCGATGGTTCCACGGTTCACGCCGTCGATCGCCGGTCCGTTGAGGAAGGTGACCGCGTGCCGGATGCCCGATTCGGACCTGCGCGGCAGGCTGTGCGGGTCACGACCGTAGCCCCACTCCTCGCGCGGCGGCACGTTCTCGTTCGGCGGCGGCGTGACGCCCTGCCGTTCCTTGCCGTTGAAGGTGAACGGGCCGGAGTCGTAGTAGACCATCAGGCTTCCGTCCTGGAACGGGAAGTCAGTCACCTTCTCGAGGCCCATGAACGGGTCCTCTTCCCAGTGCCTTCCGGGCTGCAGCGCCGGGTAGTACACCTTGGCTCCGAACGTCCGGGCCGCAACCTCGGCGGTGATGTTCGCCACCTGGTGGTCGCTGAAGGCCACCCGCAGCAATACCTCATGCGGCGGGGTGTTCGGCAGCGGGTCGTCGGTGACATGGTGGGCGTAGCCGTTACCCTCGCCGCGGTCCCACAGAAGCTGGACCACCGAGAGAAGCACTGCGCGATCGGCTTCGTTCGGGTAGTTGGGGTACAGGCCGATGACCGGAGCCTTGAAGTAGTCGTCCGAGTCGACGCTGCGCCTGAGCAGAGTCGAGTAGTTGATTCCCGGTACTCCGAGCACGCCGTAATCGGCGTCGGGGGAGAGCGCGGTCAGCGCGCTGCCCATGATGCCGCCCTGGCTGATGCCCATGTACTGGCCGCGGGTATTGACTCCCTCCGAGGTGTCGATCGCCGACGAAGGTTCGACCCCGCCCGGACCGTCCGGGTCAACCTGGAGCTCGGGCGCATCGGCGAGGCCGTCCGGGTGGATCAACAGCCGCTGCAGGTACAGGAAGTTCACGAATCCCTGCTGCATGCGGTCGACCATCTTCGGGAAGTTGGACATGTCGGCAAGTGACGCACCGACCGACCCGAGGTCGGATTCCGAGAAGCCGGCCCAGTCGACGGCGCACCATGTCGTGTTGGCGTCGTAGCCGACGCGGTCCTGTCCGTTCACCTGTCCGAGGCTGCCCAGCAGACCGTGACCGTAGGTTCCGGTCGTGGTCGGGGCGACCTGGCCCGGGTCCAGTTCGAGGATCGACTGCGGAACGTTGCAGCGGAAGGGGACGTCCGTCGTGCTGGACGGGTTCCAGGTCAGCTCATCGTTGCCGTCGAACTCGAACACGCCCTTGTCGGTGGCGCCACCCGGGGCGCAGTTCGGCGAGTTGATGTAGCAGGGAACGTCTTCGAGCGTGCCTTCTACCCGGATCAGCGTCGTGCCGCCCGGATCCGTGGCGCTCTGGATCGAGTAAGCCGGCGCGTTGCCCTCGATGGTGCGGTTGGCGAGGTTGGTGTCGCCGAGACGCTCGAAGGCGTCGTCGCGGATCTTCAGGGCGCGTCCGGTCGTGCTGTCACGGCTTGCCACGGTGAAGTCCCATGCCATGTACATGCTGGAGCGCTTGACACCGGCCTTGTTGACCGCGGTCTTGATCACCGAGTTCATGTGCTTGCGACGCTTCTCCACCACGTTCTGCTTGGTGATGATCTCGTCGCGGTAGGTCCGGAACGCCGGAGGCGCCTGAATCGTCTTGCCCGCGGCATTCTTGAGGTTGCGGAAGACGACGATGTAGCGCTTGCCGTGCTCGAAGTTGACGGCGGGGCGCACGATCAGGTTCACGTCCGCCGTGTTGGACGGGTCGGTGTTGACGCCACCGGGGCCGTCCATGCCCGGGTCGACCGTGGTCGGATTCGAGTCGAGCTCGGCCCAGATCGGGTGACGCTCACCGGTCGCTGCGTCGATCACCATGACCGACTGGTTCGGGTTCTCGTAGGCCTGCAGGTCGGTGATCGGAGCCAGCCCGCTGTTGTCGAATGCGGCCGGGGTGTCGAGTCCGGGGATCTTCAGCACGATCAGGTTGCCCGGGCTGAAACCGTCGCCGCGATTCACGTCGGTCGGGTCGATGTGGACTCCGTCGATGTTGGCCGGCGTGGCGTCGGCGGCGATGTTCAGCTTCCTGCCGGTCGGCGTGCTGCTGTCGTCGACCGTGTAGTAGTCGTTGGCGAAGGGCTGGAGGCAGACCGTGGTATCGAGGAAGTCGCAGTTCTGAGGGTCGTCGCCGAGCGGCACCTTGATGCAGCGCGATCCGTCTTTGGCCAGCTTCTTCTTGGCCTTGGCCTTCTTCTTGCCGTACTTGCCGGTCGCCTTGACCGTCTTGGCCCCGCACAGGCTGAGCTTCGAGCTGCCCTTGCTGGTCAGCTTCAGCTTGACGGTCTTGGTGCCCTTCTTCTTGAACTTGACCTTCTTGCTCTTGAAGTACTTGGCAGTCACCTTGACCGTGGTCTTGCCTGTGGACTTGACCTTTACCGTCAGCTTCTTCTGCTTGAGCAGCTTGGCCTGGTTCTTGGTCTTGATCTTCATCGAGACCTTGGCCTTCTTCGACTTCTTGGCGTCAGCCTGACCGGCAGACAGCGCTGCGGTGAAGGTGAAGGCCAGGAGTACGGCGAAGGCGATTGCGACTGCTCGGCGGACTTCGATCAGTCCGGGACGGTGGCTCATGCGGTGGTGATTCCCCTCTTGTGGTTTTGCGGCCGGCTACCTGCCTCAAGGCAGGCCGACGTGTGTGATGCGGATCACTGATACTAGACCCAAAGGCGCCCCGGAGTTTCGGTTGCCGCCCGACTTTTCTTGCCCGGTCCACCCCGGCGGCGGCGCTGAGGGCTTCAGCGGCTCAGGTCGACTCCGGATTCGAGCCCTTTCACGAAGGCGGCGATCAGCTCGACCGTGGCCTCGAGGTCGGCGAGGTCGACCATCTCGACCGGCGAGTGCATGTACCTGAGCGGGATCGAGACCAGCCCGGTCGGGATCCCTGTGCGCGAGATCTGGAGCGAGTCGGCATCGGTGTGGGTCGCATTGCCGCTGGCGCCGACCGAATAGGTGATGCCGGCTTCCTCGGCGGTGGCCCGCAGCAGCTCGTAGACCTTCGGCGACAGCGTCGAGCCACGGCCGATCACGGGGCCCGAGCCGAAAGGATGGCTGCCGACTTCCTTCTCGTCGACGCCCGGTGCGTCGGTGGCGTGCGTCACGTCTATCGCGACCGCGAGGTCAGGGCGCACCGTGAAGGCCGCGGTGCGGGATCCGAACAGGCCGATCTCCTCCTGCACGGCGGCGACCGCGGCGAAGCGCGCCGTAGCGCTCCCGTCCTCGTGAACGCGCCGCAGAGCCTCGAGCGCTACGTAGGATCCGAGTCGGTTGTCCATCGAGCGCGATACGAGCCTGCCGCCGGCTACGGCCATCGGCTCGGCGTCGATCACGACCGGGTCGCCGACCGAAACGAGCTCCTGGGCGGCATCCCGGTCGTCGGCGCCGATGTCGATGTGCATCTCCTTCAGCTTGACCACCTTCTTGCGCTGGTCCGGATCGAGCAGGTGGATCGGCTTGCGGCCGGCGACGCCGGGCACGGGGCCGTCGTTGCCGTTGATGGTCACGCGCTGGCCGACCAGGATCTGCGGGTCCCAGCCGCCGATCGGTGCGAAGAACAGGAAGCCCTTCTCGTCGACGTGGGTCACGACCAGGCCGATCTCGTCGATGTGGCCGACCACGGCGACCAGCGGCGCGGAGTCGTCGTCACCGATCGTCGCGACGCTCGAGCCGAGGCCGTCGGTCGTTATCTCGGCAAAGCCCGCCGCTTCGCGCCAGACGTTGGCGGCGTCCGATTCGTATCCGGAGGGGCCGGGGGTCCTGAGCAGTGAGTCGAGCAGCGCGGGAGTTTCCATGTTCGAAGTATGCCGCGCCGGGCCACCGGCCCGGATCCCGGCGCCGGCCCCGCGTGCGCTTCACCCGGCGAATAGACTCGGCCCCGTGATTTCAACCAACCAGTTCAAGAACGGTACGCACATCGAGGTCGACGGATCGATCTACCGGATCGTCGAGTTCCAGCATGTGAAGCCCGGCAAGGGCGGAGCCTTCGTCCGGACCAAGCTGCGCAAGATCGATGACGGCTCGATCCAGGACAAGACTTTCAGGGCCGGCGAGAAGTTCCGCCCGGTGCGGACCGAGTCGCGCAAGATGCAGTACCTGTACGACTCGGGTGACATGGTCGTCTTCATGGACAGCCGCAACTACGACCAGATCGAGCTGCCGGCGGAGCTCGCCGCCGACGCCATGCGGTGGATCCAGCCGAACGACGAGGTCGACGTGCTGTTCGTCGACGAGAACCCGAGCGACGTCCAGGTCGCGAGCGCGATCGACATGAAGGTGGTCAGGACAGAGCCCGGGCTGAAGGGAGACACGGCCTCGGGCGGCGGCAGCAAGCCGGCAACGCTCGAATCGGGCGTCGAGATCCAGGTCCCCCTGTTCATCGAAGAAGGCGAGATGATCAGGGTCGACACCAGGACCGCGGAGTACGTCTCCAGGGCCTGAGGCCGATGATCCGCCGCCGCATCGAGCTGCAGCCGCGGCCGCGCGGCTTTCATCTGGTCACCGACGAGGTGCTTGCGGCCCTTCCCGAGCTCCGCGAGGTCGAGGTCGGCCTGCTCCACCTGATGATCCGCCACACGTCGGCCTCGCTCACGGTCAACGAGAACGCGTCGCCCGACGTCCGGCGGGACCTGCGGGCCTGGGCCGACAGCGCCGTGCCCGAGGGCTTCGACTGGGCCCACACGCTCGAAGGCCCCGACGACATGCCGGCCCACGTCAAGGGCACGATCACCGGCTTCGAGCTGACGCTGCCCGTGACGTCCGGCACCCTCGACCTCGGGACCTGGCAGGGCATCTACCTGTGCGAGCACCGCGACCACGGCGGTGTGCGAACCATCACCGCCACGATCCACGACTAGCCCTATCCTTGACCGATGCGTCGTTCCGACCAGCGCCGTGACGCGGTTTTCGCCTGCTACCAGCAGGACGTCACCGGTCGGCCGCTGGCGACCCTGCTGGCGGGGGCCAGGCCGTTCACGATCGAGCTGGCGGAGGGGGTAGAGGCCAACCGGGCCGAGATCGACGAGGTGATCTCCGAGTTTGCCCAGGGCTGGGAGCTCAGCCGCATCGCGCCGCTGGAGCGGAACATCCTCAGGGTCGCGCTGTACGAGATGAACTTCCGCGACGACGTGCCGGCCGAGGTGGCGATCGACGAGGCGGTCGAGACAGCCAAGAAGTACAGCGGGACCGACGCCCCGGGCTTCATCAACGGCATCCTCGGCACGGCGGCCCGCGAGATGGCCGGCGCAGCTGCCGAGCCGGCCGAAGGGAGCGAGCGTCCATGAGCCGGCTGACCGAGATCCGCGACCGGCTCGAGCAGATCACCGGGCAGCTCGCCGCCGAGCAGACCCCGGACACGCTCGCGGCCGAGCTGGCCGCAGAGGCCGCTCGCCTGACCGGCGAGGCAGCCGACGAGGCAGCCGCGGCGATCGCGCGCCTGGAGCAGGAGAGTTGAGCTATCCCGACGATCTCAGGGAGCGCGTGGACAGTCACCTCGAATCGATTCGCTTTTCCGACGAGGCGGCGACCGCGGGCCTCGAGGAGGCGATGCGCTACTCGCTGCTGGCCGGCGGCAAGCGAATACGGCCGGTGCTCTGCCTGGCCACGGCGCGTTCACTCGGGCGGCCGATCGACGAATACCTGGAGATCGCGGCCGCACTCGAGATGGTCCATACGTACTCGCTGGTCCACGACGACTTGCCGGCGATGGACGACGACGACCTGCGGCGCGGAAAGCCGACATCGCACATCAGGTTCGGCGAGGCGGTGGCGATCCTCGCCGGCGACGGGCTGTTCGCCGAGGCGATCCGCACCCTGGCGGCGGTTCCGGGCGACACTGCGCGGGTGCTCGAGGCGGTCCGCCTCGTTGCCGGGGCCACCGGTGTCGCAGGCATGGTCGGCGGACAGTACGTCGACGTCACGGCCGGGGGACTCGACGGCGAACAGCTGCTCAGGCTCCATTCACTGAAGACCGGGCGCCTGATCGAGGTCAGCGTCGAGAGCGCGCTGGCCTACGGCGGGGTGGCGGGCGCCGATCGTGCGCCGTACGAGCGCTTTGCGCGTGAGCTCGGGGTGCTGTTCCAGATCGTCGACGACATTCTCGACGTCACCGGCAGCGACGAAGCTCTCGGCAAGCCGCGCGGCAGCGATGAGCGCCACGGAAAAGTCACGTATGTGAGCCTCTACGGACTCGAACGGGCCGGCGAGCTCGCGACCGCCTCGCACGACGCGGCGATCGCCGCGCTGGACGAGGTCGACGGGGAAATCGGGTCGCTGAGGAGCGTCGCCGACTACATTTACAGGAGAGAACAGTGACCCCTGACGCTCGCGACCCCTCAGAAATGCCGAAACGACCCCTGCTCCCGGAGATCGACTCGCCGGCCGACCTAAAGGGCCTCGACGACGAGCAGCTGCAGCAGGTCGCCGAGGAAGTCCGCAGCTACATCATCGACGTGATCGGCGAGATCGGCGGCCACTTCGGCGCCAACCTCGGGACATGTGAGATCGCAGTGGCCCTCCACAGCCTTCTCGACTCGCCGCGCGACCGCATCCTGTGGGACGTCGGCCACCAGGCCTACCCGCACAAGGTCCTCACGGGCCGCCGCGACCAGCTTCAGACGATCCGGCAGTACGACGGTCTTGCTCCGTTCTGCTCGATCGAGGAATCGGTCCACGACATCATGGGCGCGGGACATGCGTCGACCTCGATCTCCTACGGCCTCGGGCTGAAGGAAGCGATGAGGCACGGCATCGGCAAGGATGGCCGAGTGGTCGCGGTGATCGGTGACGGGGCCCTGACCGGGGGCGTCGCCTACGAAGCCATGCACGCCGCCGGCGGGCTGGAGACGCCGATGGTGATCCTGCTCAACGACAACGGCATGTCGATCTCGCCGAACGTCGGTGCGCTGTCGAGCTACTTCCAGCGGACCCGCCTGAAGCCCGGACTCTTCCACGCCCGCGAAGGCGTGGAGGACAAGCTGACCAAGCTGCCGCTCGGCCTCGGCAAGCGGATCGAGCGGCTGGGCCCGGAGCTGAAGTCGGCGATCAAGGCCTACTGGGCACCGGGCCTGCTGTTCGAGGAACTCGATCTCGCCTACATGGGAATCATCGACGGCCATGACGTCCACGCCCTCCGGCAGGCCCTGAGCGAGGCCCTCGAGGCCGACCGCCCGGTTCTGGTCCACGTCCACACGGTCAAGGGCCGCGGCTTCGCCCCGGCCGAGGAGGGCGGGCTCGAGGGCATGGAGAAGTGGCATGCGGCAAAGCCCGGGTCGATCGTGGACGGCGCTCCCGCCGGCAAGCCGAAAGGCCGGCTGATCCCGATCCAGGAATCCGACGCCCCGGCTGCGATCGCTCCCGAGATACTCGAGGAGCCCGAGCCCAAGTCGGCGCCGCCGCAGTACACCCAGGTCTTCGGCAATGCGATGGTCGCGGAAGCCAAGGCCGATCCGAGGGTGATCGGCATCACCGCGGCGATGGCCGGCGGCACCGGCCTGCAGACGCTGGCCGACAACGTGCCGGAGCAGTACTACGACGTCGGCATCGCTGAACAGAACGCCGTACTGATGGCCGCCGGCATGGCCATCCAAGGCGGAAAGCCGGTCTGCGCGATCTACTCCACCTTCCTCCAGCGCGCCTACGACCAGATCGTCCACGACGTCTGCCTCCAGGAGCTCGACGTCGTCTTCGCCATGGACCGGGCCGGGCTGGTCGGCGACGACGGGCCGACCCACCACGGCGCCTTCGACATCGCCTACTTCCGTCCGCTGCCGAACGTCGTCGTCATGGCGCCTCGAGACGAAGCGATGCTCGTCCACATGCTTCGCACGGCGATCGACCACGACGGCCCGGCTGCACTGCGCTATCCACGCGGGGCGGCGGTCGGCGTGGAGATCCCGGACTCGGGCGAGAGAATCCCGATCGGCACTGGCGAGACGCTGCGCAACGGCGAGCAGGTGGCCCTGCTCGGCTACGGCACCGGAGTCGGTATCGCCGAGCAGGCGGCCGACCTTCTCGCGGCCGGCGGGCTGAACGTGACCGTCGCCGACGCACGCTTCGTCAAACCGCTCGACACCGAACTGGTCGAGCGGCTGGCTCTCGGTCACGACCTGCTCGTGACGATCGAGGAAGGGGTGCTCCAGGGCGGGTTCGGCTCGGCCGTGCTCGAGCACCTCGAGGACAGCTTCCCCAACCCCGGTGAGCGGGCGCGCGTGATGAGGGTCGGCCTGCCCGACCGCTACGTCACCCACGGCAAGCCGGACCTGCTCCACGAAGAGGTCGGCTTCACCGGCGAAGTCGTGGCGGAGAAGGTGGGCGCCGCCCTCGGGGGGCGCGTCACTTCGGGCTGACCGCTCGCGACTTCAGCCGTGATCGGCGACGATCTTCAGCACGTCGCGGCTGTACTTGTCCATGAAGGCCGGCCCGACGCCTGCGATCTCGGCGAGGCCGTCCTCGTCGCAGGGCCTCACCGAGGCGATCGCGATCAGCGTACGGTTGCTGGCCACGTGGTAGGCGGGGCGGTCACCGGCGGCCGCAAGCCGCCACTTGCGCAGGGCTTCGTAGATCGCTTCGTCGCCGGCCGAGAGATCGGGCGGCGGCGTAGTGCCGCGCTTCTTCGGTGAGGACCTCGGCTTCTTCACGACGAGTTCGGCCGGGTCCGGCAACCAGCCGTCGGGGTCGCATACGTCGCAGCAGCGCCCTTCGGGGGCGGGTTCGCTGTGGTCGCCGAAATGCTCGAGCAGCTGCCGCCGCCGGCAGCGGTCGGAGAAGCTGAACGCCTCGACCGCGCGGTATGCCCTCCAGCCGCGGTCCTCGGCGACCCGGCAGGCCGCCGGCAGGGCCGAGCGGTCGAAGTCGTCGGCCAGCTGGACGAGCAGGCGGCCGCCTGAAGCCGGATCGACGGTCAGGGCGCCGGCTCTCTCGGCGACCGCGAGCCTGATCCTCTGCTCGTCGCGGCGCGGCGCTTCGATCACGGCACTGCCGTCCGCGTCGGCATCCGGCCGGATCGACTCGATGAACGTGAGCACGTCCTCCGGATCCACCTTGCGCTGCTCGTTGAAGCGCACCAGGCGGCCCAGGTCGCTCCTCATCGCCAGCAGCACGGCGCGCGCCGGTTCTCCGTCGCGCCCGGCGCGGCCGGCCTCCTGGTAGTAGGCCTCGACGCTCGACGGGATCGCCCAGTGCCAGACCGAGCGCACGTCGGCCTTGTCGATGCCCATGCCGAAGGCATTTGTCGCCGCGACCACGTCAACGTCGCCGTCCATGAACCGGACCTGGGCCGAAGCGCGGTCGTCCGGCGCCATGCCGGCATGGTAGGAAGCTGCGGAGATGCCCTCCGAGCGCAGATCCTCGGCGACCTCCTCGCTGTCCCGGCGCGTGCCGCAGTACACGATCGCCGGCCGGTTGGCCGGGTCGGAGAGACCGTGCCGGAGCAGGGCCGCCTTGCGGGCCTTCGAGCCCTTGCCCTCGAGCGCCACCGTGTCGAAGCTCAGGTTGGGCCGGTCGAATCCCGAGTGGACCTCGACCGGGTCCTCCATGCCCATGCGGCGGGCGATCTCGCCTGCGACCTGCGGCGTGGCGGTGGCGGTGCAGGCCATTACCGGCGGGCGAGCGAGCCGCTCGACCACCTTCGGCAGCCGAAGGTAGTCGGGCCGGAAATCGTGTCCCCACTCGGAGAGGCAGTGGGCCTCGTCGATCGCCATCAGGTCGATCCGGCGGGTCGCGATCAGGTCGAGGAAGGACGAAGAGCCGAAGCGCTCGGGAGAGCAGTAGGCGATGCGTGCGGTTCCGTCCCTGACCGCATCGAACGAGGCTGCCGAGGCCTCTTCCGAAAGGCCGGAGGCGAACATCACCGCGGGGTGGCCCTCGGCGCGCAGGCGACGCACCTGGTCGGCCATCAGCGCGATCAGGGGGCTCACCACCAGTGTCAGATCCGGTCCGGCCAGCCCGGGCAGTTGGTAGCAGAGGCTCTTGCCACCGCCCGTAGGCATGACGATCAGGCAGTCGCGCGCCTCGAGAGCTGCCGCGACGGCTTCGCGCTGGCCGGGGCGGAACGCGCCGTAGCCCATGTGGTCCAGCAGGCGGTCGGGATCCGCTTCGCCCTCGTAAACGCGCATCGGGGCGGCCTGGTCCTCTTCGATCCGTTCCAGCCCCTGGAGCGCCAGCGTGGCCTCGGCCTGCTCGTCCGCGAAGGCGGGCGGGCCGGACAGCGGGGGGTGGCCTGCGGGAACCGGCGCCGGTGGTTCATCGGGCAGCGGGGGCTGCTCGGGCGGGCGCTCGGAGACCAGCCGGGCGATTCGTCCGGCGGCTTCCGACGCGGACCGCCGTCCCTCGGCATCCATCTCGCGCCAGACAGACCTGAGCAGTTCCAGACCGTCGTCGGTATCGGGCCTGCGCCGCCCCTGCTCGCGCTCGGATTCGAGCTTTTCGACGAGCCGGTCGGCCTGTTCGGGGAAGGAACTCACGCGACAACACTAGGGACAGCTCCCGACGCAAACTGCTCGCCCCGGGTGGCGCAGCCGGACGGTCCGGGCGATCCTCGCCCGCGCTCCCCGTGCAAAGTGAGAACCCCGCTGGGAGGGCGGGGTTCTCGGTGCTACTAGGGAGGAGAGAGATTCTTGATCTCTTATATGTTTTTGATCACTGGGAGGTAGGTGGACTCTTCATGCGCCGCGGGCGCTGTACCGCGTTGCCGCGGTCAGTGCCAAGTGAGCGGCGCCGAATCCGACCAGGAAGATCGTTGCGACGGGCTGGTCACCGAAGATTCCGCTGACCACGCCGATTGACAGGATGGTCAGACCGAGTGTCCAGTCGAAGCCGGCGATGGCAGACAGGGAAACCCGGCGACCGGGGGAGGATGCGGCGAGGGCCACGCCCATCAGCAGGCATCCAAGGACGAACGAGAGCAGGCCGATTCCGGGGCTGGAGGTCAGCAGGTACGGCACGACCATCATCAGCGGTGCTGCCGCGAGAACGAGGCCGTTGTGGAGATCTATGCTTACGGGGCGCTGGGTCATGGTCATACTCCTGACGTGAAGATACGTAAACACGCGTTTCTTGTGTGTGATTCGAGTCACACCGGAGCAGATCAGCGGTGTTCGCCCACGGGGCGCCGTTTCACCGCTCGCGGATTCGGCTCGCGCGGGCGGCCTGCCGGTACCTTTGGACGATGAGCAGCCGATCCCGCCTCGACCGCGTGCTCGCCGACCGCGGGCTGTTCCCGTCGCGCACCGCCGCCGCCCAGGCGGTCAGGGCCGGTCACGTGAAGCTCGGGGTGGACGGTCCCGTGGCACTGAGGCCGAGCCAGGACGTGGCCCCGGACCAGGAAATCGAGGTGATCGGAACCCGGCCCTTCGTCTCCCGGGGCGGCATCAAGCTCGACAACGCACTCGATCTGCTCGGGCTGGACGTCAGCGGGCTGAGATGCCTCGACGTCGGTGCCTCGACCGGCGGCTTCACCGACTGCCTGCTCCAGCGCGGGGCCGGGCACGTGACGGCGCTGGACGTCGCCTACGGCCAGATCGACCAGACGATGCGCGACCACCCGCGCGTGACGGTCGTCGAGCGCCTCAACGCGAGAGACCTGTTGCCCGGTGACATCGACGGCAGCCCCGATCTGGCGGTGATCGATGTTTCGTTCATCTCGCTGACCAAGGTGATCGGGCCCGTGGCCGACGTGCTGGCACCCGGAGGACGCCTGCTGGCCATGGTCAAGCCACAGTTCGAACTCGGCCGCAGACGGGTCGGTCGCGGGGGAGTCGTCCGTGAGCCGGACGATCGCCGCGAAGCCGTGGAGTCGGTGGCGGACTGGTGCCGGGAGCGCGGGCTGGCCCTGCTCGGGGTCGCACCGACCGGGCTCCCCGGACCGAAAGGAAACCTCGAGACCTTTCTGTACCTCGGGCTCGAAGGCGAAGGCGCCCCCGACGGCGCGACACTCTGCGAAGGTGTTGAGCTATGAGCGCCCCGCTCGCACTCCTCTTCACGCACGGCCATGCCGACGGCATGGCCGCGGCGACCGGGATCGCGATGGAAGCCGCGGACCGCCACGGCTGGGAGATGGTCACGAGCGTAGATGCCGGTGAACGCGTGCCCGAACTCTGCATCGTGCTGGGCGGAGACGGCACGGTGCTGCGGGCGCTGCGGGCGATGACCGGTACGAAGGTCCCGGTCTTCGGTGTGAATTTCGGCCGCGTCGGCTTCCTCGCTGCGGTGGAGAGCGCCGACATCGAGGCCGGCCTGGACCGGGCGCTCTCGGGTGACATCGAGTCGCTCGACCTTCCCGGCCTCGAGGTGACGACCGACGAGGCGTCGGCGATCGGCCTCAACGACGCGGGCTTCAGCCGAAGGCCGCGCGGAGGCGTGGCAGAGCTCAGCTACCGGATCGCCGGGGAGGAGGTCGGCCACGTGCGCTGCGATGGCCTCGTCGCGTCCACGGCCACCGGCTCGACCGGATACAACCTCGCCAACAACGGGCCGATCCTGGCCTGGGGCGTGGACGGATACGCCGTGACCTACATCGCCCCGCATACGCTCACCGCGCGCGCCCTGGTCGTCGCACCCGAAGACGTGCTCGTCGTGGTCAACCACCGCAGCCGCGACAGCGTCGACATCGTCGTCGACGGGGTCCAGGTCGGCGAACTCGCCCCCGGAGCCGAAGCAGAAGTCCGTTACCGGCGGGAGATGGCGCGACTGGCCCAGCTCCCGGGGTCGAACTTCTACCACCGCATCCGGGTCAAGTTCGGCCACCTCGCCGTCTGACCGGTCCGGTCGGCGTCCGGTTTCGCTGCTAAACAGAGATCGCGATGCTTCGCGAACTCCGGATCGAGAACCTGCTGCTGATCGAACGGGCAGAGATGCTGCCCGGCGAAGGCCTGAACGTGCTCACCGGTGAGACCGGTGCCGGCAAGACGGTGCTCGCGCATTCTCTCGACCTGCTGATGGGCGGCAAGGCGCGGCGCGGCATAGTCAGACCGGGAGCCGCCGAGGCCTGGGTGGAGGGTGTCTTCGACCTCCCCGGCGACTGGCCCAGCTCGCAGGCCTACGCGGAAATCCGCGAACGGCTGCCCGAGGGGACCGAAGAGCTGGTGCTCGGCCGGCGGGTCTCGGCATCCGGCCGGACCTCGGCCTTCATCGGCGGACGCACCGCGAGCGCTCCCGAGCTCCGGCTCGTGACGGACCGCCTGATCGCCTTCTACGGACAGCACGAGCACCGCAGGCTGACCATTGCCTCGGCCCAGCTCGCGCTCGTGGACGGCGCCGGGGATGACGCCCACGCAGGGTTGCTCGAGCGCTACCGGAGCGCCTACTCGTCGCATCGTGACGCGGTCGCCGAGCTGGAAAGGCTGACCGACGGCGACCGCAGCCGGGCCAGGGACCTCGACCTCCACCGCTTCGAGCTGGCCGAGATCGAAGAGGCCGATCCGCGCCCCGACGAAAGGGCCGGGCTCGAAGCCGACCGCCAGAGGCTCCGCCATGCAGAGCGTCTCCACGCGGCCGCCGAGGGCGCCGCCGCGGGGCTGCGCGGGGACGGCACCGAAGACGGCGCTGCGGGCGGGGTCTCGCATGCGGCCGAGCTGCTGGCCGCGGTTCAGGGCGTCGACCCGGAGCTAGACCTGCTCGTTGAACGGGTCAGGAGCCTCGCCGTGGAAATCGATGACGCTGGAGTCGACCTTCGCGACTACGCGGCCGGGATCGAAGCCGACCCCGAGGCCCTGCTGCAGATCGAGCAGCGCCTGGACGTGCTGTCCAGGCTCGAGCTCAAGCACGGCGGCTCGCTTGACGATGTGATCAGGCATGCCGAATGGTGCCGCAGCCAGATAGCCGAGCTCGAGGGTGGAGAGAGCCGTGAGGCGGAGCTCAGGGATGACGTCGAACGGCTCGCGCTGGAGCTGGATGCCGCGGCGTCGGCGCTGGGCGAGAGCCGCAGGTACGCAGCAGCGGAGCTCTCCGCGCGCGTCAACCGCGACCTCGCCGAACTGGCGATGGAGGGGGCGGAGCTGACCGTCGAATTCCGCCCGGTCGACGGGGGCTTCGGTCCTTCCGGGTCGGAGACGGTCGAGTTCATGCTCTCGACCAACCCGGGCATCGAATCCCGGCCGCTGAGGGACACCGCGTCAGGAGGCGAGCTTTCGAGGGTCATGCTCGCTCTCGCCGAGCCCGGATCGTGCGACAGCCGGACGCTCGTCTTCGACGAGATCGATGCCGGCATAGGCGGCACCACGGCCTCGGCCGTCGGCGAGCGGCTGAGGCAGGCCGCGGCCGGGCGCCAGGTCATCGCGATCACCCACCTCGCCCAGGTCGCCTCGCGCGCGGATTTTCATTTCACCGTGACGAAGGACAGCGGGGCCGAACCGGCGCTGGCCGAAGTGGCCCGGCTCGAGGGCGAGGCGGTGGTGGACGAGATCCGCCGGATGATGGGCGGGGCTAGCGGCGACGAGGCCGCGACCCGCCATGCCCGCGAACTGGTGGCATCCGCCCGCTAGGCAATAACCTCGTCCTGTGAGCGCGATGCTGAACAGGCTGGGTTCGCGCGAGTCCGGCGATCAGGCAGGCCGTGCCGGGACGGCGGTGACGTCGACCGGGACGGTGCGCCTCGGACGCAAGACGAAGGACCTCGTCAAACAAGTCGCTCCGGACGAGATCGCGGTGATCCGCCACCGCAACATCGACCGGATCGCCGCCGAGGACCTGGTCGCGAGTGGCGTCCGGACCGTGCTCAACAACGAGCCCTCATCGGACGACAAATACCCCAACCGCGGCCCGTTGATGCTGGTCGAAGCCGGCATCCGGCTCGTCGACTTCCCCGACGACGACCTCTTCGAGCTGCTGGCCGACGGGGAGTCGGTCGAGCTGCGCGGGCCGGAACTCTTCCGCGACGGCGTGCTGCTCGCCACCGGCGTCGACCAGATGCTCGGTGACCTCGAACAGAGGATCGCCGTCCAGGAAGAGCAGATCCATCACGCACTCGCCGCCTTCGCGGAGAACACTGTCGAGCACATCCGCGAGGAAGGGGAGCTGCTCAGCGGCAACATCGAACTGCCCGAGACCCGCACCGACTTCCGTGATCGCCACGTGCTGATCGTCGTGCGCGGCCCGAACTACAAGCGTGACCTGAAGGCGCTCGGCGCCTACATCAGGGATGTGAAGCCCGTTCTCATCGGCGTGGACGGCGGCGCCGACGCGATCCGCGAGGCCGGCCACCGGCCCGACATGATCCTGGGCGACATGGACTCGGCCACCGACCGGACCCTGAAATGTGGGGCAGAGGCGATCGTGCACGGCTACAGCGACGGGCGGGCGCCGGGCCGTCAGAGGCTGCTAGACCTAGGCGTCGAGCACACGGTGCTGCCCTCGGTCGGCACCAGCCAGGACGTGGCGATGCTGATGGCCTACGAGAAGGGGGCAGACCTGATCGTCACCGTCGGCGCCCACTTCAACCTGATCGAGTTCCTCGACAAGGACCGCGACGGCATGTCATCGACCTTCCTCACCCGCCTGCGGATCGGTGAGGTCCTGATCGACGCCAAAGGTGTGAGCCGGCTCTACAGCCCGGGTCTGTCGGCGGGGCCGCTGCTGCTCTTCCTCGGCGCATTCCTGATCCTCGTGGTCATCGTCGTGCTGAGCTCGCCGGCGCTGGCCGACCTCGCCGACCTGATCTGGCTGAAGCTGGAGATCTGGCTCGGATTCTGAGTCCCGCAGGCCGTAAGCTGCCGGGATGGGTTACAGCCCCAGATACCACGCCGCTTCGCTCGCGGCCGTGTTTCTCGCGCTGGCCGTCGGCATCCTGATCGGCTCGCAGATCGGCGGGGACATCCTCGACGATACGCGCAGGGACCTCGAGACCAGCCTGACCAGCGACCTCGACGAGTCCCGGGCCAGGGTCAGCGATCTGGAGGAGGAGCTCAGCCGCGCCAACGAGTTCGGGGAAAGCGTCTACCCGTCGCTGACCGCCCTCCAGCTCCGCAACCAGCGCATCGGGGTGATCGGCTTCGGCTCACTTCCTTCCGGGATAACCGATGCGGTCCGCCAGGCGCTGGATCCGACTTCATCGGAACTGGTGGCCGTCGGTGTTGTGCGCCAGCCACCCGAGACCGCCGAACTCGCCGACTCGCTCGGCGGGACCGCGTTTTCGCGGCTGGACCGGCGTCCGGCGCTGCTGGCCCCCTACGGCAGGACAGTGGGACGCCAGCTGGTGACCGGCGGCAACGTGTTCCAGCAGAGCCGGACGGCCCTGATGTCCGAGTCAAGCGGCCAGTTCGGCGGGCTCGACGGTCTGCTGCTGTACCGCGGCGAACCTGAGGACCTGAGCACCGAAGAGATCGAGCTGAGCGAGCAGCTCGACGAAGCGATGGTCGAAGGTGCCGAGTCGACCAGGGCAAAGGTGGTCGGAGTCGAGGAGGTCTCGACCGATCCGTCTTCGATCGGCTGGTACTCCGACCGCGGCATATCGAGCGTCGACGACATCGATCTGCCCGCAGGCCGGGTCAGCCTCGTCTACGTGCTCGCCGGCGCCCAGGGAAGCTTCGGCGTCAAGGAGAGCAGCGACAGGCTGCTGCCCGACCTTCTCCGACCGGTCCCCGGACCCGCCTCGGGCGGATCCGGCGCCGCAGGGCAGGGCTGAGCGGTTCTCTGGCTGGGCCTGCCGGTGGCTGCCGCCGTCGCGCTGTTCGTGGTGCCCGCGGGTTGCCGCGGCCTCGTCCGGGCGGGGCACGTCCGGGTCAACTACCGCGACCGAACTGTTGCGTTCCCGCTCGGTGCGGTGCTGGTCACCGCGGCCCTGGTCGCCCTCGCGCCACTGGCCGTACTCGACGAGCGTGGCGGCCTCGACCTGCTCGATCCGGAGCTGCGACAGTGGATCGTCTACCTCGTCGGTATCGCCTTCCTCGGGCTGCTCGACGATTCGCTCGGCATGGGCTCGAGCCCGGACACGCCACGGGGCTGGCGCGGCCACGCCTCGGCCGTGCTCCGCGGCGAACTCTCCACCGGCGCGGTGAAGGCCGTCGGCGCCCTCGCTCTCGCGGCCTACGTGGTCACCGGTACGGGCAACGAGTGGCTCGGCTACCTCGCCGACATCGCCCTGCTGATCCTGGTGACGAATGCCTTCAACCTGCTCGACCTGCGTGGCGGAAGGGTCGAAAAGACGCTGCTGCTGCTCGTGGTGGCCTTCTGTCTGGCCGGCTGGACGCTGGCTCCGGTCGAGTTGCTCGGCGTCTTCGTCGGACCGTTCCTGGTCGGCGCCTGGTTCACGCTCGGAGAGCGCGCGATGCTCGGCGACACCGGATCCAACCTCGCCGGCGCCGTCGTAGGGGTCATGTTCTTGACAGAGCTGGGGGAAACGGGCAGGCTGATCGCATTGGCGATCGTGCTGGCCATAACCGCGTACGGCGAGTTCCGCTCGATCTCGAAATTGATCGAAAGGGTTCCGCCTCTTCGCTTTATAGACTCCGTCGGGAGAGCTAAGTGAGCAACCAGAATCCGTCAGAGACCCGCTTCATTTTCGTCACCGGCGGGGTCCTCTCGGCTCTCGGAAAAGGAATCGCATCGGCTTCGATCGGCCGGCTTCTCGTCGCACGCGGCTACCGCGTGCAGATCCAGAAGTTCGACCCGTACCTGAACGTCGATCCGGGCACCATGAGCCCGTTCCAGCACGGCGAGGTCTTCGTAACCGAGGACGGCGCCGAGACCGATCTCGATCTCGGCCACTACGAGCGCTTCACCGACGAAAACACGTCCCGCGCCTCGAACGTCACGGCCGGCTCGGTGTACAACTCGGTCATCCGCCGCGAGCGCCGCGGTGACTATCTCGGCGGCACTGTCCAGGTGATCCCGCACATCACCGACGAGATCAAGAACCGGATCCTGATCGTGGCCGAGACCAAGGCGGTCGACTTCGTGATCACCGAGATCGGCGGCACGGTCGGTGACATCGAGTCGCTGCCGTTCCTCGAAGCGATCCGCCAGCTCTACACGGAACTGAGCCCGCGCCGGGCGATGTTCGTCCACCTGACGCTGGTCCCCTACATCAGTCACGCCGGCGAGATGAAGACCAAGCCGACCCAGCATTCGGTCAACGAACTGCGCCGCATCGGCATCCAGCCGCATGCGCTGATCTGCCGCTCGGTCACCGGGCTCGACCGCTCGATCCGCCAGAAGATCGCCCACTTCGCCAGCCTTCCGGTAGAGGCGGTGATCTCGGGCCAGGACGTCGACAACGTCTACAAGATCCCGCTGATGTACCGAGCCGAGGGGGCCGACGACTTCATCCTCGACCACTTCCGGATCGACGACGCACCGGTTCCCGACCTCGCCGACTGGGAGGAGATGCTGAGGATGGCCGACCGCGCCGAAGGCACGGTCAGGATCGGGCTGGTCGGCAAGTACGTGCAGCTGGCCGACTCGTACAAGTCGGTGATCGAGGCGCTCGAGCACGGAGGAATCCACAACGGCGTCAACGTTGACGTATCGCTGATCGATTCCGACGAGTTCGACGCGGACGAGCTCGAGGGTATGGACGGGATCCTGATCCCCGGCGGCTTCGGCGAGCGCGGGGTCGAAGGCAAGGTCGAGGCGGCCAGGTATGCCCGCGAGAACGGCGTTCCATACCTCGGGATCTGCCTCGGCATGCAGATCGCCGTGATCGAGTTCGCCCGCTCGCTGGCCGGAATGGACGGCGCCAACTCGGCCGAGTTCGACCCGGAGACCCCCCATCCGGTCGTCGACCTGCTTCCCGAGCAGAAGGAGGTCTCCGACATGGGCGGTACGATGCGCCTCGGTGCCGACCCGGTCAAGGTCCACGAGGGTACGCGTGCCCGCGAGATATTCGGCGAGGCGGTCATCTACAAGAGACACCGACACCGCTACGAAGTCAACAACCTCCTGAGGACCAGGCTGGAGGACCAGGGCCTGGTCAGCAGTGGCACCTCGCCCGACGAGCGCCTGGTCGAGATCGTCGAGCTACCGGACCATCCTTTCTATGTCGCGTCACAGTTCCACCCCGAGTTCAACTCCCGTCCCAACCGTCCGGAGCCCCTGTTCAGGGAGTTCATCCGCGCCGCCGCCGGCAGGGCACAGTCGCACGGCGGGGCCGGTGAGGGCGAAGTCGAAGAAGGTGTGCGCTCATAGAGGCCGGGGATCGGCCGTCGAACGGGCCGGTCTGAGGAATACGCGATGAGCCGCTTCTCCCGGCTCTGCGAGGTGGCCAGCCCGACCGGGCGGGAGGCCGCTGTTGCTGCCATGGTCCGGGCCGAGCTCGAAGGATTCGGACTGACGGTCGAAGAAGACGACGCTGCGGAACCGGCCGGGGCCGAATGCGGCAACCTGCTGGCGCGCATCCCGGGCGAGCAGGAGTGCTCGGTCATGTTCTGCGCGCACCTCGACACGGTGCCTCACGACGGGCCGATCGAGGTCGTGCTCGACGACGGTGTCTACCGGAGCGCCGGTGAAACCATCCTCGGCGCCGACAACAAGGCCGCGGTCGCCGTCCTGATCGAACTGGCGGCACGCCACCACAGCGAGCCACCGCCCGTCGGGATCGAACTGCTGTTCACGGTCGCCGAGGAACAGGGGCTGCGCGGCGCCGCGGCCTTCGACCTCTCCCGGCTTCGATCGCAGATGGTCTTCGTGATGGACCACGCGACCGACATCGGTGAGGTGATCGTCACGGCTCCGAGTCATCACGGCATCTCGGCGCTTTTCACCGGAGTCGAGGCCCATGCCGGGATCGCGCCCGAGTCAGGACGCTCGGCGATCGCCGCTGCCGTCGCCGCGATCTCCGAGATGCAGCTGGGCCGGATCGATCCGGGGACAACGGCCAACATCGGCCGCATCGAAGGAGGCACCTCGGGAAACGTAGTGCCCGGCAGCTGCCGCGTATCGGGTGAGGCGAGATCGACCGACGCGCAGAAGGCGGTCGAGCTGGTCGTCGCGATGAGCGACTCGATGATCTGGGCGGCCTCCGAACACGGCTGCGAAGTGGACATCAGGACCGATCAGCACTTCGAGGCCTACACCGTCCCCGAGGACTCGCCGGGGCTCGAGGTCGCCGAAGCCGCCCTTTCGGCCCGCGGCCACAGACCTCGTCGCATCACTACCGGCGGTGGCAGCGACGCCCACGTCTTCCGCGAGGCCGGACTCGACGCGATACTGCTGGCCAACGGCACCTACGAGAACCACACCCACCAGGAGTGGGTCCCCCGCGAGAACCTGGCCGAGATGCTGGAGATCTGCGAGCAGGTCCTGGTCGAGGCGGCGGCGAGATGCTGAAGCTGCGGCGCGGGACCGTCGTGGCCACGGGTCCGCTCGAGGTCCGGGTCGGCGAGGAGAACCGTCCCGCCTGGGCCGATCAGGATCTGGTCGGACCCTGCGACATCGGGGACGAGGTCGTGGTCAACACCGAGGCGCTCGACCTCGGACTCGGATCGGGCGGATTCGACATCGTGATGGTCAACCTGACCAGGGGCCTCATGGGCGAGGGAGCCGAAGGCGAGCACGTTATGAAGCTCAACTACAGCCCGCTCCAGCACCCGGTCGCAACCGTCGAGCGCGATCTTTCCGACGACCACGAGCCCGGCCCGGATGCCGAAGGGCGTGATGACCTGCCCTCGGGCCGGGGGGGCCTGCCGGTCGTCGCGATCGGCCTTCACGGCCACCTGGCGCCTGCGGTGTGGTCGTGCGCTTCGAAAGCTCGCGAAGCCGGCCAGGGCCCGCCGTCGATCGGTTACGTGCAGACCGGGGGAGGGGCGCTGCCGGGAGCCCTCTCGCGAGACGTGCGCACGCTGCTCGAGGCAGGCCTGCTCGCCGGCCACGTCACCGCCGGGCCGGCCTACGGCGGCCGCCGGGAAGCGATCACCCTGGTCGGGGCGATCGACGCCGCCGGCTCGCTCGGATGGGACGGAGTGATCGCCGGCCCCGGACCGGGGATCCTCGGCTCGGCAACCACCTACGGCCACGGCGGCATGGCGGCGCTGGACGTCGCCCACGCGGGACTCTCGCTGGGAGCCCCGGTCGTGCTCTCGCCCCGGCTTTCCAGCGGCGACCCGCGCCCCCGCCACCGCGGTCTCAGCCATCATTCGCGCACGGTCATGCGGTTGGTCCTGGCCGGTGTGGACGTGCCGCTACCGGCAGGTTCGGGTGAATTGTCGTCAGTGGTAGAGGAGGAGGGCGGGGGCCGCCACCGCGTCACGATCGAGGACGTCGACCTCGACGGCTACCGGCAGGCAGGCCTGCCTTCCCGCACGATGGGCCGCGATCTCGAACAGGACCCCGAGTTCTTCGCCGGCCCACTCGCCGCCGGCGCCCGCCTGGCCGCCCTGATCCTCGGCTGAGAGCGACGCCGGGTGATCCCGGCCGAATCGTTGCGCGGCAAGGGAACCCCGCCCGTGGCAAGAAATCCTGACCATGCCGCCGGCCGTAGCGACCCCTGAACGCGAACTCGGATCCGCCAGGTTCGAGCACATGCTGCTCGAATTCCTCGCCTACCTCGAACTGGAACGGGGGCTGTCGAGGAACACGCTGAATGCCTACCGGACCGATCTGCTCCAGTACGGCGCCTACCTGCGCGATATCGGTGTCGACGCGACGGAAGTCACGCCGGGTCAGATGGCCGGCTACGCGGCGGAGCTGGGTTCGGCCGACTCGGGGGAGAAGCTCGCCCCGGCGACGGTTCACCGCAAGACCGCCGCGCTTCGTTCCTTCTACAAGCACCTGAGGCGCGAGGAGCTGATCTCCGACGATCCCACGACCGGCATGCTCTCCCCGAAGAGGTCGAAGAAGCTGCCGAAGGTGCTCAACCAGGCCGAGGTGTCGAAGCTGCTGAACGCACCGAGGGGCGATACGCCTGCGGTCTACCGGGACCGTGCGATCCTCGAAGTGATGTATGCGTGCGGCCTGCGCGCCTCGGAGGTGGTCGGGCTCGAGATGACCGACATCGACACCCATGAAGGAATGCTCAGGGCACGCGGCAAGGGCAACAAGGAGCGCATCGTGCCGCTCGGCCGCCAGGCCATCCACGCGATCGAGCAGTACCTGCGCCTTGGACGACCGACGCTGGTCAAAGGCAGGCCCGAAAAGGCGCTGTTCGTCAACTTCCGCGGCGGCCCGCTGACCAGGCAGGGCCTCTACAAGATCGTCCAGGGGCATGCGCGAACCGCCGGCCTCGAGGACCGCATGAGCCCCCACACGCTGCGGCACTCCTTCGCCACCCACCTGCTCGCCGGCGGCTGCGACCTGCGCTCGGTCCAGGAGATGCTCGGCCATGCCGACGTCGCCACGACCCAGATGTATACGCACCTCTCCGGGGAGCAGCTGAAGGACGTCTACTTCAAGACCCACCCGCGCGCCACGGCCGACTAGCCCCGGAACCCGCGTGCCTGGTCGCGGGGCGGGGGTTGATAGAACCCCCGGGTGCCCGAGCTTCCGGAAGTAGAGACGATCCGACGGCAGCTCGAGCCGGAGCTCGGCGGCAGGAGGATCGAGTCGGTAGAAGTGCTCGACCCTTACTTCGCCAAGCCGGCCAGCCCCGCGGCGTTCGCGTCCGCGGTGGAGGGCCGCACGATCACCGACGTCGGCCGGCGCGGCAAGTACCTGCTCTTCGAGTTCGACAACCACGACACGATGGTGATCCACCTGCGTATGACCGGCAGCGTCACGCTGCTGGCCCCCGACGGCTCGGCGAACCCGGGCGACGCGCGGATCTACGACGCGGGCGATCAGGTGAAGCACCTGAAGGCGCGCTTCGGTCTCGACGATGGCGGCGAGATCCGCTTCGCGGACCCGAGGCGATTCGGCCGCGGCTTCGTCGCTGACCCCGAACGCCTGGACGAGTACTTCGCGTCGAGGCTCGGGGTCGAGCCGCTGTCGCCGGACTTCACACCACATGTCCTGGGGGAGATGAGCGCCGGTCGCACGGGGCCGCTCAAGTCCTTCCTGCTCGACCAGAAGGGTGTGGTGGGTATCGGCAACATCTACGCAGACGAGGCCCTCTACCGGGCCGGATTGCACCCTCTCTCACCCGGCGGCTCGATGAAGCCGGAGCACCACGAGGCGCTGAGAGACGGAATCGTCGCGGCGCTCGAGCGCGGCCTGGACCTCGGCGGAGCGTCGATCGACGACTATCGCGACGCAAGGGGGGATGCCGGCTCGATGCAGAACGAGTTCCTGGTCCACCGCCGGGAAGGGGAGGCCTGCGGGCGCTGCGGCGAAACGATCGTCCGCATCGTCGTGGGCGGCCGCTCGACCTACTTCTGCCCGTCCTGCCAGAAGCGGCTCAGGCGCCGCCCCCGCCGCCGGCGTGCCGGGCGAACCTGAGGCGGCCGCGGGCCGTCCGACCAACCCGGCAACCTTTGTCCCGATGTCGAAGACGTTCAAGACCGAGGCCGTCGTACTGCGGTCGATCCGGTACGGCGAGGCTGACCGGATCCTGCACCTGTACTCACGCGAGTACGGCCGGCTCGGCGCGATCGCCAAGGGTTCGCGCAAGCCGAAGACCCGCTTCGGCGGCAGGCTGGAGCCGTTCTTCCGGCTGGCGCTCGTCCTCCACCGCGGGCGCGGCGACCTCCACACGGTGACCTCGACCGAGACCGTCGAGGGATATCCGGCGCTGCGTTCATCGGGCAGCGGCATCCGGGCCGCCAGCGACGCATGCGGCGCGGTGCTCAGGCTGCTCGACGGCGCCGAGCCGAACCTGCCCGCCTACAACCTGCTCTGCCGGTACCTGGCCCTGGTCGACGAGGACCCCGGCGGCCCGGCGGCAGGTTCCGCCGGCATGGTCACGTTCAGACTGAAGCTGGCCCTTGCCGCAGGATTCGCTCCCGAGCTCTCCGGCTGTTCGCGCTGCGGCAACAGTGAGCACCTGACCGCCTTCTCGGGTGTCGCCGGCGGGGTCGTATGCCCGACCTGCGAGGCCAATTCGTTTCCGCTATCGGCCGAGGCGCACGAGTTCATGGTCGGGGCGCTCGGCCGCCCGATGAGCGAGACCCCGCAGGCCGAAGGCACTGCCGTCCGCCAGGCGGGCAGGGCGATCGGCGAGACGCTCGAGCACCACGCACACGTGCGCCTGCCCAGGCCGGAGGAGAAGACGGCCGCATGAGCGACTCCGCGAGCGCGGACTTCGCCGGGCGGTCCAGGCGCCGGGAGCACGAGACGCTCTCGGACCGGGCCGTACCGTCCTACCCGGCCACGAGGGCGGTCCCCGAGGAGGACAGCCCGCTGCGCACGCCTTTCCAGCGCGACCGCGACCGGATCGTCCACAGCAAGGCTTTCCGCCGCCTGATGCACAAGACGCAGGTCTTCATCGCCCCCGAGGGCGACCATTACCGGACCCGGCTCACCCACACGCTGGAGGCGACAGGCATCGCGCGCACCGTTGCCCGGGCGCTCTCCCTCAACGAGGACCTGACCGAAGCGATCGGCCTCGGCCACGACCTCGGCCATCCGCCGTTCGGTCACATCGGAGAGCAGGCGCTCGACGAGGCCAACCGCGCACACGGAGGCCCGGGCTTCCGCCACAACGAGCATTCGCTGCGTGTCGTCGACGTGCTGGAGCGCGACGGCCGCGGGTTGAACCTCAACGAGCCGGTCCGCCAGGGAATCCTCAAGCACACGGGATCGGAGAAGAGCACGTCGCTCGAAGGCCAGATCGTCCGGCTCGTGGACCGCGTCGCCTACATCAACCACGACATCGACGACGCGCTGAGGGCTGGAGTGCTGCGGCCGGAGGACCTGCCCCGCGACGAGATCGCCCTGCTCGGGCCGACCGGATCGAGCCGGATCGACTCGCTGGTCAAGGACATCGTCGAACAGTCAAGTAGCGGACCGGAGATCCGCCAGAGCGACGAGCTGGGGAGCGCGATGCTGCGGCTGCGTAAATTCATGTTCCAGAACGTGTACCTCGGCGAGGCGGCAAGGGCCGAGCACGAGAAGGTCCACCGCGCGCTGCGGATCCTGTTCGAGCACTACCTCGAACGGGCCGACGAGATCGCGGCGCCGGACCCGCATGCCGACCCGCTCCAGCGCGTCACCGACCTGCTCGCCGGCATGACCGACCGCTACTGCATCAGCCACTTCACCGACCTGTACGTGCCGGAGCGGTCACGGCTCTGAGAGCGAGTTGCCGGCGTCCGGGAATCCGGCGGAGGCGCGGGGGCTAGAGTAGCCGCTCTGTCCAAGTTCACCGCTGACACCATCGACCGCGTGCGCGCGGCAGCCGACATGGTCGAGATCGTCTCTGCCCGGACCGACCTGCGCCGGCAGGGAGTCCGCTACACCGGGCTATGCCCGTTTCACGAGGAGCGCTCGCCTTCGTTCTCGGTCCACTCGGAGGAGAAGCTGTACCACTGCTTCGGCTGCGGCGTGGGCGGTGACCTTTTCGACTTCGTCTGCGAGACCGAGAACGTCGACTTCCCGGCCGCGGTCGAGCTGCTCGCCGACCGCTACGGCGTCGAAGTGACCCGCGAACAGGAGGATCCCCGGGCCGAGCAGCGGCGCAAGGCCCGCAACAGGATGTCCGAGCTGCTCGAAAGGGCGGCGGGCTTCTATTCGGCCTTCCTGTGGGAGGCGCCCGAGGCCGGCAAGGCGCGCGAGTACCTGGAGTCCCGCGGCCTGCGGGCCGAGGTACTGCGTGACTTCGGGGTCGGATACGCGCCGAGCGCGTGGGACACGCTGATCATGCGCGGACAGCGGGCCGGCTTCAAGGTGGAGGAGCTGGCCGCGACCGGGCTCGCCCAGAAGGGGCGCAGCGGTGGCATGTACGACCGTTTCCGCGAGCGGATCACGTTTCCGATCCGGGATGCGAGGGGTCGCGCCGTCGGCTTCGGGGCCCGCGCGATGCGGCCGGAGCAGAAGCCCAAATACCTGAACTCGGCCGAGAACGAGCTCTTCCACAAGAGCGAGATCCTCTACGGCATCGACCGCGCCCGTCCCGCGATGGCGAAGGCCGGGCGCGCGCTCGTGGTCGAGGGCTACACCGACGTGCTGGCGCTCCACCAGGCCGGCCTCGAGGAGACGGTCGGCATCATGGGGACGGCGATCACGGAGCAGCAGATCGCGCAGCTCTCGGCCACCGTCGACACGGTGATCCTCGCCCTCGATGCGGACGCCGCCGGCCGCAAGGCGATGCTGCGCGCGCAGGAAGTCGCCGCCGGCCGCAAGCTGGAGATCAGCGTCGTGGCCATGCCGTCCGGAGAGGATCCGGCCGAGATCGCGACCGCCGACGGTGGTGGCGACCGCTTCCGTGAACTCGTCGCGGGCGCAGTCGAGCTTCCGGAGTTCCAGATCGCGCTGATCCTCGAAGGGGTCGACTCGGGCTCCCCCCGGGAGCGGGATCGCGGTCTCGGTGAGGCGGCACCCGTGCTTGCCGCAGTCGCACCCGGGGCGACGCGGGAAGAGCTGACGCGAAAGGTTGCCGAGGGCCTCGACATCGACCCGACCGTGGTCGTGGCCCGCGTCGAGCAGGCGCCTTCGGCGGGACCGGGGGGCGGAGGCGCCGTCGAAAGCAACGCGGCCGCGGTTTCGGCTCAGCCCTCGGCACCGGGGCCCCACGAGCAATCGCGGCCCGACGATGCGCTGCTGTCGCGCCGCGAGCGCCGCGAGCGCTCGCTGCTCGCGATGTGCATCGCGAGGCCCGAAGAAGGCCGTGAATACCTGTCCAGGCTGAAGCCCGATCACCTCAGCTCTCCACTCACGGCGAGGGCGGTCGAATGGCTGAAGCAGCACCTCGACAGCCCGACCGAAGGTCTCGACCCGGCCGACCGCGAGCTCTCCTCGCTGATCGCCGCCATGGTCATGGGCGCCGACCCGGCACAGGTCGGGGAAGGCTCGATAAGGCGCAACTTCATGGAGCTCGAGCTGGCCGCACTGGAGGACCGCATGGCCGTCGCGGCGGCCGGGGGGGATCCAGCCGAGCGGGCCGAACTGAACCGGCGGCGCTCACAGCTGGTCGATGAGCTGCGGAGGGCCGAGGCAGCCGGGCCCGGCCGCCCCTGACGCAAGCCCCCGGCCGCCGTTCTCCGCTAGGGTTCTGCCTCCACTCGACGCCTCGGAAAGAGGTCTCCCGGGCATCCGGGCAGTGACATTCGGGGGTAGCTCAACGGTAGAGCATTCGGCTGTTAACCGGACGGTTGTGGGTTCGAATCCCACCCCCCGAGTCAATCCGCCACGAGGGCCTCGATCAGGCGCGAACCCGTGGCGGCGCCGTCGTTTTCTTCTGACCACCGGGAGATCTCCCGGGCCCTGTCCCGGTACGACGGGTCGCCCAGCACCTCTGCGACCGCCCAGCGCAGCGACCTCGCGCCGGTCAGGCTCCACTTGACCGAGAGGCCGACACCGGCCCAGGTCACACGGGCAGCGGTCTCGTTCATGTCGCCGGCGGCCGGACAGGTCAGGACCGGTACTCCGTCGGCCAGCGCCCGGGCGACGGTTCCGTGGCCGCCGTGGCAGATCACCAGCGAAGCCTGTGGCATCACCTGCGAGTAGCTGAGCCAGTCGACGAGCACCGCGTTGGAGGGAACCGGGATCGGCCTCGAGGGGACCACGCGGTTCGTGGTCGCGACGACCCTCACGGGCTCGCCGGCCAGCGCGGCCAGCGACGCGCGCACGAGGCGATTGTCAGGGTCCTGGGAGGTGCTCGGTGCGACGAGGACCAGCGGATCGTCCCCGCCGGGCAGGTCGGTGTCGGGGTGGGGTATCTCGAAAGGCATCGGGCCGGTCACGTGAACGTGATCTGGCCACGGCCGCGGGTACTCGAGCTGGGGGTAGGTGGCGACGAGGACCAGGTCCGGGCTCATTCCTCCGTGGAATCGTTCCGTGGGGGGCAGCCCGGCTACCTTGCGCTGGGCGTTGAGGTCTTCCCGACCACGGACCAGCCCGCGCTCGAGCAGTCGGTCGCTGAGCTTCCAGAAGCCCCTGCCGAGCCCCGAGCGGGGCGGCAGCGCACCGGTCGCGAACAGCGGCATTCCACGATTGCCGGCAGGGTAGACGTGGGGGACCAGCGTCGCCCACGCGCAGCCGTACTTCTCGGCCGCCAGGGCCGGGGCCAGTGTGAGGACGTCGTTGACGACCACGTCCGGCCGGAAATCCTCGAGCAGCGACATCAGTGCCAGCGCAGCCTCACCGCCGCCGGGTGAGCCTTCCTTCGGCGGCGGGAAGACCTGGTACTCGTCGGCTCCGGCGAAGGCGAGCCCGGCGTCCTCGACCGCCCCGCGCCACTGGGGCCAGGTTTCGACCACGACCTCGTGCCCGCGCCGGGCCATCCCGCGGGCCAGCGAGACCGCCGGGAATACGTGCCCGGGATCGCCGAAAGCGGCGACTATGCAGCGCAGTCCGCCCGGGTTCACATGCCGCCGCTGTCGGGGCCGGAGCCGGGCCTCGACATGACGATCTCGGGAACCACGCAGTTCGGCGAGACGTTGAGCAGGAAGGTAACCGCCTCGGCGATGTCATCGGTGCTCATCATCTTCTCGGCCGGAACCTGCTCCTGCGCGAACTCGGTCATGTCGGTGGCGACGAAGCCCGGGCAGATCGCCGTCACGCCTACCCCCGACGTGCCGAATTCCTTCTGGCAGGACTGTGAGTACGAGATCACCGCGGCCTTGGTCGCGGCGTAGACGGAGAGCCAGGCCGGGTACTGCTTGCCGGCGATCGACGCCAGGTTGACCACGAGCGCCTTTCCGTGCTCGCCACCGGCCGCCTTGAGCATCTCGGACGCCTCGCGCGTCGCGATGACCAGAGCGCGCAGGTTGACGGCCACCTGCAGATCGAAGTGCTTGGCCTGGACCGAGTCGATCGGCTGGCCGATCCCGATGCCGGCGTTGTTGACCAGGCAGTCGAGCCGGCCCCACTGCCGCCTGTGTTCGGCCACCAGATCGACGACGGCCTCTTCGCTGGTCACGTCGGCGACCACGGCCTCCACCTTGAAGTCCTCGTTGGCGAGTGCCTCGGCGGTAGCGAGCAGCTTGTCCTCGCGCCTCCCGGAGATCGTCAGCGCGTAGCCGCTCTGCGCCAGCCTTCTCGCAATCGCCAGGCCGATGCCGCCGGAACCTCCAGTAACAAGTGCCGCTCTCTTCGCCACGCTCTCTCCATTCGGTAGGGAAACCTCGCCCAGACTAGTTCAGAACTGCGCAACGCGCGCCGGCCGGAAGGGCCGGTGTGCAGAAGTTGGCGCGAACGGCAACAATGTCTCGGGTTACGGACCAGTCCGTCCGATTCATCGCACTTTTTTCGGGGAAGGAAGCCAATGAGTGAAGAGAAGCCAGATAGCGATCTCCTTGGTGCGTTCGCCAAAGAGGCCCGCCAGCGCTGCGACGTGATCGCGGCCGGGCTCGACACGGGTACGACCGACTTCGAGGCCCTGCGGCAGGAAGCCCACGCCCTTCACGGCACGGCTTCGGCGCTCGGTCTGGGCAGGCTGGGTGAGCTGGCCGGCCTGATGGAGTCCGACCTCTCCGAGGCGGCCGAGGCCGGGGAGATCCGCCCGAACCGCGCCAGCCAGATATCCGAAGCCGCCGAGGCGCTCGCCGAAGGCGTCAAGGCCGCAGCGGCGGAGGAAGAGGAGCCGCCCGACGTGGGCCGCTCGCTCTCCCAGCTATTCGCGATCTGACCGCTAGTTAGAAGTCGAGATCAGGTCTGCCAGCGAGCTGATCTGCGCGTCGGTCAGCTGCCCCTCGTAGGGCGGCATCGCTCCGCCACCGCTTCTGATCTGCGCCTCTATCTCGGCCTTCGACAGCGACGTCGTGTCCAGGTTCGGGCCCACTGCGCCACTGGCGTCGGCGACGCTGAGCGTGTGACAGCCGGCGCAGCCCGATGAGTCGAACAGGGTGATCGCCGCTGCGTTCGCATCGGTTCCAGAGCTGCCACCGTCGCCTCCGGTGCTGCTGCCTTCGTCTGTCGTGGCCGTGGTCCCGGCGTCGGTTCCGGTATCGCTCGAGCCGGAGTCGTCGTCTCCGCCACAGCCGGCACCGAGCAGGCCGCCACAGGCGAGTACAGCCAGTGCGAGGACCAGCCGCCCCTTCACCGTCGATCCTGCTTCAGAAAGAAAACCCATTGCTCCACCCCTTCTTGACTGCTACTCGGATATCGACATTCTCAGCGATCTGTCCTCATGCGCCGAGCAGTTGGTTTCGTAATCGCCCGCCCGGTTTAAGGGGATCTTAAGGGACTGGCCGGGAGAAATCGAGTAACCGGCCACGAACTGCGTCGAAGAGTCCCGGTTGTCGATCACGAGAGTGTCTCCGACGGTCCCGACAATCCGGTCCGGTACGCCTGGAACATTCTTGCCCTGGGCGACCAGCTTCGAAGCGTTCGGCGGAATCTCGATGCGCACGGTTTCGCCCCCGGTGTCGTCTCCACCGCAGCCGGCGACGATCGCGGCGGCTGCAGCCACCGCGATCGTCGCGAGCATCCGGTGGAACCGGGAGTCAGCTCTCGGTGCTGCGGGCTTCCGCTTCAACCTCGACCTCTCCGGCGTTCTCGAACTCCAGGGTTACGGAGATCGTGTCACCCTCGGCGATCGGCTCCTTCAGCTCGAGCAGCATGACGTGGTATCCGCCCGGCTCGAGCGACACTTCCTCGCCGGCCGGCAGCTCGAGTCCGTCCTCGAGTTCGCGCATGCCCATCATCGCTTCGGGCATCTCCGAGTCGTCCCCGGTGGCGCCCTCCATACCCTCCATGCTCTCGCTGTCCATGTCGTCACCGTCCTCGGCCGGCTCGACTGCGATTCCTCCTTCCATCGTCGTGCCCGGGTCCATGTCGCCTTCCATCCCGGACTCGCCGACCGTTTCGTGGATCTCGGCCTTGCCGGCCACGCTGTCCGGCACCGAGGCAGAGACCAGCCTGTCCCCGTCGGCGCTCTCGAGGTTCATGTAGACGGCACCCATGGTCGCGGTCGGGGCGGTGACGCGGGTCCAGACGTCGTTGACGGCGATCGAGTCGCCGGACGAGTCGTCGGAACTGCAGGCGGCCAGCAGCGCGCCACAGCAGACGATCGCGGTGAGGATCAATGCGGGTTTCTTCAGGTTCATCGTGTCGCTCCTTGCTTTCGATTCAGTTGGGGTTCGTTTCTAGGAACTGGTTCGGGCGGCCCGTTCATCGAGCAGCTGCTCGATGTCGGAACGCATGTCGTCAGCGGTGGTGCCGAAAGGCCACTCGACTTCGACCACGCCGTCAGAGTCGACGGCGTAGAGGAGGGCGGAGTGGTCGACGTCGTAGCTGCCGTCCTTCTGCTTCTTGCCGATCCGGTGGGAAGCGCCGAAGACCTTCTCGACGCTCGCCAGCTCCTCTTCGTCGGTCGTCCGGAAGGACGAGAACTGCTCTTCCGGGAAGAAGAAGCCGAGGTACCCGTTCAGCACCTTCGCGGTGTCGCGCCCGGGATCGACGGTGATCATTCCCACCTGGATCCGCTCACGCTGATCCGGGTCGAGGTCCTCCAGCGCGAGCCTGAGATCGGCCAGCGTCGTCGGACACACGTCGGGGCAGTTGGTGAAGCCGAAGTAGACCAGCATGAGCCCGTCGCCGGAGCCCTTCAGGACACCTTCGCTGTTGCTGCTTTCTGGATTCTGGTTCGGAAGTGAGACGTTGCCGACCTCCGTCTGGGGCTGGCGCGTCATTCCGTTGAGGTCTTCCGGGCCACCGTCCGAGCTGCAGCCGGAGATGACCAGGGCAGATACGGACGCGACCAGGCAGACCATGAGGCGTGAACCTCTCATGAGACTCCTTTCGCTGCGGGACACGGCCGGGAGGCCGGATCCGTCAGGGGACTTCTAGGCGGGCGAAGGGAGCGGCGGCCCGCGGCTGCCGTTCGAGGCCGCGAAGCCGTCACGGTTGAAACTTGAGAGCGCGAGGGTCAGCTCGCGCGCGCCTGAGCCTCCGGCGGCCGGGATCCGGACTCTTGAAATCCACGTAGCCAGTTTGTGGACGGCCTTCTCACCGGGATAGACGCTGGCCAGGAGCGGCAGCAGCAAGGCCAGCGCCGGAGTCAGCAGCAGAAGTCCCGCCGGGTCGCCGGGCAGCACGATCGCGAGAACCGCTGCGGTCAGCAGGGCGACCGGGACTATCGGCGTACGGGCGGACATCGACCAACCATCTTACAGCGCTGCTCCAGCCGTCGATCGGCACAGGCGGCACGGACCACCCCCGATTCGGGGACTCCGTGATGCGAGCCCCGCCCGGTGCCGGCGGTAGATCAGGGAAAGAGCTGTTCTCCGGTTTCGACTTCCTCGACCGAGATCGCCGCGGCTGGGCAGGCCTCGGCGGCCTCGACAAGCAGGTCCGGCGGGCCGTCGGCCAGCACCTCGGCGATGTCGCCGTCGAGGCGGAAAAGCGACGGCGCCACATCGACGCAGTCACCGTGACCGCTGCAGCTGTTGTTGTCAACCAGTGCTCTGCAGGTCATTCTCGTTGCCTTTCTGTTGCTGTGGATAGTCATGTGTCGTCTGGATGGTGCGCCTGGCGGCCGCGATGAACCGGGGCTCATCGACGGCGAGCGCTGCTACCAGGCGGCCCCGGCTCAAGTAGCTCGCCGAGAAGCGGCTCGATTCCGGCTCTTCGGCGATGTGGACCGTGTCTGCCAGCTCGGCATGTCCGACGTACTGGATCCGGGATCCGTACTGGTCACTCCAGAAGCTCGGCAGTCCAGGCTCCGGAGGTTCCTTTTCGAGCATTGACAGGGCAGCGGAACGCCCCTGCCGCGAAGCGGCGTCCCAGTGCTCGGTCCTGTGGTGCGTGCCGGTCCTGGGATCGAATTCCCGCGTCACGTCTCCCGCCGCGAAGACGTCTTCGATGCGGGTTCGCGCGCCGGCGTCGGTACGGATGCCGTCGAGTTCGAGGCCGCTTTCGGCCAGCCAGCCGGTGGCCGGACGCACACCCACTCCGACTACGACCGTGTCGCACGAGACCCGGCGTCCATCGGCGAGCAGGAGCTCTTCGACGCGACCGTTGCCACGCGCTGATTCGACCGTCGCCCCGGTCATCAGGCCGGTTCCGTGACTCGCGTGGAATGCTTCGAAGCGCCACCCGGCCTCCGGCCCGAGTATGTGCTCGAGCGGCGAATCCAGCGCCTCGACGATGGTGACCTCGTCTCCGAGTCCGCGCGCGGTCGCGGCCACCTCCTGACCGATGAAGCCCGAGCCGATCACTGCGAGACGTCCGCCGATGCCCAACTGGGTCCGCAGCCTGCGGGCATCGTCCTGAGTGCGCAACCCGTACACGTTCGAGAAGCCCGCAAGGGTCGGCAGGACGTTGGGCGCGGCGCCGCTGGCGATCAGCAGCTTGTCGTAGCGCAACGACGAACGGTCATCGAGCCTGATCCGATGGGCCGGAGCGTTGAGCCCGACCGCCTTGCGGCCGGTCAGCAGATCGACCTCGTTGTCCGAATACCAGCTCACCGGACTGAGGGACAGGTCGTCACCGGGACCGGATCCGGACAGGCACGCCTTCGAGAGCGCGGGCCGGTCGTAGGGGATTTCGTCCTCGCCGCAAACGATGCGGACCGGGCCTTCGTAGCCGTTCTTCCTCAGCGTGCGGGCACAGCGGTGGGCCGCCAGGCCCCCGCCGACGATCACCACTCCGCGGTCCTTCACGACAGCTCACCGCCCGGCAGTACGGCACCGCTTCGCGTCGACGCGGTCCGATCATCTCTGTTCCGGTGACCGCCGTTCGCCGGCCGGCCAACGGTTCGGACCGACTTCTTCCGGCCCGACCGCGCGGAAGCGATCCGGTAGAGGAAGAGCAGAACGATCGGCGGCGTGGTCACGATCAGCCACCACCTCATCCAGATCGCGCCGGCATCAGTGCCGGCGCCCAGCGTGTGGGCGATTGCCAGGAAGTAGACGAGGATGGTCGCCCGGTGCGCCTTGCGCCACAACTTCGTACCGATGCTGCGCCTCACGTAGAAGCTCAGACCCAACAGGAGGGCGAGCAATCCGGCAATCGTTCCGAGGCCGGTCCAGACCGGCCGGTAGTCCATCGTGAACGGGACCAGTACCCCGCTGACTCCCGGATTCAGCCATGGATCCCCGATCAGCGTGA
The DNA here is from genome assembly GCA_963701635.1 of uncultured Solirubrobacterales bacterium. GTDB lineage: Bacteria > Actinomycetota > Thermoleophilia > Solirubrobacterales > 70-9 > 67-14. The sequence continues at coordinate 55,010 of CAVPAU010000006.1, forward strand.
TTGCGTGGACAGCGATCGCGATCAGGCCGGCGAGAGCCGTCTGCTCGTGGACGGCCGTTAGGATCCGGGGCATTCCCGGCCGTCGCGCGATCTTGCTGGCCACGGTCAGGCCGATCGCGACCGAGACCGTCACCAGTACCAGTGCGACCAGCCCGGATGCCCGGCTTGCGAGCCACCAGCCATATTCGGTGACGACCCGGTCGACGCCGCTCATGCGGCCACCTCCGTGGTCGCCGGCGTCTGGGCTGCTGCATCGTGCCGGGTCCTGAGGGACAGGTTCATCCGGCCGACTACCTCGACGCGCCCGTCCTCATCAACGAGCAGGCCACCGTAGCGGCCGAGAATCCGCCGGCCTTCAGCCTGACCGGAAAGCAGTGCCGCCTTTGCGAGGGTTTCGCCTTCCAGGGCGGTCCGGCCGAGGGCAGTGGCCGCGATCAGGCCTGACCAGCAGGGCCGGCCCGTGGCTGGATCGATCAGGTGGTGGGCGGTGCTTCCATCTTCGTTGCGCCAGGCGCGCGAATTGATGCCGGAGGTCGCGACGCCCCCGGAACCGAGCCGGAACCGGTGGGGCCTGCCTCCGCTTGACGGGTGTTCGACGTGAACTTCGTACGGGGTGGCGGCGGCGTCCTTTCCTCCGATCCGGATGTCGCCACCGCAACTGATCAGGAATCTCGAGTAGCCGACCAGCGATTCGGCGGCCAGGTCGGCGGCCAGACCCTTGCCGGTGCCGCCGGTGTCGAATCCGAGACCCGACGGCCGGCGGATGACTCCGGTGTCGTCGTCGATTTCGAACTGCGTCCAGTCTGCTGCGGCGTTCGGCCTTGCCGTCCGTCTCGCCGGTGCTGCGGCCAGGGTCTCGGCGACCGGCAGGCCGGCGAGCCCTGCCCGGGACTGGCGGTAGCCCGTGCTCTCGATCTCTTCGACCAGGGTCGGATCCACGAGCCCTCCCGATCGGGAGGCGGCCCAGATTCCGGCCTTGACCGCGGTACGCATCAGGGCGGAGGCGGGAACTTCGTCCCTCGGGTCGCGATTGAGGGCACTGAGTTCGCTTTCCTGGCGAAACCGCGAGAGCCGCATGTCGAAGTCGTGGATGAATTCACGGACTCGCCTGCCGGCCTCTTGGGACGGAGCGGCGTCGGGGTCCACAGGCGGTCCGATCAGGATCCTGATCTGTGAACCCATTGCCTCGAACTGGTCTTCGAAACTCTGCATGACGATCACTCCTCTTACGAACTGGCCGTGACGACCGGTGAAGGGGGCGCCGGGGCAGGTGCGGGGGCCGGGGTCAGATCCGGGGCGACCGCCGGTGGGGTCGATCCGGTTGAGCTGTCCGCCGGAGAGACGGTCCCGCCGGCCTCGGCCGGGACCACGGTGGTGACCACGTGACGCTTGATGATCCGCCTCACGATCACGTCGGGCTGCCTGGCTGTGCCCGCCGTCAGCGGGCCGGCGCCGAGCGACGGATCGTTGCCCTGGGCGAGCTGGAAGGACAGAAAGCCGAGGGCCGAGAGGAAGAGCACCGCCGAGGTCGCAAAGACCGCGACCGGTGACGGCCTGCGCCTCTTCCTGGCAGGTCTGTCAGTCATCGTCTCCGCCTTCGTACTCGTGCTCGTCTTCGGATTCATGCTCGTACTCATGGCTCTCATCCGAGTCGTGGTCCTCGTATTCGGCCTCGTCGTCATCGGACTCGTAGCCGGAGCCGCTCGACGAGTTCACCGCGTCGGCGGAGCCGGTCGAAGCCGGGGCGACGTACACGGGCGCCTCCGGCGAGCTGTAGCCGCCGTACACGGATGGTGCCGCCGAGCCGGACTGCCCCGCCGGATCGGCGGTCCTCGTGTGACGGATGGTCCGGTGGACCACCTCGGTACGGACCTTCGGCTTGGTTGCCGCTGCCGGTTCGCTGTCCGATCCGCCGGAACTGCTGGCGATGGCAACTCCGGTCAGGCCGCCGAGCGCCAGGAGCGTCATCGACACCGCTGCTTTAGTTCTCGCATTTTCCATTGTGGAACACCTCCTGGTCTTGGTTTCGATAGGGATGACTTGCTGGCGCCAGTCTCGGAGGTGCCCCACAAGGGGCTGTCAAAGCCAAGGTTAGGAGCAGGCAAAACCTGCTTTTTGCCTGCCCGGACGGCTATAGACTCGCCCGATGGCGGCCCCAGAAAATCCGGCGGCGAGGATCCTGCTGGTCGAAGACGAGGATTCGATAGCCGAGCCGTTCACCCGCGCGCTCGAGGCCGCGGGCTTCGAGGCGGTAGGAGCACCCACGGCGGCGGCGGCACTCGAACTCTTCGCGCGCCTGCGGCCCGATCTCGTCGTCCTCGACCTCACTCTGCCCGACGGGGACGGGCGCGACGTCTGCGTGGAGTTGAGGCGCAGGTCGGACGTCCCAATCCTGATGCTGACTGCCAGGGGCACCGAGACGGATCGCGTGATCGGCCTCGAGCTGGGCGCCGACGATTACGTGGTCAAGCCCTTCAGCTCGCGCGAGGTGATCTCGAGGATCCGCGCCATCCTGAGGCGATCAGGAACTGGAGCCCCGGAAGCAGACGCATCTCCGATAGAGATCCTCGGCCTCGCGATCGACGTGCCGTCGCGCCGGGTCTCGCTCGACGGAGAACCGGTCAATCTGTCCCGCAAGGAGTTCGATCTGCTGGTCGAACTGGCCCGTCACGCGGGGCAAGTAGTGACCAGGGAAGACCTGATGGCCAACGTATGGGACGTGAACTGGTTCGGCTCGACCAAGACGCTTGACGTGCACATCAGGGCACTTCGCCGGAAACTCGGAGACAGCGCATCCGATTCCCGCTACATCCACACAGTGCGAGGCGTGGGCTTCCGTTTCGCCGACCCGGGAGACGAGCGGCCGTAAGCCTTCGCAGTCTCCTACTCGTCGCTGTCACCTACGTTCTCCTGCTGGCGATCGTCGCCCTCGGGCTGCCGCTGGCCCTGAGTCTCAAGGACCGCGTGAATGCCGAGGTACGAAGCCAGGCTCACAGCCAGGCCGAGATCGTTGCGACTGGGGCCGCGAGCCTGATCGACCCCCCGGATGAGGCGCTCGACCGACTCGTGAGAATCGCTGGCAGGACGGTCCGCGGCCGGGTCCTGGTCGTCGATGCCGGCGGGGTCGTGCTCAGCGACAGCGGCGGTTTTGCCAGCATCGGCAGCGACTACAGCTCAAGGCCCGAGATCGCGGTCGCGCTCCGCGGGGAGAGCGACCAGCGCGAGCGAGACAGCGACACCCTCGGCACGAGGCTTCTCGCGACCTCCGACCCGATTCTCAGGGGGGAGCAGGTCGTCGGAGCGGTGCGGATCACGCAGAGCGTCGACGCAGTCCAGTCCGCGGTGCGTCGCTCGCTGCTCGGCATAGCCTTGCTGGCGCTGCTGGTCGTCGCACTGGCGCTGCTGGTCGCGGCAGTCATCGCGAACCAGATCGCGCGACCGATCAGGCGCCTGGAGGCGACCGCACGCGGATTCGCGACGGGCGGGGCCGATCCGGACCTCGGCGCGATGGCCGAGATTCGAGGCAGTACCGAGCAGCGGTCGCTCGCCCGTTCCTTCAACGAGATGACTGCGCGAGTGGGCAGGCTGCTGCGCAGCCAGAAGGACTTCGTCGCAAGCGCGTCGCATCAACTGCGGACCCCACTGACCGGCCTGAGGCTCCGGCTCGAAGGTCTCAGCGACCAACTCGGAAACCCGGCCGAGAGAGCTGAGGCCGAAGCGGGTCTGGTTGAAGTGGACCGGCTCTCGAAGATGGTCGACGAACTGCTGATCCTCAGCCGGGCAGGAGAGAGGGACGCGCCAGGTGAGTACATAGACCTGGAGGAACTCTCCTCGGAGGCCTGTGATCGCTGGGCCGCGGCGGCGGGGGACAGGGATCTCGTCCTCGACCTTCCCCCGGCAGGCACGGCCGGCGCGGTCTTCTGCGCCCGCGCGGACCTCGAAAGGGTGCTTGACGTCCTGCTGGAGAACGCGGTCAACTACTCGCCCGGCGGGACCGAGATCGTGGTCGAGGTGAGACCTGGCCAGATCACGGTCCGGGACGAGGGTGAAGGGCTCGAGCCGGGTGAGGAAGAGGCCGTATTCGAACGCTTCGCCAGGGGCCGGGCCGGCAGGCGCGGCGTCAAGGGAACAGGGCTGGGACTGTCCATCGCCCGTGAGCTGATCGAACAGTGGGGCGGCGCTGTGGCGATCTCGTCGCGCGGAGGCCGCGGTGCCGAAGCCGTCGTGGATCTCCCTGCGGTGGCGAGGCCTCCGGAATGAGAGTCGTGGATCTTTACCTGAACCTAACCCGCGGTTTTCTACGCTTGTGCGGATGAAGGATTCGGATCCCCCACGAGTCAGCCTGAGGAGCTTCGCGTTCTGGTCCGCGCTGGGGCTGCTCGGTCTGGTACTGGCCGTTTCGATCGCCCTGGTGGCCCGTGATCTGGCCGACCAGCCAGTCGGTCTGGCCAACGAGCCGGTCTCGGCCGGAAGGGCCCTCGACCCTCCCGGCAGTCCCCCGAGCGGAACCGGTTCTGGAGGAACGGGCGCCGGTCAGGGCGGAAGCGATCGAAAGGGCGGTGGGGACGGTGGGCGATCCCACGACGGCCGCCCGGACGGATCTTCTTCTGACGACTCTGGACCGCACTCGGGCGGATCCGATGACCGCCACGAGGTTGAGGACGAAGATCACGACGACGATGACGACTGACTGTTTCGCTCAATCCTTCGCCCGCGGCCGGCCGCGGAATATGATCGCCGTCGCGGGCCGGTAGCTCAGTCGGTTAGAGCAGCGGACTCATAATCCGTAGGTCGAAGGTTCGAGTCCTTCCCGGCCCATCTCAGCAAACCGCTCTACGGGGCGGTTTCTGCGTTTCGGGGCGCGACACGACCTGGCCGAGAACAGGGGGTGCCACCCAAAGTGTCACCTGACGGAGAGGAACAGCCCTACGGCCGCCGGGCACCATCGAGACCACCCGACGCACCTAGCCAGCCGCACATTGCCGGCGCTCGTCAGACGATCAACCCGCTTCAGGGAGCGCTGAGGGTAACGAGAGATGTGTCGAATCGCGCTGGCTGGTCGTCCAGGCCCTTCGACTAGATCGACGCAGCTTCCAGCGTGTCCCCGTTGTCGCCAACGGCTGGAGGTGATTGGGAGAGCAGGCCCGAAGAATGGTCGAGAGCGCCGCGCTTACACCTGTCCCCCGGCGCTGTCTTCCCGACGGCATGCAGGCACCCGAGTGTCCACGCTGCGAGAGGACGATGGACCGCCGGGCAGGAAAGCAGGGCAAGTGGAAACGCGTGGCAGGCCGGTGGTGCGAGACACACAAGCCCAGGCAGCCCGCGGATGGGCAACGACGCTTCGTGGGAGCTCCCGGATGGGCCAACGAGCCCCAGAAGGACACTTCCACAGGCCGAGAAACCCCTTGGTGATCGCTCTGTGCCCCCCGGTTCGATGTACGAGTCGCGGGATGGGTAGGACGCGGGCGCCGGTCGTTGGACTTGCGGGTTTCAGCCAGGCTGCGAGAACCGCCAGACGTCGTTGTCCACCCGGTCGAAGTTGATCTGCGGGGGCAGATCGAAGCGCTCCCGGTCGCCACCAAAGGTGAACACCGCGCAGTTGCGCGGAGCCTTCTTGCCGGCGCAGCTCTTTCCGGACTGCTTGTTCTTGCCACGCTTCGTGACCAGCAGATCGAAGTCGTACTTGATCTCTTCCGAAGTGGTCGCATTCCACGGTGAGGAACTCAGCCGGTTCCACTTGGACCCGTTCTTGCTCGCCCACATATCGATCGGGTTCTGGTCCAGCCCGAAGCCGCCGAAGCAGAGAATTCGGTTCCTGATGACGGCGCACTTGTGGCCAGGGCGCTTCGACCACCCGGCGGCTGCGGTCACCCGCTTCCACTTGGAGCCGTTCTTGGATCGCCAGACGTCATTGAAGTAGGGCGGGCAGCGGTCGGGCTTGGCCGGGTCGCAGATGAACCCATCCTCACCGCCGAGCACGTAGATCCAGCCGTCCTTGACGACAGTGGCCGCGCCGGCCCTCGGGGCCCAAGGAGCATCTCCGGTGGCCCTGACCCAGCGCCTGCCGTCGCTCGACTTCCAGACGTCGTTGTAGAGGATGCGGCCGGTTCCTCCGGTCGCCGCATCATCGCCCTGGCTTCCGCCCAGCACGTAGATCTTGTTCTCGAGAACGACCGCGGACAGACCGGCCCGACCCTCCCACGGGGCGGACTTGGTCATGCGCTTCCAGGTCTTGCCCTTGTCCCGGCTGCGCCAGACGTCGTTGAAGAAATCCGAGGGCTGACCAAAGTTCTGGCCTCCGAGCACGAACAGTTCCCTCCCCTTGCCGTTTTTCCGCTTCTTGGTCACGGCTTCGAAATATGCGCGAGCGGGCCAGGGCGCGTCGTCGGTGACCTGCTTCCAGCTCTTGCCCTTGTCGTCGCTGCGCCAGATGTCATTGAAAATCGTGCTGGCGAAAGGGATCATTGGGCTTGCCGGCGCGCGGCCGCCCAGGATGTACGGCTTTCCGCCCAACGTCACGCTCTGAAGCCCGGCGCGTGCGGCCCAGGGCGAGTCGGAGTTGACCTCTTTCCAGGCGTAGGAGCCGAGGCCCGAAACTCCGACCCGCTCGTTTCCGGGGCTGACTGAAGGCGAAACGAGCAGGCTGAGCAACAGAATGCAGCCGACCACCAGGCCGATTCCAGTGTGAAGTTCGTTCTTCGTCAGTTCCCTCACGCCCTGTTCCTTTCGATCCGTTGTAGCTCAGCAGGCTAGCGAGTCTAATGACCTGCAGAAACGCGCCGGGCCGGATTTGTTGCGGTCGAGTGGTCGCGGGTCGGCCATCCGCCCATGGAGCGGGTGCTGCCGATTCTGCGCCATCTGGGCAACTCCCGGGCAACACGCCACCCACAGCCAGCCACAAACCGATCCGCCGGCCGGACCGCTGAAATCGCATTTCTTGGAGGATCCGCGGACCAGCCGCAACCAGCCACGACTCCCGACGCCTACTCATAATCCGTAGGTCGAAGGTTCGAGTCCTTCCCGGCCCACTCGTGAATCGGCGCCGACTGTGCCGCGGTCGGATACTGTCGTTGACAGAGTCACCACCCGACAGTTTCCGAGAGGAGCCAGAATGGATCACGCGGCCACGATGCGGCGGTTTTACGAACTGATCAGTGCCGGCGACATAGACGGTTTCGGCGAGTTGCTCGCCGACGACTTCGTCGAGCACGAAGAGACGCCGGGCCTCGCTCCGACCAGGGACGGTGTGCTGGAGTTCTTCCGCATTCAGCTGGCAGCTTTTCCGGATATGCGCATGGAGCCACAGGACATCCTGGTCAGTGGCGACAAGGTTGCTGCCCGGCTGCGCGTAACCGGGACGCACGAGGGGGAATTCATGGGCATGCCGCCCACCGGCAGGAGCTTCGACGTCCAGCTGATCGACATCACCCGCTTCGGTGACGACGGCCTTGCGCGTGAGCACTGGGGAGTCTTTGACGAACTGGCGATGATGCAGCAGCTCGGCGCGATCCCCCAGGGGTGAAGTCGAGATCAACCCGGGGCAGCCGGCGTACGGCCGGATGAAAATGCGCTCATCACAACCGGGTGACGGAAACTCCGGCTGCGACAAGTACTGTCGGGCCGCCTCTCCATACAGAAGTTCTCGGATTCGGCCACGGCTCGCTTCTCGATGAGGAATCCGACCTGAGCGCAGCAGTCATGGCGTTTCAGGGGCCGTTCGGATCACCGAACCTCGGAAGCGCTTCTGGCTCGAATATCGCAGCGCCAATACCGTCGACGAATTCCGGGCCCATGACTTTCAGTTCAGATCCAGGGTCAAACCGAGCAGATCAGGGGCGAGACTTTTCACTTCGAGTCCTGGTCTGAGGTTGAAGCCGGGAACCACGTTCGGCTCCATGATCATTCCCAGAATCGGTATGGAGGCGATTGTCGACTGGTAGAAGCCCGGCGGGCCTGCCGGGTGATCGACGACGGGTGGTTGTCGACCGATTGCGAGCGCGACCCGCTATCGGCGCCGGCGACGACCCACGGGGGATGCTCCGAAATCTGACCCTCCGACCCTTGTCCATTACGTCCGGGCCGGTTAGGCTTGCTGGACACAGGTAGATAGGGCAGAGAGAGCTTGAGGGGGCCAGATGCGCAGAATCAACCAGGCAGGGTCGTCGCCGGCGCTGATAGTTGCGGTGGTTTCTCTTGTGGCGGCACTCGGAGGTGGTGCCGTGGCGGGCGTGGCGGTCAACTCGCTAAACAAGAAGCAGATCAAGAAGGTCCGGAAGATCGCGAAGAGTCAGGCCAGGAAAGCGGTGAAGGGTATCCCGGCGGGCCCGAAGGGCGAGCGCGGTCCGCAGGGACCGACCGGAGCGCAGGGCCCGCAGGGGCCGCCGGAGTGCAGGGTCCGCCGGGACCGTCGACGGGTCCTGCCGGCGGAGACCTGGCCGGCAGCTACCCGGATCCCTCCATTGCCGACGAGGCTGTGACCGCCGCCAAGGTGGCCCCGGACTCATTGGGCGGGGATCAGATCAACGAGTCCACGCTCCAGGGTTTCGACCAGTCTGCGCAGTCGGGTTCCTTCTCTTCGGGCATCCTGGAGTCTCCTCCGATCTCGTCCATCGGAGGCGGTCTCGGTCTCAGGAGTCAATGCACCGGCGGTGCCGGGAGCATCGGCTTCGAATTCAGCATCGTCAACAACAGCGGGTTCTCGAGGGACGTGTACGGAAAATCGATCACCGACCGGCGGAGCCTCACAAGTGAGCAAGGTCAGCATCGGTAATGGCAACACCGGAACCGTGATCGATCTTCCCGAGTCGGCGACCTCGGACCTGACACACTGGCTGACGGTCTGGATTCCTGCCTTGAAGCGGACCGAAAGGGTGGTCGTGACGACCAAGCGGTTCGGGCAGAACAGTTGCGGGACGGATCGGTTCAGGACCATTACCTCCGGCTGAGGCAATGGTTGATCCGTCGTGACCCGCCGTCATCCCTTCGACACGTCGGGATGACATCGGCCGGCTCTGGCGCGACTACTCTGGTCCCACAGCCACTACGAAAGGATCCGAATGTCTGACCGTCCCGTTTTTCTCTACGCCGCCATTTACGACGAC
>CAVPAU010000007.1:0-16219 GCA_963701635.1 uncultured Solirubrobacterales bacterium
ATACGAGTCTGGCGGCTGGGGCGAGTTTCAAACCTGCGTGATCCGGTTTCGTAGAGCTCAAGTCACCGGAGTCACCGATTGTTTGGCCTCTGACCTGGAATGACTGTCCGTCTGACTGCCCAGTCGGGCCGGGAGAATGGCAATTCAGAACTCCGAGAACCGCTCCTCCGCCGACGGCCGACATCGCCCGACAAGAGGCCCTTCGGGAGCGAACTACTTCTTGACGGTGATCTTCTTCTTGGCCGTCTTGCCGCCGGCGTTGCCGGAGGTGACCTTGAAGGAAGTCTTGACCCTGCCCGGCTTCTTGAACTTGAGCTTGACCTTGACGGTTCTGGCCTTGCCGGCAGCGATGCTTCCCACGGTCTTCTTGGCCTTGACGCCCTTGCCCTTGACCTTGAGCTTCACGCCGTTTGCCTGGGCGTTGCCGAAGTTGGAGATCCTGACCTTGTAGGTGGTCTTCTTTCTCCTCTTGACCTTGGCGGGGCCCTTGACCTTGACTTTGCCGATCTTGGCCTCGCCTACCGGGGGATCGACCGGGGGATCAACGACTGGTGGATTGACCGTGAAGGATCTAGTGGCCGGGGTCGGGTCCTGGTTTCCGATCGCGTCCTCGGCCCTGAATTCGGCTGTGTGGGGGCCGTCGGAAAGGCCGGTGAAGGTCTTGGGTGAGGTGCAGTCGGCGAAGGGCCCGGAGTCGATCCGGCACTGGATCTTCGCGGTGTCGGTGGCGGGTGTGCCAGAGAAAGTGAACGTGGCCTCGTCGGTCGTGATGATGCCGCTCGGCCCGGAGTCGATGGTTGTGTCGGGCGGGGTCGTATCGACCGTGAAAGATGTGGTGGCCGGGGTCGGGTCGGTGTTGCCGACCGAATCGGTGGCTCTTACCTCGAAGGTGTGGGGGCCGTCGGTCAGTGCGGCCACGGTCTCAGGGTTCGAGCAGGAAGAGAAGTCATCGGTGTCTACCCTGCACTCGAATGTGGCGCCGGGCTCGGAGGAGAACTCGAAGCTCGGGGTCGCATCGCCGGTGGGTCCACTCGGGCCGGAGTCGATCTGTGTGTCGGGCGGGGTCGTATCGACCGTGAAAGATGTGGTGGCCGGGGTCGGGTCGGTGTTGCCGACCGAATCGGTGGCTCTTACCTCGAAGGTGTGGGGGCCGTCGGTCAGTGCGGCCACGGTCTCAGGGTTCGAGCAGGAAGAGAAGTCATCGGTGTCTACCCTGCACTCGAAGGTGGCGCCGGGCTCGGAGGAGAACTCGAAGCTCGGGGTCGCATCGCCGGTGGGTCCACTCGGGCCGGAGTCGATCTGTGTGTCGGGTGGTGTTGTGTCGACCGTGAAAGATGTGGTGGCCGGGGTCGGGTCGGTGTTGCCGACCGAATCGGTGGCTCTTACCTCGAAGGTGTGGGGGCCGTCGGTCAGTGCGGCCACGGTCTCGGGGCTCGAGCAGGAAGAGAAGTCATCGGTGTCTACCCTGCACTCGAAGGTGGCGCCGGGCTCGGAGGAGAACTCGAAGCTCGGGGTCGCATCGCCGGTGGGTCCGCTCGGGCCGGAGTCGATCTGTGTGTCGGGGGCGGTGGTGTCGGGCGTTCGGTCAAACACGGCGACGGCGCCGCTGATCTGCGAGGCGACGTACGCGCTCTTGCCGTCCGGGGAGACGGTGACCGAGGCGGCGGTGTCGAGGCCGACGCCGTCGGCGCAGGTCGTGACCCCGTCTACCGTGTTGTCCTCGGAGATACAGGCTTCAGTGCCGCTCTTCTGGGTCAGCGCTCCGGTCGTGGCGTTTCGGTCAAATACGGCGACGGCGTCGCTGGAGAGCGAGGCGACGTAGGCGCTCTTGCCGTCCGGGGAGACGGTGACCGAGTAGGCAGCGTCGAGCGCGACACCGTCGGTGCAGTCGCCGCCCGATCCGGTCTCGGAGATACAAGCTTCGAGGCCGCTCTTCTGGGTCAGGGCTCCGGTCGTGGCGTTTCGGTCAAATACGGCGACGGCGCTGGTGCTATAGGACGAGGCGACGTAGGCGCTCTTGCCGTCCGGGGAGACGGTGACCGAGACGGGCTCGCTGAGGCCTACGCCGCTGGCGCAGCCGCCTGTGCCTCCCTCGGAAATGCAACCGGCGGGGGCGGGATCTTGGGAGAGTGCTCCGGTCGTGGTGTCTCGGTCAAACACGGCGACGGCGCCGCTGTTCTGCGAGGCGACGTACGCGCTCTTGCCGTCCGGGGAGACGGTGACCGAGGCGGCGAAGTCGAGGCCGACGCCGTCGGCGCAGGTCGTGACCCCGGCTACCGTGTTGTCCTCGGAGATACAGGCTTCAGTGCCGCTCTTCTGGGTCAGGGCTCCGGTCGCGGCGTTTCGGTCAAATACGGCGACGGCGTCGCTGAAGATTGAGGCGACGTAGGCGTGCTTGCCGTCCGGGGAGATGGTGACCGAGCTGGCGCCCTCGAGGCCTACGCCGCTGGCGCAGCCGCCTGTGCCTCCCTCGGAAATGCAGCCGGCGGGGGCGGGATCCTGGGTGAGTGCTCCGGTCGTGGTGTCGCGATTTAGGACGGCGACGGCGTCGCTGGAGAACGAGGCGACGTAGGCGCTCTTGCCGTCCGGGGAGACGGTGACCGAGACGGGCTGGCTGAGGCCGACGCCGTCTTCGCAGTCGCCGCCGGTCTCTGAGATGCAGCCCTTCTGGGTGAGTACTCCCTCGGTGCTCCGGTCGAAGACGGCGACGGCGGAGCTGCCCTGCGAGGCGACATAGGCGCTCTTGCCGTCCGGGGAGACGGTGACCGAGCTGGCGACATTGAGGCCGACTCCGCCGGCGCAGAGGCCGCCTGTGCCGGACTCGGATACGCAGGCTTCGGTGCCGGACTTCTGGGTGAGGCTGCCTTCGCTCCCTGCTGCCGATGCGGCGGCCGGCAGCGCGGCAAGAAACAGCGTGGTCAGGGTCAGGGCGAACCTGACGCGGCTTGGTCTGGCGTTCATTGAAACTCGGTCCCCCGCTTTGCGTGCTAAATCCAGCTCGTTGGAATCCGTCCACAGCCGCCCATGAGGCCACCGGAGGTTGCCCCGAACCCCTCTTTCGAAAGAGAACATAACAGAGAGGCTGGGATGCTTGAACGTCCAGGGCGTCGCGATGCGGGCTCGATGTCTTCCTGGCGGAATCCACGGCCTTCGGAGAGCGCGCCCGACAGGATTCGGGCCAGCGGGCTTCGGCTTCGCAGGGCTCAAGTCACCGAAGTCACCGATTCTTTGGCCTCTGATTGACCTTGCCGGATCCGGTGCCTGTGCGGGTGATTTGGAGCAACGGCGAAGGTTGGGCGGTCGAAGCTGACTGGATGATGAAGCTGTTGGCGTCGTAGCGGCGAGACCAGACGGCGGTTGTGGTGCCGTCGGGGGCCGTAGCTGTCTGTGGGGAGTAGGCACTCTGCCCGGGGTTTGAGAGATCGACCGGCGCTCCGAAGGTGCCTCCCGGGGGGCGGGTTGCGGCCTGGACGATTGTGTTGGCGCCGTTCGAGCCCGTCGTCGGCACCGTGTCGACGCCAGCCTCGCTTTCTTTGGCCAGGACCTCCTTGACCCGCGATTGACTCATGCCGTGTTCTTCGGCGAGATCCCGGATGGTGCGTCCAGCTGGCACGCCCGAGAGCGATCTCTGTATTGCGGCGAGTCTGTTCTTCGGCGGAGGGCATCTTCCTTAAATGGAACCACGGAAAACTGACTTACCCCCAACGCGACCCAAATTTCACTGACGGGGCGTTGCCCGGTCAGGCAACGCCCCCTAGGGCAGCCGGTTTTTCCGGCCAGCGGCCCGGACCACGAAGCACGCTGAGCCTGTTGCCACGGCGTTGCCACGGCCGCTGCCAGCTCTCTGCCCGGTGACCAGAAACGTCAGTTCTGCAGGGCTTTCCTAGAGCCGACGAGCGGAATCGAACCGCTGACCCCTTCATTACGAGTGAAGTGCTCTACCAACTGAGCTACGTCGGCGCCGGGGCCATTGTACGGAGAGTCGGCCGGGGCGCCGTCCGGGCGCGTTGGCAGGATCCGTCGGGTGAGCGATCGGAGCCCAGCGGAGAAGAGCCTGCCGCAGCTCGAGCGCGGAACCGACCTGTCGCGGATCGTGGCCTTCACCGACGGCGTTTTCGCGATCGCGATCACCCTGCTGGTGCTGCAGATCGATGTCCCGGCCGACGCCAGTTCGGCCTCCGACCTGCTGGACAAGCTGGCCGACCAGAGCCCCGACTTCACGGCTTTCTGGATCAGCTTCATCGTGATCGGCTCCTTCTGGATCTCGAACCACCGGTTCATGCGCACGGTGAGGGAATACGACCGGGGGCTCATGTTCCTGACGTTGCCGTACCTCGGATTCATGGTGTTGATCCCGTTCACCTCCCAGCTGATGGGCGAGTACAGCGGAGACTTCAACGTCGTGGTGCTGTTCTACGTACTCAACATGGCCGCGATGGCCGGGATGGCCTTCTTCATCGACAGCCACGTGCTCAGGCGCGGCCTCGCGAAGCCCGAATACGAGTGGGACGTCGAGCTGACCCGCAAGTCTTCGCTGTTCACGACGCTGGTCTTCATCGCGACGGCACCGCTGGTCTTCGTTTTCGGACCGTGGACCCCGCTGCTCTGGCTGGGCCTGAAGTGGGACCCGTTCCAGCGTCGGCGCGACCGTGCCTACGGGCTGTCCGCGATCGGCTCGATCACCGGCGCCCCGCGATCGAAAGCGGAGCGCGCCGGTGGCGAAGGATCACTTCCGGATGGCGACCGGCGAAAGGCAGTTGACGACACCCCGCCAGGCGAGTGAGCCGCCCTGGCCGTCGATGTTTGCGTTGGTGACGGTGAGCCACCACGTGCGCGGCGTGTACTTGCCGCTGAGCGGGTTGTTCGGGGCCGAGGAGGAGATCAAAAGGTTGATGAAGCCGCTCAGCACGCCGCCCGAAACGGCCTTGTAGCCCTTCGGGCATTTGACACCGACGTACGTGCCTTTGCCCTCCCCGGTCATCAGTGGCTCTTCGGTGATCCGGGACTTCAGCGACACGCGGTGCAGCGCGGCCTTCCTGCCCCCGGCGGTCCGGGCAGAGGTGGGTCCCGCAGCGGCGACCCGCGCCGCACCGGACTGGCTGACAGAGGCGGCCACGGTCGGCGGGGTCAGCGGGGACGCGGGCAGCGGCTGCTGGTTCAGACCGTCGCCGACCACGGGTGCCACCCCGAGAACAAGGACGGCTGCGAGCATCGAAACCGCGGCCGCGACCCTGGCTTTCCCCTTGCCTCCCATCACCCCATTCTTACACGCCGAATCCGCCACCCGTGCGCATTGCCCGTGAGAAAACCTCGTCGGTCATCGACTCGGTCAGACGTCCGGTGAACGTATTCTGCTGGCTCGGGTGGTAGCAGCCGATCATGCGCAGCCCGCCGACCGCGGTCTCGGCGCCGTGGCCGAACTTCGGCTTCGGCTTCGGCATTTCTGCGCCGCCGGCCCGCAGCGCTCGCAGCACTCCGTCCCAGGCGAAGCCGCCGAGGGCGACGATCACCGCCACGTCCGGCAGCAGTCCGATTTCCGTCTCGAGGTAGGGCAGGCAGTTGTCCCGCTCTCCGGGCTCGGGACGGTTGGCCGGCGGCGCGCAACGGACCACGGCCGAGATCCAGGCACCTTCCAGCCGCAGTCCGTCATCCCTGCTCACGCTCTCGGCCCGGTTGGCGAGACCGGTCCGGTGAAGCGATGCGAACAGCCAGTCGCCGGCCCGGTCGCCGGTGAAGACCCTGCCCGTCCGGTTCGCTCCGTGGGCCGCGGGGGCGAGTCCGACGATCAGGATCCTCGCCGCCGGATCGCCGAACCCCGGCACCGGCGCCGCCCAGTACCGCTCGCCGCGGTAGCGCCGCGGCGGCTCGGCCGCTGCCCGCTCGCGCCAGGCGACCAGTCGCGGACAGCGCCGGCAAGACACGATCTGCTGCTCGAGCGCGGCGAGGGGCCGCTTCGCCCGGGCCGCGCGATCGCCGGTGTTTCTCCTGCCCATGGCCGTAGACTAGGTCGACCGTGATTTCGAACCTCGCCTTCCTGCCCAACGTCGGCGTGCCCGAACTGCTGATCGTGCTCGCGATCGCGATCCTGATCCTCGGCCCGAAGCGGATTCCCGAGGCCGCGCGATCGGTCGGCCGCGGCATCCGCGGCTTTCGCGAGACGGTCGGCGGTGAAGATGAAGACGAGGCCCGAAAGGCCGAGCTCGACGAGGGCGATGGGGCCGAGGTCCGCGAGAAGAGCAAGTCCGACGCCAAGGGCTGAGCGGCAGCCCGGGCGCGTCTGAAGAGGACCCACGCTTGGTACCGCTCAACCTGCCGAACCTTCTCACCCTGCTGCGCATCCTCGCGGTGCCGGTCGTCGTGGTCGCGCTGCTCGACGGCACCCCCCACGGCGACACACTGGCGGCGATCGTCTTCGCGCTTGCCGCCCTGACCGACGGGCTCGACGGCTACATCGCCCGCTCGAGGGACTCGGTCACCACGTTCGGCAAGCTGATGGACCCGCTCGCCGACAAGCTGCTGATCACCGCGGCGCTGGTATCGCTCGTATCGCTCGGCCGGCTGCCGGCCTGGGTGGCGATGGTGATCATCGCGCGCGAGCTGGCGGTCACCGTGCTGCGCTCGATCGCCGCCGAGCGCGGCGTGGTGATCGCGGCAAGCTGGATGGGCAAGGTGAAGACGGTGCTCCAGATCGGGGCGGTCTTCGGTCTGATCACCTTCAACCCGGCACCGCTCTCAGTCGACCTGCTCGTCTACGCGGCGGTGCTCGCGACCGTGGTCAGCGGGCTCGACTATTTCTTCGGGCTGCGCCGCCGGATCGATGAGCAGCGGGCCCGCGAAGAGGGCTCCGCCAACGACCAGATCGCCTAGCCGAGCGGCTCGTTCAGCCACTCGCGCATCGAGAGGTGATGCTGCGAGTGGGCGTCGCTTTCGATCTCGGCCCGCAGGTCGGAGAGGCGGCCGTAGCGCTCAGCGACCACGTTGTGCCGGTGGATCGTCTCCAGGTTCTCCTGCCTGGCCATGACGAAGGCGTCGTCGGCGAGTTCGGGGATCGTCTCGACCACCTGGCGCAGCATCTCGCGCACGCAGTCCTCGACGAAGCGCGGCTGCGAGTGTGCCTTCTCGACCACGGAGAGCTCGTCCGGGCGTTTCATCAGCTCGTAGATCTCCGAGCTCATCGAGCTCTCGACCAGCCTCAGCATCCGGCGCGCGTCGATGTCGGCCGCCGATCCCTCGGCGCAGCCGATGTAGAGGGTGCCGATGCCACGCTGGTTGTGGGTGGCTATGGGCACGAGCCCGATGATCTCGGCCACCTGCTCCTCCGTGTAGCCGCTGTCTCGCAGCCGCCCGCGGGCGACGTCGGCGACCATCTCCTGGGCGCACGGGCAGGCCGTCATGCCCTGGGCCTGGACCCCGGTCACGGTGCGGGTCCCGGTGGGCGACGCAACGGCGCGGCCGAGCAGCGTGTAGATCTCCTGGGTCGGGATGCCCGACGCCGGGGCCGGCATGGTCTCCGGATAGCGCAGCCTGACCGAGACTTCGGCCCTGATGCCGTGCTGCTTCTCGCGGACCAGCTCGGCGACGCGTGCGGCGAGCTTCTCGGCTCTCATCGAATCCGCCCGGACCACCTCTTCGATCGCTTCCGAGACGTTCTCCTCGAACCGGGACATGTGCACGCCGGCCTGGTCTGGTCCGAGGTCGACGTAGCACTCCATGTCGGCGTGGAAGTGCCCGTCGTCGCCGATGCTCAGGACCTTCTCGACGCCGGTGACACCGACGCGGGAGAGGCTCACCCGGGTCGCGGGACGGGATGCCTGCACGTCGACTCCGTCAGGCGAAAGTGCGATCTTTGGATTCATGGGGTCTCGTTCGGAGGGGTCGGGGTTGGCATAAGAGTAGCCATACGACGACACCGGCAGCCGGAACCGGCGTGTCACGGAACCGGTTACGCGCTCTTCACTACCGGCCGGCGTGAACTGCCTATAATCAGCGCTTGTGATCAGAGGCACAGAGTCCGGGCGGCACGCCGTCGGATTGGGGGTCTGAATGGAGATGGATACCGAAGAAGTGACGGCACTGGTCGCGACTGGGCGCGAGCAGGGCTTCCTGACCTTCGATGCCGTGGCCGACGCCCTGGCCGAAGTCGAAATCAGCCGGGACCAGATCGAGGAGCTGCACACGCACCTGACCGAGCAGGGGATCGACGTGATCGCACGCGACGATGCACCCGGACGGACGGAGCCGGCCGCTGCCGCCGCCGACCCTGTCGTTCCCGAGGCCGAGCCGTCGCCGGTCCCGCAGCGGGCCGCGCCGGCCGACGACAGCGCTTCGGAAGGGTCGCTCGACTCGCTCAGGCTCTACCTGCGATCGATCGGCCAGGTGGAACTGCTCGACGCGTCGCAGGAGATCGCGCTGGCCAAGCGCATCGAGCGCGGCGACATGGAAGCAAAGCGCCAGATGGTCGAGGCCAACCTGCGGCTCGTCGTATCGATCGCCAAGGGCTACCTGGGCCGCGGCCTCAGCTTCCTCGACCTGATCCAGGAGGGCTCTCTCGGCCTGATCCGGGCGGTCGAGAAGTTCGACTACAGGCGCGGGTACAAGTTCTCCACTTACGCGACGTGGTGGATCCGCCAGGCGGTGACCCGGGCCGTGGCCGACAAGTCACGCTCGATCCGGATCCCGGTCCACATGGTCGAGAAGCTCAACCGGGTCCACTTCGTCGAGCGCCAGCTGGTCCAGGACCTCGGCCGCGAGCCGGAGCCGTTCGAGATCGCCCAGGAACTCGGCTGGACGGTTCAGGACGTTCGCGATGTCTGGAGGATCTCGCAGGTACCGGTGTCTCTAGAGAAACCGGTCGGGGAAGGCGAGGAGACCGAACTGGTCGACCTGGTCCGCGACGTGAACGCGATGGAGCCCTTCGACGAAGCTTCGCTTCACATCCGCAGCGAGAGCATCAACAAGGTCCTCGGAAGCCTTCCGGAGCGGGAGCGCGAAGTCCTGGTCATGCGCTACGGCCTCGGCGGAAACTACCCGCGGACCCTCGAAGAATGCGGCGAGGCCTTCGGCGTCACGCGCGAGCGCGTCCGGCAGATCGAGACCTCGACCCTGCGCAAGATCAAGAACCTGCCCGAGGCCCAGGGACTGCGCGGAGCCGGCTGAACGCTGTCGGCGAGGCGGAGCGGCCGCTCCAGACGGGGCCGTTTTGTACTCTCGTGCCGGTGATCAAGCGACTCCTGATGCTGGCCGCACTGGCCATGCTGGTTGCGCCCGCCTCGGCTGAGGCGGCCAGGTGCCTGGGACAAAAGGCAGACGTGGTCAAGCGCAACGGCTCCGTAACCCTGCCCCGGCACCAGACCGTGATGCTGACCGGATCCAGGGTTTCAGTCTTCGCGACCGGGGACAACCGCGTCTGCAGCAAAGGCGGCGACATCAGGCTCAGGTTCGGCAAGGGCAGGCGAAACCGCGCGGCCCTCGGCTCTGGCAACGATTCGGTTCTCATTTCCTCCAGGGCCAGCGCCAACTTCATCGACCTCGGGGACGGAAACAACCGGATCCGGGTCAAGAACAAGGCCGTCACGCACTCGATCAGGGGCGGCAGCGGTCGTGACGACGTGCTGATTGCCTACAAGACGGCGAACGCCATCGTCAATACCGGAGCGGGCAACGACAACGTCGTGCTCGCGGCGAAGGCCACCCGGCAGAAGGTCTCTACCGGCCTCGGAAATGACAGGATCACTATCCGTAAGCCGGCCAGTACCAACGATCGCGACTTGAACACCGGCCTCGGGGACGACGCCGTGAAGATCCTGGCCAAGGGCAATACGACGACGTACCTGAGCGGCAGGAAGAACCCCCGGGGGCTCAGCGATACCGACACATTCTCCGGCGGCAGGAGCATCGACACGGTCTTCGACTACTTCGGCGGCACGGCGACGAGGCCGAACCTGATCCGCGGGAACGGCGGCCTCGACTACCTGCATTCGCTCGGATCGGCCCGCTCGGAGATCCACGGCGGTGACGGAACCGACTTCATCTACGCAGCTTCGTCGGGAGCCGCGGGAGACCGGCTCTTCGGCGACCGCGGCAACGACCGCCTGCGCGCCGACCGCGGCGGAGCCGGCGCGAAGGGGGCGTACCTCGATCCGGGCGACGGTGACGACTGGGTCTACGGCACCGACGGCGACGACCTGATCGTCTCGGTCAACGGGATCGAGAAGGTCTACGCCAACGGCGGGGACGACAAGATCATCAGGACCGGAAACGGCGTCGGCACAGTGGTGGGAGGCGGTGGAAACGACACGCTTTCGTACGGCGCACATACCCCGCCCGGCCACCTCGAATACTCCGGAATCTTCGTCGATCTCGGCTCAGGCGAGGCCTGGAGCAGCAAAGGAAGCGACACGATGAGCGGGGTCGAACGCCTGATCGGCTCGCCTTTCGATGACGTACTGATTGCGGATCCGGGCTCCGACACCCAGGTCGACGGTGGGCTCGGAAACGACGAGATCACCGCCTTCAAAGGTGACGCCGTAGACGGCGGGCTGGGCCAGAACGAGTGCCGGGGCGGCCGCCAGGCGCGCTGCAACGAGAACTCGCCCGGAGAGAGTGACGGCCGGTACCCGATCCTCGATATCGGTCCGGAGGGTGTCCTGACCGTCATCGGCAGCTCTCTCTCCGACCAGATCGACGTCGGTTATGACGCGGCCGCCGGCGGGTACCGGATCAGCACGAATCGCCCGGCCGAGCTGTCGAGGGACTGCCGCCCGGCTACTTCGAACGGCGGCAACAGCTACGTCTGCCCGGCCGCAAGCTCGCAGGTCAGCGCCGGCACGCTGACCACCGGCGGAGGGGACGACAACCTGAAGATCGACTACAGCGTCCCCTCGAGCGTGAGCCTCGTCGTCGACGGCGGCAGCGGCTTCGACAGGTTCACCGGGGGCGAGAACCGGGAGATCGTCTTCCTCTTCGAGCGGGTGTCGGCGCGCGCCGGAAACGACCAGATCAACATGACCGCCGGGGCGATCATCAAGGGCGGCCCGGGCAGCGACACGGTCAAGATCAAGAACCCGTGCCGGGGAGGGTTCATCGACACGGGCAGCGGCAACGACAACGTCGTCTTCGCCAGCGCTCCGCGCGGGGTGGACGCCAGCCTCGTCACCCGCAAACTGAAGTGGAAGAAGGGAAAGTGCGCCAAGCCCGCCCGGGTCAGCAGGCAGGTCGACGGTTTCGAGGGCAGCAGGCACGGCGACGTCCTCACGGCCAGCCCCGATCGAAGCACGAGCCTGCTCGGACGGGACGGCAATGACGTCTTCCGGGCAAAGAACGGGATCAAGGACTCGATCACGACCGGCGGCGGCGGACGCGGCAACAAGGTCTATTCCGACCGCAAGGACAAGGTGACCTGGGGCTGGGGCCTCGCGGCCTTCTAGCTCAGAGAGGGCCAGTGGCTGCGCCGATCCCGGGTGGCGGACCGCGGTGGCCGGGCTGATGGGGGAGACAGGATTCGAACCTGTGTAGGCAGAGCCAACTGGTTTACAGCCAGTCCCCTTTAACCACTCGGGCACTCCCCCGGCTGACGGCGCAGTTTATTGAATGGGCGGGGCCAATACAGTTCGCCACATGGCACCTGCGCGCGGATTCGCCTCGGACAACTGCTCGGGTGCCCACCCGCGCATCCTCGAGGCGATCGGCCGGGTCAACGAAGGCCACGCCGGCTCCTACGGCGCCGACCCGGAGACGGCCCGTCTCGACGCGCTGGCTCAGGCCGAATTCGGACCGCAGGCAAGGATCTTCCCGATGCTGAACGGCACCGGCACCAATGTCGCGGCGCTGCGCGCGATGGCCAGGCCCCACCAGGCGGTGATCTGCCCGGAGACGGCCCACCTGGCGATCGACGAGACTGCCGCGCCTGAGGCGATCGCCGGGCTGAAGCTGCTCACCGTCCCGACTCCCGACGGCAGGCTGACGCCGGAGATCGCCCACACCAGGCTTGCCGACCGCGCCGACATCCCCCACGTAGCCTGGCCCAAGGTCGTCTCGATCGCGCAGGCCAGCGAGCTCGGCACCGTCTACCCGCCCGACCAGGTCCGGGCCCTGGCCGACTTTGCCCACGCCCACGGCATGCTGCTCCACATGGACGGCGCCCGGCTGGCCAACGCCGCGGCGTCGCTCGGAGTCGGGCTGGCCGAAGCGAGCACCGGCAGCGGCGTCGACGTGCTCAGCTTCGGCGCCAACAAGAACGGAACGGTCTTCGGCGAAGCGGTCGTCTTCGCCGGCAGCTCGCCCGAGGCTCAGGCCATGGCCGACGAGTTCGGCGTGCTGCGCAAGGGATCCCTCCAGCTCAGCTCGAAGATGCGCTTCGTCTCGGCCCAGCTCGCGGCGCTGCTCGAAGACGACCTGTGGCGCGACCTTGCGCTGAAGGCCAACCGCGCCGCGGCGGGGATCGCCGAAGCGGTCGCCTGGATCGACGGGGCCGAGCTGGCCCAGCCGGTCGAGGCGAACATCGTCTTCGTCGCTCTCGGGCTGGACAAGGCCGAGGCGTTCGCCGATCTCTGCGCGCCCCAACGGCCGCTGCTGTTCCGGCTCGGCGACGTCGGCCTGATCCGCCTGGTCGCATCGTGGGACTCGCAGGTCGAAGACGTCGACCGCGTCGTCGCCGACCTGCTCAGGGTCCTGCCCCAGGGCTGAGCACCCGGCTTCATCCAGGGGCACGGATCCAGGGACACGATTCCAACCCGCCCCCGAACATCTCGAACCGGGGGCGGTTTCATCTCCCCATGAGGTACAACGCCACCCGGTTCGTCTGGCACAGCCCGGCCTGTGGGAAGCGGGGGCGGTTTCATCTCTCCATCGGGTACAACGCCACCCGGTTCGCGGCCGGAGTTGACAGGAAGGCGACCGGAACCGGTTCCGGCATTTGCGCCGGGAGGCGGACGCTCGCAGTTCCTCGCGGCGGGCCGAACCGCCGTGCTCAGTCGAAGTCGACCAGGTCGCGCTCGGCGGCCCAGCGCGTCAGCTCGTGGCGGGTCGACAGCTGCAGCTTGCGCAGCACGGCGCTGACGTGGGCCTCGACCGTTTTGACCGAGATCCCGAGCCGGCGGGCGATCTCCTTGTAGAGGTAGCCGCGGGCGATCAGTCGCAGCACCTCCTGTTCGCGCGGCGTGAGCAGGTCGAGCTCGGGGTCCACCTCGCCCGGGCCCGGTCGTTCGGAGAAGGCGTCGAGCACGAAGCCGGCGAGCTTGGGTGAGAAGACCGCGTCGCCCTGCCGGACCCGCTCTATCGCATCGATCAGGTCGGGGCCGGAGATCGTCTTGGTCACGTAGCCGCGGGCGCCGGCGCGCACGATCTCGACCACGTCCTCGGGAGCATCGCTTACAGACAGCGCCAGGAACCGCGGGATGTGGCCGCCGGCTTCGAGGGTCCGGCGGATCACCTCGACTCCGCCTCCGTCGGGCATGTGCACGTCGAGCAGCACGACGTCGGGCTCGAGCTTGGCGATCAGCCGTCCGGCTTCGCGCACGTCGGCGGCCTCACCGACGACTTCGACCCCCTGTTCGAGCTCGGATTTCACCCCGGCCCTGAAGATCGCGTGATCGTCGACGATCAGCACCGCCGTGCGGCCGTTGGTGAGCGCTGCGTCGCTGTTCATCTGCTCTCCATCGTCAGCTCGATCTCTGTTCCTTCGCCGGCTTCCGAGCGCACGGTCGCGTGACCGCCGTTTCTCTCCATGCGCCCGAGGATCGAGTCTCGCACGCCGCGCCGGTCCGCCGGCACACGGTCGAGGTCGAATCCGGGGCCGCGGTCCCGGACGAATACCTGCGCCGACTTCGGGCCGATCTCGGCGAACATGCGGATCGGCCCGTCCTCGCCGGCGTGGCGCGCGGCGTTGACCATCGCCTCCCGCGCGGCGCCGGTGAGCGCCAGGCCGCGGTCGTCGAGCGGCCGGTCGCCGACCGTCACCGCCTCGATCGGCACGCCGTGGTGCTCTTCGACCTCGGCCGCGACGTCTTCTAGCGCGCCGGCCAGCGAGTTTTCTCCTTCGGTCCCGGTCCGGCCCGAGAGCCAGTCGCGCAGCTCGCGTTCCTGCCGCCGGGCCAGCGTCGAAACCTCGCGCGGATCCCCGGCCCGCTTCTGCACCATCGCCAGCGTCTGCAGGACCGAGTCGTGGAGGTGGGCGGCGAGCTCGGCGCGCTCCTGCGAGCGGATCCGCTCGGCCCTCTCGTCGCCGAGGCGCCGGGCGAGGCGGATCCAGATGGGGGCCAGGATCAGCCCCGCCGCGACGGCGATCGTGACCGCCGCCAGCGCCGCGTCGCTGCCGGCGCTCAGGGCACCGTTTATGTAGAGGAAGAGCAGTGCCGCGCCGAGCACCAGCCCGATCCCGAAAGCGACGCGGTAGGTCGCCGGGCTGCGGCGGTCGCTGCGCGCGGCGCCGCCGGTGAACTGCCGCCACAGCAGCGCGCCGCCGCCGGCCGCGATGACCAGCGGCCAGACCAGCGCATCGCTCCACCAGACCCCGGCCTCGCGCAGCACGAAGAGCAGCCCCAGCGTGACCAGGCCGGCACCGGCCCCGACCGCCCACGAAGCGCGGCCCCCGCTCCGTGGAACCGCCTTGCCCGCCTGCCCGGACGGCTCGTCCATGGGCAGGGCGATCCAGGCGAAGAGGTAGGCGAGCGCGGCCAGTCCGCTGGTCAGCACGGTCAGCACAACGACCGCGATCCGGATCAGATCGCGGTCGATGCCGAGGTGCCGGCCGAGGCCGGAGCAGACTCCGGCGACCATCGCCCCGTCCGGCTCACGCCGGAGTCTGCGCCCGCCGGGGCTCATCCGTTGCGAGACCTCCGGTCGGGCCCGTCGGCCGCGGCCTTGCCCGCGCAGGCGTCGGACGCCCGGGTCACGGCACCGGGCCGGTCACGGTTGTCGAGGTCGTCGGGCCAGTCGTTGCCGCTTCCGCGCCAGCCGGAATCGTCGAAGACGCCGAAGTAGCCGACCCGGAAGTCGGAATCCAGCTTCAGCACCGGTACGTTCGCCTTCGGCTTCTGAATCGCCTGGTCCACGTCGACGCCGGAGTTGTCGGAGCCCCGGATGTCGATGTAGCCGATCCGGCCCTCGACCTCTCCGGCCACGCAGACGTCATCGGGGACGATCACGCTGGTTGCCCCGAACCCGCTGTCGGTCTTCAGTTCGACCGTCTCCCCCCGCCGGAAAGGGAAGTCGCGCAGGTCCACCTTCAGCGCGCCGGCCGCCATCTGGTAGCCGTCGGCAGGTATCGCCGCCCGGGTCACCGGACGCTCGTTGATCTCTCCCCAGTCGCCTTCGATGTCGAGGGAGGCGATCGATACGACGGCCATCGGGATCGCGATCGCGATCGCGGCGGCGGTCGTCCAGAGGGCCATCTGCGGGCGGTCGTTCAGGGCCAGGGCGACCACACCAACGCCGCAGCCGATCACGAGCACCGCGGCCGGGATCGCGCCGAAGACGGCCGTGATGCCGAACGAGATCACCGCCACGATGCTGAGCAGGACGACCCCGGTGAAGGCGATGGCCAGCCAGGTCATCACCCTGCCGAAGGTCGAGGGCGCGGTGGAGCCACCGTCGGGCGCACCGGCTGCGCGGGCCGGGTCCGCCTCGAGGGTCTCGGTTGCGGCAGTGTCGGGCTCGAGCACGCCGGTCTCAGCGTCTGCCTCGTCGCCGGTCAGAGCCGCAGCTGCGGCAGCCGGAGGGACCTGGCTCGGCGAAGGCGCGAAGCCGCCCGCCGGGGCCTGCCGGTCCGCCGCGCCGGCTTCGGCCGCCTCGGGCGTCCGGCCACCGGGCCTGGCGGCCTTGCCGACCGCCCAGACCAGGCCTGCCGCGACCACGACCCACAGCAGGATCCCGAACAGCACGCCGGGCCCGAAGCCGAACAGCCAGCTCGTTCCGGAGCCGCCGGACAGGCTCGCCACCAGCAGCAGGGCGCCGACCAGGACGGTGCCGCCGATCGCCACGGTACGCCTGGTGCCGGTGACGGGAGGCGGCGGCTGGTCGGGGTCTCCCTCGACCGGCACGAGCGCCAGCAGGACGAGGTAGGCCAGCACGCCGACCCCACCGATCGCGAGGCTGACCGCGAAGGCCACGCGGACCAGGGTCGGGTCGATTCCGAAGTATCCGGCCAGCCCTGCGGCGACGCCGCCGATGAAGCGGTCGTCGCGCGAGCGGGTGAGCCGCCGGGCCGGCTTGCCGGCCCCGG
>CAVPAU010000008.1:0-38266 GCA_963701635.1 uncultured Solirubrobacterales bacterium
GTTCGGTTCCCTAGAATGAGCCGGAGTGACTCGTTCGGAACGCATCGTCATCACGGGAGCCCGTGAGCACAACCTGAAGGACATCGATCTCGACCTGCCGCGGGACGCGATGATCGTGGTCACCGGGCTGTCGGGATCGGGCAAGTCCAGCCTCGCCTTCGACACGATCTACGCCGAAGGCCAGCGCCGCTACGTCGAGTCGCTCTCGGCCTATGCGCGGCAGTTCCTCGGCCTGATGGAGAAGCCCGACGTCGACTCGATCGAAGGGCTCTCGCCGGCGATCTCGATCGACCAGAAGACGACCTCGCGAAACCCGCGCTCGACGGTCGGCACGGTGACCGAGATCTACGACTACCTGCGCCTGCTGTGGTCGCGGATCGGCAAGCCGCACTGCCCGGAATGCGGGGAGGAGATCACCGGCCAGACCCAGGAGCAGATCACCGACCGGCTGATGACGCTCGACGAAGGCACGCGCTTCATGGTCATGGCGCCGGTCGTGCGCGGTCGCAAGGGCGAGTACGGCAAGCTGTTCGAGCAGTTCCGGGCCGACGGCTATACGCGGGTCGAGGTGGACGGCGAGATGCGCATGCTCGACGAGCAGATCGAGCTCGACAAGAAGTACAAGCACGACATCTCGGTGGTCGTGGACCGGCTGGTCATGAAAGGCGAGGTCCGCCGCCGGCTCTCGGAGTCGATCGAGGCGGCGGCCGGCATGGCCGACGGCCTGGTCGCGGTCCAGGTGATCGACGGCGAGCGGATGATCTTCTCGGAGAGCTTCGCCTGCCTGAAATGCGGGACCTCGATGCCCGAGCTCGAACCGCGGATCTTCTCCTTCAACGCGCCGCACGGCGCCTGCCCGACCTGCACCGGACTCGGCTTCAAGCGGGTGATCGACCCGCAGCTGGTGGTGCCCGACCCGACGCTCTCGCTGGCCGAAGGAGCGCTCCAGCCCTGGCAGCGCGGTTACTCGGGCTACTGGCGCAGGCTGATCAAGTCGGTGGCCGGCACCTACGGGATCGACGTCGACGTGCCGTGGCAGGAGCTGACCGAAGAGGAGCAGGACGTCTTCCTCTACGGAACCGGCACCGAGCGGCACACGGTCCGGACGAAGAGCAGGGCCGGGCGCCAGCGCAGCTACCAGGTCAAGTTCGAGGGACTGGTCAACAACCTCGAGCGCCGCTACCAGGAGTCCGAATCGGAAAAGGTGCGCGACCGGATCGAGGAGTACATGGCCGAGCAGCCATGTCCGTCGTGCCACGGAGCGAGGCTGAAGCCCTCGAGCCTCGCGGTGACGGTCGGCGGCATCTCGATCCAGGACTTCACCGAGATGTCGGCCGCCGGGGCACGCGAGTGGATCGATGAACTCGAGATGAGCGACACCGAGCGGGCGATCGCCCGGCTGATCGTCAAGGAGGTCGCCGAGCGGCTGTCGTTCCTGGTCAACGTCGGCATCGGCTACCTGTCGCTGTCGCGCTCGGCCCGCACGCTCTCCGGCGGCGAGGCCCAGCGGATCCGCTTGGCGACGCAGATCGGTTCCAGCCTGGTCGGCGTCATGTACGTGCTCGACGAGCCTTCGATCGGCCTTCACCAGCGCGACAACGAGAAGCTGATCGCGACGCTCGAGAGACTGCGCGACCTCGGCAACACGGTGATCGTGGTCGAACACGACGAAGGCACGATGAAGGCCGCGGACCACGTCGTCGACCTCGGACCGGGCGCCGGCGAGCACGGGGGAGAGGTCGTCGCATCGGGCACGCCGCTCGAGGTCGAGGCGAATCCCGGCTCGCTGACCGGCCGCTACCTGGCCGGAGAAGAGCAGATCGAGATGCCCGAGGAGCGGCGCAGCCCGTCCGGACAGCTGACCGTGCGCGGCGCGCGCGAGCACAACCTGACCGGAGTCGACGTCGACTTCCCGCTCGGTGTGCTGACCTGCGTCACCGGTGTCTCGGGCTCGGGCAAGTCGACGCTGGTCAACAGCACGCTCCACCCCGCGGTCGCGAACCGTCTCCACCGGTCGAAGCTGCGCCCGGGGCCGCATGACGGGATCGACGGCATCGAACAGATCGACAAGATCATCAACATCGACCAGTCCCCGATCGGCCGGACTCCGCGATCGAACCCGGCCACGTACACCGGGGTCTTCGACCACATCCGGCAGCTCTTCGCCGCGACCCAGGAGTCCCGCGCCCGCGGCTACAAGCCGGGCCGTTTCAGCTTCAACGTGAAGGGCGGCCGCTGTGAGGTCTGCCGCGGGGACGGCCAGATCAAGATCGAGATGCACTTCCTTCCCGACGTCTACGTGCCGTGCGAGCAGTGCCACGGGCACCGGTACAACCGCGAGACGCTCGAGGTCCGATTCAAGGGCAAGTCGATCGCCGACGTGCTCGAGATGTCGATCGAGGAGGCCCAGCCGTTCTTCGAGAGCATCCCGAAGATCGCCCGTCGTCTGAGGACGCTCAACGACGTCGGACTCGGCTACGTGCGGCTCGGCCAGCCGGCGACGACGCTGTCGGGTGGAGAAGCCCAGCGGATCAAGCTCGCTTCCGAGCTCTCCAAGGTCGCGACCGGGAGCACGCTCTACATCCTCGACGAACCGACCACCGGGCTCCATTTCGCCGACGTGCGCAGGCTGCTCGAGGTGCTCGACCGGCTGGTCGACGCCGGCAATACCGTCGTCGTCATCGAACACGACCTCGACGTGATCAAGAGCGCCGACTGGGTGATCGACCTCGGACCCGAAGGCGGCGACGGAGGCGGCGAGGTGGTCGCCACAGGAACGCCGGAGGAGGTCGCAGAGGTCGCCGGATCGCATACCGGCCGTTTCCTTCAGGAGGCGTTCGTGCCCGTGCCGGTGGCGGCATGAGAGCGGCCCTGATCAACGAGTACGGCCAGGTTCCGGAAATCGCGGAGGCGCGGCTGCCCGAGGCCGGAAACGGACAGGTGCCGGTCGAGGTCGAGCTGGCCGGGCTGAATCCCGTAGACATCGCGATCGCTTCCGGCAAGTTCGACGCCGGTGCGCCAGAGTTGCCGTACACGCCGGGACTCGAAGGAATCGGCAGGACCCCGGACGGCCGTCGCGTCTGGTTCGACGTGCCGGTACTGCCGGTCGGTTCTTTCTCGGAGCGGTGCGTGATCGACCCGGCCAGGGCGATCGACGTCCCGGACGGGGTGGAGCCCGCCGATGCGATCGCTTTCGGCGTGGCCGGCATGGCTGCGTGGCTCGCCCTCGAGTGGAGGGGCGGGCTGAAGCCGGGCGAGACGGTCCTCGTGCTGGGTGCCGGAGGCACGGTCGGCCAGGTCGCGGTCCAGGCGGCGAAGCTGCTGGGCGCCGGCAGTGTGGTCGCGGCCACGCGCAGCGAACGCGGACGCGAGCGCGCACTGGAGCTCGGCGCAGACGAGGCGGTAGGCACCGACGCCGAAAGCGCCGGTGCGCTCGCCGATGAGCTTCGCGAGGCCACCGGCGGCGGGGCGGACCTCGTGATCGACGGGCTGTGGGGGCTGCCGGCGGAGGCTGCGCTCGCCTCGATCGCATTCGGCGGGCGGCTGGTGCAGGTCGGCAACTCGGCCGGGCGCGACGCACACATCACCGCAGGACCGCTCCGGGGCGGGCTCGTCTCGATCCTCGGCTATCGCACCTTCCACGCGCCACATGACGTCCAGGCCGAAGCGTTCACGACGATGTGCGAGCACGCCGCCGAAGGCCGGCTGATGATCGACGTCGAGGTCTTCCCGCTGGACCGGGTCGGCGAGGCCTGGCAGCTGCAGCGGGCGAGCCCGGGCCGCAAGCTGGCGCTCCGGCCCTGATTCAGTCGATCAGCAGCGAAGCGCCGATGACGCCACCTTCGTCCCCGAGGGCGGCGACCTGTACATCGGGCGGATTGTCGGGGTCGAGCAGGTAGGTGGACATGCCGTCGATGATCTCGGGCACGAGGCTGTCGGCGAAGCGCACCCCGAGGCCGCCGCCGATCACGACGGCTTCGACGTCGAGCAGGTTGACCGCCGACGCGATGCCGGCCGAGAGCGCGGTCACGGCGCGGTTGAGCAGGTCTTCGGTCAGCTCGTCGCCTTCCTTCAGCGCATGCCACCAGACCGTGCTGGTCAGGCTCTTCTTGTTCCTCTTCTTCGCGATCTTGAAGAGCGAGGTCTCGCGGCCCTTCTTGACCTCGCGCCGGGCCTTGTCCTCCATCGACTTGCGCCCGGCATAGGCCTCGACGGTGCCGTGCAGGCCGTTCAGCGCGCGCGCACCGCCGCGCCGGACCAGCGTGTGGCCGATCTCGCCGGCCCGGCCTCGTCCTTTCCAGGCCTTGCCGTCGAGGATGATCCCGCCGCCGACACCGGTGCCCCAGAACACGCCGAGCAGGCTGTTGTAGCCCGCGCCCGCGCCCAGACGGTATTCGGCATTGGTGCCGACCTGGACGTCGTTTCCGACCGAGACGGGAGTCCCGATCGCCTCGCTCAACTGGTCGCCGAGCGGATACGTGCCCTGCCAGTTCGGGAGGTTTCCGGCGCCGCTGAGGCTGCCGCTCGAGCTGTCAACCGATCCCGGCGCACCGACGCCGACTCCCCGCAGGTCCGACGTCCCGAGGCCTGCCGCGTCGGCGGCTTCCTGTGATCGTCGCGACCATGGTCCTGACCACGTCTTCGGGGCCGCCGCGGTCGGGCGTGGGCTGCTTCGCGTACGAGATCACGCTGTGGTCGGGGCCGACTATGGCGGCGGCGACCTTCGTGCCGCCGAGGTCGATGCCGCCGACGAGCCCGTCGCTCGCGGCGGGCTCTGCCGCGGCTGCGGCCGGCCCGGCCTCGGCCGGGGGGGTGGCGACGGCCGGGGTCGCCCCGGATCCGGTTTCTGCAGGTCCGGCCCCGGGTGCTGCCTTCTTGCGCCTAAACATCGCTCTCTCCAGTGGTCGCCGACATTGCGGCAGGATAACCGCCTCTGACAAGGTAGGGGCGTGGACGATCAGACCGGCTGGCGGATGTGGCTGCACAAGTGGCGCTGGTACGAGCGCAATCACCGGCCGCTGCGCCGCTTCAGGCTCGACCGGGAGATGGCCCGTCGTGGTGCGTACATACGGCATCCGATCGAAGGCGACGTGCTGGAATACCTGCTTTCGGGTCGCCTCACCGTAGGACAGGGGACGCATTTCGAACCCGGATGCTGGATCACGATGTCGGATCGCGCGAGGGTCGAGATCGGAGACGGCTGCTACCTGAACCGGGAGACGATGATCGCCGCCGAACGCGAGATCACGATCGGGGATCACGTCATGTTCGCGAACGGCTGCTTCATCGGGGACGCCAGCCACCGCTTCGACGACCCCGACCTGCCGATCACCTGGCAGGGCTTCACCACGAAGGGGCCGGTCCACATCGGCTCGAACTGCTGGTTCGGCGTGCACTGCGTCGTGACCGGCGGCGTCACGGTCGGCGACCGCTGCGTGATCGGCTCCAACTCCGTGGTCACATCCGACCTGCCTCCCGGGGTGATCGCCGCCGGCGCCCCGGCCAGGGTCATCCGCGAGATCGAGTTCAGGCCGTCAGGCAGCGGCGGCGCGGAGCAGCCGGAAGGCGAGCCCGCCCGGGCTCAGGAGAGCGGCTCCCAGTCCCACGAGTAGTCGGACTCGATGTCGTCGCGTTCCAGGCGCCGGCGCAGTGCCTCGAGCTCCGGGGGCTCGACGCTGTAGACGTGCTCGGGCCCGGGGAAAGCTCCTGACCGGACCTCGCCGGCGTAGTCCGTCAGGCCGCGCTTCATCTCGCTCCGGACGTCGGCGTAGCGCTTGACGAACTTCGCCATCGGACCGTCGTTTATTCCGGTCAGGTCATGGAGCACGAGGACCTGGCCCGACGTCGAATTGCCGGCGCCGATTCCGATCGTCGGAGCCTTCAGCCGCTTGACGATCAGTTCCGTGACCGCCTGCGGGACCGCTTCGATCACGATCGCGAAGCAACCGGCCTGATCGAGGGCGATCGCGTCCTCGGCGACCTTGACCGCCTTCTCCGCGGTGCGGCCCTGTGCCTTCAGGCCGCCGAGTGCGGTCGCCGTCTGCGGCGTCAGCCCGACGTGTCCCATCACCGGGATGCCGGCCCCGATGATCGCCCTGGCCCGATCGACCGAGGCGCCGCCGCCTTCGAGCTTGACCGCGTCGCAGCCGGCCTGCTTCACCATCGCCTGGGCGCTGGCTATCGCCAGCTCGTCCGAGGCCTCGTAGGAGCCGAAAGGCAGATCCCCGACCAGCAGGGGCGTGCTCAGGCCGCGTCTCACGGCACTGGCCAGCATGGTCATCTCCTCCATGCCGACCGGCACGGTGCTGTCGTATCCGAGCACGCAATTGGCGGCGGAATCGCCGACGAGCACGATGTCCACTCCGACCTCTTCCGCGACCTGGGCCGAAGGGAAGTCGTAGGCGGTGACCATGACGATCGGCTCGCCGGACTCCTTCATCTCGGCCAGCGCGGTCACGCTCACCGGCCTGCGCTTCGGCTCCTGGTTTTCGACGGCGTTGTCCCTTCTTCCGGAACTCATGTCCTCCTGGCCTGCTTTCTGGGTTCGATCAGGATGTTGTCGATAAGTCTGGTTCCGTCGACGCTGGCCGCGACAGCAACGAGGATCGCTTCGTCGGCGGCCTCGTCGGCGGGGTCGAGCGTGCCGGGGTAACGGGCCTCGAAGTACTCGGGCTCGATGCCCGCCTGCTCGAGGTGCCGCCTGCCGGCTTCGAGGGCGGCGTCGAGGCCGCGCTCGGGATAGGCCGACTCGGTCTCCAGCAGCGCCGACCAGATCGCCGAAGCCCGTTCCCTGGCCGGTTCGGACAGGTAGGCGTTCCTCGAGCTCATGGCGAGCCCGTCACGCTCGCGCACGGTCGGCAGGACCACGATCTCGGTCCTGAAGTCGAGGTCCTCGGCCATCCGCCTGATGACCGTCGCCTGCTGGGCATCTTTCTGGCCGAAGAAGGCGATGTCCGGGTCGACCGCGTTCAGCAGCTTGGCCACGATCGTGGTCACTCCTGCGAAGTGGCCGGGCCCGCGGCGCTCCTCGCTGCCGCACAGGACTTCGGTCAGGCCTTCGACCTCGACCTTGGTCGCGAAGCCGGCAGGGTAGACGTGCTCGGGAGACGGCGAGTAGACGACGTCCACGCCGGCTTCTTCGGCGATCGCGAAGTCGCGCTGCTCGTCTCGCGGATACCTGCTCAGGTCCTCTTCGGGCCGGAACTGGGCCGGGTTCACGAACAGGCTCATCACGACGCGGTCGCAACGGTCGCGGGCGGCGTCGAGCAGCGAGACGTGTCCTTCATGCAGGTAGCCCATCGTCGGCACGAGCCCGACCGTGGCGGGATCGCGGCGCAGCCGTTCGCGGACCTCATGGATCTCATCCGGATGGCGAAGGACTTCCATGGCTTCACACCGTTCCCATCGCCCGCGTCGCTTCGGCCATCGCGTCGTAGAGCGGCAGCAGGCCCGGCTGCCTGGCCGACAGCGCTTCGCGGTGACGCCGGACCGTGTTCTCGTCGCCCCTGGCGATCGGTCCGGTCAGGGCCGCCGGCCCGTCGGCGATCCAGTTCTCGAGGCTGCGCCTTACCAGCGGCGCCAGCACCTGACGCGGGTGCTCGACCCCGACTGCGCCGAGCAGGTCGGCGGCCGACTGTTCGAGCGTGACCAGGAAGTTCGAAGCGATGCTCGCCGCGGCGTGGTACGCAACGCGGTCGTCCTCGGAGACCTCGAACGGGACCATGCCGAGCGCCTCCGCGAGCGCTGTCGCCGCGCGCCTGGCCTCTGCGGTCGAGCCGGCGACGGCGGCAGGGGCGCCGGCGAGATCGGCATTGCGATCGGGCAGCGTCTGAAGCGGGTGCATCGAGAAGCTGCCCGTGACGGGTGAAGCCGACTCGAGGGCATCGAGCGGAGTGGCACCGCTCACGTGCCCGATCAGGTCCGGCCGGCCTTCTCCCGAACCGACCGCGGCCGCGGCGGCGGCGATCTCGGAGTCTGGCACGCAGAGCAGGACGCAGGCCCGGTCCAGGCCGGCCCCGGCGCCGCGTCCGAGCAGGCTCACTTCGATGCCGGCACGCTGCGCGGCTGCGGCGATCGAGCCGCCGGCCCTTCCGGACCCGACGATTGAGAGCGCGTCAGGCGCGCTTCCTTTTCCACTCATGCTGCCGTTCCAGTTCCCTTTCGGCGATACCAGACGGATCGTTGGTTCGAAACTCGAAAAAAGCGATTCTGTTGCTCACACGGTCCGTCCCCGCATACGGGTGACGGCCACTGTCGATTATAGGCTGCCGCCATGCCGGACACTGCCCAACGCCGCCGTGAAGAGCTTGTCGCGGTATTCCACGAGGCCCGGGCCTGTACGCGCTGTGCGCTGAGCGGATCGCGGACGCAGGTCGTCTTCGGTGCCGGCAACGCCGATGCCGACCTGATGCTGGTCGGGGAAGCCCCGGGGGCAGAGGAAGACCGCCAGGGGCTCCCTTTCGTGGGCCGTTCCGGGGCGCTGCTCACGCAGATGCTCGAAGAAGCCGGACTCTCGCGGGAGCAGGTGTTCATCGCCAACACCCTGAAGTGCAGGCCACCGGCGAACCGCGACCCGAGTCCCGGGGAGGTCGAGACCTGCCGCCCCTGGCTCTACGAGCAGATCCGGCTGATCGAACCCAGGGTCGTGGCGACGCTCGGCAACTTCGCCACGAAGCTGCTGAGCGGTGATCCGACCGGGATCACCCGGGTCCGCGGCACGGCCCGGGCGCGGCGACTCGGAGGGCGGGCGGTCTGGCTGTATCCGCTGTTCCACCCGGCCGCGGCGCTGCGCGCCACCGGAACGGCGGAGCTGCTGCGGCAGGACATCGCCGCCCTGCCGGCCCTGATGGCGCGTGAAGCGCCGGCGGCGGGTGACCTGGAAGGTCCGGCTTGAGCCAGGCGCTGACCGACGACGGCTGCCGGCGGGTGACCAGCGAGAACGCGGGCCATACCGCCGACATCGCTGCCGAGCTGGCCGGGGAACTGGCCCCGGGGGACGTGGTCCTGCTGAGCGGCGAAGTAGGCGCCGGCAAGTCGACGCTGGCGAGGGCCGCGATGCGCGCCCTCGGGGTCGAGGGTGCGATCCCTTCTCCGACCTTCACCGTGGGCCGTCTCTACACGGGCCGCGACGACCTGCCCGTGGCCCACCTCGACCTGTACCGGATCGAGTCGATCGAAGACGAGGACCCCGGGCTGCTGGCCGGGTACCTCGACCCCGGCGGGATCGTCTTCGCCGAATGGCCGGGCGCGGGCGCGGAAGAGCTGATCCGCAACGCGAATCGGGTCCGCCGGATCGAGATCCGGCACCTCGACCGGGACCGCCGGTCGATCGCGATCGGTCCGTTCAGCCGGCGCTGAAGCGCTACGCGCAGGCCCGGGGCCGGATCAGGGGCTGGCCTGCTCGAGCTGCTGCTGGGCTTCGTCGAGCTGCTGCTGGGCCTGGTTGACAGCGTCGTCGAGCTGCTGCTGCTGGTCGGCCGGCAGGTTGGTCACGTCCTCCTTGGCCTGCTCGAGCTCCTTCTTGGCGTCTTCGACGGCCTGGCTCGGGTTCTCCAGCTGCTCGTTCACCGTGTTCTGGGCTTCGTCGATCGCCTGGTTGACCTCGTCCTGGGTGTCGCCGCAGGCGGCCAGTGCGGTCGATACGAACAGCGCCGCGGCCGCGGTGGCGGCCATCGTCCTGATCTTCCTTGTCATCGAAACTCCTTCGCCGGTGAGAGAATGGGGCAGTGCCCCGCCGATTCTACCCGTGGACCCCGGCATGAGAGTGATCGGATTCGACGCGGCCACCGATGACACGGTGGTAGCCGCGATGGCCGACGGCCGGGTCACCTTCGACCTCAGGGTCGGCCCGGGAGCCGACGGACGCCCGGAACACAGCCGGGCGCTGCTGGCCGGGATCAGCGACGCGGTCGATTCCGTGGGCGGCTGGGAGCTTGTCGACCGGATCGCGGTCGGCCTCGGACCAGGGACCTTCACCGGACTGCGAATCGCCGTCGCGACGGCGTCGGGACTCTCGATTTCGAGCGGCGTGCCCGCGGTCGGGGTGATGACGCTCGAGGCGATGGCGCACTCGATGGCCGGAGGCAACGCGGCGACCGTGCCGGTGCTCGATGCCAGGCGCGGCGAGGTGTTCATCGCGGCCTGGGGGGCCGGCGGTGACCGCCTGGTTCCCCCGGCCGCGCTCGCTCCGGCCAGGGCGGTCGAAACGATCCGGTCGCTTGCCGGCCCGGTGCGGGTCGGTGGGCCGGGAGCGGTACGCTTCCGGGACCTGTTCGCCGGCGCCGGGATCAGAATCGAGGACCCCGACTCCGAGCAGGGCCGTCTGGGCGGGATCGCGATCTGTGAGATCGGCGCCTCCGTCCGCAATCCCGATCCCGACGAACCGCTCGAACCCGTCTACATCCGTGAACCCGACGCCAAACTGTGGCTTGAACGAGACGCTCGACCAGCCGCCGGCTGATCCGGGCCGGGTCAAGGTCAGGGACCTCGTCTACGGCGACCTGCCCGAGGTCGTCTCGATCGAGCGCCGCTCGTTCGGCGGCCCGTGGTCGCCGGGAATGTTCGTCTCCGAGATGTCGAAGGACTCGACCATAGCGCTCGCTGCCGAGCGCGACGGCAGGGTGGTGGGCTATCTGGTGATGTCGAGGTACGACGAGGCCTGGCACCTGATGAACGTCGCCGTGGCACCGGAGCACCGCCGCAGCCGGCTCGCAACGGCCTTGATCCACAAGGCGCTAGGCCGGGTCGGCACCGACGCGCCGGTCACGCTCGAGGTCAGGCCGTCGAACCGCTCGGCGATCGCGCTCTACCGGGAGCTCGGGTTCAGGTCCTGCGGTCATCGCCGTGGCTACTACCCGGACAACGGCGAGGACGCGATGATCATGTGGAGGGGGGACCCGGCCTCGGCCGGCGTACCCGACGCCGGGGACTGAGCCGGTGCCGGTGCTGGCCATCGAGACGTCCTGCGACGACACGTGCGCCGCGGTAGTCGAAGGAACCGAGATCCTCTCGAGCGTGATCTCGTCGCAGGGGATTCACGAGCGCTACGGCGGTGTCGTGCCGGAGGTGGCCTCGCGCCGCCACATCGAGCTGATCCGACCCGTGGTCGAGCAGGCGCTCGGCGACGCGGGCACCGAGCTCGACCAGGTGGACTCGGTGGCCGTCACCGCCGGCCCGGGACTGATCGGCGCGCTGCTGGTCGGGCTCAGCGCCGCGAAAGCGATCGCGTCGGCGAGGCGGCTGCCGCTCGTCCCGACCGACCACCTTCACGGCCACGTTGCCGCGAACTTCCTCGCCCCGGAGCCGCTCGACCCGCCCTTCCTCTGCCTGATCGCGAGCGGTGGCCACACGCTGCTGGCCGCGGTCCGTGACCCGCGCGGCTTCGAGGTCCTCGGCGAGACCCTCGACGACGCGGCGGGCGAGGCGATCGACAAGGGCGCCAGGCAGCTCGGTCTCGGCTTCCCAGGCGGGCCCGCCCTGCAGAGACTGGCCGCCGAGGGCGATCCCGGGACCTTCGACTTCCCGGTGGCCATGACCCGCGATCCCGGCCTCGACTTCAGCTTCAGCGGCCTGAAGACCGCGATGGTCTACCTGTGCCGCGAACTCGGCGAGCAGGGAGTCGAGCGCCACCGTGCCGACCTCGCGGCCGGTTACCAGGCGGCGATCGTCGACCAGCTCGTATCGAAGCTGTCGCGTGCGCTCGACCGGGAGCAGTGGCCGGCCGTCGCCCTCGGTGGCGGCGTCGCCGCGAACGGACCGCTGCGGGAGGCGGTGTCCGAGCTCTGCCGCGAGCGTGGGATCCGGCTCAAGCTGGTGCCGCTCCCGCTTTGTACAGACAACGCCGCGATGATCGCCGCGGCATCGGTCCACACGCGACCCGTCGAGTGGCCGGACTACCTCGGCTTCGACGCCTTTGCGACCGGAGAGCGGCAGTGAAGCGGGGTCCGGCGTG
Organism: uncultured Solirubrobacterales bacterium; assembly: GCA_963701635.1. GTDB lineage: Bacteria > Actinomycetota > Thermoleophilia > Solirubrobacterales > 70-9 > 67-14. Next base: position 11,951 of record CAVPAU010000008.1, read on the forward strand.
AGGATCGTGGTCTACGGGCGTCCCGACTGCCATCTGTGCGACGCGGCGCTGGACCAGATCACCGCGCTCGTCTCCGCAGCCGGAGTCTCCGCAGCCGAAGCAGTCGAGGTCGAGTCGGTCGACATCGAGCGGGACGACGGGCTGATGCGCGCGTACCTGGAGCGGATCCCCGTGGTCGTGGTTGACGGCGAGACGGTCAGCGAGCTGGTCTTCGACCCGGGACCGTTGCGAGCCCGGCTTGGAATGGCCTGATCGATGCCTTGCGAGTACGCTGGAGCCAGATGAGCCCGCCCCCGCGATCCGAGAGCGATGAAGGTTCCCTGCTGGTCGCCGAAGGCGAGCGGCTGTCGCTGGGCGTCGCCGCGCGTCTGTCGCGATACCTCCAGGTGCTGATCCAGGCCCGCAAGATGGGGAGGGAGACGATCTCCTCGCAGGAGCTCTCGGAATACACCCACATCAACCCGACCCAGATCCGGCGCGACCTTTCCGGCTTCGGCAAGTTCGGCAAGCGCGGCGTCGGCTACAGGATCGATTACCTGGTCGACGAGATCCGCAAGATCCTGAGAACCGCGGGCCACCACAACATCGCGCTGTTCGGCGCGGGCAAGCTGGGCCAGGCGATCGCCAACTCCGACATCTTCGCCGACCACGGTTTCGAGATCGTCTCGCTCTTCGACGTCGACCCGGCCCGCATCGGCAAGAAGGTTGGCTCGCTCACAGTGCGGGACTTCTCCGAGCTGAAGGAGGCGGTCAAGGTCGAGTCGATCGTCGTCGGGGTGCTTGCCGTTCCTTCGGCGGCGGCGCAGGAGGTCACCGACGGCCTGGTCGAAGCAGGCGTGACCGTGATCTTCAACTACACCGAGCAACTGCTCCAGGTGCCACCCGAGGTGACGGTCCACACCTCGAGCCCCGCAGTCGACCTGCTCTACGCCCTTTACTTCTACCTGTCCTGAAGCTTGACGGACCCTGACCTGCTCGACCTCGGCGCCGCCCGCGAAGTGTTCGACTCCTCGCGCGATTTCACGATCGGTCTCGAGGAGGAGTTCGCCCTGGTTGATCCTGAGACGCTCGATCTCGTGGACCGTTACCCCGAGCTGAAGGCGGCATGCTCGGAGGACCCGGTGCTCGCGGATTCGGCTGCCGGGGAGCTGATCGCCTCGGAGGTCGAGATTCGCTCGGGCCGGTCACAGACGATGGCCGAGGCGGTAGAGCGCCAGATCGACCGCCGCCACAGGCTCTTCTCGCTCGCCGCTTCGATGGGCGTATCGCTGGCGTCGATGGGAACGCACCCGTGGGCCGATTATCTCGACCAGGAGATCATCGACACGCCGCATTACCAGCGGCTCAAGCGCGACCTGGGCTGGGTGGCGCAGAGGAACAACACGTGGAGCCTCCACGCCCACGTCGGGATCCGCGGTGCCGACCGGGCGATCGCGGTCTGCGACCGGCTGCGCGAGCACCTTCCGCTGCTGCTGGCAGTGTCCTCGAACTCGCCCTTCCTCGACAACCGGGACACCGGACTGGCTTCGGTCCGGACCGAAATCTTCACGCGGACCTTCCCGCGCTGCGGGATCCCGGAGACCTTCGGGACGTGGGCACAGTACGCCGACTTCATCGACACGCTGCGCGAGGTCGGTTCGATCGTCGAGGCCACACAGCTGTGGTGGAGCGTGCGCCCCCACCACGCCTTCGGCACGGTCGAGGTCCGGATCTGCGACGCGCAGGCGACTGCGGACGAGTCGACCGCGCTCGCCGGGCTGATCGTCGCGGTCATCGCCCAGACCGCGATCGACATCGACACCGGTCGCTGGAAGGGACGCGAGCCGCTGCGCGACCGGGAGATCGAGGAGAACCTGTGGCGAGCCATCCGGTACGGCCGCGAGGGCCGGCTGATCGACTTCCACCGCGGCTGCGAGGTCGAGACCGAGCGCGTGCTCGAACAGACCCTCGAATGGACCTCCGAGGCCCGCGGTGAGCTCGGCCTCGCCGTCGAGCTGCCGGCCCGGAACGGATCGAGCCGGGCCCGCGACGCGCTCGTCGCCGGGAGCACGATTGCTGACGTCTACCGCGAGTTCACCGCCGAGGCGGAACGGACCTTCGCGCCGGGCGCCAGTCACTAGAGTGGGCGCATGGACGAGAAAGCGAGCGACCACGAGACCGCGAAACCCGATCAGCAGCCCGGTGCAGGGCCGGAGGGAAGTGAGCCCCAGCTGAGCGAAGCCGAGCGCGAGATGCTCGAGCAGCAGATGCGGGAGATCAGGGTCGAGGACCTGCTCACCCAGACGGTCGCGTCCGTGCTCAACCTCAGCGCGCGCCGGATCGTGAAAGAGGACGAGGTCGACCTCGACCAGGCACGGATCGGCATCGACGCCGTGCGAGCGATCATCCCGCTGCTGCCGGCCGAGGTCGGCGAGGCGGTGCGGGAGCCGCTCAGCCAGGTGCAGATGCTCTACGCACAGCGCAGCGGCGGGGATGCGTCGCAGCCGGCCGGGGACGACGGACCGCCCGTCTCGGGTGAGCCTCCGCAGCAGCCGGGAGGCTCCGGGCTCTGGACCCCCGGCGGTTCCTGAGATCCTTCGCGGCCGGACTGGTCGCGATCGCCATCGGCAGGCCGGTGAGGATCCCGACCGGAACCCGGGTCAGCCCGGCGCGGCCGGCCGGCGAGCAGCGCCCCGGCGGGCCGGACCCGGGCGACAAGGTTTCTCGTCTCCGTAATAGGGTTCCGGGCGCCACAAACCGGGTCCCAACCATCGGAGGAATCACAAGTTGACCGAATTTCTGACTGATCACGGCGTGCTGTTCGCGCTGATATGTGCCGGCTTCGCAGTCGTCTACGGAATCGTCGTAACCCAGCGGCTGCTGGCCAAGCCCGCCGGCAACGACCGGATGGTCGAGATCTCCGGCGCGATCCAGGAAGGCGCGGAGGCATACCTGACCCGCCAGTACCTGATCATCACAGCCGTCGCGATCCCGCTGATCGTCCTGCTTGCCATTCTCCAGAACTGGCAGACCGCGGTCGGCTTCATCGTCGGCGGCGTGCTGTCGGGCGCGACCGGCTTCATCGGCATGAACCTCTCGGTCCGCGCCAACGCCCGCGTCGCCGAAGCAGCGCGCGGCGGCGTGCCGCCGGCACTCGACGTCGCCTTCAAGGGCGGATCGGTGACCGGAATGCTCGTCGTCGGCCTCGCCCTGATCGGCGTCGCCGGCTACTTCGGCATCCTCACCGTGACCGGTGCCGTCGACTCCGACAAGGAAGCGATCGACGCACTGATCGGACTCGGCTTCGGTGGTTCGCTGATCTCGGTCTTCGCCCGGCTGGGCGGCGGCATCTTCACCAAGGCCGCCGACGTCGGCGCCGACCTCGTCGGGAAGGTCGAAGCCGGCATCCCCGAGGATGACCCGCGCAACCCCGCCGTGATCGCCGACAACGTCGGTGACAACGTCGGCGACTGCGCCGGCATGGCGGCCGACCTGTTCGAGACCTACGCCGTCACGACGGTCGCGGTCATGCTGCTGGGCGTGCTCTACTTTGCCGACGGCTTCTCGACCGAGCTGGCCATGTACCCGCTCGTGCTCGGCGGTGTCGCGATCCTCGCCTCGATCATCGGGGCGCTTCTGGTCAGGACCAAGGGCGACAGCGTCGAGGGCGCTCTCTACCGCGGCCTGATCATCTCCGGCGTGCTGTCGATCGCAGCCTTCTACCCGGTCACCGACTGGCTGATGGCCGAACCGCTGGCCAACGGCGTCAACGAAGTGACCGGCGCGCTGGTCAATGCCTCGGTCACCGACCTCTGGTTGTGCGCGGTGATCGGCGTCGCGGTGACCGCGTTGCTGTTCGTGATCACCGACTACTACACATCGACCCGCTTCCGGCCCGTCAAGGCGATCGCCGAGGCCTCGCAGACCGGGCACGCCACGAACATCATCCAGGGTCTCGCCCAGGGCTTCCAGGCGACCGCCGCTCCGGCGCTCGTCCTCGCGCTGGCGATCCTCGGGGCCAATGAACTGGCCGGCATCTACGGAATCGGCATCGCCGTGATGGCCCAGCTCTCGCTCACCGGCCTGATCGTCGCCCTCGACGCATTCGGCCCGATCACCGACAACGCCGGCGGCATCGCAGAAATGGCCGAGCTGCCCGAAGACGTGCGCAACGTCACCGACCCGCTCGACGCGGTCGGCAATACGACGAAGGCCGTGACCAAGGGCTATGCGATCGGTTCTGCCGCGCTCGCGGCGCTGGTCCTGTTCGCCGCGTTCAAATTCGAACTCGAGGAAGAGGCGATCACCCAGGGCGTAAACCTGGAAAACCTGTTCAACCTGGCGACGCCCGAGGTCCTGATAGGGCTGATCATCGGCGGCATGATGGTCTACCTGTTCTCGGCCTTCGCGATCGAGTCGGTCGGCCGCGCGGGCGGACAGGTGGTCGAGGAGGTCCGTCGTCAGTTCCGCGAGAAGCCGGGGATCATGGAGGGCACCGAGAAGCCTGACTACGCACGTTCGGTCGGCCTCGTGACCGCCGCGGCCCAGAAGGAGATGATCCTTCCCGCGATGATCCCGATCGTGGTCCCCGTGGTCGTCGGCCTGCTCAGCGTCGATGCGCTCGGCGGGCTGCTGATCGGCGTGATCGTGGTCGGCCTGTTCGCGGCCGTATCGATGACCGCCGGAGGCGGTGCCTGGGACAACGCGAAGAAGCTGATCGAGGACGGCGAGTACGGCGGCAAGGGTTCTGAGGCCCATGCCGCGTCGGTGACCGGCGATACGGTCGGGGATCCGTACAAGGACACGGCCGGGCCGGCGATCAACCCGATGATCAAGGTGGCCAACATCGTCGCGATCCTGATCATCCCGATCGTCAACTTCTGATCGTCAACTCCTGAGGACTGACATTTCAGGCAAGGGGCCCCGGCCACAGGCCGGGGCCCCTTTTCGTTACGGGGGCACCAGCGGTGAAGAGTGCGGAAATCGCACATGTTCTGGAAGCAGAACGATCCGGCGCCCGAGCGCAACCGGTGCGTCGTCGCGGCGCAGATCAACCCACCCTGACCTGCGGCTGAAATAGGATGGGGCCATGTCCAGGACAGGCGATCCCGGTGGCGGCCGCGTCGAGGACGTAACAGCGCTTCGTGGCGCGCTGCTCGAGCTGAACCGCGAGCTCGAAATGCTCTCCTCGCGCGTCGCCGAGCTGGCCGTCGCCGCAGAGGCGATCGCCGCCGAACAGGCCGGTGCCCGGAAACAGCCTGCTGCTACCGGCCGGAATCAGTCACAGCGGGCACCTCGCAACGGGATGGAAGAGGTCACCGTGACGGTCAGGCCGCTTCCCGAACTGGCCATGGCAGCGATGGCCGAGACCTCGCTGCGCGGCCTTCCCGGCGTGAGCGAGCTCGTTTCGGTCGAGCGCTTCGAGGACTGGGCCAGGTTCACGCTCGAGGTCGCCAGCGAGACCGACCTGATCACCGAGATGAAGGCGGCGCTGCCGGTGGCGTTCAGTTCCGAGCAGTCCGATTCCGGCGACATCACCCTCGAACTGAAGTGGGCCTGGGGCACCGTCGCGTGAAGAACCGGTGTCTAGTTGGCTGAGCGCATTCCGCGCGACCAGAGCCTGAGCCGCATATACGGCGCCGGAGCACTCTTCTCCGCCGGCTACGGAAACGTCGGCTCTTCGATCTACTACGCGCTTGGCGTCACAGCGGCGTTCGCACTCGGGCTGACCCCGGTCGCCTTCCTGATCGCGGGCCTGATCTTCATCTGCACCGCTGCGTCGTATGCCGAAGCGACGGTGATGTTCCCCGAGGCGGGCGGTTCGTCCAGCTTCGCCCGCCACGCCTTCAACGAGACGGTCAGCTTCATCGCCGCGTGGGGGCAGATGCTCAACTACATCATCACGGTCGCGATCTCGGCTTACTTCGTGCCTCACTACCTCGCCGTGTTCTGGGAGCCACTCGGCGAGTCGCCGGGGGACATCGTCGCCGGCGCGGTGCTGATCGTCGGCCTGGCGCTGCTCAACATCCGTGGGGGCCAGGAGTCGGCACGCCTCAACACCGTCCTGGCAGTCACCGACCTCGGTACCCAGGTGATCCTCGTCGTGATCGGCCTGTTCCTCGTTCTCAGCCCGGATATCCTGGTCTCGAACGTTCAGCTCGGCGTCGCTCCGACCTGGCCTGATTTCGCCCTCGGAGTCGCGGTCGGCATGATCGCCTACACGGGGATCGAAACGATCTCGAACATGTCCGAGGAAGCGCGTGACGCGGCGAAGTCCGTTCCGCAGGGCGTCGCACTCGTAGTCCTCGCGGTGCTGGGTCTGTACCTGCTGATTCCGGTCGTCGCCCTGTCCGCGATGCCGGTCTTCCAGACCGCCGACGGAAGCTACGTGACCGAGCTCGGCACGACGTTTGCCGACGACCCGATCCTCGGAATCGTCGAGAACCTCGGGCTCTCGGCAGGACTGACCGAGATCCTTCGCGTCTACGTCGGCCTGCTGGCAGCGGTGATTCTGATCATCGCGACGAATGCGGGAATGATCGGCGTATCGAGGCTGAGCTATTCGATGGGCCAGTACCGGCAGCTGCCCGAGGCGATCCGCCAGATCCACCCGCGGTACCGCACGCCGTACATTGCGATCGCCGTCTTCGCCGTGCTCGCGATCGTCACTCTGCTTCCCGGCCAGGCGGAGTTCCTCGCCACGCTCTATTCCTTCGGCGCGATGCTTTCGTTCACGATTGCCCACGCCGCCGTTATCTGGCTTCGCAAGCGGCTTCCGGATGCCGAGCGCGGCTGGACACCGAGGTTCAACTTCAGGTTCCGCGGCGTGCTCGTTCCGCTGACTGCGGTGGTCGGTGGCCTCGGCACGCTGAGCGCCTGGCTCGTGGTCATGGCGCTGAACCCGGTGACGCTCGCGGTCGGCACGGTCTGGCTCGTGGTCGGGATCGCCGTCTACTACCTCTATCGCCGCTACCAGCGCCTTCCGCTCTCACGCACGGTCAAGGTCCTGTTGCCGGAGCCGCTCGGTGTGGAGGAGATTGAGTACCGCAGCGTTCTCGTCGCCTTTCCCGCTGACCAGCCGTTCTCCGAGGACATGATCGCCACCGCAACGCGCCTCACGTCTCAGAAGCGGCGCGCGATCCACCTTGTCGCGCTGCTTACCGTGCCGACCAGCCGCCCGATCGACTCGGCGATGATCGAGGCCGAAGAGAGAGCGCAGCGCAAGATCGAAGAGGCGAAGCTGATGGCCGGGATGCGTGTATCCGGAAGGGTCGTCCGGGTTCGCCCGGGCCAGGAGGGTTACTTCCTTGCCGAGCAGGCAAGGGAGACGAAGGCCGAGGCGATCGTCATCGGCATGCGCCGAAGGGGTGGCGTACCGCTGTACGGCAAGGTCCTGGAGACCGTGCTGCGCGAGAGGCCCTGTCGGGTGATCGTGGTCTCCGAGGGAGGCGACAGCAAGCCTGAGCCAGAAGGAGCTCGCAGCGCGGCGATGGCGGGAGTCGCGTTGCCATGAGACGGGGGGGCCTGTACGACCGTTCGGTCAGGACGATTTCGCTCGTATACGTCGCGATCGGCGTGGCCGTGCTGATCCTGACCGTCGTACGCGGCGGAGGCGCCCTCTCGATCGGCTTCGTCCTCGGCTTCGCCTTCATCGCGGTCGGCGTGGCCCGGTACCGGCTTCAGCAGAAGATCGGGCGTAACGAGTGAAGCCGCGAGGAGGGGCTCCTCGGAACGGTGCGCCCTGGCTGCTGACCGTGACCTGGGCTTCGGTCGGCTTCTCGATCTATTTCGCGCTCGGCGTCGTCTCCGAGCACGGCCTCGGGCTGACACCGGTGATCTTCCTCGTCGCGGGTCTGCTTTTCGTGCTGACCATGTTCACCTACATCGAAGGCAGCGCCATGCTGCGCCAGCGAGGCGGCTCCTCGGCCTTCGCCCGCCTCGCCTTCAACGAGACGACCGCATTCGTTGCCGGCTGGATGATCCTGCTCGACCTGCTTATCGTCATCGCGCTGGCGGTACTGTCGGTACCGCACTATCTCGAACCGCTGACCGGGGACCTCGACGGGACGGCGTGGGGGGCGGCCATCATCTTCGCGGTAGTCCTGTACATCGCCGGCATGAACGTGATCGACCTCACCGCCCGGCGCCGTCCACGGTTCCTCTTCGTTCTGGCCGGAGCCGATCTGCTGGTCCAGCTGCTGGTGCTCGGGATCGGGCTGCTGGTCGTATTCGACCCCGAGGCGCTTACCGGGAGCATCGAACTGTGGTCCAGTCCCGGAGTCGAGGACGCGATCTACGCGGCCGTGCTGGCCATGCTCGCCTACGCGGGCATCGAGGCGGTGGCGAACCTGATCCCGGACCTCGACCTCGATCCGGCCCGTTTCGGCAACCTGGTCACGCGCACGGTCTGGCTCGTCCCCGTCATCTATGCCGGAATCGCAGTGATCGCGCTGATGGCCCTGCCGGTGCTGCCCGGGCCCGAAGGACCGGCGACCGAGCTCGGTACGACGTATCTCGACGCGCCGGTTCTCGGGGTCGTATCGGTGTATGAACCGGAATGGCTCGCCGACGCAATGAGGTGGCTGGTCGCCGTGGTCGCTTCGTTGACCCTGGTCTGGGCCGCCAACACGGCGATGCTCGGCGTCTCGCGACACGTCTACTCGCTCGCGGTCAACCGTCAGATCCCCAGTTGGCTGGGACGGCTCGGGGAGAGGTACGAGACCCCCTTCAGGGCGATCCTGATCTGCGCCGTGATCGTCTTCGGCCTGGCTCTGCTCGGTGACATAGAGATGCTGGCAGGGCTCTACGCCTTCGGTGCCACGCTCGCGATCACGATCGCGCACGTGTCGGTGATCAGGTTGCGCTTCACGATGCCCGAGCGGGAGCGGCCGTTCACGATCCCGGTCTCGATCGGTTTCCGGTCCGGCTCGATTCCCCTGCCGGCGGTGGCCGGCGCCCTGCTCGGTTTGCTGGCCCTGGTCTCGGTCGTGCTCTACCACGACTCGGCGCGCTGGGTCGGTGGTGCGTGGCTTCTGTTCGGCCTCGCCGCCTATGCCGTCTACCGCCTCGCTTTCGAGCAGGTCGGCATGAACCGGCACGTGACCGTCGACCCGCGATCTTTGACCAGGCCGCACCTGAAGGAAGGCCTGTCGAAGATCCTCGTGCCGGTCTTCGGGACCCCGCTCGACGAGGACATCGTCAGCACGGCCGGCCTGCTCGCCGTGAATCCGCGCCCCGGCGGCAACGGTGGCGGGGCGCAGGTGATCGTGCTCTACACGGTCGAGGTGCCGCTCTCGCTCGGCATCCACGATCCGCTGCCCGAGAGCGTCGAGGAGGAGGCCGAAAGGGCAGTCGAACGGGCGAGACTGATCGCCGAGGAGTATTCCGGAGTCGAGGTTTCGACCGAGATCCGCCGGGTGCGAAAGACCGGCTCCGGAATCGTCTTCGCGGCCGAACAGCTCGGAGCCGACGCGATCGTGCTCGGCGCAGAGCCGCCGAATCCGATCCGCGGCGGGGCGAAGCTCGGTGGCATAGGGGAGGTCAGGCCCGACGAGGTCGGTCCGGTCACCGCCTACGTGCTGAAGCGGGCCGGCTGCCAGGTCCTGCTCACCGCCCCGCCGGAAGACGAGGCGTAAGATCCCGCCGATGTACGTTCTCATCGTCGGCTGCGGGAGGGTCGGATCGAACCTGGCTCGCAGCATGCTCGCCGAAGGGCATACGGTCTCCTGCCTCGATCGCGACCCGGAGGCGCACGCGAAGCTCGAAGTGGGGCTCGACGAGGCATGGGAAGACCACGGCGGCATCTTCACGGTCGGCGCCGCGCTCGAGACGAGCGCGCTGGAGACCGCGGGGATAACGAAGGCCGACGCGTTCGTCGCTGCCACGAACGGCGACAATACGAACATCGTGATCGCCCAGATCGCGAGCCGGCGTTACGGGGTGGAGAAGGTCGTGGCGAGGATCCTCGACCCGGCCCGGGCGGCTTTCTACCGCGACCGGGGAATGGACATCGTCTGCCCGACCCGGGTGGCGATCGAAATGCTCGAGCAGAGCCTGGCCGGCGGCAACGGGGGGGACTGAGCGTGTACCTGATCGTCGTCGGCGCCGGCAAGGTCGGCGTGAACCTGGTTCGGGAACTCGAGGACCAGGACCACGAGGTGACCCTGATCGAGAGCTCCAGGTCCCGCTACCTCGCGGTCGAACAGGAGTTCGAGCACCGCGTCCAGTACGGCGATGCTTCGGAGCTCTGGGTCCTCGAGCGGGCGGGTATCGGACGGGCCGACATGGTCATCGCGGTGACCGGCGACGATGAGGACAACATCCTGATCAGCCAGGTCGCGAAGGAGAAGTACGGAGTCACCAGGATCATCGCCAGGGTCAACAACCCTCGCAACCGCGACCATTTCGACCTGCTCGGGATCAGCCCGGTTGTCTCGGCGACCGGGCTGATCCTGAACCTGATCGAGCACGAGGTTCCGCATCACAGACTGGTCAGGCTGCTCGACCTCGAGAGCGAGAAGATCGAGATCATCGAATTGCGAGTGGCCGAGGATTCACCGGTTGCCGGCAGGCGGATCGGCGAGATCGAGACACCCGACCGCACCCTCGTCATCACGATCCTGCGCGAGGGAACCGGTTTCGTGCCTGACGCGGACTCGGTGCTTCAGACCGGTGACGACATACTCGTCGTGCTCGACCCCGACCGTGAAGAGGCGCTCAAGTCGGCGCTCGGCTTCGACGCCTAGAAAGGCTGCGGGGCAGGGACTCGAACCCCGATTTCACGGACCAGAACCGCACGAATTACCATTATTCTACCCCGCAGCGGTAGACCGGAAGGATAACGCCGACGCCCTTCCGACGCGGCCTCGAGGCGATTCGTCCGTTCGGAAACGACCGTCGGCTGTGTTACTTTCAGCGCATGCTGAGACCCGCCAGAAGGGCCGTGCTCGTCGTCCTGCTGATTCTCGCGCCGGTTGGCTTCGCTGCCTGCGGGGGCGGTGACGAAGAGACATCAGCCCCCGCCGCTCCGGAGGAGCCGGCTGCGACCTCTCTGACCCAGTCGGAGCTGATCAGCGCTGGGGACGGCATCTGCGCGGAGGTCAACGCGGCGATCGGCACCATCCAGGCCTCCGAGACCAGCGATGAAACCCTCAAGGCGACCCAGATCGCGGATCTCTACACCGGGGTCGCGGAGCGGCTCGACGGACTCGGGACCCCGACCGACGGCGAAGCCCCAACCGACGTCATCACGGCCGCGACGGCGCTCGGCGATCCGGCCAACCCGGACCCGACGGCCGCGCTCGCCGAGTTCCAGTCCGCGGCGGCCGACTACGGCTTCACGGACTGCGCCGAGGATCCTTCGGCCCCGGTCGCCACCGAAGGCGATGGCGACACCGGCACCGGTACCGACACGGGCGCCGGCACCGACGGAGGTACGGTCGAGCCCGCCCCTGCGCCGGAACCGGCGCCCGCCCCGGCGCCCGCACCCGCGCCGGCCGAGCCACCCACGGGAGGTGGGGTCGTCCCGGCGCCGCCCGATACGGGCGGTGGTTCAGGCGGATCGAGTGGCGGTATCAGTCCCGGCTGAGACAGCCACGTATCGAGCCCCGGCGGTCAGTCGGTCCAGGCCTCGTACAGCCGGCTGTACAGACCGCCGGCCTCGATCAGCTCTTCGTGACTTCCGGTCTCCGCGATGCGGCCGTGATCGAGTACGACGATGCGGTCGGCCCGTCTGATCGTCGACAGGCGGTGTGCGATGACGACCGCGGTACGACCGCTGAGCAGCCGGTCCAGCGCGGCCTCGATCGTTCTCTCGGTTCTCGTGTCGACCGAGGACGTGGCTTCGTCGAGGATCAGGATCCGCGGTTCGGCGAGGATCGCCCGGGCAAAGGCGACCAGTTGCCGTTGTCCTGAGGACAGTTGTATGCCGCGTTCTCCTACCTGCGTGTCGAGGCCGTCCGGCAGTCTCTCGATGAACGGATCGGCTCCGACCGAGCGGGCTGCTGCGGCGATCTCCTCAGTGGTTGCGTCGGGACGCCCGAAAGCGATGTTCTCGGCGATCGTGCCCGAGAACAGGAAGCCCTCCTGGGGCACGATGCCCATCTGACTGCGCAGAGGGCGCTGCCGGTAGTCCGGCAGCGGCCGCCCGTCGATCAGGACGCGGCCGGCCTGCGGGTCGTGGAAGCGCGTGATCAGCTTGGCCAGCGTCGACTTGCCGGCTCCCGTGCTGCCGACCAGTGCGACGGTCTCACCTGGGCTTATCTCGAGGTCGATGCCGCCGACGGCCCAGCGATCCTCAGGCCCGGCCGAGTCCGAGCCCCGGGCTTCGGCGTCGTAGCTGAAGCCGACGCCCTCGAACCGGATCGATCCGCGCAGCGTGTCCGGTTCGATCGCATCGGGACCGTCGACGATCTCGGCCCGGGTGTCGAGCAGGCCGAAGACCTTGTCGAGCGCGGCCATGCCCTGCTGGTACGTGGCGTAGAGCTGTGCCAGCTGCTGGATCGGGTCGAAGAACAGCTGCAGGTAGCCGATGAAGGCGACGACGACACCGATCATGATGTTGCCGTTGATCGCCTGATAGCCGCCGAAGAGCAGGATCGCGGCCGTTCCGATCGCGGTCAGCAGCTCGGTGGCCGGGAAATACGTCGCGTTGAGGTACACGGTCTTCATGTTCGCCTCGCGGTTGGCCTCGTTCAGCACGTCCATCTTCTCGACGTGGCGGCTCTCCTGGCCGAAGCTCCTGACCACGCGGACCCCGCTCAGGGTCTCCTGCAGGTGCGAGGTGATCGCGGCGATCCGTTCGCGGGTGAGGCGGAACGCCCCGCCGGAGTAGGCGCGGAACACGATGCTGGTCACCAGCAGCAGCGGAAGGACCGCGAAGGTGACGAGGGCCAGCCGCCAGTCGAGCAGTAGCAGGATCGCGACCACGCCGACCAGCGTCAGCAGGTTCGAGAAGAGGGTGACGATGCCCTGGCTGATCAACTGGTTCAGGGCTTCGATGTCGTTGGTCATTCGCGAGATCAGCGTGCCGGGACGGTTTCTGGTGAAGAAGCCGACCGACATCCTCTGAATGTGCTTGAAGACCTCTTCGCGCAGGTCCTGCAGCACCCTGACCCCCACCCAGCCGACGAGATACGTCTGCAGGTAGCTGAACAGCGCGTACGTGACCGAGACCGCGAGGAATGCCACGACGATCCACGCCAGGGCGCTCGTATCGCCGGCGATGATCCCCGAGTCGATCGCCCGACCCGCCAGGTACGGCGGGGCCAGCGAGGTGGCGCTCGCTGCGATCACGGCGAGCGTCATCAGCACGACGCGTCGCCGGTAGGGCCGCAGCAGGCCGAGCACCCACCGGACCTTGCGACCGCGCCCGGGCTCGCCGCGGAAGCGCTCCAGCCGCCGCGGAGGCGATGCCGTCGTCCCGGCGGCTTCGGCACGGCCGCTCAAGAGAGCACCTCGACGGACTCGTCGATGAAGTTCTGCTCCGGTCCCTCCGACGTGACCAGCTGCCGGTAGAGCATCGAGCGCTCGAGCAGGTCGGCGTGACTTCCCGAGTCGGTGATGCGGCCGTCTTCCATCAGCACGATACGGTCGGCCAGCGAGATCGTCGAGAGCCGGTGCCCGATCACGAAGGTCGTCCTGCCCCGCATCGCCTGGTCGAGCCCGGCCCGTATCCGGCGTTCGGTAGTCGCGTCGAGCGAGGAGGTGGCGTCGTCGAGGATCAGCACCCTGGGGTCGGCCAGGATCGCCCGGGCAATGGCTATGCGCTGGCGCTGGCCTCCCGAAAGGGTCAGGCCGCGCTCCCCGACGACGGTTTCGTAGGCGTCGGGCAGATCGGTGATGAAGTCGTGGGCCTGGGCCAGCATCGCCGCGCGCTCGATCTCCTCCGAGGTGGCGTCCGCTCGTGCGTAGGCGATGTTCGCGGCAACCGTGTCGCTGAACAGGAAGCTGTCCTCCGACACGTAGGCGGTCTCGCTGCGCAGCGAGTCGACATCGACCGTCCTCAGGTCGGCGCCGTCTATCGAGATCCGCCCCCGCCCGGGGTCGTACAGCCTTGCGATCAGCGACACGAGGCTGGTCTTCCCGGAGCCGGACGGTCCGACCAGGGCCACCCGTGAGCCGCCTTCGACAACCAGGTCGATGTCACGAAGCGCCTCGGGGGTCTCGGGCGAATAGCGCAGCGAGACGCCTTCGAGCACGACGCGTCCGTCGCCCGGGGGCAGCGCCGGCGCGCCCTCGGGAGAGGTGATCTCGGGGTCGCGGTCGAGGACCTCGAACAGGCGGTTGCCGGCCGCTATCGCGCGCTGGCCCATTCCCAGGGCCATGCCGACCATGCGCATCGGCGAAGCGAGGATGAGCATGTACGAGTAGAACGCGGTCAGGTCGCCGAGGTCGAGGTTGCCGTTGATGACCGCGGTACCGCCGACCAGCAGGACGGCGGCTGTCCCCAGCTGCGGGAGGGTGCCGATCAGGGGCGAGAAAAAGGCCTGAATCCGGGTTGACTTGATGCTCTGGTCGAACAGCCTCGAGACCGACCCCTGAAAGCGGCTCAGCTGGTGTTCCTCCTGCGCAAAGGCCTTCACGACGCGGATCCCGGTGACGTTCTCTTCGGCCTCGGCGGTCATCTCGGCCATGCGCTGCTGGACCTCCTGCAGTGCGGGCCTGGACTGTCGCGTATAGCGGACGGCAGTCAGGGCGACGAGCGGGGTCGGGGCCAGGGCGATCAGGGCCAGCCACGGGTTGATCACGAACATGACGGCGCCCGCCAGCGCGACGGTGAGCAGGCTCTGCGAAAAGAAGATGAGCCCGTAGCCGAGAAAGAAGCGGATCGCCTGCAGATCTACCGTCGCCCTCGACATGAGCTGGCCGGTCTGCTGGGTGTCGAAGAACCCGAGCTCGAGCCGCTGCAGGTGGTTGTAGAGACTCTGGCGCAGGTCGAACTCCACCGCGAGCGAAACCCGGCCCGCGATTATCCGCCGCACCGTGGTCAGGCCGAGTCGCAGCACGGCGGCCGCCATGATGACTCCGACCAGTGGCAGCAGCGCGTCTTCGTCGCCGGACTCGATCGCGTTGACGGCCTGCCCGATGAGCCACGGGATCAGTACGGTCATCGCCATGGCGCCCCAGGCGAAGACGAGCGAGCCCCAGAGCGCACGCCGGTGCGGCCGGAGGAAGCCGAGCAGTCTGCGGAACGTGGGCATCCCCGTGACTATACAAAGTGAAGTATGGGGAACCTGAGCGACGAAGCGGTCCCGTTTCTGGTCTGTCCCCACTGCGGGGGTGGCCTGCGCAAGAACGGCGCTTCGCTGATCTGCAGCAACGGCCACACATCGAACATCGCCCGGCAGGGCTACGTAAGCCTGCTCGGCAGGCACTCCGGGACCCACACGGCCGATTCGGCGGCGATGATCGAGGCCCGCGAGCGAGTGCTCGGCGCCGGCCTGTTCGAGCCCGTCGCGGTCGCCGTCGCCGAGGCGGCCTCCGGCGCAGGGATGGCGGGGATCGAGGGGGCCGTCGTGGACCTCGGATCGGGTCCCGGCTACTACCTCGAGCGGGTGCTCGAGGCGATTCCGGAACGGGTGGGCATCGCATTGGACAACTCGAAGTACGCCGCCCGACGCGCCTCGCGCTGCCATCCGCGGGCCGCTGCCGTGGTGGCCGACATCTGGGACGGCCTGCCGCTCGCCCCGGGCTGCGCGGCGATCGTGATGAACGTCTTCGCGCCGAGGAACGGGGAGGAAATCGCCCGCATCCTCGCCCCCGCCGGTCGGCTGGTCACGGTCACGCCCGGGCCCGGGCATCTCGGTGAACTGACCGGGCCGCTGTCGATGATCTCGGTGGACCCCGACAAGGACCAGAGGCTCAGGAGTACGCTCGGTCCCCTGGCCGACGACATGGAGTCGAGCCCGGTGGTCTGGCAGCTGAACCTGAGCCGGTCCGAGGCCGCCGATCTGGTCGCGATGGGCCCCAGCGCAGGGAGGCTCGAGCCCGAGCGGCTCGAAGCGGCGCTGGACGGTCTCGACTACCCGTTTCCGGTCACCGGCTCGGTCACCGTCTCGACCGCCCACAGACCCGGCTGAGCGCCGGGGCAGCCCGTTGGGGACATCCCGACTACCTGACTACCAGGAAGATCCAGATCGCGGCGGCGGCGATCGAGATCCAGATGATGCGGTTGCCGAAGGGACTTCCTTCGCGGCGGAGGTAGATGCCGAAGGCCAGCCCGACCAGCGGGACCAGTACGGCCAGCAGCAGGCCGGCGTACTCGTTGGAGGTGATCGAGGTCCCGTCGCGGTTCCTGTCCGGGCGCTCGCTCGGCATCGATGGAGCATAATGAGCCGGCAGCCGGCGAGGCAGCGGCGAGGCGACACACGATACGGAGGGAGAGCTCTGATGAGCGAACGCAAAGCGGCCAGCGAGTTCACCAGGCAGGCGCAGGGCAGGGTCCTCGAGACCCTTCCCTTCGAGGACGAGCGTGACTTCGAAGAAGCGAGTCGCGGCTTCATCGCCCCGCTGCCCGAAGGTCATGTGCTGAAGCCGAACGGAGACTTCGTATTCGACCCGGCCCGGCTTGATTTCGCCAAGGGGCGCGAGCAGGCGCCGGACACGGTCAACCCCAGCCTCTGGCGGCAGGCCCGGCTGGTGGCCGAGGGCGGTCTGTTCAAAGTCTGCGAGCGGATCTACCAGGTTCGCGGCTATGACATCTCCAACCTCACCGTGATCGAGGGGGACAGCGGCATCATCGTGGTCGATCCGCTGATCTCGGCGGAGACCGCGAGAGCGGCGCTGGATCTCTACTTCGAGCACCGCCCGAAGAAGCCGGTCGTCGCCGTGATCCACTCCCACAGCCATGTCGACCACTACGGTGGCGTACGCGGCGTGGTCGCAGAGGAAGACGTCATCGCGGGTCGGGTGAAGGTGGTCGCCCCCGAGGGATTCCTCGAAGCCGCGGTCTCCGAGAACGTCATGGCCGGCACCGCGATGACCCGTCGCGCGATGTACCAGTTCGGGGCCCTGCTCGCTCCGGACGACCAGGGATCGGTCGGGACCGGCCTCGGCCCCGGGGTCTCGCTCGGCACCGTGACGCTGATCCGGCCGACCGATGAAATCACCGAGAACAACTCGCGAATGGTCATCGACGGCCTCGCTTTCGACTTCATGCTCACCCCGGACACCGAGGCGCCGGCCGAGATGCACTGGTACATCGAGGAACTGAAGGCTCTCACGGCGGCCGAGAACTGCGTGCACACCCTGCACAACACGTACCCGATCCGTGGCGCCCAGGTCCGCGACCCGCAGGCGTGGTCGATGTACCTGAACGAGACGATCGAGCGCTGGGGCGGCGAGGCTGAAGTCATGTACGGCATGCACCACTGGCCGTCGTGGGGCCGCGAGCGCATCGTCGAGATGCTGAGCAAGGGCCGGGATGCCTACCGCTACATCAACGATCAGACCCTGCGGCTGGCCAATCACGGCTATACGCCGATCGAGATCGCCGAGAAGGTCCGGCTGCCCGAGTCGCTGGAGCGGCATTGGGCTGTGCGCGACTACTACGGCACGGTCAGCCACAACGTGAAGGCGACCTATACGCGCTACCTCGGCTGGTTCGACGGCAACCCGGCCAACCTCGACCCGCTCACGCCGGTCGCGGCGGCGAAGAAGTACGTCGAATACATGGGCGGCGCCGGGCAGGTGACCGAGCGGGCGCGCGAATGCTTCGAGCGCGGTGAGTACCGATGGGTGGCCCAGGTGATGAAACACGTCGTATTCGCCGACCCTGCCGACCGGGCGGCGCGTGAGCTGACCGCCGACGCGATGGAACAGCTCGGCTACCAGGCCGAATCCTCGACCTGGCGCAACGCCTACCTGACGGGGGCCCAGGAACTGAGGTTCGGCTCACCGGTCCTGCCGGAGATGGTCGACACCGCCAGTCCCGAGACGATCCACGCGCTGACGCTGGGGATGATCTTCAACTACCTCGCGGTCCGGCTCGACGGGCCCGAGGCCGCCGGCCGGGAGATCACGGTCAACTTCGTCCTGCCCGACACCAACCAGACCGCCTGGCTGCGACTGGAGAACGGCGCCCTCAGCCATTCGGTCGGCCGCACCGTGGCCGATCCCGACGCGACCGTGACCATCGACCGGGAGGTGCTCGACGGCATCGTCAGCGCCCAGGTGGACCTGGAAGAGGCGATCGGCTCGGGCACGGTGAAGGTTGAGCCGGATCCGGGCCCGCTGGTTGAAATCGTCGGGCTGCTCGACTCTTTCAGTCCGTGGTTCGCCGTGATCGAGCCGTGATCCGGTCGTACTCGGCTTTGCTCATCGCCTCGGGGTCGTAGGCCGGGGCCTTGGTGTCGGGTATTTCGAAATAGGGCGTCTCGACGTTGTCGAAAAAGCCCCAGCCTCCCATGTCCTCGACCCATATCCTCACCCGGTTGAGCTCGAGGCCGCTGGCCTCGACGTCGCAGCAGAGCAGGGTCACCTCGCCCGGCGTGGTCGGCTCGACCGGCTTCACGGCCGTGAGCCACTTCTCGACCTCTTCGTCGCCCATCGGTGCCACGGCCGCAAACTAGCGCAGCCCGGTAGGTTGGGGCTCGCATGAGGCGATCCTTCCCAGTCCTGGCCGCGCTTGTCTGCGTTCTCGCGATCGCTGCCGTCGTCGGCTGTGGCGGAGAAGACGACGGTGGCTCCGACACAGTGGCGGCGCCCGATCCCGCCACGAGGGTGAGCGCAGACCAGTTCAGGACCGGTTTCGCCGAAGAGACCGGGATCGAGCTCACCGCTTCGGACTTCCCCGGGGAGACGGTTCTGCTCGGCTTCGACGATGACGGCGACCCGATGACTTCAAGCGATGCCGAGACCGCGTTCGTCGAGGAATTCGGGACGGTCCAGATATACGTGGTGGAACCGGGGGGAGACCCGGAATTGATCCTCGACGCCGTTACCGGCGAGAGCCGGGACGACACGCCGGTCGAGAGCGGCGGTGACACCGTGCGCCTGATCACAAACGTCGCCGAGCCCGACGCCGACGGCGTGGTCTGGACCAGGCAGTGCGTGCGCTACGAGAAGCAGAAGTCGCTGAACGCGTGTTCGTGGACAGGCACGAAGCGCTACGGGCAGAACGTAATCGCCAGCTGGACGGCAACGAGTGACGAGCTCGACGAGGCGTCTTCGAGGCTGGACGAGGCCGTCTCGGCAACAGTGGCCGGCGCCTGAAGTCCGCAACCGACCGGCCGACGGCGGTCGGCCGCAAGCTTTTCGCATCGCATCAGGCCAGTTCCGGGTCCAGTGCCTGTCGCATCGTTTCGATCGATCGCCGGAGAATCCTCGACACATGCATCTGCGAGTAGCCGATGCGCTCTGCGATCTCGGACTGCGTCAGGTCCTCCCGGAACCGGAGGCGCAGAACCCGCCTGTCGGTCTCCGAGAGCTCGTCAGCCGCGGCCCGCAGGGTCAGGTTGTGCTCGACTTCGTCGAACGTGTCGTCCTCTGTGCCGATGCGCTCGGCCGGCGCGACTTCGTCGGGACCGGACCGGCCCGGGGACTCCATCGATACGGGGTATCGGCTCTGCTTGGCTTCTATCGCCTCGAGGACCTCGTATTCAGCGGTTTCGAGTTCGTCGGCGATTTCCGCGACGCTGGGGCCGCGCCTCAGCTCGGCGCTGAGGTCGCTCACCGCGTTGTCCACTTCGGCGATCCGCTCGTACAGGCTGCGAGGTACGCGAACCGGGGAAACCCGGTCGCGGAAATGCCGCTTCAGCTCGCCGCTGATGGTCGGCGACGCGAATGCCTGAAACGGGATGCCCCGGGATGGGTCGAAGCGGTCGATCGCCTTGACCAGGGCCAGGCTCGCGACCTGAACGAGGTCGTCCACCGACTCTGACCCCGTCCTGAACGACAGTGCGATTCCGCGGGCGAAGTCGA
This sequence comes from uncultured Solirubrobacterales bacterium, assembly GCA_963701635.1. Lineage (GTDB taxonomy): Bacteria > Actinomycetota > Thermoleophilia > Solirubrobacterales > 70-9 > 67-14. The sequence goes on from CAVPAU010000008.1 coordinate 31,850, forward strand.
TGTAGCGCCCGGCCAGCTCTTCGCGCGCCGCGGGGTCATCCCTTCGCTCCCAGAGTGCCTCTTCTTCGGCCAGACCCACAAGGGCCGTGCCGCTCGAGATCGATCGGTTTGCGGTTTCCATTTCAGCCTCCTCGTTCATTGAGTTTGCTGCCCTGGAGCCATTTTCAGGCCGTGCAGTTATCCGATTGAGTCTGCTGCCCTGGAACCCCGTACGGGGCCGTGCAGATGCTTCTGATCTCTCTGCCAACGTATCAACTAGCGTTCCCGATCTGCAAACAGGCGTGTTCATGAAATGGTAGCCACCCTCGTTCCGGCGCTCCTTACGGTGCCTTGTTCACTCTCGCTCGGCGGTCGAATCCGGTCCGGGTCCAGCGTCCTGCGAGGGGGAAACCTCGTGCGCAGTTCGACCAGGCGGAAGTCTTGGGCCGGCACCGTGAACAACGAGGTTCCCGCCTGCATTCCGGTTTTGCCGAGCCTCGATCGGTCGAGTGGCGCACGGCTAACATCGGTCGGACATCGCCCGCGCTGATCTGGCACAGAGCCATCCAGGCGGCCCCCCGAAAGGAATCGAATGAGCGTTGAATCCGATATCGGCACCCTTGCCGCCCAGTTCCTCGAGAGCATCGCCGGCAACTACGACGAAAGCGCATCGGTCGAGCTGGCCGCGATCGTCGTGGCGGTGAATCACGGCAACGGCCAGGTCACTTACCACCACCGCTTCGGTCCGAAGCAACCTTCGCCGCATGCGGGCAACGGCCTGCTCGAACAGGCGCTCGACAACAGCCGCCGCCATTTTCGCGGCGAGTTCAACCGCCCGGGCCAATAGGGTTGGTCGATGAGCAACGAACCGGAGACCGAGGCCGAGATCCAGCAGGAGATGCGCGAGCTTGGCATCGACAACGAGGCGACCGGATCGCCCGACGTGATGATGTCGGGCAACGTGGTTCGCGTGATCGCTGCCCTGCTGGCAGTCCTGATGCTCGCCGGCGCGGTCCTGCTCGTCTTCTGAGCGCGCGAATTCTCAGGAACTCCTGAGGCGGCTCTCAAAGAGGGCCCCTCCGGAGTGGCGAGGATCAGGGTGAGGCTGGGCGCCGGTCCCGGCTGAGACCGGCGCCGTGAAACCTCCGCCTACGGCCGGGTCAGCTCGAAGGCCATCTCCTCGAACACCTCGACGTAGCGGTCGATCGCCTCGTCGGTGTGGGTGACCGACAGCGTCCACTCCTCTTCGCGGCCGGGGGTCATGAAGATGCCGCGGTTCATGTTGAACAGCCAGGCCAGCTCGCTGAGCTCAGCGTCCTGGTTGGCCTTGAACGACTCGTAGTCGTTGACGTGCTCGGGTGAGAACGTCACGCAGCCCTTCGAGCCGATGCCTACCGTGTAGCCGGGCAGGTTGTGCTTGGCGACGACCTCGTCGCAGCCGGCGAGGATGCGGTCGTTGAGGTGGTCGAGCTTCTCGTAGGCCTCCGGGGTCATCACCTGTTCGAGGTTGGCCCGGGCCGCAGCCATGCAGAGCGGGTTCCCGTTGTACGTGCCGACCTGGTAGACCGATCCGTCTTCGACGCAGGCCATGACCTCTTCCGAGCCGCCAATCGCGCCGACCGGGAAGCCTCCGCCGAGCGCCTTGGCGAGCGTGACCATGTCGGGTACGACGCCGAATTTCTCGACTGCGCCGCCGGCAGCGATCGCGATGCCGGTCTTGACCTCGTCGAAGATCAGGACGACGCCGTGCCGGGCGGTGATCTCGCGGACCTCTTCGAGGTAGCCGTCCTCCGGCAGGATGACGCCGAGGTTCATCATCGCCGCCTCCATGATCACGCAGGCAGGCAGGCGCCCCTCTTCCTTCATCTTGACGATGCGCCGCTCCATCGCGCCGGCATCGTTGAACGGCACGGCCACGACCTGGTCGACGGTCGCCTGGGGGATGCCGGCCCCGTAGGGCAGCGAGGCGAGGTTCTCATGGTCGCCGATCTGGTCGTACTCGACGCCGATCGAGACCATCACCGTGTCGTGGTGTCCGTGGTAGGAGCCGAAGATCTTCATCACGTCGTCACGGCCGGTGTGGCCGCGGGCGATCCGGATCGCGTCCATGGTCGACTCCGAGCCGGAGTTCGTGTAGCGCCACTTCGGCAGTCCCCAGCGCGCGGCGAGGTCGTCGCCGACCGCGATCGCGTCCTCGGTCGGGGCGGCGAAATGAGTGCCCTGTCTGTAGCGCTGCTGGACGGCCTCGCCGATCAGCGGGTTCGCGTGGCCCTGCACCATCGAGCCGAAGCCGTTGTGGAAGTCCCACATCTCGTTGCCGTCGACGTCCCAGACCTTCGGGCCGGTGCCGCTCTCCATGTAGATCGGCCACGGCTCACGCAGCTGGTAGGAGCTGGCGACACCGCCCGACAGGTGGTGCTGGGCGCGCTCGAAGGTCTCCTTCGACTTCTGCGTATTGGCGTTGAGCCGTTCTTCCTCGCGCTCGGTGAGTTCCTTGATTCGGGTCCGGTCGAGACTGGTGGCGGTGCTGGTGGTCATTCGCGTTTTCCTCCGTTTTCGTTGCCTGTGGCGGACCCGCGTCACAAACGGGGGCCGAAGTCCTCCACCTACCGTACCGCCTTGCAGGACCGGAGACGGCCTCAGGACGCCGCTCTGTCCGTCATGATCAAGAGATGGCGAAATGGGGGGCACTGGTCGTTCTGGCCACAGCGCAGTTCCTGATGGTGCTCGACCAGGCCGTCATGAACGTCGCGATCTCGCAGCTTGTCGAAGACTTCGATACCGATGTGACCACGATCCAGGCGATCATCGCCTTCTACGCGCTGGTCATGGCCAGCCTGATGCTGGTCGGCGGCAAGCTCGGGGACATCTTCGGCAGGCGAAAGGTCTTCGCAGTCGGTCTCGTCGTCTACGCGACCGGCTCGGCCATGACCGCGGCGTCGAGCAGCGTTCTCATGCTGGCTACCGGCTGGTCGGTGCTGGAGGGCATAGGCGCGGCGATGGTTCTCCCGGCCATGGTCGCCCTGGTTGCCGGCAGCTACGAAGGCAAGGACCGGGCCCTGGCTTACGGGGTGCTCGGCGGGGTCGCGGGCGCGGGGATCGCGGTCGGGCCGATCCTCGGTGGCTGGGCCACGACTGAGGTCACATGGCGCATCGTCTTCGTAGGCGAGGTCCTGGTCGCAGCCGGCATCCTGCTCGGCACACGCCTGATCAGCGAGCCTGAGAAGCCCGACGGAGTACGCCTGGACTGGTTCGGCGGCGTGCTCTCGGCGCTCGGGCTGGCTACTCTGGTCTTCGGCGTACTCCGGGCGAGCACGTGGGGCTGGCTGTTCCCGCTCGATTCGCCGGTCGAACCCTTCGGGTTCTCGCTGACCCCGTTCGTCATCGCCGCAGGTGCCCTGATCCTGTACTGCTTCGTCGTCTGGGAGCGGCACCGGGAAACGACCGGTCAGCAGCCACTGATCCACCTCGGGCTGCTGAAGATCCGCAGCCTCCGCGGCGGCGTGGCGATGCTGCTGGCTCAGAACCTGCTGCTCATGGGAATCTTCTTCACCGTTCCGCTGTACCTCCAGGTGGTCCAGGGACTCGATGCGCTCGAGACCGGGGTTCACATGCTGCCTGCATCGGCTGGACTCTTCCTCGCCGCCGTCGTCGGATCGGCTCTGTCGAAGCGCTTCTCGGCCCGCCGTATCGTCCGGGTCGGACTCGCGATCGTCCTGGTCTCCGTGCTGATGATGCTGCAGACGATCGACATCGAGCTCGACAGCGCCAGCTTCCTGACCGCGATGGGCGTGCTCGGGATCGGGATGGGTCTCGTGGTCTCCCAGCTCGGGAACGTGGTTCAGTCCTCGGTCGGCGATGACGACCGCAGCGAGGCGGGCGGACTTCAGAACACCTCCCAGCAGCTCGGCTCCTCGCTCGGGACCGCCCTGCTCGGTGCCGTGGTCATCACCGGCCTGCTCGCCGCGTTCTCGGGTAACGTCGCCGAGAACCCGGATATCCCCGCGAGTATCAAGGACCAGGTTGAAGTCGAACTGAGCTCGGGAGGGAGCTTCGTCGCGTCGGATCAGGTGAGGACCGCAGCCGAGCAGGAGGGGCTGAGCGGCGAAACGACCGACAACCTCGTGGCCGAATACGAAGACGCACAGCTGCAGGCCCTGAAGCTGGCGTTTCTGATCGCGGCGCTGCTCGTGTTCGCTTCGCTTCCTCCGACCAGGAGGCTGCCCGACTACCCGCTGGCCCGACCGCCCGACGCCGCCGGAGTCACGGCCCGGGCCTGAGGCGGCCGGAACCCGGGTCATGCCGGCGCTAGGCTCAGGGCACGACTCATCCAGGTAACCAAGGAGGAAGCAAGATGGCTGAAAGCGTGTACCGCGTGACGGAAGTGGTCGGAGTCAGTTCCGAATCCTGGGAGCAGGCCGCCAGGAACGCAGTCGAGAGGGTGGGGGAGACGGTGCGCGATCTGCGCGTCGCCGAGGTCACCCGGGAAGACGTGACCATCTCCGACGGCAAGATCTCGGAATTCCGGGTCCGGCTCGGAGTCTCGTTCAAGTACGACCGGGCCCAGTAGCGCCGACGAGGCCGACGCGCCCTGCCCCGGGGAGCCCGCTCTGCGGGGCAGGGCGAGTCGCCGCCGGGCTCGGATCATGGGCCGACGGACAGTTCCCGGCAGGGGTCCGCCCGCAGCCGAATCGCAGCACCTGACCTTCCGGCGCCCGCCGGGGTAGGGTGACCGCTGTTGGCCCGTCGCAGAAGGAGGCAGGAAGTGAAAGTCGACCCCGAAGGACCGCTCGACCAGATCTCGATTCTCACCGATGAGCTGTGGGAGGAGGGGCCGCCGAACGATCTCTTCCGGCGCCTTCGCTCAGAGTGCCCGGTGCATCGTTCGGACCGGATCGAGATGTTCCCCGAGGAAGACGGCTTCTGGTCGGTGACGACCGCGGAAGGGGTGCGCGAGGTGAGCCTCGACTGGCAGACCTACTCGTCGGAGCGCGGCGGCATCCTGGCGGCGACCCATGCCGGGCTTCCTCTCGAGCTCACGACGGCGATGTTCATCGGCATGGACCCGCCCAAGCACGACCGGCTGAAGGCGCTCTTCCAGCGCGGCTTCACTCCGAAGCGCATCGCCGAGCACGAAGAGGCGATTCGGGAAATCACCCGTGACGTCTTGGACCAGCTCGATGGCCGGGAAGCCTGCGACCTCGTCGACGACGTGGCCCAACCCGTCGTCTCGAGGGTGATCGGCAGCTTCATGGGCCTGCCGCCGGGGGACGACCTCGTGTGGGCCCGCCTGATGAACACCATCCTCGGCGCCAACGATCCCGACGTGAATCCGGAAGGCATGGAAACGGTCATGCAGCGCGACGTGCCGGAGGTATTCGAGCGCTGCGCCAAGCTGATCGCCGATCGCAGGGAGAACCCGACCGACGACCTGACCAGCGTGCTGGTCCACGCCGAGGTCGACGGGCAGAGCCTCGAAGAGCACGAGATCGTGATGGGTTTCTTCCTGCTCATGGCCGCCGGCAACGACAGCACCAAGGCCACCTACTGCAGCGCGATGAGAGCGCTGCTCGAGGACCGCGAGCAGATGGAGATGCTGCTCGAGGACCCGGGCCTGATCCCTTCGGCGGTCGAGGAGTCGCTTCGGATGTTCCCCGCCTTCGCCCACTTCCGGCGGACCGCGACCAACGACACCGAGTTGCTCGGCCAGCAGATCAAGGAGGACGACAAGGTGGTCATGTGGTACGTCTCGTCGAACCGGGACGAGACCCGCTACGAGGATCCCGACCGCTTCGACGTCCACCGCAACCCCGAGCACCAGGCCTTCGGCGCGGGCGGTCGGCACTTCTGCCTCGGCGCGGCGCTCGCCCGACTCGAGCTGAAGATCCTCGTCGAAGAAACGCTCGAACGCTTCCCCGACATGGAGATCGACGGTGAACCGAGGTACGTGCGGTCCGGCTTCGTCAACCAGCTGCGCACGCTGCCCGTCCGTCTGGGCGCGTGAGCGCGCATCAGCGGGGGTCCACATCGGTGCGGTTCCTGACAATGCCCGGATCGGCGAGAGGGCGATCCGTTCAATGCCAACAAGTGTCTACGGCGTAAGCCTGGTCACCTCCGGCGGCCGACGGGCGTCGACCGGGCTGCGCTCGACACAGCGATCGAACTCGGTATTCCGTACGGAGGCTGGTGCCCGGCGGGTGGCCGGGCGAGGACTTCGTCTCGCCGCCCGGGCTGCTCGATCGCTATCCCGGGCTGCGGTCACGTCTTCAGCCGATCCCGCCCAGCGCACCGAGTGGAACGTCAGGGACTGCGACGCGACTCTCGTCCTGTTTCCGGACGGGGTGGATTCACCGGGCACCTGCTGACCGAGGCTTCGCCCACCGCATGGAGAGACCTTTCATGAGACTCGACTCTCACGACCGAGGGGCGCTGTCAGTG